>NZ_CP034835.1:2997500-4496250 GCF_004014715.1 Pseudoalteromonas sp. R3
GCTATTTTTGCAATACTATATGGTGTATCACTGCGACCTAACAGTCACGCCTGATAATACGCCAGAAAGAAAGCCACTGTATCCTCTGTCAATTCCTCAATTTGTACATTCGTTAATGCTGGCTGCTGGTGTAAGATCTGTGGCCAGAACGCCTGCCCCTTTAGCAAACTGATCAACTGAGCATGTGCTTTATGCGGTTCAACCTGACGCAGTCGACCAGTTAAAACGGCCTGCTTTATCCAGCGGATTAACGCAGTTTCCTGCTCGAAAAATTCGCTCATTTCAGCGGTAAAAATATCAGGGTTAAACAGACAATACCCAATCGCTACCCGGGTAAGCTCCTGCAAATTTTGGTTACTCAGAAAGTCCAGTTCATTTTTTAATAAGGCGGCTAACTGTACATCCAGCGCAATATCTGCCTGATACTCAATATCACAGGTGAGGATATTCTGACGCCAAATCTCTTTGATTATGTGGGTAACTAACTGTTCCTTGCTCTCGAAGTGATTGTAAACGGTGCGTTTCGAAACCTGAGCTGTCTGTGCAATCTTGTCCATACTGGTGTCGCTGACACCATATTGCTGAAAGGCGCTCAGGGCTCCATCAATAATAGCCTGGCGTTTCAGCATGCTGCGGGTAACTTTAACGGTCATAGTATTGAGTTATTTTCTATGGCTTATACTGAGGGTATTTTTACACTAGCTAGTTTACTTTTCAATAAAGTGCGTACTTAAGCGATCTAGGACGACATCAAACTACCGGTAACTGTGAAGATCCCTTAACTTCTTTGAGTGAAATGCTCGATCGAATCGATGAAACCCCTTTGAGTTTTCTGAGCACAGAATCAACAAACTTACTGTAATCATCAAGGTCGCGTGCAACAACGTGTAGCAAAAAGTCCGCCTCCCCTGTTGTATTGTGGCATGACAGTACATAGTCACAATGTCGGATTACTTGCTCAAAGGCATAGGTTGTTTCCTCATCGTGTGCAATATAGGTTAGCTGAACGAATGCGACAACGCCAAAGCCCAGGCTCTGTCGATTCAGACGAGCCTGATATCCTTCGATCACGCCCGCTTCTTCCAGCTTTTTTACCCGACGCCAACATGGTGTTTCACTCAGCGACAGCTCATCCGCCAGCTTGGCGTTGGTCAGTCGACCATCTTGCTGCAAACGCGCCAAAATTCGTTTATCTATCTTATCTAAGGTGTACATAGAAAGAACTCTCTAATTTAACCAATCTTAATAGAAGAGTATTTCACAACTGATGTCTTTTCCACTTTCAAAAGCAAGGTAATTTCACATCGCTGACGTATAGTTTTTTAAACACTCAATCAGCTTGTCCTTACAGGAGTCACAAATGAAAGCCATTGTTTACGAGAGTTTTTCAGCTTTACCGATACTCACTCAAGTGCCAGACCCTGAGCCAGCCTCACACGGTGTTGTAGTTAAAGTAAAAGCGACTGGGATTTGCCGGAGTGACTGGCACGGGTGGATGGGACACGATCCAGGTATTGAATTACCCCATGTGCCTGGGCATGAATTTTCAGGTGTCATTGAAGCAGTGGGCAAAGAGGTAAGACATTTCAAGGTAGGTGAGCGCGTCACAGTTCCTTTTATCAATGCCTGTGGAACCTGTGTCGATTGTAACGCAGGTGACCATCAGGTCTGCCCAAATCAAACCCAGCCCGGATTTACTCACTGGGGCTCTTTTGCAGAATATGTCACGGTAGACCACGCAGATACGAATCTAGTCCACCTGCCTCAACAGATAGACTTTGCAACAGCAGCCAGTTTGGGCTGCCGATTTGTTACTTCGTTCAGAGCGGTTGTAGATCAAGGTAAGGTTCAAGCCGGACAGTGGGTCGTTGTACATGGTTGCGGAGGGGTTGGGCTTTCAGCAATAATGATAGCCAATGCAGCAGGCGCTAATGTTATTGCTGTCGATATCTCAGACCAAGCTCTATCGCTTGCAAAACAGGTAGGTGCTGCGATTACATTGAACGCAAGAACAACACAAAACCTACCGCAAGCTATCATTGAATTAACACAAGGTGGTGCGCATGTATCGCTCGACGCACTTGGACATTCAACCACCTGCATAAACTCAATCAACAGTCTGCGTAACCGTGGCAAACATATTCAGGTAGGATTATTAATGGCAGACCATGCGAAACCAAACCTGCCAATGGACAAAGTGATCGCCCAAGAGCTTGAAATCATAGGCAGTCATGGTATGCAGGCATACCGCTATGAGGCAATGTTGCAAATGATCTTGTCAGGAAAATTACAGCCCGAACAGCTGATTGGCCGTAAGGTTGATCTGGCCAGTTCAATTAATATCCTGACGACCATGGATGAAATAAGGCTACCTGGTGTCACCGTAATCACTGAGTTTTAAATACGAGTGTATTTCACTCAGCTCCTGCAAGATGCGCATAAATATGGTTGTTAGGGTAGTGTTAATGCCAACTCCCACAATCATATTTGTATTCGTCATTAAGCTGAGTTTAACAAAGCCAAGCGCGTACGGGTGCTGAGCGACTTTTTATTGGCCCACAGTGGACGAGCGGCATGTTCGGAAACCCAGTAACAGAACGTCTGATTTTTTGATGAATTTAACGCAAATATTCTAACTTGTATCATCAAACAGCAATAATCTTGATACACTATAACACTATTGCAATTTTATGAATTTAGACGCTTTATGACTCCCTCTATGCTAAAAAATGCAGCGGCGTTGTGTGCACTGCTATGTGCAGCACCCGTACTGTCACATTCTCATCAGGATCAGACAACATCAAAGCAAACGCTGCGCGTTGCAACCTGGAATATTGAACACCTTTCTGCATCAGACAACACGGGCTGTAAGCCTCGAAGTGCAAAAGACATTCAGGCCCTTAAACAGTATGCTCAGTCGCTTAACGCAGATGTGATTGCGCTACAGGAAGTCGCTTCTGCTGCTGCCGTAAGTCAGGTTTTTTCGGATAAGTACTGGCATATCGTCATGTCGGACAGAGCCGACAGTAAAACCTATGCCTGCCGTAAAAGTGGTAACGACTCAACGCAACAAAAAGTGGCCTTCGTGGTGAAAAAGTCCCTGACCATCGATAAAGTCGTCCAGCATAGTACTTTCTCAGCTGTTAAACCGGGCCTCAGAAATGGCCTTGAGATCCAGCTCAATTATCAGGGCGAAGCACTTCACCTATTGAACGTGCACCTGAAAAGTGGCTGCTTTGTAGATGACTACAAGCGCTCCGACAAAGAAGCTTGTAAGATACTTTCGCAACAAGCGCCTATTTTAGATAACTGGGTCGAGAAAAAAGCCAAAGCGCAAGCCAACTTCATCGTGCTGGGTGACTTTAACCACAGGTTAACTGCGCCTTACAACCGTTTGAGCAGAGATCTGTATTACCCTCAGGGTGCTGCAAATGCCCATCCGAATAATATGGATAAAGCCCCCGTGTTCAACGCAAATCAAATGCTAACCGGTTGCCACCCCTACTATCCGGCACCGATTGATCATATTCTTGTGGCTAAGTCCATGAAAGAAAACTATCAGGCAGGCAGTGCTCAGTTTCACTACTTTGCTGACATGACCCCAGACAATATGCTTGCAGATCATTGCGCTTTAAGTATCGACCTGAAGTAACACCGTTCGGTTACAGGGCCTGACTTATCAGGCCCTGCGTATCTTATCAGCCTGTGGCTACTCTTGGCTGCATACTGCGTGAATGCATGGTCCCATACAACAACCACGCTCCAACCAAAAAGTTTGCCAATGCCAGTGCCCAGACAATACCCTGAAAGCCGTTGAGCTGAGCGCCAATAAACGCCCCCGGCAGCGACAACACAAACAAGCGCACCAGCGTGACATTCAACGCTAACCCACTGCGACCTATGGCATTACAACAACTCACATACAGCATCACACCTGCCAGTGCCGCATAAGATATCGGCAGGATACACATCGCCAGCTCAATTGACTGGCTAACAAAAGACTGTTTACAGAAGCCAACACCCAGCATATCGGCCCCCCAGAATAAGGCAATTGCTATGGCGCCCTGCCAGACAATACAAACGGCCAGCGCCTGTTTTATTCCTCTGCGCACCCGCAATGATTTGTTCGCTGCCCAGTTTTGGCCGACGAAGATAGGCAGTGAAGTGGTCAGCACCATAGGCAACAGCAGCGCAAGCGGCTCTATACGCATCACCACGCCAAAGGCTGCAACGGCGTCACTGCCCTGAGAGGCCACGATCATCATTAATAACGACTGGGCCAGCGGTGTTAGTAGTTGCATAGCGACAACCGGAATGAAGAGTCTGAACAAACGACGGAACGCCTGGCGACTTTGCTGTGACAACAGATGAACTTTCAGCGCTATATTTTCTTTAACACGCAGCAAGTAAAGAGCGTACAAACTTGCACTCATTGCCGCTACAAAATGGGCAACCCCAAGACGCTCCAGCCCACTTAAGGGTAAAGCTGATTGCGCCCAGGGCGTATATAGCGCAGCGCTCATCACTATCTGTAACCCGGCAAATAACACCAATAACTGTGCGGCGCCACGCATATTACCAAAGGCACGAAGTACCCCAAATACAACCATCACGATGAAGAAAAACACCACAGCACCAAGGCGATACTGCATGTAGCGCTCAAGCGTAGGCCAAACCTGCTCTCGCGCAGCAAACTCAGTAAACCCCAGCATCGTCAACAGCGGCTGCAACCCCAGCCATATGACAATCGCCAGAGCAGCACCAACGAGTACCGTGAATATCAGGCTCACAGCGGCCAGCTGCTCCACTTCTTTTGCCTGTGTCAGTCGGGTGGCCACCACAATGCCAAGACCAATGGCAAAAGCGAACAAGGTCGCCTGAACAGGCAAGGTAAAGCTCATCGCGGTCAGCTCTTCAACACCCAGACGCGAGGCAAAATAGAGTTCAATCAAGTCTGCGCTGAATAAGGCCAGAATCGCCCACAACATAGGTAGGGTTAGCTGTTTTAGAACCGCGCTGGTGGAACCAGTTAAGATCCAGCGCTTGCGCACCGCCCGCTTTCTTTGCTTATCACATACCTGGAGCGGCTCGCCCAGGCTCAATGCCGGTGAATTGTCAGAACCCATAATTGAGAAGTTACTCCCTGAATAACGCAGTGTATTACCTAAAATTCGGTGCTTCGCCAGCAGTTAACCTGACAGTCACTGGCTACCAATAAACCTGACCCGGATCCAGGGCAATAGTTCACGCAGTGTGAGAGGGAATTCGATTAACGAACAAGATTGGGGGGTGAATAACTTATGGGTGTCACAACCGTCTATTCTTGCTGGCAACAAATTGGACAGAATTAACGAACAGATGGAGCTGAGCGAAACTGGTAACACAGACCAGTTTCGCTCAACCTGGTTTTTACCGGCCTAAAATTGAGATTGATTCTATCGATTCAAGCCGTGTCAGTAGGTCTTCATCCACCTGAGTGTCATACAGATATAGAGCTAATGGCCTGCCACTTTCGATGAAAGCATCAAGTCCATGAATCGCATTGAGCGTATTGTGCTGAAAAACCACATAATCTAACTGTGAATTATCAGGAATAGTGAACTCTGTCATTGGGACACGGGATGCACTCAAACTACTCAGGCCAGAAGGCAAGGTTACTTGCGTAATATTAGTCTCAGATATAATTAGCTTGTCAACACGCTTCACTGTTGTCAAATCGAGCGAGGTTAATCTGGTACCGCGCAGAACTAAACTATCGGTATCAAGCTTATTGGCAATAAACTCCGTCAGGGGATTGTTCAGCAAATCCACGGTTGAAATATTGCCCCCCTCTTCAGGCATGATAACGCTCGTTAATTGAGCGTCTGCTAGCCAGATTGTCGACAACTCAGAGTTGAGTGATAAGTCGAGACTCGAGAGCATAGAACGCGTCGCAACAAGTTTGCGTAATTTTTTCATGAACGGGGTATTTAGTTGTGTCACAGGGACATTTCTAATTTCCAAAAGAGTGATATTTGACTCTCGACTGAGTGTCAGAACACTCAGTGGCGTATCTGACGCTTTCAGCTCAACCAGGTTTTGTGCAAAAGTGATATCCAGTGCTGCAACCTGCGTCCTTCGAATATCCAATTTTTCAAGGTGCGTGAATTGACCTAAATCCAGGTAATTTAACTGGGAGTTCATAGCCGAGAGGGATTCAAGCATGTGCGCTTGCGTCACACCAACCACTTCGAGTACTTGAGAATAAGATATGTCCAATTCAGTTAACTGCGTATTATGACTGATATCCAAACTGGTCGCGTTTATACCCGATGCAGAGAGAGTTTGTAGTCCCGTAGCTTCTGCTATATCAAGCTCGCTAACGTCAGACCCGGAGATATTTAGCTTTGTCAGTGAGTGTGCATTGTGCAACGTAACCGAACCAAAGCTCCCAAGACTTAAGTCAATTGTTCGAAGAGACGGTAGGTTAGCTAAATCCATCTCAATCACGCCATCGTCCTTTTCACCATTTCGGATGGTCAGCTCTTTTAAGTTTGTCAGTTTTTCAATTGTGCGCAGCCCATCCGAACTCAATACGGTATTTTCTAAACGGAGCCATTGCAGGTACCGCAGCTTCTCTAAGCCAGTTAAATCTGTTGGTTGATTTTCTCGGTTATAATAGCAAGACAACTCAGAACTATATTCAATATAGTTGCCTGATTGAGCATCAATACAACCACGCAGGTAGTCATCTGTAATACCTAACCTGTCAGCGTGCGACTCAGGCTCTTGCTCCACGGTTATCCTGAAATCGCAGGACTCGGTGACCGAATCGACTCTGAAAGATAACCCGTTGCCAAAAATATACTTGGGCTTTTCGATACCACAGCCTTCGAAAGACGACACAAACAAACCACTGTCCCAATCAAGAGAAACAGAGACCTCCAAATGACTACCATATTGGATATAAGGTAAAGTGAGGTTACTTGATATGTTTACACTTTGTGGTGCAGTAATAGCCACTTCAACCATGGCTGGCTGATAGTACAAAATAACGTGCTCAGCAGGATTGCATTGACCATCAGTTAATCGACACAAGGTAATAGAGTCAACGTCGTTATCGATTACTTTATACTGGTCAACTAACTCGCCACTCAGATCCAATAACTCAATAAGACCATTTTGCTCGTCGACGAGATATTTGGTCTGCGGGAATTTATCATCGATCAACAAAGTGCCATGTGAATAACCACTTTGGTGATAGAAAGACCACTTACGAAGTGAGGACCCTGTTTTCTGATAATACTGGTTGTTTGACCTCATGGAGTAGTCAATTCCATTGAGCTTGCCATCCGGGTCAATATCCACTTTTACCAGAGTCCCGGCTGACCCCGATTCGTTATGCTCATACACATAAAGGCGACCTGAGATAAAGGATAAAACAGTATACGAACCAACTGTTTGCTGTTGGCATTCATCTCTTCCAGCACTACATAACGCATCATGTCTTCTCAAAACACGATTGTAAAAAGCAGTCACTGTGAGTTGATGGTTGTCCAACTTGGCTGTCGCGGCGCCGCTAAAGCGACCCGAGCGAACCTCACCGCCCTGATACAATTCAAAACCATAATATGAATCATTGAGATTGAAACGCCAGCTCCCAGCCAAATCATCCATAGTCATGCCTTTAAGTGGAACCAGCAAACCTGCCCCGTAACTCAACCAGGTTGGCTTAGCACCACTTGACATGCCACCTAATTCAACCTGCTCGACGGCAAAGGCATAGCCCCCTTCCCTTTGTTCATATAGCTTCACTGTGGCTGAATCACCAGACTGTTCGCCATACAAGCGGATTTCACCCTGCGCGGTCAACTCCCAGGTAAGCTGTGACGGTACACCCACTCCCGGCTCAATTCTCGATAACACTCCGGTATGGTCATCATTGAGAGTCAGCCGAACTGTTTTTCCGTGCTCAATAGAAGTGACTGACCATTCACCGATCAAATTATCTCTGCCTATGTCAAGCGGCGCCAGATAGTGACTGGGTTGTACAGAGCGCACTTCCGTCATACTGACCTTCCCCCATTGCCAGTCAGACGCACTCCAGCGAATATCCACATCCTGGCCCTGATGAGTGAGTGTGAACCCATTCACCCACTTTAACTCGCCATAATTAAGCTGTACTGCTACTTTCTTTTGATCATCGAAGGTAAAGACAGAAGTACCTTCACTCTGTGTCACTGAGAAACTAGCACTAGTGTCTGTACCATAAAATACCCCACGGTTATCACCCGTCATTTCATAGTACCAACCCGTCGGGATAGCCTCCGCGCTTGTATCGACGAGTAAGGATGACTCTGTCGGCACAAAATCCTCAATAAAGCTGGCGTTGATTTCACAATCTGCAACCGGGTTATTTACCCGATAATAGGCTTGTCCCTGAAGTTCAGTAAGATAACCATTACACCCTTCAATATTTGCCAGGCGTGAACCTTCCTGCACGTTCACAGCAACTAAGAACGCTTCACCATAATAATAGTCAGAGGTACTTGGCGATAACTCCCCTAGGCCTTCAATAGCAAAGCTAATGCTTAATGCCGGCTTGGTGTAGCTAAAGCGGAACGTATTATTGGCATGACAGGATTCTCCCTCCGTAACATGACACAACACCAGTTCAGACTCAGATTCATCTTGGATCAACAAATACGAACGAGCTTCAGTTACAAGATGCTCAAGCTCGATTCGAGCGCCATCCAGTCGTGCTTTGTACTCAACGCCATTTATAATTAAGGTGTCGGAACACAATTGAGCTGGTGACGGGCTAGTCGGACAATGAGAGTCTCGTTCAATATGCGACACACCATCATCACTAACATAATAAAGACCCAGACCATGATCTAGTGCTTGTCCAAAGCGATCAGTCTTGAAGAGCGACTTGTCAAACTGCCCCAGTTTCCAGTCTCTGTCAGACAGGCGATAAAAATGTATACTTCTTGAGATATCATAGGATATGCCGAAATCACCTCTGTTATATTCATCTGTGGCAAGCTCCACGGCAATGTGATCACCATGAACAGCAAGCAGTGTGTGACGGAATACTTTGCTAATCTCACATTCTGGTTGACTGGTGTCACAGTACGCCACGGTCTGATTGGCGAACTCATAATGATACTGATGCAAAGACCCATTCTCCTTAACCCCTTCAATATCTCTGTGCCACCGATAATGGTAGTTGTCTTTGCTATCAACCTTAAATTGGTTTTGCGCTCCCTTGTTAGCTATCTGGCGCCACATTTTCTGGTAATCAATGTCGTCGAAGCTAATGTCCTGATACTTAATTAGATTTGCCTGAACGACCCGCCTGTGTTCATCGAACCCCGACAACATCAGGCCCTGATAACCAAATTCAGTCTCCCTGACCGGCACAAATCCGAAGTTAAAAAAGGGAGCATTGATCCTGACCTCTTCCCAGGGCCGGGTGTAATACCAAGTACCTATGAGTTTAAAGCCTCCGTCATCGGAGAGCATTGGTTCATCAGCGAACACCTCACTTTGATTACCGGCATTCATGTCAAAACGAATACGCCTTTGTCCACTATAGTCATCACTGAAAAGCAGCGACCATTTACCAATAAACTCATCGTCTGCTAGCTGAGTGATCTGGCGGCTATCAAACAATTGGGCATTGACAGAGATTCTGCCATCAGGTGCCTGGGGCAATTCCTGAGTTGGCACAAAATCAAGAGTGACAGCCTGAGCGTGCTCCGCACTGTCGAAAATAGTCAGAGTAAGCTGGGTCGTCTTAAAGCCCGCGCGGGTGCTAAATTGGCTGGTATTGACATCAAGTTCATTCTCCAGGGTGATTTGGATTTGCTGCCCTTGTTTTTCCCATGTGAAGTTAGACAGAGATCTGCCTGCCAGAGAACCTGTGTGGTCTTCTTTAAACTCTATGCTGGCGCCAAAACCGTCAACCACGGAGGTTTCAAGTAAGTAATAAGTGCCTGACGGCGAAAAACTGGAAACATCAACTAAGGTATTATCCTGTTTAATTTCCTCTTCAATTTGCGCCAGTAACGCGGGCTGCTCTGTGTCCAGGGAGTCCGTCAGCTGAGCGAGCAACTCGGCATTTTGTGCAAGCGCCAGTGTCGAAGCAGCTCCTTCTGGTAGAGCAACCCCGTGGTCAATCACTGCTTTTAATAGTGACGCAATCGAGAGTTTTTCGCCCGCGGCAATGTGTTTGCGCGCTTCTTTGAGCTCGTTCGCATCATTGAACCCGGCCGAATGCATACGCCGCAGTAAGGCGTACTCAGCTGTAGTCACGTTAGTGACGTTCACATCGAATAGCTCATCACTGTTGAGTGTACTGTCTTCTCCGGCAGCCTCCTGAAGCTCAGACACGGCGCCCAACTGCGATACAAGCTCTACACGCCCTTGCGTTTGGGCGTCGGTTGCGCGCAAAGTACCCAGCGCATTTACTTCACTCTCATCGACACTGAAGGTCAGTTGGTAATCGCCCTGTTCATCAGCCTGCGCAGTAAAGCTTCTCTGTGCGACCTCCAGGACAACATCGGCAAATGGGATCGGGGCATCCGTTACCCTACCCTGTATGGTAAGTTCTACTATGTTAGGTGCAATGGTTACCAGGTGAGTATAACTGGATTGCGCTTGCTGATTATCTGTTACAGTCAAGGTAAATGTGACATCTTGCGCCTGCTGAATATCCGGGCTGGTCACCGACAGGCTGGCATGCTCACTACCGTCTAATATCAGAGCCAGATTTGAATCGTGATGCCACTGATAAGCGACAATTTCGCCATCAGAGTCTTTCGCATCACCAACCAGAGAGAAAACCGTGCGTTCGCTGGCCTGTACAGGGCCACTTATGTTCACTTGCGGTACAACATTTGGCAGCGCTTTTATCTCAATATTATGTGCAACTTTGGTAACCGCGCCTTGATTATCGATGACTTCAAGATACACGATGGCAGTACTGTCAAGCATAATATCGGGGGTTGAAAGGCTAAGCTGCCCCTCCACTGAGGTGTCTAATACCAGGTCAACAGATGCGGTATGACTCCAGCTATAACGCTCAATTTCGCCATCACTATCACTGGCCTGTGCTGTAAGTATTAGCTGTTGCCCTTCAAGCAGAGTTGACTCTCCCTGAATGGCTGCCGTTGGCGCGACGTTAGGCAGCGCGCGAACCACGACAGAATGCGAAGCCGTCGCCGTTGCCCCCTGATTGTCTTCAACTGTCACACTAAAGTGAGCTGTCTTGTCTGCGATTATATCGGGTGCTGTCACCTGCAAGGTTCGTTCTGTCACATCTGACACTACCAGTTGCAGCTCAGAGCTATATGACCAGAAGTAGCGCACTATCTGACCATCGCCATCAGAGGCATCCGCAGCCAGAGTGAAGGTAACGCCCTCTGCCACTTCTCCATCCGCGGACACAATAACCGTCGGTGAGACATTCGGTAACGCCAGGATCTGTACCCAATGTGACTCAGATTGTACCCGACCATCAATGTGCTCAACATTGACCGTGAAATTCACCCCCAGATTATCCGTCAGATCCGGGGTGCTAACGGTGAGCTCAGGCTTATCTGTATCACTGAGCAGCAACTCAATTGCTGCATCATGTGTCCAGGTGATCTGCGAGATTTGGCTGACGTCTACAGAAGGCACAACGGTGAGGATAAAATCGGTTTGTTCTGTATATGCACTTTCCCCGGTTATCTCAATCGAGAATGGGGCTAATACATTCTTGATAGTCACCGGATAAGTGGCTGTTGCCTGTGAGCCCAGGTTGTCAGTGACGGTCAGAGATACTGTAATCTGGGTATCTTCATTGACATCTTTAGTTATAATATCGAGCGTCGGGCTGTCTTCACCGCCTAGCTGCAATTCAGAATCAGACTGATATGACCACGCATAGCGACTAATATGACCATCAGGATCATCAGCAACGGCTGTTAGAGTCAACGTTTCATTTTCGTTGACACTTTGCGCTCCGGCGATAGACACTGTCGGTACTCTGTTGCCAGGAGAAACAGTAGACCCGCCGTTGCCTGTTTGAGTGTTTGTTTGGGACCCAGCTGGTGTATCACCACCCCCTCCTCCACAAGCACTTAGTCCCAAACCCAGCAGCGTGATCACCAAGGACCTTCTCACTACACCAACGATCTTATTTACCACTATGCAATGCCTCACTTTCAACAACAGATATTTGAACAAAAAAGAGGCGATTTTAATTAAATCGCCGTGCAGGTCAAATAAAAACTATGCTATTTTTCGCAATATTTTGTTGAGAAAACTCACCAAGCTTCACAATAGTGTCCATTTTTACAATAGATACAAGAGGGTGCGTTTAAGAAATACAAAAAGCTGGTTTGTGCTCGACCTGCGATGAATTTATGTCGCAGTATTTTGCGATGTTTCAAGACATACCCAGTTACAGACTTCATGCATTACAGCGTCCTCTAGCGGGTCGTTTTGAATTGCCCACATAAACCGAACGCCTGACTAAACCAGCAACTGGCTTTTCAATACAAACAAAAGACACAAACGCAATCGCGGTGCTCAATGCAAATGAAACAATAAGTTTAAACTCAATAGCCCAGTCAAACTGATGAATAAAAGTGATCACTGGCATATGTAACAAGTACAGGGAGTATGAGATTTTGCCAAAAAAGTCTCCAACCTTGTTAGCCAGCAGGACATTGTTATCGGGTACCAGAAAAACGACACAGAAAAACACACAGCTCATGACCAGCAGTACCTCATAACTGAGCCACATGCGGTTTTTGGCGTCCGATGTTATGGGCGACAACTCTGGGTACATCAGGGGAATTAGACACAGTACAAACACAAATCGATGTTTTTTCAGGTACGCAGGAATAATCAGGGTTTTGTAATGTAATCCGAATACCACGCCAATAAAGAAATAAGGCAGGCTGCGCAGTACAGTGAACTGATTATAAGGCACACCGTAAAAGTCGCCATGGATACGAGGAAAGTTTGTAAAAAATAACAGCAACAAACACCCGACAATCAGCAGATAAATATAACCACGCCGGTTCGTGGCGAGCGACCATAGCAGCACAAACAAAAAATAAAACTGAACTTCTGGTGGAATAGACCAGAGCACACTGTCGCCGTAAAGGAACAAAAGGTGCCCCAGCAAAGCCTGATGATCGGGAATATGATAGAGCAGATCGCTGCCAACCTTTGTCAATGCATACGAGGCGAAGACCACCAGCACATAAAGCGGCACAACACGGGCAAAGCGCGCAACCAGGTAGCGTTTTATACTGTTTGCACCAAAGTCTTTATCCAGATAAAGGTAAGACATCAAAAAACCACTCAGCAGGAAAAACAACATCACTCCATATGCACCTGCCCCGCCTCCCAGCGCGCCGTCCAGCCAATGTGTAATATCACTGAAGTGGGTTACAAAAACGATTAATGCTGCCATCCCTCTCAGGGAATTGAGCTTTCTGATCTCCATGATGAGGTCCTGTTATTATTGTTATTGTCCTTAGGGGGCACTTTATGCCCAACTGACGCATTGTATTGGATCTACAGGATTAAACAACTCAGACGCTTTATACACAAATACGCATCAGTCTGTTTAACTAACAAGCCGAGGATTTTTATCAGTTTCAAAGTTGCGAAACACTTTTTTCCAGGCACCTGAGGTCGCTCACTTCTTATTTCACCTTTGACTCACGCCGAACCAGAAAAAACACAAATAAGGTACAAACTCAAAGAAAAGTAGAGACAAATTAGTATAAAAGAACTAGAATAGGCGAATTTTTGACAAGGGCAGCTGCACTCAAGCATAAGTGCAGGCCTAACTCGTGGAGAACTTAATGAAGAAAAAGCTGTTCGCAGGCGTACTGGCTGCCTGTGCATTTTCGGTAAGCGCATTAACTGAGCATGATCTCAATAAAGGCTATGCCGCGCTGGTATTTGATGATTTTTATTCAACATCGGGAAATGCATTGGGTGCTGTATTTGCAGGCGATGACGTCAACCTCAATGGCTATTCTATCGGGTATGGTCATAGCAGTGCCCTTAACGCACACTATCTGGTTGCAGGTGGCGACATTCAGTACATCAATGGCAGACAATATGTCGGTCATATCATTGCCGGTGGCCAGACAGATAAAATCAGCGAAGCAGTGCGTTTAGGTTTGGAAACCGGTGCTCAGGTGACTGCCAACGCCACGACTCTACCAGTTGACTTTGCTGATGCTCAGTCTGATATGTTGGCACTCTCAGCCAGCCTGGCAGCCCTGCCGCAAACTGGTGACATCCTGAAACAATGGGGTGGTTTATATCTGACAGGTGATAACAGCAGCGACGTACAGGTGTTTAATTTATCTGGTAAGGACGTCCAGGCCAGCCATACCTTTGATGTATCAGGTGTTCCAGACAATGCCACGATTATTTTCAATATTTCAGGTGATGGACATAACTTCGCGCCACTTAATAACAAGAGCTACGCGACGCTGACCCAGCATAGACACCGCACTATTTTTAACTTTACGAATGCAACCACACTTAATCTGGCGGGTTTGCAAACGGAAGGCGTAATTTTGGCACCTCAAGCAGATATTACGGCTCCCCATGGCACGGCGACTATGCCCATTGTTGCGAACAGCTTCAGCGGCTCTATGGAATTACGCGGCGGAGCCTTCATTGGTCAGCTACCAAGTGACAACGCTGTCTGTAAGGGCGGGTTATATGCCATTAACTATTACGGTGATGCTGAACAGGGTTATGTCCACCAGATAGATCTAAGCTCAGGTCAGTCTGACAAAGTGATCAACCTGAACAATACAGCGTCGAATATCGCTTCACACAACGGCAAACTGTATTTTATTGATCAGCAGAGCAGTAAAACACGCGCTTCTCATATTTACAGCTATGACCTCAGCACGCAGACACAAGCACTGGAGTCTGTCACCGACGGCTATAAAGTGATCCGACTGGCTTATGATGTATCCGGTGACGTGCTAAAAGCCACCAGCCGTACTTACGCCTACGATTATGACGTAACAACGGGTGAAAAGCGTGTACTGGGCAAAATGAAAGCCTCAGATGAAGACTTTAAAAATGGTGATATTGCCTACTCAGCAGACGGCAACACACTGTATGTTCTGACCGGTACTGCACTGTATAGCGCAGATGCAAACCTTGAGCTGACATTGATAGGCAAGCATGGCGTAAACTGGGCTTCCGGACTGGCTATTTCACCTGAAGGGACACTGTATGTTTCTGGCCGGGAGCGCAATGCCGATGCAGCAATCTACGAGATTGATCCTCAAACAGCTGCCGCAACCAAACTATTCCATGTTCCGCATCGAGTGAATGATCTAACCTGGGTTAAAAATTTCTGTAACTAACTCTGTAACTAGCCCATCATTCATCCATTGTAAAGAAGCTGCTGTATGCGGCTTCTTTGTTTTTGCCAGCCATTCACCCTACGCCTAAAGTTGCCCTTTTGCCCCGCTTTGCCGTACACTCAGGCCATTCGTTGTTTAGATCTACAGGGGACAAAGTGTCGTCGTCCAATAAGAAACAAAGTGGCTTTTTCAGCCAAATGATTTTTAACATTATTATTCCAGTGGTTATCCTGACTAAATTTTCAGGCGAGCAACATCTGGGTCCGGCGCTTGGCGTGATCATCGCTCTGCTTTTTCCTCTCGGGTTTGGTCTCTGGGAGCGCAAGAATACCGGTAAGTTTAGTTTTATTTCCGGACTGGGGATCGTCTCTGTACTGCTCACCGGTGGGATCAGCCTGCTGGAGTTGGATGCTAAGTACATCGCCATTAAAGAAGCGCTGATCCCAGGCCTTATCGGTATCGGCATTATTGTCAGCCAGTATACTAAGTATCCTTTGCTGAAAACTCTGATGTTTAACGACACGGTTATGGACATTGAAGGAATAGAAAAGGCACTGGCAGAAAAGGGCAACAGCGACAAGTTGATAAAGGTCCAAATGGGTGCATCAAAAATTCTCGCCAGCGCGTTTTTCCTGTCTTCTGCCCTGAACTATATCCTGGCCAAAATGATAGTAGTCAGCCCGGCGGGCACAGAAGCATACAATAATGAGCTGGGCCGAATGACCGCACTAAGCTATCCGGTGATCATGGTGCCGACGATGATCGTCTTTTTTATCGCACTCTATTACCTGCTCAATTCATTGAAAAAATTGACCGGGCTTAAGCTAGAAGACATGTTTCACGATCAGGAGTGATTGCATGCTTAGTGCTATACCGAGCATATATGCTCTGTATAGCACTTCATATTGCCAGCTGTAGAAAACACTCCTGACACACTGAGTATTAACTTATTTCTTTGACAAGTCAGGCGTGATCCTTATCCACTCTCCCCCCTGATAAACGTAGCCATGAGGTGAGATTGTATAGCTATACTCTGAGTAGACGCCCACGGCTATCATATGTGCTTTTTGTACAGCAGCGAGCTCCGTTATATCGGCAATAATGACTATATTTCTTGCGGGGACGAAGATGATTGGCTCGCCTTTCAGATTCAATTTACTTTGCAAATGATCGAAGACAGTTAGCACTGAGGCTTCATAGTTATCATCAGCCACAAAGACGTAGACGTCTCCCTCACCTTCGGTATCCAGCTTCTGTACCCCAGTATCAAAACTCTCAAAGTAACGACGCATATTTTGACCGGCAATATCCGAGATAGTGGCTTCAATATCGTGCTGCTTAACATCATCCGGCGATACAAATCGCATGCTATCCTCGGAGTCAAATGCAAACAGCCTGATTAGGTCCTCGTTGAGTTGCTGGTAGAAAAATGGCAGCGCCTCTCCCTCATAGCCAGCTTCCTTGAGCTGTCTTTTAACGCCTTCAAGATAATCAATTGGCTTAATGACAGGCATGATGGTCTGAACTTCTGTATTTTTCAGTGCAGTTAGTTGATTGTTTAACGCCGCAGAATAGCTCGTATAGACCTGCTCTAAGGTTTTGTGCCCAGAGCGGTAAGTATCGTAAGCATTCCCCATATAAATAATATGCTCACCACCATTATCATCTTTTGCTCTGATTTTTAGTTCACTTTCAAATTCATAGTCCCTTTTACTCCCGTTCTTCTTAATATGTTTTATGAAATTTTCAGTGAACGCTCGCTCACTTAAGAGCGACTCTGTTGAAAATACACTCGCCGACAAGAAAAATGCCACCAGCATTATCAATATTTTATTCATTACCTCTCCTGTTATAAATTAGCCTTATGCCGCACACCACCTAACTCTGCTGCCACTCTTCCCATGAGAGTGTTCTGCCCGGGAACGCGGCTTTATCAAACGGCCAGCATTCCTTCAACCAGTTTTGAACTGTGGTGAACAGCAGCTCATCCTGCGCTTGGCTATCAGTGCGGATCCACAAATACACTTCACAGTCGTAATGTGGCGATCGACTTGGGTCAATGTATACAGAGCCCAGACACTTACTCTGCGTGGGATCAAACACGGAATACGCAAACGCCTGGCGCAATTCAAACTCACGCTCGTGCACTCTCAGGCTTTGCAGACTCTCATTAAAGGTCATGCCTGGCTTTGGCCAGTCAAAGTCTGGGCCAAATATACCCTTTAACCTGCTCAGACTCGACATAACCGCTTCGTAATCAGGTGCAGCGACGCTGCTATCTAAAGTACGAAAATAGAAATGCCGTGTCTCAAAACAAACAGGCGGGTCGAATGAATCAGGAATAAAAAGGCCGATAGCCATTGTGTCTTTCCATAGTTACAGCGCCTTTTGCGCCTAGTTAGCTGGTGGCGATATCTTCACTCACCTAATTAAGTCGCCGGATTTTACATCAGATAGCTGGAAAAAACTTTCTCAACTTCACGCATCATAAAAAGTGATTGAATTTGACAGCTTGAAAGTAGACAAGTGAATGAAAGACTTAAAAGGTGGGATGTAACATCAGCGTCGTACAGCAAGGTCATTAATGACCCTGCCAGATTTTTGGAATATGTACTATCGCTGCACCAAGCTAAACCAGTTACCGGAGTTGTCCAGCGCCATCGCCTCGATACCGTATAGCTGCTCTGTTGGTGGCTGGATAAACTCCACGCCTTTGGCCACCAGTTCTTCGTAGGTTGTTTGGCAATTTTCGGTTTCGAACACACCCGCCCCAAATGCGCCCTCTGCAATTAAACTGCGTATTTTTTCGGCTGCGTCTTTGCTGAACATTGGGCCTTCTTTGGGCTCAGCCAATACCAGCTGAAGCTGTGGCTTAGATTTCGGGTAAACAGTGAGCCATCGAAAATCCCCTTCCACTTTCATATCGTCACCCACCTCAAATCCGAGTTTATTTTTATAAAAATCAAGCGCTTCGTCCTGATTTAGTACATATACTGTGGCATGCGCTATAGATGTGATCATTTTCCTATTTCCTGTAGTTGATTTATCTTTATTGTATAGAAACAATCAAAAAGATATTTCTCCAAAATTGCTCACTTTGTCAGCTTACCCAAAAAACGGTAGGCATAACATGCCGGTATAGCCTGCGCGGGGAAGCGATAAGCCTCTGAAGACAAAGCCCAAAGCTTACGGCGATAGGAAGTCGGTGCCATGCCCACTTGCTTTGCAAACAACGAAGAGAAGCTACCAAGACTTGCGTATCCTACCTGTTCACACACCTCGGAAACACTCAGGTTTTCGGTAATGAGCATTTTCTTGGCTTGTTCGATTCTCAGCCGGACCAGAAACTCATTGGGGGTTTCTCCATACATATCTTTAAACACACGCAAAAAGTGAAAAGGAGACATATATGAACTCCTGGCGATATCGGATAGACAGAGCGGCCCCTGAAAATGATCTGCAATATAGTCCCTGCCAGCATTCAATCTTTTTATTTTGTTGTGTGTTGCCATAAAATACACCTGTCAGTCCATGCAGATATGAAGCCAGACTACTCTATCGGTTCATCTCTGATCTTTGTGTCAAAATACCTTAAAACCTAATCTATATAATGCCCCTGTCAATGCAAAGCACGCCCCACATGGCCAACACCGCAACAAAGTTAATGGTAAATACAATGCCGCGCATCCTGACATTGGATGTAAAGACTTGAACACAGCTATGAACACAGCGACCAAAGACGAAGCCCCACGCCAGATATACCTGAATTGGGTTAATGGCTTCACCTGTAAAAATCAAAACTAAACAAACAACATAGAAAAATACAGGCCACTCAAACTGGTTGCTAAGGTTAGCACTGATCCTTGGCTGAATATCTTCGAAAGGGTTTGAGCCATCTTGCCTGGACCCCAAGCCCCAAACAGCAGGCGCTCTGGCAATCGTTAAGAGTACATAAAGTACTATACACAACAAAATGTGCAGGAGCATTGGTGTTAAAAGCGCATCCATTTTTTAGTTCCCTTGGTCAGCTCACATTCAAGGTGAGTAATCGTTGTATACCTAACAGCTCACAGGCCATGCTCGTAAAAACGCCTGCCAGTACCACAATCGCTATGTTCCAAACACATAGTACAACACACACAGTGCCAATAGCGGTAATAGAAACGCTAACACGCTTTGAGTTCTTGAACCTGAAAGTCGATTTAAACACAAAATACGAGTGCGGGAGAGAAAATTATAGATATGCTCTGCGCTAAAAAGCATAAAAACGGCACCTGTCACCCACGCCCAAGCAGGTTGCTTTGAGTTAATAAAAAATACAAAACCCACCAGCATCGAAACACTAATAACTAAAACTGCCGAGCGCAAAATTATGCTATCTACAAGATTCCCGGACCGTGGCATAAACTTAACTCTCATTACCTATGATAGATTACGACTCATCCTTTAATAGTGGCAATCCAAGCTTATGTTCCAGATGGGAGAATTGCTGTTTGGTAAAAGGACCGAACACAAACTCGTTGTGCTCAGCAAACTTATGGTCATTGATCTTATCTATATAAAAGTACGAGCAAGTGCTTGTTGGACAAGCATACACCGAAATATATTTAGAGTTTGATGAAATAAGCTTTGGCTTATCCAACCGGCCGATAAAACCGCCACCACCGAGCGAGTAACCTAGCGTGTCAGTACCATCGATATAGTAAACTTCATATGGCGTCTCTTTCCAACTTGGAGAACAACCGGCAATAGATAACAACGCCAACATTAAAATTACTTTCAAATATCTCCCTCCATGTTAGCCCCTGAGGGCTTACCAGATATGCCCGGAAACAACTGTCCTTACCGGCCATTCTTAATACTTTTAACTATGTCAGGCTCTCGCGAGCACTAAACCAACCTGAATCACGTTGTGGGTTACAACCCACATTCTGGCATTCCCCGAAAGGTCCATTACAACGTCGCTGTTTATGGAGGAGTTACAAATGCGGGTAACCGAAACACTTTGCTCGATAGCAACTAAATAAGAGCAGACTAAACATTTATGGTGATCGGTTGACGACTTAGTCCTTTGCAGCGCACGCTACTTGATGATTTCTGCACGCCCAAATGTTAAACAAACCTCAGTTTCCCACATCACGGATACTTCTACGGAAAAGTTTTCTCGCTCTATAACCTCAAACACTCCTTCATATAGTGGTTTGCTTGATATCCAGTCTATTGCTTTTTCCCAAGCGCTATTCAGAACTATTTCCTCGCGAATAACGCTTTGTGGTAAGCACGACAGCAGCGTCCCGTCACTAAGAGTTTCTTCTCTACAGTTTTTATCTGAATCATCAGAAGAGTAGATTAAAGTAACAGTTGGCCAGCCACTAGAATTTTTAACGAGCCGCGGAACTGAGAGTTTATACGTATTTTCACCCTGCTGCTTTTCAATTTTAATTAACGCATCATATTCCTCTCCTTGTTCTGGAAACATGCAAGCGCAGGAAGAAACATGAATATCAAAGGCGCACTAGAAAATTTAATCATACAGAGATAACACCTTGGTAGGATTAATAAAATAGTAGATATGCCGAACGAGAACTAGGTACAGGCCTGTTTTTTCTCATTACTCAATGGCATTACTTGGTGTTTTTTAACCAAAGTTCATCAGACTTAAATGCATACATAAAAACAGGGTAAAGCATGAACAGTAGTAAGGCGAATGAGCCTGTTGAAAATACAAGCTGCACAACACTAAAATGCTGAATAGTAAAAGCAACACCGAAAATAAGAGTGAAGCCACCAGGCACTACTGCAGTGAATACAAATATGGCAATCGCTATGGCTTTACTCCCAATTGCCACATTGAAAGCATACCCATACAAGGGGATTAGTAAAATACCTGACACAATGAGGGATACGAAATTACTAAGATCAACATTCTCTTTAAATGGCAGGCCAATTAGCTCACTCACAGTAACAAATGCTGCAAAGCCGAAAAGAAGTTGCCATTTTTTCATAAACATACTCTCAATTTTAAATACTGAAGCCTCGGGAATTCCAAGAAACTAGCTATAGACGCCATAGTCTATTGTTACAGTTGTATATTTGAAAAGGATTCGGGTCCCGACGACCATCTTAAACATACCAAGTCGTTTTCCTTAAATATTAGTTGATAGAAGCCACCCTCTCTTTTGTAAGCCCAAACTTCGATCTCTTGCAAAGAGTTTACAGAGCATGTCGCCGGGACAATCCCTCTAATTTGAAAGTTTGGCGCAGTAAACTCTTCACGTTCAGTGGGGTTACCCAATTGTTCTAAAATCAGACTCATTGAGCCGCTAGTCTCTCCGACCAGTTTGAATGTGCTTGCATGCAAGCTAACTGAGACTAAAAGATTCATTAAAACCAGAAAATTCATGCCTGACCTCTCAATACATTAATACTGGCAACCGAAACTTTGCTCGATACCTATCAGTTTGGCTTACCAAGCCGGGGCTAAATATGAAGAGCCCTACCGTTACTCAACGCCCTATGTCATTCCAGCAACACCGACCATGCAAGTACTAAATTGGTATGTGAGGTGCGCTATTATTGATGTATATATTTGCCATTATTATCAACGAAAACCACGCCTCTGACTGTATACCTTTCACTCTTTAACCAAGCCAGTGTTGTGAACTCAATCAGGTCGCCTTGATTAGTAGAGCTTATCCATTTTGATGGAAACGTAACGACTTTCTCGTAATGCGCTTTAGGTGTAATGCCCAACTTACCAATATTCTTACTTTCAATTGCACGCACCTGGGTGGTGGTTCCATTAATCACTACAAAGCAAACAGTGTTTTTATCTTTGTTGCAATAAGCTTGAGCACCGTTATCGGCACGCCACAGCATGTTTTCAGCCACTCCTAGGGATGTCAAAGTCCCAAGTAACAGTGTAATTAACGGATTATTCATAGCTCCAAACGCATTACTACTGGGTGTATAGGTGCCTGGCTAAAATTAACTACCCTGGAATGAAAGCCAAGCGTTTTGCATCCTTTTGAGCCCTTGTCAGCCGTCCTGTCCAAGTTCGACCTCGGCTTCATCAATGAGTGTAAAATACCCTTCCTTATCATCGAGTTGAAGCGAAATTGAAATATGAACAGTTTGCCTTTCTTGTGGTTCTTCGTTGAAACCAGCACCGATAGAGAAAGAAATTTTTTGTTGTGTTTCTTGTGACAATAAATTTTGCGTTTTCAGGAAATTGTTGACTGCGAGCTCCGACAGCCTGAATGTGTATTCAGTTTTTGCAGGTTCAGATGAAAAGAAGCCTTCTTGCGCATCTATCCTATCCTGTTTTTCGAGAATGAGTGGAAACGTAAAATGACTAACCCCTTTTTCATTCTCTAAACTGAGACTTAGATTCATTTTTTCCATGTTTAAGGTAAAAGGTTTGGATACCTTAACTTTCGAGCGTATTTGCGAAGGGTTTAACGCAGTAAAACTCTGTTCGTCAAAGTTGCGATATTTAAGCATGGTCGAGATCGGAATGCTCGAGCAGCCAAATAGACATAGTGCTACAAAAACTAAAAAAGCTTTTTCATAACCTCTCCTTGATTTGCGATTAACGCTCTGCTTTGAAGAATCCCTCAAATATTTGTATTTATAGTCTATATGTTAGATACATACAGCCTTATTTAATCTAGTTTATGTAGCCAAAACTAGCCAGATAACACCCCAAGCGTGTGCTATCCTCCTACACGATATGCTCAGAAAAAACTGTCTTCAAATCAGCCTGGCGCCTTCGTTCATTCAAGCAGGCTTTGTTTTGCTCTTACCGAAGTGAGCGTAGTATTGATCTTTGACAGTTACTATCACCGTAGTACACCGCCACTTCAAAATTCTCAATTGCTTCTTTGTAACCACTGATAATAGAACTCGCAATGGCTCCTTTAACTTCATAAGCCAAAGGAACCCAGAAGTTTGCTACCTCTCCTTCAGTAAGCTCCATCCCTGATAAGTACATCCCTGCCAACTCAATTGGTGCTTGAATAATGATTTTATCCATATGCTCGTGATTCCCCCAGCTGCAGTGCCAGCGGGAATATGTTTCACATCCAATTCAAGCGCTGCTGCCTGTTGTGAAGAAGAACACTGCGCCCAAACGGTTGAGTTAGCAAGTAGTAAAAGAGTAAAAGCAAATAACTTATTCATAGTGCATAATGCGTGCATCAGTGTTGACCGCACATGTTAGATGCCTTTACTCGCATATTGTTGCACTATGCCTGCCCAGGTTTTCTCAATTTCTGGCAGCAGTTTTTGAAAAGCCGCTTTTTCTGTTGTGACTCGCATATCATCTACAGCATCAGATGTGCCCCAAATGCTTGCGTTTTTACTCTCTCGTGCTGTTGCTTCAGACAAACCGAATAAATACTCTGTACGTACATCAAAAAATGCAGCGGATACCGTGGTTGTAACCGAAACTTCTTTGTTCTTAAGAAAGCCAAGTGAAATGACGTTTAACGGAGCAAATTTTTGCTCGCCTGCATGAAAGGAAGTATCAAAGGTATATATAAGCAGAATGTCCGTTTTTAAGCGCGCTGAAGCTTCGCGGAGTGATTTGATTGAATCCAGGTTTGTTGGCAGTAAAATTCTGTTTAACGGGGCAATGCCTTGAATTTGAGGAAGCTCGGAAAGCTTTCTGAAATCATCTTCGGACTCCACTTCACGTGTTGTAACCACGCTATATCGACCATGACCAAAGCTATTTAATTTGTATGATTGATATCCGGGCGCCTGGACTCGTGCCACTGATAGTCTCGCAGGAAAAGAAGCCGCCGGTTCTTTTGACATTAACTCATTGATGTCTGCGTCTGCCAAATTGCTAAGCTGCACACCACCACCCGGAGTGGTATAGGACGCACAACCACCTAAGGCCAACAACAGGAATAATATTGTCATTCTATTTTTTTTCATGTGGACTCCAAAATATCCATTTTTGTGGTATTGGACGTCGGCATAAACATTCATTAACAGCGGACTTTAATGTCAAACGAAGTGGAACTAACCAGCTGTTACGAATCCGACTAAGTTTTGTTAATTGCCGCTTACACTGTAGCGCCAGTCTTCATTGATATTTTGTTCACCAATATCCAAATAGTGCTTTAAGTCAACCCCAAGAAAAAGGTACTCCATCGAGTGCGGCTTAAAAAATAGCTTGTCTTTATGAGAAATGCCACTTTCCTTTAGCTGACTATAACCCTTATGTTTTTTTACTCTCATATTAGTGATATTAAATATTGATTCGTTCCAGGATACTTTAAAACCTTCCCACTCCTCAATTTTAGAGTCACCAAGTACAACTTTCTTATTTGCACTACCCTCTCCAAAATATTGGACAGTAATTTCAGGCGTTTTTGATTTTTTATTTACACCTAAGCCGAGCAATATTCCGGCCGTTTTTTCCTTATTCCAAAGTCGGTACATAGCCCCGGACTCAGCGCTACTATCCATATCAAATTTACTCACAACAAGGTGAAAAGAGAAAAAGCACTCATTTATACAATTAATGCTGAATGGAAGAATTTCTGCCTGCCCTGGCTTCAGGCTATGTTCAGATGGAATTAACATGGACTTAGAGTAGGCGTTTAGGGATAAAACAAACGCCAAAAACAGTATATATCGCATATCTCTCCCTAGGCATTTACCACCGCAACCTCAAGCCGTCGGATACTTGTTTTTCAAGTTAACATGATGAACAAACGGACTTGTTTAGTCAAACTGATACAGAAAAAAACAAACCAGATAACAACACCATGCGTGATATCACTATCCTACACGATATGCTCAGAAAAAACTGCCTCCAAATTCATGCTCAGTGCCTTGACTCATTAATCCCAACAACTGAAACTTTGCTCGATAGCAACCAACTCTTACTTACAGAGCTGGGTCGAAATATTAAGGGCCCTGTCGCAGCCAAGCGCAATTTCAGGCGTTTGGTTTAGCAACTTGGCAGCATCGCCATGTATAACGACCAACTTGCTATTTACCGCTTCCATACACGTGATATGTGGTGCTAATCTCAAACCGACCTTGCAGGTCGACTATCAGGCTTGGCAAAAAGGTTAGGTTCAAGCGATTATGTTATGAAGGAAGGCAATTGCGCTAAATTAAATGCATACACCAATGTAATTTTATAACCACATGTTGTCAGAAAACGCTAAACTAAAGGCGTCTTTTTGAGCAACTTGTTGTTAGCCATTTTCTCGACCCAAGTGCCATCCTGATCTTTTGTAAATATACGCTCACCTTTACCTGTCTTAATGACAAAATTATTATTTCCTTGCCACTGTGCGCAATTTACTAAATCCAAGACTACGATCTTAGTTTCAATTTTTTGCTTAACAATAAAAGCCGCCTCTGCATCGCCATGAGCTTCCAAGATATTGAGACTCAGTGTTTTTTCTTTGTAATTGTTCCAATATGTGTGAATCACTTCTAGCCCATCAGGGGATAATTTTTTCAATGGGTTTACTTTTTCCCATGAACCATCGGGTTGATTTACGAAAAGTACTGGCCCTATATCGCTACTTCTTAATAGTAATTCTGAATTATTTAACCACTCGATAGACCAATGTTGGAAATCACTAGCCCCAGTATTAACCGTATATAAATTTTCGCCACCTGCATCCAGTATTGAAAGAACTAATATTCCTGAGTCACTCCGAACGGAGGCCTCACGATTTTCATCTGGCGAAGTAATACGTGTTTCTCCAGAACAACCAATCAATTTAGTCGATGCTAATAAGACAAAAATTAACGTTAAAATTCTAAATTTCATAACTAAATGGTTAGCGCCTAGCTTAACCGGCGCAAAATGGCAGGCTAAAATTAGCGACGAAGGAGCGCAGCCTGCTGTTTTGCGTCCTTTGTGGTTAAAGCGTGTGCTATATGCCGATTTACTCAAATGCTAGTTTGTAAATAGCATACAGGGGTAAAACTACACCCCAGAGAAATACAACAAAGGGAACAATAAAACCCCATATGCCTTTTACTTCTGTAGGTTCAGTTTGCTCCCAGTTTTGTTCGGTAAAAGCAACAACGCCGAAGTCACTTTTAAACCTGTCAGCTACCTCTACACATTCAGTTTCTAGAGCATCATCGATGGCATGTTTTAAGGCAAGAAGTCCCTCTCGATTTCCAACAATAGCATCGTCCCATGCTTCATCGTCGTATATTTTTACCCATGGCTGGTTATTCACTCAGTTTTCCTTAAACATATAACGCCTTAAGTGGAGACGCGCGTTTTTTGCGCGTCCTGCAGGTTTAACTTGTTATAACGTAGCTTGCAAATAACTAGATAAGCAATGCCCGACAGTAAGCCTGTTAAGCCACCTAAATAACTGGCATTGTGCATAAAACCTACACGAACAAATTGTACGGGATCAGATACGCCTGGCCTTATCCATTGTATGTATTGTGATACTGTTTGTTCGTTGACCTGATAGTAACCTAATGCAAGACCAGCAAAACCAGTTAAAAGCGCTACAACTATTACAACTAAAAATGATTTGCTTAGACTTCTTACCATTTGCCTCGGTGAATTGAACATGAAGCCGAAAAAGCCTAAGACAATAAAAACTAAAATACCCATCCACCATGTGGCTAAGGCGCCCACATAAGCAGCCCCCAAACGTGGAGCTTCATACGCCCAGGGGATGCCGAATTGCTTAAACTTGAATTGGGTAAAGTACTCTTCTGAAAATGTATAACTTATTTGGTCGTGCAGCATGCCATAAATGCCAGCTACAACAGCTGCCAAAATAAGCATTAGAAAGTAAACACCTATTTTTTGGATTTTTCTCATACATTCTCTACTTTATAGCGCCCCAATAAGCGGCTAATAATAGCTTGCTAAAATTGTAATGCGAAGCGAAGCCGAACAAGCTGTTAGCTGCCCCATAGCCTTAATGGCTTGTTATACGCCAATTACATAATGCACCTGAAATTTTATATTTTCTTTTTTTGTATTGATAGAACTTATCTGAGCAACATTATCATAAATTTTTTGAAGGAATTCAGAGGGAAAATTACCTTGATACTTTAATGTTGTAGCGAAACGCTCTGAACTTTTTATTTCAACTTGCAGAAGTAATTCACCTTGCGCAGGTGACTTATAACTGTTTTTTACTGCGGTCTCCAGTTCTTTGATAAAGCCACTTAATGCTTTAATCGTTAGGTTTTTACCTATCACACTTTCATGTGTTAGTAATTCTATACTTTTAACTATAACTGGGCCTGTTTGTGGCAGTACACCGCCTTTAGGTGTATGAATATGAGTTGATGTATTTTGAGCTAACGAATAAAAGGGAAACAATAAAATTATTAGAACTAAAAGTTTACGCATGAATTTTCCTTGGCGTATAACGCCCGCATCTGAGGAATCCCCAGATAATCATATTTAAAATCAATGTGATGGACACGCACAGCATTGTTTTATCTAATTTATTTCGCCAAAAACCAAATAGATAACAACACCATGCGTGATATCACTATCCTACACGATATGCTCAGAAAAAACTGCCCCAAATTCATGCTCGGCGCCTTGATCCGTTAATGCTGGCAACTGAGACTTTGCTCGATTGCGATCTACATCCACCTGCAGAGCTGGACCGAAATATGAAGGGCCCTGTCGCAGCCAAGCACAACATTAAACGTATGGGCCGACTGCTTGGCAACGAAAGTTCAAAGTACATACAATCAAGGCTCGTGCATTGCTGTCTACTGCCAGACTTGGTAAAGAGGTTAGGTGACGAAACGATTATGCTATGACGGGAAAACAATTATACTGGGCTATACTCGAATACGTACGCTTGATTCATCAGCTTGGAGAGTTCAATTATGAGGAAGTCCCTCAGCGCCGTGCTAAGGGGAAAGTTTGGCGAAAATTACTAAGGTTCGAACGACAAACCAAACTTTTGTGTGCTCTCTTGAGCATCTTGTTAGTATGGCAACCCACAGAGTTTTATTACAATTACATTTGCCACTCTATATTTGCCTTGAACCCAATACCCCTTTGTACCAACCTTTAAACGATTGCGATGAAATTCTCGCATTTCATCAGACAAAATCCACATATTTGCTGTACCTTTGAGTGGTGCACTTCCCGGGGTTGTATCTTCTATAACTTGCCCGTTTTCATCGAGTAACTCTGGCCAAATCATGTAAATTCCATCTACTTCTGGATCATCACCATGATATAAGAAATCTGTTCTCATATCTTGATGAGGTTTAGCATTTTTTATATCGTCACAAAGATCAATTTCATATCTGACAATAAAATCGGGTTGTCTATTTTGAATATCTTCGTACGGTGAATGCATACTATTCCTTACTCATGCTAACGCTTTAGCATTAATGCGTACGCAGTACACATAACCGCTTGTTGAACTGGGCCGTTACCTACAGGCCGTATTACGCTATAGGAATTTGCTTTTGAGGAGTAACTTTTGTTTTCAACCATTTGTGACTTAAACCGTTACAACGTGACTCATTCCCTGCCCGAACAACGTTATTTATACGTATTATTAAACCACTTTTTTCCTATTTGGCAAGGTGTTATGATTTCGACATAGCATGACTTACTCCCCCTTGCATCTTGCATCTTGCATTGGCAAAGTCGTCTCACCGCTATATTCATTTGTCAAGAAACACTTATACGGCCAGATTAGTAGTGGCTATAACGAAACACAACTGAGTGGTGCTAAGGTAGACCCCCGGCTCGCAAGCGTCCGGGATAACATACGACTCGTCTATATAAGGAAAAATAAGGAAAAAACGCGCGGTGTATAGGTAGAGCGCGACTCACGAGCCGTCTGGGATGAAGGAGCTATTTGTTTGGTTTGCTTTTAACGAGGCACTACGGTGTAGTCAGTTGGCTTGCCCTGCCCTACTCAATAAAACGTTGAGTAGGGCAGTTTCTAACATGCATTAAAACTCAAAGTTAACTTGTACCGGGTAGTGATCTGATAATTCGTTATAGTAGCCATTGTGATAGTAACGGCCGTCGCTTAAACGCCAGTTGCCACGCAGGTAGCTCCAGTACCAGTTTTGTTGTGCTTTTGGATAACGTACTGTCATGCTTGGCGCATTGCTGGGTTGTTTGTGGTCACTATGCCAGAAAACGTAATCCAGTGTGTCGTTATAATCCAGACTGTAGTCAAAGTAATATGCATTGGCCTTGGTGAACCAGTTATGTTTTGCCGGGAATGATCCTACCTCTGGCGTCTGAAAGTTTAATTGCGCACGCGCTGTTGCAAGCATATCCGCTACTTCCAGCTGCTTACTCCACTCCACGTTCATATCACCACCAATGATAACAGGCTCGCTGGCAGGAATATTTTCTGCCTCAATAAATGACTGAATTTCATTTAGCTGGCCCATACGTACGCGGTGCTCTTGTGCCGTATCGCCGTCATGTGTGGCTTGTAAATGCGTGCCTATCAGGTGATAGCGTTGGTTGCCTTTTTCTATTTCTACGTAGGCAAATCCTTTATTTGCCAGATAATCCCAGCTACCACTCAGACTGCTGTGAAATACGTGTGCTTTTTGCTTGAGGATTGGATACTTAGACAAGATCACCACACCACCACGGATCACAAACGGGCTGTTTGAACAATTACCCGTTAAACCATCCCAGCCGCTGCCGCTACAATCCAGTCCGACGTTAGGTGTCTGGTAGGGGTAAATCGCAGACAATGCAGCAAGCGCCTGCTCTGCATCACTGTTAAAGGCCTCGCTTATCAGGATCACATCCGGGCTGTCACTCAACGAGGTCAGCACACTGGGCAAACGCTCTGCCCGGTTTTGCTGGTCCCAGTCTTGTACATTGAGTTGCATAATGTTGTAGGCCATGACTTTGAGTGAATCGGCCATACTGTGTGTACTCAACAGCATCAGTGCACAAAGCACCAGGTGCTTAACTTTCATCTTATTCTCCGGTAGTTCGTTGTTATTTTTGTCTTTATTAAGGCATTACCCAGACAGGTCCACAGCATAAGTAACCCGGATGAGTAAAAAATTTCGCTGCACACCTTAGTGACAAAAAGTGACGCTTCCATTGCACTAACCCGCTATTCTGATGAAGGTTTTTGAGATATACATTGCTGATTTAAGACTTACCAATGACACCTGTACTCGTTCACACGCTGTAATTGGCACTGTGAATATTCGGCATTCGTCAAAAGGTATTTTTTGATGTGGAGTATTTAAAAGCAAGTGAGGTCAACTGCAAGCCTGACAACCCTATAAACGAGAACAAAAGTAAGCACACACTTACAAATTAAAAGTGTTCTCTGCCTGCAAACGCTTCAAAAACCAATCGCACTTAACAGCTCGCTCTTGTATCAATCAACAACCAAAGTTCAACCAGACTTAACATAAACACTTACGTTGATCCCCACCATAAAAACGATTAGTATAATTATTCTCATTTGTATTTAAGGAAAATATAACCATGAAAATACTCTCTGTACTGCTGCTGTTGCTGTTCTCATTGCCGGCCCTGGCTAAAAAGCCAATCCGGGTTGTCGATATCGGTGTAATGGGACTCGCCTCTCATGATCTGTTTCAATGGAATGCACAAGCGCGTGAAAATGAAGAAAACGGTCGCTTTGACCTGAGTACTATTTTTGACTATGCCGATGGCACCCGAATTCATCAGGGCGGTAACCCTAAAAACTCATCGAATGCTGCGGTGTATTCCATCACCCAGAATCTGGTCAGCTTCTATGCAGGTAAAAAAGCCGCATTGTTGATGTCCAGAACGGTTACTGAAGAACAGGCACACATCATCGCCCGCCAGCAAACGGTTGCCTTCTTTATGGGTATGGTCAAAGAGTCATATGAGCGCTTTACCAATGCCAGGTTCCCTGACTATGCGCTGGCACAAGCCGTTACCGACGAAGAGCAAGCTGTGATGCGTGCACTACACGATGTCTTACCCGGCAAAATTTACGTAAACCGCAACCTGACGCGCGAAGTGTTTGAAGTCACTGACTTCAGACTAGCCATGACTCAGCTGTCGCCAACAGAAATGATGAAAACAGTGAAGTTTTACGATGGTAAATATGATGAAGAATACCTGCACGTCGTCGTTCCAGGCTTCCCGGATCCAACCATCATCAACCTGCAAGCCATTGATCAAAGCTTTATTGCAGAGCAAACAAATTACAATCTCGACGACATGCTCGCCGAGCTACAATTCTATGGCCAGTTCCCCTTCTTCGGCAACCTGGTCCACTTCACCAGCTTTGGCTACCACCTGGAAAACCTGTTTGCCAAAGGCATTTGCAACAAATATGTCGACGGCAGCCCAAATACCTGGAATACCGTTGCGGTAGAGTGTTATTAACCGACACGCCTGTCATGGTTAGCAACTAGCTAACCAATTAACCTATGATAAGGCGCACTTCTGATGCATGAGAATTGCGCCTTAATTACTCCCTTGAAAATAAGTCTATCTGTCAATGCATACCCTGCTGTCATTTTTTCTAGCTAAACTCGCACCGTGAATTAGCGTTAATTTAAAGCAAAATCAGTAATACCAATTTGTTTAATTAAGTGTTCTATTTTGAGGCGAGAAAATAGGGTCGATAACAAGGCAAAAATTTTGCTATTTAGTTGTTCTAAATGAGAAATTTTTAACGCCGTTAGCGTCATATTTGCTCCTTCAAATAGCACAGGTATTAAGTGAAATTGGTATAATTCATTGGTCCGAACATTGTGGGTAAGCGTCCTAATCAGGAGTAGCCAATCAGATATGAGTCAGCTAATAGCGATGTTTTGGAGAGTACTGATTTATCTGAAAAATACAACTGACAGAGATTCAGAAAAGTTCTGTGTGCATTCAAAAGATAACGTTTTGGAGTAAAATTGAGAGATTTTAAGACTGAGAAACAAACCTGAGAGTTTGGGTGGCAGTCTTACCAGCCACATCCCGGCACACGAGTCATTCGCTGTGGCTGCTTCCTTCCGGACCTGACCAGGTTCACGAACTATCGTTGCGAGAGGACCAATAAGACTACCATTGAGGGCCTTGTTTGGCGCGGAAAGGATTATCGCGAGTTTCGCGTCTGGTTGCAAGGGGAAATGTTAAAAAGCCCGGCTAACTGCATAGTGAGTATACAATTAGACGAGCTTTGTTGGTTTGGTTGGGTTTTTTCTTGGGTTTTTAGCTTATTTGGCCAGCTCGGCTTTTAGGTCTTGCAGGCGTTTTTTCATTTTTTTCATGTTTTCCGGGCCCATGCGCAGGAATAGCTTTTGTGCATCAGACAGTTGCTCCCATTCTGCATAGGCATATTTGTAGGTAACTGACTCTTGTAGCAGCGGCAGGCTGGTTTCCGGAATTGGGGTTTCCAGCAGCTCGCCTATGGCTTCTTGCAAAGTCAGGTCGAACTCGCCCCCGTCGTAGCCAATTTCTTCGTACGCTTCACCGATCAGAGGCCTGAACTTGTTGTAAGTACGCACCAGCTGAGCAGTGCTCATGGCATTGAGCATGTTGACATAAGGTGTATAACGCTCAAAGCTGTTTGGATCTGTGATGATGATGTCGTCTTCAATCACCATAAAGCTATCTGTTGGCTTGCTCACCGGAAAGTGATTTTTTGCCACTTTGCCCTTTGCGAGGTTGTCCACAAATACCACGCTGCGGCGGATCATGTCTTCAGTTACAACCAAGTCCATCGCGGTATCATTGAGATAGTTGGCGATTTGTTCACTCAGCGCTGTGTCGCTGTCATCCAGTGAAGGCAGCGGTGGTGCAACAGGTTGCTCTGGTTCGCGCTGTGGCAGAGGCTCAGGCTCTGGGATTGGATCAGGTTCCACAACTGGTACTGGCTCAACAGGCTCTTCAACCTGAGGCTGTGGTTCAGGGCGTGCGGTGTTAACGACTTCCATTGGTGTTTTCTCTGGCACCACAACATCCTGTTTAAACTTTGTGTTTTCCTGTTGACTGTCCCGGTTTGAAAGCACAAAAATGGCCACTATCACTAGGACCACGACCACGCTTACGGCAAGCAATAAGTGGCTATTAGAAGGCTTGCTGTTCCTTGATTCTGCTGAGTTGTGCTCTGACATGGAAACTCCATTAATTTTGCTAAACGAATTTGTTGCACTTAGGGTGCTTAAAGTACCAGGCATAGCGGCCTGCCACTCACCAGACAACAAAAATAATCTATAATATACAAAAGATTATAGCTTATTGATGGCCGTTTTGACGACCTTTGCACCTGCAACCTGTGGCTTTTTTGGTATCTTTAAACGCGTCTACTCACCTATGCTTCCTGTATTGGTGAGTATTCAATACTAATCCAGATGAGCAGGTCACCATGAGGTGGATAAAATCAACCGCTCGCGGTATCGGGCCACCCATTTGCACTACACCAGGCCCGTGTCATTTTTGCCTCGGTATCGCTCAGCACCGCTTGCCATCAGGCTCGCTACTCAATTGAGTGGATCAGTATAGTAAAAGATATCGCATCCCTGATAAGGTGCAATACCAATTACAAGTTAGTGAGCATATGGGCTCAATATGAATCGTCAATGAATTTGCTTTGGTTAAGCGATGTATTACTGTTTTACTAAGTTAAACATACCGTTATAGTAATAGTGTCGGCCCACTGATGGCTGATATTGCAATCTCAATTCAGCCTAATAAATTTGAGTGGTTAAGGAAGCATATGAGTCAACATCACACTTCGCGTTCACGACCTCAGGCAGCCCTGCTGTTAACCGGTGGCGGCGCGCGTGCGGCCTATCAGATTGGTGTACTTAAGGCACTGGCACATAGCCTGCCCAGAACCGCACCGCTACCATTTCGTATTATTAATGGTACATCTGCTGGGGCTATCAACTCCGCGGGTCTCGCCTGCTATGCCTCGAATATGCATCTGGCCATTCGAAAAGTAGAGTCTATCTGGAAAAACTTTCATACCGATATGGTTTATGAGAGCGGGTTTATCGGTGCCTTTGGCCATATCCTGGGTAATATGATGCGAAGCTTTCAGGCGGAGTATATTAACCAGCCACCCGCGAGTTTGCTCGACAACACCCCCCTTCGCCATTTATTGCGCGATGTGCTGGATCTCTCTCGGATCGACCGCCACATTCAGCGCGGTTTTCTGGATGCCTTGTCTGTTACGGTATCCAGTTACTCGACTGGTCGCTCTGTGTCATTTTATCAGGCCAAAGATGCACAGCCCTGGCAGCGCGCCAAACGTATTGGCGTACCCGATCACATCACGCTTGATCATCTGATGGCGTCCAGTGCAATTCCTATGGTGTTTCCCAGCGTGCGAGTAAGACATCATTACTATGGCGACGGTTCCATCCACCAGCTGTCGCCACTTAGTCCGTCGATTCACCTAGGGGCAGAAAAAATCTTTATCATTGGTGTGGAGCAACCCAAAATACCCACACCAATTGGTTACGAACCACATTTTCCGGGCATGTCGGTGGTGGCAGGTCACTTACTTGATAGTGTATTCAGCGACACGCTGCAGTCTGATCTTGAGCGGCTGGAGCGAGTTAATCGCACTGTGGGCCTGTTGCCAGCCAGAGACAAGCACAAGGAGCTCAAACAAATTAATACTCTGGTGGTCAATCCTACCCACAACTTTAATGAGCTGGCACTGCACTATTACGATGAACTGCCAATGGCTATCAAGCTGTTGCTGCGTTCTATCGGGGTGAAACGGCACTCTCCGTCGAGTTTAACCAGCTACCTGCTTTTCGAAAAAGCCTACACCCGGCAGTTAATTGAATATGGCTATCAGGACGGCATGGACAGACTAGACGAGATACGCGCTTTTCTGGAACTGGATTAGCAGCCTAAGGCAGGCCGTCTAGCAGGAACTGCTCTGCTCGCTCTACCCGGCGCGGCTTGCCTTTGAGCAACAATACATCACTGGCGCACAAGGTGGTGTCCTCATCGGGGATGGAAATTTCCTCTCCGTTGCGGCGCAGCGCCTTAACCACCACTTTATGGCGCGCCAAATCCAGCTCTGCGATAGACTTGTCTACGGCATAGGCGTCATCTGGCAATGCGATTGCATGTAAGTATTCAAGCCTGTCTGAGCTGTAGCTTGCACCCTCCGGACCCGCGTATTCTTTCATTTCCTGGCTGTCGCCGGTAAAAAAACCATGCAAATATTCGTAGCGATTTTGTCGCTCAATACTCACCCGTTTGAGGATCCGCCGCATCGGCACACCCGACATATATAAAACATGCGACACCATCATCAGACTGGCTTCCAGCGATTCGGGCACCACTTCTGTCGCTCCCAGCTCCTTAAGGGCCTCAAGGTGGGTGTCATCTTTCATTCTGACGAGAATTTTTACCTCTGGCGCAAAACGTTTCACTGCATCAATAACTGCCTGAGCTTTATCAAAGTCATTCAGTGAGATGATCACCAGGCGGGCCTCACTGACATTGGCAGACTTGAGCACCTCTTGCTGGGTTGGGTCACCAAACACCACAGGCTCACCGGCGGTCAGGGCTTCCTGCACAATCGCCGGGTTGCGCTCTACCGCAATATACGGAATGGCCTCCGGACGCAAGAACCGGGCAATGGTCTGACCGACACGGGCATATCCAAATATCACCACATGATTTTTCACTTTACTGGAGGTAATAAACCCCTGCTCGTGCGGTCCAGGTCGGCCTTCACTGTCAATGCGCAGCAGCTTTACAAGGCGGTCTGTTTCACTGATCAAATATGGCGTAAGTGCCATAGACAACACCCCCAGTGCAATCAGGAAAGACGCAGCTTCTGTGCTGAGCAGCTGATGTTTGCCGGCCAGCGCAACCAGTACAAAGCCAAACTCCCCCATTTGCCAGAGTAAGATGCCCGCTGCAAAAGCATCTTTGCGGCGCTCTCCCATCAACTGCGCGAGCAGGAAAATAATGCTAAGTTTCAGCACTATGAGCAACGTGAGCACCAGAATAATGTAAAAGAATGACTGAATCACATAAGAAACATCTAGCTGAGTGCCCACAGTAACGAAGAACAGCCCCATCAGAATATCGCGAAATGGTCGTATCTCAGCTTCGAGCTGATGCCGGTACTGACTCTCACCAAGCATCATCCCGGCCAAAAAAGCCCCCAGCGCCATAGACAGACCAAACGCATAGGTCAGCGCCCCGGCACACAGCGCCACCACCAATGTAGTCAGTACGAATAACTCGTCGGTGCGCGCCATTGCAACTTCATTGAATACTTTAGGCAATACCCATTTCCCGATGGCCCAGAGCAACATGCAGACGAACGCCCCTTTGGCGAGCGCGAGGATCAAAGCGCCCACCAGCACTTGATTGTCTGACTGGCTTAGTAAAGGAATGGTGATAAGCAGAGGAACAACGGCGATATCCTGGAAAAGTAATACGCCTACGGCAAGCTGGCCACGGCGAATGTTTAATATTCCCCGCTCTTTAAGCTCTTTGACCACAACGGCAGTAGAAGACAGAGCAATCAGGCTGGCAATGATCAGCGCCTCTATCCAGTTAAAACCGAGATACTTTAAGATCACCGCCAGCACCACGGTGGTTACCAGAACCTGCAAACTTCCCAGACCAAATACCACACTGCGCATTGCCATAAGTTTAGGAATTGAAAATTCCAAACCAAGACTAAATAGCAAAAACACTATTCCAAGCTCAGCTATTAATTGGATCTCATGGCTGTTATCTATCCAGCCGAATCCATAACTGCCTGCCAGTAAGCCGGTCAGCAAATACGCCAGGATCGGCGGCAGCCCAACACGCTTGAACGACCACACCAGCGCAACGGCACAGAGTAATAACGCTATCAACCCGGCAAACTGACCCTCCAGGGCGGCAACTAATGTACTGGTGACATCCTCACCTAAAAACCCGGCAAAATTTTGCTGCAAACCGCCTCCCAAGCGTCAATAAAATAGTGTTGAGCAATTTTTATTCACTACTAAATATAGCAAGCAGCTGTTTTTCAGCCAGTTTAAATTTTTGGCATGAAACTCGCTTAGAACATAGCGAATGTTGTACTTTAGGGGAATATTAGATGGAAAATGTCCATATTTTGACTCAACGGGCGCCGACGCGCGGGGATTTTTTGCCGTTTAACGCGCAAATGCAAATGTCGCATATCCCCGAAAACCCGATGAGCCTGACTGAAAAATTGCAAACAACTCTGGATGTAAATGGACTACTCGACATCTTTGCCGGTTATATTAAGCGCATCATAAATCTGGCCGGACTCCAGTTTCACTCTAGTGAAGGCGTGTTTCAGATGCAGCAGAGCAACAACCAGCTCAGCCCTTATACCTTTGATCTGGAGTTAAACAACCAGCATCTGGGTCAGATTGTGTATTTTAGTAAATATCGCCTGAGTGAGGCACTGCAAGCCAGACTGGTTCAGCTCCACACTTGCTTGCTGTATCCACTGAGAAATGCATTAATGTATCAACGCGTGTTGAAGCTGGCAACCAAGGACTCGCTGACCGGATTATCAAACCGTAGCCAGTTCAATGAGTTTTTAGCGAAGAAGCTTGAACGCAGTCGTCGTCACCACTGCAATTTTAGCCTGATGCTGCTGGACTTGGATAACTTCAAGCAAGTGAACGACCTCTACGGCCATAAAATGGGTGACAATGTATTGATTGAGTTTGCGCGCATTCTGGAATCATCAGTGCGGGCCACAGACACCGTGTTTCGTTTTGGCGGCGATGAGTTTGCGATCCTCATTGACGATCCGGCCTTTACTACCAATAAAGTGATTGCAGAGCGTATTATGGCATCGGTCAGATGCTGCACTGTCATGAAGAATCATGATGTCACAACCAGTATTGGCTTTACACTAGCCACCAGTCAGGATTGTCCGAATGAGATTTTCTCGCGGGCGGATAAAGGGCTGTATCGCGCTAAGGATGCTGGCCGAAACTGCGCCCGTACAATTTAACCTGCAACAGCTCGACCATATTGCGTCCCCTAACGCGATATGGTCTTTATACCAATTTCACTTAATACCTGTTCAATTTGAAGGAGCAAATATGCCGCTAACGGTGTTAAAAATTTCTCATTTAGAACCTTTACCTAAGGTATGAGTTCGCAAATTTTTGCCTGGTTATCGACGATATTTTCTCGCCTCAAAATAGAACACTTAATTAAGCAAATTGGTATTACTTACGCAGCACTGCCAGTTTGTATAACAACAGCAGTAAGGCAAAGCCGCCAAAGAAACTGTTGATCACCCAAGCCAGTGACAAAAAGTCAGGCAGATCACTGAATATGATGGCCAGCATAGGCGCCCCCAGGCCAAAGATAAAAAAGCTGCCGCCTTTACCGTGCCAGTAAGCCAGCAACAGTGCTGCACTGAGCCCGCCCACGCTCAAGCCGAGCACAACATTGGCAATATTCAGCCCACCATTTACCGCCAGGATTGCAAACAATGCAACGCAGCCAAATACTGCCCAGATAGCTTTGTTCGCCAGCGATTCACCGATCTTTTTTGTTTCTTGCATCTTCTAACTTCCAGTTGAGTCCCTGAGACGACGCATACGCCTCATTGACGAAAAAACCCACCACCTGCACCAGCTCGTCGTTGTAATAAATCAGAGGCACACGGCTGCGCTCCCAGGTGGGGACACCATAATCTTTAAGCCAGTGTTTCAGGGTATTACGGCCACTTCGCCCGAGAGGTTTAATTTTTTCGCTCAGACAATTAAAGCGCACCGATATGTGTTCGTCTGGCGCAGGTAAGCGTACTCCTTTGCCCTGCTGCACCTGTAAAACATGAGTATCATCAAGCACCACTGCCGTCTGACCTATATCATGGCTTTCACGCCATTTTGGTTGTTCAATCACCCAGTAGAGTGCACCTCTGAAGCGTCGAACCTGCCCCTGGGGTAAAGTCACTGCCATTTGTGCGTCTGCTCTGGCGTTAAGTGCCTGTTCGAGGATCTGCTCAAGCTGCTTGTGCGAGGGCATCTGAACGTCCTGCTCCGCCAGCCAGGCTCGCACCAGATTTTGCTGACGTAACAGTGAAAATTCGCCAAGGCGCTCAATACACAAGCTGTTTTCGTTCAAACAATAGGCCAAATCCGCCTGAGTGATTTCATCCAGCAGCGCCTGTTGCCCCTGTAACAGCTCAACGGAGCGCATCACGCTGGGAACAAACCCAGAAAAGCGGGACTTTAACAGGGGTAACACCTGGTTACGCAAAAAATTGCGGTCAAACCGGTCACTGAGGTTTGATTCATCCTCAATATGTGAGATCCCAAATGTTTGCGCAAACGCTTCGATGTCAGCGCGCTGGGAGGTTAGCAAAGGTCTCAGGCACACCCGGCCGGATGGTAGCGCAGTGCGTGCGTGCATCGCCCCCAGCCCTTTGAGGCCTGAACCCCGTTTCAGGCGTAGCAAAAAGGTCTCAACCTGATCATCCGCATGCTGCCCGAGCACTAATGCATGATGCGGATAGGCGTGTTCATCCAGTGCCTGATAACGTGCCGTGCGGGCTTGTGCTTCAAGGCTTTGACGGTTTTGTGCCACCACTGTGACCGAGGCCGGAGTAAAGTCAACGGTCAGTGCATCGCACTGTGCCTGGCAAAATGCCCGCCACTGCGCAGAATTAGGCGACAAACCATGATCCACGTAAATCGCCTGTAAAGCCAGATGAGTATGAGCTTGTACATAGTGACGACACAAATGCAGCAGCACGACAGAGTCTACCCCACCGGAGAGCGCCACTGTGAGGCCATGCATTACCGCCTGCGTTGTAGCGTGCATACCCTCATCGACCAGTAATTTATCCAGGCTGGCAGCAAAACGTTTATAAAGCGGGGTCTGAATCATAATTAGGGACGTTGTCGGTACTTAGGTCGTATTATCCCGATTTCTCAGGTACAAAAAAAGCCGCGATGCGGCTTTTTTCAATCTTGTGGTGTCAATGTGGCTTAGCAATAACCAAATGACATCAGACGCTGGTAACGTTGCTCCAGCATTTCTTCTGTGCTCAGTGCTTCCAGTTCACCCAGATCGCGCTTAAGCTGTGCTTTCAGGTTTTTCGCCATCGCATCATAGTTACGATGTGCGCCACCCATTGGCTCATCAATGATAGTATTAATAAGATCCAACTCTTTGACACGTGCTGCTGATACACCCATGGCCTCTGCGGCCAGTGGTGCCTTTTCAGCACTCTTCCACAGGATAGAGGCACAGCCTTCAGGTGAGATTACAGAGTATGTGCTGTACTGCAGCATGTTAACGCGGTCGCCCACACCAATCGCCAGTGCGCCACCAGAACCACCTTCGCCAATAACAGTACAAATTGTAGGTACTTTCAGAGCCGCCATGACTTTCAGGTTACGTGCGATTGCTTCACTCTGACCACGTTCTTCTGCGCCAACACCCGGATACGCACCCGGTGTGTCGATGAAGGTGATGATTGGCATCTTGAAACGCTCGGCCATCTCCATCAGGCGCAAGGCTTTACGATAGCCTTCAGGCTTTGGCATACCAAAGTTGCGCTTGATTTTTTCCGCTGTGTCACGGCCTTTTTGCTGACCGATAACCATGACTGGTTTATCGTCTAATCGTGCAACACCACCCAGAATAGCCGGATCGTTTGCAAACGTACGGTCACCCGCAAATTCGTCAAACTCAGTGAAAATACGCTCGATATAATCGCGTGTATAAGGACGAAGCGGATGACGCGCAAGCTGAGATACCTGCCAGGCACCCAGGTTGTCGAAGATCTTTTTCGTCTGTTCTACGCTTTTTTCCTTGAGGCGGCTGATCTCTTCTTCAAGGCTAAGATCAAGACTGCCAGAGCGGCTTACGTTTTGTAATTCATTGATTTTTGCTTCTAACTCTGCGATTGGAAGCTCAAATTCAAGATAATTGAGGCTCATGCTCTAAACTACCTGTTTAATTAAATTCTAGTTCTATTTCCTGCGCCGCCATCTTGGATAACCGTCTGAGGAGATCATCACTGGGCGTCACACACCATTGCATACCTAATGTCACTTCCGCTATCGCGTCCGGGCGCTGATATTGGATTTTTACCGGACACGTACCGAATTTATACGGTTCCAGTACTTTTTTCAGATTATCGATGAAATTCGCGTCAATTTGCACCATATTCAATGTCATTTTTATCGCACTGATCCGCTTTTCACGGGCCTGAGCTATGGTGCAGACTTCTCTGGCGGTCATTGTAATGCCGCCGGAGAAGTTATCAAAGCTGACCTGTCCGGATATTACCAAGATTTGGTTCATTTGCAGCATATCTTGGTACATTTCAAACTGTTCAGGGAATAAGCGTACATCAATTCGTGCGCTCTTGTCATCTAAAGTTATCAGACCCCAGCGTTTGCCCTTTTTATTGATCAGCACCCTCGCATTGATAACCAAACCAGCAGCCGTCGATTGCACATCGCGATTCGTCGGCTGTAATTCTACTAGACGACCCGAGGTGTAATTTTTTAACTCTTTTCTGTACTGATTTATGGGGTGACCGGTCAGATACAAGCCTAACGTGTCTTTTTCGCCCTGCAACCACTCGTCATCCGATAGTGGAAGGGCTTTAACAAATGCCTGCTCAACGTCGTCTGGCTCCACAGCCAGCAAGCCAAACAAATCGCTTTGTCCCAATGACTCTGCCTTGTGGTGCTGCTCGGCAGACTTCATGGCGTCTTTCAGGCTGGCCAATAAGGTAGCACGCCCTGGCTGGGTTTTCTCGGGGCCCAGCAGGTCTAGTGCACCCGCGTAGATCAGTTTTTCAATCACCCGGCGGTTGAGGCGTTTCAGGTCAACCCGGGCACAAAAATCGAATAAATCCTTGAACGGGCCGCCCTGCTCACGAGCCTCAAGGATAGCTTCAACCGGGCCTTCACCCACGCCTTTGATGGCACCGATACCATAGACGATTTCGCCCTGGCGGTTTACCGCAAACTTGTACACGCCAGCGTTAACATCCGGTGGCAGCAGCGTCAACTTCATGTTTTCGCATTCATCTACCAGGGTAACGATTTTATCGGTGTTATCCATATCCGCCGACATTACTGCTGCCATAAACTCGGCCGGATAATGGGTTTTCATCCACAGTGTCTGGTATGACACCAGTGCATAAGCTGCGGAGTGAGATTTGTTAAAGCCGTAACCTGCGAACTTCTCTACAAGATCGAAGATCTTCATAGCAAGTTCGCCGTCAACGCCGTTGTCTTTAGCACCGTCTTCGAAGGTGCTGCGCTGTTTGGCCATTTCCTCGGGCTTTTTCTTACCCATAGCTCGACGCAGCAAGTCTGCGCCACCCAGGCTGTATCCCGCCAGAACCTGGGCTATCTGCATTACCTGCTCCTGATACAGGATGATCCCGTAAGTGGGCTCCAGGATCGGTTGCAGACTCTCATGCTGGTATTGTGCATCCGGGTACGAGATCTCTTCGCGACCATGCTTACGGTCGATAAAGTTATCTACCATGCCCGATTGCAGCGGCCCCGGACGGAACAGAGCTACCAGTGCGATCATGTCTTCGAAGCAGTCCGGCTTAAGACGACGGATCAAGTCTTTCATCCCGCGCGATTCCAGCTGGAACACGGCGGTGGTTTCGGCTCTGAGCAGCACTTCGAAACTGGCCGGGTCGTCTAACGGAATGGCGGCAATATCCACCGGCTCAATACCCTCTCGCGCCAGCCGCTCGTTGGTCATGTCCAACGCCCACTGCAAGATGGTTAAGGTACGCAGACCGAGGAAGTCAAACTTTACCAAACCCGCAGTTTCTACGTCGTTTTTATCAAACTGGGTAACCGGGAACTTACCTTCTTCGTCACAATACAGCGCGGCAAAGTCGGTAATACTGGTGGGCGAGATTACCACGCCCCCGGCGTGCTTACCGGCGTTACGCGTACACCCTTCAAGAATACGACACTTGTCGATCAGCTCACGCACTTCTTCGTCACCGTCGTACACTTCTGGCAAGCGCGGCTCCACCTCGAATGCTTTGGCCAGTGTCATACCCGGGTCGCCTGGGACAAGCTTAGAAATACGGTCTACGAAACCATAAGGGTGACCAAGCACCCGGCCGACGTCTCGAATTACCGCTTTAGCCGCCATGGTACCAAAGGTAATGATCTGGGAAACCGCCTGACGGCCGTACAGCTTAGATACGTGGTCGATTACTTCATCCCGGCGATCCATACAGAAGTCGACGTCGAAGTCGGGCATCGAGACCCTTTCTGGGTTAAGGAAACGTTCGAATAGCAGATCGAATTCCAGTGGGTCCAGATCGGTAATTTTTAATGCATAGGCCACCAGTGAGCCGGCACCGGAGCCCCGACCCGGCCCTACCGGAATATCGTTATCCTTACTCCACTGAATGAACTCCATTACGATCAGGAAGTAGCCCGGGAACCCCATCTGGTTGATTACATCGAGCTCAATTTGCAGACGTTCATCATAAGGACCACGTTTCTCTGCACGCTCGGCATCGTCCGGGAATAAGAACTGTAAACGCTCTTCCAGACCATCACGGGAGACCTTCACCAAGAAGTCTTCGATTTTTAAATCGCCGGTCGGATAATCTGGCAGGAAGTAAGTGCCCAGCTGAACGGTGACGTTACAGCGCTTGGCAATCTCTACCGTGTTTTGCAACGCTTCCGGAATATCACTGAATAACTCCTGCATTTGTTCAGGGGTTTTAAGATACTGCTCTTTGGAGAAACGTCTGGGGCGGTTCTTATCTTCCAGTGTGTAGCCGTCGTGGATGGCCACACGAATTTCGTGGGGTTCGAAGTCGTGTTCATGGAGAAATACCACTTCGTTTGTTGCAACGACCGGCAACCCTCTTTCTGTTGCCAGCGCGATGGCAGCGTGCAGGTACTCTTCTTCCTGCTCACGACCCGTGCGATGCAGCTCCAGAAAATAATGATCTCTAAAATGAGTTTCGTAAAACTCTACGGTCTCGGCGACAACCTGCGGGTTGCCCTTGAGTAGTGCTTTACCGACATCACCATCTTTGGCACCGGAAAGTAAGATCAGGCCTTCTTTATATTTGGCAAGCCACGCTTTGTCTATCACGGGCCGGTGAAACACGTGGCCACGTAAATAGGCCTCGGAAATCAACAGCGTGAGATTTTTGTAGCCTTCGTTGTTTTTTGCCAGTATCACAATACGGCTGGGCTCATCCGGGAATTGATCGCTCTTGAGCCAAAAGTCGGCACCAACCAGCGGTTTAATACCCGCGCCGTGCGCTGCGCCATAAAACCGCACCAGGCCACACAGGTTCATCTGATCCGTTATCGCAAATGCGGGCATGCCCAGCTCAGCGGCACGCGCCACTATGGGCTTAGTCTTAGCCAGCCCGTCGACCATAGAGAAGTCGCTGTGTACTCTTAAATGAACAAACTCAGGTACTGCCATAACTACTGCTTCTCCGCCAGAATACGCTGTACGGGCTTAAAACTGGTTCGGTGGTGCGGTGTGACACCATGTTCACTCAGCGCTGCAAAATGCGCTTTCGTTGGATAGCCTTTGTGCGCTGCAAAACCATATTGTGGATACTGCTTATCCAGATCCAGCATTTCCTGATCGCGCGTCACCTTGGCCAGTATAGACGCGGCACTGATCTCTGCAACCAGGCTATCGCCTTTAACGATAGCCTGCGCTGGCACACTCAACTCAGGTAGACGATTACCATCGACAAATACAAATTGCGCTTTCACCGCTAAGCCTTCTACGGCGCGCGTCATAGCCAGCATGGTGGCATGAAGGATATTTAGCTCATCAATCTCACTGACCGTGGCACGAGCCACATGATAGCAAAGTGCTTTTTGCTTTATCTCTTGCGCCAGTAACAAGCGCTTTTTCTCGGTGAGTTTTTTAGAGTCCGTCAGACCTTCTATCGGATTGGCTGGGTCCAGGATCACAGCTGCCGTAACCACATCACCAACTAACGGGCCTCGACCCACTTCGTCTACGCCTGCAATAAACTGCACATCAGGACGTTCAATTTGCATCAATTAACTCCACTACAGCCAGTGCCGCCTGTTTACTGGCGTCACGGCGAATACTCTGGTGAATATCATAAAATCTTTGGATCAGGGCTGAGTTGTCTCCTTTCAGCAAAGGTAGCAATGCATCCGTGAGTGCATCAGGATTACAATCCTGTTGTAAAAACTCTTCAACCAAGGCTTCGTCTGCTAACAGGTTGGGCAACGAAAAATGCTTGATGTTGAAGGTAAAAAAGGTATTAAAAATCCAGTAGCTTAAAGGCTTAAGCTTGTATCCTACCACCATGGGCTTTTTATAGAGCATGGCTTCGAGCGTGGCAGTTCCTGACGCCAGCAAAACGGCAGTGGCCGCAGTCATGGCCAGGGAAGACTGACCATCCAGCAGAATCGTTCTCAGCTCGGGCGCTACCTGAGCCTGAATGGCCTGGAACTGAGCTTTGCGCTTTTCATTTACCAAAGGGACAAGAATTTTTAAGTTAGGAATTTTATCTGCCAAAGCTTTCGCGGTCAGTAAATAGGTTTCACTGAGCTGGCTGACTTCGGAGCCCCGGCTGCCAGGCAACAAAGCCAGCACTATATCAGAGTCTTTGAGGCCCAGTTGCGCACGTGCTGCTGCGACATCCACATCCAAAGGAATTTCATCCGCCAGGGTATGGCCGACGAAGGTACAGGGCACGTCATGTTTGTCATAAAATGCTTTTTCGAAAGGCAGCAGAGACAACACCAGGTTGGTCGCTTCAGCGATTTTGAAAATGCGCTTTTGTCGCCATGCCCAGACGGACGGGCTCACATATTGCACGGTTTTAATGCCGGCCGCTTTTAATGGTTTTTCTACGCGTAAGTTAAAATCGGGTGCATCAATACCAATGTAAATATCAGGCTTATGAGCGATAAACTGCTCCACCAGTTGCTTGCGGATCTTCAGCAAGCGCGGCAAACGTCCCAGTACTTCTACCAGGCCCATCACAGCCAGCTCTTCCATATCGAATAAGGTTTCACACCCTGCATCCAGCATTTTTGGACCGGCAATACCGATAAATCGTGCATTTGGGTAATGTTCGCGCAGGGCATGAATTAGCCCGGCACCTAGAATGTCACCAGAGAGCTCGCCGGCAACAATCCCTATCGTAATTTGTTTTTCGTTGGCCATGTGATTCTTTTAGAATAAAAAAACGCCATACAGGCTGTATGGCGTTAGTATATCAGATACAGATATGCGATGTAGAAAGGTTATCGGTCGTTATATAAATTTAACGAACCAAGCCTCTTTCTGAGGTCGCAATAAAATCGATCATTTGCTGGACACCAGCAAACTTGGCAGCATCCTCACGCATGACTTCCAATGCCTCGTCAAGCTTAAGGCCTTTGCGGAATAAAGTCTTGTACGCTCGGCGAATCGCCATGATCTCATCCGACTCATACCCTCGGCGCTTTAACCCTTCGGTGTTAATCGCGGCAGGTCGGGCTGGAGTACCTGTAGTTGTAACAAATGGCGGCACATCCTGATTCACGCCGCTGTACATGCCAACAAAAGCATGTGCGCCGATTTTACAAAACTGATGTACACCGGAGTTACCGGCCAGGATAACAAAGTCGCCCACATGAACATGCCCTGCCACGCTGGCGTTGTTAGCAAAAATCACGTTGTTACCGATGACAGCATCATGCGCAACATGAGTGTATGCCATAAACAAGTTATTGCTGCCAATTTGGGTAATGCCTTTATCTTGGATTGTGCCCCTATGGATAGTGGCACACTCACGGATAATATTATTATCACCAATCACGAGTTTCGTTGGTTCATCCTTGTACTTTTTATCTTGGCAGGCTTCGCCCACTGATGCGAACTGAAATATATGGTTACCTGAACCAATCACGCTGGGTCCTTTAATCACCACGTGAGATTCAATTTTACAGTTGTCTCCGATAACAACATCGTTGCCGATATAACTATAGGGACCAACCGAAACGTTCTCGCCCAGCTGAGCACCTGACTCAATAATTGCAGTAGGATGGATCACGCTTAAAACTCTCTTCTTGCACACATTATCTCAGCGCTACATACGACCTTACCGTCGACCTTGGCAACACCAGAAAATTTCCAAATATTGCGACGCTCTTTGACAAATTCAACGTGTAAATGCATGGTGTCACCAGGCACAACAGGTTGCTTGAAGCGCGCGTTATCTATTGCTGCAAACAAGTATAGTTCATTATCGCCGCGGTTCTCGACTGTCTTAAAGCCCAGAAGGCCAGTCGCCTGAGCCAGTGCTTCTAAAATCATCACGCCAGGGAAGATTGGCTGATCAGGGAAATGACCGGTAAAGATAGGCTCATTGGCAGTCACATTTTTAACTGCGTGTAAGTATTCACCTGGTTTGTGGTCAATGACCTTGTCTACCAGCAGCATCGGGTAGCGATGTGGCAGTAGCTTGAGGATTTCTTGAATATCGAAGCTATTTAATTCGTTGGCCAAAATAACATCCTTTAGTTATCAGTATGTTTAAGCTGTTCAGTGAGGCTTTCCAGCGCTTTAAGTCGCGCTTTAAAATCAGAAAGATTGCGTAGGTGAGCGATATTTTTACGCCACTCTTTATTGGTAGTGTGTGGCATACCCGATGAGTAAATCCCCGGCTCGGAGATCCCTTTGGTCACCATACTCATGCCTGTAATGACCACTCCGTCACACACTTCGTTGTGACCGTTGACGGCCACCATACCACCAATCTGGCAGTATTTACCGATCTTCACGCTACCGGCCATCACACTACAACCAGCAATGGCTGTGCCGTAGCCAATCTCAACATTGTGTGCAATTTGAATTTGATTATCCAGGATCACGTTATCGTGGATCACAGTATCATCTAGCGCACCACGGTCTATAGTCGTGCTCGCACCAACTTCTACGCGATTACCGATAATGACGCTACCAAGCTGAGGAATTTTAACCCACTCTCCCCCTTCGTTGGCGTAACCAAAGCCATCGCTACCGATCACAGCACCAGACTGGAACAAGCATGATTCACCAATAACGACTTCGTGATAAATGGTGACATTGGCCCACAACTTAGTTTTTGCACCTATGCGGGTATGCTTACCGACAAAGCAACCAGGGCCAATTTGTACGTCATCGCCGAGCTCAACACCTGCCTCGATGACGGCATTTGCGCCAATGCTGACATTTTGCCCTAGCTTCACGGATGCATCTACCGATGCTCGCTCATGAATACCTTGTGCGGCATTTGGGGTGGTATCCATATATTGTGCAAGCTTAGCATAGGCAACATAAGGGTTATCACAGATAAGCTTGTTACCAGAGAAGTGCTCTGCTTCACTCGGCGAGAGTATCACTGCACCTGCTTGCGTAGATGCAAGTTGGCTGCGGTACTTCTTGTTCGCAAGGAACCCTATGTCCCTGTCACCTGCATTCAGCAAGGTGGCGATTTTCTCAATTGGCTGAGCTGGATCGCCTTGTAAATCGGCGCCCAGAGCTTCAGCCAACTGCGACAAAGTGTAGTGTTTGGTCATTACTTTTTACTGACTACTTCAACAATTTTATCAGACAGGTCAGAAACTTTATCAGGGTTGAAGTAAATTGTCGTATCTTTTACTCGAACTTCGTCATATTTTCCTTTTTTGGCAACTTCTTCAATGGCATCAACGATCAGTTTCTGAACTTTTGCCAGCTCCTGGTTTTGACGCACTTTGATTTCTTGCTCAAGAGGACGACCTTTTTTAGCCAGCTCTTGCTGCATGCCCTGAATCTTTTCGCGCAATGCTGCTTGCTGGTCTTCACTCATTGTCGCGCTTTCACGCTTGAATTTTTCAGCTTCGAAACGAATGTCACCCTGTAGTTTTTCTAATTCTTGGCGACGTTCAGCGAACTCAGCTTGCAAGGTTTTCTCAATTTCTGCCATTTGCGGCAATTTGCCATAAATGCTTTGCATGTCAACCAGGCCAACTTTGTGTGCAAAAGCAGACGCAGACGCACCCATCATGAGTGTTGCCATCAGCGCCATGGCCGAAGTTTTAAATAGGTTTTTCACAATTAGCTCCTTAGAAAGTATTACTTATGTTGAAGCTGATGAAATCTGTTTCATCATCTTCTTCTTTTTTCAGTGGGTAGGCGAAACTGATCAGCATAGGTCCCATAGGCGAGATCCACTGTACAGATAGGCCCGTAGACACTCGGAATCGACTTGGATCAGAGTAGTCTGACAGTGTTTTATAAACATCTGGTGACAAGTTAGTGTAACGATCGGCGTCAAACTCTGTGTCCCAAACGTTGGCAGCATCAATAAAGAAGCTGGTGCGCACTGAACTGGTGTTTTCCTCATCCATAAAAGGAGTCGGAACAATCATTTCTATACCTGCCAGCGCTTTTGCGTTACCACCGATACGCCCCCCCTCTATGAGGTTATCAAATTGCGGATCGCCACCAATTGAGCCCGTTACGGTGCCATCTGGTAGTGGTGTGCCACCGATAGAGGTGGGTACACGTTGCAACGCGCGTGGCAAAATGGTGTTGCGGTCAAAGCCGCGCAATTCCATTTCGGTGATACGGTAGAATTCCTGGAATGGCAATGTTTGTTCAAAGCCGTTAACTTCTCCGTAGCCATTACCATAGGCAAGTCCCGCGCGAGCAGAGAAGACCCAACGGTGGTCATTACTGACTGGCCAATAGAAACGTGAGTCGTAGTTGACTTTAAAGAAATTCAGGTCTGAATTAGGCGTGGTGATCCTGAAGGTGGCATTCTGACGTGAACCATCTGTCGGGAACATACCCCGGTTCACTGTGATACGAGACCAGCCTACACTTAGCTCATACTTGGTAAAGTCAAACCCTGCATCCGGATTATCGGGATCGGCAAAGGCAAGACGCATTACGCGCGACTGCTCGTAATCAGGAATACGATCCAGCTCTTCTTCAATCCAGCGAACACCGAAATTAATTCGGTTAACGGCATCGATTGGAAAACCAAAATTAGTTCCGAGGCCATAGTTGGTTTGGTCGTAGTCAATCAGACCCAGCTTACTACCATCAAAGTCGCTGTAAAAAATACTACTTCCCTGAGATACACCATCCGGCGTGAAATAAGGATCTGTATAAGATACCGTGTAACGCTTAGAACCACGACCCGTATTAATGTTAAATGCCAGCTGATTACCGGTGCCGAGGAAGTTAGATTCACTCACCCCAACGTTGAACTGTAAACCGCCGTATGAACCATAGGCAACACCTGCCTGGAAGCTGCCTGCAGGCTGTTCTTTTACTTTGAAATCGACATCGACCTGGTCGTCAATACCCGGGATTGGTTTAACTTCAAAGTCGACACTTTCCATATAAGGCAAACGCTGGATCTGAAGCTTTGAGCGCTCCAGGCTTTGGTTAGACAACCAAGCACCTTCGAGCTGAGTCATCTCACGACGCACCACATGATCAGCAGTAACCTGGTTACCATTGACAGCAATACGACGCACATAGACACGTTTACCTGGGTCTACGGCCAGCGTCAGCTTAACTTCTTTGTTTTCGTCATCGATATCAGGAACGGTGCGCACTTCAGCATTGGCATATCCAAACCGTGCCAGATAGCTTTTGATGAATTCTTCAGTCGCCGTTACGATTGAACCATTGTAAAGCTCGCCAGTTTTCAGTGGCACAACACTGCGGATCAGCTCTTCACGACCTAACAAGTCACCAATGAATTCGAAATCTTTAACCATGTACTGCTCACCTTCAGTCAGGTTTGCTGTGACATAGACAGACTCGCGTTCAGGGCTGACAGAAACCTGAGTTGAATCTATGTTGAATCGTAAATAGCCGCGGTCTAAATAGTAACTGCGGATCTTCTCAAGGTCGCCTTCAATAGTTTGCTTCTGATAACGGTCGCTCGACAGGAATTGCCACCAGGGTAAGTCTTGTTGCGACTCGGCCAGCTTTAACAGTTCTTCATCAGAAAAGAGTTCATTACCTACCAGGTTGATTTGCCTGACCGATGCCGCATCACCTTCTTTGAATTCCAACTTCAGCCTTACCCGATTTCGAGGCAGCTCAACAATGCTCGTCTCAATTTTGGCGTTGTATTTACCGATACTGTGGAAAAACTCGATCAAACCTTTCTCAACGCTGTCAATAACGGTTCTGTCGAGGGTCTCACCGGCACGAATATTTTGCTGATCTAAGCTTTCTTGTAGCTGTTCATCTTTGATGTCTTTATTGCCATCAAACTCTATAGAGGCGATCGTGGGACGCTCTTTGACCTTGAAAATAACCTGGTTACCATCACGGAATGCGGAAATATCATCAAAGTGACCGGACGCAAATAACGCCTTAATCGTCTTAGACACAGTGTAATCGTCAATTTGATCACCAACGTTGATGGGAATGTGCGTTAACGCAGCGCCCAGCGCAACGCGCTGCAGGCCTTCAACTTTCAAATCTTCTACGATAAAGGAGTTTTGCCCAAGAGCAGCAAAGCTCGCGCCCAGTAAACTCGTTACAGCTAAATGTTTTTTTATAGGCATTTTATTATCTTTATCCTTTACAGCTTACGGCGAACAGTGCGCCTCAATTGCTATCGCACCTAACGGCCTAAAGCCTCGATACATCGTTAAGTAGTGCAAAACAAGTTAGCGCCAGGAGCACAACCGCACCCACCTTGTAGCCTAACTCTTGTGTCTTTTCAGAGACCGGTTTTTTGCGAATAAGTTCAATAAAGTAATACATTAAGTGCCCGCCATCTAAGACCGGCAGGGGTAAAAGGTTGAAAACCCCTAGGTTCACACTAATTAAGGCCAAAAAGCCTAAAAACGCGACAAACCCATAACTCACACTATTTCCGGCACCAACAGCAATGCCAACCGGACCGCTGAGATTCTTGACCGATACCTGGCCGGTCAATAAATTACCAATCATCTCAAAACTGAGCGCCGTCAAATCATAGGTCTTTTTAACGCCCAGCACGATACTATCGAATACCCCGTATTGTCTAGTTTCAATGTAGCCTTCGGGCCAGGGTTCAAGCACAGGGACAACCCCTAAATAGCCTGTAAGCACCCCAGCGCTGTCTTCGCGTCCCTGTGGTGTTGGGTAAAGGTCTATCTCCTCTCCTGCACGCTGTACAACCAAATGACTGCGCTTTTGTGCTGAGGTCTGTACTAGCTGGACAAACTGTTCCCAGGAGTCTAGTGATTCATTGTTGTAGCGCAGCAATTTATCGCCAACTTCCAATCCACCAGCCTCTGCAGCTGAACCTTTAGCAACCTGAGCGATTTCCAGTTTCAGATTGGGGCGATAGGGTTCGATCCCAACAGATGTCAGGGGTGGTACATCTTGCTCGTCCAGTCGCCACTGGCGGGTATCGAGTTGACGCAGTGCAAGTTGACCCTTGCTGTCCTGCACTTTGAGTATCACCTCTGATTCGCCTAAACCACTCATCAGGGCAAATGTTACTTCCTGCCATGACTGAACCAGCTGCTCATCAACACTTATGATGCGGTCTCCGGATTGTACCTGCGCCAGCTCGGCAATGCTGTTTGTCGTTACGCCTCCGACAATGGGCTTAGCATTTTGCACCCCAACCATGTACATCAGAGCGAGTGCGAAAATAGCAAAAATAAAGTTTGCGAGTGGTCCCGCTGCTGAAATTGCGATTCTGGAAAGGACGGGTTTGTTATTGAAAGACAAGTGCTGCTCTGATGCTTCAACCTCATCCACTCGTTCATCTAACATGCGAACGTATCCACCCAGAGGAATCGCAGCTATCACATATTCAGTGCCGAGTTTGTCGTGCCAACGTACTAAGGGCTTTCCGAATCCGATAGAAAAGCGAAGTACCTTGACGCCAGCTTTTCTGGCAACCCAAAAATGGCCATATTCATGTACAGCCACTAAGATCCCCAGTGCGACGATGAAAGAACCCAGGTTCCAGAAAAATTCCAACATAACAACTCCTACTTAGTGATCAATTCCCTGGCAATTCTGCGCGCCTGCGCATCCTGTGCCATAATCGCGTCCACAGAGTGTAATGGTTCCTGATGGCAGCGTTCAAGCACTTCGGCATTGATGCGATAAATATCGCAAAAGCCAATTTGCTCATTCAAAAAAGCAGCAACCGCTATTTCATTCGCTGCGTTCAACGTGGTTGTTGCTGACTGACCACTGCGACAGGCATCAATTGCCAGTTTTAAATTGGGATAGCGATTGAAATCGGGCTTAGTGAAGGTGAAATCAACAATATCTGAAAAATCGAGTGGTTTAACACCCGCTTCGATTCGCTCTGGGTAGGCCAGACCATAAGCAATCGGAGTGCGCATATCAGGTTGCCCCATCTGTGCGATAACAGAACCGTCAATGTACTGCACCATAGAGTGGATCATACTTTGCGGGTGGATCACCACCTCTATGTCATCCGCCTGGCAATGAAAAAGCCACTTTGCTTCAACAAATTCAAGGCCCTTGTTCATCATGGTCGCGGAATCAACTGAGATTTTCTGCCCCATTGACCAGTTAGGATGTGCAACCGCTTCTGCAACGGTAACATCAGCCAGCGTGTCAATTGCGCGGTTGAGGAAAGGGCCCCCAGAGCCGGTAAGGAGGATTTTTTTGATCCCCTGGGTATCGAGTTGATTACTCTGGCCATTTTGAACTGCTGTGGGCAGGCACTGAAAAATGGCATTGTGCTCGCTATCTATGGGTAGCAAAGTCGCTCCGTGGCGCTTCACTTTATCCATAAATAATTGACCAGACATCACTAACGATTCTTTATTGGCCAGCAGGACTTTCTTGCCCTGCTCCACCGCTGCCAGCGTAGGCAATAAACCGGCTGCGCCGACGATAGCCGACATCACAATATCAACGTCAGGGTGGGCTGCCATATCACACATTGCCTGAGTGCCGCTGAGGACTTCTGTTGACTGAGCGCTCAGTGCTTCATTTACCTGTCTGGCTGCCTCTTCGGTGCGCATTACGACGTAACGAGGTTGATACTGAAGGGCCTGCTCAATAACCAGCGATACATTGCTGCCAGCTACCAGTGCAAAAACCTGATAATGCGTGCTGTTTCTGCCTACGACATCAAGCGTGGATGTACCAATTGAGCCGGTAGACCCTAAGATAACCAGGTTTTGTTTATCACTCATAGTGTTACCGTCCAGGCATACAGCAAAGCGAAAATCGGCGCAGCGGCTGTCAGGCTATCTATACGGTCCAAAATACCACCGTGACCCGGTAAACATTTACCTGAGTCCTTTAAGCCTGCTTCGCGCTTAAACATACTTTCGAGTAGATCGCCAATGGCTGAGAATAGAGCAATGATCACAGTCAGACCTGCGTATAACAACCATTGATGACTCGCCACATCGCTGCAGTAGCAGAAGATAATGACAAATATGACAGAGGTAAGCAGACCTCCAACTAATCCCTCAATGGTTTTATTGGGGCTGACATTGGGCATCAACTTATGCTTACCAAAGTTCTTACCTGCGAAATAGGCGCCTATATCTGCACTCCAGACAATACCCAGCACCACCATAATCAGTACAGAACCATACTGCTGCGCCTGATGATACTCAGCGCTACGCAGTACATTGAGAGCCAGCCAAAGCGGGATCAGGGTCAGAAAGCCTGCGATGGTGCGCATAATCATGCCTTCGTTCCACGCTTTGGCCATACGCGGGTAGTTCATCACAAGGACCGTTGCTACCAACCACCAGGCTGCAGCAAGCGTGAAGACATAGTTTGCATCTGCGACTAAACGCCCTTGTTGCCATAATTCAGTGATAGGCCAGTGTACGTGAAGCCCCCCAGTACCGCCGCCATTATAAGGACATAAATACCTTTGTGGAGCCGGTTAGTCAGGCCAATGAACGCCGCCCATTCCCAGGCGCCCATCAAAATAATGGCGCCGGCAATCACGCTAAACAGATTTAGTGGTGTGAAAAACACCAATAGTAAGGCCAGTGGCGCCAGCACCACCGACGTCATAACACGTTGTTTTAACAAACTTTATACCTTCAACTTGTTGTTTTACGCTCGGCGAGTAATTGTTTTATTTGTTCGCCGGTACAACCGAAACGTCGCTCTCTGGAAACGTAGCAGGCAAGCGCCTCTGAAAACGCTTCTTCATTAAAATCTGGCCATAGCGTTTCGGTAAAATAGAGTTCAGCATACGCAGCTTGCCACAGTAAGAAATTACTGATGCGATAATCTCCACCCGTTCTGATCAGTAGATCCAGTGGGCTTTGGTCCGCCATGGTAAGCTGTGATGATAGCGCTTCTTCCGTAATGTCGGTTGGCTGAATCTCACCACTGGCCACTCGCTGCGCAAGGGACTGGGTCGCTTGCACTATATCCCAACGGCCACCATAGTTTGCTGCGATATTTAGCTTTAAACCCGTGTTGCTTTCGGTTAACTGCTCTGCATCAGCGACTTTTTGCTGTAACCCGGCTGGGAAGCGCGAGATGTCACCTATGATGGACAGTTTCACATTATTCTTATGGAGCTTTTTAACTTCTTTACTCAAAACAAACAGGAATAATTCCATCAAAGTACTGACTTCGTCTTCAGGACGACGCCAGTTTTCGCTACTAAAGGCGAACAACGTCAATGACTCTATCCCTAGCTTAGAGCAAAACTGCACAGCACTGCGAACTGAATCGACCCCTTTCTTGTGTCCAAATGCACGGGGGCGTTTGCGCGCCTGAGCCCAGCGACCATTTCCATCCATAATGATGGCAACATGTTTGGGCAGAGATTGCTGTGAAATTGCGTCAGCGGTTAAAATCATAATGCCTATTTAAGTAAAAAAAAACGCCGTCTAGTATACCTTAGACGGCGCTGCAAACCTAATAAATTTGTGGCTGCTTAGATTTCCATCAGCTCTGCTTCTTTCGCGCTCAGCTGGGTGTCCATCTCTTTGATAAACTTATCAGTTAGCTTCTGGATCTCGTCTTCTGCCTGACGTGCTTCGTCCTCAGAAATCTCTTTGTCTTTAAGTAAAGACTTAACGTCACCATTTGCATCACGGCGGATATTGCGTACCGCCACACGGCCACCTTCAACTTCGCCACGTACGATCTTGATAAGGTCCTTACGACGCTCTTCAGTCAATGGAGGAAGTGGAACACGGATAACTGTACCAGCAGACATAGGATTCAGACCTAAATCAGACGCCATAATCGCTTTTTCTACCGCTTGTGCCAGAGACTTGTCGAATACGCTGATAGCCAGAGTACGAGAGTCTTCTACCGTCACGTTAGCAACCTGGTTCAGAGGCGTATCAGCACCGTAGTAAGATACTGAAATACCGTCAAGTAATGCCGGGTGTGCACGGCCAGTACGGATTTTAGACAGCTGGCTTGCCAGCGCAGCTACACTTTTTGTCATGCGCTCTTGCGCATCTTTTTTAATATCATCAATCACAGTGCTATCCTATTCTTTACTGTATTAATCGGACTCAGCTGGCGAGTTTAATTACTGTTTTGCCAAGGCTATTAGCCTAAGCCCTTACTCCGCAGCTGGTTGTGTACTGATTAAAGTGCCTTCTTCTTCACCCATGATAACACGCTTTAGCGCGCCTGGTTTGTTCATGTTGAATACGCTTAAAGGCATGTTGTGGTCACGAGCCAGGGTAAATGCCGCCAGGTCCATAACCTTTAATTCTCTTTCAATCACTTCATTGTAAGTCAGGTGACGATGTAGTTCTGCGTCCGGATTTTTCACCGGATCATCACTAAATACGCCATCGACTTTAGTGGCCTTGATCACAGTGTCCGCTTCAATTTCGATACCGCGCAGACAAGCTGCTGAATCTGTCGTGAAGAACGGATTACCAGTACCCGCTGAGAAGATCACGACGCGACCTGATTTCAGCAAGCTGATTGCTTCTGCCCAGTTGTATGCATCACATACACCATTGAGTGGAATAGCAGACATCAGACGGGCATTCACAAATGCACGATGCAGAGCATCACGCATTGCCAGACCATTCATCACAGTTGCCAGCATACCCATGTGGTCACCCACTACGCGGTTCATACCCGCTTCGGCCAAAGAGCCGCCACGTAAGAAGTTACCGCCGCCGATAACCAAACCCACTTCTACGTCGAGTTCTACAAGTTCTTTTATTTCTTGGGCCATACGATCCAATACTTTAGGATCGATTCCAAAGCCTTCATCTCCCATCAAAGCTTCGCCGCTAAGTTTAAGAAGAACGCGTCTAAAAACAGGTTTTCGATTGATAGTCATAATTTCCGGGCCAAATTAAAAGTGAGATACAAAATAACCGCGCTTATGCTACACATAAATGCGCGGTTATTTTAGAGAATTTTGTGCAGTGACGCAAAAGCAAATCTCATCTCGAGGGGGCTTTTGCATCACTTAATCACCTAAGCGTGATTATTCGCCTTTCGCAGCTGCGATTTGAGCAGCAACTTCAGCAGCGAAGTCTTCTTCTTTCTTCTCGATACCTTCACCAACTTCAAGGCGAATGAATGAAGAAACAGAAGCACCTTTCTCTTTCAGGTACTCGCCAACAGACTTCTTAGGCTCCATGATGAACGCTTGACCAGTAAGAGAGATCTCACCAGTGAACTTCTTCATGCGGCCAACAACCATTTTCTCAGCGATTTCAGCAGGCTTGCCTTCGTTCATAGCGATTTCAACCTGAACCGCTTTTTCTTTCTCTACAACCTCAGCAGGTACGTCTTCTGGGTTTAGGTAGTCAGGCTTAGAAGCAGCAACGTGCATTGCAACGTGCTTCAGAGTCTCTTCGTCAGCGTCACCAGTTACAACAACACCGATACGGTCGCCGTGACGGTATGCAGAGATGTTTTCGCCATCGATGTACTCAACGCGACGAACGTTGATGTTTTCACCGATTTTAGCAACTAGTGCAACACGAGTCTCTTCGAACTTAGCTTTCAAAGTTTCGATGTCTGTTTTCGCTTCAGCAGCAGCGTCAAGAACAGTGTTTGCAAAACCTAGGAAGTTTTCGTCTTTAGCAACGAAGTCAGTTTGACAGTTAACTTCAAGAAGTGCAGCGAAACCTTCACCTTGCTTGATAAGGATTGTACCTTCAGCAGCAATGTTACCAGCTTTTTTAGCCGCTTTAGCAGCACCGCTCTTGCGCATGTTTTCGATAGCTAGATCGATGTCACCGTTAGTTTCAGTTAGTGCTTTTTTACAATCCATCATGCCAGCGCCAGTGCGCTCGCGAAGTTCTTTAACTAGGGCAGCAGTTACAGCCATTAGAATATCCTCAATTCTGAATTCGGTTTTTTGATAAGCGAATTACCGCTTGTAAAGAATATCAAGTCTTCGGAAAAATAAGATGAAGACTTGATGACAGCTTAGTGCGTTACAACCGGCCACCCGCACACCTGTGTTGCCAGTGGCACGGTTTGTAATCTATTACTCAGCTTCTACGAAGTCGTCGCTTTCAGCTTGAGCAACGATGTTGCTTTCACGACCTTCTGTGATAGCTGTCGCAACAGCACCAGTGTAAAGCTGGATAGCGCGGATCGCGTCATCGTTACCTGGGATGATGAAGTCAACGCCATCTGGGTTAGAGTTAGTATCAACAACAGATACTACTGGAATGCCCAGGTTGTTTGCTTCACGGATAGCGATGTGCTCGTGGTCAGCATCGATGATGAAGATAGCGTCTGGAAGACCGCCCATATCTTTGATACCACCAAGGCTCTTCTCAAGCTTTTCCATTTCACGAGTTTTCATCAAAGCTTCTTTTTTAGTCAGCTTCTCGAAAGTACCGTCTTGGCTTTGAGTCTCAAGGTCTTTAAGACGCTTGATTGATTGACGAACTGTTTTCCAGTTAGTCAACATACCACCTAACCAACGGTGATTTACGTAGAACTGCTCGCTTTGAATAGCTGCTTCTTTAACTGCTTCGCTTGCAGCGCGCTTAGTACCTACGAAAAGGATTTTACCTTTGTTAGATGCAACGTTCGAAAGGAACTTAAGTGCATCGTTGAACATAGGAACAGTCTTTTCCAGGTTGATGATATGTACACGGTTACGAGCGCCGAAGATGAAAGGCTTCATCTTAGGGTTCCAGTAACGAGCCTGGTGACCGAAGTGAACACCAGCTTGAAGCATATCGCGCATTGAAACGTTTGCCATTTGTATTTTCCTCTAATTTATTTAGGGTTAGGCCTCCACATATCCCATAACACCAACAGGTTAGGTAGTCCGGTTACCCGGTAATTTGTCCCAAACCTGCACCCAAGTGTATGTGCCGATATGTGTGTGTGTTAAAATTAAATTTCGTGTTGCCTTCGTTACAAACAACCTGATAGCCGAACCGGCTGAAAGATTTATTTGTAAAAAGACGGCGCGCTTTATACCATATAAAAGAAATTAACTCAACGTTTGGGCTAAAAATCGTTCATAAACTAGCCTGATGTTGTTGCGTCGAAACTATGACTTGGAGTCTCAATGAGTGCAGTGATCAAAACCCCTGAAGAAATCGAAAAAATGCGTGTTGCCGGTAAGTTAGCCGCTGAAGTATTAGAAATGATTGAACCTTATGTCAAACCAGGGGTGACGACCGATGAGCTGAATACCATTTGTCATAATTATATTGTGGATGTACAGCAGGCAGTGCCCGCACCACTTAATTACCACGGTTTCCCTAAGTCTATTTGTACCTCTGTGAATCACGTCATTTGTCATGGTATTCCAAACGACAAACCGCTCAAAGAGGGCGACATCATCAACATTGATGTCACAGTCATTAAAGATGGTTACCACGGCGATACTTCAAAGATGTTCTTTGTTGGTACGCCAAGTATTCAGGGTAAACGTTTGAGCGAAGTCACCCAGGAAGCTTTGTATATCGGTATTCGCATGGTAAAACCGGGCGTACGCATTGGTGACATCGGCGCTGCTATCCAAAAATATGCGGAAGGATTTAACTACTCTATCGTGCGCGAATATTGCGGCCACGGTATTGGTGCAGAGTTTCACGAAGAACCGCAAATCGTGCACTACGGCAAACCAGGAACCGGTGAAGCCCTGCAAGCCGGTATGTGCCTGACCATTGAACCTATGGTCAATGCCGGTAAACGTCATTGTAAACTGCTTAAAGACGACTGGACTGTAGTAACGAAAGATCGCAGCCTGTCCGCCCAGTGGGAGCATACTCTGCTGGTAACAGAAACTGGCGTCGAAGTCCTGACGCTGCGTAGCGACGACACCATTGAGCGGGTAATCGAGCACAAAGCATAATTGATACCAATTTCACTTAATACCTGTTCAATTTGACGGAGTAAATATAACGCTAACGGTGTTAAAAACTTCTCATTTAGAGCAACTAAATAGCTAAATTTTTGCCTGGTTATCGACTATATTTTCTCGCCTCAAAATAGAACACTTAATTAAGCAAATTGTTATGAACTCAAAAACGCCACCAGCCGGTGGCGTCTTGCTTAGCTGACATGTATGCTGCCTTTTCATCCATTTAAGCGCCCTACCCCTATCACTTCCTCGCATTTTTTTGCCACTTAGTGTAAAACTGAGCTGTGAGTTTTGCGCGTAACATAGGGAGCCCAGGTGGCACTACCAAATAAAGTAAAAACGCTTCTCGACGAAGCGCAAACCTTGAATGACTACAAAAACTGCCAGGCCTATTTTTATAAATGGCTAAACAATCAGTTTTCCAAACAACCAGTCCGGCAGCTGATCAATGCCCGAGCTGAGTTTATAGACAGGCTGCTGATCAAGCTCTACTCCGACACCGGGTTGGCTCAATTTCCCGACCTCGCCCTCATTGGCGTAGGTGGATACGGCCGCGGCGAGCTGCACCCGTATTCAGACATCGATTTTCTATTGCTCTGTAAAGTAGAGCCAGGACCCGAGCTAACAGAATCATTAGAGTCTTTTATGACTTTACTCTGGGATCTGAATCTGGATATTGGCCACAGTGTGAGAACCCACGAGCAGGTGCTGGAGCAAAAGCGTGAAGACGTGCACTTTACCACCAGCTTACTGGAAAGCCGTTTGATTTGCGGTAATCACGTGGAATTTGAGCGGCTGAAGAGCCATATTGTTGAAACGCCCATCTGGCAATCCGATGAGTTCTTCATCGCCAAGGTTAAAGAGCAGCGCCTGCGACGCAAAAAGTGCCATGGCACCGCTTATAACCTGGAACCAAATATCAAAGAGAACCCCGGAGGCCTGCGCGACCTTCAGACCATCTTCTGGGTGGCTAAAAAACACTTCCACGCTGAAACCCTGGAAGAGCTTATCAGCCACGGTTATCTGACTCATGAAGAATATCAGGAACTGCTGGAATGTCTGGAAAATCTCTGGAACATCCGTTTTGCACTACATCTGGCCGCCGGGCGCAGCGAGAACCGTCTGCTATTTGATTATCAGCCCCATGCAGCTGAACTGTTAGGGTTTGGCTCCGAAGGGAAAGCTTCCGTTGAACGAATGATGAAACGCCTGTTCCGGATCATGAGCCGGGTGCGGGAAATGAATCAAATGTTGCTGTCCTATTTTGAGCAAAGCATTTTACCGGACCAAAGCGAACCGACCGTAGTGCCACTCGACAACCACTTTGAACGTGTTGGCAAAAAAATTCGGGTCAAGAACCCTTCGGTATTCTTTCGTCGGGAAAATCTGATCTTATTGTTTGAGCACATTGCCGATCATCCTGAGATAACCGACATCGACCCCAGCACCATCCGTACGGTGCGCCAGGTTAGACGTCGTTTGCTCGGTGACTTACAGGATTATGCAGCGTGTCGCGACGCGTTTATGCGCCTGCTGAAGCACCCCAATGGCATGGGCCGTGCATTTACCCTGATGCACAAGCACGGGATCATTGCCGCTTATTTGCCACAGTGGCGCAATATCTTTGGTCAAATGCAATTTGACTTGTTCCACGCCTATACCGTGGATGAGCACACCCATAAGTTGATCAATAATATTTATCGTTACTTCAGCCATGAGCATCAAGGCGAGTTTCCGCTGTGCTCTGAAATTGTTACTCGCATGGACAAGCCCGAGTTATTGTATTTGGCCGGGATTTTCCATGACATTGCCAAAGGCCGTGGCGGAGACCATTCAGAGCTGGGGGCCGTAGATGCCTCAGCCTTTGCACGCATGCACGGCTTTTCTTCGTCCGACAGCAAACTGGTTGCCTGGCTGGTCGAAAATCACTTGCTGATGTCAGTCACCGCGCAAAGAAAGGACATCAATGACCCGGATGTGATCAACGAATTTGCTTCTCGCATCAAAAACGAGCGCCAGCTTGATTACCTCTACTGCCTGACCGTTGCCGATATTCGTGCCACCAATGACAACCTGTGGAACGACTGGAAAAATACGCTATTACGTGAGCTCTACTTACTCACCCAACGTGCTCTGCGACTTGGGCTTGAAAACCCTATGGATATGCGAGATCAGATCCGCGACAAGAAGCAGCAAGCCAAACAACGGCTTATCAACAAAGAGTACCGCGAAGACCTGATTGATATGATCTGGGCGCGCTTTAAAGCCAACTACTTTACCGCGTTTAGCGAACAGCAAATTTCCTGGCATACAGAGTACCTGCTCAGCCGTGATGATTTGAGCCTGCCTTGTGTGGTGGTCTCAGAACAACCTATGCACGGCGGCACTCAGGTATTTGTCTATGCGCCATACGAAGCCAGCTTGTTTGCCAAACTGGTGGCTGTAATTGGCTCCAAAAAAGCCCAGATCCAGCATGCGCAGGTCCTGACCACCAAAGATGGTTACGTGGTCTTTAGTTTTGTCATTCTGGAGGTTGATGGTCGGCCTATCAGCGGTGGACGAGCCAAAACTCTGCGTCGCGGCTTAGAAGTGATCCTGACCGATCCGAAGAAGAAGATTCGGCTCAAGAAAAATCGCTCACAACGTTTTAAAGACTTCAATATTAAACCTAAGGTTGTGGTCCGCCCCCACGCCCGCAGTGACCGTAACCTGATAGAGATCCAGGCAGTGGATATTCCCGGTTTGTTGACTAAAATAGCCGAGGTATTTCAATTGCATTCACTGCATATTCACGCCGCACGTATTACCACTGTGGGCGAACGCGCGGAGGATTTCTTTGTGGTCTCTGACAAAGATTATCAACGTCTCAGTGAAGATGCCAAGGCATCGTTACATCGTTCACTGATGAAAAAACTCAATGCAGAATCTGAATAAATGAGGACACTATGTCGGATTTAAAAACCATTATTGAACAAGCCTGGGAACAACGCGATACCATCACGCCAAGTGATGTGTCTCCTCAGGTTAAAAATGCCATTATTGACGCCCTGGCCATGCTGGACTCGGGCTCAGCTCGCGTTGCCGAGAAAATCAGCGGCGAATGGGTTGTACACCAGTGGCTAAAAAAGGCGGTTCTGCTGTCATTTCGTATCCGCGATAATCAGCCTCTGCATGATGGCGTCAACCAGTTCTATGATAAAGTGCCGCTTAAGTTCAGCGACTATACACCTGAGCAATTTCAGCAAGGTGGTATGCGTGTCGTACCTAACGCCGTTGCACGTCAGGGCAGCTTTGTTGGCAAAAACGTGGTTCTGATGCCCTCTTATGTCAATATTGGTGCCTATGTTGACGAAGGCACTATGGTTGATACCTGGGCTACCGTTGGCTCTTGTGCACAGATTGGTAAAAACGTACACCTGTCAGGCGGTGTGGGCATTGGCGGTGTGCTGGAGCCATTGCAAGCCAACCCAACCATCATTGAAGACAACTGCTTTATCGGCGCCCGCTCCGAGATTGTTGAGGGTGTGATTGTTGAAGAAGGTGCTGTCATTTCTATGGGTGTGTATATTTCACAAAGCACCCGTATTTACGACCGCGAAACCGGTGAGATCCACTACGGTCGTGTACCAGCCGGTGCGGTTGTAGTACCAGGCTCTCTACCTAGCAAAGACGGCACACATAGCCTGTATGCCGCCATTATCGTGAAGAAAGTTGACCAACAAACACGAGAGAAAGTGGGTATTAACGCCCTGCTTCGTTCTGTTCAGGATTAATAAGCTTTCAACTCATAGCCCGGTACAGTAACCGGGCTATATATTTCTCACCTCAAAACTCCCATTTAACACCAAACGATGGAATAACGGGCAACCAGTGACCCCGCTCTTCTTTTTTAAGCAGCTGTCCCTGATCATTGACGTTATAGCTGGTACGCTCGATACAACATTCATTGTCAAAGTTCAGTAAATTAGACACTTCAAAAAATACAGTTAACTCGCTGTTTGATAAAGGATAGATTTTGTGGATCCGGACATCAACCCGTTTATAGTTACCCAGTTTAAGCTGGTTTCGCTCATTCAGACTACGCTGAACTTCTAACTGCCCCCCAGCAGTTTTCACCAAAGAGCCAGATTCTCCGGTAATAGGCCACCCAGAGTGAAAATACAGCAACCCACTAAGCTGCCAGCCATTATCGAACTCATAGTTGCTTGCCAGTTTCACAGAATGCCTCTGATCCCAGCTACGCGGATACCAGTGCCCGTTGATATTGTCTTGTGCATTAGACCAGCTATAACTTGCCTGCCACTGCCATTGGGGCGAGATACTGTGCCGCAAGCTAAGCTCAACGCCCTTAACTTTAGCAGACTGAGGCGCGACCTGATATCTGTCTGCCTGACCTTCGGGCAAGAACGCATAAATATCAAAGGCATTTTCGTACCATGGCCGAAGATCAGAAAGTTTTTTCAGATACGCCTCGGCGCGCCACTGGAAACCCGGGCTTAATTCCCCCTGATACGACAAAATCATATGCCGGGCTTTTTCGACACCGTGAAACTTTGTCGCACCGTCAGCCACTTGCAGACCAAGAATATCCTCTGGCTGATAGTAATCACCGGCGCTCAAGGACACCCGGTGACCTTCTGCAAATTGATACAAAAGCGCAACTCTGGGGCTCCATTGCCTTTTGGTGAATCCATAGTAATCTTGCTGATCCCAGCGTAAGCCCAGCTCAGCGAACCAGGCGTCAGAGAGCCGCCAGCGGTCGCTGACATAGGCACCAAACACATTGCCGGATGCGGTTAACCGGGTCTTCCGGTAGCGGTAGTCCTCACCATCATAATTGAGCCGATACCAGGCTTCCATCCGGTAGTCATATTCTGCATCCAGATATTTAGCGTCAAAACCTGACTCCAGGTAATGATCTTCGCTAAGATGCCACTGCCAGTCTTGCTTCAGGGAGTAGGCATAAAAAAACTTATTATCATCCAGAGTAAGCCAGATTTCCCTGGGTCATACTGACCACCATTTCGGTCTTCCTCTACTTTGGCCACTGACAATAAGGTCTGGCTACTCAAGTCTGCGTGCCAGTCTGAATTCAGTGTTGTCCAAAAATAAACGCTACTGTACTGACCGCTCACCTTTTCCTGAACCTGATACTCTTTGACCCCATCCCATTCTTGAAAGGTATCATCAAGTATTTCATCGTCCCAGGCATACAGGAAATGACCCGACAGAGAATGTCTATCCGACAGGTTGTAGCTCGCTTTCACAAATAGATCGGCATAGATTGGTTCGAATTTATTAGACTCATCTTCAACCGCTTCAAGCACCAAGTCCAGATAGCCGCGTCGAGCCGACACCATCCAAGTGCCACGTTCGTTTGCAAATGTGCCTTGTGAGCCAACTCTGGCATTGATAAAGCTGACCCCCAAACTGTTTTTTTGCTCAGCGATATCATAAATACTATCAATGGCCATAACGCCACTCATTTTGTTACCATAGCGCGCCGTAAATCCGCCACTGGAAAACTCCAATGCCCCCACATTATCGGTGTCTACTATGCTGAAAGCACTGTTAAAGCTCTTCATATGGAATGGCCGATAAAGCGGCTGCCCATCCAGCAAGACAAGTACTTCATCCGAGTGACCACCACGAACAAAGAAATTAGCAGAATAATCTCCTGCTGCCACACCCGGTAAACTTGGCATGAGACGAAAAATATCGTCGGCAATATGGGGCATGACTTCTATGTGTTCTTTCGACAGAAAGTGTACCTTTTGCTCAGCAGCAAGCGTGTACTGACTGCCACTAACTGTTATACGCTCCAGATCCGTGTCCGGTGAACTGGCGCAGACCATAGCGGTGTTCAACGCACCATATAAAGCGGCTACTCGAGGTAAATTGGGTAAAGTCATATTAACCCCCCGTGGCGCATTGACTGGACATGCACCTCTACCTCAGATTCATGATAAACATGTCCAATGTAAGAGCAGTGCTGACGATAGTGAACATGGGAGGGTGTGTACTGAGCGAACCTCAGGTGCCGATATAGCGACTGGTGAAACAGCCCCAGCTGAATGGGTACTTGTCTTGTCATTGTTGTTTTCTCCATTGAAATAACAATGACATCCTGTCGCGACAACTGACCTAAGTCGTCCTGTTCGACAGATCAGGACACATTTTCAGTGAGCCGTTTATGCTGTTTTCGGTATTCTCCCGGGGTTACTCCGGTATATCGTTTAAACGCCCCGTAAAACGCAGAGCGCGAATTAAAACCGCTGTCCAGCGACACATCCAGAACACTCCTGTTCGGATGCGCAAGCAGCTGTGTCTGAGCATAGGCAACTCTGAGCTGATTAATAAAATCGAAAAAACTGACATTCTTACTTTGGTTGATTGCCTGAGATACATGATGCCGTGAATGCCCACTCGCACAAGCCAAATCATGCAGTGTCAGATCAGGGTTTAAAAAGAGTTTTTCTTCCTGAACCTGATGTTCAATAAGCTTACAAAGCTCTGCCGCCAGTGATTCAGAAAGTGCCGAATTAACGTACTTGTCCGCTTCGGGTTTATCTGTCTCAAGATATTGATTACTTTGGATAAAAATCTCAGGTTGACGCAGACCACAATAGCTCATCAAATAGAACACAATCACAACGCCCAGCTCGGAGAAAAAGAATACCCGTTCACCTACCAACCAGTCGTAATGACAACCTACACCGCTGCCATAATCAATGCAGGCCATGGCATTCACTTCAATGGCTTCGTCGAGAAACCATAAGCCATACAGCGATCCTAGCATCAGCAGCAATCGCCTCAGCCAGTTCAGATTAATCAGCTCTAGTGAAGAAAAATTATTTTCTGAGATTATCTGATAGGTGTTAAGTCGACGCCACGACAAAACCAGATAAATTGCTACCTGGATCATAGCCCCAAAAATAAATACATTTTCGTACGAGTCCAGATACCAAGCGGGTAAATCCGGCGCATACATATCTCCATACAAAAACTGCCATTTACTCTGCGCATCAAGTAAATAAAAAGGCACTGCGCACAGCACAGCGGTGAAGAATGGCAGCAGATGTGTGCGTACAAAAGGAAGATAGGCTGGCGAAGTTAACCTGCGTACATAGTAGTAAAAACAAGGCGCCAATAAAAACGTAACAGGCTCCTGCAAGCCTATCAAATGAGGGACATAATAAAACGCGCCACTTTCATCGAGCAAAATAAAGAACAGCAGCGCAACAAAGCACTGAATACACAGGGCAAGCATTCGGTTAGCATCATTCGCTGTATTTTTACGGATGAGCTCATAACTGAGATACAAGCCATGCAGGCAACCTAAAGATAATATGACCAGTGTAAACATCTTGATTTATCCACATCAAAGCAAAAGCCCGTTGCGAGCCTTTAGCTTGTGGCTTTATTGTTAAATATTTTCACATAGTGTGTTCCCTTATTAGCGAAAATGCAAGGCACCATGTAAAGTGCCATCTCGTCATAACATGGATGAGAAAATGGCACTGCGTTATCAAAACTGGCTTTGCGGTGATTCCAGTATGAGGCAGGAACTCTAGATTAAGTGGGTACCTTTTCCAATGTGTTAATGCTGATATGAGGCCAACGGATCAGTTCCCCCGGTCTGTCTTTACGATTGAAGAAATCCAAGATCACGGTTTGGGAATACTGTAGCCAGAGCTTTGGATTTCCATTTGAGTCGGTCTCTGTCAGCTCATAGATCCAGAATGTAGAGTGCATCTCTGCCGCATTTGCCTGACGAGTAACGAATGGAATATTATTTACAGACCCCGAAGCCGCGGTTGTACGCACTTCGAGCTTGGTCGTATTGCGTACCTTGCCATCTCTGAGCAAAGGCGCAATCGCCTTTTGTAACAGTGCATTTGCCTGAGTTGGGTCAAACAATCCTTCAAACGGGTGGTCCCTGAAGTGCTTATAAGGGGCAAGATAGGGACTTGTATCAATATCCCCGCTACACCAATAGGTAATCCGTTTAGTGCCGGTATTTCGAACCCTGAATGAGATTTTGCACTCTTACCCAATGCGATCACCGCATCGCCGTGAGGAATACTGGACAAACGGGCAATATCCAGCTCATCGGTCAATTGATCTCGCATATGCAGCCATAACCCCAGCTCATGGTGGATAGCCAGCCCAGGCTTGCCTGCCAGGCCTGAGTGAGGAAAATCATCCGCCGCAATCTGGTTGATGATTTGAGTATAGTCGAGGGTGGCAACCGATTGGTCATCGGGAATGCCTCTGTTTGGTACGCCTTTATCAACCAGATTGAAAGTCAGAGTTTCATCATACTGGTTCATCAACAAACGATAATCCAGATCTCCCGCTGCAAAAGGCAAGGCGATCATGTTCCAGCCGTGCCCCTGGAGGTTACCTATATTTTGCCAGCTGCCGGGCAGATGACATAACGGGCCCAGCTCTGAGTCTTGTTGCTCTCCGATAATAATTTTACGTTGGTTCTGATCAAATCCCAACTGTGATTTAGGTGACGACATAAAAAGCTCCTTGTACTTGCTTGGTTGCGCCCAAGTCGCTGACAACCCAATAGTGACAGGCGCGTGACAGGATGGGACTGCAAGCAGGAAGCCTTTGAGTTTGTCCGGAACTACAGTGGTTAACAGACAGCCGAAATCAACCAAAGACGCTAAAGGATCCTTGCTCCCTCAGCAAAGCTAGTACAGGAATGGAGATTAGACGAATAAAAAGTAAAAACAGGGCACGAGCGTGCCCCGACAACACGATATGTTAGCTTAGGGGAACCTGACTGACAGAATGCCATCAGAGGTTTAGTAGGTTAGGCCGACTGCTTTTCGTCGACTAAATCGCTTTGTGCCCCTTGCTCCAGCAAACTCATAAAGTTTGGCTGGCCAAAAATCATCATAATATCCAGTAATTGACAGGCTGACAGATCTGATTTACCGCATTCCCAGTTGGAGATAGTGGCCTGATCAACAGGTGTAACAAGCTTCTTACCTAACTCTGCCTGAGTTAAGTTCATTTCTCTGCGCAGGCGACGGATCGCAGTTTGAATTTGCTTTCTGGCTGCTATTGTGTGTGCTTTACGCACAGATTCATTTCTTCTAACAGTAGTCATAACATATCCGCTTATTATCAATCACAGTGTATTACGCACCCAGACATAGAGTTTCAGCCTTTGGCGAGTAAGCCCCTTAACACAGGTCTTGAGTTTCACACTTAGCTGGTTTTGTTGTCGTTAAAGTGCTTATTTTTCGTCCCGGTTAGACATTTGACTAAGAGTCATGTAGTCTGAACGGGTCAGGTGGATAAATAATTAACCGGATTGGGTCATATGTCAAATACTTTTGCTACAAGATTAAAACAGTTACGTATCAACTTGGGGTATTCTCAGGTTGGCTTTTCAGAAATACTGGATATTCCTACTGCTTCGTACCGAAAGTATGAAAAAGATGTTAGAGAACCTACCCTGTCTGTAGTCAGCAAGTTCTTTTTGCACCCGGCGACCAAAGACAGTGCCCTGTGGTTATTAACCGGTGAGCAACAGACCCAGCACTTAGCACCGCAAGCCAAGACGCAGCCACCTTTGGTATTCCAGACTGACATGGAGCAGAGCCTGATCAACAGTATTGCCAGTTCACTTGAGTTTATTGCGCATATGAAGTGGTTTACACCTGGTACACAAGCCGGTTATCAGGACTATGGGCATATTATCCTGCGTGACCTGAAACCTTTACTTTTGCAAGACAATGCCGCGCAGAGTGAAAAAAGACGAGCCTAGTATGATTCGTCTGAAAAAGCGGTTTTAAAAGTCGTTGTTGAAAAAACCAAAAGTAACCCAAAGCGACCACTTTATTGCAAAGTGACCGCTATAGCCTGTGAATTGTGCTCAGTCTGCCGATACAGGTGCCTCAGCATATGCTAATGACATAGCCAAACTTTCTGCTTCTTCATACGCGCTCGCAAGCGATATTTTATGCCTTTTATCGTTAAACTCCTGATATTCACTGACTATCTCATACATAGAATCCGCCCCAAGATAACGGCTCAGGGTACGTAAATGCGGCATAAGGTGATTGCTGCTTTCCCGAACTTCTGATTTTCCAAAACCAAACTCGCCACACGAGGCAATGACAACCAGTGTTTTTCCAGACATCAGCGGTTGTAACGGAAAGTCACCGCGCTTGAGATCAAAGTCGAATGTTTTGTTAACCCGGATAATTTGATCAAACCAGGCCTTTAGCTGTGCTGGCATTCCATAGTTGTACATGGGGTAGAAATAACAACAATGTCTGCACGTGCCAATTCGTCGATGAGTGTATCGGAGAGCGCCAGCTGCTGCTTGTGATTTTCTGTTCTTTCACGCTCAGGGGTGAACACCGCACCAATCCAGTCCTGAGTAATAAACTGTGGAGGATGAATGCCGACATCGCGATAAATATACTCATCTATTACACCTTTACTTTGCCAGGTTTCAATGAACCTGTGTGCAATGCTCTTTGACAGTGAGTTGTGCGATGGGTTTTCATTGCTGATGGCTCTGACGCTTGAATCTATATGCAATATTGTGCTCATACGAGTTACCTTTTTGATTATTGAACGCAATATAGTGTGCGCCACAGCGCACTATTGAACAAATGATACTATTGCACCTATGAATGAGTTAAAATCATCTATAACTTTCTATTCGGGATGCTGATTTTGGCTTTACATGTCTCCTTACAGGCACTCAGAGCACTCGAGGCTGCTGCACGTCATGGCAGCTTTAAACACGCCGCAGAAGAACTGGCGTTAACACCCACTGCGATCTCTCATCATATTAGCAAGCTTGAAGATCGCCTCAATGTCAGTTTATTTATTCGCCAGACCAGGAAGATAGTCCTGACCGATGCGGGCCGCTTGCTGGCAACTGCCACTTCCGAAGGATTTACAACAATAGAAACTGCACTGGCGAGTATCAGGCAACTTAATGAGGTAGTTCGGGTTAGTACCACCTCTTCATTTGCAGCACTGACATTGCTTCCGGAGCTGTATATGTTCAATCAACACTACCCAGACATCGCAGTGCACATTGCCAGCGGAGAGCTAATGGACTGTCAGCCCCATACTATTGCGATACGGCTCGGTAATATCAAAGAGGTCAAGGCGCAGGACAGGCTGAATGTGGAGCATTATAATCTGTTTGGTTATCAGAGCTTACAAGCGTTCAGAGCCTCTGGCACCCGCCCGGTTATCTACACCACCCGCTGGAAAAATATGGCACTGTGTAAACCTCCTCTCGAGGCCTGGTTGGCAGAAAACGGCTTAAATAAAGCGGAGTTTGATATCAGGGAATTTGATCAGGAACTATTCTGCGTACAACAGGCGATTGCAGAGAAAGCATGGGTATTTTGCTCAGAAACGCTCACTCGTCGGCTGTGCGCAATGGGTCAGCTAAGGCCCATAAGCAACACAAGCATAGCCTCGGAATTATGCTATTACATTCCCGGGAAAAACCGCTCCCAGACGGATAATGCAAAGAGATTTATAGCGTGGGTCCAGGAGTTGATATTATCCTGAACCGAGTCGTAGGGGCGCACTTGAGGGCTGAATTAGACAGGCATTACCTCAAGCGGTTATAGCCAAACAACCGCTCAGGGGCAATGGACGTGGTTACTTAACAAGTTTAAGTGTGACTTTTTCTTGTTTGGCCATCTGGTGGTTTTCTGCCCGAAACTCTTCAACACGGTCATATATATCTTTAACGCCGTAATATTGTTCCAGGTTCTTTTCCGCGGCAAGTAAGTCACCAAACTCCATGACGATTTCATAGGCTTCAGTGTATTTATCTTCCACCTCATCATCATTGTCCTTAGCAACTATGATCAGCGATTTAAAACGCTGTTCAACAGGCCTGAGCCTTAAACCTTTGACGATCATGGCCAATACAAAAATAAATGCTACGACAATTAGCATACTGCCGATGTAGACTAACTCCATTATTATATCTCTCCCTTGGCAAGTCTTGATTCCATTAGTTTATAGAATGGAAATCTGGCTAAGATAACAAATGTACACACGTTCCCCATTACAACAAATGGCCCATATGCATCAAACAATATGTCACTATTTAAGTAACCACGCAGGACTAACTGGGCGAAGTTCATAAACATGACTGCTAATGCGATGTATGCGACTACACGCGCAGTAGCAGAAAAGCTGCAACCCCGGATAGCATGCAATAAGTACAATACAGTAATAAATGCAGCCCCCGTACATACTAGTGAGAAGTAGTAAATTTGGCGCATCTGCATCACTTCAAAAGGCAGGCTAAGAATGTACTGGCCCAGGCTACGACTAGATGTGTAAAACACAAGAACAGCCAAGGAAGCTAGAAAGCATGAATGTAGCTCGTGATCGCTTTGCTTTTTCAAGGTACTTTTTCCACCGAAAAATAAATCAAAGCGATGCTGTTTAAAGCTATGGAGCAAAAACAAAACAACAAACAGCTCTAATGCTATTATTATCCATCCAGTAACTTGATAAAACTCATTCATGCTTGGCTAAAACCTTACCGATTACCCACCAACAAACAATAGTGCAGACTCAGGAGACAAATTGCGAGCTCGAGGTTGTGACCCATCACCTCCTCCAGTGCCACCGGCAACCAGCCGTGCACTTTCTTCGCTCAGCCCAGAAACTCTCTCTAGCTGGGTCATTTTTGATTTATTATTTAAGCTCTTTATAAAAAACTTCATATTTTCCGTCCTTCTAATGAATTGAAAGGACCACCCACTAAGGTTACGCACATGTTAACCTTATTGCCATATAGTAACAAGCATTAATTGCCTTAAATTCACTGAATTGCGGATGATCTCGTACACCATGAAATTGGCCAAAAAGCTTAATACTGACCGGATCACGATACTGTTCATGATAAGGAAAATTAGAAAAATTGGAACAACAAAACGACAAACCGGCCGCCGTCTCGCCGATTTACGGCCCTTATCACATACCTGATCGTAAGTTTAACTCGGCCCTGAAGGCAACCAGGCCATACCTTTGGGACACAAAAAAGCCGCGGTCAGCATACCGCGGCTATTGATTTGGCTGCAACACTTATAGTGCGGTTTGCATTTCCTCGAACTTATCGGTGATTGCAACACTGGGCTCAGAAGTTGCCAGGCTTACCGCCACAATCGCAACCGCTGAGGCGATAAATCCAGGTACAATTTCATAGATAAGCGCACTTAGTGGCTGGTCGTTAACAGTCACTGGACCATAAATCCAGAACAGTACCGTTGCAGCACCCACTATCATGCCCGACAAAGCACCTGCAAAGTTCATCCGTTTCCAGAACAAGCTCAGCAATACCAGTGGGCCAAATGCAGCACCAAACCCAGCCCAGGCATTACTTACCAGACTCAAAATCGTGCTGTCTCTGTCGTAGGCAAGATAAATGGCACACAGCGATACCAAGGCAACACTAATACGGCCAACCAGAACAAGCTCTTTGTCTGAGGCATCTTTGCGCAGGAAGATTTTATAAAAATCTTCGGTCAAGGAGCTTGAGCTCACCAATAACTGCGAAGAAATGGTACTCATAATGGCTGCCAGAATAGCTGCAAGTAAAAAGCCTGCTATCAGGGGGTGGAACAGCAATTCAGATAAGATCAGGAAGATCGTCTCCGGATCTTCAACCACAATGCCGTTTTCGTGCGCATAAGCCGCGCCAAACAGACCGGTTGTGATAGCGCCAATTGTCGCCACCAGCATCCAGCTCATACCAATGCGTCGCGCCGTAGGCATGTCTTTCACGCTGCGTACTGACATAAAACGTACAATAATATGTGGCTGACCAAAGTACCCCAATCCCCAGGACATGGCAGAGATGATGCCGATTGCACCACCAGCACCAACCCAGGTAAGCAGTTGAGGGTTAATATCGTTGAGTGTGACACTGAGCGGATTATCGAGCAGTGAATAAGTGACGGCTGGCACCAGAATTAACGCCAGGAACATGATACAGCCCTGCACAAAGTCGGTCAGGCTAACCGCCAAAAAACCGCCGAACAAGGTGTATAAGACCACCACACCCGTCGTGATATACAGGCCGGATTCGTAGCTCATGCCAAACGAGTTTTCGAAGAGTTTACCACCGGAAACCACACCTGCTGATGTATACAGGGTAAAGAAAATAATGATCACCAGCGCCGAGACAATACGCAATGCATTGCCTTTGTCTTCAAAGCGATTAGCAAAATAGTCTGGAATGGTGATCGCATCATTGGCCAGTTCGGTGTACACGCGCAGACGTGGTGCCACCAATAAATAGTTTAAAAAGGCACCTATTACCAAACCTATGGCTATCCAGGTGCTACTGAAACCACTGACAAACATGGCGCCTGGCAGACCCATTAGGATCCAGCCACTCATATCCGAGGCACCCGCAGATAAGGCCGCGACACTAGGTGGAAGGCTTCTGCCACCCAACATATAACCCGACACGTCGCTGGTTGACTTACGATACGCGTACAGTCCGATACCCAGCATGGCGATGAAATACATGGCAAGTGAGATCATAGTGCCTGTTTCCAAAATTACCTCCTTTAGTTCGGGCTCCTCTCCACAATATCAGATGCTGTTTTTCTTAGCTGAGATTGGGACAAAAGCCATTGCGAAAGGTCCACTATAACATGGCATAGATCACCACCCAAGTTACACGGGGTGAACCGGGCATGAATTGCGCGCAAACACCCTCATACCTTAATACCAAAAGCTGAAACAAGCTGAATTAATTAATGAAATAAGCCTGAGATTGCCTTATATTGTTGTGCAGTAGAAGTATTTAGTCAGGTGTATCTTTCATGTATTTTTATGCCGCCAGGCAGCCAATCCTAAATAAAAACAAAGAACTCGTGGGTTACGAGCTATTATTTCGTGATGGATTAGATAATGTCTTCCCGGAAATTGATGGCTCTGAGGCAACCTCAAGGTTGATCGAAGGTAGTCAGTTTAACTTTGGCCTGGAAGATTTAACCGACAACAAACCCGCCTATATCAACTTCACGCTCGAAACCTTACTCAAAGGCTACCCCACTATGATGGGACGCGAGCAGCTGGTTGTGGAAATCCTCGAAACAGTGCAGCCGGGCAAGCGCCTGCTTGCTGCCGTGCAGGATCTCAAGAGCAAAGGCTACACCATAGTACTGGACGATTATCAGCATCAAAAGGTGTGGCGACACTTCTATCCGTTTATCGACCAGATCAAAATAGATGTGCTGACCACAGACATAGAAACCATTAAAGAAATCAAGGAAGCCATTGCGCCGTTCAAGAATATTGAACTAGTCGCTGAAAAAGTCGAAACACATGAGCAGTACCAGCAGGCACTTGAGCTTGGTTTTAGTTACTTCCAGGGGTTCTTTTTTGCCAAACCCGAAGTGGTTCAGAGTAAAACCTTACCGCCATCAGAGATGGCGCTGGCGGAGCTGTTGTACGAAACATCAAGCGTCGACGTTGACCTAAAGCGTATTACCCAGGTATTCGAGCGCGATGTTAACCTGAGCTATAAATTACTGCGTTACTCTAACTCAGCCGCGTTTAAGCGTCGCGCCGAAATTTCTACCATTAAGCAGGCTCTGGTGGTGTTAGGTAACCAGGAACTTAAAAAGTTTTTATCTTTGCTGTTTGCCTCGCAGGTTTCTTCAGAGAAACCGCTTGAGCTGGTACGCCTGTCACTCACTCGCGCACGCTTTGCTGAACTGTTGGCAGTGAAACATAACAAGCTCAAGGACACTGGTATGGCCTTTCTGGCGGGCATGATGTCACTGATGGACGCCATCCTGGATGAAAGCATGGACAGTGTAATGAACAAGCTACCACTGGCCATTGAAATCAAAGATGCTCTTTTAAAACAAGAGGGTCTGCTGGCCAGTTACCTGACGCTTATCAAAATGTATGAACAGGCTAACTGGCAAGGTGCGAACGAATTGGCGCAACAGTTGAGCCTGGACCCGGATCTGCTGCCAGACTATTACCACGAAGCGCTGCAGTGGTGCGATCAACAAATGGAAGTGATGTCAATTTAGCACTGGCAGTTGTTTTATGGTTTACCAAACAGCCCCTCTCGGTGGCTGTTTTTGTTTTAGGTCAATGTTTTCTTTTTTCTGCTGCTAAATCCGTTCAGGTGCGACAATTTGTCACATCCCAAGCATTTGTCTGGCAAGTAAAATTCCTCTCAATAAAAACGTGAAAATACTTTGGGATGGATCATGACCAGAAACCTCATTTGGCTTGCAGTAGCCGCCGCTTTTTCTGCACACAGCCAGGATACACAACTCGACAAACACACAGACAGCCTGGAACGCATCGTGGTTATCGCCCCCATGCATAGTCCACTGGATATCAAAACTGATCCAAAGGCCCCCAGACAACCTTTACCCGCTCAGGATGGTGCCGATTTGCTGTCCAGTATTGCCGGTTTCTCTTTGATTAAAAAAGGTGGCGCCAGCAGCGATCCTGTATTTCGGGGGATGGCTGGTTCGCGTCTGAATATTATTACCGATGGTGGCCTGACACTTGGTGGCTGTGGCGGCCGTATGGATCCACCTACAGCCTATATTACACCGCAAACCTACGATACGCTGACCGTGATCAAAGGCCCACAGACGGTACTTTATGGCCCGGGAAACAGTGCCGCCACAGTGATTTTTGAGCGCGAATCGGAGCGCCTGAGTGAGGCAGGCTGGCAAGGCTTTGCCAACGCAACTTCAGGTAGTTTTGGCAAGCGTATGGTAAATGCCGATATCAAAGGCGGTACACAAGACTACTACGCCCGAGTTGCCGCCAGTAAGAGCGATGCCGATGATTATGAAGACGGCGAAGGCAATTCCATTCACTCCGCGTATGATAAATGGAACCTCGACTCAGAGTTTGCTTACACTCCGGATGAAGACAGCCTGTATAGCCTGAGCCTTGGCCGCAGTGATGGCAAGGTCGCCTACGCGGATCGCATGATGGATGGCAGCAAGTTCGATAGAAATCACGTTGCGCTGAACATTGAGTTGAGCGAACTAACAGGGTTGGTTACTGCGCTGGAAGCCAATGTGTATTACAACAACATAGATCACATCATGGATAACCATAGCCTGCGAACATTCACCCCTAATATAATGATGAAAAGCCCGACCTCATCCAACCCGGATCGGCGTACCTGGGGTGGCAAGATCATGCTCACTTCTGTCATCAATAAACAGCACACATTGAGCTATGGTGTCGATCATCAACAAAACCGCCATCGTATCCGCGTCAGTATGAACCAGCCAGAGATGCCAGTAGAATCTATGCCGCGCCGCAACAACGCCGAGTTTAAACAAACCGGACTATTCGGCGAGCTGGAATATGCCCTGCGCACAGAAGGCTCAATACGTAGCCAATGGGTGAGTGGATTACGCCTTGATGACTGGTCTGCCACTGATAAGCGCCAACAACTTGGCTCCATGATGATGCCAATGGTTAACCCCACGGCCAATCATACCCGAGATGATTCCCTGTGGAGCGGTTTTACTCGCTATCAGGTTCAGCATCAGGATATGAGCTATTACATTGGCGCAGGCCATAGCGAACGCTTTGCGGATTACTGGGAGCTGATGGGTGGCGGACGCCGTAGCGTGGATAGCATGAGCGCCTTCTTACTAGAGACGGAAAAGACTAACCAGTTGGATATCGGCTGGATGTTACAAAAATCCGGCATGACAACGTCAGTCTCTTTATTCTACAACCGCATTGAAGACTATCTGCTGACTGACAATCGCTACGAAGTGATGGACAAAACATTGGCGGTTACCCGCAACATAGATGCTCAAACCATGGGCCTCGAAATGGAAACCCGAATGGAGCTCAGTAAACGGCTGAATTTCACGACCAGTATCAATTATGTGCGTGGCAGCAATAAAACGGATCATACCGCGCTCGCGCAGCAACCACCGTTGCAGGCACGTTTAGCTATGGATTACACGCTGGATAAATGGCAGGTTGGCGGTTTATGGCGCCTCGTAAAAAGTCAGAATCGTGTTGCCATTGGCCAGGGTAATATTGCCGGTCAGGACGTTGGAGCCAGCCACGGCTTTGGTACACTGGCACTAAATGTGTCCTATAGCTATTCAGATGAAATGCTATTGAGTCTCGGAGTCGACAATGTGCTCGACAAAACCTATGCCGAGCACCTGAGTCGCGCCGGCGCTATGGTCAGCGGCTATGCGCAAATAGACAAAGTAAACGAAGCTGGTCGCACGCTGTGGGCCAATGTGAACTGGCGCTTTTGATCCAGCAAACGGTTTGGGGGCCTGCCCCCAAACCACTATTTAATGATAAACTCAGTCAATGGTGGCACTGGCTCATCGTTTTCGTGGTCTCCAATCAGGTAAACCTTACCTTCTTTGACAACCAAGTCGCTGGGTATCGGCATATCTTCCGGTAACAAGTCGTAGACTGCCACCACCTCTGCGCTCAAGTTCAATTTGACCACTTTAGTGAATTGCTCCGAGAGCAGCCATAGTGCGCCATCAGCAAAGTATAGCCCCTGGGCGGTATATTCATTAATACTGCCTTCAGTCTCAGCTGCATAACTGAGCGGCTGACGTGATATCAGGTTGAACTGGTTGTCCAGCGTGAACAGCCAGTCCTGTTGCGACTCATCATCACTATCGGACACCAGGAAAAAAAGGTTGCTTTGCTCATCATACGCAATACCCGCAAACTCCAGCGGCTGCGCGTCGTTTCCTTGTAATGTGAGAGCATACTCCCGAGCCAGTTCATAACCTTGCCCCGTTTGTATAAAGTGTCCAACCAGCCCGTTGTCTGCCAGTACAAATAACCCATCAGCTGTACCGGTAACGGCTTCTGTGCAGCCTTGGCTGCAGTTTATTGAGGAAAATACCAGTTCACTGCGGCTCTGGATCTCCAGGCTTTCATTTAACGAGAAGACTTCGGCCTGATCGGTGACGATTTCCCAGCCGCCGCTCTGCCACTGCCATAAACCCGAAGGCTGTTTAATCCCCGCCGGGAGCGTAAAACGTTGCTGCACGACCAGGTTACCACTGTCTGCGATGGGGCCATCTCCCAATAACCTGTCTCTGTCGGCCAGTAAAAACAGGTTGTTTTCCTGATCATTACTTGCCACCGCGATCCGACCATCCGGCATCAGCGTCAGATCGGTAAACTCGGTTTGATCAAAGCCACTCACCATCCAGGCATTTGCCGGGTTGATCTGCTCATCCACGACCTCAAACTGAAATACCACGGCCTGACCCTGCTCCGCCGCGAGCAGCCAGAGCTGCTCTTGAGCAAACGAGAGCCCCTGAATCGTCATATTATCTGACAAGGGATAGCGTAATAGCTGCTCTGTATCTGGAGTAAAGCGATATACCTGGTGCGTGTGCGCATCATAGCTCCAAATTTCGCGATTATTTTCGCTGTCGATCGCCAGTTCAGTCAGACTAACATCGCCCCCGAATCGCCAGTAGCGCGTTTCGTCATTGTTCAGGTTGCGCCTGTATAACTCGTTGCTACTTGCCACATACCATAATTCATGCTCAAACAGCTCAGTGGCCACGATACTATCCAGCGCACTCAATTGAATATCCAGAGAACGATAAATCAGCGACTCCGTCGAGGCATCAATCAGGCCGACCTCAATCCCCTGCTGAAAGGTATGGATCTCGGGCCAGTTCACATCAATGCTGGTGAGGCTCGTCAGCGGCTGCGCACCACCGTCATACGTCAGGTACTGTGCAACCGGAAAGTCTTCGACTAATTGACGCTCTGCTGAAGGTGAGCTCAGCGCTATATCATGTACAACTCGGCCAGTGTCTGGCACCTCACCTCCGCCGCCTGGCGGGTGAATTCTGTCATCATCACCACAGGCGCTCAGGTTCAGGGCAATACACACTGCCAAAAGTGATTGTAGGTATTTCATGTCATAGGTCCTTGTTGAGTGAAATCGCAATTACTGTAACGGTGTGAATGTCAACAAAGTGTCTATAGAGGCGCTGAGCCAGACCATCTAATCTGGTTTTTAGGCGGAGAAAGTATGCCCTAACTATCCAAACTCGTGCTGAGTGGCGCTGACTATCAGAGTGAAGGGATCAGCTGGAATAAAATAAGCCGACATTAAGCCGGCTTATCTCATTACTGTTTATAAGTTCTCGAGGAAGTCCTCATCGAACTCTTCTGGCTCCTCCTCAACGGGTGGATTGCCATCGTGGAGTTCATAAAGCTGACGCTGGAAATAGACATCCTTAAGGAAGATATACGGGTCGAGCGACTCGTTAAGTAATTTTTCCTGCGACATCAGACTGGCTCTCGCTTCGACTGCACGCAGCGCAAATACCAGAATAGTTTGCGGTGTAGACAAAGCAATTTCTGGCAGCACAACATTATCGACGACGTCACCCGTCAGGTTACGAGCCGTTGACGGGCCATAACCCGGGATCATCAGATAAGCGCCGTCACCAACTCCCCAAACACCCAGTGTCTGACCAAAGTCTTCATCTTTGTGTTCCAGGCCCAGCGTCTTGGCGACATCAAACAAGCCAAAAATACCCACGGTTGTGTTCACCAAAAAACGTGCAACATTGACACCTGCATCACCTGGTTTAGCTTGCAAGGCGGCGTTCACGGCATCTGTAGGTGCCGCCAGGTTAGTTGTGAAGTTTACAAGACTGCTGCGCACCGGTGCTGGTGTAATCGCAATATACCCTTTCGCAGCGGGGCGCAAGATATAGGCGTCCAGAACATCCATATTAAAGTCATACAAGGGACGGTTGAGTGACTGCAACGGATCTCGGGGGTCTTGTTTTTCTTCGGGGACTTGCGCACACCCTGATAAAATTAGCGCCAAAGCGGCGCCAACGAGTTTCTTATACATTTAGCTTCCTGTGCTGGTTATAACACGACTGATAGTAACCGCGACCTGCTGCACTTCTTGGGTTAAAGTGATGGTCTGAGTCACGCCTTCTAACTCACCAGGTTGCAGCGCCACGTTGCCATCCACGGAAATACGTGCTGTTACAACCACTTCTTTAAACCCTGACAGCTTGAGGTTAGGCATCATCGCCATACTATCGTCCAAGTTGACACTCAATGGCAAGTTAAAATCTGTAAGTTTAGCGACTGCCAATGGCATAGGCGGACCTTCCGCCGCTTTGGCAAAGACAAACAAAGTTGCATTTGCAGGTATTTTATCAGCTAACTCATCCGCAAGTGTCACTGTCACTTGCAGCCCATCATCAGGCATTGCTGGCTGTGAGGCTTGTGCTGAGCTCAACTTCTCGTTCAGCTCAGCAATACGTTGACGGATCATCGCGTAACGCGGGTCGTCCTGAGTCATGCTCGCCAGTAAAACTTCAAAGGCCGCTTTGGACTCTTTCCAGTCCTGGCGCTCATAGGCTATCAGGGCCAATAAAGAAATCGCATCAATATTACGTGGCTCGCGCTTTAACACCTGAGACAGCATGCGGGCAGCACGGTTCATGGCATTTTCAGAACCTTCAACCAGCAGCGCCTGAGCATAGCTGACCTTCACATTACTGTTGTCCGGTTGCATTGCCAGTGCTTTATCAAATGCCTGCATGGCCATTTCAAAATCGTTAAGTGACATAGCAACACGGCCCAGCAGCATCCAGGCAACTGCGTCGTCGCCACTGTTTGCCAGCTTAGTACGCAGCCCCAGCGCAAATGCCTGAAGCTCATTCGGACTGAGCGGCTCACCCGTTTGCATCACCGCACGTTGACCATACTCGGGCAACATATCAACCGCTTTGTACCAGTCAGCGATTTGTTTTTGGCTGCCCGTGAAAGAGTAAAAGACTGCACTGACTACCAGCAAGAACGTCACACCCGTCGCGGCAAGCACCAGGTTGTTACCCCGTGTATCCAGTGTACGCTCCGGTGATAACTCGTTCAGCAACCGCCGCTTAAGTTCCAGTACAGATTCATCATGACTGCTCTTGTCAATACGTTGATTACCCAGCTCTTCTGCCAGCTCCTGTAAACGCTGCTGATAGATGTCTATGCGCTCGGCATTGGCATCGTGGTCCACAGCGACCAGCTTGTCACGACGGAAAAACGGCATCACCACAAACAGGCCTGCCAGCACAGTCAGAAGCGCAAACATGCCCCACATTTGCATCATGTCATTCATGAAGTACGCTCCTTACGCTGGCTTTGTTTGATTAGTTCAGCCAGTTTTTGTTCATCTTCCGGGCTCCAGCTTTGCTTACGGGCGGCTTTTTTCTGTCTGAACACGATAAAGCCAAAACCTAACACCAGGATCACCACAGGCATCACCCACAATACAATAGTGGCCGGGGTCACGGGCGGCTGGTAATGAACAAAGTAACCATAACGGTCGATCATAAAGTCGATAACTTCTTGCTTAGACTTGCCTTCCTGAACCATGTCCAACACGCGGTCGCGTAAGTCTTTAGCAACTACCGCATCAGAATCCGCAATGTTTTGGTTCTGACACTTAGGGCACCTTAGTTCCTGTACCAGCTCTTTAAAGGTCTGCTCTCGTTCGGCATTTTTGAACTGGTATTTGTCTTCAACAGCATGGGTACTGAGCGACCACAGTCCTGCCAGTAATGCCAATGCCAGCATTAGTTTTTTCATGGTTGCAACTCCTGAATTGCCGGAGCAAATTTGCTGCGCCACACGCGCGGATTAATGTCGCCGGTGTGGTGTAAAATGATCTTACCGTTTTTATCTACCAGGAAAGTTTCCGGCGCGCCGGAAACCCCTAAATCCAGCGCCAGAGTGCGCTCAAGGTCGAGGATATTAAACTGATAAGGGTCACCTGCACGCGACAGCATTTGCTGTACGTCGGCGCGCAGGTAGTTAATATCAAACTGATCGCCAAAATCGGGATCATAGGCTTGCTCGTAGTATAAACCGATGATCCGTACGCCCTGCTCACGCAGCTCGGTCAGATAACCCAGCTCCGCGATACAGGTCGGGCACCAGGTGCCCCACACGTTCAACAGGTATACCTCACCCAACAGGTCCTGATCAGTCCAGCGCTTTTGTTCATCCATCAGATCGGGCAACTCGAACGCCGGCATAGTGTGACCCAGGCGGCCAGTTTGCAGCTCTCTGGGGTTACCGAACAATCCCTGATACAAGAACACACACAACAATACAAAGATCAGCAGTGGCACCAGGCCTAAAAACTTCTTGTTCATTATGCGTGCTCCACAGAGGGTTGCTTACGGCGACGATAACGTTTATCGGCCAGAACTATAAAACCAGCCAGGGAGATCAGAATACCGCCTAGCCACATCCAGCGAACGTAAGGTTTATGGTAAATACGCAGTGACCAGGCACCATTGCCCATGGACTCGCCCAGCGCCAGGTAAAGGTCGCGGAAGAAACCATCATCAATTGCCGCTTCGGTCATAAATTGCATGCCCACATCGTACAAACGCTTTTCTGCATGTAACAAGGTTACATACTCGCCGTCCTTAAATACGGTGACTTCACCGGCATGACCACCGTAGTTAGGGCCGCGGATCTCATTCACGCCTTCAAAGCGATACTCATACTCGTTCAGCATGGCAGTTTCGCCTTTTGTCATCACCACGGAGCGTTCAACAGAATACGCTGAGGTCAGGGTCACACTGGCAATCACAAACGCGATACCCACATGGCCCAGCACCATCGCCCAGTAGCTCATACCCAGGCGTTTCAGACCCTGAGCTGTCCTCGGATGAACACTCACTTTTTCAACCAGATCAACCATAGTAGCGATACAGATCCATACCGCTAATCCGGTAGCCAGATAAGTCAGCGTACTGATGTCATCAAAGCTGGAGAACAGCCAGGTACTGGTGATCACGATAGTGGCGACAAAAATAGCGGCCCACTTTTTGGCCAGTGGTGGCAACTTATTTTGCTTCCAGCGCAACATAGGCGCTATACCCATCAAGATGGCAAAGGGCACAATCAGGATGGCAAACATTTGGTTAAAGAAAGGTACACCAATCGAGATGGAACCCAGTCCAAGCTCTTTATGGATCATTGGCAACAGTGTGCCCAGCAATACAATCAGGGTTGCTACGACCAGGAAGATGTTATTCACCCACAGCCCGACTTCGCGGGAAACAAGCTTGTAGCGGCCTTCGCTGTAAACCTGGCTTACCCGCAATCCGTAAAGTGCCAGACTGCCGCCAACCACTAAGGCCAGGAAAGACAGAATAAACAAACCACGATCGGGGTCGGTGGCAAACGCGTGTACCGATACAATGATGCCGGAACGAACAATAAACGTACCTAACAAACATAAACTAAATGCGGCGATAGCCAATAAAACAGTCCAGGATTTGAACACGCCGCGTTTCTCTGTAATAGCCAGAGAGTGCAGAAGTGCAGTTGCCACCAGCCAGGGCATCAAAGAGGCATTTTCAACCGGATCCCAGAACCACCAGCCACCCCAGCCTAGTTCAGAGTATGCCCACCAGCTACCTATGGTAATACCTAAGGTTAAAAAGCCCCATGCCGCCATGGTCCAGGGACGCGACCACTTGGCCCAGGTGTTATCCAGTTTGCCAGTTAACAGTGCGGCAATTGCAAAAGAGAAGGACACTGACAAGCCCACATACCCCATGTAGAGCAAAGGTGGGTGAATGATCATACCAGGATCTTGCAGCAGCGGGTTCAAATCGCGCCCTTCTACCGGGTAATAAGGCAGCAAACGCTCAAACGGGCTCGACATCCACAGGGTATAAAGCATAAAGCCTACGCCCAGGAATCCCAGCACGCCGAGTACACGTGCACGCAGCACCCAGGGCAGAGATTTAGACATCATGGCAACTAATGCCGTCCAGCTTGCCTGCATCACCAACCACAACAGGATGGCGCCTTCATGGCCTCCCCAGGTCGACGTGACCTTGTAATACCAAGGCAGCGTACTGGAAGAGTGATGTGCAACGTAAGCAACGGTAAAGTCGTCGGCGAGTGTGATATAAATCAGTACACCAAAAGAGAACAGCACCAGCAGACACTGACCCACGGCCAGTGAAGGCGCTGTACGCATCAGGCGTAAGTTGCCGTTATAAGCGCCCCAGAGAGGAAAAATACACAACAGCAAGCTCAGGCCCATGGCCAGAACCAATGAAAAATAACCTATCTCAGGGATCATACTAGTTCTCGCTGTTTAAATTATATTTGGGTTTTTCGTGCTTGATCCCTTTCACGGCCTCAGCTATCTCGGCTGGCATATACTCTTCATCGTGTTTTGCCAGTACTTCAAATGCTTCAATGACATTAGGTTCAACCAGAGTGCCCTGCGCAACTATGCCCTGACCCTCACGGAACAAGTCTGGCAAAATACCGTGGTACTTGATAGTGACCATAGGACCGGTATCAATGAGTTTAAAAGTCACATCCAGAGACGTTTCTTCCCGGTCCACACTGCCAGGTACAACCATGCCGCCGATGCGTAGCTTCTGACCAATATAAGGCAGCTCTTTTTCAGGGCCCTTACCTTCAATCAACTCACTGGGCGTATAGAACAGATTGATGTTTTCTTGTAATGCATACAGGGTCAGACCGACCGCTGAGCCGATCCCAAATATCACGGCCAATACAGCAAATAAGCGCTTTTTACGTCTTGGGTTCATGCTTTAGCCTCCTCTTGGGCCTGTTTGATACGTGCTTCGCGCTTCATTTGTGCATCGACTTCACGCTTAATACGCTTAGCATCGTTCAACGATGCCCATACCAAGCCCAGCAGGATAAAGGCACAGCTACCAAACGATAACCAGACATAAAAGGCATAACCGCCCATGTGAAAAAAGTCACTCAAAGATTCAAACTGCATACTTAACCTCGACTAACCAGCTGGCGCACCCAGGGGCGGTGCTTCTCGACCTGAAGGATCTCGTTTTTAAGACGGACCAGTGACAGCGCGCCAACAAAGGCGGCAAACCCTAAAATATTGATAAGCAACGGCCACAGCATAGACGAGTCGATGGCGGACGTATCAAATTTAGTGATGGTTGAGCCCTGGTGCAGCGTATTCCACCACTCAACAGAGAAATGAATAATCGGCAGGTTGATCACCCCGACAATGGCCAGAATACAGGCTGCTCTACCACCGGATTTTTTATCCTCAAAGGCGTGATACAAAGACAATACACCAAAGTACAAAAACAATAGGATCAGTTCAGAGGTCAGACGCGCATCCCACACCCACCAGGCACCCCACATAGGTTTACCCCAGGCAGCGCCCGTGATAAGGGCAATGGCGGTCATCGCCGCGCCAACCGGCGCAATGGCAATCACGGCCAGTTCCGCATTACGAATTTGCCACACCAATGCAACGATAGCGGCAATGGCCATAGAAGAATAGGCACCCATGGATAAAATAGCCGAAGGCACATGGATAAAGATAATGCGATAGCTGTCCTTTTGCTGATAATCTGCCGGGGCAAACGCCAGGCCCCAGACCCATCCTACGGCGATACAGACCGCCGTTACGGTAACAAAGTACGGAAGCAAGGTGTTACACAATTGGTAAGCACGCTCCGCTTTGGCATAGGGATGTAACCACTTCCACATTTTAACTTACACTCACTCTTAAAGCTGACGATATGGCAATTGGCGCCGTGACGATGGCAACGGCCAGCATGGCACCAAGGATCGCAAGTTGTCCACCATAAGCGACCGACATACTGGCGGTATCAATGGCAGAGGTTGCGAAAATCAGAACCGGGATATACAAAGGCAAAACAAGCAGACTCATCAAAATACCGCCTTTTTGCAGACCCACGGTTAATGCGGCGCCTATGGCACCAATAAAACTTAATAACGGCGTTCCAATCAACAAAGTCAGAATGGTTGCGCCCAGAGCCTGGCTGTCGAGGTTCATCAACAGCGCGAATAACGGTGCCATCAGCACCATAGGCAATCCGGTGATGGTCCAGTGCGCGGCCACTTTGGCCAGCACAGACAAAGACATAGGATAGGGTGAAGCTATCATTTGCTCCAACGATCCGTCGGCATAATCATCGCGAAATAGCTTGTCCAAACCCAGCATGGTCGACAGCAGCGCGGCTACCCAAATGATACCTGCAGCCATGCGCCCCAGCAAGGCCGGTTCGGGTCCAATTGCCAACGGAAATAACGAAATGACTATCAGAAAAAACAGAAGTGGGTTTACGATTTCGGCGCGTTGGCGAAAAGCCAAAGTCACATCTTTACGATAAACAGCGACAAATAAATGCCAGTAAGAATGCTCAACCTTCATTAATGGCGGTACTCCAGAGCCAGGGTTTTCAGGGAGCTGAACTGAGTCGTCAGATCCTGGTGAGTAGTCAGTAAAATGGCGCCACCATTTGCCAGGTGCGATTCAAACTGCTGTTGCAGCAGCGCGACGCCTTTTTTATCGAGTGCAGTAAAGGGCTCGTCGAGGATCCACAGGCGGGCTTTATTCAACCATAGCCGCACCAGCGCGACCCGACGTTGCTGACCTGCGGAGAGGGTCCGAACGGGAACATCTTCCAGCCCAACTAGGCCAAGCTGGCCTAGCAGCGTGTAGATTTCGTCTTCGTCTGCCCCGTAACCGTGAACCTGTAACCAGTACTGGACGTTTTCATAGGCCGTCAGTTGTTGGTTTACACCGGTTTTGTGCCCGATAAACAGCAAAGACTCGGCGAAGGTATCGTAGTCCCGGCTAATGTCCTGGCCTTCAAAACAGATCTGGCCTTCGTCGGCACGGGCAAAACCAGCGATAATACGTAATAAAGACGTTTTACCTGCACCATTTGGGCCTTCAACTTGCATGATCTGACCCGCCTGAAGCGAAAAACTCAATGACTCAAATAAACAGCGGTCCTGTTTTACACACGTGACGGACTTAATCTCTAGCAAGGCGCGACTCTCTGACGCTAAAAAATTGGGCGTTAGTCTATCATAATGGTAGGGTAATACGAATAATTGGATGCGACCGATCAACGAAAATTTGATTTAAAATAATGAATAAGCCGACGATTTCTATTCAAAACAATGCACATTTGGCCACATCACAGCTGAATGAACGCGGGTCATCAGCAAACACTACCGCAGCGACTGAACAGACCTTCAATGCCCGCAATTTGGTGATCAAGCCCGACAGCATTCAAATGGAGGTTACCATAGATGGCCGCTGGCAAGGCGTACGACTGGCCAGTCAGAGCCAGTTGCAGCAGCCGCTGAAATTGCCCGAAGCCGAGGTCAAGCTCAGTGCCGACGGCACACTGCTGACGGTTAGCACCCCGGAACTGAAATTACAGATCAAACCCACACAAACTTTGCTGAGCATGCTGAGTCTGCTCAAAGGGCTTGGCAAACAAAGTGCGTTACAGCTGGATGCGCAGCTTAAAGGCAGCAATCAATCCACTTTAATGCTGGAAAAAATCGGCCTGGCACTGCCGGTTCCCCCTGCCCTGGCAGACTTACTCAAACAAGAGAATAAACTCGTCGCCAACCTCAGTGCACGGCAGAATAACTTGCTGCTACAGATTTTTAATGCCTTTGGCGATGAGCTGATGAAAGCCCAGGTAAGTAAACACAAACTAACCTCCTTACTGGCCCAACTTGGCAATCAGGAGCAACCCAAGATTAAGCTTGGCCGCAGCAATGCCACATTACAGCTTGCCAACCAGCAGGTTGAAGTGAAGACCCCTGAAGCCCAGAGTGCGCTGAAGCTCAACAGCTGGTTCAATGCTCAGCTAAAAGCCCAGCCGGACGGGCTGCAAATCGGCGTAGCCAGGCAATCAACTGAGGTAAAACTGGCCACGCCTTTACAGCAGGCACTGCCCAAACTGGCCACACACCGTTTCGCCGCCGAGCTGGAAAAAGCCATTAGCCCTGCGTCTGACAGTAAGTCTACACTCAGCTACGACAAGCCTTTGCTCAACGTCTCAATGGCAGACATAAAACAGACGGTCAAACAAGCCCTGGGGCAGCTACTGTCCAGGCCCTTTTTCAACACCAAACAAGCTCAGGGCCCTCAAGCACCGACAGTCAATCAGCCGCCTGCCACAGCTGCCAAATCACCCAATGCGACTTTACCTCACAGTGCAGCCAACAATGCCGCGCTGGTACTAAAAAGCATGACTCCTGTACACAGCCAACCTCTTTTACAGCTATTGGATAACGTAGAGCAAGTATTTACTAACATCACTAAGCAGGCTACACCTAAAGGTAACGTGCAAACCCCTGTATCATCTTCAGGTAGCCCAGTCGCTGAACGCAATACCGGCTCGGCACCAGCCGGGGCAACACCACAAGAACCAAGCAAAATCAGTAAGGCTTTGTCACACGCACCTGCGCCGATACCGGCCTTTGGCTCTGCTGCCACAGCCAAAGATGCACAGACGGGCGCGCCTGCAATTGCAGACAAACCAGCTGCTGCTTCGCAGCCGTCCAGCGCGTTTGTTCAACGTCTGGCAATACTCCAACAGGTATTTGCTGCCGTGGTTCCTCAACAAAAGCCTTACAGCGCGCAGCTTATAAACCCTCAGTTACAACAGGCACAAACAATGAGTGACGAGTCGGCAGGTAAAACCACTGACAACCAACCAAGCCAAATAAGCTCAGCAAAAGCTGAGCAGGCAGCATCGGCCAAACCTAGTTTATCTTTGCCAATCGCCCAGATCCTGAGTAAAACACTGCGCCAGATAGAGGCAACACCGACACAATCGGGCCCCCCACTGCAACAACAGCTCAGTGAAACCCTGTCTGCAACTCAGCAATTTCGCAGCCCGCAGTCGGCCGATCTGATGCGCCTGGTGCATCAGGCCTTTAGTAAAATGATGGACGAAACGCGCCACTCTCCGGAGCAGGTGAGCCATGAACTGTTTGCACGGTTGCCGGCGCTTGCCAGCCAGATCCAACCCACTTTGCCCAACAGCAGCTTTGCGCAAGCACTGGACAAGCTCATCGTTACTTTACTCGGCACCCAACTGACAGCCAAGGCCCAGGACTTACCGCCGCAAACTAACCTGGAGCAGCGTGTTGCAGCCCTGGTTGAAACCCTGCAGCCCGGTACTAAACTCTCGTCTCCCGGTCAGTTTATGCAGGCGGTGACTCAGCAAGCCCAGTCTCGTTTGATGGACGACCTGGCGCTGTTGCAAAACAACTTAGCCAACAATGCCAGTCCACCGCCACTGGCACAAAAGTTCGATAGCGAAAGTCAGTTGCTGATCAATTTATTTATGCCCCTCAAATTGCCACAGGAATGTCGCCAGAGTGAATTACAGATAGGTAAATACAAAAAACCGGCCAAAGCCAATATGCCAGAAAAACAAGTCTGGTTTGTGCGGCTTAACTTCGACTATGCAAAACTTGGCCAGCTAAGTGTGCAAGCTGAGTTGATGGACAAAGCCGTCGATTGCGAGATTGTTGGTGACAGCGCGTCGGTTTGTCAGCTGGCTCAACCCCACCTGGATGCACTACGCAGCAAGCTGGCCGCACATGGCCTTCAGGTCGGTGAGATAGAGTTACGCGAAGATGCCTCCCAGGTGAAGCGCTTTTACGACAGCCACGCCATTGTGAGTATTCAGGTGTAACTTAAATTTTGCTCGTCAGGATCACAGCCTGTTTTCCATAAGTTAGAGTGTAACGCAATACCGATTTCACTTAATGCCTGCTCAATTTGACGGAGCAAATATAACGCTAGCTGTGTTAAAAATTTCTCATTTAGAACCTTTACTTAAGGTATGAGTTCGCAAATTTTTGCCTCGCCTATATGAATATAAGTGCCTCAGCGGTAGCGGGACGCGAAGCGGTGTTATCGACCCTATTGTGTTGCCTCAAAGTAGAACACTTAATTAAGCAAATTGGTATAACTGCCAAATTGCCCCCCTTATCCGGATATTAATCCGGGTAAGGGTTTTTATCTGACGGTGTTACATGCTACTTTGATACTAAGATGTCTGTATAGTTAAATGTTATGGAACAAAAAACCGCCATTGGCCTGTTATATGAAGCGGGTAAGTCGCCCGAAGTCGTCTGTAAGGGCTTTGGAGAACTTGCCGAAGAGATCATTGCACTTGCCAAAGAGAAAGACATCATGATCCATGAAGATGCCACTTTGGTCCAGACGCTCAGCCAGCTTGACTTGCACGAAGAAATCCCCAAAGAACTCTATTATGTGATTGCAGAGCTGATTGCTTTTTCGTATGTTCTGCGCGGTAAATTTCCCCCCGGCTGGAAAAACTTTCAGGGTAAGCTGAATATCAAGGCCTGAGGCCCTTTCACCGGAGAGTTATCGAGTGCGCGAAATAGACTGAGAAAAAGAGCTACAGCCAACGAAAAAAAGCAGGTTTGATTCCGCTTTTTCTCGTTAACTGGTTATGAGCAACACTATGATTGCTTGTTGTGTAGGGACATTAACAGTTCTGCTTCAGCGCGTGGCAGTTCACACTCGCGCATGATTTCTTCTATGTCTGCGCCCAGTTCAACCATTTTGACTGCGCGTGAGTAAATTTTAGCATCCGGATCATCGTACTTTTGCGCGGCCTGTTGCTGGGCCAGATCCTTTGCGTAATTCTCGCAAGCAACCAGGCGTTTTCCAATACTCAGTACACTGGCGCGAACTTCGGCGATTTCACTGCGTAAGATAGCAACTTGCTCGTTTTCTCGCTTCATATGCTGAAGCAACTTACCGTGTTCATGGTTTTGTTGTTGTACTTTTTTACTCAGCGCAAAAATAAACCCCAAGCACACTAAACATAGCAGGCTTGAGGCAATGACCAGGAGCAATAAAATCTCGTTTTGGGTTACTGCTTGCACGGGTTAAATATGGCTCAACTCATCCCACTCATCATCGCTGAGTAGTTTGTTCAAATCAACAAGAATAAGTAGCTCGCCCTCACGGTTGGACACGCCCTGAATGAACTTCGCGCTCTCTTCGGTGCCAATGTTTGGCGCGCTATCAATCTCAGAGCTGCGCAAGTACACCACTTCGGCTACGCTGTCGACCAAAATACCGACTACCTGCTTTTCAGCCTCAATGATCACGATACGAGAGTTGTCAGTTACTTCTGAACTAGGCAACCCAAAGCGAGAGCGAGTATCAATGACAGTGACCACGTTACCACGGAGATTGATGATCCCAAGTACGTAAGTTGGCGCACCTGGCACAGGGGCAATCTCGGTATAGCGTAATACTTCCTGCACCTGCATTACGTTAATGCCGTAGGTTTCATCCTCTAGCTTATAGGTAACCCACTGAAGGACTTCATCATTACTATCTGCATTTTTATCAGCCGAAAGTATTCTCTCTTGACTCATGATTTTACTCCAGTTAGATGCTAGTTACTGCTCTCGGCTATCGAGGCCATGCTCTAGCAATCGATTTAAATTCTCAACATCTATCAGTGCGCACATTTTTTCTTTAATGACGCCCGCCAGCCATGGTCTTTTACCGTCGGCCGTTCGCCATTTAACGTCTTCTGGTTTCAACGTAATATTATTGACCAGATTTTCTGCCAATAGTCCCCACTGGCTATCTCCCAGCATGATCAGATACTGGTAATTAAGCTTTTCTTCCAGCTCAGGTGTAAACTTTTCCGGCATAACCCAACGTGCAGTATCTACAACATTGAGCTTTTCTTCCCGGTTGAGCATCACACCTTTAAACCATTTTGGCTTACCAAACAACTGATTAACTTCTGTAAGCTGGTGTATGCCACCAAGCGACTTTAACGGCACCGCTAAAGTCAGCCCGGCAACTTCAAAGAATAACGCCTGAAACTCATTTTCAAGATAGGCATCCCGCGCACGAGCCGGCACAGCCTGTTCAGCTTCTTCTTTGATAATAGTAGTATTTTCAGTTATCTCAAGATCATCAGCCGGGGTTATTACCTGCTCTTGCGGCTCAACTTCATGAGATACAGCCAATTCTGCCGTAGGCTCAGCAGCGATTGGTTCTGGTAATGCTTCAGTAACGATATCATCGGCAACGCTTTGCTCAGCCGGGCCTGATGTTGCAAGACTCTCTTGCGCTTCAGGCACTGATTCCAAAAGCTTCGCGACAGGTGCAAGCGCGACTTCATCTTCCTCTTCTTCGCGTAACAAAGCACCCAAATACTGTTTCATGACCTGTTCATTGGCAAACAGATGCTTACTCATCGTTACCTCTATCAACTTCTGCCAGATGTTCCAGTAAGGCTCTATACGCATAAACGCCGCGTGATTTTGGACAATACTGAACTGGCACCTGTTGCGCTAGACTGGCATCTCTGAATTTGGTATCGACAGGGATAACCCCGGGCCAAACTTTATCCTGATAGGTTTCCACCAGAGATTTGTATGCTTCAAGAGATGCTTTTGTGCGCTTATCATACATAGTTGGCACTATAGTATATTGATATTGCTTGGAATGCGAACTTTGCATTAATGACATTGTTCGCATCATGCGATCTAATCCCTTTAGAGCCAAAAACTCTGTTTGCACCGGGATTAAGATTCGTTCGCTCGCGGCAAGTGCATTGACCATGAGCACTCCTAGTACTGGAGGGCAGTCAAGGATAGCATAGTCGTAGTGCTCGCTGATCTTGGCAAGCGCCTTTTTCAGGATAAGTCCCATACCGGAGCGGTTACCCATACTACGGTCTAGCGTAGCAATGGCCATAGTCGCCGGCAGAATATCCAAATTCTCTATGGTTGATGGACAAAGTGCCTGCAAGATCTCCTCACTGGCCATGTTTGAGCCACGAATAAAGATATCGTATACACTGACCTCTAACTCTTCTGAGTCAATGCCGAAGTAGTAAGTCAATGACGCATGAGGGTCTGTATCGATTAACAATACTCGCTTTCCCTGAAGCGCCAGGATCCCGCCGAGACTCACTGTAGTGGTGGTTTTACCCACCCCGCCTTTTTGGTTTGCTACCGTCCAGATTTTCACGTTTTTCTTTTATTCCTTCGGCCAAACACAGTCAAGTATTCAGGCATATATCAACTATGCACAACCTATCTCTTTGTTTATTCTCAGTGCAACATCCTGTAAAGCGATATCTTCTGACGAAATACCGGCGCTGGCAACAGCTTGTGGCATACCATATACCACACAGGTTTTTTCATCCTGTGCCCAAATAGTCGCACCACTTTGTTTCAACATTCTGGCACCATCACGCCCATCTGCTCCCATACCAGTCAGGATCACAGCTAGCACATCTCCTCCGTATGCTTTGGCGGTACTGGCAAAAGTGACATCAACACTGGGTTTATAGGTAATACGGGGGCTATCATCTTCAAACACTTTCAGAGTTTTGCTACCACCTCTGGCTTCAACCAGCATCTGCTGGCCGCCCGGCGCCAGATAGGCAACACCAGGTTGTAACCTGTCACCCTGCTCGGCTTCTTTCACTTTGATTTTACATAAGCTATTCAGGCGCTGTGCAAATGCTGGGGTGAATGCCGCCGGCATATGCTGGATCAGCAGGATCGGATGCGGAAAGTTCGCTGGCAGCTGAGTCAGAATTGTTTGAAGTGCAACCGGACCACCTGTCGAGGTGCCAATTGCAACAATTTGGTATTTTTTGCCTGACGCCTTAAACGACGCGCCAGTACTTGGAGTGTCGGCCGCTGGCCTTGAAAAAGAACGGTCTGGCTGTGCTATCGGTTTGGCCGTTGAACGCAACCCCGAGGACGCAGCGGTTGTTGTACTTCTAGTAGGTGAAGGCGTTGACGAAGAACTGATCGGGCGGGTAAATCTGCTTACCCGGCGTCTGCCGATCTCTTTGACTTTGTTTTGCAAAGAGCGGATCGCGTCTTCACTATTACGTGCAATATCCTCGAACTTTTTGGGCAAGAAGTCGACTGCACCTGCATCTAATGCATCCAGAGTCGCACTGGCACCTTCACGCGTTAACGACGAAAACATCAGAATAGGAGTGGGTGAGCTCTGCATGATCTGCTTCACTGCGCTGATACCATCCATCACCGGCATTTCCACATCCATAGTGATCACATCCGGTCTGAGGCGAGCAGCTTTATCGACTGCTTCCTGACCATTTACCGCAAAATCAATCACTTGAATTTCTGGATCTTTTTCTAGTATTTCACTCACTCGGCGACGAAAGAAGCTCGAGTCATCTACAACTAATACTTTAACTGCCATTGGCATTGCTCTTTTATTCGTTACAGATCCGAAAAGTGGTGTCAAAGACACCACTTTGTCGGTATAAATTCGCCAGGTATTTACTTACCGGCGTAATATTTCAACATGCTGGGACGTCCAGGATAAGCGCGATACCACCATCAGAAGTGATTGTTGCCCCGGCCATACCAGGTGTACCTTGCAACAAGGCGTCAAGCGGTTTAATTACCACCTCTTCCTGGCCGATAAGAGAATCAACAACAAACCCAACCTGCTTGGTGCCCATCTGAACGATGACAACGTGCCCTTCAGCCTTGCGAGCGCCTCTGTCAGCACCTTTCACAAGCCAGTGCTCCAGGTAGAACAAAGGGATGGCCTTTTCACGTACTATAATGGTCAGTTGCCCATCAACGACATTAGTCTTAGTCAAATCCAGGTGGAAAATTTCGCTCACGCCGGCAAGCGGCAGAGCAAATGTTTGCTGACCAATCATAACCATTAAGGTTGGCAAGATTGCCAATGTCAGAGGCACTTTGATTTCAAGGATAGTGCCCACGCCCAACTCAGACTGGATATTAACAGAACCATTGAGCTGAGTGATCTTGGTTTTGACCACATCCATACCCACACCTCGGCCAGAGATGTCGGAAATTTGTTCTTTGGTTGAGAAACCAGGTGCGAAAATGAGGTTGTATGCCTCGTTATCTGATAAGCGACTTGCCTGATCAGAGTCAATAACACCTTTGCTGATAGCAATTTTCTTCAGCTTCTCAGGGTCCATACCTGCCCCATCGTCACGGATGGTCAACAGAATGTGGTCGCCCTCCTGAGATGCAGATAGCGTCACTGTACCGGTTCTTGATTTACCTGCGGCTTCACGCACGTCTGGCATTTCAATACCATGATCCACTGAGTTTCGAACCAAGTGAACCAAGGGATCCGCAAGGGCTTCAACCAGGTTTTTATCCAGATCGGTATCTTCCCCTTCCAATACCAGGCTAATGTCTTTCTTAAGACTACGAGCCAAATCACGAACAACCCTGGGGAAGCGGCCAAATACTTTCTTAATTGGCTGCATCCGGGTCTTCATGACAGCACCCTGAAGGTCTGCTGTAACCACATCCAGGTTTGAAATTGCCTTGCCCATTGCTTCGCTGTTGGAGTTATTGGCCAAACTAACCAAGCGGTTACGCACTAACACTAACTCACCGACCATATTCATGATCTCATCCAGGCGTTTGGTATCAACCCGAACTGTGGTTTCAGCTTGCGCGGCAGGTTTCTTCGCTACCGCTTTATTATCTGCTGCCGGCTTAGCCTCAGATGCGGGTTTTGCAGCTGGAGCTTTGGCTGCTGGCGCTGGCGCCGGTGCAGGTTTAGCTGCAGGTGCTGCCGGCTTAGGTTCTGGCTTAGGCGGTGCTTTTGCGGCTTCGCTAGGCGCAGCTACATCTGCTTCTGTTGACTTAGGCGCTTGCCCTTTACCGTGTAACTCATCCAGTAAGGCTTCAAATTCGTCGTCATTAATCTCGTCGTCATCACCACCCGACACAGGTGCCTTTTCAGCAGCTGCGGGTTGTTGTGGTGCCGGTGTGGGTGCTGCGGCAGCAGGTGTTGCACCAAATTGTCCAACGCCGTGTAGCTCGTCTAACAAACTGTCGAATTCGTCGTCGGTAATATCACCGTCATCGCTGCTCGGAGAGCTTGGTGCAGCGCTCGGCTTAGCCGGTTCTTGTGAAGCTGCCGATGGACCGTTTCCTGAACCGTGTAGTTCGTCCAGCAAACTCTCAAATTCTTCTTCGGATATTTCATCAATGCTGTCAGAGCTTTCACCAGAAGACTCGCTTACAGGATCGGACGGTGCATCAAAAAGCACATCGTCAGCACTGGGTGTCGCGACAACTGGCTCAGGCTCTGCAGCGGCTGGAGCAGCAATCACCTCATCTTCAGATTCCGGCTGACTAAGTTGGTGTAACACCTCCAACAAATGGGGATCAGCTGGCTCGGGTTGTTCGCGGTTTTGGATACACGAGAACATTTCGTTGATAGTGTCCAGTGACTGTAAAATCACATCCATCAACTCAGCCGTAACGTGACGCTGCCCTTGACGTAGGACATCAAACACGTTTTCCGCACCATGACAGGCATCAACCAGTTCGGTCATGCTTAAGAAGCCAGCCCCCCCTTTGACGGTATGGAAGCCTCGGAAAATGGCATTTAACAGCTCTTTATCTTCCGGATTATTTTCTAGTTCGACAAGCTGCTCTGATAACTGTTCGAGTATTTCCCCAGCTTCAACAAGAAAGTCTTGTAAGATATCTTCATCGACTTCAAAGCTCATTCGCATACTCTCCTATTAGAAGCCCAAACTAGACAACAGGTCATCAACTTCGTCCTGCCCGGATACGACATCATCTCGAGACTCAGCGTCCATTATTGGACCCTCTGGACCTGATAACTCATCAGCAACGGGGGTGGCTTTAGTTTGTGACTGCGGCTGGGCTGCAGTTTGTTGACTTTCATCTGCACTGCCGAATACAGTCAACAAGTGAATAAGGCTGTCTTCTACTTCACGAACCAGCTCTATAACACGCCGGATCACCTGTCCGGTTAAATCTTGATAATCTTGCGCCATCAGTACGTTGGTCATCAGACTCTGTAATTCATCTGTACGGCCTCTGGACGACTGCATAAAACTGTCAAGATCGTGACATAAAGATTTGAACTCTCCAAGCTGGATATCCCGGCTCATCAGTCTGTCCCAAGTGGGTTTGATTTCTGAGAGTTCATCGGCAAGTTCTTGGGCTAAGGGAAGACTCGCTTCTACGGCATCCATGGTTTTATTAGCCGCGCTTTCTGTCATCTCCATGACATAATTTAGGCGCTGCTTCGCATCTGGAATGGCTTCTGTCGTGAGATCAGCTAAACGGGTATCTAACTCAAAGTTTTTCAATGATTCATGAAGTTGTCGAGTCAGCTTACCCACTTCAGCGAATAGCTCTGATTGTTCTTTGTTAGTGGCCTCAATTAATATCTCATCAGCCTTTTCCTGCTCACCTTGTTCTAGGTATTCAACGAGCAGTTTAGCCTGTTCCAGAGTTATCTGTGGCACAGAAGATGTTGACATAAGCCTACCCTTATCAATACTAGCCTAAACGTTCGAACACTTTTTCTAGTTTGGTTTTCAGGGTTCCTGCCGTAAACGGTTTAACGATGTAACCATTAACTCCAGCCTGGGCAGCGGCAACGATTTGTTCTTTTTTCGCTTCTGCTGTAACCATAAGTACTGGGATGTGTTTAAGCTTGTCATCAGCACGAATTGCGCGTAACAAATCGATACCTTGCATGCCCGGCATATTCCAGTCAGTTACGACGAAGTCGAAGTCCTGATTTTGCAACATTGGAAGTGCCGTACTGCCATCATCAGCCTCTTGAACATTGGTAAAGCCTAAGTCTCTTAGCAGGTTTTTGATTATTCTTCTCATCGTAGAGAAATCATCAACCACGAGAATTTTCATGTTCTTATCCAAAACTTCCTCCGGTGAGGTTTGAACCTATATTGTAAAACTTACTCTAATTGATCCAGTCATTGATCTTTGCACGAAGCTTGATCATTGCTTGACCGTGAATCTGACTCACTCGAGATTCGCTGACCTCTAAAATCGCGCCAATCTCTTTTAAATTCATCTCGTCGTTGTAATACAAAGACAGCACCAAAGCATCGCGCTCAGGTAAAGTCTTGATAGCATTGACTAACGACTCGTTAAAGCGCTCATTTTTAACATTATTGAATGGTTTGTCTAGCGCAAAATCGTTGCCTGCGGGAGAAATTACGTCTTCGTCGACCCCAAGGTCTTCGATGCCGATAACTTTACTCGCATTCACATCATGTAAAATATGATGGTACTCATCCAGCGTAATATCAAGTTTTTCAGCGATTTCAGTATCTTTTGGTTCACGCCCAAGCTGAGATTCGAGCTCAGCAATGGCTTCTGCTACCATTCGGCCATTTTTGTGGACAGAGCGTGGAGCCCAATCACCGCGGCGTATCTCGTCTATCATTGCGCCACGGATTCGAATACCTGCAAACGTTTCAAAGCTTGCCCCTTTGCTTGCGTCAAAATTTTTACAGGCTTCAATTAATCCAATCATGCCTGACTGAACTAAATCATCTAACTGAACACTGGCTGGTAACCTAGCTAACAAATGACAGGCCACCTTTTTTACCAAAGGTGTATGACGCTCAACCACCTTGTGAAGGTGGTCCGTCGTTTGATATCCCGCCATGCGGTTGACCGGTGAAGCCATCGTTAACCGTTTACCAGTTGCTCAATAAAGAATTCCAAATGACCTGATGGTTGATGGGGGATGGGCCACTTGACAGCTTTGCTTGCCAGGCCTCTGAATGCCACGGCAGCAGGTGAATTGGGGAAAAGCTCAACGATGGTTTTTTGACGTCGCGAAGATTTACGCATATTTTCGTCAAACGGAATCGTTGCAACCAGTTCCAGAGCAACATCTAAAAACCGGTCGGTGACTTTGGATAGTTTTGCGAAAAGCTCTTGCCCTTCTCTTAAACTGCGTACCATATTGGCCACAATTTTAAACTTATACACTCCATGCTCGCGGCTTAGGACTTTGATCAACGCGTAAGCATCGGTAATCGAAGTCGGCTCGTCGCATACCACGACCAACACGTCTTGAGCAGCACGAGAAAAGCTCAAAACCATGTCTGAAATACCTGCTGCGGTATCGACAATTAAAATGTCAAATTCGCTACTGAGTTCACTGAACGCACGTATTAGCCCAGCATGCTCGGCAGGTGTTAACTCCACCATACTTTGCGAGCCAGACGTCGCAGGTACGATGCGGATGCCAGCAGGCCCCTCAACCAAGATTTCGTCTAGTTCACATTCTCCAGACAAAACATGAGATAAATTTTTCTCTACCCGTAAGCCCAACATAACATCACAATTGGCCAAACCTAAGTCAGCATCAAGCACCAAGACCCGATTACCCTGCTGTCCTAATGCAATGGCAGTGTTAAGGGATACATTGGTTTTACCTACACCACCTTTACCACCAGTCACTGCGATTACTTTTACACTGTGGTTATTTTTTTGGTTCATTCTCCGCAGGCCACTTGCTTGATCTAAAACTGTATTAATCATACATTCCTACTGTCTGGGACGCCACTGGTACACGTCGCGAATGTTGCGCTTTTGTTCTCTTTAAATACAATTGCTCAGCCTTTTTGACTAACTTCTGAGCGTTTGCCACGCGAATGTCTTCAGGCACTCGCTGACCATTGGTAAGATACCCTATTGGCAGACGATTTTGAATCGCTATGCTAATAATCTCGCCTAAACTTAGACTTTCATCAAGTTTTGTAAAAATACAACCACTTAAATTGACTTTTTTGAAGTGGTTTACGGTCTCTTGCAGTACATGCATTTGTGCTGTTGCACTTAATACTAGGTAGCTGCGAATGTCAACACGGCTACTGCGCATCAGAGTGTTCAACTGTTCGGTTAAACGTAAGTCGCGCTGACTCATCCCTGCCGTGTCTATTAATATTAGACGCTTATTACGTAAATGATAAAGAACCTCTGCAAGTTCATTGGCATCTTTTACTTGCTTAACGGGACAACCAATGATCCGACCATACGTTGCCAATTGCTCATAAGCACCGATACGGTAGGTATCTGTAGTGATCAGTGCCACATTGTCAGCACCATATTTTTGGGCACCCAGCGCTGCAAGTTTTGCAACAGTTGTTGTTTTTCCTACCCCAGTTGGTCCAACCATGGCGTACACACCACCCTGACGCAAGATATCGTTGTTAGTTGTATGCATCTGATTGACAACCATATTAAGCAACGCATTCCACGCTTCTTTGCGAGAGACATCATCAGGAATAAAACAAGCCATCTGTTCAGCAACTTCTGCACCGATCCCCATGCCTTTTAGACGGTCGACAAGACAAGCACGAGTTGGATCTCGACGTGCCATTTCCTGAGTCATCAGGCCGGATAACTGAAACTCAAGTAGCTGGCGGATCGCGTTCATTTCATCACGCATAGAAGACATTTCATCATCGTTTGCTTTTTTCTGCGCAGCAGGTTCGTCACCAAAGCCCTGCTCCAGATCATCACCAAACTCCCAGGATGTGCTTTCCTGGCGTGCGTCAAAACTATGACTCGGTGTCTCATAGCGCTGTTGACGTGCTGCCTGAGGCATGGCCTGAGCAGGGGCTTCACTGCGTTGTTGAGAGCCAAACATATCGTCGGTGTTGATTCCAGATTGAGAAAACATCGAAGCAAGCTCAGGCGACTTAGGACGAGGGGCTTGGCGCTCAAGCAAGGCTTCTAGACTGTCTGCAACCTGTGCCTGTTTTTGCGGTTCGGCACGACGAGGTTGAGGGCGAACCATTCTGGCTGCTTGATTATAGCCTTGCTGTGCACTTTGCTGAGGTGCAACCTGACGAGGGGCAACTTGCGCAGCTGGCTGTTGAGGCGCAGTCTGAGGCTGTGGAGCAGGTGTGCGGTCATTATCAACTGCAGCAACGATCTCTACACCGTCAGCCAGCTTCTTGTTTGACATAATTACCGCATCAGCGCCTAGCTCTTCTTTCACTTCTTTCAAAGCAGTACGCATATCTTTTGCAAAAAAACGTTTGATTTTCATGGTCAGCCCCTTCTAGTCCTCTACTGTCCAACTGAGCTCACTATCTTAATTTGTCTTTCATCCGGCACTTCCTGATACGACATGACTCTGAGTCCCGGGATGGTGTGTTTTACAAATCGTGACAGCACACTTCTTAACATACCTGAGGTTAATAAGATGGACGGCTCGCCGAGCATTTCTTGCGTTTGATGGGCTTCTCTTAATGAACCTTGAAGCCGCTCTGCAAGGCCTGGCTCTATGCCTGCCCCCTCATCACCTGCGTTCTGAAGTGACTTATGCAACATCTGTTCCAACTCAGGCGCCAATGTTATGACAGGGATTTCATCAGCCCCGCCAACCGCATCCTGAACGATGAGTCGGCGCAGTGAAATTCGCACCGCAGCCGTTAATACATCGGGGTCCTGACTGCGCGGCCCATACTCAACCAGAGTCTGAACAATGGAGCGCATATCACGAATTGCAACGCCTTCGTTTAACAGGTTTTGTAGCACTTTTACTACAGTGGTCAGAGGTAATACATCCGGCACCAGACCTTCAACCAGGCGAGGATGACTCTTGGCCAGCATATCCAGCAGGTTCTGAACTTCTTCATGACCCAACAGTAAGGACGCATTGTTGGTCAACAGCTGACTAATATGTGTGGCAACCACCGTGGCGGCATCCACAACGGTATAACCCAGTGAATGAGCCTCGTCTTTCTGCTCTGGTTTGATCCACACAGCTTCCAGACCGAAAGCCGGATCTTTAGTAGCAACGCCATTAATTGGACCAAAAACCTGGCCCGGGTTGATCGCGAGCTCATCACCATGCTTCAGTTCGCCATCTCCTGAGCCCACACCCATCAGGGTAATACGGTAAGCGTTCGGGTCCAGCTCCAGGTTGTCACGGATATGAACTGGTGGTACAAGGAAACCGAGCTCCTGTGACAGCTTCTTACGCACCCCTTTAATACGATTCAACAATTCGCCACCCTGAGACTGATCAACCAGCGGGATCAGGCGATAGCCCACTTCCAGGCCTATCACATCCACCGGTTGTACATCATCCCAACCTAATTCTTTTTGTTCCTGCTGCTGAGCAGCAACAGCGCCGCCTTTCGATTCTTCAGCTTCCTGCTCTTGTGCTTTAAGTTTTTGTTGGTGTGAATAGTAAGCCAGATAGCCAATGAGTGCGCCTAAGCCCAGAAATGCAACATGTGGCATACCAGGTACTAATCCCATGACAATCAGGATCCCTGCTGCGATAGACAAGGATTTCTCGTTGCCTAGCTGCTGGGTCATTTGCTCGCCCATGTTGTGTGATTCGTTCTGACGAGTTACAACAATCGCAGTACCAATTGACAATAATAACGAAGGAAGCTGAGCAACCAGACCATCACCTATCGTAAGTAAGGTATAGACTTCCATGGCTCTGCCAAAGCTCAAGTCATGCTGCACCATGCCCACAAACAGACCGCCAATGATGTTAATGGCGAGGATCACAATGCCCGCTATCGCATCGCCTTTTACGAACTTACTGGCACCATCCATCGAGCCATAAAAGTCAGCTTCACGGGTTACTTCTTCACGCCTTGCTCTGGCTTCGTCTGCCGAAATGAAACCGGCATTCAGGTCTGCGTCAATTGCCATTTGTTTACCGGGCATCGCGTCGAGGGTAAAACGGGCTGATACTTCGGAGATACGGCCAGCACCTTTGGTGATAACCACAAAGTTTATGATAATGAGGATCAGGAAAACCACCAGACCAACCGCGTAGTTACCGCCGATTACAACGGAGCCAAACGCTTCGATCACCTTACCGGCTGCGTCTCCACCGTTATGACCTTCCAGCAGTACCACCCGGGTACTGGCGACGTTCAGTGCTAATCGCAAAATCGTCGCGATCAGCAATACTGAGGGAAACATGCCAAATTCAAGCGGCTTCATGGTGTAAACTGTCACTAACAGAACAACCAATGCCAGGGCGATATTGAACGAAAACAAGATATCAAGCAGGAAAGGAGGCATAGGTAACACCACCATACCTAATGCCGCCAGTACCAGCACTGGAGTACCGACGCCTTTGGCGTACTCTTTTTTATCTCGATTAATCTGCTGTAAAACCGCTTTAAAATCCATAACTTACAAACCACAAATTATTGACGCAGTTACATTAAAGCAAGTTTAATACCAATTAGCTTAGTGTTTTAGTTCATCTGGAATAGGGAGGTCTTTTTTCAGGGCTACGGGTCGCTTGCCTCGCCCTTTATTGAACTTTTTCAACTGGAATACATAGGCCAGTACCTGTGCCACGGCAGTGAACAGCTGTTGTGGGATTTGGTCGCCCACTTCTGTGGTATGGTACAGGGAACGAGTCAAAACAGGCGACTCAACAATCGGGACCTCATTACCTTTGGCTATTTTACGGATCTGCATCGCCAGTTCATCAACCCCTTTAGCGATGACCATAGGTGCCCCTGCTTTTTCAGTGTCATACTTAAGCGCCACAGAATAGTGGGTTGGGTTGGTTACAACCACGTCGGCATCGGGTACTTCCTGCATCATGCGTCGCTGAGACATTTCTCGCTGTGTACGCCGAATACGGGCCTTGATCTGGGGGTCACCTTCCGAGTTCTTATACTCGTCTTTTACCTCTTGTAGCGTCATCTTGAGCTGTTTGTGATGATTGTAGCTCTGATAAGGTGCGTCAATGGCGGAAATAATGATCATAGTGCAGCTCAGTGCCAGAAACATCCAGGCGAGAATTTCCAGTGAGTGCAAAATACTGCCTGGAATTTGCTCAATACTTAAATGGAGTATCTCATAAAAGAACATCTTGATAAGCAAAATTGCAAATCCGGCCACCAGCACAAATTTGAGGATAGATTTGACCAGCTCTACGGCCGCCTGAGGCCCAAACATCCGCTTGATGCCTTTCATTGGTGACATTTTACTCGGCTTAGGTGCCGCAGCCTGCCAGCTGAAATTAAAACCGCCTAACAGAGTGTTGCCAATGATACCGGCTACCATAATAATCAAAACGAACATACTGAGCGGAAAGATGATCTCAGAAAATGCATCACCCCAGACAGAAAACATTTTAGTGGTGTCATAAGTTTCATTGCGGTTCAGTGTAAACATGCGACCCATCATGTTATACAGGCCTTTGGCAATGTCAGGTCCGTACAGCAACAATGCAACGGCCGAGAATATGAGCACGAACGTCGTACCCAGCTCTTTTGAGCGAGCAACCTGGCCTTTCTTTCGGGCGTCAGAAATTTTCTTGTCTGTGGGTTCTTCCGTACGTTCCTGACCAGAATCTTCTGCCATTTTCTTACTCCCGGTACTCGATTACACCGTGCAACCAATCAGGTTACACATCAGCTCTGTCATTTTCAGCCACTGGAACTCGTATTGAATCACAAAGTTGCCCATCGTCATCCAGATGATCAACAAGCCAGCCACCATAGTAAACGCAAACCCCACAGAGAAAATATTCATCTGCGGTGCAGCTCGGGTCATTATGCCAAATGACAAGTTAATCAGTAGCATGGCAGTCAAAGGTGCCAAAGACAACGCCAGTGCGGTAGCAAACAGCCAGCTCCCCCAGGTAACTATCAACCAGTAGTTATCGGCCACCCACCAGTTACCATCGATAGGCCAGGTCTGAAAGCTATAGACCACCATGTTGATCATCATCAGATGGCCATTGAAGACAAAAAACAATAAAGTCGCCAGGATCAGATAAAACTGACCCACGGCTGGCACACTCAGACCATTCGCGGGGTCAACCACAGACGCAAAACCTAACCCTGTTTGCATTGCCAGGATCTGGCCCGCAACGATAAAAGTATTTAGCAACAATACCGAGGCAAAGCCAATTGCAACCCCGACAATCATTTCATGTGTCACTACCAATATCATGGCGAAGGAAAATAAGTCAGTAAACTGAGTCTGAGGAATGGCAGGCACAACCGCCACAGTCACCACAATTGAGAGGGCAAGCTTCACCCGGGTTGGGACACTTTGGGCACCCAGACCGGCCATAATCATGATCATGGAGCTGATCCGGACAAACGGTAGCATGTAGTCGCTCAGCCACTGTATGATGATTGCTAAGGGGTACTCCATAGCACTACCCTGCAATTTCGGGGATTTGGAGTACCAACTGGTTGAAGAAGTCCATCAGCACTTGCACCATCCAGTGGCCACCGAAAATCAGTGCCACAATGGTGATGATGAGCCTGGGCAAAAAGCTCAGAGTTTGTTCGTTAATCGATGTTGCAGCCTGGAAAACCGCGACCACCAAACCTATCATCAGACCGGGTAGTACAATTGCGGTTACTAATTTGATAACAATAAAGAGCGAGTCACTGAGAATGTCGACAAAAACTTCTGGTTCCATGTCACACTCCTAAACCAAAACTTCGCGCCAGCGTGCCCATTATCAAAGACCAACCATCGACCAACACAAACAGCATGATCTTAAAAGGTAAAGCCACAATCATCGGAGAGAGCATCATCATACCCATCGCCATCAATACACTGGCAACCACCAGGTCTACTATCAGGAAAGGGATAAAAAACATAAAGCCAATGATAAAAGCAGTCTGCAGTTCACTGGTCACAAACGCCGGAATAATGACCACAAACGGCGTGTCTTCCGGGCTATCCAGTTTATCGTAACCGGCTATCTTGGCGAATGTTTCCAAATCCTTTATACGAGTCTGGGAAAGCATAAATGCTTTGATTGGCTCTTTGGCTTCTTGCAATGCCTGTATCGACGTTAATTCTTCGTTCAAATAAGGCTGCACTGCGCGGTCATTAATCTGATTGAATATTGGCGCCATAATAAAAAAGGTCAGAAACAGCGACATGCCCACTAATACCTGATTTGACGGCGATTGCTGCAAGCCAATTGCCTGACGTAAGATAGCCAATACCACAATGATCCGTGTAAACGAGGTCATCATAATCACAGCAGCAGGGATAAAGCTCAGTGCTGTCATGATGGCCAATACCTGCAGGGTTACAGAGTATTCCTGAGAGCCATCCGGATTAGTTGTAACGCTCAAAGCCTCAATACCATCAGCAAAGGCATTTGATGCAAAGAAAAACACACTGATGAGGAGGAGAATTCGGATCATACGTTCATTTCTTATTGTTATTTGCGCCAGAGATTAAGCGACTGAGTTCTTTGGCAAAGGGCGCCGTGGGTGTCACCTCTAGTGGCGACTCTAACTGATATAAATAATTGATACTGTGTGGCGTGACACCAAGCAAATGTTGTTTATCGTCAATTTCGATAACCAGCAGGCGCTCCTTGCTGCCCAGTGGTAAGCTGCGTATCACTTTAAAACCCTGGCTATTACCCAGGTTTGGGTTGAAGCGCTTAACCAGCAAAGCCAACCCGATAATCGCCAATACCACTAAAGCCAGTGACAGGCCAACCGACAATAACTCACTGCTGAGCCCGCTTGGTGGCTGCACCGCAGCCACACTTGAGAACATTAAAGCATTCATTACGCTAACTGCTAGCGAAGCTTCTTGATACGCTCAACCTGGCTGATCACGTCAGTCAGGCGAATACCAAACTTATCGTTTACAACAACCACTTCGCCGTGCGCAATCAATGTGCCGTTAACCAGCACATCCAGAGGTTCACCGGCAACCCTGTCCAGCTCCACAACGGATCCCTGGTTAAGTTGGAGTAAATTACGGATATTGATTTTAGAGCGGCCCACTTCCATCGAAATGGTGACCGGGATATCTAAAATCGTATCGAGTTTGCGCTTTTCATCTGCACTCAGATTAGCGCCGCTGTCCTGTAACTCTTCCAGTTCCGCAACTTCGGCTTCAGCACCGTCCTGGTCAGCTTCCTCGGCCTCTGCAAGTGCAGCCGCCCATTCGTCCATTGTATCTTGATCATCGCTCATGCACTGACTACCTTAATCAACTTCTTCATCACCAATCCAAATCCACACCTTCAGACAGATGCAGATCTTCTTCTAATTCTGCCAACTCGGCATCCGAGTCGAGCTTTTTGCCACCTTTTGTAAAGACATGAAGCTCAGACTTAACAGATTCTGGACGTTTAATCTTCTCGCTGATCTGCAACGCCACATTATCGCGGGAACGCCCCATTTTAGCCCGGAAAGTGGGCAGCTCTTCTACAAATACTGTAATATGCTCAGGCATTTCTACAGGGATAATATCACCCGCTTTCAACTGCATTATCTGCTCCAGAGACAGATCGACCTCTAGTAGCTGCGTAGACAGTTCCACTTCGACATCCATAATTTCATCGCGTAGCGCTTTACTCCAACGCAGATCCGTATCTTCGGTATCTGATTGGACACCCGCATCGAGTAATTCCCGAATCGGCTCAAGCATTGAATAAGGCAAAGAAATATGGAAGTCCCCTCCCCCGCCGTCCAGCTCGATATGAAATGAACTGATCACCACAACTTCGGTGGGTGACACTATGTTCGCCATCGCGGGGTTCACTTCCGAATCAAGATACTCAAACGACACATCCATGACCGGTGCCCAGGCTTCTTTGTAATCTTCAAAGATAATTTTGAGCAGCATCTGAACTATCCGCCGCTCTGTTGGTGTAAATTCTCGCCCTTCAATTTTTGCGTGATAGCGCCCATCACCTCCGAAGAAGTTATCTACCAGTATAAATACCAGTCGGGCTTCCATAGTGATCAATCCAGTTCCCTTGAGAGGACGAAAGCGCACCATGTTCAAACTGGTGGGAACAAACAAAGTATGAATATATTCGCCAAACTTGAGCATTTGTACACCGTTGATGGATACCTCAGCGGTGCGACGCATCATATTGAACAAGCTGATCCGCATATGACGGGCAAATCGTTCATTAACAATTTCGAGGGTCGGCATACGACCGCGAACGATTCGGTCCTGCGACGAAAAGTCGTATTGTAAGGCGTTACTCGTCCCACCATCGTCACTATCGGGGACTTCTTCTTCTTCGACTTCATCAACGCCGTGCAATAAGGCATCGATTTCGTCTTGTGATAATAAGTCGCTCACTGACTCTTCCTACTGCATTACAAAACCGGTAAATAACACGCGTTCAACCACTTTACTGCCTTCAACACTCTCCATTGCAGCCTGAACCTTATCTAATGCACTCAGTCGCAGAGTTTCTTTGCCTGCACTGGTACTCAGTTCGTCAGCTGTGGTGGTAGAAAACACACTTAGCAAAGTGCCTTCAATCAGAGGAATATGCTTTTTAGCCACCTCTTCGTTGACGTCACCACGTACAAGTAATTGTACTTTAATCTGTACTATACGGTCCCGACTTGCGCCGGGTACATTAAATACAAAGGGACGCGGCATAGCAACATACAATGCACTGCCCGTTTGTGCCGAATTTTGCTGGGTAGCCTGTGCCTGTTGCTCAGTCGTTTCTTCAGCCAACGATTCGGGAGCGTCATCTGACCCTGCAAATAAAAAGTAGCCTGCAACTGCGGCCAAAACAACAACCACAGCAGCAATGATGATGATTAATTTTTTCTTTGAGCCACCCGTCTCTTCTATTTCTAAATCGCTTTCTTCTGCCATATCCGCGCTTCTTTAAGTCACTCTAACCTTAATCATAGCAGCTGTTACGCATAGTAATCTATTGCTGAATCACTTTGCCGTCTGCTAGTTGTTGATTGTTGGCCGTTATTTTGCGCTTCACTGCCATTATTAGCAAGTGTTCCATGACCTTGTGATGCTTCCTGCTGCTGTTGTTCTCCGCCTTGTCCTTGCTGAATGTTACTTTCTCCAAGCTGGATCCCCTGCTCGGCCAACATCTCTCTGAGTTTCGGCATGGACTGTTCTAGTTGCTCTTTGGCTTGCTGGTTTTGCACAACAAAGTTCACCTGAGCCTGCTCCCCCTCGGAGCGTATGCGTATCTGCATACTACCCAATTCAGGCGGGTCTAAACGGATCTCGGCTTCCTTATTGTTGATATTTAGCATCATATTGACACGCTCTTGTAAGGCCTTAACTGCGTCATTTCGGGCAATATTAATGGCCTGACTGAGAGCGGGATCTGCCTGCATGGCTTTTTGGTTGACAGCACTTTGCTGGTTGACCTGCTGACTCTGTCTAACCTGCTCAACTTGCGCCAGCATTTCATTGAACTCGTGCTTCATGCCCTCGTCTGGACGCTCACCACGAATTGCCTTAAAAATATTTTCAACAGGCGCAGGTATTGCGCTGCGTTGCTGTGAATTCTGCTGCTCCGACTGGCCGCCTTCTTTTTTAAGCTGGGCTAACTCGGGGTGCTCACCCTCTAATGAGTCTGACACCACTGTTTGCTGCAAGTTTTCTTTGCCCTGAGATTTTGTATCTGCACTACTTACGCCCGTCTGGCTTAGCGCAGCAGCTTGTGTATTTACCTTCTCAGGTTTAACAGGATCTGTTTTACTCGGCACTTTAGCGTCCTTTTCAGCAATCACCGACTGTATCGACTTGTCCGTTACTTCTGCCTGTCTGGAGCCTGACTCTATGGTTGTTTGTGGTTTGTTTGCAGCACTCTCGCTAGGCTTTGCCCCAAGCTCCTGCAACAGTTGTTCGGCCTTGGCGCGCTGCTCGGGATTACTTATTTCGCCACTTTTTAATTGCGCACGCAGGTTTGTCTCCAGTACTTGCTTTTGCTCCGGGGTGAGAGAATCTGCCATTGCCTTCAATTCAGTGGACGTTGCCGAAGTTGCACTGCTTTTTGCTGGCTGCTGAGGTTTCATAACCTGTTCGTCACCCTTGATGTCCTCTTTATCTGCTTGAGGTGCAGTAATTACGGGACCAATCTGATCAATTGGACGTTGAGATTTCCCGGCGCTAGTGGGCTGTTGCTCACTCACATCGCTGTGCGCAGCACTAATATGAGTGGGTGCGCTATCCCGTGCAGGTCGTAGTTCAACGTCGGCCTTTGCTGATTGCTGCTCATTTACCAGTTTTACAGAAGTCTCTGTGCTACCTTGTTTACCAGTTGCGGTGTTTGCGGTTTGTTTTGCACTATCAGCACTCTCACCTTTAGCAAGCTGAACAACGGGATCCAGTTTTGCATCTCCCTCTGCTGGCTTGTTTTGAGTCTGTAACCCCGGTTCATCCGTCGGCTGCGTGATAACAGGGCCTATCTTATCAACTCGTTTGGCAACAATCGGGTCAGCCAGTTTTTCTACCGGTACTTCACCTTGACCAAGTTTACCATTGGCATACAGGCTTGCGTCCTGAGTTGGCTTTTTCACTGCACCATTTTGCGCTTGGGCATCTACAGACACATCAGGTAACTCAGTGTCATCGCTATTTTGCTCAGCAGGTATAGGTAAAACAGGCCCGATACCATCAACCGGTTTTTTATTATCCGGACCAGTTACCTGCTCGACTTTAGACAAGTAATCTTTCAGTGCTTTAGGAACCGGTGCCAAGTTTTGTGCTAAATCGGTACTTTGCGCATTCGATGACTTGATTTGTAAAAGCAAGTCATCAGCATGACTGCCGCTGGTATCTGCCGCTGCATCACTACCAGGATTGACAACCGTACCGACAACCACTTTCGGGTCTGTCTGACCGGGGAGCTCTGAATCATCCAGCTTTAAAGGTTCATCCGGCAGTGTTTTTTTGCCAGCGGAAATCTGGCTGTCATCCAACCCTAAACGGCGGTCAAGGCCACCTGGTAAAGGAATATACTCTCCCGTCTCATCCGTATTTGACTGTGACGCCTCATCGCTACTGTCTTGCTCTGCCTGAGCTAACATTGCGAGAAAGCCCGAGTCCTCGGACTGTTCCGTTTGATCCTTTCCCTTCGCCGAAACTCCGTTATTGATTGCTACTTCTAGCGAAACATTGACCATACTCTCACCTTTATATGCGGCAACTTCACGCCGCTAACCGGATTAAATTGATGTGCTGTAATGACTTTGCAAAAAACACGCCATTATTGTGCAATTTTTGATATATCTTAGTAAGCCTGCTTACGACGCATAAAAATATTAGTGGCAAACTCGTCGAGCATTTTTTGCTCAGCTTTAGCAAGTCTTTGCTGCTGTTCCAGCGCCTTTTTCTCAATCAGCTTCGCGATTGCTTTGGCCTTGACTTGCTGCTCTAACCATAACTTGCGGCGTTGGTCGACCACCCGTTTGGCCGTTGCAACTGTGTTGGCCTGCTGGCGAATGGCTTCTTCAATTTTGTTGATAAATGCATGATATTGGCCAAACCCAGCGCTCGACAGGCCCTGTAATGCCTTTTGATGCAGCTGCTGGCTGTACTCAAGGCGAAATTCGTTCAGACCATTGAGCTTCTGTTGGTTGGCGTGAAAATTTTGCTCGGCCTGGATAAAGTTGAGGCGGAGCTTTTCTTCTTTTTCACTTTCAAGTTTATAAAGTAAATCGAGTTTATTATTTGCCATTAGCCTTGTCCCAGTAGTTGTGCCAGGCCTTGCAGACATTCATCGTAATGCAGGACATCTTTCATGCCCTGCTGCAAGAAGGCGTTAATATTTGGCATCATATTAATGGCCTGATCTAACATAGGATCACTCCCCTGCTGATAGGCTCCTAACGTGATCATGTCTTTATTCTGTTGATACATGGAATAAACCTGCTTGAGTACTCTGGCCTGTTGCATATGACTTTCAGACACCACCTGAGGCATAACCCGGGAAATGGACTTCTCAATATCTATAGCCGGATAGTGCCCGCTGTCGGCAAGATCACGAGACAAAACAATATGACCATCGAGAATTGCACGCGCAGAGTCCGCGATCGGGTCCTGCATGTCATCCCCTTCACTCAGCACGGTAAAAAAGGCAGTAATGGATCCCTGTCCCTCTCCGCCGTTTCCTGCGCGTTCAACCAAAGCAGGCAGCTTAGCAAATACCGAAGGCGGATATCCTTTCGTTGCCGGCGGCTCTCCCACCGCCAGTGCAATTTCACGTTGCGCCATGGCGTAGCGAGTTACAGAGTCAAGCAACAACAGCACATTCAGCCCCTGATCTCGAAAGTATTCAGCAATTGTGACTGCGCTCTCACACCCTTTCAGCCTCATCAGTGGAGACGCATCAGCGGGTGCCGCCACCACCACGGAGCGACGCCGTCCTTCAACTCCCAGGATCTCGTCGATGAACTCTTTAACTTCTCGTCCCCGCTCACCGACCAGCCCAACGACGATGACATCCGCCTCACTGCCGCGTGTCATCATGCCAAGCAGGACGGATTTACCAACACCACTGCCCGCAAACAGACCCATACGCTGCCCCTGACCGACCGTCACGATAGAATTGATTGCACGTACACCTACATCCATAGGCTCTTTGATTGGGCGTCTGGCCAATGGGTTTATGGCTGACTGTGCAAATTTAAGATGAGTTTCTGCTTCAATAGTTCCTAAGCCATCCAATGGTCGGCCCAGTCCATCAACAACCCGACCCAATAAGCTCATTCCCACTGGCAAACCAGCTTCTTTGATCTGTGGAATAACCCGGGCACCGGGTAACACGCCAGAGATATGATCGTTCGGCATCAGGTAGAGGGTATCGTGATTAAAGCCAATGACTTCAGCATCCACAAAGCCACGTATTGTTTCTATTTTACACTGACTGCCGACCGGTGCGTTGAGGCCCTTTGCCTCCAAGGTTAAACCAACCACACGAGTCAGGCTGCCCGCCACCGCAACCCCATAGGGTTGAATGTGTTTTTGAAATTTTTGCAGGCGCTCCGCCAGTGGCTGCTCTGATGAACTGGATATTGTCATTTGCTATCAGTGAAAAATTGAGATAGTCCACTCATGCAAAAACCTAACCAACTTTTAGAAAGGACGGTACCGCCACCAGCAGGTACCGAGTAATGAAAAGTGTTAAGGGTCTACACCACTGTCTTGTAAAAAGCTGCCAAGTACTTCGCTAATACGATTTTTCAGGCTCAAATCGATGGATGAGTCCGGCGTTCTGATGTGACACCCACCACGCTCAAGCGTTGGTTCGGGCACCAGCTGCCAATGCTGCTCGGCAATGGTTTCTTCCCCATAGGCTTCTTTTACTAACGCCAGATCTTCAGGGTGTAGATTAATCCGCATTTGAGTATCGTGCAGTGGCAGCGCATCAAGCCCCTTTTTTAAGGCTTGCAGAATCAGCTCTGGACGGGTTTTAACTTGTTCGAAGATGACTTGCTCTGCCAATAAATTGACTAATTGAAGTAGTTGTTTTTCAGCGGCTTCGTCAATTTGTCGCAACGGCTTTTGTGTCGCCTCCAATAATGCAGACAGCGATTGCAGGCGTTCTTCAATGAGCGGTTTTGACTCTTCAATCCCCTGTTCCTTACCGAGTGTCACGCCTTCTTTGTAACCCGCTTCTTTGCCTTCACTGACGCCTTTGTCAAAGCCTTCAATATACCCTTGCTCGTGACCTTGTTTCAGACCTTCTTCAAAGGCATCTTGTCTGATCTGCTCCAGCTCTTCCAGCGTAAGCATGGGCACTTCTTCTTCCTCAGGCTCAGGCGCGGTTTGTTGCGTCTTTTGCTGATACAGCTCCTCAAGTGGCGTGCCCATTGCCGTGGAGCGCCCGGAATATTTGCTTAAGTCTTCTTCGACATTAGGAATTGGCCAGTTTTCCAGCAACTCATCTAATGCTTCGGAGCTGACCGGTTTGCCACGATATAGCTTTTTTTCTGCCATGGGTTACAGGAACTCCTCACCGCCACCGCCGCCGAGCATAATTTCACCCGAATCAGCAAGGCGTCGAGCCGTTGCCAGGATCTCTTTTTGCGCGGCTTCCACTTCACTGATCCGCACTGGCGGCATGGCTTCTAAATCATCCGCCATCATCTCAGCCGCACGTTTAGACATGTTCTTCATAATCTTGTCTTTCAATGAATCGTCGGCGCCTTTGATGGCTTTCATCAGTACATCCTGTTGTACCTCACGCAGAATCGCCTGAATACCACGATCTTCCACATCCATGAGGTTTTCGAAGACAAACATCAGATCCTGAATTTGCTGCGACATCTCTTCATCATGTTCACGGATAGAGTCCATCAGCTGACCTTCGATATTGGTATCCAGGTAGTTCATGATATCCGCAGCGGCTTTCAGGCCACCCATTTTCGCAGCTTGCGCACCAGCTTGACCTGCGAACTGTTTCTCCATGATTTCATTCAGCTCTTGCAGTGCTGCCGGCTGTACTTCTTCGAGGTTTGCGATCCGCATTGTCAGATCGAGACGAACTTTCTCAGGGAACTGAGAGAGGATTTCAGCGGATTGCTCTGGTTCGAGATAAGACAATACAATTGTCTGGATCTGAGGGTGCTCATTACGAATAATGTTGGCAACCTGCTTGGAATCCATCCACTTCAGTGAGTCCAGACCTTTAGCGCCCGACCCCATGACAATCTGGTCGATCAGGCTGGCAGCTTTATCTTCACCCAGTGCCGCAGTCAGCGCCTTCTTAATAAAGTCCTCAGACTGGAAGCCGATAGTACTGAAACTCTGAATTTGCTCGATAAACAGGTTGTGGACCGCACTGATTTTGGCCTGCGATAAGTCATCGAGTGCCGCCATTGCCATACCCACTTTTTGCACCTGCTTAGGTTCAAGATGCTTAAGGATCTGGGCAGCATCTTCTTCCGTCAGGCTCAGTAGCAGGATGGCGGCCTTGTCGACCCCATCCAGTTTGTCTACATCAAACGCCGGCGGCAGTTGTTTTTGTTCTTCATCACTCATCTTCGGTTAACCATGCTTTGACTACTTGAGAAGACAGCTCTGGCTCATTCGCAACCAGTGCACGAACCGCTTTAAGCAAATCTTCATCACCATGTAAGTCTGGCAATTGTAATGTACCATCGGAAGAGAAGCCAACTGCTGATTCATCAAAGTCATTGTTTAACATATCTAAAGTGCTGTCACCAAGGTCTACTCCAGAGGTTAGTGCATCTTCATCATATTCTTCAAGCGTATCTTCTGGGTAAATCAGGCGTTTCAGCATAGGTCTCACGACCGCCAGAATCAGCACTATGATGACCAGCGCGCCCATAACCAGACGGATGGTTTTCATGAACCATTCCTGCTCCCAAAGGGGCAAGTCGCCTTCTTCTAAAATATTTTCGCGTACAAACGGTACAGTCACCACTTCCAGCGCGTCACCACGCTGCATATCAAAACCCACCCCACCTTGTAGTAAGCGACGAATGTTATTCAGCTCTTCCTGAGAGCGCGGTGTCATGACCATATTGCCTTCGGCATCGGGCTTGTTCATGTAGTCCACAGCAACCGACACACTGATGCGACGTATCACGCCAGTTTGTTGACGCTTATGAGAGATTGTGGTGTCCAGTTCATAGTTACGTGTCGCTTCTTTGTGCACACGCGACGGGGTTGTGCCCGAGCCATTGCCTTGTCCGGCTACTTCAGGGATATTCGAGTTCACCGGAGGCTGGTTTGTTAACGCACCAGGAATACCCACCGCCAGACCACCCACATTATTCTCTTCAAACGTGGTTTCACTGCGTACCGCGGGTAAATCCGGGTTAAAACGTTTCTGAGTTTCTTCTATCGCGCTGAAGTCCATGGTCAGGTCAACCTGTGCGGTGTACTTACCCAAGCCGACAACAGGGATCATGATACTGTCGATTTTTTCCAGGTATTCCTGCTCACGCTTACGTTCTATCTCATATTCTTTGCGAGAACGTGCTGCCAGAGAATCCTGAGAGCCAGAGTTAAGCAAACGGCCATTCTGATCTGTCACTGTGACACGTGCTGGTGTTAATCCCTGTACCGCAGAAGCAACGATGTCAACAATTGAATCTACTTCTTCACTATCCAGTGTCCGACCACGCTTAAGCGTTACGACTACAGTCGCTGACGGTTGTTTTTCGCGTCGTGCAAATACATTCTCTTTTGGAATAGCCAGTAGAACTTTAGCGCGGTTAATATCCTGCAGTTCTTCAATGGTGCGAGCCAGCTGTTGCTCACGGCTGTGCTTAAGACGCTCACGCTCCAAACGTTGACTCACGCCAAAGCCCATATCCTGCATCAGAATATCAGTGCCACTGCTAGGTGCCTGGCTAAATCCATCACGGGCCATTCTCAGCTTGATGTCTTGATAATCTGACTCAGCCACCATGATGGTGTTACCATCCAGTTCATATTCAATTTTCTGTGCATCCAGAAAGTCCAGCGTCTGAACCAGCTCTTCGGTAGGATATTGACCTAACGGACGCATATCTGGCTGACGTGCCCAAATAATAATAAAAATCGCGATTGCCAGACAAATGGCCAGTGCTATCACCAAGGTAACCTGGCGGAGCATATCAACACCGCTCAAAGCACTAAAGTAGCCCGATTTTTGCTCTTGTTGCGTATCTGCTTCACCACCTGCGCCGGGAACTGTTTGTCCATCAGCAAGTGCCAGATCGGTTGATTGATTAGTAGCCACGATTACTCTCCGCTAAACTCTGATTATACTGGCATGCTCATGATGTCTTTATAAGCTTCTATCAGCTTATTTCTGACCTGTACTGTAGCATCAAATGCCACTGAAGATTTGTTCTTGGCAATCATTGCTTCAGCAAGTGATACACTGCGGTCACCCATTTCAACCGCGGTTACCTTTTCTTTGGCGTCACGTTGTAACCCCGCGACCGTATTAAGAGCATCACTGAGTAAATCACCAAACTGAGCGCTTGATGTAGCTGCCGTTGCCTGAACTGGCAGCTTGTTCGGATCCTGTGGTCTAACACGGCCGGCCTCTGAGGCCATAGCCTGCATTTCCTGATAAAGTCCGGTAGATTGAATTTTCATGGTCTGGCTCACTTTGTGAGTTGTACATAACCATTACAAAGCACAAAGTGTGCCAATATAATTCAATTAAATTTCAATCACTTAGGTGAGTTTGTGAAAGGTCGGTTTTTTGACAGCGGGGTAATTGTGCGATCTTATCACCAAAAAGGCTCCAGTATCCGGACATATTCAATGCCCGGACAATGGAATTGTATACCAATTTGCTTAATTCAGTGGATTTGGTATTCCACTTAGGCTGGGACAGGTAAACCCAGATCACGCATTCTGGCGAGTTTATATCGAAGCGTCCTGGGGCTTATCCCCAGCAACTCGGCTACATCCTTACGTTTGCCATTACACCGGGTCAGTGTGTCCAGAATGATTTGATGCTCTTTGTCCTGGAGTTCTTCTTTATAACTGAGCCCCTCAGCATCTTCATTATTAACATTAATGGCAATTGAACTGGCATCATCAGCATCGTTGCGCGCTGGTGTAGGAGCCTGATCAACAGGCTGCTGCAGTGTGCTTACTGATCGCGGTGAAAAGTTCTCAATAAAAATGTCGTCAGCAGTGATCTCCGTGCCCTGCTGCAAATCAAGGCACGTTGTACCACATTATCCAGCTCTCTGACATTACCCGGCCAACGATGACTAAGCAACTTATCCTGCGCGCATTGTGATAACACAGGTGCCAATTTGCCGGATTTGTCACAATGGCGCTGTAACAGGTGCTCAGCAAGCGGGACAATATCCCCACCACGCTCCGCTAGTGGAAGCCAAGTCAAAGGAAAGACATTCAAGCGATAGTATAGGTCTTCTCGGAATACGCCATCATTGACGGCTTCTTTAAGATCTCGGTTACTGGTTGCCAAAACTCTGACATCCAGTTCAATGGTCTTTCTGCCACCCAGGCGTTCGACTTCTCTTTCCTGTAATACCCGCAGTAACTTGGCTTGCAAGCCCAGGTCCATTTCGGTGATTTCATCAAGGAGGATAGTGCCTTTCTGCGCTTGCTCAAACTTACCCGGGCAAGCTGCAATAGCGCCAGTAAACGCCCCTTTTTCGTAGCCAAACAATGTTGCTTCAAGCATATTCTCAGGGATAGCGGCACAGTTAATTGCCACAAACGGTTGCTCAGCACGATCCGAGCGGTCGTGGATATAGCGTGCAAGTACTTCTTTACCAGAACCGCTAGGGCCCAGTACCATCACACTGGCATCAGAGCGCGCTACTTTTTTGGCTAACTCCAGCAGCTCGAGGCTTTTACTGTCAGCAACCACCGGACCTTCAGTTTCTTTCTCTTTCTCCGGCATATAACGGCTGACCATATTCAGTAACACCTCAGGTGCAAATGGCTTAGCCATATAATCAATTGCCCCCAGACGCATGGCTTCTACCGCGTCATCTATCGTGGCATAGGCGGTCATCATCAACACAGGTAGCTCAGGGTAATTGAGCTTCACGGTTCTGAGCAGATCCAGGCCACTCATAGCCCCCATTTGTACATCGCTGACCAACAAGGAAAATACCTGCTCTTTTAGCAATATAACAGCCCGCTCAGCGCTATCTGCTTCGACGCACTCAAACCCAGACATTTCAAGGGTGTCTATTAGTGCTTCGCGCAACCCGGCATCGTCTTCTACAACCAGAATCTTGTTGCTCATACGGCCTCCTGTAATGATGAATGTTCGCTGGAAATAGGCAGTAACATGCTAAAGCATGCTCCTCCGCTTTCATTATTGATGACGTCGACCCGACCTTTGTGAGAATGGGCGACGGAGTTCACAACAGCTAACCCCAAGCCAGTGCCCTGAGATTTAGTTGTGAAAAAGGGTTCAAATAATTTGCTTGCCTGGCTCAAGTCAACACCAGGTCCATTATCGGAAACACTGATGCGAACAGTGTCTGTGCCAGGCTCTCGCTGAGCGCAAACCTCTATCTTGGCACCCGCACCAATATGTTGAACACTGTTGTGGATCAGGTTCTGAATAGCACTAGCCAGCGCTGTTTTATTGCCCAGTATTTCGATGTCCGGCTCGGGGAGTTCAACAGCTAACTGTGCTTTATGTAGCAACACCATAGCATCTGCTCCCGTTTTGACTTCACTCAACAACTGCTGCATTGACACACGTTCAATTACCTGTTGCTCGCCACTTTTTGCGAACAACAACATATCATTGACCTGATTTTCAAGGTCTTTCAGGCGAGACATCAGTTTAGTGTGAAATTTATCTCGAGACTGAGCCGGTAGTTTACTACTGCCCAAGTTGGCACCATACAGCATGGCTGCAGATAAAGGTGTGCGCACCTGATGAGCCAAAGATGCAACCATCTTACCCAGTGCGCTCAGGCGCTGCATATGTGCAACTCGTGCCTGCAGACGTCTGGTTTCGGTTAGATCAGTCATCAGGATCAACTGGCCGGGTTCCGGTGTTAGTGCTGTAATATCAAGCTTGATAAGGCGCCCATCTTTAAGGGAGACTTCATGGCCATCATCCTGTTGTGGACTAAAAGAGCGCTGGATAATGTTGAACCACTTTTCACCTTCCAGTGGTTCGCCCAGCATATCAATTGCTATCTGATTAGCTTTGGCTATCATGCCCTGACCATCCAGAACCACCACACCCGCAGGCATGGTATCAACCAGATGACCCAACCAACTGGCCTGCTGCCGCAGATCGCTCAGCTCACCCATATACGCTTCTTGCAGCAAACAAGGGTTGTACTGAGTTGTCGGCACAAATTGTGGATTAATCACTTTTGCTAATGCCATGATATTGCTCTCTTAAACCTAGATACTCAGTAAAAGCAATTGACATGCCAACTTTATTTTCCTTTGAATTCATTAGATTACAAAAATGAAAACACATTCAAAAGTTTGACACTGTTTATTTGTACAGCACTATATTATGCGCTAAACTGGTGATTACACGTAGTCAAGTTAAAGGAAAATATCATGCATACACGCTGCCACTGGGTCGATTTAAGTAAGCCGGATTACGTGGCTTACCATGACGATGAATGGGGAAAGCCAGTTCTCGAAGACATTAAATTGTTCGAGTTTATTACACTGGAGTCAGCCCAGGCGGGCCTGAGCTGGTACACAATTTTAAAAAAACGTGATAATTACCGTAAGGCGTTTCATCAGTTTGATCCACACAAAGTTGCAGCGATGACAGACAATGACGTCAGCAGGCTGATGGAAGATACGGGGATCATTCGCAATAAACTCAAAATCCAGGCAACCATTAATAATGCAAAACGCTTCATTGAAATACAGCAGGAATTTGGCAGCTTTGCATACTACCAATGGCAGTTTGTTGATTTTACGCCAATCGTAAGCACAATCCACAGTCCTGAAGACTATCAGGCAACCACTGAAATAAGCACACAATTTGCAAAAGATTTAAAAAAACGTGGCTTTAAGTTTCTTGGACCCACCACCGTTTATGCCCATATGCAGGCCTGTGGCATGGTCAATGATCATCACGACGACTGCTTTTGCAAGGCCCCTATTTTAGCAGCATATCAGCAGTTGGATATTAAAGCGCAGCTGAGCACTCAAAGCTAAAGTAAACCAGAATGCCTTAACTAAGGATGCAAAAACATCGTGATTTTTGCATTTTCGCCAAAGCCACTATGACGAGCTGGCAGCTTATTCAGGATCAAAAACGGCGCGTTAAGAGCGCCATTTTTCAGTGTTGTGAGGTTAGAGCTAGTCTCTGTTTAGGTTGTATTTTTTCATTTTTTCAACCAAGGTTGTGCGACGCACACCCAATATCTCTGCGGCTCTGGCAACCACATAATCATAGCGCTCTAGTGCCTGGGTGATAAGGCTAATTTCCATTTCAGCCAGGTACTCTTTGAGCTCAATCCCTTCATCCGGTAACAGTCCCAGACTCGTTTCTGCACCGCCCAGATCCTGCGTTTCCTCTTCATCCTCAAAATCGCTGAATCCGTCACTGAATAATTCGTTAAAGACATCTTTTTCCAGCAGTTCTTCAGGATATTCAGGCTCATAGGCTTCAACGTCGATGTAGCGATACTTACCGGGCAGATCCGTCACATCCACTACTTTTTCAGGGAACATAATGGCCATACGTTCTACCAGATTAGCCAGCTCGCGAATGTTGCCTGGCCAGCCATGTGCCTTGAGACTTTCAATTGCGCGATCGGTAAATTTGACTGAGCTACCACCTTGCTCACCCACGCGACGCAGCAATTCTTTTAAAAGTAAGGGAATATCGTCAGCACGCTCTCGCAATGACGGGTTCTCGATGGGAAACACATTTAGGCGATAGAACAAATCCTCACGGAACTTGCCCTCTTCAATCATGATTTCCAAATTACGGTGTGTCGCTGCGATCACACGGACATCAGCCTGAATTGGCTTGGTCCCGCCAACGCGTTCATAGCTGCGTTCTTGCAAAACACGCAACAACTTAACCTGCATTTGCAATGGCATATCACCAATTTCATCAAGGAAGAGTGTGCCGCCTTGCGCCAGTTCAAAGCGTCCTTTACGCGCAGAAATTGCCCCCGTAAACGCCCCCTTCTCATGTCCAAATAACTCGCTTTCAAGGAGCTCACCAGGAATGGCGCCACAATTGACCGGAACAAATGGACCGCTATTACGGTTGGAGAGCAAATGCACATTACGCGCAACGACTTCTTTACCGGTTCCGGACTCGCCCAGGATCAGAACGTTAGCGTCTGTTTTCGCAACCTGAGAGATCAAAAAGCGCACTTCTTTAACGGCTTTAGTATCCCCGACCAGGCCATCAAACGATTTAGCATCGTTTAGTTGGGTCGACTTCCCGGGCAGCATGCGCAGGTATTGCTGGCAGTCGTGTAACAATTGCATTGTCACTTCCTGCCCGAAAGGCTCAGTGATGAGGCCAATGACGTTGGCCAGAGCAAGTAGCGGCCTTAGCGTTTCCCCAATCAACAGGAACGGGACGGCGGGCAAAGACTTAATTAAAGCCTCATGCTCTAATTGAGACAAAGCACCCAGGATGACCACCGGCTCCTGCAGATTGCTAAACAGCTCTGGAGTAAAATCAGACTCCGCAACCACCTGAGCTGGCTGGCCAACAAAGCCCAATGCCGCTGCCAGTCCAGATGCTCTGTTATTATTGTTATCGAGGATCGTAATCATGCCCGCAAGATCCAACTTCTTCGTTTATATTGATGGTATTGATTGTAAGTCAGTGACATGGGGATGCAATACCTAAGTGGCAAGTTTTTGACATCAACGCCAAAAAAACGCCACCGCCTATGCGCTAAATCAATACTTAAGGATTAAAATAGTGAAAAATCAGAAGTCTGTAGATTTTAAAGGGACATGTGTGCAAGCACGCTGATTGACTTCTATTGTGGCAGATATAAGCCTCTGTGACTGGCTATGGCTACAGAATCCACGGCCAGATAGAAAAACTAGGCCTCTGGCGAATCGACAATAAAAAAGCCAGCTATTCAGCGCTGGCTTCTTCAAGTACTTATTAAAACGACAATGTATCTACAAAAGGCCTAACACGGACGAAGCAGACTGGTTAGCCTGACCGCGCAGTGCAATAGATGCCTGAGATAAGATGTCATTGGCCGTTTGTTCAGCTACGGCACTGGCATAGTCCGTATCCTGGATCCTGCTTTGGCTCTCAGCGATATTGTCTCTTTGAGTCCCCAAACCACGTATGGTGCTGTTAAGGGTATTTTCAAATGCACCTAACTGAGTCCTTTGGGTGTTAAGTGCTTCAGACACCTGGTCAGCCGCGTCAATAGCTGTTTGTGCACCAGCCTGAGTTGATATGTCAACACTCAGTATTGGGTTTGCAAAGCTGCCGTCCGACGCGGTAAAGCCCTGTGTGGTATTCGCGTCGGGTCCAACCTGAAAGCTGGTTTGATTACCATCAAACAGCGCCTGTCCACCAAACGTCGTATTCTCAAACGTGTCCGTGATCTGTGACTGCAACTGCGTCACCTCTTCTTGCAGAGCTTGCCTGTCGCTGTCAGTTAGCGCGCCGCTTCCTGCCTGAAGTGATAGCTCTCGGATCCGCGACACAGCGTCATTCACTCCAGACAAAGCTGACTCTGTCGTTTGTGAGTAAGAAATGCCGTCGTACGCATTACGGATAGATTGGTTATATCCTTCCTGTTGCGATGTCAGACGGTTGATGATCTGCAGTGCAGCTGCATCATCTGCTGCCGAGTTGACCTTTTTACCGCTAGCAAGCTGTTGATTCAACTTGTTGTTGGTTTGATCAACCTGATTAAAAAAACTGTTACTTTGAGATTTTATCTGCATAACGCCTCCCCATCAGGTGTTATATACAATTAGTCTACTCCTTTGTGTTCAAAAAGTCATCTATTGTGAGAAATTGAATACTACACTTGGTATATTTACTGCAAAAACTCCATAACTGATATAAAGTGTTGAGTAATCACTTTTTTATCTTTAGTTATGCACTTTCTTGCAGTCATACCTTTTTCTATACTGTAAAGAATTCAATGCACCTTTAGGTTGGCTTTATGTTTGATAACAAAACTATTCTCATCACAGGCGGAACCGGTTCTTTCGGTAAAAAGTACGTCAACACCTTATTGACTCGTTATAAGCCAAAGAAAATCATTGTGTTTTCTCGTGATGAGCTTAAACAGTTTGAGATGCAACAGGTATTCAACGATCCCTGTATGCGTTACTTTATCGGTGACGTCCGAGACAAAAGCCGCCTTTACCGTGCCATGCAAGGCGTCGACTATGTGATTCATGCTGCTGCGCTAAAACAAGTGCCGGCTGCTGAATATAACCCCATGGAATGCATCAAGACCAATATCAATGGCGCCGAGAACGTGATTGAGGCTGCGCTCGATAACAACGTTGAAAAGGTGATTGCCCTGTCAACGGATAAGGCAGCTAACCCGATCAACCTGTACGGTGCCACTAAGCTGGCTTCCGATAAATTGTTTGTTGCAGCAAATAACATCGCAGGTGGACATAAAACCCTGTTCTCTGTCGTTCGATACGGCAATGTGGTGTGTTCGAGAGGCTCGGTTGTTCCTGTATTTCAACGCTTTATCGATGAAGGTTGCGACCATATCCCTATTACCCATGCCGATATGACGCGTTTCTGGATAAGTCTCCAACAGGGCGTCGACTTCGTCCTGAAGAACTTTGAGCGTATGTTGGGGGGGAAATCTTCGTGCCTAAGATACCTTCCATTCGAATTGTTGACCTCGCCACAGCAATGGCACCTCAGCTGCCACATAAAATCATCGGTATTCGTCCTGGGGAGAAGCTGCACGAAGTAATGTGCCCCGAAGACCTGTGTTTTGACACCTTTGAGTTTAGCGATCACTTTGTAATAGCGCCTGGTATTAAGTTCAGTAGTCGCAGTAATGACTTTGACACCAATGCACTGGGCGAGCAAGGTCAGGCGGTTGCTCCCGGATTCGAATATAACTCACTCAGTAACCCAGACTATCTGTCTGTCGAAGCCATTAAAGCCTTTAATGCCCAGGCATTGGCTTAAATTGCCTGGAGGATAAGATGATCCCTTATGGCAAGCAGAGTATCGCACAACAAGACATAGATGCTGTTGTAGCGGTACTGCAGTCTGATTTTCTGACTCAGGGCCCGGTTGTACCGCAATTTGAAGAAGCTGTTGCACAGTACTGTCAGGCGGCACATGCCGTGGCAGTGAATAGTGCAACCTCTGCTTTGCACATTGCCTGCATGGCACTGGATGTCACCGCGGATAGTTTGGTATGGACTGTACCGAATTCCTTTGTGGCTTCATCAAATTGCGCCCTGTATTGCGGCGCTTCGGTAGACTTTACAGACATTAATGCCGCAACAGGTAATATATGTATCAGCGCACTGGAAGACAAACTGAAACGCGCCCAGGCAGCCGATAAACTACCCGATGTGGTTATCCCCGTTCACTTTGCTGGGCAGTCTTGCGATATGAAAGCAATCGCTAAGCTGGCGAAACAATATCACTTTAAAGTCATCGAAGATGCATCGCACGCTATTGGCGGGCGCTATCAGGATAAACCTGTCGGACATTGTGGTTATTCGGATATTTGTGTGTTCAGCTTCCATCCCGTTAAAATAATCACCTCAGCTGAAGGCGGGATGGCCGTCACGCAAAATGAGCAGCTTGCACAGCGCATGCGCTCATTAAGAAGCCATGGTATTACTGCGGATCCAAGCTTGTTAACAGAACCCAGTCATGGGCCCTGGTACTATCAGCAACAAGCGCTGGGATTCAACTATCGCATGACGGACCTGCATGCCGCGCTGGGCCTGAGTCAGTTAGCACAACTTGACCAATTTGTGGCCACTCGCAATCAGCTTGCGCAACACTATGATGCTTTGTTTGCAAAAGTTGAAGATGTCACGCCGTTATCCCAATCCGATAATCAGTACAGTGCTTATCATTTATATGTGGTCAGAGTTGCTCACTGCACCGAGCAATTACATGAGTATCTTGTTACTCAGTTAAGAGCCCAGGGGGTCTTTGCTCATGTGCATTATATTCCTATCTATTTACAGCCTTACTATCAACAATTAGGTTTCGAGCCCGGATATTGTCCTGCCAGCGAAGCCTATTATCACAGTGCGATTACCTTGCCACTGTTTCCGTCTTTGACGACTGCACAACAGCAGCATGTCGTCGATACCCTTTGCCAGCTGCTCAGCGATTGGCAAAAAAACCACTCTGCACTAAAGGAGTAGCAGCCATGACAACCAAGCCCTTACACCTTGCTTTTATCGGCGGAGGCATGAATTCGGCCGTCGGCTACGTGCACTTTAGTGCTGCACAACTGGATAATCGTTTCAAAGTGGTAGCCGGTGCTTTCAGTCGTGATCAGGATACCAATACAGCGACCGCACAACAGTGGGATATCGCCCCTGAGCGCACTTACAGTGACTGGCACACCCTTATCGAGCAAGAACAAGACCAAGTAGACGCTGTGGTGGTTCTCACACCTACACCTCATCACTTGGATGTATTGACGGCCTTACTGAATAAAAATATTCCGATCATTTGTGAAAAGTCTTTGGTCTGTGGAACCGCTGAAACACAAGCGTTGGCAAAACTGTATGACCCCGCAAAACACTTTCTGGCGGTGACTTACAACTACAGTGGTTATGCTATGGTCCGTGAGCTCAAACACCTGATCGCTCAGGGTAAGCTGGGCCAAGTCCAAAAAATTCACCTGGAAATGCCGCAGGAAGGCTTTAAGCGTCCACCTGATATTGCGGGTAAACCCGCTAAACCGCAGGCGTGGCGACTTCAGGACTATCAGGTACCCACTATCTGCCTTGATTTGGGCGTACATTTACACCATCTATCGAGTTATTTACTGGAACTTGAACCAACGGAGACCTGTGCGCAGTTTGCCAATCACTCCGACTATCCGGGGTTAGTCGACGATGTACAAATGCTGCTCAAATACCCTAATGGGATCCGTGGCAGTATGTGGATGTCAAAAACCGCCATAGGTCATCGTAATGGCTTGCAAATCAGAGTATATGGTACGGCCGGCAGTGCTACCTGGGTACAGCTCAACCCTGACGAGCTACAACTGCAATTTAGTGACGGCAGAAGAGAAATTCTGGACCGTGCAGGACAATGCCAATATGCCAATCAGTTTCGTTACAACCGCATGAAGCCGGGTCATCCAACTGGGTTTGTCGAAGCGTTTGCCAATTTGTACACAGATATTCATCAGGGTCTGACGGCCTATCAGGCAGGTATCACTCCTAAAAATGAATATGTATTTGGTTTTGCTCAGGCTCAAGCAGGGATGGCATTATTTGAAGCGGCTGTGACCTCTGACGAGCAACATAGCTGGTGTCAGGTTTCCTCCTGACACCCCCTCTTTTACATTTCTGAATAACGCGTTTTTACGTCATTTCTAAGCACTTTGCCCATCGGGTTTCTGGGCAAAGCACTGAGGCGTTCGAGCGTGCGCGGCTGTTGGTAGTCAGTAAGCTCAGATAAACATAGTAACCGCAGCTCTCGGCTGATATCGACCCCATCTTGTTGCTCGTATACAACCTTAATGTATTCTCCCAGTTGCCTGTCTGCGCAACCAAACGCCACGCAGTCCACTACCTTGGGGTGCTTCTTAAAGACCGCTTCGATATCCTGCGGAAAGATATTGATGCCACCACTGGAGATCACCTCTTTTTTACGTCCGACATAATACAAAAAGCCGTCTTCATCCAGATACCCCAAGTCGCCCGTTAGAAAATACCCTTCAGAGTCATAAGCATCTTGCGTCTGCTGTGGCATTTTTAAATAGCCACTGAACCCGGTTGTCGTCTGACAGGCAATCTCACCCACTTCACCCGAATCCAAAGCATGCCCCTGTTTGTCCAAAATTTTAACCTGAACAAAGGGCAAAGCCGCACCGACAGCGCCGTTTTTGTCGCGACGCTCGCTGACACAAAAGTCACTGACAACACCCACTTCTGAGGCGCCGTAACATTCATGCAAGTGACAGGGTAATTTTTTTAATAACGCTTGTTTGGATTCCCCAGCGAGCACTGCAGAGGACGACACCACGCAGCGTAGCGAGCTCAGGTCCATTTCTTCGTCACAGCTCAGCAAACTCTCTAATTGAGCTGATACGGCAAACAAAAAACTGACTTTATGGGTTTTGATGGCTTCCAGCCATTTCGGCAAAGTAAACTTGGGCAAGATCACACTGGTTGCACCCAGCATCAGCGGCATCAGCACCCCACGCTGGGCCAGTGAATGATAAAGCGGTGTGGCGACCAGCACAACTTCATCCGGGGTTAACCCGTAATAGTGGATTGTGGCGTCAAACGCACGAGTGATTTTACAATGCTGGCTCAGAACGATAGGTTTGGGCTGACCTGTAGAGCCGGATGTCATAGTGAGTATAAAAGGCGCATTGATATCCACCACTGGCTCGGGAGTATTCGCTGCCTGTGCGGGCAACTCTTCTGACATAATATCCTGCCAACACGGTTCATCTGCAACGGGCTGTGAAAGGCTGATCAGGTTTGCAGGCTCTATGACTGCATCAGCCAATAGAGCCCGCCCGATAGAAGGCCAGGCTATTACCGCTGCAACAGGGGTTTTCTTTAACGCCACCGACAGCGCATCGCCCTTGAGACTGATAGGCAAAGGTACAATAGCAAGGCCCAGACGTGCCGCTGCCAGCATCACAATCGGGTATTCCAGGCCGTTCGGCGCAAATAAAGCTACCCGCTGACCGGGCTGTAACCCTAAGCGGTAAAAATGGGCACACAGCTTCAATACTTTGATATTCAGCGCCTGATAACTCACTGCCTGTTGCTCAAACACCAAAGCGGCTTTATCTGGCTGAGACTCCACATGCTGCGCAAAAATTTGATAGATATTACTCACAGTCTGTCCTCATTGGGTATTTGGCGACAAAATTAAAGTCCTGGTGGCTGGCACTAGGAAAGAGCTGCTGCGCAGCTTTATAACCGGGCTCATCTTCTGCCAGCGCTACAAAGCCTGCCCGCTCATTGAGCAGGTTAACAAATCGATTTTGTTTATTGATCACCGCAACCCAAGTAGCATCAGGGAAAGCCTCAAGCGTGAGTGTCAGCTGCCACTGCAAAATGAGCTGAGCATGGACAAAATTAACCGCGTCACTGGCTGCAAACCAACCACCAAACAGATAGGCCTGTCCGTCTATTGTGGTACATTGGTGCCAGACATAGAGTAGCGGTTCATCGTCCTGCAACAGCACAAATGAGTCGCGTGTTTGCCGGAACCACCAACGATAATGATCCACTTCATTAATTCGATCGGTAATAGTCATACGCCAGGCGTTATCACTGCGGTTACGGGCACTGAGATAACGGTTGATATGCAGATCTGTCACCGGCAGCAATCGCAAGTTATCCGCCAGTGTCCAGCTGATTTGTGGCTGTTCATTGACGTCTCTGAGTGCGGTCAACCCTGCGTTGGTTCCATTTAACAAAGCGGCGGCAATACGCTGCGCGCCCTGCCCGTCCACCTTTATAGCCGCTTTTGTGCAAAGCTGATGAACCCGTTTACGCTCACTGTACAAAGTTGCGATTAGCTCGGTCACCTTGTGTGTATCCTGCGCCAGCAAGTCCGGAATATGCAGGTAATGACCCAGCGCTTCAAGATCGGCTAATGCATTATCCTGGTTGGCTGCCAGGCTAAAGCTCAGCGCTGGCGTGTGTGTCGCAGCCAGTTCATACAAAGATGTGCCCAGCGCGCCGACAAAAAAGCCACAACGCTGATAGTAGCTAATCAAACTGGTTGCCTGTTCAATCAAAACTAAGCGGCTGTGTTGTGAGGCCAGTGTGTATAGCTGCTCGGTGTTCGTGGCCTTGGGGCCTATCACCACTTGTATTGGTGTGTTTTCCAGTCCGGCGGGCGGCGTATCGAGTAGGCGGGAAATCCATTGCGCAGGCACATGCCAGTCTCCGCCTCCGCCCAGTGAAAATAACAGCCCGCCATCGCGCACGTCAGCCATTGGCTGGCTGTACTCGGGTGCCAGAATACAATAATCGGGGCCCAGTAAAGTCTGGCTGTGCTGAGCAAGTTTGCCATCGTAACGCACAGCAGTCTGTGCCCCCTGCCATTTGGCATCCACCACCAGGTCGGCCACATGCGCCCGGGCTAAATCATCCATGGCCAACAAGGGCGCCCCGGTTTGTCGAATAAGTTGCTCCCATTGCACGTCAAAGCCATAACCATCGACCACCCAGCGGCTGGCTGTTTCTGCTCGCTGTGCGAGGGCATCCAGGGCAAACCGGGCATCACAGGAGGTATCTGGTTGCTGCGGTACTTCGACTAACTCGATGTCCAGATCGTGATAAAAACGCGCTGGCACTGTATCCGCATCCACCAGCATCATCACTCGTTGCTGCTGCTCGAGCAACGCTTTAGCCAACCACTTCATACGCATAAAGTGACCCAGACCACAGCGCGTGTCTACACGAATGGCTATCATGCCAGAGCCACTATGGCATCAGCGAAACGCCCCACTTGCGCATTGCGCGTATCCAGCAGCAGTTCGGGTGGGACTGACAAGCCAAAATGCGCTTCGATGTGCATGATCATCGACAACACCTCAAAGGAATCCAGCACACCGGCGGCGATAAAATCGAAAGACTCAAAATCAGCCTCGCAGACCACCACAGCACGTGCTTCAAAAAACTCTTTCAGCAGAGCCAGGACAGCGTCGCGTTGTACACTCATAGCAAGTCCCCCAGCTTAGTTGCATGCCACGCGTCAGCGCCTTGTTGACTGTGCGGCCAATAACATCCGGTAAGGATTTGGGCATAATTTCTCCGCCACCAGGTCGCATCTGTGCAACATGTTCTGGCGTGATCCGCTCCCCCGCTTTGATGTCTTTGACGATATACACACAGCGGCGTGCTTTAGACGCCTCGCTGGGGTAATGAACCCGCCCCATTGCCAGTTCAATTTGCCGAACGCCATGCACTAACGCAGCCAGGTCATCCGGTGTCATTGAGAAGAAACTGTCTGCGGTGTTATCCTCTTTGCTCATCACAAAATGCTTTTCAATCATACAGGCACCGACCGCCACTGAAGCCAGCGGTACATCATTTCCTAAGGTATGGTCAGACAAGCCCACTGGACAACCAAATGCCTCTCGCATATGCGGGATAGTGCGCAGGTTTATGCTGTCGGCCGGAGCAGGATAGGTGCTGGTACACTTCATCAGGCATAACTCTCTAATACCCGCGTCTTCGGCTACCTTCACCGCCTCGGCAATCTCTACCAGGGTGGCGCCGCCCGTTGACATGATCACCGGCTTATTGGTGGCCGCCACATCACGGATAAGTTGATGGTCAATCAGTTCCGGAGAGGCAATTTTATAGGCCGGCGCATTTAATTGAGCCAACAGATCGACTGCGGTTTTATCAAAGGGTGAAGAAAAGCAGGTGATGCCAATTTTTTCAGCCAACTCAAACAGCTCAGCATGAAAATCCCAGGGCATATAGGCCCCTTTGTAGAGATCATATAAATACTGCCCCTGCCACGGGCCGGTTGCCTCAAAGTGCGGCAGTCTACAGTCCATAGTTAGCGTATCTGCGGTGTAAGTTTGCAACTTAATTGCATCAGCACCGGCTTCTTTCGCTGCATAAACCAGCTCTTTGGCTTTACTTAATGACTGGCCATGATTTGCAGACATCTCTGCAATGATGTAGCAAGGTTGGTCATGGCCGACACTTTGTCCTGCAATGTTGAAACCTGATTGAAACGTCATGATGTTCTCAAATTCAATTTAATCTGTACGGTAAGTTATTATTGCTGTTTAAGCATGTCTTTAGGCACGGCATAAAACTGGGTTTCCAGCAGCCAGTGACCTTCTTGTCTTACGTAATAATGATAACGACCGGGCGCATACGACTCGATCAACAAGGGAATACGCCACAAGTCCTCTGGCTTGTGATACAAAGATAAAGCCAATGTGGGGGTGTGCTCACGAATATAATCGGCCCCCTGACATAAGGCATCATAATCAGCCCCTTCGATGTCCATTTTCAATACGTTGCACTGTACCTTAGCCATCATGTCCCCAAGGTTTATACTCTCCACCAGACAATCTGGAACTACCTGCTCATGTGGTTCAACGACAGAGACCACAGTTGCTGAGGCATTTTCTTCAACTTTAAGTTTTTGCCCTGCAGGGAGACCTACCGCCAGACGATGTATATTCACTAGATTAGGCTGAGTAATACCCATGCTATCTAAGCGAGTTTGAAACTGCTGAATGTTTTTCGCACTGGCCTCGAGCGCTGTATAACCCTTGAGAGCCTCAGGGTATCGCTGAAAAAAACCAGCAAAAGTGTCGCCATCGAACGCGCCAACGTCTAACACTCGTAACTCCTCATACTGGTACAGCTGCGGTATATCCTCGGGAAAATACATTTCGTATTGCTCTGGCAAGGGGTAATGCGCACGACTAGGGTTCAGCCTGTAATTGACAATTGACCCAAAAACGTTCCGCGACTTGCTGTCTGACAGCAGGTGCAATAAGTCCTGACACTGGGTTTCATCAACCTGTTGGCTCCTTGGAGCCTGCATCCATAAAACGCCGCATTCGTTCAGCAATTTCAGTGCCGTGGGGAACAACTCAAAAGCACTCAGAGTATCGATTACCTCGGAGAAACCAGCTTCATGTAAGCTTGATTCAACACCTGAGTAGCCGAGAATTGTGACTATGACTGGGTAATGAGTCTCTAAGTTATGCTCGGGAAAAGTCAGGCATGATACACCAGAATACTGAGCGGCTTTCGGTGCCTTATCAAGAATTGCGCGGGGCCTGAGGCCTACGCTAACCAAATGAGCGGTCAGCGCTTGTCCAAAATGACTTGCGCCATAAATATAAAATTGATTATCTGCTAAGTTCACCGCAGCTCCCTGTTGCCTGCCCGTAAGTTGACAGTAATGTATAAAGCAATAAATGGACCTTTCTTTTTATCGGCTACTGTAAGCATAACATTAACTTGCTGCAAGGGTGTGGGGTGACAACCACTGATTATCTTTAAAAATTGTGCAACTGTTGGCTTAGTTGCATACATAACAAACAACTGCCTTATGAGATGTTACAATTCGGCTTTACTTGCCTGATGTCACTCATATATTATCCAAGGTACTATTAAGCGCCAACAAATAGGTTTATCTTGAAGGACTTGCAAATAATAATTCAGGCCAGAATGACATCAACCCGGCTGCCTGGGAAAGTTATGCTACCCCTTTGTGATAGCACAGTACTACAAGTGATGTTGGAGCGCCTTGGTGATTTAACCAATAACGTAATCATTGCAACTACAGATGATGGCAGTGAACAGCCAATAGTCACGCTGTGTCAACGCCTTGGTGTAAAGTACTTTAAAGGCAGTACAGAGGATGTGCTTAGCCGCTACTACCTGGCCGCCCGTCAGTTTGGTGCCCAAGACAATACCGCTATCGTGCGTCTGACCAGTGATTGCCCCCTCATTGATTCCCAACTGGTTCGCCAGGCCATCACTTATTACCAAACTCATGATGTTGATATGGTTAGCCTGGGACCTCACAGCGGTTTTCCTCGCGGTCTGGACACCTGTGTGTTTGCCTTTCGTTTGCTCGCGCAAACGCACCAATTTGCCCGCAGCGCCCCAGACAGAGAACACGTCACTTTAGGGATGGCTAAATTCAATACCATGACCAGCCACACCATTAGCGCTGGTGACGATTACAGCCACTACCGCCTGACACTGGATGAACCCGATGACTACACAGCAATCCAGGCAATTTATCAGCAATTTAATAATATCATTGACTTTGATTACAGCGAATTATTAGAAACATTAAAGAATCACCCCCACCTTGCCGATATAAATAAGCACGTTGAACAAAAAACTGTCTAGCACAGCGTAAGTCAATGGCGCCTGCAAACGTAGGCGCAATTTTTGCTAGAGCATTGTCATGCCGGGTGATTAAAGTATTCAAAAAGAGAGAAAAATGAGCAATAAAACTGTTTTAGTGACCGGTGCCACCGGATATAAGGGCACGGTATTAGTGCCTAAGCTGCTCGCCAAAGGCTATCAGGTTATCGCGCTGGACACACAGTGGTTTGGTAATTTCCTGCCTGAACATGAAAACCTGACCGTGATAAAAGGTGATGTGCGCCACACCTCAGACATCGAACTGAGTGGTGTAGATAGCATCATTCACCTGGCCTCTATTGCCAATGATCCATGCGGTGACCTGGACCCTAAACTGACCTGGGAAGTAAGCGCACTAGCCACGATGCAACTGGCAGATAAAGCCAAACGCGCCGGGATCAAGCAATTTATCTACGCTTCCTCGGGCAGTGTGTACGGTGTCAAAGATGAAGCCCAGGTTACTGAAGATTTAACCTTAGAGCCAATCTCAGAGTATAACAAAACTAAAATGGTTGCCGAGCGTGTATTGCTGAGCTACGCCGATGATATGGCCGTACAAATTGTCCGTCCTGCAACAGTTTGTGGTTTATCTCCCCGTCAACGCCTGGATGTATCCGTCAATATGTTGACGATGCAGGCCCTTGAGAATGGCAAGATCACCGTATTTGGTGGTGCCCAGGTACGACCAAACATCCATATCGACGATATCACTGACCTGTACATTTTCATGCTGGAACATCCAGAAAAAACCAGCGGTATTTTCAATGCCGGGTTTGAGAATATCTCTATTATGGACATTGCTAACATGGTCAAAGCTCAGATTGACTGTGAGATTGAAGTGACGCCATCAAACGACCCGAGATGTTATCGGATCAACTCAGATAAACTGCTGGCGAGTGGATTTAAACCCACCAAAAATGTCGCCACTGCGATTGAAGAGCTGATCGCTGCCTATCGCGCAGGTCAGTTGAAAAATGAAGATCGCTTCTACAACCTTAAATGGATGCAGCGAGAAGTATTATGAGTAAACAACAAGGCATCGTCGCCCCTATCCCACGCCGGGATCCCATTGTCGCCCTGACTGAAGACTATGTAGATACGTTGAGTCGGGTGCTGACGCAGCTCGATGGCAATGAAGTCAAGCAGCTGGTCAGCACTTTGCTGGATATGAAAGCCAACGGCGGTACCTTGTATTTGTGTGGCAATGGTGGGTCAGCCGCTAATGCTATCCACCTTGCAAATGACTTTACATTTGGTGTTCACCCTCAGGGCGATGCCCTGAAAGTGGAAGCACTGGCAGCAAACAGTTCAGTGTTAACCTGCCTTGGCAATGACATAGGCTACGACAACATTTTTGCTCACCAGCTCAAGGTCAAAGCATCAGCGCAGGATGTGTTGCTGGTGCTGTCAGGCAGTGGCAATTCAGGCAACATCATCCGAGCCATTGAGCAAGCTCAGGCTTTAGGTATGCACACTGTAGGGATTCTTGGATTTGATGGCGGTAAAGCCAAACCATTGCTCGACCAGGCATTTCACTTTGCTATTCAGGACATGCAGATCTCTGAAGATACCCAGGTGGTGATCGGACACATTCTAATGAAAGCCCTTTATCAGGAGCTCAACCATGGCTAATGCGCCAATCCTTGTACTCGGTAGTAACTCCTTTTCGGGCGCGTCTTTTTGCGCCCATTTACTAAAACAAGAACATTCAGTGCTGGCTGTCAGTCGCTCAGCAGAACCACACACCGCTCTGCTGCCCTACAAATGGCAGGCTAATCAGCCTGATTTTCATCAGCTCGACCTGAACCACCAGTTGGACGACATTATGGCTCTTATCAAGCGCCATAAGGTCAGTACTGTCTATAACTTTGCGGCGCAGAGCATGGTAGGACAAAGCTGGCAATATCCGGAACACTGGTTTATGACCAATGCAGTGTCAACCATCAAGCTACACAATCAGCTAAAAGACCTGGATAACCTGGACAAATACGTACACATCTCTACACCTGAAGTGTACGGGAGCTGCGAAGGTCTGGTGAAAGAGCATCGTAACTACCAGCCCAGCACCCCTTATGCGGTGTCGCGTGCTGCGGCAGACATGAGCTTGCATACCTTTTTTGATGTCTACAAATTCCCAGTGTTATTTACCCGCGCTGCGAATGTTTATGGTGAAGGTCAGCAACTCTATCGCATCATCCCCAGAACCATTTTGTTTGCGCTGCTTGGTAAGGTATTACCTCTGCATGGCGGTGGTCACTCAACCCGCTCGTTTATCCACATCGATGACGTGTCAGACGCGACACTGAAGATTGGCACACACGGCACATTGGGTGAGACATATCATATCTCAACCGAACGCATGATCACCATTCGCACCCTGGTTGAGCTGATCTGCGATATGCTGCAAGTGCCTTTTGAACAGGTCTGTGCCGTCACCGAGGATCGCCTCGGCAAAGACGCAGCCTACCTGCTTGACAGTAACAAAGTCCGCTCAGAACTGAACTGGCAGGATCAAGTCTCTCTGGAAAACGGCCTGGAGCGTACCATTGCCTGGGTCAAACAGTACCAGAGCGAACTAAGCACATTACCCCATGACTACATTCATAAAGCGTGAGTTCCCTATGTTCGGACAAGAAATCGATTTATTAAAAAATTACCCTAAGTCTAAGCGCGATACTAAGGGCCGTGCCAACGTGATCACCGAAGCAGATCGCGAAATTGCCAGACAATATGGCAAAGACTTTTTTGATGGTGACCGTACCTATGGTTACGGTGGCTTTAGTTACTTCCCGCGTTTTTGGCAGCCTGTTGTACCGGATCTCAAGGCACACTTCGGCCTTAATGAAAGCTCTAGCCTGCTGGATGTAGGATGTGCAAAAGGCTTTATGCTGTATGACCTGCAGCAGATGATCCCGGGTATGACATTGCGCGGACTGGATATTTCTCAATATGCCCTGGAAAATGCCAAAGAAGAAGTCAAAGAGCTGCTGACTTTAGGCAATGCCAAAGCGCTGCCCTATGAAGACAACAGCTTTGATGTGGTGATGTCAATCAACACCATTCACAACCTGGAAGAAAATGAATGTGCCATGGCATTGCGTGAAATCGAGCGCGTCAGTCGTGGCAAATCTTTTATTACCGTCGATGCCTACCGTAACGATGAAGAAAAGGAACGTATGATGGAGTGGGCTCTAACGGCCAAAACCATTATGCACGTGGATGACTGGAAGCAATTTTTCCGTGATAACGGTTACACTGGCGATTTTTATTGGTTTATTCCGTAGGCATATTATGACTCTGAACTCCATCGCAGCGCAGATCCGTTACACTTTATGTGACGTATCCAGCCAGACTAAAACACCACACCTGGGCAGCTGTTTGTCCTGTGTTGATATTCTGACCGTGTTGTATTGGCGCACGATGCATATCACACCCAACAACCCGGCTGATCCTGAGCGCGATTACTTTTTGTTGGGTAAAGGGCATGCCGCCAGCGCGCTGTACACAACGCTTGCCTATCGTGATTACTTTTCTCCAACGGCACTGTACGAACATGGTCAGACTGGCAGCCAGTTTGAAGAGCACCCGGGAATACACGCCCCGGCAGGCGTAGAAACGGTTTCAGGGTCTCTGGGCCACGCTTTATCGTTAGCAACCGGCATGGCACTGAGCAAACAGTTACAAGGCGCTAAGAACCGCTTTTACGTGCTCATGGGCGATGGAGAGATAAATGAAGGTACAGTCTGGGAAGCAGCGATGTTTGCAGCGGGAAAGCGCCTAAGTAACCTGGTTGCCATTGTCGACTTTAACAAATTACAAGGTACCGGTGAAAGTACCGAAATTATGCATCTGGAGCCGCTTGAAGAAAAATGGCGTGCCTTCGGCTGGCACACAATGCGCGTCGATGGTCATGATATTAGTGCGCTGGAACAAGCTTTGGAAGCCGCAAAATCCATCCAACAACCTGTGTGCATTGTGGCCGATACGGTTAAAGGCAAAGGCGTGTCATTTATGGAAAACGACAACAACTGGCACTACCGCATTCCGACTGAAGAAGAAGTTGCTCAGGCAAAACAGGAGCTGGGAATATCATGAGAAACGCATTTGCACGAGTCCTGACTGAGCTTGCCAAAGACGACGAATCACTGTTGCTCTTTTACGCAGATATAGGTAATCGGTTGTTTAACCCGTTAAAGGAGTTTGCCGAAGAGCGCGCTATCAACGCGGGCATTGCGGAGGCTAATATGGCCTCTATGGCCGCCGGTAGTGCCATGATGGGCCACAAGCCCTTCATTTATACTATTACCCCGTTTACCACATCACGTAACTTTGAACAGATCAAAATTGATATCGCTTATCAGAATCAGCCCGTGATCATCGTTGGCACCGGCTCTGGCTTATCTTACGCTAACCTGGGACCCACTCATCACTCGTTCGAAGATATTGCGCTGATGCGTGCACTGCCAAATATGCACGTTATCTGCCCGGCTGACGCATACGAGCTTGAGCAACTGATGCCACAGCTGATAGAGCTTGACGCTCCTTGCTATTTCAGAATTGGTAAGAAAAACGAGCCTGCAGTCCATGAAGGAAACCCTGTCCTTACCTTTGGTAAAGTGCATGTGATGCGACCGGGTGAGCGCATTGCCGTACTGAGTACGGGTACCATTATGCCTCTTGCACAAGAATTAGTAAGCGAACTGACGGAGCACGGATTATCGCCAGAACTGGTGAGTTTCCATACCGTAAAACCGCTCGACGAAGCATATTTAAACGATGCGATAACCCGCTTTGACCATGTGATCACACTCGAAGAACACAATGTCAGTGGTGGTTTTGGTAGCGCTGTACTGGAGTATGTTAGTGAGCAGGCAAACTGGCCGCGGGTGCACCGTTTCGGGATCCCGGACCGCTTTATCGATCAGGTGCATTCCACCGCAGATGCCAGAGCCAAGGCTGGCCTGACTGTTGCCGATATTATGAGTACCTTATCAGAGCGAGGTGTGGTGTGATCATAGGTATAGATTTTGATAACACCATTGCCGACTACACCGGCGTGTTTTATCGCGTCGGTTGTGCACTTGGCTGGCTACCAGAGTCGGTCGGTCAAAGCAAAAATGAAGTAAAACAGTATTTTATTGACCAGGACAATGAAGCCAGATGGACCGAGCTACAGGGTATCGTCTACGGGAAAGAAATCACCCAGGCACGCCCCTACCCAGGTGCACTAGCAGCAATGCAACGCCTTCACGAACAAGGACATCAACTGGCCATCGTTTCGCATAAAACTAAATACCCGATTATTGGGGAGCGTGTTGACTTTCATGACGCAGCCACACAGTGGCTCCTCAGCCACGGCTTTATCGGCTCAGTCAATGCGCCCATTGACTCTGATTTGGTCTTTTTTAACGAGACCAAGGCGCAAAAGGTCACGCGCATCTCACAGCTCAAGTGTGACGTATTTATTGATGACCTGCCCAATATTCTGACTCATAGCGATTTTCCAGCACAGTGTCAGGGGCTGTTGTTTGCACCCAATGCACTTGAAGAGTTCAATGGCCCGCAAATCAACCACTGGCAAGCATTGGATGCCTGGCTATGTTCTCAGCTGAACTAACAAACTTTATCTCATCTACTCTGGGGCAAACCCACTGGCGCAGTTCCAGCTTGCCCCAGGGAGCAAATAATCAGGGACATAAGCTCTTTTCAGATAACAAAGCCTATTTTCTGAAATGCTTTGCGCCAGGCGCAAGGGCATTCGACAAGCTTTACAATGAATTTCAGTTTAGTCAGCAGCTACACAAGGCCGGTATCTCAAATATCGCCAGGCCTATCGGTTATTGTTCTAACACCTTGTCTGCCATATACGAGTTTATCGACGGCCACACCTTTGACACAGTGACAGCACAGGATGTCAGTGCAGCATACAATTTCATTGCAGCCATCAACAGTCATCAGGTTGAGCGCACGGCGCTCAATGCGGCAGCGGATAGCCCGGCTAAACTGGAAGACTTTATTCAATTAGTCACACTGCGTCTGGCACGATTCGAATCTCTGCGTGATAACGCTGAACTCAATACTCTGCTGACAGCAATAGAACTACGCACCAGAGTTATCAGCACAACACCTGGTATAGACTGGCAACAGCCCTGTCCAAAAGACGTGGTCTCCCCTTCTGACTTTGGCTTTCATAACGCACTGAAATATCGCGATGACGTGTATTTTATTGATTTCGAATATGCTGGAAATGATAGTGCCTGGAAGCTGTTATGCGATTTTTTTGCCCAGCCTGCCCTGCCTGTGCCACTGTCTTACTTACCACAGTTTTTGCGCTCGCCACTCTTTGCAGCACAAGCATCCGCCGGGAACACTCTAAAGTGCGTCTATGAGCTCACGCTGCTCAAGTGGTGCTTAATCATGCTCAACGAATTTTTACCTGATGTTCAGGCCAGAAGATTGTTTTCTTGGAACATTTCTTGCTTGGAAGAGAGGAATGCAAAATTACAACACATGCAGGCGCAGCAACTTGACAAGAGTCAACGCTACTTTGCTCAAATAAACGATAAAATGCATGCGTTACAAACCCAATTAAGAGACAAATAGAATGAAAGCAGCAGTACTATTTGAAACAGGTCAGCCTCTTAAGATAGTTGACAACATTCAACTGCCGGCGCTAATCACAGGCCAGGTGCAGGTCAAAATCCTCTACAGCGGCTTATGTCACTCCCAGTTGATGGAAGTCAATGGTGGTCGGGGTGAAGACAAATATTTGCCTCACTTGCTGGGACATGAAGGTGTAGGTATTGTCGAGGCGGTGGGTGATGGCGTCACCAAAGTACAGGTCGGCGACAAAGTCGTAATAGGCTGGATCAAAGGTGAAGGTCAGGATGCTCCGGGCGGAAAATATCCACATGACGGATACCTCATTAATTCGGGGAGCGCGACGACGCTGTGCGAGCAAACCATAGTGGCTGAAAACCGGGTTGTTAAGCTGCCTGAAGGCTTTCCGGACAAACTCGCCATACTGCTTGGCTGCGCCTTACCCACCGGGCTTGGTCTGGTGTTTAACGAGCTGAAGCCTGAGACTGAAAAGACTCTGGCCATTTTTGGACTTGGCGGGATCGGCATGAGCGCACTGCTCGCCGCAAAACTGAGCAACCCAACCAAACTAATCGCTGTTGATGTTAGCGAAGAAAAACTCGCCATAGCCAAGCAACTGGGTGCCACGCACACCATCAATGCCAACGATTCAGACCCTGTCAGTACCATCTATGACATCACTGAGGGCCTGGGCGTTGACTATAGCCTGGAAGCCGGCGGAACCACAACCACCATAGAACAAGCTTTTGAATCTGTGAGAGATGGAGGCGGTCAGTGCGTCTTTGCCTCTCACCCAAGCAATGAACTCAAGATCCAGCTGGAGCCCCATGCCTTTCACCGTGGCAAATCTCTTCGCGGCAGCTGGGGGGGTGGCAGCCAGCCAGACAAAGACATTCCTGTCTTTGTCGAATTATTCAAACAAAATAAGCTGGATCTGCACTCTTTGATCAGTAAGACTTATGAGCTCGACCAGATCAACGACGCTCTGGACGACCTCGCAAACAAAAAAATTATCCGAGCAGTAATTAGGATGGAATAGAAACTATGTAACAAGGGAAAAACATGAACAAACAAGATAAAACATTTTTTGGTACCGGCTCATCTCAGATGGCTAAAGAGACTTGGCTTAAACAGGATGAGAATGTTGACATCGAAGAACAGGACCTACTGACACTCGGTCCTTATAACAGCCAGGGGATTTTACAAGACCCCAAACGCTTTGGCTTCTTGATGTCTCGCCATAAATTTGTTTCTAAAATGTTTGCAGACTTCGATAATGTGCTTGAAATTGGTTGCCAGGAGGGGATGGGATCTTTGATCGTTTCTCAGACTGTGAAAAAGCTTACTTCCGTAGACTTTTACAAACCACATATCCAGGATGCACAGAAATATATGGGGAAGAATCTGGACAATGTGACTTTTCAGGGCCACGACATTATTGGTGGTCCGGTTGAAGGCACATTTGACGGTGTATTTACGATGGATGTGTTTGAGCACATCGATCCCCAGCAAGCTGGTTTGTTCATGGAAAATATAGTTGCTTCAATGACTCCTCAGGGTACTTTAATCTTGGGGATCCCCTCGCTAGAGTCACAGAAGTACGCATCAAAAGCATCAAAAGAGGGTCATATAAACTGTATGTCAGGCGCGGATCTAAAGGCATTTTGTGAACAGTATTTTCACAATGTCTATCCCTTTGGGATGAATGATGAAGTAGTTCACACCGGCTTCTTTCCAATGTGTCAGTACCTGATCATGCTGTGTGTGGCGCCCAAAAAAGAATGAGTTAGTTATGCACGTTGGTATTTTCACCTATCAAACAGGTCATTTAATGACCTACCAGTTAATACAAAAATTTTTAACTATGGGGTATGAAATCTCGCTTTTTGCGTTTCCTTTTTCATACCGCCCAAGCCAGCCGCGCCCTTTTGAGGAGCGGCCGTTTCAACTCATAGATCTAGATATAGAGACGTTTTGCCGTGCCAGTGGCGTGCAGTACCATGTCATGGATTGCTGGACAACCGTATCTTCTGAGCGGCTGAATGCACTGGACAACAAGCCAGATTACTTTGTGACAGCCATTGCAAAAATCATCCCAGAACACTTTATTGATGGCCACACCATTTTCAACTGTCACCCCGGGTTAATTCCAGAAAATAGAGGATTAGATTCTTTTAAATGGGCGATTGTCAGACAGCAACCAATCGGTATTACCCTGCATAAAATTGATAAACACATTGATGCAGGCACAGTAATCAAAAAAATGACCATACCGGTTATGCCGTCAGATACATATGCACAGGTTTGTGAGAGAGCTTACAACATGGAGTGTGACCTGCTCACACAATTTGCTCTGTATCTGGATCAAACCTCGGGTCACTGTACAGTAGACCCCGAAACACCATTAAGCCGACAAAAAATCCCAGCTGAAGTCGATGCTGATTTCGATCAGGTATTTGCACGCTACCTTAAAGCGCTATGCAGTGATGTGAGCCAATAATGTTTCAGCTTGTCTGATCCAGGAAGTCCTTATGAGTGAGATAAAAACCAGGTTTCTCGAGCAGTACCACAAACACAATCTAGCTAGCGCACCCTATGCTATTTACGGCAGTGGTGGCGGATGTGAGCAAATTATGGCTCAGATTAAACAAGATGCCTTAACCGCTCCGGCAATGATCATCGATGACAAACCCGGGACAGAGACTGTCACCGGATTGACCGACTTAACGCGTGAAGATTTGCAGCAATATAAGATAGTTGTGTCATCACAAACGTTTTTTTATGCCATTAAAGATAAATTACTCGATCGTTTCGCTCCGGCAGAGCTTGAGATAATCTCGCTGCTTGATTATCAAACCAGCTTTGATAACCCACTATATCGCTCAGAGCAGGCATGGAAAGAGCACACTCGACTGGCCCGTCGTGATTATCAGGGTGCGACTGTAAACGACTTTGGTAAAAACAAGTTTTTTATTGGCCAAGTCGAACAAACTTTTGCTAACCGCTTCAAACGAGTTGCCGAGTCTTTGGTCCGTTCAGGCTATGATACGACTGCCAGTCAGTCAGACTACACCTATTACCGCAATTTCACCTCGCTGAACGATGATGCGGAGGTACAGCGATTAGAATTAACGCATGAGGCCAGACAGCATATCGATGAGTTTCTGGCTCATGTGTATGACGATGTAAGCACTCAACTTGGCTATAACTGGCAGGTCGTCAATGGCCGTATCACCCGCCTGGCGCAAATATCGGACTCTCAATTGGGCTCAAACGCCTATCACACCGACAGTTTGCCAGACACAGTCATAAAACTGCTACTCTTTTTGACACCACCAAGCAAAGAGCTTGGTACAACAGCAATAAAAACGGAGCAAGGCCAGGAAATTTTCGTGACCGGGCCTACCGGCACCTGGGCATTACTGGAGGTCAGTCAGCTGCTACACAGAGGCATATCAAGTGCCTCAGCACAGCGCATCGTCTGCGAGCTAACCATTACGCCCAGCCGTCGTCGCAACACCACTGCCACCATAAAGGGGATCGTCTCACATTACCCCCTTATGCCGTGGCAACGTTGTAGTGAACTCAAAGTGTGTGTTTATCCAATCGGCTCACTGGAAAACGACAACTGGGCAATCTATGCAGACTCGCCATCGCTGTTTTACAACACACTCAGCCCGGAGAATGAGCAACCAGTCCACCTTTATCATGACGCCAACAGTGTCGCGTTGATTTATCTGACACCCCGCACACTCAATCTTGAGCACAACCGTTTACATGCATTACTGGCAGAGTCATTGCGCGTACTTAAGCCCGATGGGGATCTGCTGTTACAAGTGAACAAACAAACACAGTCAAACCAGGCGGCGTTACTAGAACACGCAGCAATAGAGCTTGGATTCACGTTTATTAGCTCGGAGCAGGCGTTACTGAAAAGTATCTACAACGATGTAACGACGCTTAATGCAACCGACACACATATTTTATTATTTAAAAAGCCTAAGGGAGACCTTCTATGAGAGTGATCATTTTTGGCACAGGAAAAGGCGGGCAAAATACCCTGCAGCTATTCTTAAATCAGCAAGGGCACGAGGTGGTATGCCTGATGGATAACAACGCTGCACTTTGGGGCTCGATGCGTGAAGGAGTAGAAATAAAAGGACCTGACGTTTTACCGTCTTTGTCCTATGACCAGATCATCATTGCCAGTCAGTACCATAAGGAGATTAAGCCCCAACTGCTCTCTTTAGGTGTCCCGGAAGAAAAAATCTATGTCGCGCATCATAATATGATGAACGGATTTAGCCTGGAGTTTGGCATTTTCACTGGCTACCCACAAGGCAAAGCGCCCGATATTCACACCTATTTTAGCTTTCGTGAAGACGTACTGCGAACGCTGGCAATGCAAGTTGAGTTAGTCATGGCCAATCAGGTTGCAGGTCACATTGCTGAGTTCGGATGTGGCACAGGCCAATCCAGCTACATGCTTGCCAGAACCCTCAGAGACTGTAGCCTGTATTACAATATGCCGGCTAAGCACCTGCACCTGTTTGACAGTTTTGAGGGCTTGCCAGCTTCTACCCATGATATCGATCTGGAGTCCCCTCTTGTGCAGAGTAACGTCTGGGGAGAAGGCGCCTGTGCAGACATCAGTGCACAACAGCTGGCAGATACACTCAATTCTCAGCTAAAGTTTTCAGATTTTAGTATTTATCAGGGTTGGTTCGAAGAAACTATGGTGCAAATCAAACCCGAAGAGCGCTTTGCACTGGTGCACCTTGACTGCGATCTATACGAATCTACCTATCAGGTACTCGATTATTTGTTTACCCACGAGCTGCTCTCCAAGGGCGCCATCTTGCTGTTTGATGACTGGAGCTGCAACGGCAACCTCCCTGAGTTTGGACAGCAAAGAGCCTGGGCCGATATCTGCGATAAATACGACATTCAGTTTGAGCCGCGTGGCCACTATGGTCTCGGCTCATATATCCTTGCGATACGCGGCTACAGCAAAAAATCAGCGAGCAACTCCTGATGAGTGTCGCTATCTTCAACGACAAAGACGTACTGACTGTCGACAGCAGTACCTTAAACATGTTGAAAGCGCGGGCACTGGCTTCTCCCACTAAGCGCTTTAGATTGTGTTGTCATAGAGATAATCAAGACCCTATCCAGGAAATGATTATTGTGTTACATCGCAGCGCGTTAATGACGCCTCATCGCCACCCCCAACATAAGTCGGAGTCCTATCATCTGATTGAAGGGGAAATGGAGGTATTTATTTTTGACGACAAGGGCCAGGTATCACAGCGTATCCCCATGTCAGATAACGGTCAGGATGCCTTTATGTATCGCCTTAGCGCGCCTTTGTGGCACCTGCCAATTGCCCGCTCAGAGTGGGTTGTTTATCACGAATGTTATGTCGGACCATTTGACAAAGACATAGATGTTGAATACGCCCCCTGGGCGCCGTCAGAAGATAAACCTGACGAATTACAAGAGTATTATAGAAGAATAACAGGTCAGTAATGAAAATAGCTTTATACGGTATTAATACAGTCACCGAACAACTTACCTCAGCACTAGCAGGTGAGCACGAAATTATTTATGCCTGCACATCGGGACAAGAGCAGTTTGAATCCCACCCTACTTTATCTTTGCCTGAGTTAGTCCAGACAGAGGTTGATCGGATCATCATTTGCTCTATGTTTGTCGATGAGATCGCACATGATTTAGTTAAACACGGTATAGACCTGGAAAAAATCTACTTTTACAACCAGATGCAAAGCATCATCGTAGCCTGCAAGGACGTTATTATCCCCACTGTGCGCAAAGACAAAGTACTCTACGCTGTCTTTGATTTATCTCGCAACGTTGCGACATTTGATTGCTGCTGTTTTGCCATACAAGCTGAATTGTACCGAGAAGAGCATCAATACGATTCCATCCATTTTGTTATCCAGCCGAAGCGCTCTGCGGATCCTGACTCCCTGAGTTTCACTACTTCTCATGAGCTGGATGATGTTGAATGGCGACTAAATCACATCGTTATTCCTGTTTTTGAAGCGCTTCCAGCCTGCTCGGGAGTGTCTAAAATGTCCTACCGCCAACAAGCGGTCGAGATGTTGCAACATCAGCCCCATGTCTTTCCCGAGTCATTCCGCGAAACACATAGAGGCATCCACCTGAAAATTGAACAAGTACTTAAATATAAGCGAGCTGGTATAGACACCGCACGTTTCAGACCGCACGCCCATGCCGAAGCATTAGTTGATAGCTTTGTTCAGGACCGTAATATTGGCGATAAAAAGTTACTGGTCATCACGCTACGCGAGTACCCTCTGCATGAGCACCGTAATAGTCCGGTGGAAGAATGGGCTGAATTTACTAAGCGGGTCGATAGTGATGAATTCCACATTATCGTCGTGCGCGATACCAGCAAAGCATGCGAAGCTCTGCCTGAGTGCCTGAGTCATTGTGATACCTTGCCGCTGGCTTCTATCGACATGCATGTCCGTTTTGCCCTGTACCGTCGTGCTCACATCAACATGAGCATCAATGGCGGTACCAGCTATACCTACTTCTTTACCGAAAACGTCAATTCGATCATGTTTATTCCCACCAGCCGGGAGCATTTTTCAAACAGCGTCAAAAATGTTGCCACCGGTGGCTATTTCTTTGGTGAACAACCAGAATTTAGAGCTCATGAGAATCAGGTCGTTATCTGGCACAGTGGTACCACTGAAACCATCCATGGTGCCTTCTTAAAACTCCATCGTCAGATACAAACCGGCGAGCTGCAAGACTTCTCCGACCTTTTTGACGATCCCGCTGATATGGAGCAAAGCTAATTAATGAGTGCACACACTTCACTTTCACTGGCACTGGTTGGACTCGGCAGTTGGGGACAAAAAATTGCCCGTACACTCAATGAGGAAGTCACCAGCGCGTCTCTGGATTTTGTGGTCACAAGCAACGAAAACCCTCACGACTTTGTATTACCGCATTGCCAGGTGTTTAATTCTGTAGATGTGCTACTGAGCAGTGATGTAAAAGTAGATGGCGTGATTTTGGCCCTGCCTCCGCATCTCAACAAAGCTGTGTCACTGAAAATTATGGCCGCTGGTATTCCTTTATTTATCGAAAAGCCTATGGCTATGAGCATTGCAGATGCAACCGAGATGCTTGACTTCGCCAGAGCACATAAAGCCATTGTGGCTGTCGATCACATCGACCTGCATCACAGTGCGATTACACAACTGCGCCACCTGCAACCTGGTGTGCCCAAACATCTTGAGGCCAAAATAGGGGCGGCCTACAATCCCAGAGAAAACTGGCCGCCACTTTGGGAGTATGCACCGCACTTTATTGCCGCAGCACTGGAGTTTTGCGACGAATTGCCAGACACCATCTCCAGTCGGGCACTCCCTGTCGACACCGGTCTGTCACAGGATGTATTAAGAGAAAATATTGAAGTGACTATGACCTTTAGTAATGGCAGCACGGCGACCGTCGTTGGAGGGAATGGGATGGCCAAGAAAACCAGACAAATGGCGGTGACCTATGGCACCGATGTCTACCATTTCGCAGACAGAGAAGACCCTGATCTGTATGTCGAACACCTGGATGGCAGGCAAAGTCAGCCGCTGAGCTCGCCTAATCGAATGCCACTTGGGCTGTCTCTTGAGTCTTTCATCGCTAAGATCCAACGCGGTCAGCCTTGTTGTGAAGAGTTTGAACTGGGCCTCAATGTGGTGAAAATACTCACTGGCGCAGATTTATCACGTCAGACTAAGCAACCTGTCAGGTGGAGTGCATTATGAGTGAACAACCCCTTGCTATCTTGGGCGGTAACCCGGTACGCACCACACCTATGCCTGCCCGAAAGGCGTTTGGCACGAGTGAGATAGACGCGCTCAATAAGGTGATTGCACATTATCAGCACAGTGAATCTGATCCTCCCTACGGCGGCGACTTTGAACAAGCTTATTGCAACGCCTTTTCAGAGTATATGGGTGGCGGTTACAGCGTAGCCGTTGCCACCGGCACGGCATCCGTATTCGTTGCCCTTGCAGCGCTGATGCTGCCAAAAGGACAAGAAGTCATTCTCTCACCAGTGACCGACTCGGGCCCTCTCGCATCTATTATTCACCAGGGATATGTGCCTGTGATAGCCGATGCGGCTGTGGATAGCTACAACAGCACCTGGGAACAAATAGAGCCGCTAATCACCGACAAAACCGGCGCGATTATTCTTGTCCACTGTGCGGGTATCCCAACCGATGTCGAAACCATAGTGACTCAGGCGCACCGGCGCGGTATCAAGGTCATTGAAGATTGCTCTCAGGCACCTGGCGCCAGATGGAATGGTCAAAAAGTCGGTGGGTTTGGCGATATCATGGCAACCTCGACTATGTATCGTAAAAATATTGCCGCCCCGGGCAGCGGCGGCATTGTTTACACTAAGAGCCAGTCTTTATATCACATGGCTTTAGCGCATGCGGACAGAGGAAAACCTGTATGGCAAGAAGGATACGCAGAGCGGGACCCGTCGCTTAACCTGTTTCCTGCCCTTAACTGGAACACCAACGAGCTTTCCTGTGCGGTTGCCCATGCTTCTTTGTCTCGTCTTGATGAGACCATCGCTGCGCGTAATGCGGTGCAAAATGCGCTAATTGAATGGATTAACACACAATCGACATGCTGTTATGTTGCCAAGTTCTCTGGCAGTGCGTCGCCGTTTTTCCTTCAGGTATTTATTCGCGAAGAGACACTCAGCGTAGATAAACTGACATTTTGTCAGGCACTGCAAGCTGAGGGAGTAGATCTGAATCCGGACTATAAATTCCTGATCAGTGACTGGAAATGGGCACTGCCCTACATCAAGCCCCCATTATCGACGCCAAATACCGTGTCTGCGCGGGACAGATCGTTTAACCTGTACTTAAATGAACAATATACCCAGCAGGAAGTAACGGATATTTGCACTGCCATTGCTAAAGTCGAACAACACTATGCCAAATGACACACCACAAAAGCACACAAGAACCGTCCTGGTGCAAGGCAATTTTGATGTCTTGCACGCCGGGCACATCCGGCTGCTAAAATTTGCCAAAGAATGCGGTGACAGATTGATTGTCGCTGTCAACGCAGATAAATCTATGGCTGTGCGCAGCCGTGTCAGTGAAGAGCTTAGACTAGAAGTGGTGCGCTCCTTAGAGTGTGTTGATGAAGCGCATATAACCACGGCCACTCCAGAGCAAGAGGTTGCACAGTTCAAACCCCAAATCGTGGTTAAGGGGAAAGAGTTTGAATCACGTTCAAATCCTGAACTCGCGGTTATAAACAGTTACGGGGGTAAGCTTATTTTTGGCTCAGGTGAGTTTGAAAGTAATTCTGAGCACTTTTTCCGCCGCAGTAAAAAGCCGGCGCCGGGAATGGATTTTGCCGAGGCTCGAGGGTTTGCCAACCGTCATAACATAGCAGCTGACGATTTATATGAGTTGTTTGATGCAATGAAATCCCTGCGTGTCCTGGTCATTGGCGAAGTCATCGTCGACGAGTATGTACAAGGCACAGCCGTAGGGTTGTCACAGGAAGATCCGACTATCGTGATCACCCCAAACCGCAAAGACACATTCCTCGGCGGCGCAGCCATCACAGCAGGACACATAAAAGCACTGGGAGCTGAGCATGTTGTGCTGGCTTCGGTATTGGGCGAGGATCAGACCGCGGATTATACACGCTCGCAAATTGCAAACTATCAGGTTGAACCTTTGTTCTTTAGCGATCAAAGTCGACCGACCCCTTTGAAGACACGTTACCGCGCCAGCAATAAAACCTTGCTGCGGGTTAATCAGGTACGTCAACACAAAATATCACAGGAGTTGCAGGCGCAAATATATCAGGCAATCGAAAGCCAGCTCAATCACATTGACCTGTTGGTCTTTTCTGATTTCAACTACGGCTTGCTGCCACAACCACTGGTCGAGAAAATTGCTGCTGCCTGCCACCAGGGTGGGATCAGACTGGTTGCAGACTCCCAGACCTCTTCACAAGTGGGAGATATTGCCCGCTACTGCAATATGGATCTGTTAACCCCAACAGAGCGAGAGGTGCGCGTATCTCTGAATAATCCGGATGACGGCCTGGTTATCCTGGCGCAGAAACTCACAGAGGTGTCGCAGCCAAAAAATCTGGTGATTACACTCGCTGAAGAAGGGATCCTCATTCACAAACCCAATCACACATTTGATGACTGGGAGAACGATCGTCTGCCCGCGTTGAACACCAACGCTGTCGACCCTGCCGGTGCGGGTGACTGCTTTTTAGCTGCCAGTTCACTGGCGCTGGTTGCCGGTGCAAACATTTGGCAGGCCTGCTACCTGGGTAGCCTGGCTGCCGCATGTCAGGTTGCGTCACTGGGTAATACCCCTTTGTCTTGTCAGATCCTTGAACAAGCCGTTAAGGATTCATTTAGTTAATATGAAAGCCATTTTGCTTGCCGCGGGCCTTGGCACCCGCCTGCGGCCAATCACAGATACTTTGCCAAAGTGCCTTGTTCCAATCAATGGACAGCCCCTGCTGGGCTTATGGATAGATAAACTCGCTCAGCTTGGGGTCGAAGAGATCCTCATCAATACCCATTATTTTAATGAACAGGTTGAAGCCTTTGTGGCCGCCAGCCCGTACCACGACCGCATTACCCTGAGTTACGAACCTGAATTGATGGGCACTGCAGGTACACTGGTACGCAATCGAACTTTCTGGCAAGGCCAGACTTGCATGGTGATCCATGCTGACAACTACTGTCAAAGCTCGTTAGCAGGCATGCTTGAGGCACATAACCAACGCCAGACACAGACCGATGCGACGTTACTGTTATTCGAAACCCCGACGCCCCGTAGCTGTGGTATTGTAAAATTAGACGCCAATCAGGTTATTCAGGAGTTTCATGAAAAGGTCGAGCACCCGCCTGGCAACCTTGCCAGTGGTGCCCTCTTTATATTTTCACCTGAGGTCTATGAACGCTACTTCTCACACCTGGAAGCACAGCGGCACTATGAGCTTAGCCTGGATGTCGTACCAAATATGATAGGTAAGTTACAAGGCTGGCTGGTAGATGATCATTACATAGATATTGGCACGCCAGACAGCTACGCACAGGCACAAAATATGGCCCAAACAGCGGCCCGTCTTTCTAGCGATACTGGCTCAAACCTTGCTTAATAAAGCACAGTTACTTCGAAGGATTTATATATGTCATTTTGTCAAAACTGGGATCAACTGTACCGCAGCAATCAGCACATGTCCGTATGGCCGTGGAGCGAAGTCGTCAGCGGTGCACTACGTAATACCCGTCTGCGCGACGGCGATCCATCGTTCACCATACTGGAAGTGGGCTGTGGGGCGGGTGCGAATTTCCCCTTTTTCTTGAGTTATTGTCCAAACGTCTATGGCATTGATGGCAGTGACTTCATTATCGGTGAACTGAAGAATCGATTCACTGATATTGCCGGTAACTTATATGTGGGCGACTTTACTCAGCCCTGGCCCTTTGAGGCACAATTCGACTTAATCGTCGATCGGGGCGCATCTGTGCATAACCCGGCCAGTAGCATTCAGCGCTATCTGGATCAGGCGTACGCTCAACTTAAGCCCGGCGGTGTAATTCTGATCACAGACTGGTTTAGCACTGAGCATTCTGACTATGAAAAAGCGCCAGAATCGGTCGATAAATACACTAAAACCGGTTACACCTGGGGCCCGTTTGCAGGCGTCGGTAATGTTAATTTCTTTGACGCTGACCTTATTCATCAACTGGTATCAAAATTTGAGATAGTTTCTCTGAGCCATTCTCAGTCAAGCGAGTATGGTAGTGATGGCGTCCATGCGGCGTGGAGTATGGTACTGAAAAAGCCAGCCCATGAAGAATAAGTTTAGCCTTGAACGCTGTGAGCTGGACCCAAAATGGGACAGCTTCATTGCCACATCTCCCCATGGTACCCCGTTTGTTCATAGCCAGTTTATTGCCCAACTGGGTGTGAAATATCACGCCTATTACTGTTGTAAAGGCAAAGAGAGAATTGCTGCGGTGCTGCTGATCGTAGATGAAAGCGAAACCCAGGTAATCGGCCACCACGATGTGATCCATGATGGCATAATGCATCGCAACATCAGTCATCTTAATCGTGCCCAGGGCCATTCCGAGTTGTTCGCCGCGCAAGAATATATTGCTGAGTACCTCGCTGAGCACTACACTCAGGTGCAGCTCAAATTGCACCCGGCCATTAAGGATATTCGTGCTTTTTTGTGGGTCAACTATCATAACAATGGACCCAAATACGCTGTAACCCCGCGCTATACCTCCATACTTGAGCTGGACGAGTTTGCCGCACCACTGGATACACTAGAACGCTCTGACAACTATAACAACAGCTCTGTGTCGAGACGTCAGGAGATCCGCTACGGTATTAAAAAAGAGGTGACCCTCAGTGAATCGCAAGACTTCACTTTGTTTGCCAAGTACTATGGAATGACCATGGCACGCCAGGGAATTGAAATAAGTACAGAGCAACTGGATGCACTTGCATTCAGAGTCAAAAGGCTGGCACAACATGGGCTGCTTTGCATGTATCAGGCACAAACTCGCGACCAGCAAATTGGCAGTTTTGCCACCTACTTGATGCATCAGAACACGGCTTATTATTTTTACGGCGCAAATCACCCAGATATGCGTGACAGCCATACAGGTACTGCTGTGCTTTGGCAGGCTTTCCCTTTGCTCGCACAAAAAGGCGTATCACGGTTAGATTTAGAGGGGATCAACAGCCCTCAGAGAGGTTGGTTCAAACTGAGTTTTGGCGGCAATGTAGAGCCATATTTTCATATTCAGCTGGCAAAGACCGACGCTTAAATAGCGTCGGTTGCTTGCATAATCGACTCGTAGGCCTCGATCAACACCTCAGCCTGACGCCAGCACTTTCCGCTGAACCGACCTGATACGATGACGTTGTCAACACAGTTTGACAATGTCTCGTAGTTTTGCTGATTAATAGCCTGAAACTCTGTGGTGGGTACCGGAAACGTGTTGTTAATCACCTGAGTCTGCCCACTGACACACTTTGCCTGTGGGTCAACTACCCCCATCGACACAAGCTGCTCGATGATCTCCGACTGTGTAAAGGAGTCTATCTCGTCGGGACTGCACAAGATTTCCGCGGATAAGTGATTATGGTTACTTTGCCCGGTTAAGTTTGGATACAAGGTCAGACGAAAAATCGCACTGCTCGGGTCCCAGACCCAGAGATAGTGTGACTTCTTATCAAGCAAAGGCCTGTCAAAGTTAAGATGAAAAATAAGCGCTGTGCGCAAGGTTACCTGGCCTCTGGCTGGCGTCAGACCCATCGCGGCTAAAGCAATAAAAGGCGGTGCACTCCAGAAAAGAAAATCGCAGTCAAGCACACGCTCGCTGTTGGCCAACACCAGGCTGGTCACCTTTTTATCATGATGTGCAATGCTTGCCACACGTTCAGAGGTGATAATTTCAACACCTGCGCGCTCAACGCGCTTTTGCAGTTGAGTAACCCAATAGCCAATACCCTCTCCTGTCGTTGGGTAGTAGTAAGTCACCTCGCTAAGGTTGTCCTGTGCTTTACGCTGCTGAAAATCGGCTTCCCGCTGATAACCCAGCTTGGCGTCGAAGGCAGGTAGCCGCTTAAGAGTCGCTGTTACATCAGCGGGCAATGCCAGAATACGGGTAAAACCAAATAATCCCGCAGCCATAGTCAATGACTTTAGCGGTGCATCCTGGCCATATAACTTGCGTAATATAGGTACAACGATACTCTCAGTGAAAACAATCCCCAGAGAATTGGCGCAATATTCATAAATCAAGTTTGACTCTGGCAAGCTGGCGTGGTTGATCAGCTCACCACATCCTTGCTGATAGATATCGTGTGGTAACTTAGACGCGTCCGGAAATGGACTGTTCAAGTCCCAGCTGCCGCCAAAGTAGTTGCCCGAGCATAGCCTGGCAATTTTATGCCAACTGCTTGTATCCGCATCTGCGAATAATATCTCGTCCAACTCTGCCACACCGGTGGCGTTGGGTATATGTGAGCCCATATCATAAGCAGCACCTGAACTGTCTTTGACAGAGCAAAACAAGCCACCAACCGTATCGGCTTGCTCGATCAGCACCACGTCAGTAAAGCGTTGCTTTAAGAGCAAGGCCGCAACCATGCCACAAATACCGCCACCAACAACAACCGCCTGATTATTTGCCATAACTACGTCTCCAACTGATCCTCTGGTGACAACATTTTCAATAACCCATGTGCCTCCAGCTTCATAATTGCACTTGCAAATTCTGTGACAGATTGATTGTACTTTTCTGCAATGTCGATGGTGTCATGCTGGCCATCGCTGTAACACAGTAACATCTTAATGTGGTTGAGCTCGTCGAGCTGACGGGTTCGCTCTTCACTGAAAAAACTCAGCGTCGGATACAAACCTCGATTACCCAGGTTAGGTTCACCATAAGGGTGGGTATTTTCAAACCGCGCGCTTTGTTCAAACGCCAAAAAGATTTTTTCGAGCTTATCAATACTGTCCAGCAATGGTTTGATGCCCATATAGTCTTTGTTATCCAGTGATGTGTGATATTCCTTGTAGCCAGTATGAAAACTACGGCTCACACAGCATACGGGGAACTGGAAGCCAGGCGCATTGTACTGGCGTTCATCAGAGCCACTGAGCGGACTAAATGGGATATTACTATGACCATGACCTTGCCCATTCAGGTGGTACAACAATTTGTCTAACAAGCTGTTGTCATTGCGGCTATGTTTAAATACCAGTTCCTGCGGGTCTCCCCCTAAACAGTTCAATACCAAACCTGACACCAAATTTTGCCGAAAATGGTCCTGCATCAGGTGTAGCACCCCCAGGCTCCCTATCGTTTCAGGGTGAAGCATAAAACGGTATGTATAGCGGCGGTTCGGCCACTGTTTGATCCTGTGATACAAACCCAGTAACACCAGTGGCCCACTGAGTTCATTATTGGCCATTGAAGGGTGACACAAATAAGAGCTGAGCAGAACTTCCTGCTTTGACTGACCGTCAAGTACCGCTTGCGCAATATCCAGGTGTCCATCGACAAAACGGCTCTTAATCACCGCGCGATATTGGCCTGGTTTAAGCTGTTCACGACGCGAATGACTCAAGCAAAAGCCCCAGCGCTTTTTATAATAGCTGGTCACATAAGGCACCGCTTCAGGCAGCTCAGGTAAACTGTACAAATGCGCCTGCAGCTCTTCCAAAGACAGAGTGATGTCAACCGGTTCGGAGTAATTGACGACCTCGAGATTAAGCCTGCGCATGTCTGCTACAAGCTCGCCATCAGGCCCTAACAGATAAGCTTCTTCACAGTGCCACTCCTGAGGCGCCTGCCAGTCAAACAGAGCCGTGCCCGAGGGAATAGCAAGCCGTTCCAGAGGCATATAGCGTTCAAAAATGTCGTAGCTTTTTCTCAGACCAGGTCCGGTGATCGATCTCAGGATTGGAAACAGCTCATCATAAAGGTCGCTATAAAAGGATTCTGTTTCTTGATATGGCACAATCACTACTCCCGTCCTAGGTCACACTTCTCAGTGTAATGCTCACAAAAATGTGCATATATTTCTTTGATATAGCTCATCCACAGCTGATTTAAACGCTGGTATTGCTCAAGGCAAAATGCCTCATCCTCGTAGGTATACAAAAGTGTAATCAAGGGACAGTGGTAATACAGCAGTGAGCCTTTCAGCACATGGAACAGATGTCCCCATTTGGAGTCTCGGTAAGCAAACACATATCGTGCCTGACGTCTCAGCTGATCCGCGGCTTCCTGACGGGTGTGCACAGGCTCAGATGCAATGGAACAAATGTGATCCACCAGCTCTTTCAAGCCATCTAGTGCTATTACTTCATCGCTGACGTCATCCAGTGGAAATACATCAAAGCATTCAGATTTGATGGCTTCAACCGTGGCATGGATATCAAACTCTTGCTCAATATCAAGTAAATCCTCTGCTTTTACAGGCAGCGCTTTTGCTATTTTCGCACCGCTGCCGACATTCAGACACGTGTCTACATCATAGTATCTGAGTAGTTTTTCAAGCTGGGCATGGGCAATCATAAATAAGTCATTGGATACGACAAGCCCACCGAAATTAGCCGGCAGTGTATGCCCTTTAATCTCCAGATGACCGAACCCCTGGGATTCATCATCCTCGTTTCGGGCCCGATAGATACTGTCTTTACTATGGTGCGCCCCTCTGGGGTCTTTACCATTATCCACCCCGAACAAATAAACATTGCGAAAACCAAGGTAAAGCGCAAAGGACAGCGCTGTATTAGCCACCACCGGATTGCTGTAAGGAATTTTGGGCAAGGTTTGTGACATATAGCGCAACGCCAGCAAGTCCATCATTGAAGTTCCTGCTTCTGCACCTTTTGCTGTAATACCAGCCCACTTATAACGATGGTTAGTATCAGGGTAAAGAGTGCTTAATCCAATCAAGTTGGTGTTTTGGTATACCTCAGGCGGAACAATGTCGCCAAAGATCTTGTAATTTGAATACGGTCTCTCTACCAGTGCATGGAAGTCAACTGGGATACCCTTGTTATGTAAGGTTGCAATTGAGGTACCCGCTGCAATCACAATGGCTTTTTTATGGTTACGCTTTATAAACGCTTCGGCTTCATCCAAAGAAGGGCCATTGCCAATGATAAAAACGGGGGTGTCTTTATTTACGTTCGATGTACTTCTCGTCAGCCAGGCTGCCTTGTTTCTGACATGATGAATACTGTGCGCCAACCCTGTCACTGCATCATTATAAAAACCGTGCCCAAACTGGAATCTGAAATAGTCTTTCGCCCATTGCTGGATCAACGTATTCAATTGGGCGCCAGGTGTGTGCTGGTAACAAAAACTGCGTACCAGCGCAAATGCCCCCACATCTTCTGCGACCTTTTCGATATCCTGTATGAATAGGCTGTGATCTACGCCTAAGTGAAAGAACAGACAGCCACCTTGCTCGTCTATATCGGCAATCACTTTATACCAGTCAGTACAAAACAGACTGGCAAAAAACTGCTCAAAATCAGGTTCAATCAAAAATATATAATCAAACTGAGTGCGTTCAAGCAGCAGAGGAATATGGTAACCCAAGCCAATACCAAAAATAACGGCGCTTGGAAAGTGTTCAGGAATTTTGCTGAGCGGCGCTTGTCCCTGATCGCGGATATCGATCATCAGATTTGTCAGCTCTGTCATATAGCGCACATGTAAACGCTCATCTTCCTGGTTTTGGCCATACCCCGTATAATCCGTCAGACTCATAACAGGCTTACTGAGTTGTCGCTCCACCTGCTCTGCGGTTTGCTCTATGGGTGATTGAGAATAAATGGGTGCACTACTGCCCTGAGGAACAAAATTTCCATGGCCAGATGTGGTCACATGAAGGCAGAAATCTTCACGTACACTATGATTGGTAATTGCCCTGGCAATGTCTGGATAATATTTTTCGAAACTCTGTAGGTTTTTGCTGAAACGCTCGTTAGCTTCTTTTGCGAATTCCGCTTCGCGGGCCTGATGAGCCGTTGTTTCAGAGAGCTTTTCACTGAGCGACTCTAGTTGTTGTGATAAAGGATCTTTGTTCATACATCAGCCAATGTCGTATTAAGTGTTTTTATACGCTTTGATCTTTTTTTGATTACCGACAAACTGCGACAGTTCTTTCGCAACTGACGTTCTGTTTAGGTGCAATTGGGTGGTTAACTCTTGGATATGATGGTAAATGTTAGCAGCAGAGCGCTGACACAGTTCCGATTCTGCCAGTATCTCTCGGGTCAATGTTGCGCGGATCTGCGCATCTGCTTGCTTGAAGAGACGTTGCGCCTCTTCCAGTTCACCAGCCTGGCAAGCAACATCTAACTCATTCAGGGTTGCTTCTATTTGCGCAAAATCAACCGACATTTGCGTCAGCGCCATTTGCAGTCAATGTCTGCTGACGCACATCAACAGGGATTGCGTCCCAGGCTGATTTAATTTCCTTTAACAGGTTTGATACTTCGTCAACGATCGCCGGATCGTTCTGAATACTGGCATCCAGCAATCGATCTATCATGTAAGAATACAATGCATACAGATTCTCGGTTACTTCGCCACCAACTTCAAAGTCCAGGCAACCGCGCAGCGCTTCTAAAATCGCAGAAGCTTTTGAGATATGTTCTGCCTTTGCTTCGAGGTGACGTTTTTCAATAGATACCTTGGCAAGTACCATCTTCTCGACTGCGCCAGCCATTAGCATCTGAATAATTTCGTAACGATCCGCACCTGCCACTCGGGTTTTCAGTGCTTCTTTTTGGTAATTTTTAACTCTTGCGTTATACATAATGGCTCCTTACTTAGACTTGGTGAACCCTGGCAAATTCGCGAGCTGAGCGCCCAGATAGGACTGGGTTTGTTGCATCTGGGCAATCAATACATCAAGCCCTGCATACTGTTTTCTCAGCCGTTCTTCCAAAGACGCCATTCGAAATTCATGATTTTCAACATCGTCTTCTAAATCACTGATCTGGCCATTAAGGCCATCTTCACGATCTTTAATCAAACCACTCGAACTTGCATAGTTATCAAGCAAGGTCTCAAGTTGTTTCGCGACTCCATTTTCTCCTGCAAACGCTGTGCCAATATCATCGTAGTTACTGTCCATGGCATCATTCAGACTGCGAACCAGAGACGATTTTTCTAAGTACCCGTCATTGTCTACCCCTAGACCAATATCAAAGATGGTTTCAAAGGGTCCGGCATTGGTTAAGTTGGTCGACAATGTGGTGATCAGCTGGTCGCTCAGGGTACGCATGGACGAGTCACCATTTAAGGGTTTGCCTATACGCGTCTGGAAGCCGATGTTGCCAACCAGATTGTTATAATTCGAGATAAACTCATCTATGAGCGTGTTGACTGATTCTCTGTCGTAGTCAACATTCAAGCTGGCAGTATCATAACCATCGGTGTCGTTCCCTGCACTTTTTGCCAGCGCTTTGATGGTCATGTCTTGCACCGCGTCTTTAAACGTATTGGTATCGCTTTGAACTTCCAAGCCATCAACAGTAATGATGGCGTTACGCGCTGCATCGTCTCCAGCGATGGTCATTCCGCCAGTTGTGCCTATCGAGACTTTATCAAGCTCTGCATTGTCATTGGTTACAGTAAGATCGTTATCTTTACCGCTCACGTTAGATGTCAGTATCAGCTTTGAGCCAGCCGTTGTACCCGTGTTTACAATGTTGGCTGTCACCCCGAAGTTTGATTCCGAGGCATTAATTGCATCTCGCAGCTCACCTAGCGTCATACCCGCGGTGACATCCAGAGTAAAATTATTATCTAAGCCTGCGCCGAAGGTCAGTGTCCCTCCAGTGGCACTTACTACATCATCAATTGACGTATAGGCGCCATCTGCCGAGACAGCCCGACTGCCCTGTGCCAATTGTTTGACGGCAATATCAAAATTACCAACTGATATGTCTGACGTGGGCGTTACACTGATAATGTCGCCAGATGTAGGTTGTGTAATGTTGGCAACCCTTTTACCGAAGTTATCAGGGTCGGCCAATTTTTTAACTGTATCGTTGAGTTTGGAGATAGCAGACTTAACCTCGCCCAAGGCAGAGAGTTCTACTTTCAAAGACTCTTCTTTCTTGACGAAGGCCTGCATTTTGGGAATATTTTCAGCATCAACAGATGCTTTAATAATACTCTCCAAATCCAGACCTGAGCCGACGCCTGCAGACGTTATAAGTGGCATTTGCTACCTCCAATTCACTTTCATTTATGCTGTCCTGTCAAACAGCAAACCTTTTCCTGATACTTTATCGGCAAATTCTTCCAAAGCCTTAGCGACTTCACGAAATTCCTCTGAGGGGATCTCACGGATCACTTCATCACTGCCTTTGTCAATGACTCTGATGAATGGCGGATTGCCTTTATCATCAAACTCAAACGACAAATTGGTTGCGGTGACCGGTATAAAGTCATTCAGCTTCGCCAGATCAGATTTCACCTGGGCGAACAATTTGTCCTGCGCATCAGGGTCAGCTTCTTCCTTTTGCTTGTCCTGAGCACGAACTGCAGGGTTATCAACCAGCTTGGTTAACTTCTCTACAGCCCGAAGCGTTTCTGCGTTTTCCTCAGGCTTAATTTGACCAGGAGTGAGCACCGCATTATTTGAGCCAAGCCCTAATGTTGCCTGAATCTCTTTCACAATACACCTCCAATCACTAGTCTAACTATAAGTATACGCCAAGTTTTGCGATTTCTCATGCAAACTTGACGCTACACTATTATTAGCCTAAGAGCGACAGGGCGACCTGAGGACGCTGATTAGCCTGACTCAGGATTGAACTACTTGCCTGTTGCAGGATCTGCATCTTAGTCAAACTGGCTGTTTCAGCCGCAAAGTCAGTGTCCTGAATACGAGAACGCGCAGCTGTCAGGTTTTCCGCAACATTTGACTGGTTACGAATGGTTGACTGGAACCGGTTTTGTACCGCACCCAGCTCCGCACGTTTCTTATCCACTACCGCAATGAGCTGATCCATACCGGCAAGTACCGCCTGCGCATTGGCTTGCGAAGAAACCGAAATACCCGTTTCAGTGAATACGTTAGAGAACACTTTAGCGTCAGCTTCTGTGCCTATCGTTGTACTGATGGTTTCTGTAGTGGTACTTAGAGCAACCCCGGTTACCCCACTGGCGATACCAGCAATACCAGACAGCGTGAAGCCACCGTTCGCTTGCAGGTCGTTGGTTGTGGCGGCAACGTTTTGCATACTGAAGCCGATGGTTTGTACTGCATCCGCACCCACCTGGAAGTTCGCGTCGTATGAACCATCAAGCAGGTTCTGACCACCAAAGGTGGTGTCGGCTGCAACTCGGTTTACTTCCTGAGAAAGAGAGCGAATTTCTTCTTGCAGTGCCAGTCTATCTTCATCGGTGTTTGAACCGTTAGATGCCTGTTGTGCAAGCGTTCTGATCCGTTGGAACATTTGAGTGGTTTCGTCCAGCGCACCTTCAGCAGTTTGCGCCAATGAGATACCATCATTTGCGTTTCGGATACCTTGATTCAAACCGTTGATCTGACCGTTCAGACGGTTGGTGATTTGCATACCTGCAGCATCGTCTTTTGCACTGTTAATGCGCAAACCCGATGATAGGCGTTGGAAAGACGTATCTAACGCACCTGAGGATTTGTTTAATTGCCGCTGTGCGTTCAATGAACTCACATTGGTGTTTACATATAAAGCCATAATAGCCTCCGCTTTATCAATATAACTCGCTGAGACGGGATACCCCTACCCTGCCAGCAGCGATGATTTAGAGTCCTAGATTTATAGTTCTCTAAATCCGCTATCGACTGATAAAGCGAAAGCTTTAGCCTTATTTGCAAATTATTTTAATTTTTTTGTGTCATTAACCCTGTAGCAGACTCAGTGCGGCCTGTGGACGCTGATTTGCCTGACCAAGAATGGTCTGGCTAGCCTGTTGCAAGATCTGGTTTTTAGTCAGTTTAGCGGTTTCCATCGCAAAGTCCGCATCTTTGATCCGAGATTTTGCTGCAGACAGGTTTTCTGAAACATTCGCCTGGTTTCGAATTGTCGACTGGAAACGGTTTTGTACCGCACCCAGTTCAGCACGCTTTTTATCGACCACTGCAATTAAAGCATCCATCCCCGCCATGACCGCCTGTGCATTCGCCTGTGAAGACACAGAAATACCTGAAGCAGTAAATACGTTAGAGAACACTTTAGCATCGGCTTCAGTACCGATATTTGTACTGATGGTTGCTGTGGTCGCACTCAGGGCTGCGCCTGACACACCACTGGCAACCCCTGCAACACCTGAAAGGGTGAAACCACCATTATCAGCCATAGAGTTAGTCGTGGCACCCACATACTGCATACTAAAGCCGATGGTCTGAACTGCATCAGCCCCAACCTGGAAGTTTGCTGAATACGAGCCATCCAATAGGTTTTGACCACCAAACGTGGTATCGCTGGCTACCCGATTCACTTCTGCCGCCAGCTGGCGTATTTCTTCCTGAATTGCCAGTCGGTCTTCATCGGTGTTTGAACCGTTAGCTGCTTGCTGTGACAAAGTTCGGATGCGCTGGAACATAGAGGTAATTTCGTCCATCGCACCTTCAGCAGTCTGAGCAAGAGAAATACCGTCGTTAGCATTTCGGTTACCCTGGTTAAGACCTAAGATCTGCGACTGTAGTCGGTCGGAGATTTGCAGACCTGCAGCATCATCTGCTGCGCTGTTGATGCGTAAACCTGATGACAAGCGTTTGAAGGACGTATCCAGCTCAACACCGGACTGTTGTAGTTGTCGTTGCGCATTAATGGAACTGACATTGGTATTTACAAATAAAGCCATGATTCACTCTCTCTATACAAATGCTCAGCATTGAGCTGTTCATTGGTGTACAAGGAGGCAATTGTTATCACTGGCCGGGGCTCAGTGAAGGGGCAATCCAATGCCGCTTGTACAAACTTAATTTCTTCTGGAGTGAATAAAGCAAGGGGCGTGCCAAGAAATTTTGACAATGCGTAAATAGCATCTTGGACTCGTTACATTGTGCTCTGAGCTATACTGTTTATAAAGCTGACATCGACGCGATACCTGTAAGGAAGGGCCTTCAGGTGTTTTAAAAGTGTAATATTGCCAAACCAAACCGCATATCTAAATAAAAAGTATAAAGAAAAAGAGGCCTGGCAGCCTCTTTTTTGAAGTTTGAGAGTGGGTGTCAATATTTTTTCATAATATTGGCACGGAAAGTGCTAATATTAACGTGTTCATTGTTTTGATGAACTGAATTGGATTTAAGCTCCTCCGCTTTATCATCCAATTAGGTGCCCTGGCTAATACCCCATCAAGTCCGGGCACCTGTTTTCCTACCTATCTTATCCCAGTAGACTTAGTGCAGCCTGTGGACGCTGGTTAGCCTGACTCAGGATTGTCTGGCTCGCCTGTTGTAGGATCTGCATTTTAGTTAAGCTTGCAGTTTCCTGTGCGAAGTCAGTATCTTTGATACGTGATTTCGCAGCTGACAGGTTCTCAGAGATGTTCGATTGGTTACGAATCGTAGACTGGAACCGGTTTTGAACCGCACCTAGCTCTGCACGCTTCTTATCAACTACTGCAATCAGGTTGTCCATACCAGCCAATACTGCCTGCGCGTTTGCCTGAGATGATACTGAGATACCTGTTTCAGTGAACACGTTAGAGAAAACCTTCGCATCCGCTTCAGTACCGATGTTAGTACTGATGGTTTCTGTGGTGGTACTCAGAGCAACACCCGTTACACCACTGGCGATACCTGCGATACCTGACAGGGTGAAACCGCCGTTTGCCTGCATATCATTGGTTGTACCGGCAACATTTTGCATACTGAAGCCAATAGTTTGTACTGCATCAGCACCAACCTGGAAGTTTGCAGAGTAAGAACCATCTAGTAGGTTTTGGCCACCAAAGGTTGTATCTGCAGCTACCCGGTTCACCTCTGAAGATAGTGAGCGGATTTCTTCCTGAATTGCCAAACGGTCTTCATCTGTGTTTGAGCCGTTTGATGCTTGCTGTGCCAGAGTACGAATACGCTGGAACATTGAGGTAACTTCGTCCATCGCGCCTTCAGCTGTCTGAGCTAGCGAGATACCGTCGTTGGCGTTACGGTTACCTTGGTTTAAACCGTTGATTTGCGAAGTCAAACGGTCTGAAATTTGTAGACCTGCTGCATCGTCAGCAGCGCTGTTGATACGGAAGCCCGATGATAAACGCTTGAAGGAAACATCAAGCGAGTTGCCTGAATTGTTTAATTGTCTTTGAGCATTCAATGAACTTACGTTAGTATTTACATAAAGTGCCATGGTGATTCTCCCACTGTAATCTGAGTGCTTACTCTTTGAGTGCTTACTCTGTAAGTGCCCACTCTCAAACTTCTAAAACTTACTCTCTTAGCCTTCAAGGTTTGTTTTCACTCTCCGGCTTGGTTACTTAAGTTATCGGGCAGTGGGAAAAATACTTTAGAAAATTTTCTAAAAAAATCTCATCCTTTTGTTTTTATTTGAAATTTACTTTCTAAAGCGGCAGAAAATGGGAAATAAATTGCCACCCCAAGATTCCCTCAGAATTCTGATGCAGAGCAGCAAAGCATATAAAAGTTAGTAAGTTAGAATCTAAACTGGATAAAAAAGAAGTAAAATGGAAGCGACAGGAATAACTCCCAAAAGCCGCTTCCAGGACGGATTACCTGATGTAGTCGAGTAGAGATAGATTAGACAACCGGCCAAAGGTGGCCTGCGATGCCTGAAGTGCGGTTTCATGTTTGGTCAGATCGGTGATGGCTTCTGCCATATCCAGTTCAACCAGCTCAGCTTTGGCAATCTTGTTATTAATGTCCAGGTCTGCGTTGGCATCAGTAATACGTGTTGCCGTATTGAGCCTGCCACCTAAACCCGACTGTGTCTGCGAAACCCTATTTTTTGCGTTATCAATGCCAATCATGGAATCAGCCAGTACCTGACGGTAGTCTTTTTCGCTTAGGGTCGGGTCATTCAATGCAGCGACCAGATCATCCAGCATATTTAGCACGTTATCTTTTTCTGGCGCTTCGAGGTCAAAGTCGATTTGTGCAGGCGCACTCCCCGTGAAGCTAAACTCCATTCCCGCCACTTCAATATGGTTTTCTTCATAACTTCCGGTTGCCAATACTGTTGCACCTTGCTGCAAAGTATAGGTATTAGGCGTACCTGCAGTAAGTACCAGACTAAAGGTATTCGAGCCGGCAGGTGCTGTCGGATCAGGATTGTAGTTCGCTTTGTGAAACTCATCAAAAGGACCTTGTTTGGTCACATATACATCGGAACTCACGACACTGCCTGAGACAGTTGCTGTATTAGATGCAACATTTAGCCGGGTTTGCACACTTTCAAATACATCGAAGCCGTTGTCACTGGACTTAATTTCAACCCCTTCGGCAACCTTAATTTTATGCTGACCTTGATCTCCATTATATTGATAACGTTGTTGCGTACTGTTATACGAATAGGCTTCTGTATTATCCTGATAGCCGGAGAAAATATATCGACCATCTTCCGTCTTTGCATTCATAAGATCGTGCACTGCCGTTTGAATTGCACTCAACTCTTCTGAAAGCGAAGCCCGGTCTACATCTACCAAGGAGCCATTACCAGCCTGAACTGTGAGAGTCAAAGCCCGCGTTAACGAGTCTTTAATATTATCTAGCACACCCTCTTGAGTATCCAAACGACCTTTAAGCATGGTCAGGTTTTTTGTGTACTGTTCGTTAGTCTGGATCCTATCTGTATACAATAAAGCTCGCGCCATCGCAGAAGGATCATCGGATGCAGTCAATACGCGCTTTTGGGTATTAACCTGCTGCATAGCTTTATTCACGTCTTGCTGACTATCTAGTATGGAGTTCAGGTTGTTCTGATACATCATATTTTGAGATAAACGCATAATTACCTCGCCGCACTTAATAAGGTGTCAAACACAGTTCTTGCCGCGCTTAATACTTGCGCAGCTGCTGAGTAAGATTGTTGAAAACGTAATAAATTGGCCGCCTCTTCATCCAGGTTTACACCAGCCATCGACTCATACCAGGCTTCAGATTGTGCAGCCAGCGCTTCATACGCTGCGCCATTAGTTTTTGCCTGATTGGCCACAACCCCTATTTCTGTCACCAGGCCGGCATAAGCTTCATTGAACGTCTTCAGATTGTCTGCTGTTGCAGTAGTAACTACATTTTGACGAACCAACTCTGCGCTTTGCAATTTACTTAACTCCAGGCCATTTCGATTATCATCGAAACCGCCCGTATTGAACTCAATGGTGTAGGTATCACCCGTTGAGGGTGTTCCCTCTATATTGAAATCGAAACCATAACTGGCATACGCACCGCCTGCCTGTGCAAGGATGTTTTCAGCTGGCGGTGTAATAGTAAAGGTATTAGTACCATTACCATCCACAATCTGATATTCGTTGGCATTTGCCGTCTTAGTTAATGTAATAGTGCCATTGGTAAGACTCGGTGGTGCCGCCGTAAAGTTACTGGTAGCGGGGTCAGTGTTAGTGACAGAACCCACTGAAATAGTCGCATTACTGACATTATTTGCTGCGGTCTCTGTACGAATAGGAGAGGCTAATGCAAGACTTTCCGGGCGGTCTGTTGCCAGCTGAAGGTTACCTGCGGTGCCTGAATTAAGCTTAACTAAAAAGCTATCCCCGACATTGGCGGTCCCTGTCAGGTTCATTTGCAAACCAAACATGTCAACGCCTGCCGCAACTGAGTTTGAATCTATTACTCCTCCAATCACGTTTGCGGTTACGGGAGTTCCCTGCACATTGCCCTTACTGTCCACCGCTGCAATTTCGACAGTGTTTGCCGCGGTATAGGTGACTCTGAAATCCGTCGCTGGAACTTCTTTACCTTTACCTGGCTCAACCGTAGCCGTTAACTGTGCCGTGCTGGTGTTGCTGGCATAAGGATACCCACCGACGGTCGGCAGCTCGAATATATTGCCACCCAGATTACCGTCTAAGTCCATCCCCAATTGGTTTTGCTGATTAAAAGCATCGGCCAGTGACAAGCCAATCTGGCCCAGCTGAGTCTGAGCGGGTACCAGAATGTCATCACGAAAAGCCATCAGCCCGCCGATTTTACCTCGCAGCGTCGTATGATCTACTTCAAGTGCGACGGCTGAGCCATCTTTGACGTCAAGTGTCAGTGTTTTATGATTGGGATCGGGGTCGCCATCCATCGAAAAAAGGCTAAAACTGCCATTCTCCATCACCAGAGACTGACCAGACCCCAGAAAAACCAACTTCTCACCGTTGGCTCCGTCTAAGGTCTCTATATCCACCAGCTCGGCTAAGTCTCTGATGGCCTGATCACGTTGGTTAAGCAATGAACTGCCGCTACCATCACTGTTATTACCATTGAGCGCAGCAACCTGACCATTCATATCACTGATCTTCTGAATGAGATTATTGGCCTCATCAGAATAGATGGACAATTGCTCGTTCACGATATTGCTCTGATCAAACACAATACCGGATAACCGGTCCATCTGGTCGATCAGGTTCTGAGCATCAGTCAAAAACAAAGAACGCGCAACCGTTGAAGAGGGTAAATTCATCGCCTCTTGCATATTATTGAACAGGGAGTTAATGCTCTGATTAAGATTATTTGATTCCTCACCAAATAAGGTATCAACCCGAGTGGCTTCCGTTACAAACTGATCATAATAAGCCTGACTCGATAAATCTCGATTTAGCTGTTTCTGGGCAAACTCATTGAGCAAACGTACCGTTTCACCACGGCCTACCTGATTGTTAATCATAGTAGTATGCTCTGTCCGCTCGCGAACGTAGCCTTTGGTATTCAGGTTTGCGATATTTTTACTGGTAGTCTGAAGTAGCTCAGAGCTGGCTCTGACTCCCGACGTACCAATATTCATAAGATTAAAGGACATCTTAATTTACTCCCTGATGCACTGACGCTGACAACATGGACTGAAACTCTCCTCTGCCCAACACACGTTTAATTTTCTCTGCATAATCTGGATCTGTTGCGTATCCGGCCTGCTGCAGCGCATCCAGGTATTGCTCCGGATTGTCTGTCTTATTCAAGGCATCCTGATACCTGGGATTTGACTGCAGGAAATCGACATAATCATTGATGCTATCTTTGAGCGACTCATAGGCTCTGAAGTTAGCTTGTTTTTTCACCGGCAGGCCCTGTTCAAACTCCAGTGTCATTTTACTGGCGCTGTCACCCTGCCACCGCTTATCTGCTTTGATGTTAAAAAGGTTAAAGCTGCTTTCACCGTCCTGACGCGTAATAATATGCTTGCCCCAGCCTGTTTCCAGCGCTGCCTGTGCAACCATGACGGCTGGATTAAGGCCTATCTTCTCTGCCGCAGATTTGGCATAGTCCCATAGCTGACTAATGAAAGATTCAGGATCATCGAATCGCACGTCGTCAGGCGCACTCTCTTTCACTTCTGGCTGTTTCTCGGCTTTGCGTTCTTTTTCTACGTTCGCTTGGCTCGCTTCACCATTGGCGATACGATCACTTTGCAACTCGGCACCAGTGCGCAGCACCGAGCCTGGCATATACCCGTCGCGATTCGGTGACAATTGCTGCACAATAAGATCAGCAAGACCCAGGCTCCCTTCACTTGAAAGCTGCATAGACATCTGCTGATCATGCATATCACGATAGAATTTGACACTGCTGGAGTTAAACGGACTGTCTTTGTCTTCCAGCACTTCATTCGCTTTACGCATACTGGTTAACATCATTTGTGTGAAAATAGATTCGAATTGTTGAGCCGCTTTGCGCAACGCTTCCTCAGAGGCATCGGCATCTCCGGTACTTTTCAGCGCGTCCTGTCTTAACGAGTTCAAATCGGTTAAGTCATAGAAACTTTGGTTGCGAGTCGGATCAGTATTCATTGCTCAAAATCACATCAATATACATAACCAATTACAATGCAATTATTGAGCCAATAAAAAAGCCCCGTAAAACGGGGCTAACTGTTTGATTATAAAAGAAGCATCAGATGACGACTAATTGACCATGTATCGCGCCAGCTTCTTTTAGCGCTTCAAGTATCGCCATCAAATCACCTGGTGCTGCTCCCACAGCATTGATTGCACGCACTAAGTCATCCAGGCTTGAACCGGGGTCAAATACAAACGCACGAGAATCATCTTGGTCAACATCGACAATGCTTTGACGCGTAACAGCCGTTTCTCCATCAGACAAAGGCTGTGGCTGAGACACATTCACCTGCTCCGCAATGGTCACGGTTAGTCCACCATGGGTGATGGCCGCTGGTTGCAATTTCACTTCTTTACCAATGACAATAGTACCGGTGCGTGAATTAACGATAATTTTGGCTGAGGTATCTGCTGGAGTGAACTCTAAATTCTCCAGGGTCGATAGATAGGCAACACGCTGTGATGGATCGCGCGGAGCTATAACTCGTACAGATGCCGCATCCATAGCCTGCGCACTTTGCGGGCCAACCAGATCATTGATAGTATCCGCCAGGCGTTTCGCCGTAGTAAAATCCGGGCGGTTAAGGTTAAACGTAATGTGATCGCCCTGCGTAAACGGACTTCTGACTGCACGCTCAACAGTACCGCCATTTGGGATCCGCCCTACCGTTGGCGTGTTAATGACCACACGGCTCCCATCTAACCCTTCTGCCCCTAAACCACCTACAATCATACTGCCCTGTGCAATGGCATAGACATTACCATCTACCCCTTTAAGGAAGGTCTGTAACAGAGTCCCGCCACGCAGGCTCCCGGCACTACCTATAGAAGACACGGTAACGTCAATTGTTTGACCAGGCTTTACAAACGCGGGTAACTCAGCATGCACGGCGACCGCTGCGACATTTTTAATTTTAGGCTTGAGGTTGGCGGGCATGGTAATGCCAAAGCTATTCAGCATGCCTTTAAAGCTTTGCTCGGTAAAGCGCGTTTGTTCGCCAGTTCCCGGTAAACCCACGACCAGACCATAGCCAACTAACTGGTTTGAGCGTACGCCCTCAACCATAGTTACATCTTTGATCCGCTCTGCATGTACAAACTGGCTTGTAACAAGTGACACGGCCAGAACAAGCATGTTGAATAATCTCATCGTCTTTTACCTCAAAATGGCATGATGGCGCTCATAAAGAACTTGGTCAGCCAGCCTGCACTTTGTACTTCCTGAGTATCACCTTTTCCTGAATACTGAATACGCGCATTGGCGATACGATTTGACTCCACCGTATTATCAGCATTGACATCTTGCGGCCTGACCAGGCCTTCAAGACGGATGAATTCCTCACCGGTGTTCAGTGTTAGCCACTTTTCGCCTCGGATCACTAAGTTACCATTTGGTAAAACTCGCATCACATTGACAGAAATATTACCAATCAGACTATTTGACTGGTTGGCCTGCGCGTCGCCCTGGAAGGACGAGTTTGAGCCAGCATCCAACTGAATACTTTTGCTTCCCCAGTTGACTGCTGCGCCCCCTAAACCAAGTATGGGATCAACATTCACTTCACTGTCTTTATCCAGCTTGGAATTTGCAGCCTTTGAAGCCTGCGTCGACTCTCGCAGCACAACCGTAATAATATCGCCTGTTCGAAGTGCCTTTTTGTCTGAATACAGATCGTTGGCATAGGCATTAAACAACGAGCCTGTTGGCACGACTGGCGCAGCCTCCGCTTCTGGGTACATGGGCGCGTAGTAAGGATCGTCCCGCTTAACATCTTTATTCTGCGTCGTTGTACAACCACTCAGTGCTATACAGCCTGCCGCTATCAGGCCAATTGTACGTAACTTATCCATACTACCCCCAATCAATTAAAGCTGTTGATTAATGTAACTAAGCATCTCATCGACTGAGTTGATCACTTTAGAGTTCATTTCGTAAACTCGTTGCGTTTCTATCAGATTGACCAGTTCTTCAGTTACGTTAACGTTAGATGTTTCCAATGCCCCTTGCACAATTGAGCCAAGCCCCTCAACGCCAGGGTTGCCTTGTACCGGTGCACCACTAACCGCCGTTTCGGTGTAAAGGTTTTGGCCAATCGGCTCAAGACCTGACGGGTTAATGAAATCGCTAATCACTAACTGGCCGATGACCGTGTTAGCCGCTTCACCCTGAATACTGACAGACACTTCACCATCTTGGGAGATGGTGATGGAATTGGCGTTATCCGGCACATTCATTTCCGGCTGTAACGGGAAACCTGCACCAGAAGTCACAATACGACCTTCTTCATCTGTGGTGAACTGACCATTACGCGTGTATGCGATTGTGCCGTCAGGCATCTGAATTTCAAAGAATCCCGGTCCCTGAACCATCCAGTCCAATGAGTTCTCTGTACTCAGCATATTACCTTGCGAAAAGTTTTTTTGGTTTGCCACGACTTTGGCACCGGCGCCTAGCATCAAACCTGATGGCAGTTCGGTATCCTGAGAGGAGCGCCCACCGGGTTGGTTAATATTCTGATAGAGTAAGTCTTCAAATATCGCGCGGCTCTTTTTATAGCCGACCGTACTAGCATTCGCCAGGTTATTTGAAATAACTGATATATCAGTCTGCTGGGCATCTAAGCCGGTTTTACTGATCCATAATGCTGGGTTCATAATCTTTACCTCACTCTCTTAAACGATACGCAGGAGCGAAGTGTGTCGCTCATCAATTTCTTCAGCTGTTTTCATCAGTTTCATCTGCATTTCAAACTGGCGCTGAAGGTTTACCATGTCCACCATCTCATGAACTGGATTTACATTAGACATTTCCAGATAGCCACTCATTACCTTGGCGGTAGGGGAGATTTCACAAAACCCACACACTCCATCTTCTAGTAGCTCTTCTTTTGGTCTGAACAAACCGTCATTGCCTTTTTCAAGTTTGCTATTGTCTGCGCTAATAATCTTCAATCGGTCGACCACTTCCAAAAAGTTGGCAGGTGCACCCTGGGGTCGGACCTGAATCGAGCCATCGTCACTAAACACCACCTTTTCTACCGGCAAAGGTAAAATAATTGGGCCACCTTCGCCAATAATTTGACGACCATGGCTGGTGACCAATGCGCCATCAGAGGTGATATTCAACGTACCAACTTTGGTATAAGCTTCTTCACCTGCGGCGTCCACCACACTGATCCAGGACTTTTCATCAACAGCGATATCAAGATCACGTCCCGTTTCAGTGATAGCCCCGCCCGTCATCATGGTCCCCGGACGTTCCTGCATAGCAAATACGCGGGTAGGAAGCCCTTCACCAAAAGCCTGCATAGAGCGGGCCTGTGCAAAGTCTGCCTTAAACCCGGTGGTATTGGCGTTGGCCAGGTTGTTCGCTTTCAGTCCGACACCAACCAGATTTTGTTTGGCACCAGACATAGCGACATACAGCATTTTATCCATGGGAACGACCTAAAATTGTTCAATCTATACTGAGTAAAGCAATATAGATGCCAACATGTTCGTCAAGAAAATGAAAAGGCCGCATTAAGCGGCCTTGGGAGGTGATGAAGTAGATTATCGGATCTGCAGAATGTTCTGCTGAAGTGTTGAGTTCACTTCCAGTGCCCGAGAGTTTGCCTGGAAGTTTCGCTGTGCACTAATCAGGTCAACCAGTTCGTTCGTCAGGTTAACATTCGACTGCTCGAGTGCTGAGGAGTTGATGGTTCCCAGCGTACCTGAACCTGGCTCACCCGCGATAGGTTCACCTGATGTTAAACTCTTTTTCCATCCAGTGTTACCAACCTGCTGCAAGCCTTGCGAGTTTGAAAAGCGAACCATTGCAACCTGACCCAGGTAAGTAGAGTCACCATTACTGTAAGATGCCACTATTTTACCATCGGAGCCAATATCAATACCTGCAAGTCGACCTGTTGTAGCACCATCTTGCTCAAGTGCTTTTACTTCAAAGCGGCTCGCGAACTGTGTCGGTGGCTTAGTATTTGCCTCATCGCGCCAGTTCATCTGGATATTGCTCGGGAAAGTTGCACCATTGGTCAATAATGTTGACAGACCAGCGCCTGCACCCGCAGGAATGTTAAACGGGTCAAAAGTTGGGCCCGAAACAGGCACTCCAGGATCACCTGTTGAAGCGGGGTTACCATTAGAATCAAATTCAAACTCGGTAATTGGTCCAGCTACACTACCGTCACCTGCTGGGCCTACTAACTGCCCACCCAAAGTTGCATAAACCTGCCACTGGTTTGGGTTTGTTGCAGGATCTTCTTTAACAAAATACATCTGGAGAGTATGCGGCTCACCTAAGCTGTCATAAATCGTTGTAGACGTTGAACTGTTATAAGAAGCACTTACCGTTGGATCAAATGCTAGTGTAGGCGACGTTACTCTTGAGTCCAGGTTAAATGAAGTGTAAACATTTGTCGTTGCACGAGGAGAGCCTGATGCATCTGGGATCTGTAATGCAGCAGAGGTACTCAAACTGACCGATGTCGTATCACCTGTGCTTGGGTCAACAGGGAAACCTTGCAGGAAGTTGCCCTGGGCATCAACAATAAAATTATCTTTATTGAGTTTAAATGCTCCCGCTCGACTGTAAGTAAAGTCTTGAGAACCCAACTCTTCACTCATTGCGAAGTAGCCCTCACCCGTAATCGCCAGATCCAACGAGTTCTGAGTAAAGTTCAGAGATCCCTGGTGGAACTGCTGTGCAACCATAGTGGTTTGTACACCATCACCATTTTTTGTTTTACCAGCACTGAATACAGAAGATGCATAGACGGATGCGAACTCAGCACGTGATTCCTTAAAGCCTGTCGTATTCACGTTGGCAATGTTGTTAGCTGTCGTGTCCAGGTCTTTCTGAGCCGCAGCTAAACCTGTTAATGCAATATTGAAACTCATACTCTCACCTCTTGCGATTAAGGTTAAATCTTTTTAATTAGGCCAATTCTGCGACGTCAGTTAGTCGCACGGCACCTGCTTTAGTATTAATAACGATGCCGCTAGCACCATTGACGTTGACGCTCTCTATATTTCTGAAAGTCGCCGTAGGTAAGGCTGTAAACTTGCCATTTACAGAGCCTTCAGCCTTTATTGTGTAATCACCAGGCGGAAGCATCTCGCCCTCTTTGTTTTTACCATCCCATTCAAAACGCACTGCACCGGGTTGCTGATCTTTCATATCAATGGTTCTGACCAACTCGTTTTTATCATTGAGTACACTTACCGTCAGTTTTTCTACCGGCTCTGTCACAATGATTGAACCTCGCGCTTGCATGTCTGGGCCATGCTCAATCGTGTCTGACTCCAGCAGCGCCTTCTTGCCAATCAAGGTAGACGCCTGCAACGCAGAATTAGAAGTCATAGAATCAGCCAATGATTCGAACTTTGAATTCAGATCCGAAATGCCCTCGGCCATCGTAAAGTTCGTCATTTGCGCAATCATCTGATCATTGTCGGCAGGTTTGCTCGGATCCTGATAGGACAATTGCTGAGTCAATAACGCAAAGAAATCCTCTTGCTTCAACTCATCATTCTTTTCAGTTGGCACTTGTCTATCTGGCCAACGCAATGAATCGACATAGGTCGAGGTTGCTGAATTGACGTCGTTACTCATTGGCTATACTCCCACTTAGCGCTGACCAAGTTGCAAAGTTTTACTAAGCATCTGCTTAGCAGCATCCGCTACCTGAACATTCGTTTGGTACGAACGCGATGCAGAGATCATGTTTGTCATCTCTTCAACCACATTCACATTCGGTTTATAGATGTACCCGTCTTTGTCAGCACTCGGATGGTTTGGGTTGTATTCAACCTGCAGTGGTTTGTCACTTTCAACAATCCCCAGCACCTTCACACCAACCGAAGAGCCCATCGTATTAGGATGAGCAGCCGCTGCTTTATTCAACTCAGCAGCAAACACTGGGTGTCTGGCTCTGTAAACCTTATCCTGACTTGAGCTAATGCTGTTTGCATTGGAAATATTACTGGCGGTCGTATTTAAACGGACATTCTGAGCGCTCATGCCTGAGCCCGCTATATCAAAAACATTATATAAACTCATGATTACCCACCTTGACCACTAAGGGCTTTCTTTAGCCCTTTAAATTTACCAGATAAAAAATTCAAACTAGCTTGGTACTCTAATGCATTTTGTACATACAAGTTTCGTTCCACTTGTATATCCACAGAGTTACCATCACCAGTATCTGCTTGATTTGGCGTACGATATTGTTCAATACCATTATTTAATTGAGTCCCACCACTGAGGTGTTTCTCATTGGTTCTCACCATCTTATTGCCGCTTAGCTGTGCCGATTTTGCCGCTTTAAAAGCCTGACCGAAGTCGATATCCTTAGCCTTGTATCCAGGAGTATCTGCATTGGCTATATTACTTGCCAAAATTTCAGCACGCTGAGACCGGATCAGCATAGTGTGGGGATGAACCCCCAATGCTTTATCAAAACTAATTGCCATAACCCGACTCCAAAAATTTGACTTAGTGGGATAAAAGCAAGAATAAGGCCAATATTTTAGTGGCGGAAAATTGCCGCATTGCCGACAACGCTACAGACAGCTTACGAAGGATTAAGCGTCTAAATAAGTTAAGCTATTCACTACTGAGAGCGCCTAAGACTTCTTATTTGACTGGGGCTTATGGATTAGCATCTATCCTTATATGGTGATATGTAATACTAATACCAAATTAATTAAATTTGTGATCTAATGTCAAAATCCAATTTTCATCGATGTGATTGTGATTTTGCAGCCCTCTGAATTTATTAAGCTTTCCAAACAGACTAAAGACCCAAGAAAGAAAGTGCGTATACTCGCACTGGCTCATTTCTTTGAAGGTAAATCTCGCTATCAGATTGCTGAATATTTAAAGGTCAGTCGTACTAGCGTAAACAAATGGGTCAAGACTATCTCGATTATGGATTAGAGGGCCTGGAAGACCTGGGAAGACCTGCCTCGCTCGGGCCGTCCTTGCAAACTGGATGATGCACAACTGAAGCAGCTTAAAGCATATGTACTCGACTCTATAGACCGCACGGAAGGTGGTCGGCTAACACTAGAAGATATTCAGCAATATATATCTGAGTCTTTTCACATAGAATACGAGTTATCAGCCGTTCACAGATTGTTGAAAAGACAAAACTTCTCATGGATCAGCAGTCGGTCAATCCACCCTAAAGGAAACCATGCTCACCAAGAAGCTTTTAAAAAACTTCGAGCTGGAAACGATCCTTCACACTCAGGGACACCTGCTTCCTGAACGTATTGATGTGTTGTTTCAGGATGAGGCGCGATTTGGTCAGCAAACTTCGACAACAAAGGTTTGGGCTGAAAAAGGCTCACGTCCAAGAGTTGTAAAGCAGCAACAATTCGAATATGCCTATCTATTTGGTGCAGTGTGTCCAACAACTGGCGAAACAGAAGCACTCATCTCACCTATAGTGAATAAAGAAGTCATGTATTCTCATCTGGAGCAAATATCACAAAGAACTCAACCAGGAAGAATGGCTGTGGTCGTCATGGATCGCGCAGCCTGGCACTTCAAAGATGGTTTGGTAAAAGGCCTGGAGAATGTAGTGATCATTAGGCTGCCACTTATACCAATTTCACTTAATTAAGCAAATTGGTATTATTCGCCAGAGTTAAACCCCATAGAACAAGTGTGGAGTTGGCTCAGACAACATAAGTTATCAAGCAGAACCTTTGCAAACTACGATGACATTCTGGATCAGGTCAGCGAAGCATGGAATGCGTTTATCTCATGTGCTGACAGGGTGAAATCATTGTGCTTTAGGGACTGGATAAATCTGACCAGTTAATTGTTCAAAATGGTATAACACGCACTACGCGCCGAGAGCCCCCACAGGGAGTTGTGCCCAAAGGTTGCTAGGGACGAGCTTCACCATCCAACCAGCTTCATAGATGAATAGATAGCGCCATTCTGCCTACACCATTTTAAATCGCTAAAAGCAAAAAACCCGCTGCATTACTGCAGCGGGTTAACAATAAGGCCCTGGCGATGTCCTACTTTCACATTGGAAACCCCACACTATCATCGGCGCTGTTTCGTTTCACTACTGAGTTCGGCATGGGTTCAGGTGGTTCCAAAACGCTATTTTCACCAGGAAAATCTTTTCTATTTTGTTTTTATTTTTATTAAATAAATTAGGAGCTTGGCAATGTCCTACTTTCACATGGGAAACCCCACACTATCATCGGCGCTATTTCGTTTCACTACTGAGTTCGGCATGGAATCAGGTGGTTCCAAAACGCTATGGTTACCAAGCATAAACTGTTGTGCAAGACGTTTATCAACGTCTCACTAAAATCTGGAAAAGCGTATTAAATTCTGTCGTCTACTTTATTTCTTAACTTCTAACAAACAAAACCACTTTGGCGTTGTATGGTTAAGCCTCACGGGTAATTAGTACGAGTTAGCTCAATGGCTCACACCACTTCCACATCTCGCCTATCAACGTTGTAGTCTTCAACGGCCCTTCAGTTAACTCTAAGTTAAAGTGAGAACTCATCTCGAGGCTCGCTTCCCGCTTAGATGCTTTCAGCGGTTATCGATTCCGAACGTAGCTACCGGGCAATGCCATTGGCATGACAACCCGAACACCAGCGGTTCGTCCACTCCGGTCCTCTCGTACTAGGAGCAGCCCCTCTCAATTCTCAAACGCCCACGGCAGATAGGGACCGAACTGTCTCACGACGTTCTAAACCCAGCTCGCGTACCACTTTAAATGGCGAACAGCCATACCCTTGGGACCGACTTCAGCCCCAGGATGTGATGAGCCGACATCGAGGTGCCAAACACCGCCGTCGATATGAACTCTTGGGCGGTATCAGCCTGTTATCCCCGGAGTACCTTTTATCCGTTGAGCGATGGCCCTTCCATTCAGAACCACCGGATCACTATGACCTACTTTCGTACCTGCTCGACGTGTCTGTCTCGCAGTTAAGCTGGCTTCTACCATTACACTAACCGTACGATGTCCGACCGTACTTAGCCAACCTTCGTGCTCCTCCGTTACTCTTTGGGAGGAGACCGCCCCAGTCAAACTACCCACCAGGCACTGTCCTCAACCCCGATTAGGGGCCTAAGTTAGAACATCAACACTACAAGGGTGGTATTTCAAGGTCGGCTCCACACAAACTAGCGTCTGTGCTTCAAAGCCTCCCACCTATCCTACACATGTAGGGTCAATGTTCAGTGCCAAGCTGTAGTAAAGGTTCACGGGGTCTTTCCGTCTAGCCGCGGGTACACAGCATCTTCACTGCGATTTCAATTTCACTGAGTCTCGGGTGGAGACAGCGTGGCCATGGTTACACCATTCGTGCAGGTCGGAACTTACCCGACAAGGAATTTCGCTACCTTAGGACCGTTATAGTTACGGCCGCCGTTTACCGGGGCTTCGATCAAGAGCTTCGCCTAAGCTAACCCCATCAATTAACCTTCCGGCACCGGGCAGGTGTCACACCGTATACGTCATCTTACGATTTTGCACAGTGCTGTGTTTTTAATAAACAGTCCCAGCCACCTGGTCACTGCGGCTCTCGTCTGCTTACGGAGCAAGTCCTTCACAAACAAGAGCGTACCTTCTCCCGAAGTTACGGTACAATTTTGCCTAGTTCCTTCACCCGAGTTCTCTCAAGCGCCTTAGTATTCTCTACCTGACCACCTGTGTCGGTTTAGGGTACGATTCGATATAAACTGAAGCTTAGAGGCTTTTCCTGGAAGTAGGGCATCAACAACTTCACCACCGTAGTGGCTCGTCTCGACTCTCAGCCTTAGCGACCCGGATTTTCCTAAGTCACCAGCCTACAGCCTTTCACATGGACAACCAACGCCATGCTTGCCTAGCCTGCTCCGTCCCCCCATCGCATTTATACCAAGTACGGGAATATTAACCCGTTTCCCATCGACTACGCTCTTCAGCCTCGCCTTAGGGGTCGACTCACCCTACCCTGATTAACATGGGATAGGAACCCTTGGTCTTCCGGCGTGCGGGTTTTTCACCCGCATTATCGTTACTCATGTCAGCATTCGCACTTCTGATATGTCCAGCATGCCTCCCGGCACACCTTCAGCCACTTACAGAACGCTCCCCTACCCCGCGAACTAAGTTCGCAGCCGTAGCTTCGGTGGTATGTTTAGCCCCGTTACATCTTCCGCGCAGGCCGACTCGACTAGTGAGCTATTACGCTTTCTTTAAAGGATGGCTGCTTCTAAGCCAACCTCCTAGCTGTTTTAGCCTTCCCACATCGTTTCCCACTTAACATACACTTTGGGACCTTAGCTGACGGTCTGGGTTGTTTCCCTCTCCACGATGGACGTTAGCACCCACCGTGTGTCTCCCGGATAGTACTTTACGGTATTCGGAGTTTGCAAAGGGTTGGTAAGTCGGGATGACCCCCTAGCCTTAACAGTGCTCTACCCCCGTAAGTATTCGTCCGAGGCTCTACCTAAATAGATTTCGGGGAGAACCAGCTATCTCCCGGTTTGATTAGCCTTTCACTCCTAGCCACAGGTCATCCCCTAACTTTTCAACGTTAGTGGGTTCGGTCCTCCAGTCAGTGTTACCTGACCTTCAACCTGCCCATGGCTAGATCACCGGGTTTCGGGTCTATACCCTGCAACTTAAGCGCCCAGTTAAGACTCGCTTTCGCTACGGCTCCCCTAAATGGTTAACCTTGCTACAGAATATAAGTCGCTGACCCATTATACAAAAGGTACGCAGTCACCCTCGAAGGGCTCCTACTGCTTGTACGTACACGGTTTCAGGTTCTATTTCACTCCCCTCACAGGGGTTCTTTTCGCCTTTCCCTCACGGTACTGGTTCACTATCGGTCAGTTGGGAGTATTTAGCCTTGGAGGATGGTCCCCCCATATTCAGTCAAAGTTTCACGTGCTCCGACCTACTCGATTTCACTTTAAATAAGTTGTCGTGTACGGGACTGTCACCCTGTATCGTCATACTTTCCAGAATGTTCCACTAACTACATTAAAGCTTAAGGGCTAATCCGATTTCGCTCGCCGCTACTTTCGGAATCTCGGTTGATTTCTTTTCCTACGGGTACTTAGATGTTTCAGTTCTCCGCGTTCGCTTCGTTAACCTATGTATTCAGTTAACGATGACCCAAAGGGCCGGGTTTCCCCATTCGGAAATCCTAGTCTCAAGCGCCTCTTACTGGCTTGACTAGGCTTATCGCAAGTTAGTACGTCCTTCATCGCCTCCAACTGCCAAGGCATCCACCGTGTACGCTTAGTCACTTAACCATACAACCCAAAATGGTTTTTCTGCGCCTTTGTCTCCCATGCTGCGTTCCTTAAATATTTTACTTGGTTACAACCAGTAAGGTTGCGCCCTGCGACAAAATATTTAAGCGCCTTGCCTGAAAAACAAATTCATTGAAAAATCTATTTTAAGCTGTAGTGCTAAAGACAGTTTTAACTTCGCCAGAAGTTAAGTAATACTAAAGTAGACGCTAATTAATCAAAGAATGATTAATCGGCATTTTTCTTTCGAAAACTCTATAGAACAACAATTTTCATTGTTATTCCGAGAATTTAATATCAGCTTTCCAAATTTTTAAAGAGCAATATTACTCAGTAAGTAAACTCACCAAGCAACAATCATCTGTGTGGACACTTCGAACAAATCAGTTCTAAGTCGATAAGGAGGTGATCCAGCCCCAGGTTCCCCTAGGGCTACCTTGTTACGACTTCACCCCAGTCATGAATCACTCCGTGGTGAACGCCCTCCCGAAGGTTAAGCTATCCACTTCTGGAGCAACCCACTCCCATGGTGTGACGGGCGGTGTGTACAAGGCCCGGGAACGTATTCACCGCGGCATTCTGATCCGCGATTACTAGCGATTCCGACTTCATGGAGTCGAGTTGCAGACTCCAATCCGGACTACGACATACTTTAAGTGATTCGCTTACTATCGCTAGTTCGCAGCACTCTGTATATGCCATTGTAGCACGTGTGTAGCCCTACACGTAAGGGCCATGATGACTTGACGTCGTCCCCACCTTCCTCCGGTTTATCACCGGCAGTCTCCTTAGAGTTCCCGACCGAATCGCTGGCAACTAAGGATAAGGGTTGCGCTCGTTGCGGGACTTAACCCAACATCTCACAACACGAGCTGACGACAGCCATGCAGCACCTGTATCAGAGCTCCCGAAGGCACCAAACCATCTCTGGTAAGTTCTCTGTATGTCAAGTGTAGGTAAGGTTCTTCGCGTTGCATCGAATTAAACCACATGCTCCACCGCTTGTGCGGGCCCCCGTCAATTCATTTGAGTTTTAACCTTGCGGCCGTACTCCCCAGGCGGTCTACTTAATGCGTTAGCTTTGGAAAAGTTGTCCGAAGACCCCAGCTCCTAGTAGACATCGTTTACGGCGTGGACTACCAGGGTATCTAATCCTGTTTGCTCCCCACGCTTTCGTACATGAGCGTCAGTGTTGACCCAGGTGGCTGCCTTCGCCATCGGTATTCCTTCAGATCTCTACGCATTTCACCGCTACACCTGAAATTCTACCACCCTCTATCACACTCTAGTTGACCAGTTCGAAATGCAGTTCCCAGGTTAAGCCCGGGGCTTTCACATCTCGCTTAATCAACCGCCTGCGTACGCTTTACGCCCAGTAATTCCGATTAACGCTCGCACCCTCCGTATTACCGCGGCTGCTGGCACGGAGTTAGCCGGTGCTTCTTCTGTCAGTAACGTCACAGCTAGCAGGTATTAACTACTAACCTTTCCTCCTGACTGAAAGTGCTTTACAACCCGAAGGCCTTCTTCACACACGCGGCATGGCTGCATCAGGCTTGCGCCCATTGTGCAATATTCCCCACTGCTGCCTCCCGTAGGAGTCTGGACCGTGTCTCAGTTCCAGTGTGGCTGATCATCCTCTCAAACCAGCTAGGGATCGTCGCCTTGGTGAGCCGTTACCTCACCAACTAGCTAATCCCACTTGGGCCAATCTAAAGGCGAGAGCCGAAGCCCCCTTTGGTCCGTAGACATTATGCGGTATTAGCCATCGTTTCCAATGGTTGTCCCCCACCTAAAGGCATGTTCCCAAGCATTACTCACCCGTCCGCCGCTCGTCATCTTCTAGCAAGCTAGAAATGTTACCGCTCGACTTGCATGTGTTAGGCCTGCCGCCAGCGTTCAATCTGAGCCATGATCAAACTCTTCAATTAAAAGTTTTTTGAAACCGAAGTTTCGTGCTCAATGAATTCTGATTTTGATACCTGTCGGTATCGAATTGACTGTGCTGAATAAACTATGTTTATTCCGTTGGTCACTCAGCTCAATTGAGACTCTAAATTTGTTTGCGTCATCTAGCGAACTAGAATCTGCTGTTAGAACTCAATCTGTACGAGTGCCCACACAGATGATTGCTTCATATTTTTAAAGAACAGTATAACTAACCTTAGTTAGTTACCGCAGCCTTGCTGCAAAGTGGAGCGCCATATTAACCGCTTCACTTTTAAAGTCAACTAGAAAATTTAATTTTTCTTTATTAAGCTTTCCGTTTGGCTTTCCCTTCACTTGGCTCGTTGCTTTTCAGCGTTGTGCCCCGTGTCGGTGGATGCGCATTATAGGGAAATCGAAACCCAGCGCAACCCCTTTTTTGAAGAAAAGTGAGAAAAAACACCTTTTCGACCATTTTACATACAGAACAGCGTAAAACCCACAGCTTTGTCATCAAATTTTCACCTATTTGACACAATATAACTGCTAGGGGATCTAAGTATTGTACATTTCAGAAGAGACGCAAGTAAAAATGGCGCTTTTTTGCACCATTTTTAGCCGCGGAAAGAATTAGTACAAAAGACTGTAGAGTTTTCGACGATAGCGAGCAGCAATTTCATCACCTTCTGGTAAAGAGGCAATGATATCAAGGTAGCCTTTTTTGGCTTCTCCAAAATTCATGTCTTTTCTTAGTACAGATATCAGGCTTTCCAATGCATCAGCTTTTTTGCCTGTGTCGACCTGGGCCTGAGCCAGTTGACATAATATAGATAAATCATCCGGTGAAGCTTCTGCTTCGGCCATAAGACGCTTAAGTTCAGGTGACTCCTGAGCCTCTTTTGCTTGTTCTAACTTTGACTTTAAGTTAGTGAAGTAGGCATCCTGAGATTCTGCTGGGACAGACGCTAATAGCGCCTCAGCTTCTTCTACTTTTTGTATTTGAATACAGATATCTGCAAATACCAGCAAAACTCTTGGGTTATCTTTTGCAATACCGTAGGCCTGCTTTGCCAGTGCGAAGGCATCATTCAACTCACCATTAGCGAGCGCTTGCTTAGCTTGATCAAGTAAGATCAGCTCAGGCGAAGGCAGGTGCTCCGACAGAGCCTTGGCAATCTCTTCTTGTGTTTTTGCACCAGGGAGAACATCTACAGGCGTGCCCCCTTTGAGCACAACCAAAGTCGGTAACGCCTGAAGGCCGACTTGTTGAGCTAATTGAGATGCAAGCATTTGCTGTTGATCGCAATCGACCGTAGCAACCACTACATTATTTGGATATTGCTGAGCAAGCGCATCAAGAATATCAGCTTGTGCAATACAGTTTGGTTCCTGAGCGCTAAAAAACGTCATTAATATGAGCTTTTCAGGATCCGAAGATGCCAACACCTGTTGAATGTTTTCCGGTGTAAGTGAGATTTTATTTTCCATGTTCAACCCAGCTTTGATATTTGACTATCTATATGGTGACATCCATACCAATTACAAGGCAAATATAATATCCGATTAAGCCGCAGACTTTCGACGGCCAGTTTTAGTACTTGCGCGCTTTTTAGTTCTTTTTTTAGAAAATGAGGCTCTGGAACCAGATTTACCACTTTTCAGGCCACTAAATATGGAACTGTCACTCGTATTCGCGCGCTCGATAATACCTGCTATTTCATTTTCAAGGGGGTGCATAAATGATTGATAGGTTTGTTCTTTTATTGCGATTTTCGCCAGTTGTGATTCCCACAATGCCGTTCGGTCTGGCAATGACAGATCTTCGGGAAGCGTCTTGACGAGCGCGACTCCTAACTCTGTTGATTTAATACTTTTGCCATTTCGTTGTAAGAAACCTCTTTTAAACAATAAATCGATTATCCCCGCTCTGGTTGCCTCAGTACCCAATCCATCGGTCTCTTTCAACACTTTCTTGATGTCTGAATTCGACACAAACCTGGCGATGCCAGTCATAGCACTTAACAATGTTGCTTCGGTAAAATGGCTGGGGGGTTGAGTATGTTTCTCGATTACCTCTCCTTTGAAACAGTGAAGTAACTCGCCGACTACCAGCTGGGGCAGGATAACTTGCTTCTTTTCTTCTACTTTAAATAAGCGTTTAAAGCCCAGGTCGATGATCTGCTCGGCCTTAGCAACAAACACCCCACCTGCAATTTCTAACTCCACCTTGGTTTCCGTATATCGATAGGCCGGGTAAAACTGCACCAGATACTGAGTACAAATGAGCTCGTAGACTTGCTGCTCGTACTGGCCTAACTGTGCCGTTTTTAGCTTCTTTGCTGTTGGAATAATCGCATGGTGTGCCTCTACTTTTGCATCATTCCAGCATTTACTTTTCAAACTCAGATCTGCCCCAGCAACTTTATCTTCCTCTAACCCCTGGTTATTTAATGCCGCATCCAATACCTGCTTTGACTCAGTAAAATGCCCCTTTGGCAGGTAGCGATTATCCGAGCGGGGATAAGTGATCAGTTTATGTCTTTCGTAGAGCGTCTGGCAGATATCCAGCACTTGTTTAGCAGACATACCAAAGCGTTTGTTGGCATCGATTTGTAGCGCCGATAAGTTATAAGGTAAAGGGGGGTTATGTTTCTTTGGCTTCGCATCTATTTTTTTAACCTGAGCATCTTGCCCCAGTACCCGCGACGCAACATTTTCTGCCAGCCCTTTAACCAGAACTCTGCCCTCTTCATCCATATAAGGCTGACAGGCCTCACTGGGTTGCCACTTAGCGCTAAATTCGCTCCCATCACATTTTTTTACATGAGCTTGCACCTCATAAAAAGGCTTAGACACAAAGTTATCAATTTCAATATCCCGCCTGACAACAAGCCCAAGGACCGGTGTTTGTACCCTCCCTACTGATAGCACTCCCTGGAACCCCGCTTTCTGCCCTACCAGTGTATATGCTCTGGTTAGGTTCATACCATACAACCAGTCTGCTCTTGCTCTGGCCAAAGCAGAAACACTTAAAGGTACAAACTCCTGATTCATACGCATTTGACTTATTGCTTTCTTTACTGCTGATGGATTTAAATCACTGATCAGCAGCCGCTGGGTGGCTTGCTTTTTAGATGCCGATGGCTTTGCTTCCTGCAGCACCTCATCAACAAGTAACTGGCCTTCTCTGTCTGGATCCCCTGCATGAACCAGAAACTTAGCTTGCTTGATCAGCCTTTTGACAATACTGAGTTGCTTCTTGGTTTTGGGCTTCGCTTTAAATTGCCAATGCTCTGGAATAATGGGTAAGTGAATCATTTGCCACTTTTTGTATTTAGGATCATAGTCCTCTGGAGCAGCCTGCTCCAGCAAATGGCCAATGCACCAGGTAACACAATCTCCATTGGCCACCTCAATATAGCCATCATGCTTTTTATGTGGTTTAGGCAAAACATCTGCAATGGCTCTGCCAAGGGAAGGTTTTTCGGCAATATAAAGTTTCATTATTGAAATAACTGTATGTATTTACAGTTATGATAGTCAACTCTGACGGTAATTGCCAGAGTTGACCCTGCAGGACATGCAGATAGAGATGGAACTTAAGTTTTAAGTAGATTTAACTGCTTGTGCTTTTGCTCCACTATATAGGTCAGGGCACTTGCTGCTTGTTCTACTTCATCGGCAAAGCCAGACAGCTCCGCAGCGGCGTCAGAAATACCTGTTGTGTTGGTGCTAATTTCCTCTGTCACCATACTTTGCTCTTCCGCCGCGGTCGCGATTTGTGTTACCTCATTTGAAATACTGCTTAGTTCGCCCACTAAGCTACTCATTAACTCTGCAGACTCTCGGCAATATGAAACCGCTTGTTCACCCTGACTGACGGTCCTTTCAATGATCTGCTCCGAGCCTGTCACTTCACTTTGAAGATTATCAATGAGCTTGCTGATGTCATCGGTTGAAGCCTGCGTTTTTGAAGCCAGTGCGCGTACTTCATCAGCGACCACAGCAAACCCTCGACCTTGTTCACCTGCCCTGGCCGCTTCTATCGCCGCGTTTAGCGCAAGTAAATTAGTTTGCTCAGCAATGGCACGAATAACATCCAGGATTTTGGAAATATCACCACTTCGCTCAGAAACCTTGCCGAATGCATTTTTTGCATCTAATACCTGCTCGGCGATTTCCTGCACTGTCTCTGTTGTTCTGACTATACTTCGTTCACTACTTTGCACCGTCTCAACAGCATGATTTGTACTTGAAGCTGCTTTTTCCGAGGCTCTGGCAACTTCTGTTGCTGTTGCACTCAACTCGTTAATTGCGGTCACAACACTGTCTATTTCAAGATGCTGATTCGATACCTTGTTTTTAATATTGATGGCAGCTTCTGTTGTCTTGTGAGATTGGGCATATGACTCCTCAGCCAACTCCTTGAGATCAATGATCATGCTCCTGAGTTTATCAGTGAAGCGGTTGAAACCATTGGCCAGAGATATCAACTCAGCATGGTGACTCACTTCCAGTTTATGAGTCAGGTCGCCTTCGCTAGAAGCCAGGCTATCCACCCGCTCTTCTATATAGGTTAATGGGCCGATGATGGTGTTAATCAGTACAAGCGCCAGGCCCAGTGCCACAGCCGCAACGACGGTGCCCAAAAACAACATCCAACGCCCAAGGGAGTTGGTTGATTCTTCTATTTGCTGCTCTATCTGAGTAACAGATGCCAGTGCAACCTCTTTAGGTAATTCAATAACCAAAGACCAGGTGGTGTTCGCAAGTTTGATTTCAATAGGTACAGCAATAGCCAGCATATCTCCTATTTCACTGAACCCGCCTTCCTGATGTAAGTTCAATAATTTATCAGCTACGTCCGGGTTTACAGACTCTTTCAAAGGTCTGGCAAGTTTATCGTAATGGCTGGCACCAACAACCAACCCCAACTTACTGAGCAAAGAGACTTTCGCTTGCCCCTGATAAAGGGACTCTGATAATTCATCAACCAGCTTCTGGAATACCGGCAAGTTCACATCAACCCCTACCAGCCCCTGGAAACGCCCGTTAACATCAACTGGTACAGTTAGTGATGTCATCAGCATCTTATTGCCTGGAGAAATCTCGTACAAATAAGGCTCCATAATACAAGGCGCCACGCTATCGCGCGCACAGAGATACCATTCGGCTTCGCGAAGTCCAAACTCGTTACGTTTATCTAAATATTTATCAGCCGCAGACTCAATTTGGTGTTGCGTGATCCCGCTCGCATCACGGGTGAAATATAGTTCCAGCGTACCATCGCCCGGTGCAGAGTGACTGGCCCCAGACGTATAGGCTTGATCTTGTTGGTCATATCCATTTGGTTCAAACTGAGCATACATTGAGGATACAAAACGATTTTGTTTCAATGCGCCGGCGACAAGATCTTGCACCTGACTCCGCGCCAGTGGTGTGCTCACAGAAGTTTCTTTCAGAGCTCCTGCCAATGTATAAGGCACCCGATAAGCCGAGTTGATAAACTCTGCAACCTGGCGTGCATAGTATTGTCCCTGTGCCGTTAACCCCGTTCTAATCTCCTGATAAGCCAGCTCTCTGAGTTGTGTACTCTGCACTTTGTTCTCTTTTTGCAGGTTCATCCACATAGTTGTTACTAGCAAGGCAACAAGGGCAGTCACCAGCGTGACCACAAACAGGATAAGCTTCTTCTTGATGGACATATGCTGCATATAAAACACTCACAAATGGTTGTTTATTGGGATAACTTTAGCAAAAGTTTCGCTATCTTGCGTATTCTAAAATGACAGCTTTAAGTAATTATGACTACACTATTGGGCGATTTTTTTACATTAAACAAGGATAGTGCATAATTCGTACTGATTACGAAGAGTTGAATGGGTGAGAGCCGACTAGACAGCTCAGCAGGATGAAAAGTTGGGGATATATACAAAAGGAGTCGCTGTTAAGCACTACAGCGACTCTCGATTAAAAAAAGCTCAGTCTTCCTCAATCTTATCTTTGCCACGGGTAGACTCATTACTGTCTAATCTGTGATGAATAGCTGATTTAATCAGCATATAGCCACTAATAGGCGCGGTAATAAGCAAAAACATAGAAATAAGAATTTCTTTCACACTTACACCTTCGCCGTAAAAGCCATAATAAGCCATTGCTGCAAATAGCAAGCAAGCCATACCCAAGGTCGTTGCTTTGGTCGGTCCATGTAATCGCATGAAGAAATCCGGCATTTTGACCAGGCCGATAGAACCGACCAAAACTAAACTACCGCCTAATAATAACAAAAATGAAATAACCCATTCCATCATTCGCGCTCCCTATTCAATGATATCGCCACGTAGCAGATATTTACACACTGCCACTGTGCTAACAAAGCCAAGTAAGGCAATCAATAGTGCAGCCTCAAAGTACAGCGAAGTGCCCATATTCATACCATAAAGTACAATTAGAGCAATGGTATTTATGTACATAGTGTCTAATGCCAGAATTCTATCAGGAATGGAAGGTCCGACCACAAGTCGCCACAGATTAAGTAGCAAAGATACACCGATCATCGCAAAGACAATCAGAATCACCGTCTCTAACATGCAAAGATCTCCTTAATGGGTTTTTCATAACGCGTTTTAATCGTGTCGATCAACGCCGCCTCATCGTCCAGATCCAGAACATGGATCAATAAGTAACGTTGCTGTGGCTCAGAACCATCAACCATGTCTTCAGGCCATGGATAAACTTCAGCACTGACAGTGCCCGGTGTCAGTGACACGGTACTTGCTAAAATGGTGATTGGCATAGACTGAGCAAGATCAATGGGTACTTTTACAAAAGCGGGCTTCAATTTTCGTGTCGGCCCCAGAATCTTGATTGCTACCTCAATGTTAGCCATCAATATATCGTACAAAACCAGCAATAAATATTGCAGTGCCTTACCAGGTTTCAATACCAAAGGTTGTTTGGTACGAAATGGGAAAGTCGCCAGGGGAATAGCAACGGCCAAAATCGCAGCCAGGATCAAATGGCCTGGTGCCACGCTGTTATTTAGCAACAACCAAACGATGAACAGCATTAGGCTACGAAAAGGCGTCGGTAACCATTTATATTTTGCTTCCAAACGCATTTAGTTTACTCCTCCTAACACGTCCTGCAGTAGCCCTGTGAAATCGTGCAACTCCTGAGCCGCGAGCAACGCATATTCACTCAATGGACCTGCAAAAATCACCATCAGCGGGCTACAAAGTACCAATAAAAACACAGCACAGATCTGAGCTGGGTGAGCACGCTCCTGTTCACTTTCACCTTTACCTGAGTGATGCCAAAAAACAGTACTACCCGCTTTCGATACGGAGATCAGAATCGCCAGGCTTGCAACCAAATACACCAACCAGAACCAATTACCATAAGGCGTATCCAGTGTTGACCTCAAAATCCACACTTTGCCAATGAAGCCAGATAACGGCGGCATTCCAATAACCGCCACAGCGGCAACCAAAAACGCCCCACCTATAAGCAAAGGTTGCGCTACCGGTCGGCCGGCGGTGATCCGGTCTGCGACTTTTCCTCTTTGTCTGGCAATAAGATCCGCCAGCAAAAATAACGCAGCACTTACCAACGTCGAATGGACTAGGTAGTAAATGGCCGCTGCGCTACTTTGTACCGTTTGTACAGCAACCAGAGCAACCAAAGTACCGACTGATACAACGACCAGATTCGCCACCATTTTTCTTAAGTCCTGACTTGCTAACACACCGATAGCTCCCATCACTATGGTTGCGATTGCCAGCCACCAAAGCCAGTTTTGTGCCATGTGACTTAATTCACCGGCTTCTTCACCAAAAATCAGGGTGTACACACGCATCATAGAATAGACACCCACTTTGGTCATAATGGCAAACAAAGCCGCCACAACCGGCATCGCCGTCGAGTAAGTGTTTGGCAACCACAAATGAAGCGGCAATAATGCGCCCTTAAGTGCAAAGACAACCAGCAGCAGAAGCCCGCCAATCTTAGCCAGATACACATCGTCACCTTGTAGTAACGTCACTTTTTGTGCCATGTCTGCCATATTTAAGGTACCCAGCGTGCCGTAGAGGATCCCCAAAGCAATTAAAAATACCGACGATCCGACTAAGTTCAGGATCACATACTGTAAAGCAGCACGTGTATTGCGCTTATCACCACCGTGCATCAGCAGTGAGTACGAGGCAATCAACAGTACTTCAAAGAATACGAACAGGTTGAATGCATCACCTGTAAGAAATGCCCCATTGACGCCTAAGACTAAAAAATGAAGTAGCGGGTGGAAAAAACTTCCGCGCTCATCGTCACCGGCACAACTGTATAAACCACATACAAGCCCCAGAAATGACGTCAGTGTCACCAGCAGCGCGGACAAAGGATCTGCTATCAATACGATACCAAATGGTGCTGACCAGTTACCAATGGCATAAACAGACGTGCCATGCTCCTGCGTCATCAGCAGTAAAATTGCCGACGCCACTGTGGTCAGTACGCCCATACCGACTGATACGATGCGACGGGCTCTGAGATTTTTGCCACAAGGTGGCATCAACATAAAAATAGCAGCCAGCATTGGCAGCAATACCGGCAAAGAAGTTAGATGCTGCGTCATGCTTTGCTTTGCTCCTTACGTTGTGAGCCAACATTACGCGAAGACGTGTTCACTTCACTGCCATTAACATGGTCGTTGCCCAAATCAGCACGGCCACGAATAGCCAGAATGACCACAAAAGCCGTCATTGCGAAACCTATCACAATTGCGGTCAATACCAGCGCCTGAGGTAAGGGATCGGCATACCCGTCGCTAAACCCCAAAACCGCCGCTTTATTCATGGTCAGTCTGCCAGATGCAAACAAAAATAAGTTAACTGCATATGACAGCATGGTGAGTCCCAATACCACAGGGAAGGTGCGGGCTCGTAAAATCAGGAATACTCCGCAGGCCACTAACAGGCCCACACAAGATGAGTACAATAGCTCCATTAAATATTTACCTCTTCTTTAGGTGCATTGGCTGTCAACTTGCCCAGGCTCGCCAGGATCATCAAAGTTGCACCAACAACCGTAATATACACACCCAAGTCAAATACCAGCGCACTGGCAAGTTCAATCTCGCCAATTACCGGCAAATCAAAGTAATCAAACCAGCTGGTCAGGAACGGGCGGTCGAATGCCCAACTGCCCAAGCCTGAGATCATGGCTATGGCGATACCAGAAGCAATAATCTTGCGATAGTTAAGTGTAAAGCGCTCTGAGATCCAGTTCGAACCGTGCGCAATGTACTGCAAAATAAAGGCAATAGCAGTAACCAGACCCGCAATAAAACCACCTCCTGGCAAATTATGGCCACGCAGGAAGATGTATACCGATACCAATAGTGCCAACGGTAACAGGCTCTGAGAAATAGACGCCAACAGAATAGGGTAACGCTCTCTGGCCCAAGGGCGACCCTCAGAATCACTACCGGGCATAAATAGCGGTAAATTGATCAAAAGCTTATAAATTCCCAGTGCAGCAATACCCAGTACAGTAATTTCACCCAAAGTATCAAAACCACGGAAGTCGACCAAAATAACGTTCACCACATTGGTGCCCCCTCCCCAGTCTTTGCATTTGCAAGGAAAAAGTCTGAAATAGAGCTCAGTGGGCGCGTTATCAAGGCATAACAAATGCTACCCACAATAACACCAATGGCAGAAGCAATACCCAAGTCACGCAAAACGCGAACCGAGCTACTTTCTTTGGGTGTTCTTTGCGGTAAGAAGAACAGCGCCAGCATCAACAGAATGATAGTGACAACTTCAACGGTTAGCTGCGTAAGTGCCAGGTCCGGCGCAGAGAAGCGAGTAAACGCAACGGCCACCATCAGACCCACAACCGAAATCATTAACAAAGCAACCATACGTGTGCGATGCCAGATCACTGTACCTATCGCACCAATCATCAGCAAACCGGCCCCAATCGCATTGTGCACATCAATAGGGGTTGGTTTATTTTCACCAACTAACTGGCTCATTTCGAATAGCGGCCAGCCAGCGCTTAACAGCACCACCATTAACATCAACATCAGATATCGCTGTAGCGACCCATTTTCGATGGCGTCTATACGCGCACGACTCCAGCTGACCAGTCTATACATCGCATGCTCAAACCCTTTTTTCGCATTAAGAGGAGGCAATGATGCCTGGAATGTAAACAGATAACGACGCTGGGTGTAAATCAACAGACCACCACACACAGCAATACCGCTCATCAGCAGAGGTAAATTAAAGCCATGCCAGATGGCAATTTTAAACTGAGGAGGCTCTCCCCCCAATACGGCAGCAGACGCTACGTTAAGAATGTCACTGACAATAAAGCCCGGGAACATACCCACAATCAGACACAATGCAACCAAAATTTCGATAGGCACACGCATGTAACGGGGTGCCTCGTGTGGCTCCTTAGGTAAGCCAACCGGCTCTCCGTTGAAAAACACATCGTGAATAAAACGCGCCGAGTATGCCACAGAAAAGGCTCCGGCAATGGTTGCCAAAATCGGGATCAACCAGGACATTGATCCCAACAACTGCTGATGTAAGGTTTCAGCAAAAAACATTTCTTTCGATAAGAAGCCGTTCAACAAAGGGACACCGGCCATTGCAGCCGCGGCCACCATGGCGAGCGTTGCTGTGTATGGCATAAATCGCCACATACCATTTAGCTTGCGCATATCTCGTGTGCCGGTTTCATGATCTATAATCCCGGTAGCCATAAACAGTGAGGCTTTGAAAGTCGCGTGGTTGATAATATGGAAGATAGCCGCGACCGTTGCCAGTTCAGTATCTAAACCGAGCAACAAGGTTATCAGACCCAGATGGCTAATGGTCGAGAATGCCAGCAGTCCTTTGAGGTCATGCTTAAACAAAGCGATATAAGCACCGACCAGCAAAGTGACAAGACCGGTTAATCCAACCAGAATAAACCAAATTTCGGTTCCGGCCAGCGCCGGATAGAAACGAGCGAGCAAGAAAATACCCGCTTTCACCATAGTTGCCGAGTGTAAGTAAGCACTCACAGGCGTAGGTGCAGCCATGGCATGAGGTAACCAGAAATGGAACGGGAACTGCGCAGACTTAGTGAAAGCACCCAGTAATACCAGGATCAGAGCCAGTTCATATAGGTCGTGAGCTTGGATCAGTTCACGGCTGGCCAAGATAATATCCAGGTCATAACTCCCAACAATGTCACCCAGCAACAGCAAGCCGGCGAGCAGAGCCAGACCACCACCACCGGTGATAGCCAGTGCCATTTTGGCCCCTTTACGGGCTTCTGATTTGTGCCACCAGTAACTGATAAGCAAAAAGGAACTGATACTGGTTAATTCCCAGAACAGCCATAATTGCAATACATTATTCGACATCACTATGCCCAGCATCGCCGTCATAAACAGCATTAAGTATGCGTAGAGCTTGGGCATGGAATCGTTACTGCTGAGATAGTAACGCGCATAGAAGATCACCAATATGCCGATCCCCAGGATCAGGAATACGAACAACAATGATAAACCATCTAAGCGGAATGAGAGTTCTAAGCCCAACAGCGGGATCCACTCAATCGTGGTACGCAACTGTTCATTAGCAAACACCTCCGGAGCCATATAGCAGGCGAGCGCAAGTGCCAGTCCGGGCGCAAGCAAAGTTACCGCAGTCGAGTGATTGCGGGATAGTTTACCTGTAAATGATGAGAGTAAACTGCCTAATAAGGATAGCAAGGGTATCCAAAGCAATGTCATAAAGAAAACCTTTTATCTTCAATAACCGTAAATAACGGAACAGCGCGCAGTGTGTAGCTAGTGTTATGCATAGACTATCTGATTTATTTTGCGCACGTTTTTATCACACATAACGCTTACCAGTTATACTTGATTAGTATTTGAGTTGTCTAGACTTTCGCGCTCTATACGCTGCCATTTTAGCCAACATTTACAAACAATTCAGATTAAATTCATAAATAAACTGGGCTTTTAACCCCTGGCGGCTAGTTTGGCCTGAATAAATCGCTGAAAGTTGGTTGGTTTATTGCGCTGTTGCTGAAATGCCAATAACCAAAGCTCTTTGTAACGTACTGACAAAGCCAGACTCTGATATTGCATATTTGACATGGCTTGCTGAGGTTTGTAGGCAGGCAGCTCTCCAACCTCGCAGCTGTGGCTGGGGTACCAACCCTTGGGAGGCGTGTGACCTACATATAAATTGGGCGCCTTATGGCCTGGTGTCGCACATAGCCACTTTGCCTTTTCTGCGCCAATAGCATATTCATCTTCAAAGCCACTAAAGTGCATTAATTCATGAATAAACACTTTGTAGTCACTCTTAAGGTTTAAAGTCATAACCCCACGACTGACATTGGCCGCTCCCAACTCTGTCATCAACACCAAATGATCTGCCGAAGACCAGTGTGCTCTGCCCGGCATGTTAATAACATCACAATGTGCATACTTGTGTGCTTTCACACCACACTGTAAGTCCGCTCCCATATAAATCGGACCTGCAAAGCAATAACTTCCGGCATATGGCAAAGGCGCTGCAAGATACTGTGCTTTTAGCTGTTCCAGTTTACTGAGGCCCAACCAGGAGTCACTCAACATCAGTACTCGACGTTGACACTCTGAGTTTTCCCAGCTGACATCGCCTACTGTCTCTACAGCAAGTCGGTTTAAATCCGAGCGACCAAGTTGGCTGGAAGACACCCCTTGCATGAGCTGTGACAACGTCATGTATGGCTGAGGCAAGGAAAACTGCGCAGACAACTGAATTATCTCAGGAACAGCCTGTATCGCGGTCAGAGACTGCAATAAACGACTACGAGCCTGTATGCTAACAGTTTGCCAGTACGCACTGGCAAGCATTACAGCTGTGCTCAAATCACCTTTTTCAAGTAACCTGTGTGCCCACTCAAAAGCAGCGTCAGGCTGCCCAAGTCGGCGTAATGCCAACACTGAGTCATCGGGCAACTGAGGTATTAATAAGCTAGCCTGTTGGGTATCAAGGTAAAAACTGTGTGGGCTACGCTTAAGCAAAGAGAGCTGTGACTGACGCGAATTTGGCGAATTAAACAGCCAGGGGTTAGCCGTACTGCCCGCTATGAGAGTGATGCAAACCAGCATTACCACATAGCGCAGCATATAAGCAGACATAGTGTTAGCCTACATCCGCCTGATTCATTTCGTCAGCAATGATTTGTAATTCCAGACGCGCATATTTGTGCTCGACAAATTCATACACATTGGTGGCAAGTGCCAGTTTGAAATACTCGATAGCCTTGCCTGTCTTACCTTTAAACTGATAACGCTTGGCAAGATAGAAATAAGCTTCACACAGGCGCTCAGCGAACTCCTGCTGCGACTTAACGCCATCTCCCACCTGAGCTAGAAAGGCTTGCTGAGACAGTTCACCCAGATAAAGCTGTACCAACTGCGTTGCCCACTCGTCACTATTTAAAGCCTGGCTATGCTGCTTAAGCGCTGCTTTCGCCGCAACTGGATCGATTTCTGATTCAGCCAGATAAAGCCACATCAGCCGGTACGGGTCCTGAGGAGAACGCTCAAGAAAAGATTCAAAGTCACTCACTGCCAGCGCCGGGCGCTCACCGTAATACAGCGCAATCCCTCGGTTTAAGTAGGCATATTCATGATCTGTGTTTAGCTCCAGCACTGCATCAAACATTTCATAGGCTGTGCCATATTCTTGTCTGAGTGTGTGGTGAATACCCAAGAAGTTGTAGACCTCTGCTAAGTCTGGCTTTAGTTTGACTGCACGATTAAAGTCTATCCGTGCTAATGTGGTTAACCCCAAGCTGTCATATAGCATGCCACGGTTATAAAACAGCTGCGCCTGTTGATCATTATCCAGCGTTTTGTTCTGTAACAGCTCGCTGTATCTGGCAATGGCTATTTCATTGCGAAAATTGGCCGCCAGAGGCACGGCAAAAGGTACGGTTACATTCGGTACATCCACCGCCTGCTGGGTTGACTGGCATCCCAGCAAACTCATACATAGCAAAGGTAATAATAACAGTCTCAATCTATTTCCCCTTTTGGGCATGGTGCGAATTGGTGATCCGCTCGTCGCTACTCGGTTGAGCAATCATTAAAGCATAAAAAAAGGGGCCATTCAGCCCCTTTCATCGAAACTCATTGTTTCTTTGTCAGATCTTACTCAGCAGCAGGTGCCGCTTCTGACTCTAATGCTTCTTTGATGCTCAGACGCACACGACCCTGACGGTCTACTTCCAGTACTTTTACTTTCACTTCCTGACCAACGCTCAGGTGATCAGCTACGTTGTTTACGCGCTCTTTGCTGATCTGTGAAATGTGTACCAGACCATCTTTACCAGGCAGTACGTTTACAAATGCACCAAAGTCTACGATGCGGTTTACTTTACCTGTGTAGATAGTGCCTACTTCCAGCTCAGCAGTCAGTGCTTCGATACGAGCAATCGCTTCTTTCGCACTGTTACCGTTGGTTGCAGCAATCTTAATAGTACCGTCATCTTCGATTTCGATAGTTGTATCTGTTTCTTCCGTAAGCTGACGGATCACAGCGCCACCTTTACCGATTACATCAGCAATCTTCTTAGGTGGAATGTTCATGGTGTAGATACGTGGTGCGAACTCAGACAGGTCCTGAGATGGGCTAGCGATTGCCTGGTCCATCACACTCAGGATATGCAGACGTGCTGCTTTTGCCTGACGCAGTGCAATCTGCATGATTTCTTTGGTGATACCTTCAATCTTGATATCCATCTGAAGTGCAGTTACACCCGCGCTGTTACCCGCTACTTTAAAGTCCATGTCACCCAGGTGGTCTTCGTCACCCAGGATGTCAGAAAGTACGACAAAATCATCGCCTTCTTTAACCAGACCCATCGCGATACCCGCAACAGATGACTTGATTGGTACACCGGCATCCATCAGGGCAAGAGACGTACCACATACAGACGCCATTGAAGAAGAACCGTTTGATTCAGTGATCTCAGAAACCACACGTACAGAGTACGGGAATTCTTCAAGCGTTGGCATAACCGCTTGTACACCGCGCTTAGCCAGGTTACCGTGACCAATTTCACGGCGCTTAGGCGAACCGATGAAACCTGTCTCACCCACACAGAATGGAGGGAAGTTATAGTGCAGCATGAAGTGATGCTTCTGCGTGCCAATCAGGTTGTCCATCATTTGTGAATCGCGCTCTGTACCTAAAGTAGCAGTAACCAAAGCCTGAGTTTCACCACGCGTGAAGATCGCTGAACCGTGTGTACGTGGCAATACGCCCGTCATCACGTCAAGTGCACGAACCATGTCTGGTTCACGGCCATCGATCCGCTTCTCGCCCGCGATGATACGGCCACGTACGATTTTCTTCTCAAGTGAGCTGAACAGCTTAGATACTTCCTGCTCGTCCAGCGCTTCGCCTTCAGCCAGCTCAGCAGTCAACTTCTCAACCACCTCCGCTTTTGCTTCGCTTAGTGCATCTTTACGAGCAACTTTATCAGTGATGCGGTAAGCGTCACCTACTTTTTGCTCAGCGATGGCTGCGATTTTGTCAGACAGCTCAACGTTTTTCTCTGGTGCAGTCCAGTCCCAAGCTGGCTTGCCTGCTTCTGCAGCAAACTCATTCACAGCCTTGATGATAGCCTGTGATTGCTCATGGCCATACACAACCGCACCCAGCATTTCTTCTTCAGTCAGAATTTCAGCTTCTGACTCAACCATTAGTACAGCACCTTCGGTACCAGCAACAACCAGGTCAAGTTTACTTTGCTCAAGCTCTGTCACTGACGGGTTCAGTACGTACTGACCATCAGTGAAACCAACACGTACGGCACCGATTGGACCATTGAAAGGTACACCAGAAATTGCCAGCGCTGCAGAAGTACCAATCATTGCAACCATATCTGGTTGAATTTCAGGGTTTGAAGAAACCACTGTCGCGATAACTTGTACTTCGTTTACAAAGCCGTCCGGGAACAGAGGACGGATTGGACGGTCGATCAGACGCGCAATCAGCGTTTCATTGTCTGAAGGACGGCCTTCACGCTTCAGGAAGCCACCAGGGATACGGCCTGCCGCATACATTTTTTCCTGATAGTTTACTGTCAGAGGGAAAAAGTCCTGACCAGGTGCCGCTTCACGCTTACCTACAACAGTGACTAGTACAGAAGTGTCGCCAATACTGGCCAATACAGCACCGTCAGCCTGACGCGCAATCGCGCCTGTTTCCAGGGTTACTGTGTGTTGACCAAGTTGGAATTCTTTAATAATTGCTTGCACAAATATATTCCTTACAAAAATAACATATAAGCGCCAACAACGACCAATTACAGTCTTAAGCGGACTAATGAGGCTAATAACTATTTGATAAAACTGATTAAACCAAACAGAGCTAGATGATCCGCTTAAGCACTACAATTGGCTGCAGACTTGGCGCTGAACCGCCAGAATGGTGGTTCGGGCATAAGTATACTGAGTATATACCCACAAAAAAAGGGGCGATTTAGCCCCTTTTTTCTTATCGGATAAAAATCCGACGAATAATCAAATTCTTAGCGACGTAGGCCAAGCTCTTTGATTAGTGCAGAGTAACGCTCTACGCTCTTACCTTTAAGGTAGTCAAGCAGGTTACGACGCTGGCTTACTTTACGTAGCAGACCACGACGTGAGTGGAAGTCATGCTTGTGGTTCGCGAAGTGACCTTGTAGCTTGTTGATATCAGCAGTTAACAGTGCAACCTGAACTTCAGGAGAACCAGTGTCGCCTTCTGCGCGTGCGAATTTTGCTACGATTTCTGCTTTTTCTTGATTGCTTAGTGACATAATAAACTCCAATTGTTTAAGTAATGCTTCAGCCGATCACTAATTCAGCCAAAGCGACAAAGCGGGCGGCATTGTATCAGCAAATCCCCCCGCTGACAAAAAATTTTATTGTGCGCTGGATAAGGCCCGCTTGGCCTTTAAATGGCCGTGCTGGTTGCGCTCACCAATACCGACAAAACGACCATCAGCCACGACTTTCAGTACGCCCTCTGGCAGCTCACCAACCACCACGGTCTGACCGTGGCTGAATGCCACTCCCTGCTCCGCACTGATCTCTACCGCCGGTAAATCAACCAGCGCCGTGTCCATCGGGAGTAACAACGCATCGATGTAAGTCGACGGCGGCAAATCTTCCGCTTTGGCCTGCTGAAGTTTTTCTTCAAGCTCTTCCAGCGTAATCATTTTATCACTCGGATAATGGCCCACTTCAGAGCGATGCAGCATAATGACATGCGCCCCACAGCCAAGCTTCTCGCCCAAGTCATCCACTATGGTACGAATGTAAGTCCCTTTTGAGACATGCACTGTCATCTGGATCTCTTGCGCCTGCTCGTCGTATTCATCCAAGCTGATCGAATAAACGTTGATCTTACGACACTTGCGCGGCACTTCGATGCCCTCACGAGCGTACTTGTATAAAGGTTGACCCTGATACTTTAGCGCCGAATACATGGACGGATATTGATCCGACTCACCCAGAAAACTGGCGACGTCCTGCTCTAGCTGCTCGCGAGTAATTTGTACCGGACGTGTTTCAACCACTTCGCCATCAGAATCTGATGTCGTGGTACGTTCGCCTAGCTTGGCTCTTACCACGTACGTTTTATCTGTGTCCAGCAGGAACTGGGTAAACTTAGTTGCTTCACCAAAGCAGATTGGCAGCATGCCCGTTGCCAGCGGATCGAGCGCCCCTGTGTGACCCGCTTTTTGCGCAAAGTAAATGCCTTTGGCTTGTTGCAAGGCTTTATTGGAGGAGATCCCCTGCGGCTTGTTAAGCAACACAATCCCGTCTATTGGACGGCCTTTACTACGACGTGCCATCAGGCTTCTCCGTCGTCGCTTTTCGTATCAGACTGCGCTTCGTCACCACGCTTTTCATTGTCTTTGCGGATCACTTCATCAACCAGGTTAGAAATGCGCATGCCTTCCATCAATGAGTTATCCAGCACAAAACGCAGCTCCGGCATGATCCGCGCGCGGATCCGTTTGCCCAGCAGTGAACGGATATAGCCTGTCGCTTCATTTAAAATCGACAGGTTTTCTTTGGTTTTGTCATCGTCACCGCCAAGCACAGTGATAAAGACCTTGGCGTAGGACAAGTCGCGCGATACTTCTACAGCCGATACGGTGACCATGCCCAAACGTGGATCTTTAATCTCACGCTGCAAAATCACGGCAATTTCTTTTTGGATCTGTTGTGCAACACGATCAGTACGAGAAAATTCTCTCATTTTCACCACTTCAATTTAATCATTAAAACGGGCAATGCATACACTCGCCCACTAGAGGAAACACAAACACAAATGGGGGCTGACGCCCCCATTTCAAGGTTTAACCCCGATTGGATTACAACGTACGTTGTACTTCAACGGTTTCGAATACCTCGATTTGGTCACCGACCTTAACGTCATTATAGTTCTTAACGCCGATACCACACTCCATGCCGTTACGAACTTCTGCCACGTCATCTTTAAAGCGGCGCAGTGATTCAAGCTCACCTTCGTAAATAACAACATTGTCACGCAGTACGCGGATAGGTGCGCTACGTTTAACCACACCTTCAGTTACCATACAACCCGCAACAGAGCCGATCTTAGGCGACTTGAACACGTCACGTACTTCAGCCAGACCAATGATCTCTTGCTTGAATTCAGGTGCCAGCATGCCCGACATTGCCTGCTTCACTTCTTCGATCAGGTCGTAGATTACGCTGTAGTAACGCAAGTCCAGGTTTTCAGCTTCAATCACTTTACGCGCAGAGGCATCAGCACGAACATTAAAGCCAACGATGATGGCGTTAGACGCGGCTGCCAGGGTTGCGTCAGTTTCGGTGATACCACCTACGCCGCTACCAACGATCTTCACTTTAACTTCGTCTGTAGACAGTTTAACCAAAGAATCAGAGATAGCTTCGATTGAACCCTGTACGTCTGCTTTCAGTACCACGTTCACTTCAGACACGTCACCTTCAGTCATGTTGGTAAACATGTTTTCAAGCTTCGCTTTTTGCTGACGCGCCAGTTTCACATCACGGAATTTACCCTGACGGTATAGTGCCACTTCACGGGCTTTACGCTCGTCTTTAACAACAGTTGCTTCGTCACCCGCAGCTGGTACACCCGACATACCCAGGATTTCAACCGGAATTGAAGGACCTGCAGTCGTGATGTCTTTACCGTTTTCGTCTTTCATTGCACGAACACGGCCATATTCCAGACCACACAGTACGATATCGCCCTGGTTAAGCTCACCAGACTGAACCAATACAGTTGCAACCGGACCGCGACCTTTATCAAGACGAGATTCGATAACCACACCTGATGCCATGCCTTTGTGTGCCGCTTTCAGCTCAAGTAGTTCAGACTGCATCAGGATCGCTTCTAGCAAATCGTCAATGCCCAGGCCAGTTTTCGCTGAGATGTGAACGAACTGCGTATCACCGCCCCACTCTTCAGGAATAACGTCCAGCTGTGCCAGTTCGTTTTTAACACGATCCGGGTCAATGCCTTCTTTATCCATTTTGTTTACAGCGATGATAAGAGGTACTTCTGCCGCTTTGGCGTGTTGTACCGCTTCTTTAGTCTGAGGCATTACACCATCATCAGCCGCAACAACCAGTACTACGATATCAGTCGCTTTGGCACCACGTGCACGCATTGAGGTAAACGCTGCGTGTCCAGGAGTATCCAGGAAAGTGATCATGCCGCCTTCGGTTTCAACATGGTATGCACCGATGTGCTGAGTAATACCACCGGCCTCGCCCGCAGCAACCTTCGCTTTACGGATGTAATCCAGTGTTGAAGTTTTACCGTGGTCAACGTGACCCATTACGGTAACAACTGGTGCACGTTGCTCAAGCGCTTCACTTTCGTTACGCTCGCTCAGTACTTTTTCTTCCAGTTCGTTCTCTTTAACCAGAACAACTTTGTGGCCCATTTCTTCAGCCACAACCTGCGCTGTTTCCTGATCGATGACTTGGTTAATGGTAACCATTTCACCCATCTTCATCATCGTTTTAACGACTTCAACGCCTTTCACAGCCATACGTGATGCAAGTTCAGCAACTGTGATGGTCTCGCTGATACGTACTTCCTGCTTCACTTCACTCACTGGCTTCTTGAAGCCATGCTGTAGCGAGGTAGGCGCTTTAAGCTTGCCTTTTTTACCTTTACCACGCACTGGCTGAGCCACTTTTTCAGCTGGCTTTTTCTTTTTCTTACGACGTGCACTCTTTTCTTCCTGTGCATCTGACTCGTCTTCTGCTTCACGCGCATAAGTCGACGTCGTAAGGTGGTGATCTGCAGAAGCTTCGCGACGCGCGCGCTCTTCTTCTTCAGCTTTCCAGCGGGCTTCATTCTCTTCCGCTAAGCGTTTCGCTTCTTCTGCTTTACGCTTGGCTTCTTCTTCTGCTTTCTTTAGGGCAGCTGCTTCTGCTTCTTTGCGCAGACGCTCTGCTTCTAGTTTCTCTTTCTCTTGTTGGGCGCTATCCACTTCTTCACTCTGCTGTTCTTTCGCTTGACGTTCAGCTTGCGCTGCACGTTTTGCCTCATCTTTAGCCTTGCGCTCAGCTTCCTCTAATGCCTTACGCTCGGCTTCCTCTTGTGCCTTACGCTCAGCTTCTTCTTTGGCTTTTTGCTCAGCTTCTTGCTGAGCTTTCAACTCTGCTTCTTTGCGCGCAGCTTCCTCTGCAGCCAGTCTTTCCTGCTCTTTTTGCTGCTCGATTGCGCTCTTTTTAACGTAAGTGCGCTTTTTACGTACCTCGACCTGAACAGACTTTGCTTTGCCGTGAGAGCCTGTAACACTCAGAGTGCTCTTGCTTTTACGTTGCAAAGTCATGCGCTCCGGCCCTTCAGAACCGGTACCGCCGTGTTGCTTACTCAAATGGTCAAGCAATTGTGCTTTCTCACTTTCAGTAACATGGTCGCCAGTGGCTTTGGTGATCCCTGCATCTGCCAACTGCTGGAGTAATTTATCAACAGTTGTACCAATGTTTTCGGCTAGTTTCTCTATGCTCACTTCTGCCATATTATGCGTTACCTCCCGTTAATAAACTACTATTGCTCACCAAACCAACAAATATTACGTGCGGCCATGATCAAGTCACCCGCTTGTTGTTCAGATAATTCAGTGATTTCGACTAATTCGTCAATGCCCTGCTCAGCCAGATCTTCTAGCGTGATCACCCCTTTGCTGGCCATAACAAACGCCAGGTGGCGGTCCAGACCTTCAAGGTTAAGCAAATCTTCTGCAGGCTCTGCGCCTTCCAGGCTTTCTTCGTCACGCAACGCTTTCGTTGTCAATGCGTCTTTCGCACGCTTACGCAGTTCTTCTACTGTGTCTTCGTCCAGACCATCGATTTCAAGGAACTCAGCTACTGGCACGTAAGCTACTTCCTCTAACGTTGAGAAACCTTCGTTGATCAGTAACGTGGCAAAGTCATCGTCAATGTCCAGCGCTTCGGTGAACAGATTGATAAGCTTATCAGACTCTTCTGCGCTCTTGCGCTCCATGTCTTCCACTGTCATCACGTTTAGTTCCCAACCTGTCAACTGGCTGGCAAGACGAACGTTCTGACCGTTACGGCCAATCGCCTGAGCCAGATTGTCTGCTTCTACTGCAATTTCCATCGTACGGGTGTCTTCATCCATTACGATCGATGCAACTTCTGCAGGCGCCATGGCGTTAATAACAAACTGAGCCGGGTTGTCATCATACAATACGATATCAACACGCTCGCCACCTAGCTCGGTAGACACAGCCTGCACACGCGCACCACGCATACCCACACACGCGCCCACAGGGTCGATGCGTTTGTCATTTGATTTTACCGCAATTTTGGCGCGTGAGCCTGGATCACGTGCAGCACCTTTGAGCTCGATCATCTCTTCGCCGATTTCAGGTACTTCAATGCGGAATAGTTCCATCAGCATTTCAGGTTTAGAACGCGTTACAAACAGCTGCGCACCGCGCGCTTCAGGCTTAACCGCATACAGCAGACCACGTACGCGGTCACCTGGACGGAAGCTTTCACGCGGTAGCATATCTTCGCGGTAAATAACGGCTTCAGCGTTATTACCCAAATCAAGTACAACCGTGTCGCGTGATGCTTTTTTGACCACACCTGTAACCAGCTCACCTTCCTGATCTTTGTAAGCGTCAACAATCAGTGCACGTTCAGCTTCACGTACCTTTTGAACGATGACCTGCTTGGCCATCTGAGTCGTGATACGGTCGAACTGGATAGATTCGATTTGCTCTTCAACAAAGTCACCAAGCTGGATTTCTGGTTCTTCAACCTGTGCCGCTTCAAAAGTGATCTCTGCGTAAGGGTTTTCCAAAGAGCCATCTTCTTGTGGGTTTACCACCATCCAACGACGGAAAGTGTCATACTCACCAGTCTTACGGTCGATAGAAACGCGTACTTCGATCTCACCATCATGTTTCTTTTTGGTGGCCGTCGCTAGTGCGAACTCTAATGCTTCAAAAATCTTTTCTCTTGGGACTGCTTTTTCATTGGAAACAGCTTCTGCAACCAATAATATTTCTTTTGCCATAAGTATTGCCTCGCTTGCCCTTTTTCCTTCGCACCTAATTTTAAAATTTTGCGATCATGTTCGCGCGCTCGATGTTGCTGAGCATAAGGTGATGCTCCTGACCATCGACGGTTAGCGTGATCATATCGCCATTAACTGCAATTAAGTCGCCTTTAAAGTTACGGCGACCTTCCTGTGGAAGCTTTGTACGCAAGCGCACTTCTTCGCCCACTGCTTGCTCATAATGAGCTTGTTTGAATAATGGTCTGTCTACACCAGGTGAAGACACTTCCAGGTTGTATTCATTTGTAATGGGGTCCTCGACATCCAGAATAGCACTGACCTGACGGCTCACATCTGCACAATTATCTACATTGATGCCATTCTCATGGTCAATATAGATGCGCAGAGTCGAATGACGACCGGCTTGCATCACTTCCAGACCGAGCAACTCGAAGCCACAGGCTTCAACAGCCGGCTCTAACATAGTCGTTAATTCTTGCTCGAGTTTTGTCACAAATTACCTCCATACAAACAAAAAAAGGGCTCAAAAGCCCTAATGATTCAGCTGTTTGCTTCTGGGCTGGGCTCTATTGCTTAGCTCCAGATACAACAACGCCCCGAACCAAGCGGGGCGTCACACCAAAAACAAACTGTGTGGCCAGTGGCCGAGCTTGGTTGCGGGCTGTATCAGCCTAAATTAAGCATATGCTTAAACGCAAAACGCGCATTACGATGAATGCGCGAACTGTAAGAAATGAAGTCATTTCTTAAGCTTGGTTGCGGGAGCCGGATTTGAACCGACGACCTTCGGGTTATGAGCCCGACGAGCTACCAGGCTGCTCCATCCCGCGTCAACGTGCAGTCTGGCTGCATCAACTGGCGTGTATTATAGAGAGAGTTGCATAAATACGCAACCTTAGATACCGCCTTTAACCAAAATGGTACGATAATGTTCTGCCTTAAGCGACTCTCAGAACGACACGGCGAAAACATAACGTTCACACATCGAATATTCGAAATATTTTACCATTAAACAAACCAAGATCGAGAATAACGAACAAAAACATCGAAATTAACTTATAAAAAACTAGCCATTCACATTATTTTACCATTTAGCTTGTTCTTAAAAGTTAAACATCTATACTGGCGGCCCATCGAATTAATATCAATTGATGGAGAACCAGTCATGAAAAAGGTTATTTTATGCGCCTCAATGACAGCGCTGACAATATTATCTTTTAATACTCTAGCAAACAGTTGCGACGGCTTTGGCCCACAAACCCCACGGGATATTGATCAGCTGCATGGAGAAAATAAGCGGATATTTTCACTTGCACCGCCAGCCAGCGACATGAACTTATGTAATATCCATTTTCATAAGAATGCAGAACACAAAGCAAAGGACTTCTCGGTATTTGCAGGTAACGGTAAGTACGGTGGCTATCAATGTAATGCTACCAGCAGCCTGACCGAAGCTGAATTGCGTGCGCCAAAAGGTAAAGTTTGTAAAAACGTTAAGCCTGGCGATACCATTGAAGTTCACTGGGTACACAGTTCATGTGATGTTGCGCCCGGAAAAGGATTAGGTTCCTGCCTGAGTAATGAGTGTGCGAACCCAGACCTGCGCGTCGAAACTCAGGTTTTCCTCGTTGTAAACGATGAAGATGCACTGGACTTCAATGATTTAAGCTATGATGGCAACATAGTCAACGGCTACCATCAGGCGAAATATATTCCACAAACGACCGGTAAACCGGTTGAGTTTCTGGGTTCTACCACAGGACCCAGCTACAACAATAAGCAGTGTTCACCTCTTCAGGTCACCTGGAGTGTCAGACCGGCCTGCGCCAAAGTTGATATTAACAGCCTCGCCAGTTGGTGTGAGGACAACGTATTTGAAGAGGATCACGCCCACGGTGTCAGACAGTTAGTGACCGATCCTAAGTTACTTTCTCCGATAAAATAACATATTGCAGGCTGCCAGCTTCACCATGTGGCGAGCTGGTAGCCACCTTTTGAGCTTTTTAAACGCAAAACCTGGATAAAGTTTGCGCATCAAATCAAATTCTACCTATACTAAAACTGGTGGCGCTTGCATTACTGAAGTTTAAGCGCATTATGCCACTATTACTTTTACCCAAGTTACTGTAGCCCTCTCTCCCATCCATAACTGGTAAAGATAGTGAGGCTGCACAATTACTTGAGCAAACGGATTCGCTCTAATCGTATGTGGAGCGATTATGAGTATTTCACCTTATCAGTACCAGCTGTTGAACCAGTCTTTCACTACACTTAAGCCTAATTTTCACTGCTTCTGCGTAAGTTTCTACAATAAACTTAAACATTGCCGGGTTAGTATGACCTTGCCCGAATCAGAACGGCATGTTTTATCTTTGGAGTATCGACTACACGATTTTATGCAGCAATGCCTGATTAACCTTCCCAGGCAACATGCACTAACCCAGTTTCTTCGCCAACAGAGTATTTTGATTGCTGCGCTGGCACCTTCGGTCAAAGATATCAGCACTTTCTGCAACAGTTTGCTTGAAGTACTTAAGGTGCACTTGGGTGCACAGTTTACGCTTGCTGTACGCAACGCCTGGAAAAGAGCCCTGCATGTGTTTGCTAATATCATTAAATCGGAGCTGTTTGGGATCTCCAATGTTGTACAGCTTGATCGGTATCGTAATCAGGCCGCGGCACGCTTGAAAACTTAAGATTATCGAGTTTAGTCAGCAACTCCTGTACTTAAACCATAATTGATATTCATTGCGGTCATTCAAGAGGCCTTGTAAGTAGGTTATCGGTTTACCCGTTAGCTACAGGCCCGTTATGACAGAACAGGCCATCATAATGACAACGGACGGTGAAGTCAGTAAACTGACAGCAACTGTATTGATTTTGGTACTTAATATGAAGCGTTCTTTAATTTATGGCATAAGCTTATTCGCGCTGACTGGGTGTGACTTTCTGGGTGACTCTAAAGCTAAAATAGAGCAACAATATCTGGCCAATAATCACGAGCTGGAACAAGTGATTGCGGATATCAGAGAACATGGACTGGCTGCAATGAGTCAGTCCGCCGAAGCCGGCACGATGGCCAGTTGTGTAGTTAAGCAGCTGAATGCCGACCCCATGGGTTCCATGATTGAGGTGGAAGGCGCACTGCAAGACAGTGCGAACCTGGCGGATCTGATGGACACAATAACTGGCCTGGCTGATCAAGAACTTTCGATGGAAAGCCTGCCTAACCTAATACAAGCTGGCGCAGATACTATGAGCTATCTGAAAACTTTACTGGCAAACTATGAGCTAGCAGAACTACAACAGCAAGCACAAACTTTGTTGGAGCAGGGGCAGAGTAAAAGCGAAGACATAGGTTCTCACCTGAGAGGCCTGGTGGAGCAGTGCCAGTAGATTTTACAAAAATCAGGCTAGCTGAGTAACGCTAGCCTTTACTGGTACACAGCTATTTTAAGGTGTTAAATCGAGTGGTTACAGGTTTAATAAATCTTCCTTAAGCCTCATGTTCGACCTACCTGTTAGTTCACTGGTTAATAGCCATACAGTTGGGGATCAAAACAAACGCTGCCAACGCCGTTTTTTATTGCGTACCTTGTGAACCCAATTAACGTTTATAGTAGTCACAGCCAGGACATCTCGCTTAGTTTTAGAGATTAGCTCATAGCTGACACTTTCGGCAGACCCAAAAGCCAGCAAGTACTCGAAGTGGCTAGCATTAGCCCAGCACTGTAAAATCTTCTTAGAGCTACTCTCTCTTATACAGTAATCACCCGCTTGAGGGGCCGAAATTGAGAACGTCACATCAGTGTAGCAAGTTCTTCCTTCATGCAATGCAACACACTTATTCGGTGCAGCCTGTAATATCCCTTTCCTATCATCTTTGGAAGTCGCATACGCAGTTGTCGAAGCGCAGAGCATCCCGATAGTGATGGCTGAAGTGAGCTTAAAATACATATTTCACTCCAGTAAAAAGTACTCTGGCATGGTTTGACTCCAATAATGGGCTCTCTTTTGCCTCGCTGGAACCAACTAAAAATGACATACCCGCGCTAAACTCCCAGTTCTCTGCAATCGGGTAGCTTAACTGAGCCTGGACAAATGCCGACATCCCGCTACCTGGCTCATAAGGTGTAAGATAGTCATTGCGCTCTTCTTCAGTCACGCCATAAAAGTAGTTGTTAAAATTACTGGAGTAATAGTTGGCACCAAAGTTAAGCCACAGGTCCCAATTACGTAACTCGAAGTTACGCGTCGCTTCGAGGTGAAAAACCCAGCCATTAGTATCACCAAAGACATCATAAACCAGTTCTGCCACGGCCAGATAATCGCCAACGGCACGGTAGTATGCAACGCCCAGTGATTGATCCGGATCTCTGTCTTTTATGCCCTTTAGCTCTTTAACTACGGGATCATTGGTATCGAAGTAACCCGTTTCGGTAAAGGGCAACTGATAATTTCCATAAATGATATCAAGCCCCCACTCTTCCTCCTGAATGAATTGATATCCCAGATCAGAACCACCAAAAAAGTCACCGGAGTATGTCACCAGATAGAAGTTTTTGTATTGTAGTTTTATATCAGCTCGCAGGGTAGGTGGTGCCGGAGAGTTGTCGGCGCCAATTAACTCAGGAAGCACCATGTCTACATAAAAGGCACCTATACTCAACTGCCATTCCAGACCATCGTCTTCTAGCCGGTCTTCTTCTTTATCACCAGCGCTGTCATTGGCATAAACCTGATGCGACAGGCAAAGAAGCACAGCAGAAAGTAACTTTATAATTTTCATCGTTATTATGGCTTTTCATGTGCCTAAATTAAGTCCCCATCATACCTGAGGTCAACGAGGACAACAAGATGTCAAAATTAAGATTTTATTTAACCAATATTTAATACTAATGTAACAGTGTCGTTTTCTAATTCCCGAGGCTCATATAGAGCCTTAATTCTAATTATTGGAACAACACTACAATGAAAAAACTATTTCTTCTCTGCGCATTGACGCTGACAGCCTCCGGAGCACACGCTTTTAGTCAGGAAACACATAAACGTATTGTCATCGATGCCGTCAATTACATGGCACAAAACCCATCAACCACGCAGTTCGCCAGGCTTCAGGCATACGCACAGTCGCATGGTATGAGCGTAGCTCAGCTTGCTGATGTAATGGGACAAGCTGCCTATGACGTCGATGATTTTGAAGATACTTTCTTCTGTGGCGCCATTACTGGCGACTGTGTACAGGCACCTTTATGGGGCGCAGCTCAAAGTATTGTTAAATACACCAGTTATTGGCACTTTCAAAATCACACTCAAGGCGCTGATGTCCATGGTAATGACTTTGGTGGATACAATTATGACAAACTCACTGTTTGGGGCACGGTCGACAACATGGCAGCCACCTGGTTAAAAGGTGACTATCTGGATGACGGCAAAGGGGGTGAAACAGGCTGGTTTAGTGCCGATGACAGTGAATATGACAGCTATGGCATCACAGAAAAAAACTACCGCTTAGAGAGCCACTCCAGATATAGCATGTACGATGACTTTGAAGAAATGCCATTTCAGCCGATCGATAACTTGGGCCAGTACTGGTATCAAAGTTATCTGCAAAATGGCAACCCACAGATCCTGGGGTTTGTATTTCACACCACGGATCTCCTTCAACCTCACCATACCTGGACGACGTCAGATCTAAATCATGCCAGCTGGGAAGCTTGGGTGAAGGACTACTATGATCAGGAAAACCTCAATAACCTCGCATTGGTAAAGCAGGCAATGGGAAGCTTCTCAACACCGGATGCCACAAATAAAGATATTCGTCCGTTACTTACTCAAGGCGGTGCCTATTCTTATTCTCAAGGTGGTATCGTACTGAATTCAGAAGATCACTACGATCGCTTGAATACTGCGCGTCAGGTCATTCCGCATGCTATCGCAATGGTCGTACACATGCTTAATCATGCTATGGTAGCCCGTTAATGAACTACCTTGTTTTACTCTTGGCAGGCTGTTTAAGCCTGCCATGTTGGGCAACACTGACTCAACTAACTAAGCCAGAACTGGCCTTAATGCAATCTCTCTACACCCAGCAGGATCGCGGTCTATCCTCGGCAGAACTGAATAAGCACTTGCTTGAAAATCAGTTTTTGCTGGCTACAGCGCAACAACTCAACCCCGAGCTATTGCTCCGTCAATCCAGTGTCGGGTTTGATAACGACTACCATATACGTCGTCTTATTGTTACTTTACTCACGCATCAATTTCCTGAGCTCAAATCCATCAGCAAAGAAAAATCTAAGGCGCCTTTTAGCGCACAAGCGCTTAGTGAACTACTTGGAGACTACCCTGCTAACGGTAACTACCAGACCAGACAACTCGAACAGTGGCAACAAGTGCTGATTCTCGACACACCCAAAGTAACCATGGCGAACTTGCTAACCAGCCAATCAATGCAAAATCGATTTCGTCTTCATCAGGGCGATATCGGCTTGCTAGCCCATCAGCTTGATGAATGGCGCTACTATGCAAAGCTCACCAACAAAGCCACGCCTTTACTGGCAAAGCATGGGTTGACACTGTCGCGCCTGAAACTGCTAGCTAAAGGCGAGCTTTTACGTCCTCCGATGCTGGCATTTTTAGGGATCAAGGCACAGTTGCACGGCGAACGCAGCGCATACCTGGAGCAGCTCAGAGCGTCTGTCTCTCAAGCGGAGATCCACCGCTATTATAAGCAGCACCGCAAAAACTTCAGGTACAAATCGCAACTGCAAGCCGTTGCAACCACCTTTGAATCACAGGCGCAGGCACAACAGTTTCATCGCCTCATAGGTAAAAAAGGCATGGAGCAGGCTTTAAAAGAGACACAAAAACACAACGAATTCGACTCTGCTGGCAAAACCACAGCAGTTTTCATTACCAGGGAACATCAAAAGCGCTGGCTTGCACAACTGGCTTTCAGTAGTCAGTCGGGCAAAGCAACCCCTCCGGTGAGAACTCCCTCGGGTCATTGGGCCGTGGTGTATAGCCAGAACCCTGAATATGCCTATTATGCTGAGGACAGTGAAACAGTGAGATATCAAGCATTGGAAGCTCTAACCATGCAACGTGCCCAGGTTGCCTATCAGCAAAAATTCAGACACTGGCAAACACAACATGGGGTAACACTCTGATGACCCGGTTACAGGCTGTTGCACTGACACTCGTTATGAGTGGTCTGGGTTATGCCCTTTGGGTCCTGCTATCCCTTGCGCCTTTACCAACTGTGGAGGTGCGCGCACAGCGCACCTCTGCCCCAACTGAGCAAACGGGCGCTCAACACGACACATCAACCTCCACCGAAAACACAGCGATTTCAGCACCTTTGCTCGGCACAGCTGAAATGCCTGCTGCGATAACTGCTCCCAATAAAGAACCTGTGTCAGAAAGCACACCTTATATTCCGCCCATAGTTTCCAGTACGCCAGCCCCGGCATATTCTGGAGACTTGTCCGATCATCAAGCCTACCTGGCCTATCAGTCTGGCGAAATGAATAGAATGAAACAGGACTATATCGCTGCTGTTGACAAAAAAGTCGCCCGATTAGAGCTACTGCTGGAAAAAGGCGTTAAACACAAGCTCCCCGAGCAGCAGCTTCAGGAAGCACGAGATAAAATACAGGGACTAAGAGCCATGCAAAAACGACTGCGCAAGGAACTCGCGCAGTAGTTTGCGCTTTGTGGATTCAGACAACAAAGTAATCTGTTAAAACTGCAGTATAGATCTCCTCAATGGCATGGAGATCTGCCACTGATACATGCTCATTTACCTGGTGAATAGAGTCATTTTTAACCCCACATTCAATCACCTGAGTGTCACTTGAAGCAAAAAAGCGCCCATCCGAGGTGCCGCCCGCGGTACTGAGTGCCGGAAACTGACCCCTGACTCGGAAAATCGCTTGTTCCACCAGACTAAGAAAGCACGCAAGCTCGCGACTTCCTGTGTAGTAAGATTCACATGGGCGCTCCCACTGAACACTGACATGCTCACACCAAGGTGCCAGCGCCTGCGCTACTATCTGATAGATTTCCTGACTTTTATACGCGTGACTGTAGCGCACATTAAAGGTTATTTCACAGCTAGCCGGCACCAGATTATCAACAATATCTGGCACAGTCAGACCTGTAACCTGCAAGCTTGTTTGCGAACCCAACACATCTTTCCACCAGCTGATGTTTGCTAACTCATTAACCAGCTCTCCGGCGATATGAGCGGCATTGATGGTTTGTTCCGGGTAAGCAACGTGCCCAGCTTTGCCCTGAATTTGTATCCGCCCTGAAATGGCACCACGGCGTCCATTTTTAATCGTGTCACCGACCTGCTGATGTGAGGTCGGCTCGCCAACCAGGCAGGCGTCCAACACAATACCTTGTTTAGCCAGATACTCGGCCATGACTTTAGAACCATACTCAGCTTCTCCTTCTTCATCTGAGGTGATAAGCCAAAATAGCGTGCCCCGACAATGCTGCGCTTGTTCACACAAACGTGCCGTTGCACTGAGCATGGCTGCGACACCGCCTTTCATATCTGCCGCCCCGCGTCCATAAATAACATCATCAATCACAGCCGCAGCAAAAGGGTGTGCTATCCATCCTTTGGGGTTAGCCGGTACCACATCAACATGCCCCGCAAAGGCCATAACGGGACCAGGACCAAACTGACGCTTGGCAACCAAATTGCGAACGCCATTACAGTCAAGGGGCGTACATTCAAATCCTAACGCACTCAGACGCTTTGCAAGATACTCTATTGTACCAGCATCATCAGGGGTGACAGACGGTGCAGAGATCAAGCGTCTTAAGGTATTGACGGTATCATATTGCGGGCTGTGTTTAGCAGCTGGTTTTGTCGCATGGGAAGGCATTATACATTTCCTGTGTTCTGAATACTAAGCGCACTGGGAGCCGATTCGGCCACATGCCAATCAGTCTCTTCGTATCCAGTTGTCATGGTTCTCTCTTCTGATTACACCGTTCATGCGTGACCTGTTCATGTCGTCTATAAGGCAGTTTTGTGACACCTACCCTTGCACAGAGCACAATAAAGAAAAAGCTGTTGTCATATTTTGGTCAATTTCGATAACAAGTTGTCAATTGGCCCGTGTATGCTAGAACTAAGTATGTGAAGGTTAGAATTGTTAGCCTAATCTAGGATCCCGGAAGTCACTATTGGGTTGTAATTGCTGCAAGTTAAGGAACTAGTAATGCAGGATGTCAGTTTTTTGGTCGTCGACGACTGCCAGCTGGTTAGAAACCTGGTTCGTACCACCTTAGTAAACCGGCTGGGTGCGGAAAACGTGTACACAGCAGAAGACGGTCAGGCTGCGCTTGAACTACTCGAAGCCCGCCATATCGATATCATCATTGCAGACTGGCAAATGCCAAACCTCGACGGTGAAGAGCTGCTTAAACGGGTCAGAAAGTCAAAAAAGCATAGTAAAACGCCTTTCATTATGATGAGTTCGCTGGGAGACCGAGAACATGTGGTCTGCGCTATTCAAAATGGGGTATCACAATATATGATGAAACCCTTCACCGCAGATAAACTCGAAGAAACGGTTCATAAATCCTGGAATACCATCAGTCGCCGTGGTGCCATCAGACTATCCGGCTTGCCAGAGCACAGTGTCCGGATCCGTACCGGCAGCCGCACACTATCGGGACACGTAAAAAACATCAGTCAAACTGGCATGTTGTTACAATCGCCGTATAGCCGAGAAATGCATCTGTTCAATACCTATGAGCTGGAGCTGGATGTCTTTGATCTGAACGGTGGGAATTTACTGATCTCTCCTTTATACGCAGTGCCTGTACGTATTGTGGCAGTGGAGGGCTTTGTCGACACCAAAATGTGTCAGCTGGCACTGCGCTTTAATCGCGATATGCACAATGACGTCACCAAACGTCACCTAGATGAACTCCTAAAACACCTGGGTGGCTGTGAAACCGAAATGATCCAGGATAATTAAGCAGCCACCCTCAGGCCATTCGAGTCAAAAACTTAATCTAAATCAAGTTTTCAATTTTTTCTGAAACCTCGCAATTTGAATATTGATCTAGAACAGTTTTTGAAAAATCCCATCAGCCTATGATAGCTGCAACAAAAAGATTTACCTTGTACAGGTTCAGGAGATGAAAATGAAAAAATTTACTGCCGCTATCCTATCTACGCTTATGCTAACTGCTCCACTGGCTCAGGCTCAATTCAGCGTGAATGTAGGTGCAATTAACGTTAATCCTAGCGATACAGCATCAGCCATTAATGAAGATAGATCTTTAGGCTTGGTTGCAGATTCTGATACTCAGCTGGGTATTACATTCGACTATCAGTATAACGACAATATCGTTTTTGAATTGGTTGCAGCGACACCTTTTTCACACACTGTAGAGGGTGCAGGTGGCTTGGCCGGTAACGACATTGCAAAAGTGAAGCACTTGCCACCAACACTGCTGGCTCAGTATCACTTCTTTGCTCCCAATGCTAAATTCCGCCCATTTGTTGGCGCAGGTCTGAACTACACCGTATTCTTTGATGAAGAAGCATCTGCAGCGCTGAAAGCCACTTTAAAAACAGATGACGTAAAGGTAGATCTGGATAGCTCATTTGGTGTGGCACTTCAGGTCGGCTTCAACTATGACCTGAACGACAAATGGGGTCTGCACGGTATGATTTCTAAGATGGACATCAATACTGATGCAACTGTTTACGCAGACGGTAAGCAAGCGCTAACTTCAGATGTTGAATTAGACCCGATTGTTGCCATGTTCGGTGTAAAATACAAGTTCTAACAATTTAAGGTGCCCGCACTGTGTGGGCACGCTACAGAGTTACTTTCTCAATCCCCAGGGGTCATACACACTGGCCCTTTATGCCACTTTACTGTTACGAGCTTTCTTCCGCTCGAGCATCTCTTTCCAGTGGACCACTTCCTCAGGCAAGATTGGCGCTTCACCGGTAAACCCGGCAACTTCCAGCATTTCTTCAACACTGATTACGCCCTGACGACTTTTGAACACACCACGTACATAAGCAATAGCATGCAGACCACGCTCTGAGTGAAACTTCTGTTCAATATAGAAATATTTGTGATCCCAGCCAACTAACCGCGTTGATACTGTAAACTCTTGCAGTGGCTTGATGTCACGAATATAAGTGATCGCGGTGGCATTCACGATGGGGAACCAGCGACGTTTCATAATCGCACTAAATAGCCCCACCCGCTCAGTCATCCAGGTACGCGCTAAATCCATCATGGCAAGGTAACGCGAATTAGTCAGGTGTAAATTAATATCACAATCACTCGGCAGTGCTCTGAAATTAATATCAATCACGTCGAGCAAAGGTTGCGTGGCTTTATTCTGACGGATCCGCCAGAACAACCACAGTAAGCGGAAATACAGATTCATGTTATTGGTCCAACCAGTTAGCATAAAACTCGAGTTTAGCACAGCCGGATTTCACAACAAGCAGGAATTAATCTCCCTCGGCATGCACAACTTGCGAAAACTGCGTTTGTGCATTAACTTTTATGCAAGACTAACAAGAGTGTAACTTGATGAAATGTATAACCAAGCTAGTGTATTTATTGACCTTGTTCAGTGCAGGACATGCCTGGGCTGATTTTGATTTGCCTGGCAAAGGTCAGCTGCTTTACCCCACCGGCATAGAAAAAGACTTTAACTTTGGGTTTGGCTGGCAAAGTGATGCTCAAAAATTTCGCATTGGCGATAATAGCTATGATATGGCTCAGTTGCCCGAATCTTACTCTGTTGCCATTACACTGAGCAAAGATGATTCTAAGGTCTGGATCCAGGAGTTTAACCCTGGTTTTATCGAAGGGTTCAGCTGGCAGCTTGGCGATCACAAGCTTGAGCTATTTAAAAAGCAGTTTATGAGCCCCGTAAAAGGTGACTATGTGTTGCGCCTGGATGATATTGACTACTTTCTGGTACGCAACAACATCAGTGTCACCATCAAGTTTACCGAGCAAGGTATTGATAACATCAAGTTAGACGGTGTGACCAAAAACATGGGCACTAAAAAATAAGGGGACCAACTGTCCCCCCACTTTATACTTTCACTGTTTTTCTGTTAATACCGTACTCTCTGAGCTTATTTGCTACTGCGGTATGACTTAACCCTAATCGTTTGGCCAGTTGGCGTGAGCTCGGATAGGCAGGGTAAAGTTTACGCAGTAATGTTGCTTCAAAACGCTTGACCGCCTGCTCCAGTGTTCCTTCAAAGTCCGACTCCAAATAGCCCAGATCGTGAGTGAAGGTTGGTAACTGAAGATGTTCTATACGAAGCTCATTGTCATCAAGCATAGACACTGCACGATAAATGGCATTTTCCAGTTGTCTGACATTACCCGGCCATGGGTATTGTTCCAGAAACTGCAGGCACTCCTCATCCAGCGCCGGTGTTGCATGGCCACTTTGCTGTGCATATTTTTGAATAAAGTGCTCTGCAAGTGATTTAATGTCGGCTTTGCGATCACGCAAAGGCGCGATTTCCAGTGTTAAAACGTTGATGCGATAGTACAGGTCTTCACGGAAGCTGCCTTCTTGCACCATTGCAGGAAGATCTTTTTGCGTTGCAGCAATGATGCGCACATTGACCTTTACTTCATTCTCATCACCTACTTTTCGGAATGTGCCATCTTGTAAAAAGCGCAGCAATTTGGTTTGTAACTGAGTCGACATTTCACCGACTTCATCAAGGAATACCGTACCTCCATCAGCCTGCTCCAGCACGCCTCGTTTAGGCGCACTGTTTTCTTCGTAGCCGGCATAGCCAAATAACTCCGATTCGGCGACGTCATCAGGCAAAGAGGCGCACGACAGCGCAATAAAAGGCTTTAAAGAGCGATTAGACGCGTAGTGACAGGCCCGGGCCAGTAGCTCTTTACCCGTTCCCGTTTCACCGGTAATTAAAATTGGGGCTTCAAGCTGCGCCATTTTTCGCGCTTCGCGCACTACTCGTCGCATCGCGGTACTCTGGCTATGGATGGCTGCAAAACTCTCCTGCCCGTAGCGACGAAACGCGCTAACCTGCTGGCCCAGTCGGCTTTGTGATTTAATATTTATGACCGCCCCTGCCAGCACATCTCCTTCAGGACCTTGTGGGACAGAGATAGGTAAAATATCAGCAATAAAGTCTTCGCCGCCTACTTCAACCCGAGTGGTTTGGCCCAATACATCTTTACCTTCCAGCCAGCGGGTAAAATTAAACCCTTTCAGCAGGTTATTAATATTGGCACCCATGATCTCCGGCTCTGGCTGGTTCAGGTCGCGACATGCCGCATCGTTACAGTGACGTACCCAACCTTTCGCATCGATGGAAATAACACCATCGGGAAGTGCACTGAGTAAGGTATTGAGCTCGTTATGTTCACGTTCAGAAGGCAGAAAAGCCGTTGTCCTGACATCCTCCACTCCATCTATCAGTCTGATTTCAGGCATTATTTTCTGAAACTGTTCAAACTCAATAGGGGGGAAACTCACATACATTCTGCAATTAACGGAATCAACTTCTATTCCTTTTAGATCAACCCGGTACTTAACCAGGATATTCAAAATTTCCTGCGCAATACCGATCCGATCGGCACAGTGAATTTCTAAACGCATTTGTTCCTCAAAACGGTTTTCTACCTTTTGCGGGATCATACTCTAAGAATAGACCCCAGACTAGCAAAACGTAAACATATTTGGACAGAGATTTTAGCTACAGCAACTATAATGAAAAAGACAGATTCTTCCTGTCAAAAAAATACGGATTAATGCGTACACTAGCGCAGTCATCTATGTATACATTATTAATACTTAACGATTGCAGTTTGGTGAACAATGAATTTATAATACAAAAGACCTAGACATTAAGCCGTACAGGTTAAGGGGCTGCCTTGAATATTTACAATTTAATTCCATTTGTTCCTGTAATGTGTTTTATCAGCGCCTGCTCGGTGGAAGATCCTTACGAGACTGGCCCAACACAAGCACAGCAAGAAGAACAACAACAGCAGCAAGAACAACAGAACCAAACTCGCGGCTTTACGTTGCAACTGCTGGATTCTAACGCCACAGCCCTGACTGATGCCAGTGTACAGCTTTTCGACAACCAGTATCGTACCGACGCTCAGGGGCAATTGACCCTGACAGACCTCAGCAACAACAACGTGACTTTGACAATCTCAGTGCCCGGGTATGAACGCATTGTGATGGTCGTTAACAGCAAAGCGCAGCAAAACCAACCTTTACCTGTTGTGTTAAAGAAGGTAACCGCAACCAGCAGTGAGCTGATGTTTGGCGGTGATACTATGTTTGGCCGCCGCTATATGGACCCTTCTTTGACGACGATGGGAAATCTGTTACCTGATGTTGAAGAGGCGATGATCAGACCTGGTAATGCGGCAAGCAGTGCCATTGCCCTGACACAATTCGTCAAACCTATTATGGCAAGCGCTGATTTTGCTTCCGTTAATCTCGAATCACCCGTGCTTGCAACACCCTCGACGGTTCACCCGAGCAAAGAGTTTGCCTTTTTCTCGTTACCGGATACCCTCCAGGGCTTGACCGCGATCGGCATAGATTATGTTGCTTTGGGTAACAATCACGTGTTTGACTATCAGCAAAAGGGGTTAGAGGACACCATCAAATTTGTTGAGCAGGCAGGGTTTAGCCACAGCGGCGCAGGTAATAACACCACTGAAGCCTATGCGCCCCGACTGGTTAAAGTAGGTAACACAACGCTTGGATTGGTGTCGGCCACCTCCATTACCGGTGACGACCATCTGGTCACTTATATCGCCACTGCCAACAAAGGAGGCGCTGCCGATCTGACCGACAGCACGGCACTCAGTGCCGCCGTTGAGCAAGCCAGTGAAAGCAGTGATTACGCAGTTGTCCAACTGCATGGGGGAGATGAATACTCTTATGCGCCCACCCGTTATATCAACAACCGATTTGAATTCGTTAGTCGTCGTGCACCTGATCTGATGATAGCCCACCATCCCCATGTGGCTCAGGGGTTTGGTCTCTATAACGGGGTTCCCGCCTTATTGGGCCTGGGCAACTTTGTATTTGAGCAAAACCGCCATGAGACCTTACTGGGGGTTGCTGTCTCTGTCAGAGTCGACCCAACACAATCACCCAAAACGCAATCCGCCAGAGCTTATCCTGTTTACCTGGAAGATTATCAGCCCAAACTGGTGAGTGGCTTTTTAAGCGACTATCTGATCCGCCGACTGGCTGAGTTTTCTAGCCCAGAGGTTGCCATTGTTCCCGGACCAGGTTTCGGAGACGTCTATTTCCAAAATCCGCCTAGCGTTCAAGAGGTAGAGACGGTGACGTTAAACCTGGCAGCAGGAGAGCACCTTGTTGATCTTCGTGAATATGCACCCAGTAATGCATTTTTGAGCAAAATCAGCAGCACAGGCACAGCAGACGTGACGCTCGGCCGAGACCTGATGTGGTTTGGCGACTTTGAAGACTGGGACAATGACAATGAAGTCAATGAGGTCACTCGCTGGGAACATGAAAGTGATGACATTACCCCCTGTCTGACTGGTGCAATGCGCGGTACGCAGGGGATGTGCTTATCCCGTACACAATTTAATAATCGACCGATCCGCATGCCGTTTAAACAAACATTGCGTACCATGCCAATCACGCCGTCAGAGTCAACGCTTGAAGCCTACTCTGAGTTGAGCTTGTTTGGTTATGCAAAAGGTGACAATGCAGGCGCTTTGAGTGCAGAGCTGACCATAGTCACCGCAGAAGACAACCTGGAATTTTCCAGCGAGGAAGTCGGTCTGATTGAACCTGGTAGTTACAACTGGCAGACATTTCGTCACGACATTACCCTGCCTGATGACAGCCAGACGCTGGGACCTGAGCAATTGCCTGCACGTGCCGTCAAACTGGCATTTAAGCAGGCACCGCCAGAGCAAGGAGAGGCGACCGTCATGCTAGATCAACTTGCGTTGATCTCATGGCAAAAATCTTTTAGTCTCAACAATAGGTTATGGCAGGCAGAACGCATGCATGGCTTGGATTTTATGGCACTGGAAACAGACGTTCCCGTCACGTTGACACTGCATTTTTCTGCTTACGATTAACATAACCAGGTATTTCGGGGGGCGTGTGTCGCTCAAACAACAAGTCTTCATGATCAAGCGACAAAAGCCGTTTTGGTCGATTTTACTGCTGTTTTTAGTTGTTCTGGTATTTGCCGTGCACGGCTCATTTGCACGCCTGAATGCCTATGTTTACAGCCAGTTTAATCAATTTTTTGAGCAGCAGAGCAGTGATATTGTGGTGATTGAGTCACCAAATTTGCAACGCCAGCAATCTGAGCTCATCACCCAGCTACTTAACCATAAAGTGAACGCCATTATTGTGCTTTCCGATGTAGTCTCTAAACAAAGCATGTCATTTGCCAATGTGTATTTTCCCTTCGCTGACCCACGGTATTGTCTGCCGGACGTACAACCCTGGTTAGGCTATAACATGGTGCTCGGTAAGCCTCGGGATAAGTGCCAAAATGTCTGGCAAAGCATTTATGGGCCGCAACACTTCAACACCGGAAAACTGATCAACTTTGCGCTATCACCCAGCGCATTACCTAAGTTTTCCAGCACACGATTGCTGGAAGAAGATGTGCTGCTCAGCCAGTTAGAAGGTAAAGTTGTGTTAATTGCTCAGCAACAACTCGGCTTTAGCGTCCCACTGAGAGCACCCAAGCTGCACGGAGCAAACAATCCGGTCTATCTGCATGCCTATGTTGCTGACAGTCTGGAAAAAGAGCAGTTAATTACTCGCCTGGCACAGTGGCAGTCCGTAGCGTTACAACTGGGGTTGCTGGCACTATTGCTTATCGTATATCAGAAAAATACGCTCACGCTGAGCATCATTATTGCAGCCTGTTTATCTCTTGCAGGCCTGCTGGCCAGTTATGTAGTGATGGTCACACTCCAGTATTTACTACCCATAGGCCAGCTCCTGGTGATTAACCTGGTAACTATGCTGTGGGTGTTTTTCTCCCGTAAATGGCTTGAAGAAAACGAACTGCTCGAGCTGATTGCTAATGTCCACCAGCGTATGATGGGTCGTTACTTGCCCCGCTCTATCAGCACCGAAAGCACCCCCTGGGATGCCATTATTACGCTTGTGAATCAGCAACTGGCACTCAACCGATCTATTTTTCTTGCTCGCCTGGAGGGCGATCACCGGTTAGAAGAGATCCGCGCCATCAACTGCCATATTGAAGACATCGTAGAGCAGCGCCGCGATTATCAGCGCCCGCCCTATTCCGATGCCATTAAAGCCTTTGGTGCCGTACAAACCTCGCGTCCCTTTTTCAGTGGTCTTCAGGAGCTTGAACGCCAGTTTGTTGTGCCTTTAATGTATGCCGGTGACATTCGTGGTTTTTGGGCGATGACGGTGATCCCAATGAACAGTTCGACGAAAAAGCCTTTATAAAGAATGTCAATCGCTTTGCCAGTCAGATTGGTGAGCTATTGTTCCATTACAGAATGCTGCAAAGCCAGCAACGCGCATCCTTAAGCCCCCTGACCCGAGCACTGACTCTGACACTGGAAAAGCCTCTGAGTCAGAAGGTGAAATCGGCCATCGGAGAAATGGAACAAAAGCTCTCTACACTGGAGCAGGTTTTCAATCAGATCCGTACGGCTGCTGTGTTATTTAATCTGTTTGGTCAGGTCGTACAAACCAATCAGCCGTTGGAACAACTGGCTAAAAAGCATCATCTTGCACTATTCGAAATGACCGCTTTGGATCTCTTAGACAAAATTACTTCGATGCCAAAAGAGACACTCAAAGGCAAACTGCGCTACCTGACTCTGCAACAGGGAGAGCTATTTCTGCCGGCAATACTCGGCACAGACACCTATATCCTCAATATACGCTCACTCTCCGCGAGCCAGGTCAGCAGCACCATCGGAGAGCCTTTCTCTGTGGCCGGCATTTTGTTTGAATTTATCGACATTACCACCTTACTTCAGCAACTTGAGGATCCCCATGCGCTATTGAGCAAGCTCACGTCTGTGACGCCCAGTAGCGACGGCGACCCCAATAAGGAGCACACGCTGTAATGGATTGGGTGTTACCACTTTTTCCAGATGGAAGCGGGCTGGGTCAGTCTGTTATTACCACAGTTTGGGTGGGTATTGCCGTTGTTTGTATGCTGAACTTGCGTTTCGGCTTTCCCCTCACCGGCCTGGTGGTGCCCGGCTATCTGGTACCCTTACTGATAGTCAGCCCGGTTTCCGCCATTGTCATAGTGATCGAGGCCATTGTCGTATATGTTTTGATGCGCTTGAGCGCTAAAGTAGTCATGGAACGACTGGGATATGCAGAAATGTTCGGCAGGGATCGCTTCTTTGCCATTATTCTGATCAGTATTCTGGTCCGGGTGTTTATGGACACCTTATTCTGGCCTCAGATAGGTCAGGTGTTGGCGCTGTGGGATATTACTTTTGACTACGCGGGGCAGCTTTATAGTCTGGGCCTGGTGATCATTGCCCTGACTGCCAATGTGATGTGGAATGGCGGTTTTCGCTATGGTATGCGAGTGACATTAGTCCAGCTGGCCATCACCTTTATATTGGTGCGGTTTGTTCTGATGCCGTTTACCAATTTCAGTATTGCTAACCTCGCTATCATGTACGAAGCGGTTGCCGCCTCTATCCTTGCTGCTCCCAAAGCATATATCATCCTGGTTATCACCGCCTTTTTGGCTTCTCGGGCCAATATTCGTTACGGCTGGGAGTTCAATGGCATTATGCTACCAGCACTGCTGGCGCTACAACTCATGCAACCGAGTAAACTGCTCACTACCTTTATCGAAACCACGGTGATCTTATCTCTGGGCGCCATCTTGCTTAACTTTACCCGCCTCAAACACGCAAACTTTGAAGGCGCGCGGTTGTTACTGCTGTTTTTCAACATTGGCTTTATCTACAAGCTACTGCTGAATTACTTTGTGGTCGACTACTTCCCGACCCTCAAAGCCACTGACACATTTGCCTTTGGTTATATGCTGTCCACCTTGTTGGCACTTAAAATCTATCAGAAAAATGCTCTGGGCCTGGTATTGCGGGCCACTTTTCAGACCTCAATGATCGGAGGCCTGCTGGCATTTGGTATCGGCTTCGCCATCATGTTTGTCCCATCTCTGATCCACAGCCCATCACAACCCGCTGCAGTTGATGGCGCCCAAAGTGCCCCGCTGAGTCATCATGTCAGTGAATACAAAAGCTACCTGTATACCGCAAGATACGACTTGCTAAATCTTAGCCATTACCAGCAGGCGCAGCAATTGCAACGCTTTAGAGGCGCCATTCGATTGCTGAATGAGGACCCTCAGGACCCTGACATTCAATACCGCGCTGCCCAGGTGCTGGCCGAACTAGGCTTTATACTTATTGATAACCCGGCTACTTTAGTGATCAAAGATGCCCAGACAACACATCCCAGAGGCCTTTTTGCTTTAGCAAAATCTCCTGTGCGCGAACATATAGTGACCGTGCCCTATCCAACCAGTGAACGTCTGGCAGGCGATGCCGCCGGGCAACTATTTGCTATTTTAGGGAGTAGTGCACTGGCTCTGGGCACACGGGTGACACCGTCGGCAGCCAGTCAACAAACTCGGCCTCAAAGCGCCTATTATCAGGCCTTCATTAGCGCACTAAACACCAATCAGGTATTACAGCTTAGAGCCATTAACCAATACACACGGCCTCAGTTGAGGCAAACACGCTTTGTAGACAACAGCCAGTTTTGGATTTACAACCAACTGCCCGACTCGTTGTCACAGCGCCAGCTCACCCGCCTGTTGGGATTTGAGCGCAGCCAGTTCGGTCTGCTCAGTGAGGACAACCTGCCCTACCCGGGTTACGAGGGAGCCATGCTGGAAACCTATTTCGACAACCTGAGTTACGCTACCCTCTTGTCACATACAGCAAGAAGCAATGTGAATGCACCTCAGTACCCTGTCGAACAGCTCAGCCTGTCACTCGAAGAGTTGGTCACTCAGTTTTCTCAACATATTAGTGCCAAAGGAAGCGGCCATTTTCGTATGCTCGCGGAAAACGAAGCGGCACTGTGGGAATACGAGGTCCTGGAGCCCTTATTCAAACTCTCCTATGAGCTACGCTCACGCTCGCTGGATGAGGATGATCTTAATCGTCTGCAACAGCTTAATCGACTCGCCAACATGGTAGGCTACCGCCTGCAACTGATCATCAATGATACCCATCGTCTGGTGATCATCAGTCCTTTGCCTGAGGTCAGCTATTACCAGCAAGGACAGGGGTTTTATGCCATTAACCTCAATGCTACTGTGCCACTAACCATTCAGGTACCGCGACCGCTATTCGAAAGTAATACGCTACAGTTTGCAACTGACCTGTTCCAGACCAGTGGCGCCCAGGCACTGCTCATTGCCGGGGCCCACCCATATGCCAGTGAACAAGCAAACGTTATGGCGCCGACTAACACGCGGACTCTTTATAACGTGGTACACCAAAGTGCGGTGCGACACAATCCGGGGGTGCCGGTATTAAGTTTGCAAGTCCGTAGCCATAGCGCTCCTTCGCAGATCCGCCCCAGTGCCATTGCGTATCAATTTACTCAACCTGATTTTCGACATACTTCTACCATTAATGCGCTGCATAAGGCTATGAAGCGATTGGGGATAACAGTAGAAAAAGTCTCTGGTCAGATTGCTACCCGAGGGCTTGAGATTGGTTCGTCTCCGCAGTCAGGCTATCGCCTGTTCAGCCCAGACAGTGAACTGGCGACTCTATGGCTGGCTTCCGATTTCAAGCAACACTATGCGGTTTCTGAACAAGCGCTTCAGGAGCGCTTGCTTGCCGTCTCCGCACAACCCAACTTTATGCAGGTACGCCTTGCAGCAACAGGACCTGATGACTGGGTGAATTTATCGCAACAACAGAGACAAAGACTCGACACCACAATCAGCCGCTATGCACAAACCCAGCACCTGCCTTGGTTAAGTGCCTTATGCGACGGACTATCAGGCTGCACCCTGCAAGCAATCAGACTTTCCGACAATGGGTTACTCGGACTGCAACTACAGTTGGCAGGCAAAACCGCAGCGGTTTACCTTGCTCAGCGCAACCGGCTAATAACGCTTGAAGCACTCGAGCAAATGATGCAAGGAGGGCCAAATGTACTGGATTAAGCGAGTACTACAGGCGCTGCTGATAATCCTCGTGCTACTGGCCGGATACCGTGTTGCACTGCATTTTTATGTCTGGCTGAACTCAGCTGAGCGTATTGCGGCGCGCAGTGAAGAAGAAACCCGCTCTGTGGTGCATTGGCTAAGCCCGGATCGTCCGCTCATTTATACTTTTCCTACTTCACGGACCGTTGCTATTCGCGTGCTGTCAAACGCAATATTTGCCAGCCAAACCGTTTTCGATAAACCCATCAATTATGCAATCGAATACCGGCTGCTGGACAGTCAGGATAATGAACTGGAGAAACATGTTTATCATCATGCGTCAAAGCTTGCACTGGAAGAAGGCCAGCAACAGGTTAAACAATTGATTGAGGACCGCCAGGCGCTGGCTGTCACATCTGGTCAGTCATTTTATGTTGACTGGCAACAACTGACTCGCGCCAGTAAAATTTCCTTACGGTTAATTCCGGAAGAGCCCAGTCTACGTGGCGTTGTGGTGCGTATCCATGGTAAGACCCCAACCAACGCGGATGATGTAACCCGAACCTGGCTGAAGCTGCCCGAGCAATGGCGGGAGCGGATGACCAGTTATCACACATTGGGCAGTAGTGGTCTGCAGCCGTTGCAAATTACCAATGCGGTCTCTTACGACTGGCGAAAACTGGCACCACAAGGGATCCCAGGTATCGATTTTGACGCCGATATTCTCTATGAGTCTCTGCCCTATAATGTGATCACCTATGACTTTTCTGCCGAGCAGTTTGATTTGGATGGATATTACACCCGGCCTGGACTTGCCGCTTCTATACGCCTTACCAACACTGGGGATCTGAGCATACAAACCCAAGGCGACACCAGAGATCTGCAACTGGTCTGGCACGACCTTACACAGCACCGGGCTCCAGTGACACTGAGCCTGATTGATACAGATGATCCGACACGATTCGAGCTACCGAACCTGGAACCTGGATTACTGGTGATCCGTTCTCGTTCTGAAATGATCACCACCTGGCGGGACGAATTGGACCAAGTCGTTGCTCCCCTTCACAGCTATTACTATCAGCTGGATGAGGCCAACCAGGCCGAGTTCACGGTCCAAGGCGGCAGCGATATCCAGCTCGATATGCGTGGCCCTGCTGGCAGCACAGTACAAGCAAAGGTGTATGACTCCCAACAGCGATTGCTGCGCTCTGAGGAACTCGTCCTGACGGGGGTGAGCAGTGGCTTTGACCGTTTAATCACTCCGGAAACCCGACGAGAAGCCATTTCCGACAGCGAAAAAAGATTTCTGCGTCTGAGCCTTGAAGCATATAGAATCACGCTCAGCAGTACCGAACAAGTAGCTGTAAAATGCAGAGCCGTCATGGTGCAATGCATCATCAGAACTATGTCTGTGCCACGCTCTGTGACGCGCCACAAACCGGCTTCACTGAGGTCGGCGCCTGGTTTAGCCAAAGTGCCGATAACGAATTTGATTTTATTGAGCAGCAGAAGATCCTCAAAGTACGGCTATTCAGCGCACCACCCCCTTTAGAGGAAAAACAAACCGGCTATCTGTCTCAGGCCCTGTTTGTGCGCTTACCGGTATCAAATACTGCAATTGTCTACAGTCCGCCCAAATACTTTGCGCCACCGCAACCAGCAGCCCCGTTTCAGTATGCGCCGTTAGAAAGTCTGGCGCAGCTGCAACGTGCTCAGCTCAGCCTACAACAAAGCGATCCCGCCTCTGCGCCGGTTCCCAGATTAATTACTCTCAGTGATAATGGGATCCGCTACACCGAACAGGACATCACGCAGCTGGGCAGCTTACCTGATTTATCAAATACGTCTTCGCAGTATTTTATCAATCAGGGAACGCCTCGAGATTACTGGAAAGTACGTCTGTTCCAGCTACAACCCGGGCAGACCCTGATACAGGATTATCGTGCCAAAGACAAACCGATGGCGATAGTCATAAAACCCTTTTTCAGGGGCAATCGTCCTGAGCATCCACTCGTGATGAGTACCCAACTGGATGGGCGTTTTAGTCGTGCCTTTAGCGATGAATACAGCATTTCGCGTAAGCGCTATGCTTTGGCTCCTGAGCAAGATTTACCCGCTTTTTTACTGCACCCGAAAAACCCGGAACTAACTGCATACCCTTCAGTCACTCTGACTGTTGGCTCAGACATTGAACAGTTACATCAGTTAAGTCTGTCGGCGGAGCAAACCCTGTGGTTTGCTTTGCTGGAAGAATATGCGACACCTCCTCCTCAACCGCAATGGTGGCAACATGAATATTAAAGCGCTTTTTTTCCTGTCATTACTGCTGCTAGCTGGTAAGGGGCACACCAATGAGGCACCCGAGCTGCAAAGCCCCAGCTGGCAAGTGCTGTACAATTGGTTTGCACAGCCGGTTGCCTTGCCCCCTGGCAATTGCGAAGTAGGCCTGGGCTGATAACTTTGCATGCCAGCTCTAATCAGTTTGGTGGTGGAGATTTGTATTTCCACCCTAAGGGAAGCGCCTGTATGCTCTCTGTGCCTCATCAGTTTCATGATCAACTGACCGGCAAAATAGGCAAGGCCCTGTTCAATACTCGCTGCCAGGTCATGGTTATCAATACAGAGCACCGTAATGAGCCAAGTCCTGATCTGTACAGTATGGACTATTCACACCGTCCCAGTGGCTTGCATGCCGCCGCAGCGCAGGCTTTCGCTCGACGCTATCCTGCCAGTCATTTGTATCAAATACATGGCTTTAATCAGGACAAGCGCCGCACAGCACATGGCCGCCTGGCAGATTTCATTATTAGTCAGGGCAGACAAAATACCCCAGCTTTGGCACAATTAGGTCAATGTCTGTCAAAGGTAAGCGAGCATACCTATCAATATCCACATCAGGTATCTGAGCTGGGTGGTACACGCAATGTAATGCATCGCCTCGGCTTGCCTGCGGGGTTCTTTATTCATATTGAGATCAGTCGCCCAATGCGAGAGCGACTGGTATCAAACCCTCATACACTGGAACAGTTTGCTCTATGCCTTATTTGATTGTTTTGCTTCTGACAAGCGTTCTGCTGCCTGCGCTGGCACAGCCCGCGGCACTGCATCGTGCTCCGGACTGGTTCGAGCCCGACACACTGCAGCTGCATCGTAATGCCGCAGACATCAACCTGGGTGCCAAACAATCCCGTTTTATCCTGCTTCCGGCTGGACGCTGGCTCAGCATGCAGAGCGAAACAGACGTCATTCAAATGTGGCAAGGACAATCTCCTCACGTCATGAAGCGCGTTACGCGGGCTGACCTCCACTGCGAACAAAAACAATGTCAGTTACCAGCCGCAGCTACTACGCGCCTGATCCGCTTTTACAATCCAAATGAAAAGGTCCAGCAATTCTCAGCCTGGCAAGGGCTATTTCATCAACACCGGGATCCGTTTCGCATTCCTGTCAAGCTGGCGCTACCGGCAATGCAGCTCTATGAAGCGCAGACCCACACGACACATTACCGCTTAAACGACAGGCAGAGTATTCAATTGTTTTTTGCCGAGGCAACTAAGCTCAGATTAAACGCCCGGCGTATTCTGCCCGACCCGACTCAGCCAGGTATTGTCTCTGCCCGACTGAATGATGCTTTAATCAGTCAGATAGGCCTGAGCGATACCCCCGCCGAGGAATTTACTCCTCAGTTGCGCAAATATCGTCTGGGCCATGACGTAAAACTCAATGATGACCAGGTTATCGGCCTGGCTAGTAGTGACTACATCGCCGTGCCGGCTGGGGGTTATTTGCGGCTCGAGGCACAGGGCAATATCCTGCTAAACCTAGTGCGTATGGAGCGTGGTTTGTTTGATACCGACGCCGCACAAACCTGGCCAGAAACCCTGTTTAACCCATACTGGACAGATAACTTGCAGTGGCACCTGGAGCAGCTCTACCAGCACCACACTATTTCGGCTTTACACTCGGCGGATCTGGCACGAAGCAGTGCACTAGGACGTCAGCGATTGTCTGAGTTACAAGATACGGTAGGCACAGTGCGTTTTTTGCAACCAAAACGCGCAGAACACCCATTTACCACTCACGTTAGCGAGCAAACGGTGACGCAGGCTTATCGCCTTGCAACCGACCGCCTTTATGCAACCCAGCAGCGTCAGTTACTGCACTATCACGCCATCTCGGGTCCGGTCCAGTTTGAGCTGATTGATCAGCAACGCCTGTCCCCAACACTCAGGCTATATGCACGCACAACCAGCGCTACCCAACTGATAGTGGAAATAGACAGTTATCGGCACACCATAGATCTCTTGCCATCTAAACATTTTGCAATGCTGGAGCTGCCTCTGCCACTGGACGCACAGCAACTCAGCGTCACTGTCAGCGATCCCATTAAAGTGGACCTGGCTTTACGTGTCAGAGAGTTACAATCTTTGCCAAACAATGCAGTGTTATATCAACGCCCGGGGCTGCTCAGAGATAAAAGCCCGGCAATTGCCTACCGCCTGGAGCAACAGTTACAAAGACTTGCCCATTCCTATCAGCAAGGTTTGTCTCGGTTTGAGCTGACTCAACCGCAACACGAGAGCACTAAAAACAGCCTCAGTACCAGCCATTGGCACTATCGCCTCGGCGAAGCAGAAATGATGGTAAAACAAGACCCTTTGCAGGCTTTACCTTTATTGAAGTCACTGATAGACAGCCCGCATCAGGAAGTCGTGATCAGAGCTTGGCAGCTGCGCCTTGCCGCTTTTTCTGAGCTGGAGAGCATAATACGGTTGAGCGTTACTTGGGCGCTCTGTTAAGCCACGCTTACCCTCAGTTACAACACTATGCTGCTCAGCAACTATTGGATCACTACCAGCGTACTCGCTCGATTCATAACATTCAGGGGTTGTGCAGTATGTGGCACACAAGGTTACCAGCCTGCGAAGAAGCACTGCGCACCAGTTTTGTCGAATTACAACAAAACCTTTATGCTCTGTGGTTAGGCCATGACACGCGTAAAGACAATGATGCCTTGCGCCCTGTCCGTCAGCAACTTGGCTATACTGTGCCTGCCAGCCATCCACCAGCTGTTGACTATTCACTACATCATCATGGTGTCAGTACACTGCTCAGTGAAACAAGCAATACCTCGGCGTACCCAATCGTCAATCAAAGTATTACTGTCACCGCCCATCGCCCTATGCTGCTCAAAGTCAGTGCCAGGGCAAAGGCAGCAGAGACACAACAAGGTGAGATAGTCTGGCTGCGTGCACATCGCTCTGCACAAAGTGACATTATGCCGATATTTAACGACGTGCCTGCGACCACCACGCTGCGTATTGACGAGCAAGATCAGCCACGCTTATCCATAGCCAGTACCGGCTATTTTTCGCTTCAACCAGCAGAGCAACTGACCTTTAGTAGCGACCAACTAATACTGCTACAGTTTGATGCTTTACCGCCTGCGCATGCTGTCACGTCAGGCCAGGATCTAAAGGGGACTTTATGGCAGGACGACTTTATGTCGCTGCTCTATCAAACACCGCTCGAAAGTGCACAGTCTGGTGCTTTGCAACGCACCCTGTTACTCAATGCACTTTATCGTCTTGAGCAACACACTCTCAGTGAACATGAATATACCGCCCTGTCCGCAAGGCTGATGCAATCCCCGCCAAACCCGGCTCTGGGCATTCTGTATAACCGTATCCAGAGCTTTGGTCACTGGCAAGCATTCGAAGCTTATCAAAACTATGCGGGTACCCAACTGGTCGATTTATCTGCGCTGTCTACACGCAGTGTCGCAGAGCAGTTTAGCCGTCATACCAGTCGCGATGACGCGTTACCAGGACTGATCTTACGTCCTAACCATAGCCTTGCACTGGATCTGAGAGAATTACAGTCATTGCAAATCAGGCTGGTCTTACACTTCGCCAATGCGGAGTTATTGCAACAACATCAGCGACCGCAACTGAGTGTTGAGCGTGCCGATGGCAACGTGCACTGGCGTCTTGATAGCAACCGAAGTGAGCTCGGATTAACGCGTGCAGATTTAGCCAGCGGGAGACTGGTATTGCGTTGGCTCAACCCGTTTGCCGCACAGTTGCTGAGTGTTGAGGTAGAGGCCTATCAACAAGGCCGCTGGCAAACTATCGACTTGGGTGCTGAGCAACTCTTTTACTATGGCAATGAACGCAACCCGATCACCGCGAAACTGAGTAAAGACGCCATCCTGAAGCTGGAATATGTCGAGCAGGATACCCGTCGGGAGCAATCAGGCTTTTATCCAGCCGGACTACTGACCCTTGCACCGCAAACGTCGAGTCTGGCCAGACTCTACCGTTGGCAACTTGATCCCAATCGCCATAAACTGGCCGTAGCCCCGCCCGTACAACCACACAGAGTGCGCCAGCCCACACTGGTGTATACCCCAACAAAAACTCATTACCGTGAACCCATTATGCAGAGCGATGGCAACCTCACCCATGTTGAAGGCGTCATGCAATACAATCGGGATGGCATCTATCAAAGTAGTGAGCCGTTGGGGTCTGAACACACGCTGGACCTGGGCATACGGTTGCGTAACCGACACAAGCAACACTGGTATCGGCTGGAGAGCTTCTTCCGCCTGAATAACACCAGTGAACCGTCATTCAGTATCAATGGCCAGTATGACTGGCTTGATGATGAAGATGACTGGTTCGCCAAAGCGTTGTGGAACAACCGCTGGCAAGAGTCGCCACAAAGCCGGGAAACACACCTGACCAGCCAGTGGGCCATGACCATTGGAGAGATTTGGCGAGAGGATCAGCACTGGCGCCACCAATGGTGGTGGCAACCATTTTATTACTACACCAGTATTGAAAAAGACGAGTATCTGGCGGATGAAACCATTAGCAATGCCATGTTCAATTTTTACCGTCATAACCACAGCCATGGCTGGCGTGGCGGTTACCGTATCCGCCATCAGAGTCGCGTAGACAGTCAGCTCAGCGCCGAAATTACCACGACTTCCAATGAAGACTGGACCTCACTCGATGTAGCTTCACTAAGTGGTGTCTGGCAACAATATTATCGGGGTCATATTTTTTCTGTCGGCCTGAGCAGTGGCTATGTGTTTGCCGATGATCACCGCCCCAATGCGACCTGGCAGTATCTGACTACACTGGGCTGGCAAACGCTGTTCGACTTTAGCGAAAACACTGGCGGCTGGATCAGTCTGAACTGGACACAGGATTGGTTCCGAAATAACCATAGCATTCGTTTTGAGGTCACACTGGGCAATTTGCAGCGCAGCGGCTTTGACCCGTTTGCGCATGATGAGATTATCTTTGAATCGCTGCAATTGACGCATTTTTTAGAGCAGGATTTGTATGGCAGATAACCAATTAAAAACCCAGCTTCAGGCAATCTTATTTGCCGATACAGAACAGTTCTGGTTGAATCTGCACCGTCATAAGTACCAGCAGCTGATTGAGGAGCTAGCCGGTTGGGAGCTATTACAAGATCAGCCAAAAGACGAGCAGCTAAACTATTGGCAGCTGCTGCAAAGCATTGCGTTTTTGCGCCATAAAATTGAGCGGCTTCATGAGCAGCTGGAAGGGCATGATGCAGATTATCAGTCGTTTGTAGAACGGCTCAGCAAAGCCGAGCTGGCTACCGAGAAACAGCTACATATCCTCAAGTATGCAGAAACGTTGGGGGCTTCTGGCACCCAGCTGCAACAGGACAAGCAAGCGTTTACTCGCTGGTTTGATGAAGGTGCGGTCATTGGCCGCTATCAAACACTGGTTGCCGATCTGGAGCAAGATCTGCGCTTTTTTATTGCCAAACTCGGTGCCCTAACCAACCGCTATCTGCGTATGTCAGATAATGAGCTGGAACAGGCCTGGAAAAAGTTGGATTTACAGCCTTTTTTCCTGCGCTTAATGGCCACCAGTAACAACGCCCACGTCCGTCATGGCATGATCCGCGCTCTGGTCAATCAGGTTTCCGTGATCAATGAATTTAAAGCCGATCCGGACTTAGACAGCGAACTGGTTGCCGAACTCATAGAGCTACTGGATGCAGAAAATACCCCTTATCAGGCCATTATCGATATTCTTGAAATTCTGATCCACCAGCGCCCGACCTTTGTACGCAGTTATATGTGGGCCTATGTAGAGACAACGCTTGGTGATAATACCTCTTTGCATAAGCATAATGATCAGCTGTTCATTGTGGCTGCAATGCCTCGAATTCTGGCCAATAAGTATCCACTGGCAGAACGGGATATTCCACTACTGCGTGAACTGACACAACACCCGTTTGCGCGTGTACGCCAGGTGTGTATTGAGCAATTGCGCAACCTGCCTGACAAGTTGGCTAGAGAATTACTGGAACAACGCTTCGAAAAGGAAGTAGTCGACTCCGTACGTTTCACCCTGGTTAAGCAGCTTACCGCTGCTCGTTTTGCTGCTGACGGGTATGCGTTTGAATTATGGCGCTCCCATCTTCTTGGCGAAGAATGTCTGGAAGTTAAGCGTATGTTGTTGGAGCAAAGCCCCAGACTCATGCTAAATGAGGCCGTTGAAGTAACACTGGACGATACCTCAAGCAATCAAGACACAGTTTTAATGCAACGTTATCTGGGTGTATTAAATCAGGCGCTGGAGCGTGACCCCAACCTGGCAGTCAGACGCTATATTGCACGTACCAGGGAGCAGCTAATCAGCTTCACGCATCAAAGTCTGCACGCACAACTTGCCCAGGCACTGGCTGAGCAAGAAACTGTATACCTGCCCGGCGATATCGATCAGGATACACTGGGACGAGCGCTCAGCATGCTGGCTCAGCACGAGCAAAGCTTTAACGCCTATCGTGAAAAGCAAGGCTGGCGGATCCAGATAGATTACAAACGCCGCCGGCGCTTCTGGCGAGTCTGGCATGAGTTTTTTACACCCAGTACAGATAAACGTCAGAGCTTTAGCCATACCCGGGCCAAAATCCCCTCTGCACAACTTCATGTGCCCAGTTGTACCACAGCAGAGATCAGTGCCACAAATGTCCCGGGTGAAGCGCTTTACCACCTCAAAGAAGCCAGCGCACGGCCACATTTACCCCTGCCTGACTATTTATTGTCGGTACTCAGTCAGGATCAACTCAAGACCAGTGGTAAAAACTACACTCCCGATGGTATTTTGGTGGTGACACCGCCAAAGCGCCTGTGGCAGCGGGTTCGGGCTTACTGGCACTTGTCAGTCAACTACGCTGAAATCGATGGCCTGCGCAAGGGCAATGCGCTGGAGCAGCAAAATTATATTGCACAACTGCGCAAACTGGGCTTTGGTCTGGAGTTTAAACCTTATGGCAGCGAACTTGGCTGCACCTTTTCGGTTGAGCCGGGTATTGCAAAATTGTTTGCTCGGGCAGGCGTACCTGGGGTACTGGTTAATCTGGGCTACAGTTTTAAAGAATACCTGTATTCAATTTATCAAAACAGCATAGGTCAGCTGGTATTTTTTGTGTCGACCTTTATCGCTTATTTCTGGTTGCGTCATATTCGGCTAAATCGCAAAATTCGCAGCAACCGAGCCAAGATCCCCGTCACAATTGGGGCTGGGGCACTCGAGGAAAGTCGGGTACCGAGCGACTCAAAGCGGCATTGTTCAGTAGCCTGGCACTGCGCGTGGTCACTAAAACAACCGGGTGTGAGGCCATGATGATTTTCGCTCGCAGCTCAGGGGAGCAGTATGAATTGCCGCTGTTCAGACCCTTCGATAAAGCCAGTATCTGGGAGCAAAGTGATGTACTGGATTTTGCCCGCTCGGTGCGCGCAGATGTCTTTTTATGGGAATGCATGGGCCTGACACCCAGATATGTGCGGATCCTGCGTCGCTGGATGCGCGATAACTTCACCACCATCACCAACACTTACCCGGATCATGAGGATATCCTTGGCCCGAGCGGTGTTGATGTTGCACGGGAAATGGCCGCCTTTATTGGAAGCAACACCCAGATTTTTACCGCCGAACAAACCATGGCCCCGATTCTGAATCGGGCAGCGGACCACAAGCAATCCACCCTGATCCAATTGCACTGGGGTGATGGCTTTCAAATCACGCCCGACATCCGTGCCCTGTACCCATATGAAGAGCACCCGGACAACATTGCTTTGGTATGTAAAATGGCCCAGTACATCGGCATTGACAAAGATTACGTTTATAAAGAGACCGCCGAGCGTATTGTACCGGATGTTGGCGTATTACAGCATTTTACCGCTGCACCGGTCGATCACCTGACTCAATCTTTCGTCAATAGTATGTCAGCCAATGAGCGTCTGGCAACTCTGGAGAACTGGCGCCGTCTTGGCTTATTTGATCTGAACGACAAGCCTGAGACACAAACCATTGCGCTGCTGAACAACCGTAATGACCGGGTTGCACGGTCAAAAGTATTTGCACAGATCCTGGTGGAGGACCTCAGTTTCGACCATATTGTGGTGATCGGGAGTAATGTCGATGGCTTCGAGGCATATCTGGATCAGGCACTGGATACCCGGGTAAATCGACTGATTGACAATAATGACAAGCAAGATCTGGTACGCCTGCTGGCACAATGGAAATGTGGAGAAAGCCCGGAGCACTTTATTCAACAGTTAAACAGCCTGTTTGAAACTCCCATACTGGATACTGCTCACTTGTTTGATGACAACCTGCTGGCGACGGCACTCACTGAACATATTGATGATAAAGCCCAGCAAGGCATTGTCCGGCTGCGGGTTCAGAATTGGCAATTGGCACACTCCCTCAGAACATTGGAAGACCTGGCAGCAAACCGCAAGCAACTGAACCGAGTTCTGAGTAGTATCTTGCACAGCAAATTACTCTTACTAGACAATCCGCATATTACCGCGGATGAGCTCACCAATCGGATCGCTCGTCTGGGGCTGGCCGGACAACATCAGTTAATTGTGGGCATGCAAAACATCAAGGGGCCGGGATTAAACTATGTTTATGCCTGGCAGCACTGGCATGCTTTGCATGCCAGCTGTGAGCGCCTACTGGAACCACAGATCAGTCATGCTCAGTTTCGTCGTGACCTTAATAAGTTAACACAACTTGATAAGGTCAATCGTATCGAGCGCGACTATTTTTCGCAGATGCTACAAACCTTCAGCAAACTCCCTCAAGCACAAAGCGAATTTGCCCAGGCCGAACTCAGCCATCTGGCAGAGCGACTTACCCAACAAAGCGCCAGTGATGGACAAGCTGCCGGACCTGAGAGCCTCTCAGGTGTTACACGCTTTGTGCTGCAAGTGGTTGAGTCGTTTCTCGACGCCGGCGCTGCGGTCAAAAGAAAGAAAACCGCTCAACAGGTTTATCAGGATATTGCCACACAACGGATCACGCCGGAGCGCGCCATCACGGTTCTGGCAGCACTAAACCGGGGCCAAAAACCGGGCTGGCTAACGGAGCGCTGGCTTAATCGCGGCAAGGATTAACAGCGCTCATGCATCTGTTTAGCAGCACCAGGCCTGTGTAGGCATGCTCCTTGCTCTGATCATCTGTGAATGACTTAAAAACGGTGTCATTTCGCAGTGTTCAATTTTATTAAGCGAAATGGCCGGGACAGGCGTCGCAAAATGCAAAACAGTGCAAAATGCGAACTGTGACTGTCCAGATGACATGTAAAAGTATTAGGTACAGAGGCAATGATAGTTAATCCTTTGGTACCAATTTTATATTGTAATACTGAGGCATAAATCGGAACTAACAGTCATTTTTTGATTTCTAATTGACCAAACCGCACAAAAGTAAGAAAATGGGATTAGTTAAAATTGATTAGGGATAACATTTTATTTACACAAATAGAATTTAGCCCTGGAGTATGTCTATGAAATTATCAGTTCTTGCGCTTGGCCTGAGTGCCGCCCTAATCAGCAGCTTTGCTGCAAACGCCAGTGAAAACCTGATCACTAATGGCTCTTTTGAACAGTCTGATGCTGTTAATGGCTCCTGGAGTCTGTTCAGAACTTTGCCCGGCTGGAGCCGCAGCTCCGCTAAGTTTGAAATTCAGACTAACCGCCTTGGCCTTATCCAGGCACAAGATGGTGAGCAATATCTTGAACTGGATTCTACCCGTAACTACAGCGCATACCAAAGTATCGCTACGGAAGCTGGCAAACAGTATGTCGTGAGCTTTTACTATTCACCACGTGTTAATAACAACAGCACCACCAACAAAGCAACCGTATATTGGGACGACCAGGTCATCGCTGAACTAAATGGTACGCAACGAGGCTGGCAACACTACACCATCACAGTAACGGCAAATAGCGACGCAAGTACTTTGAAATTCGTTGGTGCTGGTAACTCAGACTCATACGGTGCGCTACTGGACAACGTCTCGGTAACAGCTGATTGCATCACAGGCTTATTTGGCATAAATAACTATGGCTCCGCGCAAAGTGGTTACGTGTATCACTTTAATGTTGACGCTGGTCAGTACAGCACAGTATCTGGTGTAACACACACCGCATCTAACATCGCAAGCAAAGACGGTGTGCTTTATTTCATGGAGCAGACTGACAGCAAATCTAAAGCTTCGACCTTGTGGGCGCTGGATCTCAATGGCAACCAGCAATATAGCGTGGCGAATGCAACTTCATGGCCTTTGTATCGCTCAGCTGTTACACCAGATGGCGTGTCTTTACGCAGCACCAGTAAAACCTACATGTACGACTTTGACATGAACAGTGGTGAAAAAACCGTACTGGGTAAATTGTCGTACCCGGGCGATGATTTCAGTCATGGTGACATTGCGTACTCAGCAGATGGCAACATCCTTTACGTGTTGACAGGTAAGGCACTGTATACGCTGGATGAAGGTAATATGGAACTGACTAAAATTGGTGAGCACGGTGTTAACTGGGCTTCCGGTCTGGCCATTACTGCTGACGGCAAACTGTATGTCTCTGGTCGCGAAGCAGGCAGCAACGCGCAAATCTGGCAAATGAACCCAAACACAGCCGTTGCAACTTTAGTGATGGAAGGTCCTGAGCATATTAACGACCTGACCTTTGTCGACAATTTCTGTCGATAACCGAAACAATCGCTCTAGATGCGCAAAAACCAGCCAGGCAGGCTGGTTTTTTTGTATACAAAAGCGTCTAACCCAGCTGGTAAGGCTTCCCCATCGCCATCCCACTAGGTATACTGACGCACTTTTAATGAATAGTTAGTCAACACTGACCTAACTTGGAAATCATTTGGGGACTGGCCACCCGTTCAAAGTATGTTTGATATGACTGTCATCTTCAGTACGTTCGACATCGATAATATTAAGGCCAAAACAACACATTTGATTGAAATGGGAATAATATGAATTCATTACCTAATCGCGGTGAGTTTCTGGGTCATCCAAAAGGCCTGTTCTTACTCTTCGGCACGGAAATGTGGGAGCGCTTTGGCTACTACGGAATGCGTGCAATACTCGTTTTATATTTGGTTGCTCAGGTACAAAATGGCGGCTTCGGCTGGACCAACGCCGATGCACTGAGCCTTTATGGTACCTTTACCATGGCGGTATACCTGACACCTTTGATCGGTGGTTGGTTAGCCGATAACGTACTGGGTCAGCGTAAAGCCATTATCATTGGTGGTATCCTGATGGCCGCTGGTCACTTTACTATGGGTATTCCGCATGGTCTGGTTGCCGGCATGGAAGAACAAGTCTTCTATGTGGGTCTGGCATTATTATGTGCCGGTAACGGTCTGTTCAAGCCAAACATCTCTACCATGGTTGGCGACCTGTACCAGGAAGGTGATAAACGTCGTGACGGTGCTTTCACTATTTTCTACATGGGTATTAACTTAGGTGGCGCACTGGGCCCACTTATCGCCGGTTATGTTGCAGCACAAATTAACTGGCAAGCCGGTTTCATCGCTGCCGGTATTGGTATGGTGATCTCTGTTGTCATGCAACTCCTACTGAGCCAGAAATATCTGGGCGACATCGGCGTAGTGCCAGCAGCCAAGCTGTCTCAGCAGCAATCTGCCAGCAACACCAAAGAGCCACTGACAAGTCAGGAAAAAGACCGTATTCGCGTTATCTTCACTATGAGTGTGTTCAGCATTATCTTTTGGATGGGCTTTGAGCAGGCCGGTGGTCTGATGAACCTGTTTGCTGCTGACTATACCGACCGTATGCTGATGGGTTTTGAAATCCCAGCGTCATGGTTCCAGTCTTTGAACTCTATCTTTATTATTATCTTCGCACCACTGGTGGCCATGATCTGGCTTAAACTGGACAAGCGTGAGCCAAACTCTCCGGTTAAGTTTGCTATCGCGTTAGTATTTCTGGCGCTGGGCTTTTTGACCATGATGATGGCGCTGATCACTGAAGGCAGTGATGCAGGCAACCTGCAAATCAGCATGATGTGGTTGGTGCTTTTCTATCTGTTCCACACACTGGGCGAGCTATGTCTGTCGCCAATTGGTCTGTCTATGGTGAGCAAGCTGGCTCCACTGCGTTTGGCATCTCTGCTAATGGGTCTGTGGTTCCTGTGTACAGCGGTTGCGAACAAAATCGCGGGCTTTGTTGGTTCCTTCATCGGCGAAGGCCAGGAAGCAATGAATAACGCGATGAGTATCTTCATTGGTCTGGGTGCAACTGCACTATTGTCTGCACTGGCGATGTATCTGCTTAGTAACAAGCTGGTTGACTGGATGCATGGTGCGGAAGGAACGACTGATGAACCACATACTCAAGAGCACTATCTTGAGAAAGAGCTAGAGATCTCTGGCGAAAGACAGTAATTTCTAATTCCTAACTCGTGTAAAAGCCGCACTAAATTTGTGCGGCTTTTCTGTTTTCAGCCCTCATTTGTAAACTTATCAATACAGCAACGGGAGATTTTACCTCTGCTGTATCTGTCTCTGTATCAATAACAAGGTGATATCGCTGTCAACGCCAAACTTTAAAACCTTTATTTTTCAGATAGATAAATAAAAGCCCGCTGAAAAACCACTCGTAATACAATCCATTTTTAAGAACAAATAAGGCCTTTTAATCGATAAATTTATCCTGTTCACGCAATCCGTATAACCCGGACAATTTGTACGACAGAATTTACATTTTCCCCGCTTGCTAATTCATGCCGATAGCTTCCCCTTTTGAGCATTTTGATTAATCATCCACAGCACAAAACAAATAGCGATCCAGTGCTTTTAAGCGGGAGTATGACAATGAGTGAAGTAACAAATCCTCTAGGCCTAGTTGGCATTGAGTTTACCGAGTACGCAACACCAGATGCGGACTACATGGAAAAGATTTTTGCCGATTTTGGTTTTTCTAAACTGAAAAAGTTTAAAGACAAAGACATCCTATACTACAACCAGCACGACATTCACTTCCTGCTGAATAAAGAGCGTGGTGGTTTCTCTGCTGAGTTCGCTAAGAGCCACGGTCCGGCTATCTGCTCTATGGGCTGGCGTGTAGAAGACGCACAAAAAGCGTTTGAAACCGCTGTTGAGCGCGGTGCAAAACCAGCAACTGATTCAACCCACAAAGACTTGCCTTACCCTGCTATCTACGGCATCGGTGACAGCCTGATCTACTTCATCGACGTATTCGGTGATAAAGGTTCTATCTTCGAGCAAGACTTTGTTGATTTGGAAGAGCAAGTGGTTGTTGAAGACAAAGGCTTCCTGCGTATCGACCACCTGACTAACAACGTGTACAAAGGCACCATGGAAACATGGGCAAACTTCTATAAAGATGTATTCGGCTTTACTGAAGTTCGCTACTTCGACATCAAAGGTCAGAAGACGGCGCTGTTGTCATACGCACTGAAATCTCCGTGCGGCACCTTCTCCATTCCAATCAATGAAGGTAAAGACGACAACAACAACCAGATCGACGAGTACCTGGACGAGTACAATGGCCCGGGCGTACAGCACCTGGCATTTTTGACCAACGACCTGGTTGCGTCACTGGATAAACTTGACCAGACTAACATTGCAACATTAGACATTGTTGATCACTACTACGACACCATCTTTGACCGTGTACCTTGGGTTAAAGAAGACCGTGAAAAGATCAAAGAGCATCAAATCCTGGTAGACAGCCAGAGCGAAGATTGCTACCTGCTGCAGATCTTCACTAAGAACCTGTTTGGTCCTATCTTTATCGAGATGATCCAACGTGTTGACGACGGTGGATTCGGTGAAGGTAACTTCCAGGCGCTGTTCGAGTCTATCGAGCGTGATCAGGAACGCCGCGGCGTGATCTAATTCTCCTTTGAGAGTAGAAAATTAAAAGCAGCTTGGGGCGAAGCCTTGTGGCTGCTTTTGCCGTTTTAATTTGTCTGAGACTCAGGTGTTGCATTGAAAAATCAGAACACTATCACCACATCTGAGAACAGCCTCAAACTTGCAAAAAGGAAAGACCATGTCTTTTATCAACGAAACGCATGATATTAATCTGAAGAGCTGGGTTGCCAGCGCCAACCAGGCTGGCAGCGACTTCCCAATTCAAAACCTGCCTTTTGCCTCATTCCGTCGTAAAGACAGTGCCGAAGAGTTCCGTGGTGGTGTTGCCATTGGCGACCAGGTACTGGATTTGGCAGTGGTTGCTGCGGCAGGCATCTTCAGTGGTGAAGCACAGGACGCAGTAGAAGCGGCCAACGCGCCTAAACTGAATGAATTTATGGGTATGGGTCAAAATTATTGGTCTGCCCTGCGTCTGGCATTATCTCGTGCTCTTCGTGAAGGCTCTGAGCACCAGGGCGCATTGGAAGCGGCATTAGTTGCTCAATCTGACGTTGAATATGCATTGCCGTGTCACATTGGCGATTACACCGATTTCTACACCTCAATCTACCATGCTACAGCGGTAGGTAGCTTGTTCCGTCCGGACAACCCTTTGCTGCCTAACTATAAGTGGGTACCAATCGGTTACCACGGCCGTGCTTCATCGATTGACGTGTCAGGTCAAAACTTCCCACGTCCTAAAGGTCAGACTAAAGCACCAGATGCAGATACACCGTCTTTCGGTCCTTGTAAGCGCCTGGACTACGAACTGGAGCTGGGTATCTACCTGGGTAAAGGCAACGAGCTGGGTGACTCTATTTCGATTGAAGATGCCGAAAGTCATGTGTTTGGTTTCTGTCTGTTCAACGACTGGTCTGCCCGTGACCTTCAGGCTTGGGAATATCAGCCGTTAGGCCCGTTCCTGGCGAAAAACTTTGCCTCGACCGTATCACCGTGGATTGTCACCACAGAAGCGCTGGCGCCGTATCGCACTAACTGGCACCGTGATGAGCAAGATCCTCAGCCTCTGGAATACCTGGAGTCTGCACAAAACCGTGAATCTGGCGCGTTTGATATCCAGATGGACGTACTGCTTGAAACAGCGAAAATGCGCGAAGCCAATGCTGCACCAAGCAAGCTGTCAGAATCAAGCTTCAAGCACAGCTACTGGACTGTGGCACAAATGGTAACTCACCACACCGTAAACGGCTGTAACTTCCTGCCGGGCGACATGCTGGGTTCAGGTACTCAGTCTGGTCCAGAGCATGAAGAAGCAGGCTCACTGCTTGAGCTTTCTCGTGGCGGTAAAGAGACCATCACCCTGGATAATGGTGAAGAGCGTAAGTTCTTAGAAGACGGCGACAAGGTCATTATGCGTGGCTGGTGTGAAGCCGATGGCTTTGCACGCATTGGGTTTGGCTCAGTCGAAGGCACTATCCTGCCGGCTAAATAGCCCAATCGCAAAAGCTTTTCTATATAAAACAAAGGTGTGCTTAAGTACACCTTTTTTTTGTAAGTAAATACTGGCTTTTTGCATAAAAATTGTTAGAGTGAGTCGTTATTTTTAATTTTTATATGTTATGTTTCGCTATATCAAACGCCTGATCACATCGCTATTTCAATCTAAACAGCTAATGATGCGCCAGAATGGCCAGGTTAGTTTGATGGTTGTGCCTGGCTGGTTGCAATTTATTGCGCTAGTGCTGGTTTGTGGTGCTCTTACCTGGTTAGTTATCAGTACATCAGCGTTTTTTAAACAACAAGAAACGGTTAATATCCTACAGACTGAGCTGCAAACTCAACAGCAAGCTTGGGCAAAGGAAAAGCAGCAACTGGCTGCACAGCTCGCGGAGCAGCAAACTCAGCTTGCAACTCTGAACGAGCAACATACGGTACTCAGCGAAATAGTCAGTGCCCTGCCGACATCAATTACCGAACAAGCAGACACGCCAGCCCTTTTACCTGAAGCTGAGAACCAAGTTGACGTAGCTCCGACAGTCAACGATGAGCATGAGTTTGAAGTACACAGTACAGACCTCAATGATGCGCAAGCGAGCCTCCTTATTAGATTACAGACAATCATTTCAGCGCGTCATGATCAGCTTATGGCTGGGTTTAGTGAAGCAGGTCTGACACTCATCCCCGAGAGCAATTCAGCACAGGGGGGCCCCTACCATCAGGTCGACGCGACCTTATTAAACACCCGCTACACCCAGCTAATTGATGATTCAGTGCAACTCAACGAGCTGGAGAGCCTGTTGCAATCAACACCTAAGATGATGCCGGTAGCTCACGATAAGTATTATATTTCCAGCGCTTTTGGCTTTCGCAAAGACCCGCTCACGGGCCGTCGTGCCTACCATAAAGGCGTAGATATGGCTGGTTGGCATAAAACCCAGATCATTGCGCCTGCTGATGGTGTGGTGAGTAAAGCAGGCAAAAATGGTGGTTACGGTAAGTTTATTGAAATTCAACATGCCAACGGCATTGTCACTCGTTATGGTCATCTGCATACCATCAAGGTTAAAAAAGGTCAGTCAGTCAAACAATCCGATGTGATCGCATTGATGGGCAGTACAGGTCGCAGTACCAGTACACACTTGCATTATGAGGTGTTACAGGATAAAAAGCATATAAACCCTGTAAAACTGGCAAGAGTGCTCAAACGTGTTCAATAAAAAGAAAAACTCATTTCCTTTCTCGCTCATTTCTCCCGACACCACAATCACAGGTAACATCCAGTGCGATGGTGAAATTCAAATCGATGGCAAAGTGGTTGGCGACCTGCAAGTGACCCAGTTGATCATTGGCGAATCGGGTGTCGTCGAGGGTAATATCGTTGCAAACCAGGTTCAGGTTCGAGGAAAAGTACAAGGCGGGATCAGCGCAGACAGTGTTACACTTGAACCCAGTGCCAGAGTCACCGGTGATATTGCACATGATACTTTATGTATTCAGGCTGGTGCCCATATACAAGGTCAGTTGAACCATCGTGCAGAGCAATCAAATGTCACGCCTCTGGACAAAGCCAGCAAGGCTGAATAACTCGCCCCAAATGAGCCACCGGTAACATTTCATAACACAAAACATAGACTTAGCCTTTCACTTCTGTATCTTAAAATGATACATTTCTGCCGTATTTGAAGCACCAAGCGAGTATCACACGCTCGCTTTTGACAACACACTGAAGTAATTAAAAGGATATAGAGTGAACAAGCATATTTTAGGCCTGTTACTGGCTACAGCATCTTTAGGCTCTCAGGCTAGTGAGCTAAGTAAAAGTTACCTGGAAGTAGGTTATGGTGAGACTAGCCTGGATGGCGCACCAAGTTCAGTTGACCCTCAGGGGTTTATCATTGCGGGAAGCTATGAGTTTGCTAACGGCATTTTCATGGGGCTCAAAATCGATCAGCACTCAGACAGCCTAAATGTTCTGGATGACCTTTTCAGTGACGATTATGATGTTGACGAAACAACTTTTAATCTGGGCTATATTCTGCGAGCGACAGATAAAGGACGCTTTGCGGTCGGCGCTCAAGTTGGTGAATTTGAAGTATCAACTAAACGTACTAACTCAACGATAGATACCCGTCGTATATACGGTGAGTATGAGCATGCTTTTGGCAAGCGCATCAGCGCCTATGGTCAGGCAGGCTATGAGTTGCTGGACAACTCTACAGATGATGAAGATGGTGTATTTATCAATCTGGGTTTGCGATTCAACTTTACGCCAAGCTCAGCGGTTGTACTTGAGTACACCAATGGTGTCGAATACACCCAGACAGAAGTAAAATATCGCTATACTTTCTGATAGAGAAGGGCCCGCAACTTGCGGGCCAAGCACTATTTTTTCGCTGAGATATACATAGTCACATCGGCGTGAAAAACCTTAACGCCTTCACGATTAAATACCTCAACCGGTACAATGAGCTCTTCTTTGTCCTGCCATTGGCGCGGTAATGGAATGATTGCTTCTGCGCGTAAGTCAGTGTCCGCTTTTTTCAGATATTGCACTGTCATCCCCTTCGGGATCCAGCGATGTGTTTTCGATGGAATACTGGCATCAGTCACCACCCCTGCGCATAATTCTGCAAGGTTACACTGAGCAATTGCATGCACTGTCCCAATGTGATTGTGGACTGCCTTTCGATTAGGCATCTGAGCCGTAATACGGCCTTCACTGAGATGGGTGATCTTAGGCTTGATAGTGCCAAAATAAGGTGCCCTTTTACAGACCGCCTTGCTGAATAGCCAGTTGCCAAAGGGCAACCATTTAAACTTCTTATAGGTTTTTAATAAGGGTGTTGCCATAACGCTTAACCTGTTGGATTTGAATAACACCTCACACTAACACATCTGACCAGTTAGTTCAGCCCTGTTTGTTGGTTTATTTACTCACCTTTTACAATGAATATCATTGTATTAGGTCAGATATCAGAAGGTTACAAACTTATAATTGCCTTTTTCACAACAATATAAATACCAGGCAGGCTCACCCTGACAGCATCCTTGTATTTATATCATACCCAAAAAAATCGCCTGCCAAGTTTGCACAGCAAAGATATAAAATATTTCATAGCATGGCAGCCAGGTACAATTGTTTTTCCTCTAATTGACTGCAAACTTCACTTCACACCTTCGTGATCCACCCGACATATTTTATAATAAACAAAGGCATAGGATGGATTTTACATTATTCAGAACCGTTCTAATAAAAAGCACTTTATCCCTATTTTTTAAGTAAACCTGGAGCTTTCTTTCATAAAAACAAAATTGGAACGATTCAAGAACAAAGATTTAAAACAATCAACAAAAAACAACAAGTCTGTATGTCTCTAATACTTTGACTAAAGATAAAACTTGTCATTTTTTGCAATTAACGACTTTAATTATGGACGACAATATAATGAAAAGTACGCCACGGATGACGCCTCTTTCGAACTTGGTGATTCTATGAAACTCAGTAACAAACTCTACTCAGCCTTTGGTGTTCTTATTGTGCTGATGGTGATGTCCAGTACACTCGTCTGGTTTAAAGTCGCCACCGAAACGGCCCGGGCTCAGGAAGTCACAGGCGATGATCTTCCAGGCATGATCCTCTATAGCCGTTTACTCGACACTGAACACCAGCTTAAAAGTGCAGCGCTCGAATATATGAACGGGGATACCAGTAAAAAATCCACGTTTAACGAGGTATTTCGAAAGTTCAAAGAAGTACACACGGAGTTATACCGCTATGAATCCGCCAAGCAGGCTGACCGGGAAAAAATGGCCCATATTCTCAAAAGCATTACCACGTATCATCAGCGCGTCAATCAGGATGTTTTTGGTCGCTATGACCCCGATGCCTACCAGCGTATCAAAACCCGGGTGGACCGTCTTGAGTCGACCACAGGAGAGCAGCTAGAAGCTCTGCTGGATAAGCTTAAAGAGCAGGAGTTTAGCGATGCCATGCAATCAACCGATTTGCAGGAGTCACTTAACGATGACTTGCCAGGTGTCCGTTACTATTTAGAGCTTGTCGATGAAGCCGGCGATATGATAGCCGCGATTATTTCACATACAACGGGTAATACGAATGCAGAAGCTGACTTTAATGACGACGCTGCCAGCTTTGAAGAATACCTGAATTTATTGATACCGCTTGAGCAAAAGCCAAATGAGCTGCAAGATATCGCGACCATCAAACGCTTATACAAAACGATACGTGACGAGGCGACTGTCGTGTTTAGTAGCTATGACCCGACGGCCTTTAAACAAGCCACTGCAATGCTCAGCGAACTGGACAGAAAGTATATTCAGGACATAGCAAAAATCCTCGACGTATCTGCGAAAGAAGAAATCGATGATGCAACAGGCGCACTGGAACTGTTGGTTGAGGGACTCAATTCGACGTCTATCGTGATTATTGTGATCACACTGATCGCTGCGATTCTCGGTATCGCCATTGCTTATATCATTAGCCACTCAATCGTATCCAGACTCAATCAAGTACTCGGCGTGGCTGAGCGGATCAGTGCCGGTGATATCTCTGACAGAGATATTATGCACAAAGGCCAGGACGAAATTGACGGTCTGGCGGAAGCCACCAACAAAATGGCTCGCTCTTTAAACGAATTATTGCACTCTATTGCTCAGGTGGTAGATGATGTACGCACCTCTAGCCATGATATTGCCGAAGCCAACGACCAAATCGCCTCGCGCAGCCGCTCATCTGCCGATCAATCAACTCAGGTTGCTACGGCCATTGAAGAAATGAGCGCCACAGTCTCAGAGGTTGCATCACAAAGCCAGGTAGCAGCCAGCCACGCCGATCAGGCGCGTACACTGGCCTCAGGAGGCGGAGATACCGTCGGACAAACCGTCAGTAAGATTAAAACGGCCTCACAAAACGTGCAGAAAACCGCTGAAAACGTGACCCACCTGGGCGAACTAAGTAGCCAAATAGGAAACGTGATTGGCGTGATTGGCAGTATTGCCGAGCAGACCAACCTGCTCGCCTTAAACGCGGCAATTGAGGCTGCGCGAGCCGGCGAACAAGGCCGTGGTTTTGCGGTGGTTGCCGATGAAGTCAGAACGCTTGCTGAGCGCACCTCAAAAGCGACAGAGGAAGTGGTTTCAACAGTTCAGTCAATTCAGTCGCAGACCGAACATGCCGTCAACTCAATGCAAAACAGCGTGTCTCAGGTTGATCAAAGTGTGTCTATGGCGGAAGCTGCGGGGCTCAGCTGGATGATATCGTTCGCGGTGCGTCTGAGATTGCCGCCATGATCCAGTCGATAGCGACAGCAACAGAGGAACAATCAGTCGTTGCTGGAGAAATGGCTCAGGATATCTCGAAGATAGAGCAATCAAGCCAAAGCTCACTACAGGATACTCAGGTTGCGGCTTTGTCTGCACAGCAGCTCAATAAACAAGCCGAGCAACTGGCTCAGTTAGTGCGTAAGTTCAGACTCAGAACTTAATCACTCCGCCCATCAAATATTTCGATATATCACTAACCGGGGCCCAGAGTAGCACCGGTTAGTGATAGAGACCTTCATTTTTGTCTGCACAGTGATACACTGCCCCTCCCTTTTCCCGGCACACCTGTCGCGAAATGTACATCGGCCTTAGTGAGGCTAGTTTATAAAATATAAGGACAATATATGAATAACAAAGTGACTTTGATCGGTCTTTTGCTGATCTCCTCTTCCGCAGTAGCTCTGGACGCAGACACTATTTCAATCACTGACGCGCGTTTTGGTGCCGTTGCCAACGATAATCGTGACGACTCTGCACAAATTCAGGCAGCCATTGATTACGCAGTACAAAACGATAAAAGTGTCTACATTCCTGCTGGTACATTTAATATTTCTAGTACTTTGGATGTAACACGTGTCAAGGGCTCGCATAATTCACGAATTAAACTGTATGGGGAAAAGCGCAACCTGTCCAGACTGACCACCAGTGCCAACATCAGTCTGCTAAAAGTGGCGCACAATGTTGAGGTGCATGATCTGGCTCTGGTGCAGACGGCAAGCTTTAAACAAGGCACCGCGATTGATATCCCTTTCGCCTCTTATCGCTCTAATTTTTCTAAGCTGGATATTTCCGGGTTTGATAATGGTATTTACGGTAAATGGGTGATCTGGAGTCGCTTTGAAGATCTGTTTATTGCCAACGTTAATAGCGGTATTCATTTACATGGTAATGGCAGTGATCCTGCATACTGGAACATAGAACCTAACGGTTGGTTTAACAATGTCAACGTGTTCGATAATATCTATGTTGAGGGATCACACACAGGCCTTAAACTTGCAGCCATGGGCAGTAATATCACCAATTCAACTGTTCAGAATTCTCAGGTCGGTGTTGAGATATATGGCCCGGCGGATCACCATACCTGGAACAACCAAATCAGTAACTTTTATGCTGAAGGCGTCAAAACCGTATTCAAGGTCAAAAACTCAAGAACTCTGGATATCAATGGGGTATTTGCTCAGGGTGGACCAAGTAATAACCGTGCCTATACAGTTATTGATGCCAACAATGGCGGTATTATCACAGTCAATGGTATGACAGGCCAGGACTGGTGGAGCCATAACGTGATTCTGAAAAACACCACAGTCAAAGGTCACGTACCAGCCATTGGTGGCACAACCTCTGCAGACTCAGGATCAACCTATTTGCCAGGTAAACTGACAGCCAGTATCAGCTTACCAGCAAACAGTAGCTGGGTTGCGTTACCTGCATATATGACCATAGCGGGTAACAGCGCTTATAAAATCATGATCTCCGGTATTCGGGATGGCTATGAGCCAGTTTTGGAAGAGTACGCAATTTTCAACTGGAATGGTGCCAGTCAGTACGCTAAGGTACATCAGATTGCCGGTATTGGCCGCATCAAATTCAAGGTCGATGGCGGCAAACTATACGCCAAGCTGGATTACAATGGTGGTGGCGGATTGTCTGGTGGCAAGGTAACGTTAGAGCGCATCCACTAAACACAGCTAAAGTTGTATGCAACTGACGGTGCTAAGTTGAGTAAAGGTAGCCGGATGGCTACCTTTGTCTGTTTCATTCAATTTGCTTTTTGCTGTCAACTCGATAGGTCTGCGTACTACATATGACAACAAGGCCTGCCACCAGCTCTGCATTCATATTCGTTCAATGAAAGTCCCGAGACTTACTATGCAAGGCACCCAGGACCTCACTGCGGTCAATCAGCCGACCAGCGATAACATGGATCACCTCGCCCTCTTTTTCAACAATGCCTTTTACTTCCAGTAGCTTAGCACTGAGATAAGCCTGCTTTTGGGCACGTGCAGTACCCGCCCATACCACCACATTAATATTGCCTGTGTCATCTTCAAGCGTAAAAAAGGTCACCCCACCTGCGGTGCCCGGCGCCTGCTTGCCAGTCACAATCCCTATTACGGTCACCAGAGATTTATGCCGACAAGCACTGAGCTGCGCCATGCGAGTAAAACGCCCCAGTTTACCAGCCTTGTCGAGCAGCGTTACCGGATGTTGCCCCAAAGTGAGACCCAATGCGGCATAGTCTTCCACCAGATCGTCCATGTCATCTGGCTGAAAAACACAAGATTGCGATTCCGCCAACGAATGTGCACCGTCAACCTCTGTGCGTATGGCAAATAAAGGTAAGGTCTGCTCCTGATCCATCAGTGTCCAACGGGCCGAATAACGATCGCCCTGTAACGCTTTAAGCGCATTGGCAGACGCCAGACACTCCAGCGCATTACCAGACAATCCTATGCGCTGTAGCTCAGCCATATTCTGAAACCCTTTACCCGGGCGAGCAGCCAGTAACTGCTCGGCACTATAACGCTGTAAGCCTTTTACCAAGCGTAGTCCAAGTCGAATCGCAAATCTCTGCTGTTGCTGGCAAATATAATGATCGTACTCAGAGGCATTGACACAAACAGGCAAAACCTCAACCTGATGGCGTCTGGCATCCTGGATCAACTGAGAGGCACTGTAAAATCCCATTGGCAGGCTGTTTAATAGTGCGGTATAAAACATCGCCGGATAGTAGTGTTTCAACCAGGCTGATGCATAAGCCAGCACAGCAAAGGACGCGGAATGACTTTCCGGAAATCCATATTCGCCAAAGCCACAGATCTGCTCAAAAATACGCTCGGCAAAACTCACCTCATAACCGCGCTGTTGCATGCCATTGATCAGTTTTTCTTTGAACTGCATTAGCTCACCACTTTTTTTCCACGACGCCATTGCCCGGCGCAGTTGATCCGCCTCCCCACCAGAAAAGCCCGCCGCGACCATCGCCAGTTTAATCACCTGCTCCTGAAAGATAGGAACACCCATAGTGCGAGACAACACAGACTTCACCTCCTCGGAAGGGTAAGTCACGGCTTCTTCACCGTTGCGACGCTTTAAGAAAGGGTGCACCATATCTCCCTGAATGGGCCCGGGTCTGACAATGGCAATTTGAATCACTAAATCGTAATAACATGCCGGCTTTAGCCGAGGCAGCATACTCATTTGTGCACGAGACTCAATCTGAAACACGCCAACAGTATCTGCCCGCTGAAGCATTTTGTATACCTGAGGGTCATCACCCATTCGGGTTAACTCGGCCAAGTCCAGTTGCCTTGATGTGTGCTGTGCGATCAGTGCAAACGTTTTACGAATGGCACTCAGCATACCCAATGCCAGTACATCGACTTTAAGCAGTTTAAGGCTTTCAAGGTCGTCTTTATCCCACTGGATCACTGTACGCTCTGCCATCGCAGCATTTTCTATGGGCACCAGGTCATGTAAAGGACCTGCGGAGATCACAAAGCCACCCACATGCTGAGAAAGGTGACGGGGAAAGCCCATGATCTCTTCAACCAGGCTGATAAAGTGCTGCCCTTTCAGAGAGTCTGGCTGCAGGCCTAGCTCACTCAGCTGAGTTTGCCAGTTTTGACCACGGTCACGACGGTTCACATTGCGGATAAAATAGTCCAGCTGAGTTGCTTCAATTCCCAACGCTTTCCCGACATCTCTGACTGCACTCTTAAAACGATAGCTGATCACCGTTGCAGCCAGCGCGGCGCGCTTGCGGCCATATTTATGGTAAATATACTGGATCACCTCTTCACGACGTTCATGTTCAAAATCAACATCTATATCTGGCGGCTCGTTACGTTCTTTACTAATAAAGCGCTCGAACAACACCGACACCTGGCGAGGATCTACCGCAGTGATCTCCAGGCAGTAACACACCACCGAATTAGCTGCCGAGCCCCGCCCCTGATACAAAATCGCTTTGCTACGCGCAAAACGTACCAAATCATGAATGGTGAGAAAAAAGTAGGGATAGTCCAGCTCCTCAATCAGTGCCAGCTCTTTGGTAATGATCTCAGCTATCTCTGACGGCACGCCTTGTGGAAAGCGCGCTTTTTGCCCACTTTTTACTAAATCGCGTAAATGCTGCATCGCCGTTTTTCCCGAGGGCACCAGCTCTGCCGGATACTGATAACGCAAAGAGTCCAGATTAAAGTGACAGCGCTTGGCTATGCGTAAAGATTCTGCCAGCCAGGGAGCTTTAAATAGCTTGCTGAGTTTTTCACGGCTGCGCAATGCGCGCTCCGCATTCACCAACAACCTTCCTTTGACTTGTTCAAGTGGCAGGTTAAGCCGGATTGCAGTCAATGTCTGTTGCAGCCTGAGTCGCTCACTGTTATGCATTAACACGCCGCCACATGCTGTAATGGGTAACTGATGGCGCACAGCTAATGCCTCGCAGTGGGCAATAAAGCGTTGTTCCTGATTTACTAAATGACGCTGTATACCCACCCAACTACGATGTGCATGATGACGTGTCAGCCAGGCTCCCCAGTGCTCATCTCGATCATCTCCCTTAGGTAACCAGATAAGCAGGCAGTGACGTAACGACAATAAATCCCATTCGGCCAGCTGATAGTAGCCTTTTTCGGCACGCCGCCTGGCATTGGTGATCACCCGGCATAACTCACTGTAGGCGGTTTTATCCGGACAAAGTAGCACCACATCCAGTGACTCAAAACGCATCAGACTGCCTACAATTAGTTGTAAATCAAGTTGCTGATCCCTGATAAGCGTATGCGCTCTGACCACTCCAGCCAATGAGCATTCATCAGTGATGGCAAGCGCGCTATAAGCGAGAAAATCAGCCTGACGCACCAGTTCCTCTGGTCTCGATGCGCCCTCCAAAAAAGAGAAGTTAGTTTGACAAAACAGCTCTGCATAACCAGGCAGCTTGGCGCCTCCGGGTGGCTCCCTCGTCCCCTGGCCAAGCGTCTGCGTTATCCTCTGCGAAGAAACGGGTAAAGCGAACATAGTTGACTTCTTTGCAGCCATCAGCTGAAAACCCCATGGCAAAACCAACGCTGCTGACGATCCCGGAACACCCACAACCAGCGCCCTTGTGTATCCTGGGCCACAAAATAATCTCGCTCAACCTCATGGCCATCCCACCAGCCAGTACAGATCCGCTCAGGGCCTAAGTGCACATTAATTTTATGCTGCAGTGGCTGGATACTTGGCAGTAAAAAGGCCGGTCTGAGATAGCCCATTTCAGGGTAGAGCAAAGGTGTTTCCGAAAAATGCTCCCCCGACAAGGGGGCTCCCAGCACACTCAGTGGCGTACAGTACCCAGTTGCCAGCTCAGGACGCGAATCATCACCGGCAGCCAGCCCCTGCACAGCTCGTTCACCTAATTTAGCCTGCAATACCGCAACCAGACCTGCGGGCGTCATCATGCCGCGTTGCTCGGCAAACAAGTCATGCATCAATTCATCTGGCTGACAAATCTGAGCGACTTTCAGCCCTATTGCCTGCACCGGACCACTGAGTGTCACTGAGCTGAGTTTGAGGTTGCATAAGTTCAACCACAGGTCGGCCCGATCTGTGCCCTCTGCACGACCCACTTCAAGCTTCAAGGGTTCTGCATCACGCTGATACAAAGTCAGTATTAGTTGCCTGGCATGCCGATTACGTAACCGTAAAAACTGCTCCTGTTGCACCAAGAGTTTAAGCAGCGGTTTATTCAGCCAATCCAGGTTTTCTATGTCATATAACAGTGGCAGATAGCGTTCAAACTCAGCCTCGGGTTGATAGAAAGTGACAGGGTGAGGTACTTTCCCTCGTAACCTGGACACATACTGTACCAGCTCGCAGTCAAAGCGTTTTCCAAGCTCCACCAGGGGTAAGGCAAACAAGTCTCCAACTGTTTTAAACCCCACACGTTGTAACCGTTCAAGCTGCTTAGCTGGCAGTGATAACACCACCAACGGCAGACCATGCAGGGCTTTTTCAAGCACCTCTGGGTCCTGAGTTGCCAAAGCGCCATGCTGTTTTGCCAGCAACCGGGCAGCCTCCGGAGAGTAGCCAAATGCAAACCGATAAGTAAAAGACTGTGTATCCAGATGTGAGCGCAGCGTGCTCAGGTAGTGAGATAAATCCAGGTACATGGCTAGCATACCACTGACTTTCAGTAATACACCCTGAGGCGCAAACAGGGCTATATCTGCCGTGATCAAATACAACCACTGCGCAATTTCACGAATCGTCCGGCTTTCATCAACTTCATCATAGGGGTGTACAACCAGCTCTCGACTTCGTGCCGCCGCAGCGGCCAGCCCCATGCCCGCCGAAATTCCCAATTGCTGAGCCGCCTGATCCAGTTGCATCACCCTGTTGTCTCGTCCACCTACAATGATGCAGGGGCGGGATAGCTCAGAGGTTATAACGTCAAGCTCTGTCTCATCAGGTTTTTGCGTTTGCTCTGCAATTTTCAGTTTATCGAGCTGAATAGCAGGAAAGTGTAAATACAACCACAAAGTCACTGCCACTACCTGCCTGCAAAATACTGCCGCGCAACATCTGGCACTGGTTTACTCTGGGTATGAAATTGCTCAGTCAGCTCAGGCCAGTGCAACGACATATCCAGTGCAAACTGGGACTGAGCCCAGCCACCTTTGCGCTTTTTAACTGTGATATTCAAACCTTTAATATGTGGACTAAGTCCCAGGCTTAAAGAAACCGGCAAGGTGCCCTCGCCTTGGTGTTCACGGCGTAAAAGATACAGACACGCCTCACCAGTCTGAGCTGCCAGCTGCAAACGCTTGACCTGATGCACCTGTAGCGCTCCATGCCATATCAATACACTGTTGCAGGCACCGCTTTTCAGGCACTGCTCTGCAGCCCATAGTGCTTCTTGTGGGCACCCGGGTGTGATCTCCAGCAGCTTACTGGTGTCCATTCCGATGCGCTGTAAAGCGTCAGCATTCAGGCGAGCCGGCGGGTTAATGACCGCAGTTAAACCATTTTGCTGCATCAGGCTGGGCAATAACAACCTCAGCTCACCAATACCCAGCTCTGTATGCAAATCCACTACACCCACTTTAGGAAAGCCACCCTGTAAATGTTTATCCAGTTCTGTATATCCTGTCGCCGTGAGCGCTTTACTGTGTTGCTGGCGCCCAATCAACCCTGAGCCCTGCCAAACCAAATCCTGACGCTGTAATCGTTCAATTAAATTGCTCATAACACACCTCAAACTGTATATTTATACAGTATAATTACTGTTGACCAAAGTGCAAGCATGCTGTGTATCTCGCAGCAGGCAAGCCCACTAAAAAGCCACAGAGAGCACATAACGGTTAATCCAGATCAAGCAGTGACAGCCAGAGTCAGCTAAAGTAACAAAGACAACAGGAGCGTATTATGTGTGGACGATTAAATATCACCGATGATCCCTTTGTGATCGAGATATTAGAAGAGCTGGGCATTGCGAACCCGAGAGAAAACATGCACTTTGGGCGCTTTAAAAAAGCAGCGGACAACATCAGTATTGTGCATGAAGAAAATGGCCAGCGGCAACTCAGTAGTGCAACCTGGTGGCTATTACTGGATCCAAAGCCCGGACAGGGTTTTAGACCATCCAAATACACGTCATTTAATAGTCGCTATGACAAGCTACACGTTAAAGGTAGTGCTGCTTATCGGCCATTTCATTACAGCCGCTGTATTATCGTGGTAAAAGGCTTTGGTGAAACCCTTTTCACCAAAGGGAAACCACAGCATTATTATGATTTTATCGCCCCTGATGGCGCACTATGCTTAGGCGGATTATATAAAGTGTGGCACCACCCGGACAATGGGCAAAAACATTACTCCTGCTCCGTGATAACCCTGCCTGCACACCCTAAACTGCGCCGTTATCACGACAAAGCCAGCCCCCTGATTTTGCCTCCTTCACCCGCAGAGCTCAATGCCTGGCTAGACAGCACACAACACAACGGCGGCGGCTTTACCCATTTGCTGATCCCACATTTATATCAGCGTCTGGTTGCTCTGCAGATAGATAAACCCAGTAGTTACAACCCGCTGGGCGAGGTGGCTTATATTGCCAAAGATCCTCCCCGCAACAGACAGTAAAAATTATACTTGATAACGTGCCAGAATATCGTCCAGCTGAACAGCAAGTTTCGCCAAATGCTGTGATCGGTCGTCAATATCCTGGCTACGCCCCAGATTACCATTAGCCTCCTCACTAATGGTACTGATGGCCTGACTGATCTGTGCCACAACCGCAGATTGCTCTTCTGCTGCCGTCGCAACCTGAGTATTCATCGCCACAATCTGCTCAATGGCATCAGACACATCGATCAGCGAGTCTTTTGCCCGCTCAGAAGTCTTTGCATTGTCAACGGAGCGTTCACGGCTTTGCTGCACTGACTGACGAGCTTCACCAACACCATTTTGCAGTGCCTTGATCATCTGCTCAATTTCTTCGGTTGCCTGTTGAGTACGCTGCGCCAGACCCCGCACTTCATCTGCTACTACAGCAAAACCTCGTCCCGATTCACCGGCCCGCGCAGCCTCAATTGCGGCATTCAATGCCAATAGATTGGTTTGCTCTGCAATGGACTGAATCACATCAAGCACACTCCCGATCTGCTCACTGTGAGAAGACAGGCCATTCATCACATCCCCGACCTTGTCCATTTCTTCAGCCAGCTGCTCTGACACCTCTGCGCAATGCTCTACTAACTGATTGGTTTGACTGGTCAAAGAGCTCACCTGGTGGGTCTGCTCTGAAGTATTGAGTGCGCTGCTGGCTACCTCCTGCACCGTATACTGCATTTGTTGCCCGGCCGTAGCTGACTGCTCACAATCCCGCGACTGCTTATTCACGCCATCAATGAGGCCCGCCACGCGATCAGATAGCGCCACTGACATTTCTTTGAGTGTATGGGCACTGTGTAGTAAATCGGCAAAGTTATGCTGTAATCTTTCTACCAGACTATTGACTGATCGACTTAAATCACGGATCTCGTCATCACCTTCATCAGGCGCACGCAGTCTGAAATCGTTATTGTCAGCAATGCCGCGGATAGCTTTACTGGCAGCAATAACAGGCCGTGTAACACGATTAGCCACATAGAAACCAACCAAACTAGCGATGATCGCAGCCACTGAAACAAACAAAATTGAAGAGCTAAGCACGGCGTATTTCAGCTCAGAAATCATAGCAAACGCTTCACTTTCATCGATTTCACTCACAATCGCCCAATGTAACCCGTCAATATCCAACGGCGCATAGGCCGATGCGACAGGCACGTTCCGATAGTCCGAAAAAATGGCAAAGCCACTTTGGCCAGCCAGCGCAGCGCGGGTACCCGGAGAATCAATCTGGAGTGTACCTATGGTTGTGTGCTTCTGCTCAATGTTATCCACCATAGCTTTATCAACATCAAAGGTTCTGAGCTGAGCGATAAAGCCTCCCGGATCTTCGACAAAAAATCGGCTGTTATTGAGTAATAGCTTACTTTGATTAACCAGGTACACTTCACCACTGTCTCCCAGCCCCTGAGCATGCCACTGTCCGTCCAGCGTCAACATACGATTGATCTCATCAACGGGTAACTGAAAGATCAAAGTACCGATCAGCGTGCCATCATCAGCCAGAATAGCGGAACTGACGAAACCAGCCGCCGCATTGTAAGAAGGCATATAGGGACTAAAATCCACAAAGTGACCCTGACGCATCTGCTGAGAACGAGCCGCTTCATAGGCCTGTGCTAAACCAGACCCCTGGAAAGGCCCACTGATTAAGGAGGTCGCGAAATCCAGCTCCTTAAATACAGAGTACACCACATCGCCCTGAGGGTTGGTAATAAATATATCGTAAAAGCCAAATCGCGCCTGAAACTCTCGTAGTGCTTTGTGATAGCGGCGGTGAACAGCACTATAGGTACTGTTGTCGCCCGCATCCAGAAGCTGATCTTTACTGCCCAAAGGATTGGGATTAGCAGCAATATAATGAGTTTGTAAAGCCTGAGCCCTGGGGCTTAAACCAGCTAGCAGCCGACTCAGATTTAGGCTCTCACCACGGTTTTTTTGCTCATATTGGTAGAGAAACTGAGTGTTATAATACCGGCTCAGAGCCGGATCTTGACCTGAGGTTGCATGCGGATAGCTTGCAAATGCCTGCGAAAAAGCCCGACTAGCGTCGACCACCATGGTGGATGCTGCCAGTGTTACTACCTGATCCGAAATAGTTTTAAAATAACGCTCTACCTGAGATTGCATTGCGTTACGACGCGATACCAGGTTGTTTTCAATTTCCTTTGTTACAGCGGCCTTTCCTTCCTGATAAGCAAGCAGACCAATAACAAAACAGGTAATAAGCAAGGGAATTACAGCAAGCAGAACAGCAACGATACTCAAACGGTTTTTTAATTGCACGTAAACTCCTACAGCACAAAGCAGCTCAGTTCCAGGCTGGGGGAACCGGAAAATGTATACCACAGCCAGCTCTGATGTAGCCCTAGATAGCGAGCGGGTGCTTTAACTACATCAGAAGTGGCACATACACCATGTCAGACTATAGCCAGGCCTGTCTTAATGAAAAGGCATTCATGACTGACGCATCCTTGACATGAATTAGTTATTAAAATTAATTTGATGCATGAACTAACCTACACCTTTTAATACTTTGATACTAGTAATAAAAGATTGGTTTTTGATGTCAATCAGGTATGACCAATGAGATAGAGTGAGTTCGAAGACGATATTTTTGGTAGTTAAAAGCCGAAACACGTTAGTCGATATAGAATAAGACACAATGAAAAAGCAATTCGGTGCTAATCTGAATTAATGAGTTCGAGGGTTTGTGCAGCATTGATGGCAGGCGTTTCACTGAGGAATTGAGCGTTTCCCTCTTTAAGCTGAATAAGGCCTTTTACTGGCCTTATTCAGGATAACTTAATGTGTCAACACATTAGTCACTGCAAGCTTAGTGATACTGGCAGCCTTTCTCGTAACATCCAGTTTGTGTAGTCCAACCACCGCCAGCAATACGCTTGGTTTCCTTAAGGGCCAGTTGCTCTTGTTGATTTAGGTTTTTTAGATTTTGTTTTTTTAAAGATAAGTTCATCTTAATTTCCTTTTACGTTACTTTTATTAACCTAAATCAATGAAACACCGAAAATAAAATTTTGTCAAACAAAAAAAGGTGAAAACGGGCCGTATAAAAATACATTTCAACGCCCGTTTATTACATACAAAAACTAAATAATTACATTTCAGGAATAATACCACAACCGCTTACACAGCCTGTACAGGGCTTAACCGGTGCACCACCAGCCACTTGAGGTGTCAACTCCTTCGCAAATGGCTTGGCATTATCAGAAAGTTTCGCAAGATTCTTTTTATTGAGTTTAAGTTTCATATTAACCATCCTTATTTAGTAAAAAAACGCCGCAAAGCGATAAAAAGCAGCACTTTATCAGCAGCAAATAAACTACCCAACAAAATCAAAATTAGCAATGAAAATATTCATAAAACATAAAATAAAACAAATAAAAAACCTGTTAAACATAATTAAAACAAAAAGTAAGACATTATGAATTATTGCACTCTTACACATAAAACATTAATTAACTTTCCACACCATGAAAACAAAAAACTCAATAATGAGACGATTAAGGCATCACAACATGATTTTGACATAAAGTTGAAAGCATTTTTTCACATCTTGTCTCTAAAATGGCGCCTCTCTCAAGCGGAAGAGAGCTTCCCATGCACTGATACTCTGCAATTTGCAAAGAAAATCTGGGTTGAATTAACAAAGGACCTACAAACAGAATGTGCGAGCACAAACGTGTCGCTCTGCTTACGTTAATACCAGGTAAAACAATGAAAAAAATACGCTTATTACTTAGCATCAGTGCTGCGCTTAGCAGTTTCCACTCTCTTAGCGCTCCCGAAGTGCATTACGACCAATGTCAGAGTACCTTTAGCTATCTGGGAGCCAGCTATCAGGGCACCACAGACAAAAATAACTCTGGCAACCAATGGTGTTATCTGAAACAAGCCATTGATGGCTCCAGCTGGGGTAATGTCCGGGTTGAGACGATTCCAACGTTTACCACTGTCACGGGAAAAAGCTGTAACCTCCCCTCCAAATATCAGGGAGAGCAATTCTATGGTTGTACAACGCGCAATCACAGTGCCCCCTGGTGTTATGTTGATGAGCAAAGTAGCTGGGAGGAGTGTGCCACCGCTGAGCCTGAACCACTCATGAGCCACACGCACCCTCAGCCGAATAAACGCCTTGACCGTGTTGCACTGGGCTCTTGCTTTAAAACACGGGGCGATATGCCTGAAGCGCTTGCACGTTTGATAGGGCACAAACCCGATTTATTCTTCTGGCTGGGCGACAATATCTATGCAGACACTACAGATATGAACACCATGCGACAGAAATATGATGATAAGAAACGCAATATTGAATATCAAAAGTTTCTGGCAGCCGGGATCCCAGTCATGGCAACTTGGGATGACCATGACTTTGGTCGCAATAATGACGGCAAACACTATCCTAAACGTGCACAAAGCCAGCTCGAATACTTAAGACACTTTGATGCGCCCGCAGATGATCCCAGACTAAATGGCCGGGCGGGCATTTATGAAGCCAAAATGCTGGGACAAAAAGGCGAGCAAACCCATGTCATAACACTGGACGCACGATACTTCCGCTCTCCCACCTTTTCTAATTATGGCGCATGTGAAGGCGACGCCACGACGATACTTGGTGATCAACAGTGGCAATGGCTGGAACAGGAACTTAACAAGCCCTCTGAAATAAAGCTCATTGCCAGCGGGATCCAAGTCCTTCCTCCTTTATATCAGGGTCGCAGTCGTAACAGTTACTGTGCATATGGTGATGGCAAGAAATTTGAGCAGGTACTCAGTAACTTGCAAGAATCAGAGATGTCTGGCACCAGTTATGAGTCCTGGGCAGAAGTTCCACTGGAGCGTGAACGCCTGTTAAGGTTAGTACAAAAATCAATCAACGCAGGCAACGCAAAGGCCGTGATTTTTTTATCCGGCGACCAGCATTGGGGTGAACTATTACAAAAAGACATTCCGGCCAGTACAGAGCACGGCAAAATGGCCAGAGTCTATGAGGTAACAGCTTCCGGGTTTGGCCAAAACTGGCCCTATCATATTGAAAATCCGCTGCGATTACCTGTATACGCTGATAGCAAAGGAGATGGCAACTACACTAAACAATGTAAGTTTCCAGCCAAATATGCTGCCGTGACCTATCAGGGCTGTATCACCCGGGACCACGACAAACCTTGGTGTTACACCGAGGTAGACGAGAATGGCAATGGCATAAAAGGTGAGTGGGGTAACTGTGCAGCCAGTGGTGCGACCATTCCGACAGGCCAGGTTGGTGTAGTCAGCAAAGATATTGCAAATTTGACTACCAGTCACCGTCACCTGATCAACAAGTCTGGCAGCAACTACGGCATGCTAGACATAGACTGGCAAAAACGTACCATTAAAATGTCGATAGAAACAGCGGAGGAAGAGGCCGTATCGACTATCATTAATTTCTAAAGATATAATACACAACCCATCTGCTGGCCTGATGAACACAGGTCAGCACTAAGTATAAGTGCCCAATTAAGCCTAAAAGGTTATTTGACGACCTTAAGATCAAACCTTGATGCAGATGAAGGCGTCGACACTGAGTGTTCTGTCGCCCTGGCACGAAAGGCTCGGGCCCGGTCGTGTGCACTACGAACCGCATCACATTGTGCGATAATATCTTCTTCATCAAGCGCCTCGCCCAAATCCATAACAATCCGATACGCAGATTCATATAATTCTTGTTTGGTATCTTCTTCAGCACGAAATCGCATAAAGAACCTCTGCACTTTTTGCTCTGGTCCATGTAGTTCAGTACCCTGGATGCATGCCCCTATCATAATCGCAAGCAGTAAAATGAGCGCAAAAAATGTTAATGTGAGCAATAGCATAATTATGCCTCCTGCCTGATCCGGGATTCCATAAATTTATAGAAAGGATACTTGGCAACAATTAACCAGATCATAATATTGGCGCACACTGTTATTGGGCCGTATAAAACATAAATCGCATCGCTTTCAAGGAAGCCTCTTAATATCAATTGTAACGCATTCAGCACAACCAGTAAGAAGCTAATATATAAAGTATAGCGCGCAGCTTGCGTGAACAAACAACCCCTGATCAAGTGCACAATATACAAAGTAACCGCATAGCAAACCCCTGAACACACCAAGGTGAAGTAATATATCTGGATCTTTATCTGCAGATCGATCTCCAGGGCAAGGATAAATGCTGCCAGTTGACCACTTGTTATATTGAAAATCAAACACGTCAGAGCAGTCAAGAAACATGAATGAAGTTTATGATCTGAGATTGTTTTAAGACTCGCTTTTCCACCGAACAGAAGATTAAATCTGTACTGTTTGAAATAATACAACAAATATATAACAACCATCAGCTGTAAACATCGTAACGTCCATCCCGTTACTACATAAAACTCACTCATGTTTTGTCCTTTCTAAAGCGCCGCACTAGCAGTATTGCGACGACAAAATGCTCTGCTGCCAGTCTCTGGGCTGGTCTCCATCAGAAGTTATGCCGCCATATACCTCAGCGAGCTGTTTTAGTGACAAGCTATAAGCGTTTAACTGCTTTAATTTTTTTGCTTTCACACTTAAACGGCGGTCATATTGTTTAATAGTAGCTTTCATGGGCTTTTCCTTTCATTTCTTTTTAGATAGAACAATCTCAGCCGCCTGCTGCAATCATGTTAAACAAGGAAAACACAAACCTCAACTTTAAATTAACATTAATTTAACCAAAGCAGTGCGACGAGACACATTTAGCAGGTATATCCAAAGTTAAGTTACCATGAAAATATTTATATTAAAGGCGCAGTCAAAAAATACAATGCACTAGCAGCGTTGTGCTGGCTATTTGCCACATGGTCGTTTGCCAGCTCGACATCAGCAAGGGTCCATCGTTAAGCGATATACGAAACCCTGCTCAGATTAAACTTAACCTGCTATTGAGAATAAACCCACCGGCTTGTTATCACATACGGCTCTTTACCCGATTAGTAGCCTGGGCCGTTGCCGGATCATCTGGCCAAAAGTGCTTGGGGTAACGTCCTTTCATCTCTTTTTGTACTTCACGATAACTGGATTGCCAGAAATGCGCCAGGTCCTGAGTCAGCTGCAAAGGACGCTGCGCCGGAGAAAGTAGCTCCATCAGTACCGGTAAACGCCCCTCACACAGTACCGGACTGTGGCTCATCCCATATACTTCCTGCATCCGCACTGATAATCGGGCCGGGCCATCAAGTTGATAATGGATGCGTATATTTGACCCGCTTGGAACGGTGATCCGCTGTGGTAATAGTACATTCAGGCGCTGCTGTTGAGCCCACTCCAGATTGCTTAACAAGGCCGTATACAAATCAAGCTTTTTTAACTGAGGAAGTTGTTTCACATCGTTCAGGTAAGGAGCGAGCCAAGCTTCTACTTTTGCCAGTAAACCCGCTTCATCAATCGCCTGAAACTCCTGAGGGTATAACGTTTGCGCTAACGTCATCCGAGTCAATAACTCTTCACAATTTGCATAGTCTTTAAATATCGACAAACCTTGCTGGCGGACCAGGGTTAACCAAGCTTCTGTGCGCAACTGCGTGTCTATCGGACCCGGCGCAGGCTTTGCTGTATAAATCCAGTGTCCCAGGTATAGCCGTTGTTCATGAACAAACTGTCCTGATTTTTGCTCAAATTCACATATATCCCGTTCAGTAAACAAATGAGGCAATGCACTTTGTAGATGTTTGGGCTCGAAAGCTGTCGCGCTAAATATTTGCTGACCTTTATATCCGCCTAAGTCGGCAATTGCCAGGTAGTTAGCATCCTGCCAAAACTCCTTGTGTGCACTTACACCAGCGCCATTAGCCAGCACCCAGCCCTGCCCACGACGTTTCGCAAGACGGTCTGGAAAGGCTAGTGCAACCACCAGCGGTAAATGCTCTATAGCTAGTTCGCCGGACGTATGTTGCAAACGTGCACGACGCAGCCAGAATAACAGTTGCTGACGAAAAGCAGGGTGTGGACGAGTCGCTTGCTGTTGCAGTGCAACACTGAGCTCTGCAGGTGCCGATATGCGACTTTCTAACAGCGCAACAAAATAACAGCCAAGTTCCACAATACCCGGGTATTCAGTTTCCAGTTCTTGTGATTTTAGTAACATATGGCCAAAACGAGGATCCGCGCCCAGCGACTGAACCTGTTTACCCAAGGGCGTAACCCGTCCACGGCTATCCAGGAGTTCCAAAGCGCTTAGCAACTCATTCGCCTTCGCAAGCTGCGCATCTGTGGGCATATCGAGTAATGCCAGTTCACAAATTTCGCTGCCCCACACTTTGGCCTCAAGCATCAGACCGCTCAGATCACTGCACAATATATCAGGCCGGTCATGGGCATCTCGACGCTCAAACAGCGCCTTACTCCCCAACCGATAAACGACCCCGGCTTCAATACGCCCTGCCCGCCCTGCTCGTTGCACCGCAGAGCTGCGAGAAATAGACTGGGTAATCAGCTCACTTACACCTGTGCGCAGGTTGTATTGAGCCGCTCGTCGCTTGCCACTGTCTACAACAACACGAATACCTTCTATCGTCAGTGAGGTTTCGGCTACATTGGTAGTCAGTACCACCTTACGCATTCCTTTAGGTGCAGGTACAATGGCAGCCTGCTGAGTTTGCTTATCCTGCTCCCCGGATAATGTTGCTAACACCCATTGTGGATCTGAAGCGATCGTATCCTGAAGTGCGCCGGATACATATCGAATTTCTTTCTGCCCAGGCAAAAACACCAGGATACTTCCGGTCTGGTCACTGAGAGCCTGACAGACTATTGACGGAATTTGCTCTAACCAGCGGCTTTCATCTTTGAGTGGAATGTATATCTCATCAATTGGAAAACTGCGGCCATCGGAGCGTACCACAGGGCAATCCAGAAATTGCTGATAGCGCTCACTATCCAGGGTTGCCGACATAACCAGTATATGCAGGTCATCACGTAAAGCCTGTTGCGATTCCAGTGCGAATGCCAACGCCGTATCTGCTGCCAAAGATCGCTCGTGAAACTCATCAAAGATAAGTAAGTCGACCCCCTCCAGCTCAGGGTCAGCCTGAAGTAAACGCGTTAATGTCCCTTCGGTAACAATTTCAAGCTGGGTACGCGCGGACACTTTAACTTCCTGACGGATCCTGAGGCCCACCCGCTCACCGACAGCCTCATTCAGCTGTGCAGCCAGAAAACGAGCAATGTTGCGTGCAGCCAGTCGCCTGGGTTCCAGCATAATAATGCGTTTAAAATGCCCACCCAGCATCAGTTGCATCGGTAACCAGGTCGACTTACCCGCACCTGGTGGCGCTTGCAACAAGACACGGGGTTGTGTAGTTAGCTGCGATAGAAGTTGATCATAAACGGCCTGGATAGGTAGCACTGTGCTCATTTTTATTGCTTTATCTAATTTGCTGTGGGGCTAGTTTATACCAATTTGCTTAATTAAGTGCTCTATCTTGAGGGAGAAAATAGGGTCGATAACACCGCTCCCGCGTCCTGCTATCGCTGAGGCACCTACATCCATGTAGGCGAGGCAAAAATTTTGCATTGTTACAAACCGTAAAGTTTATTGAAGCATAATTTTGGGTCCCCGAGCAAAGCTCAACTTTGACCTGAAAAAGTGGACAGACATCGCTTTGAATGGGATTATCCTTGCCATATGACATGCTGCGCAATAGACGAGTAAAAGAGGAATGCATGACCCCCAGTGGACACCTGATGATGAGCTGGCTATGCGGTGCCAGTACAGTCTCAACGAAACGAGAACGGATACTGATCACGTTAGCCGGCCTATCTCCCGATGCAGATGGCATCGGCCTGCTGGCTGACTGGATCACAGGCACTACGCGTCTCTACCATCAGTGGCATCATGTTTTAGGCCATAACCTGCTGTTTGCGCTAAGTATCGCAACTTGTGCAAGTTTACTGGCCCATACCGGAAAAAAGTGTGTATGGCTGATGTCATTTGTCGCAATCCATTTGCACCTGCTCACCGATCTAACCGGCTCAAAGGGACCGGATGGGTATCAATGGCCAATCCAATATTTTTATCCATTCAATCATGCCGGGTACACCTGGCAGGGCCAATGGGCTCTGAATGCCTGGCAAAATCATCTTATTTGGTTATGCCTGGCACTGATCTGTATCGGATACATACGACGCTGCAACATTTCATTTTTTGAACTGTTTGGTTCCAAATTGGATGAAGCTGCACGCAGGCTGTGCACCAGACTATTGTCGAGATAGCACACAAAGCTGTAAAGCCCTGTTATTCACCAATAACTTAAACTGGGTGGGCTGCACTGAAAACACGATGTGCAGCAAGCGGATTAAATAATAAAAACTGCCGTTTTATGAAGACGATACCGTCGTACATACCTGATATTGATTACGGCCAGACTCTTTCGCGTTATACAGCGCGCTGTCAGCTTGCTCAATCAGTTCGGCGGGCGTAGCGGCCTTGGTACTACCTGTACAAGACAAGCCCACACTCACAGTCACAAAGCGATGAGGAGAAGACGGATGAGCAATCGCCAGGTCTGCTATGCTTTGTACTACCTCAGATGCAAACTGTTGCGCACTGTGTATTGACGTGTCTGGTAACAGTACCGCAATTTCCTCGCCGCCATAGCGACATACCAAATCTACTGGGCGCCGGGCACACTCAGATACTTGCCTGGTCACGCTTTTCAGTGCTTGATCCCCTTCCAGGTGACCCAGACTGTCATTAAATTTTTTAAAAAAATCGATATCAATCAGCAACAGGGTCAAGGGCACGCGGCGCCTTAAACTGTCCTTTAACAGGCGGTCGATTTCGATATCAAAAAAGCGACGGTTATACAGCTCGGTGAGGCCATCAACAAAGGATTGTTTGGTCAGGATATCGGCCTGCACTTTGTACTTTAGGTGGGTGGTAATACGTTTCACCAGCGTACTGGCAACCAACGGTTTTTCAATGAAATCTACAGCGCCTGCATCCCAACATTTCTCCTGTACTTTTGGCTCCTGGCTTGAGGTGATAAAAAGCAGTGGAATATCAGCCAGTTCGGGTTGTGACTTAAGCGCTTTACATGCTTCAAGCCCTGACATCCCCTCTAAATTAATATCCATTACAATTAAGTCAGGCTTAATTTTGTGACACACTTTTAACGCTGTTTCTGCACTTTCAAAGCTGACTGTGCGACAAACTGGCTTTAGTATTCTGCTAACCAGTTTGCGGACCAACTTTGAATCGTCGACCACCAATACCGTACAACTTTCGATACTGTGTACAATTTCAAACATTGAATTCCATCCCGTTTACCCCGGATTCTGCCATTCTCCCCAACACTAAGACAAGTTAAACAGCCTGAGTTAATTCACGAGGATAACACTACAATCATAGCCTATTATACAGATTTCAACCGACCCAACGCGTTACCGGGCTGCACAGCACATTCAGAAATCACTTGCCAAAGCACTTTTTGCTCAATGGGCTTAGCGATGTAGCCATCAAAACCTGCATGCTGATACTTTTGTCGGTCTTCGGTTAACACATTAGCAGTCAGGGCTATCACTGGCAATGTCGGATGTTGCTGCTTTATTAACTTACAGGCTTCAAGCCCATCCATCACGGGCATCTGAATATCCATCAAGACAAACGCAGGACAGTGTCGATTTACCTGAGTGACAGCTTCCTGCCCGTTTGCCACCAGCACCACATCTGCATTACTTTTATCTAGCAATGCACGGATCACCAGCTGGTTAATTTCATTGTCTTCCGCAACCAAAACCCGAACACCAGATAGCTCCACAAGCGCTACCTGATCCTCTGACTGATTCATCTGAGCATGAGCACTTTTTTCAAGCGGTAAAAATACCGTAAACACGCTACCCACGTTTTCCATACTTTGCACATCAATGCTCCCTGACATCAACTCAACCAGAGAGTGCGTTATAGACAGGCCAAGACCCGTACCGCCGAATTTTCGGGTGGTTGATTTGTCGGCCTGCTCAAAACGTTGAAACAGTCGTTCCAGTGCCTCTTTACCAATACCCATGCCAGTATCGCGCACGGTAAATACCACGCCAGGCTCACCTTGCACCTCTTCAATCTCGAGGTCTACACCACCACGTTGGGTAAACTTAATCGCATTAGAAAGCAGATTAAGCAGTATTTGTCTTACCCTGACTGCATCTCCTTCCCAATTAACGTGTTCAAAGTTGCCCGTCACAGACAAGTAGATCCCTTTCTGAGAGGCCACCGCTTGCAGGTCTGTCTGAATATGGCTAATTAACTCACTCAGATTAAACGGCCGGATCTCCAGCGTCAGCTTGCCAGCCTCAATCTTGGAAAAGTCCAGAATATCATTAATAATGGTGATCAAAGCTTTGGCCGAATAGGTGGCCTTTGCCAGATATTCCTTCGCTCTGCAGGACAGCGGTTCCTCACTAAGCAGCTGTAAGGTGCCGTACAAACCATTCATGGGTGTACGGATCTCATGGCTCATATTGGCCAAAAATTCAGACTTAGCCCGGGTCGCATCCTCTGCCACTTTTTTGGCTTCTGCCAGAGCCTGTTCGTGCTCCAGTTGCTCTGTCAGGTCATACGCGACCCCCAGAAATCCCACCAGCTGCCCCCGATTATCCTGTAATCGCGATACACTCAGGCGTACGGGTGTGAGTTGCGCGCTCTTTTTCACATAGGTCCAGTTATTGATGTCATTTTTACCAAGCCGCGCTTTCGCCACAATGGCTTCAAAACCCGGCTCTACAGGATAGTCCAATTCCTGTGATAACTCTTCGGCACGTTGAGCGACTTCCAGTTCCAAATGAAACACTGCGGGTGTGAGTTTGCCAATCATTTCCTCGGCTTTATAGCCCAGCAGTTTCTCAGCCGCTGGGTTAAACACCGTAATGATCCCATTCACATCGGTTGCCACCACCGAATAGGTCGCACTATCTAAAATACTGCGCTGTAGTGCACCCACTTGTTCTATTTCAGCGGTTCGCGCCTGTACTTTTTGCTCCAACACGACATTGGCTTCAGATAACGCTCTTTCACGGGTTTCAGACAAGTCCAGTTGATGTGCTTTAGACTGATGTGCACGCAATACCAGCAACTGCACACAAAACACCACCAGCATCAATGCCAACGTGATCATGACCGCTTCGCGCAGTGCCCGGTATGGACTGGGTAACCCAAGCCCTTGTATGTAATCGGCTGTGGGGCTTAGTTCGAGCCGCCAGGTGCGGCCGTACAACTGCAGCACACTATGTCCCCGATACTGGCTGAGCTGTGTCTGTGCTTCACCACGACTAAAAAACAATGTACTGGCTTGGCGGTCTATGTCTTTGATCTTAATTACCAGATTGTGTTTAATCCCTGTTAATGAGCCCAGCACTTCATCAATCAGTATTGGGCTGTAACTCCAGCCTGCAAGTTGTAACATGCGCTCTTCCGGGGTATCTGGTGCATCGCTTTGGGTATAAACGGGCATCAAAATCAAGAAGCCATGCTGGACTTTCTGGTTGGCCTGCACCAGAGTGATGGGTGCCGTCAGCATCACTTCGGCGCGTCTGGCTGCATCGGTTGCCGCAACTCGGCGCATTGTTTCAGAGCCAATATCCAGCCCTACAGCCTGTTTATTACGCGATTCAGGTTCAATAAACTGGATAACATACAAACTTTGTTGATGGGCCGTCAGCTGCTTTATGTCAAATTGTTTATCTGGTCGCTGCTGTCGCGCCTCCTGCACAAACACCGATTTATTTTCAAAAGGTACAAAACGGATAAAACCAACCCCCCGTGCACCTGGAAATTCCCGTTCATGATAGCGACTGCCGGCATATCGCTGCATGCGCTCATAGTCAAAGTGCTCTGCCCCCACTGTTTGGATGGCACCATGTAAACCAGCCAGACCGTATCGATACAACGCCATCCGCTCTTGCACTGCCTGTGTGAGTAATGCTAAGTCGGCTGTCACGGCCTCATTTACCCGTGTATCAATACCTTGCAGATGTGACTGGTGGCTATGCCAGGCGCCCAGCGTGCCCAGGCCCATTACGAGCAGCAAAGGCCAAAGCAGTTGCCACAGGGGCCAGCTTTTTTGTCGCGGCACATCCTTGGGGCTGTCACATTAGTCACCTTCATCCGCCTTACCATAAACTCAATGACACCAGGCACTTTGTCCTTTTTGTCGGACGGTTAGTTTTCATTGCTTTGTTTTGACGCTGGCGACACATTAAAGACGCCTTCTTGCAGCACCTGTTCGAGTACCAGATACTGAGCTTCAATACTGTCGACCAGGGCTTGGTAATCGGCCCCATTTTCATGCCTGGCGCCTTCTTCCAGCTTGGCCAGTAACTGAGTCAGCCGCTGCGCCCCTATGTCGGCACTTTGTCCGCGCAAAGCATGGCTGATCTGCTTAACCTGACCATGATCTTGTTTTTTACAGTGTTCCTTCAGAGATAACAGTTTCTGGGGCGCTTTATTATAAAACAGCATACAAATTTGCAGATACAGCTCAGAGTCACCTTGCAAACGTGCAATGGTCCCCTCTACATCAAGCACTTCGCCCGACAACTCAGGCGTCTGCTCTTCCTTCACAACGGACACACTCTGCTCTGAAGGTGCTGTTGAAGAAGTACCTTCTAACTGATGTGAAGAATACTGTCTTTGTGGTTGTTGGTATGACTTAAACTTAGACAATACATCAAACAACAACTTAGGCTGTATAGGCTTAGTCACGTAGTCATCCATGCCAGCAGCCAGGCACCGTTCTCGCTCGCCTGACATCGCATTCGCCGTCATCGCAATAACCGGGATATGACGGAAAGACTCGCCCCCTTTTCCTTCACGGATTAAGCGCGTTGCCTGATAGCCATCCATGGTTGGCATATTGCAGTCCATTAAAACAGCAAACACAGGCTGGTTATTTTTTTCAGCGTTTAATAGTCCGCTCAACGCCTCGTGGCCCGATTGGCAAGTGACAACATGAGCATGGATCCCCTGCAGGATCCCTCGGGCTACTTCCCGATTGATCTGATTATCATCTACAATCATCACCGTAGCACCGCCCAGGTCGTTCTGCTCCGTACATTGTATACTGGGCACCATGACCTGATGCTGATTTTTTAGCATCTTAGCAATTGCATCCTGGTCAAAGACCGACAGGAACGCCCCCAAACGAATAGGTTTCACCAACTTAGCTAGATATCCCTGGGCGACATTCTGATGAGTAAATTCACTATAAAGCACTATGGCTCGCTTATACACAGGGGTATCGAGCAAATTCTGCATATGGGGATGGTCGTGGTCAAGCACCACAAATTCACCATCATGCTCCACCAAAATACCACCATATTTATCTATCACATGTGAAAGATAGCTGTGCTCGCGAGCATCTTCGACATGAAGCTCGAAGCGCCGGCCATCCAGGGTATTTTCATGAGGCTTGGGCTTGGCCGTATCCAGTGCAAACGGCAAAGTAAAATAAAACTTGCTGCCGACGTTTTTCTGCGATTCAAAGCCGATTTCTCCGCCCATTAATTCACAGAGATTTTTGCAAATCGACAAACCCAGCCCGGTGCCACCAAACTCTGCACTGACACCACTGTCTTCCTGAGTAAAGGCAGAGAAAATTTTATGATGATTATGTTTATCTATCCCAACTCCTGTGTCTTCCACGGTCACAGTGAGATACACTTTGCCCTCCTCCTTAGTCGTCAGAGCACGTACGCAAACACATCCCTTACTGGTAAATTTAATGGCATTGCTCACCAGGTTGAAGACCACCTGCTTAATGCGCCCGGCATCTCCCGCCAGCTCAACAAAATCAATGTCTGTTACATCTACCACAAGGGTCAGCTGTTTTTCATACGCTTTTAGTGAAATGGAGGTGACAACATGCTCGACCACGGAAATAGGATTGAGTGGCTCCTGTTCCAGCTCCAATTTACCAGCCTCAATTTTAGACAAATCGAGAATATCGTTGATCAAAGAGGCCAGTGTCGATGAGCTGGTTTCGGTCATTTCCAGATAAGACAACTGCTTTTTAGTGAGAGGTTCGCGGCGAATGAGGTTCAGCGTGCCCAAAATACCATTCAGTGGGGTGCGCATTTCATGGCTGATGGTAGAGATAAAGGCACTCTTAACCGCCGACGCTTTCACTGCCTTGGCTTTTTCTGCTTCCAGCTCTGCCGTGCGCGCTTGTACCAAACGCTCCAAACTTTCGTTGGCACTTTTAACTTGCTGCTCGCTAATCTTTTCTTTGGTTGTGTCGCGACCAAACAAGGTGATCCCAACCAGCTGATTATCGGGACCTCGCACAGGGGAGACGGTAAAGTTTACATGCCGGGTCTGGTCTTGTAGCGTGTAGCTTTCATACCAATCGGTATCTTTTGATTTTGAGCCGTCTTCATTTTTGAAATAAGACATAGCATCCTGCAAACGATCCATGGGTAACTCAATCAGATCGGTAATTTTGTGCTGTCGCTCACTGGCCGCCAGACTGGGGAAAATCAGTAAAGACGCACTGTTGTACGTCTGAACATTCAACTGCATATCAAAGCTGATGATTGGCTCATCAGCCCCGTCAATAATAGACTCATAGACAGCCTTGTCTTCCTGATACTGCTCACGACTACGATAGAAAAGTACAATGCCCCCATAAACAACAGCAGCACTAAGGTTACGACTGTCAGAAGCATATAACTTGACAAGCGCCGCTCATTTAATAGTGCGCCAGCCTGCTGCGGCAAGGCAATAGCGGTAATAAACATTTCGTGCCCAGGCCCCTGATAACCGCTGTTTAACTCTCTCTGTATGGCGACCTGCATTGCCGAAGAGCCATGCTTTGCAGCACCGTCAACCCGCCCTTTTGCCGTGCTGTGTAACCTAAAATCATCATCAAACAAACGTGGCCGGGCCAAGTCCCGGGTGTAATGAAACACCGGCTCAGGGCCATAAATATAGTGCCCCTGGTGATCGGTCAGATAATACTCTCCGGTGTCATCATTGAGTAATTCAATCAGCTGCCAAGCGCTGGAATTAAGTACCAGTAAGCCAAACAGATCGTTGTCTGCATCAAACAAAGGCATGGCGATACGCAGCACAGGATTGAACGGACGCTGCACTTTGTTATTCTCAAAATTCAGGGAAATACGCGATGCAAAGTGCATTTCTTCGGACAAGTTCAGAGTTTCCTGAACATAATCTTTATGCGATTTATCCTGCAGTTTGGCTTCGGGGATCCGCTCTACCTTGCCACGCCGCCGGTCAACCCGAACAAACTCTCGTCCATCCGGCATGATTATCCGCAGCTGCAATAACTCCGAGTTATTATGGATAAGGGATTTAAAAATGGTGGCAATGCGCGTTTTCCACAGTTCAATGGGCTGATTGTCCTTTGGGTCAACGCCATTGTTTTTCAGTGCACGAGCAATGCCCGGAAAAGGCGGGGTATCTTTTAAAAAGTGTAGGTAGCTTAAATCAGCCCGATAGCGCCGCTCAAATTGCTGCGCAATATGCGCGGTATTTTGTCTGAGCTGATTTTCTACTTCAAACTGTACTTCACGTTGCAGCTTACGTTCAAAGAAAAACACAGCCAGTACAATCAGCAATAGTAAGAATACGCTGAACACGCTCGCGAACCAAGGTGTTTGCTTACCTAGCTTTGCCGACAGGATCCTTATCATAGTATGACCTTTCCCCTGTATACAGGGTGTATTCTAACGGTTTTTTACTGATATCAGCTTGGTCATAAGCCTGCACAGAAAGGGGGCTTTAGACCGAAAAATAACTTTGAAAACAGCTGTTACACACAAACTATAGTCCATGACGCGTACTTTACATGGCTCCTGTAAAGACTTTTCACTTTTAGCTGAATTCTCACGAGCAAGTTATTTATATTTCCCTTATCTACAGAGCATAGGCCAAACTCATCAGTTTAACACCCCGCCCTTCAACAATCGTAATGTTTTATTCTTTACTCCCTTTTTGATTAAAAAGACTTACCCGGCAAGTTTTGTACTGCTTACGGTAAATGCATCCAAATTTTGCTGCACTTGCTGCAACGTCATACCCAGCGGCTGGGCCGGCAGGTTCAGGCCAACCCAGGCATTACGGCCACCATGTTTAGCCCGATACAAGCAATTATCCGCCAACTCCAACACCTGCTCCCAGCTGCCAAGCTGTGTCTCGGCCAAACGTAAGGGGAAAGCAGCAAAGCCAATCGAGCAGGTGCAGCTCAGCGGCTGACTGTCCTGACAAAATGTAAACTGTGCCACCGCATTGTGAAGCCGCTCAACTATCTGTTGTGCGGTTGTCATATCGGTCTGGGGCATCACCAATAAAAACTCCTCCCCTCCCCAGCGGATCAGCTCATCCTGGCCTCTGAGCTCCTTTGTAACCACCTCAGCAAATTGCTGTAACACCAAATCGCCCGTCGCATGACCATAGCTGTCATTAATCAATTTAAAGTGGTCGATGTCTATCAGGCAAAAAATTGTACTGTGCGATACACTCCGCTCTTGCGTCAGGAGATTATCAGCCTCACTGAAGAAATAATGGCGGTTATGCAAACCGGTCAGGCTGTCGGAGTAACTCAGCGCTTGCAACTGGCGATTTCGCTCGTCCAGCTCAGCTGTTCTTTGCTTCACCTGCTCTTCAAGTAAAGATAAATAACGCTTATTCTGCCACCGCCAGTATATGAACCCCAATAATGCCAGTGCCAGCAGCAGCAACAAAGCGCCGCGTTGCTGCGCCAGACGGGTATTTTCAAGAATTTGTTGGTGCCGAAAGATCTCTTGCGCTTTTAAGGCATTGTCTTTCTCCAGTAGGCTTAGTTGCTGCTTTTGTGTTGCCAGTGCGTACTGTGATTCCAGTTGCAGTAACTTGTTGTTACGCTTTTGAAAGTTAAGTGCATCTTTGGTTAGTGCATAGCGCTTCAGATATAGGTGAGCCTGCTGATAATCTCCCAGCTGTACATAAGCGTTGGACAGCACAAACTGCAGTTCAGCCTGCTCTTCCAAAAACCGCGTCGCAAAGGTTGCCATTAACGCTGGCATGGCCGTTTCCAGTGTTTGCTGAAAATCGCCCGACTGTAACCAGGCCATAGACTGTAATAGCTTGAACCGGATCTTCATTCTTTGATTACGAATGAGCATGTCGCTTTGTGCAACACGATTGAGGATAGGTTGTGCCTGCTTAAAACGGCCAAGTTTGAGCAATGCCCAGGCCCGCACCAGGTACAATTTATCGACCAGCTCTGGCGCCCCGGTGACCACCACATCATCAGTATGCAGCACAGCCACCGCCTGGTGATAGCTACCAAGCAACACATACAAATATCCTTGCCATAACCTGTGTTCTAAAAGCAGTAGTTGAGCAACATAAGGCATTGTCTGGGTATTATTGTTCAATTGGGTGATCAGCTGGTGCACGTCATCCAAAGAGCGCTGTGCATAGTTATAACGCTCAAGATCCATTTCTAACCTGGCAATGGCCAATCGGCTTTGCGCCATCAGAACCATATCTTTTCGCTTAATAGCCAGCTGTAATGCATCGTTGTGTAATATCAGGCTCTGTTGATAATCACCATATTGCTGACGGATCTGGCCTTCAAGTAACAGGGTTTGAGCGACAATATCCAACGCGTCAATTGCCTTGGCGTCGCGCCGCAATGCCCTTAATTCGGGTAACAACGAGAGGTCAAAGTCACTTTTAAGCGTATCACTTAACTCGGCCAGCGACTTTTCAAGTACACTAGGTGACGCCAGCTCTGCAGCTGTGGTACTCACGCTGAACACAAAGCATAGCAGCCAGCCTGTCATAGAACCTAAGCGGATCATGGTCTGGATCCCTGCGGCAACATAGCCCGATTAATGACGCTCCAGTTCTGTACCTTGCGATTAATGAACCCGGACTCCGTCAACGCTTTGCGGATCACCCCACGACGCCTGAGTTCTTTGAGACCGCGATTTAATGCTGCAAATATCTGAGCGCCTTCAGGGTGACGCTTGCTGACAATAAAGTGACGCGAGTCGGGCAATACCATTTTCACCCCCTCTATGGGCACATAGTCACGCCCTTCAAACACCAACTGTAGAGATTCACTCACACTAAAATTTACCAGCATGCCATCGACAATGTCGGTTTCGACCATATTCAGCATACTTTCCCATGGGCCAATAAAGCTCACCAGGTTCATTTTACTGTTCGTCAGGGCGTGCCAGTCTACCCGCCAGCGAGGATTGGCCACCAGCGTCAGTTGCTCAAGCCCATCCCGTGTGGTCTGGTGCAGCGCCTGATTGCGCTTTGCTACATATATACCGGCTTCGTACTCTCCGAATTTGACGACCGGATCACTGACGTACACTGAGCCACGATAATTAATCACATCCTCATGCCAGACGGTACGCGCCAGGATCAGGCTCTCTCCGGCTATCATGTCTGTGAATTCGAGGATGTTGACTGAGGGTTTAGGATTGAATATCACCTCCCGAGTTTCGCCACCCAGGAACAAGGCTTGCTGCAACAACACCATTTCGATGATTTCAATATGAGAGCCCTGCGTGGTTGGCCGAAAGTCAGTTACATCAAGCACCGAACGGCCCTGCAAAAATGCCTGGTAACGCTGAGAAAAATTCTCGCTACTGATGATATCAACAATCAAAGGGTTGTGGGCTTTGGCACATTGCGACACAACAAGCAATAACAACACCAAAAACTTCATTTGCCTCCCCAGCACACAGATCAATCACAGCATTGTCTAGTATACAGGAAGGAGCGAGCGCAAGTTAACCTTAGAATAACAAAAAATAAGCACAATGAAGTAAAAACAAGTTATAAATCACGATTTCCAGAACAATAAGAAGAGCTTAAAAGAAATTAAAATAGTTCATTTAAAAGCCTGGGTGTTTTTACTGTAGAAAATGCGTGGACTGCTAACCAAAAAAGAAAAAGGCCTCACTGAGGCCTTACAAGAATAGCGGTTGCGAGCTGCAAACAGACGCCCATCAATAGCCAATTGTATTGGCTCCCTCTATCAAGGAGATGGAGTATAATTTCTGGCGTGCTCAATGCGCTCCTGCAAACTGGGATGCGTAGACAGGTATTTTAACCAATTTTGCTCATCTGTCTCACCTAGTCCAGCAAGTGACTCCAGTGCCTGAGCAAAATGCTCACCGCTGTAGTCCAGACGATGAAGCTGCGCCAGCGCATAGTTATCTGCTTCCCACTCCATATCTTGAGAAAATTGCAGATCCAGCAGAGCACTGCCTGACCCCAAAACCACCTCAGCAACTATGTCCATGTCACCCACCAGCATGGCAATGGCAATACTGGCCACCGCCGCCTGAGACGCCAGGCGTACGCTATGCATGCGCTCTACGTGACCTATCTCGTGTAACAAAATAGCTCTGAGCGCATCCGGGTTGTCGGCCAGTAGTCTTGCCAACTCATCGGTCACCACGACCTGTCCATGTGGCAGCGCAAAGGCATTGGCGCCAAAATGCTCAGAGTGATAGACATCAACGCGATATTTCTGCGCTGACAGGTCAAGCTGTGCAACGGTGTCTTGCCACAATTGCTCAATGACCGCCTGTTCTTCCTCTGAGAGCTCAGTAGGCGATAACACGGTACGCTCAATGAGCACCATAGATTGCTGGCCCATTTGCTCCACGACCGCATCTGGCATGGTCTGTACGGCTGTCACCGCAATTCCGGGGACCAGTTTAAAGAGCAAGGCATAGAGCAATACAGGTGTCGCTACCAAGGCACATACTATCAGGGCCAGATTGGACTCAAGAGTAGCCAGTAGCGAACTCTTACCTGACTGAAATGCCCAACGATATGACACATCCAGCGGCACAAAGCGCGCTCCGTCAGTGAAAGTCAGCTCACTGGCCTGTCCGGGTAAGTGAGCCGAAACGGTGAGCGTCTCAACCGAACTTTCGCACACACTCTCATCGTTCACGTAAATGACAATGTGGCTGTCGCTGAGCCGGGCAACGGCTTCTTGCACCCGGCTGCTGTTTGGCTGGTAAAAGTATCCCCGGATCATCAGGTCAACGAGATATCAACGTCGAACACATTGGCGGCTTCTTCAGCAAAGGAAGATTCAGCCTGCTGCGCCGTATCCAGCACCAGGTCTGCACCTGGCAGCAACACCACCTGAGTCGCCTCAGCCAGCGCCCTGACCTTACGCACTTTTGCCCAGGGGAATGCCAGGCCTGCGGTCAATACAATCGCAGCTGCGTTGGTTGCCAGGATCAAGGCATAACGCTGCGGTGCCAGAGTTGATTTAAATTCTGCAACCTCGTCAATTTGCGCATTGTTCAGAATATGATTGCGGATCAGCGCCTGGTAGATACCTTGCAATGCACTAATCACAAACAAATACAGAGGGACAATCAGGAACATGCCAAAGTTAACCGCTCCCAGCTCATCAGGGTTAATGTTGATACCACCTATCAGGCTGAATGCAAGGCCCAGTAGCATCATCACAAGTATGCCCAGCAACATCACCAGAATTGCAGCTGCATAGTATTCTTTGCCCTGTAATTGTACTTTTACTGGTTTATCACCGTAGCTAATATTATTGTGAATATACGCATCAATACGCTTGAGCACCCAGGGCATCAACAAATATAAGGTAAAAATACTGGCAAATGGTAACACCACAAAGTTCACTATCGCCTCGCCATAGCTGCCTTTAAAAGCAAAGCGAATATTGCGATAACGGGTCATACGCATACTGAACTTAAGGCCCTGATTTATCATCCATGGAACCAATAGTGCCAGTGCTAATGCCATCATCGCACCCACAAGCGGGAAATAGCTTGATATCATACTGTAGATAACGAACAGGCCAACAGCGAGTAAGCGGCCTTTGAGTATCTGTATGGGTGTTGCAAGATAATCAAACCTGTGCCCGTCAAGCAAGGTATGACCATAGAAATACTGTTTTGTCCGAACCGTCGCCCAGGCTGAGTAAATACCCAGTGTCACCAGTGTCAGTAACATGTTGACAATCCAGATACCAAAATACTCCTTACCGTTACCGGTAAATTGCAGTTGGGATGGTGTAGGTTGACTGCCCGATTCGGCAGTAGTGGTAGTAGAAGTCGAGTCCATTGTTGGCTTCCTAATATCGTTATTCTTTTGTTTTCACATTGTTAACGTTTTCATGGAGATATGTTCCCACGAAAACTACGGGAAGGTACATTAGAAAAGCAACCAGTGCAACGTCTAAAAGCAAAACGCCGACGTAACTTGTCAGTTACCTCGGCGCTGTGTCTGAGTTGATGAGCTTGTTTTACTTAGCAAGCACGAGTCAACCAGTTCAGGAAGTGACGGGCTTCGCTGCCACTTGAGAATTGCGTTTGTTTGCGGCCTGTGCCATCAGCAAAAACGACTTTTGATTTGTTCACCGAAATTGAGCGAATAGGTTGCTCAACACGGATCTCTGTTCCGTTGTATGTATAAGACATAATAAAACTCACTTTTATAATGCGCAGCCTGAGGGCTAACGCTTTAAACATTAAACGAGCTTTATGACAGTTTGATACCAAACCTGAAAAAATCTGCGAACAATTTCTCGACACTTTTGAGTCAACAAACCGACGCGCTTCAAGAGAAATGGTACTGGCGATCTTAATATCTGCATTCACAACGTCCCCGGCTGGGGTAACTGCAGTGGTATATCGCCTGACTATAATAAGCTCTACTTGTAATTTTTAATGCGGGCTTACTGGATCAAGGCAAGAGGGCATTACTTCTATGACGCTTTAAATCAGAGGTTATTTAAAGCAAGGGACAAATAATAACTAAATAATTATCCAAACACAAGGATAATTTAGGGGGTCACCACCTGATAATGCCCTCTTGATAACAGAGGAAACTGATCAGAAATTGCGTATATCTCAACCCGATAGCGGCCAGCAGGCCAAAAGGGCTTATGATAACGCACAAAATGCTGACTATCTGCAGATTTAATCGCAACATTGCGAAACACGACGATTTGATTGTCGTCTTCTCTAACCCATTTCACCAGCACTTTATGACCATAATCAGCACCGGTTTCAAAAATAGCGGTTATATCGCCTGCGTTCGCAGGGAAAATATTCTGTACAGCGTACCCGGCCTCAAACTCTGCCTGAGACGAGAAAAGTATTATAGAGTTGCCATGATTCAGCTGTTCCGTTTGTTCTTGTAAATCACTGTTTAGCGCAATGTCTGCAAGCCTTTGAGCGGCAGCACGAACGTCCGTGATCTGCAGTAAACTGTCTTCATCCAGAATACCATGAGACGCTGCAAACTGAGCCAGCGTGTCTTCATCTGCAAAACGGATCGCCGTTTCGACCATAGTGTTGTTGATGAGCTCAGTACCTGCAGGCGCAGTGTGTGTATGAACCTCTGTCTTTGGCTGGCTCTGTGCCCTTTGCGGTTCACTTTTCGAGCTCTGAATCAGAGCTGTAGCTAAGCCCTTTTCCTCTGCAACGGGTGGCGCCACAGCGGCACCACGCAGAATCCAGCCTGAGACCATACCTACCAAAAAGATCAGCAACATGTAACGGATCACAGGCATTCCTCACTTAGTTATTGAAAGCGTTTTTTACCCAGCTATCACGCTCGGTGATACAGGCAGAAGATGTTTCAAAGCTTTTTAAGTAATTGACACGGTTATCACCACACTCGGTGTTGTGCTGTTTAACAGGTCCATAGCAAACGCCCAATGCTTTTTTACCATCATCAATATAACCAACACACAAGTTGTGTTGCACGACATTCGTATCCGGAACTATGACGCCACCACTTGATTGGCCACTTGAGTTCGCCCCACAGTTCATCTGATCAACCACTGTGAGCGCATATTCAGACGCTTGCTTATAAACATCATACGTATCTTTATATGTTGTTGTGCGACCGGTTTTAGGGTCTGTGCCCGTCTCGCCACTACGGCACGCTTTGACAGCAGCGGTGTAATAAACATCTGCATTTGCTATCTGAGATGACGCCTGAACACCACACGCATTGGCCGCTTCTCTGTCAGCATCCGTAATAAGTTCCTGTAAATTACAGCTGTTACCACTGCTGGAAAGATTACTACCTGAACCCGATGAGATATCGCCGTTCGCTTCCTCTTCACCAACGCCTTCACACCCCGATAACGCGAATAAGCCCATTAGGACTAGTGCCACTTTACTTGCGCTGTTCACCTTCATATCCCGATTTCCCCATGAATAAAAGCCGCACAATCTATTGCAATAAACGCAATAGATCAAGCCCAACCGTAATCAAATGTAACAAACCAAAAGATTCAGAAATCAGCTGATGCGCAAAGGATCAACACAATATTTTGAAAGTAAAAGAAAAGGCGCGGGTCACGCGCCTAACAGATGAGCTGATGGATCTCATGTTAGTTGGTTATGGTTGTGGTTCATACCCCAGGTTGGGCGAAAGCCAGCGCTCGGCTTCTGCCAACGTCATATTGCTACGTTTGGCATAATCTTCAACCTGATCCTGCTGAATGGCTGCCACGGCAAAGTATTTGGAGTCCGGATGCGAGAAGTACCAGCCTGATACCGCCGCGCCCGGCCACATGGCATAAGAGCTGGTGAGCTTCATGCCAATGCGGTTTTCCACATCCAACAACTGCCAGATTTTATCTTTTTCAGTGTGCTCAGGACATGCAGGATAGCCCGGTGCCGGACGGATCCCCTGATAGTTCTCGCGGATCAGTTCTTCATTACTAAGCTTTTCATCTTCAGCAAAGCCCCAGTATTGCTTACGCACCTGTTCATGCAGGTATTCTGCAAAGGCCTCAGCCAGACGATCTGCCACCGCTTTCACCATGATTTTGTTGTAATCGTCCTGCTGCTGCTCAAACACCTCAGCTAAATCATCCTCTTCCAGACCACCGGTGACCGCAAACGCACCAAAATAATCCGGCGTGCCTTTCGGCGCGATATAATCGGCCAGACAATAGTTCGGAAAATCGGTTTTTTCGGTCTGCTGGCGCAACTGACAAGACTTCAGCAGCACTTCTTCACGGCTTTCATCGCGATAGATTTCAATGTCATCACCCACCCGGTTTGCCGGGAATAAACCAATTACACCCAGCGGTTGTAAACTGCCTTTAGCAATCAGCTCGTCAAGCATAGTATTGGCATCGGCAAAGAGCTTTTTCGCTTCCTCACCCACTACTTCATCTTCAAGAATACGCGGGTATTTACCGGCCAGCGTCCAGGTCATGAAAAAGGGCGTCCAGTCGATATACTCACGCAAGGTAGCGATACTGACATCTTTAAACTCAGTGATGCCCAGCTTTTTGGGTACCGGTGGGGTGTAATTGTCCCAGTCGAGTTTAACCGCATTGTCACGTGCGCGGGCCAATGTCACGGGTTTTGAGCGGGGCTTTTTACGCGCCTGCTGGTCACGCACCTTAACATATTCACTGGCGGTTTTTTCCAAAAAGCCCGGCTTTTGTGAAGCGCTCAGTAAACTGGAAACCACTCCCACCGCACGGCTGGCATTGTTAACATAAACCACCCCTTTGTCATACTGAGGTTCAATCTTGACCGCCGTATGCGCCTTCGACGTGGTTGCCCCGCCAATCAACAGCGGGATCTCAAACCCCCGACGAGTCATTTCTTTAGCGACATGTACCATTTCATCCAGCGACGGGGTGATCAAACCCGACAACCCAATGGCATCGGCATTTTCATCTATGGCTGTTTGCAGAATTTTCTCTGCCGGCACCATCACACCCAAGTCCACGACCTCGTAGTTATTACATTGCAGCACCACACCGACAATGTTTTTACCTATATCATGAACATCGCCCTTTACCGTGGCCATGATGATCTTACCGTTGCTCTGACCGGCCTGCTTCTCAGCCTCAATATAAGGGTCCAGATAGGCCACCGCTCGCTTCATAACACGTGCAGATTTAACTACCTGAGGCAGAAACATTTTACCGGCACCAAATAAATCACCGACCACGTTCATACCGTCCATCAATGGACCTTCGATCACCTCGATGGGTTTATCAAACTGCTGGCGACAGGCTTCTGTGTCTTCTTCAATAAATTCAGTAATGCCTTTGACCAGCGCATGCTCCAGGCGTTTGGCCACAGGCCAGCTACGCCACTCCTGATCTTCGGCTTTCTCAGCCTGTGCCATCCCCGAGTAATTAGGCGCTATCTCTACCAGACGCTCACCGGCACCGGGATCGGTATTGAGGACCACATCTTCTACCGCCTTGCGCAGTTCATCGGGAATATCATCGTATACCGTCAGCTGACCGGCGTTGACAATGCCCATGTCCATACCGGCCTGAATAGCATGATATAAAAACACCGAATGAATGGCTTCACGCACCGGGTTATTACCCCGGAATGAAAAAGACACATTCGACACCCCGCCCGACACTTTACAGTGCGGCAGATTCTGTTTAATGCGTCGGGTACCTTCGATAAACTCAACGGCATAGTTATCGTGTTCTTCAATACCAGTCGCAACAGCAAAGATATTGGGATCAAAAATAATGTCTTCAGGCGGGAAACCCAGCTCATCCACCAGAATGCGATAAGAACGCTCACAGATCTCAAACTTGCGGTCGGCCGTTTCTGCCTGACCCGTTTCATCAAACGCCATCACCACCACAGCAGCGCCAAAGCGCTTAATGATTTTCGCCTGGCGTTCAAACGGCTCGCGGCCCTCTTTGAGCGAAATAGAATTAACGATGGCCTTGCCCTGAATACACTTCAAACCCGCTTCAATCACTTCCCATTTAGAGGAGTCGACCATGATTGGCACGCGGGAAATATCCGGCTCTGAGGCAATCAGGTTCAGGAACTTAACCATGGCGGCCTTGGAATCCAGCATGGCCTCATCCATATTGATGTCGATCACCTGCGCGCCGTTTTCCACCTGGCTGCGTGCGACATCCAGTGCGGCTTCATAATCTTCTTCCAGGATCAAACGCTTAAAACGCGCCGAGCCGGTCACATTGGTTCTTTCACCAACGTTAGTAAAAATGGCTGTAGATTGCGTCATATCAGTACTTCCTAATTAAGATTACAGGCTTCAAGGCCCGCCAGGCGCATTCTTACTTCAAGCTCAGGCAACGTGCGTGGTGCCACCTGTTCCAGCCCTTTCACAAAAGCGCGAATATGGTCGGGTGTTGTACCACAGCAACCACCAACAATGTTGATAAAGCCTTCCTTCCCCCAGTCGATGATTTCTTTTGCCATTTCAGGGGCTTCCAGATCGTACTCCCCAAACTCGTTGGGCAGACCCGCATTCGGATGTACCGACGTATAGGTTTCACACACCCGCGACAGCTCTTCGACATAGGCACGCAGTAGATCCGGTCCCAGCGCGCAATTCAGTCCGATGGAAATCGGTTTGATATGACGGATAGAGTTGTAAAAGGCTTCGGTCGTTTGGCCCGACAAGGTACGTCCCGAGGCGTCGGTAATTGTGCCGGAGATCATCACAGGCAAGGTTATACCGGTACGCTCAAAGGCTTCTTCCACCCCATACGCCGCCGCTTTAGCATTCAGTGTATCGAAGATGGTTTCAATCAAAATCAGGTGCGCGCCGCCTTCAATTAAGGCTTCGGTCGACTCAATATAGGCCGTAACCAGCTGATCGAATGACACATTGCGATAACCCGGGTCATTGACATCCGGTGAAATTGAACAGGTTTTTGAGGTTGGCCCAAGGACACCGGCCACATAACGCGGTTTACTCGGGTCTTTCGCGGTAAACTCATCACACACAGCCCTTGCCAGACGAGCCGACTCGACGTTAATCTCCCGGCTGAGGCTGGCCATATCGTAGTCTTCCATCGAAATAGTGGTGGCGTTAAAAGTATTGGTTTCAATAATGTCCGCACCCGCTTCAAGATATTCACGGTGGATCTGACGGATCACCTCAGGCTGAGTCAGGCTTAACAGGTCGTTATTACCTTTGATCAGGACATGCCAGTCTTTAAAACGCTCGCCCCGATAGTCCTCTTCCTCAAATTTGTGTTTTTGGATCATGGTGCCCATAGCACCGTCGAGGATCAAAATACGCTGTTGCATGGCCGTTTTAAGTTCATCGGCAATGGCTGCGCCGTCAATCGCGGTGGTGATATCTTTATTCGGCATAATTGTTAGTCCTTACATCCTGGCTAACCAGATTAATATCGTACGGAGTGGTCTGGTAAACATAGTAGTTTAACCAGTTGGAGAATAACAAAAAGGCATGGCTTTGCCATGTCTTAGATGGCTTGGCGTTAACATCATCTTCAGGAAAATAATTTTCCGGCTTGGGTGCATCCGGCCCTTTTTCGCAATCCCGAAAATACTCTTTACTCAAAGTGTCGGCATCGTATTCCGGATGCCCGGTAATATATACCTGACTGCCAGACACATTTTTAATTAAATAGGCGCCGACTCGCTCAGAACCAGCCAGTGTCACCAGCTCCTCACAGGCATCGATTTTACTGGCCTCAATATGGCCATAACGGGAATGGGGCACCAAAAATTCATCGTCAAAGCCACGGGTTAGTGCACCATGTTCAAAGTAGCAGCGGTGGCGAAACACCCCGCACAGCTTGTCTTTTTTAAGTTCCCGCTTCAGACCATGATGATGAAACAGACCCGCATGTGCCGCCCAGCAGGAGAACAATGTCGATGTCACATGGTGCTCGGCCCAGTCGAAAAACGCCTGCAACTCCTCCCAGTAAGTCACTTCTTCATATTCCAGGTGAGCAAGTGGTGCGCCGGTAACAATCAGCGCATCATAATTTTCTTCTCTGACATCCGAAAAGTAACGGTAAAACATATTCAGATGCTGCTCGGAGTTGTCGGAGCTACGGTGGGTGTCCAGGCGCAGCAGATCCACATTCACCTGCAAGGGCGTGTTGGCCAGCAGACGAATAAACTGCACTTCGGTTTCTACTTTATTGGGCATTAAATTGAGTATTGCCAGCCGCATTGGTCGGATCTCCTGCGTACTGGCACGGCTTTGTGGCATCACGAAGACATTTTCGTGGCGCAAATGGCTAATGGCAGGTAAGTCGTCGGTGACTGTGATTGGCATGATATTCCCCTCAGTGACTAGGACCGTTAAAGATAGATCCGTTAACTTGAGACATTATGAAGCAACAGGAATAAATTTCAACTTCTAGATGTTTAGCCGTCCAAATAAACCCTCTTTTACTCACCTCCTAAAATGCCGCTTTGAGCAGATGGAAGGAACGCGTCAATACGTCTTCGAGTTCCAGAATCAAATTTGCCTGCTGGGGACTTTGCTGCACAATGGCCAGCTCCAACTGCGCAGCAAGCTCAGCACAGCGCACCAGCCCAAGATAACCAGCCTGTCCTTTTAATGTATGTGCCATTCTGGCTGCCTCTTCAATATCCTCTACTTGCAGCCTTTGCCTCAGCCGTGTACAAAACCCTTTCTGTGCATCAATAAACTTATCAGACATTTTATGATAAAACGCCTCGTTGCCATTAACATGTCTGAGCCCTTGCGCCACATCGAGCAATTCACTTTGTGCATTATCCTGCGTTGGTATTATCGTTGATAAGTGCATATCGGCAGACTCTGTGACCACAGGCACCTCATCACGAGTCGGCTTCTGTTTACGGCTAAGCCATTGATATATTTTTTGATAAGCCAACTCAACGTTTATTGGCTTGGCGATATGATCGTCCATACCACAGGCTTTGATTTCCTGCAGATCATGTTGCATAACATTTGCGGTCAGCGCGATGATCGGCACCTCTCGACAGACTGCGCTTTTTCTAATCTCCCGGGTTGCGGTATAACCGTCCATGACCGGCATTTGGCAATCCATCAGGATCAGATCAACTGGAGTTTCCTGTAATAGCTCCAGCGCTTCTTCTCCATGTTCGGCAGTAAGCACCTGCATACCCGCGTCAGTCAGTATCTCCTGTGCAATTTCCCGATTGATATCGTTGTCCTCAACCAGAAGTACCTGTGCTCCTCCTAGTAGTTCTGGCAAGGCCCCCTGCTCAATCTGCGTACCAATTTGCGGTGGAGATTCAGTCGTGGCGGTTGCAATGGGAAAGTCGATTTCCACGAAAAAACGTGTACCTTTCCCCACAGAGCTTTCACACCAAATCCTGCCATCCATCAGTTTCACCAGGTTTTTGCTGATTGCCAGACCCAGGCCGGTTCCACCGTACTGACGAGTTGTTGATGCATCCGCCTGAGTAAAAGGAGTAAACAAGGTTTGCAGCTGCTCCGGTGAAATGCCTATGCCGGAATCAGATACGGTGAACACAATTTTTGCACTGGACTCCGTCAGGGTCTTAATCGCCAACTGCAAAGATAGACTGCCATAATGAGGTGTGAATTTAACTGCGTTACTGAGTAAATTGAGCAATATCTGACTGAGCCTGAGTGAATCTCCCATCAGGACCTCGGGTAACGCGGGGTCCTGGTTTACCTCAAAATCCAGCTGTTTTTCATCAATACGCGCAGCAATCAGACCACAAATATGCTCAATAAGTATTTGTGGACGAAACGGCACAGATTCCACACTCAATTTGCCCGCCTCAATTTTAGAAATATCCAAAATATCATTCAGGATCACCAAAAGGTTATCCGCGGCATAACGTATTTTTTTCAGATAGTTATGCATTTTTGGTGGCGCATCCATTTTGAGCGCTAAATGGGTTAACCCGGTGATTGCATGCATGGGAGTACGAATCTCATGAGACATATTGGCAAGAAACTGCGACTTAGCACGGGTCGCACTTTGTGCGGCCTCCATTGCTTTAAGGAGCTTTTTCTCTGCCTCTTTACGGTCTGTAATATCCCGAATGATGGCGGTGAAATAATTCACTTCCCCCACTTTAGTTTCTGCAACAGCCAAGTCGATGGGAAAACACTGGCCATTTTTCTTGCGTGCGGTCACCTCACGTTTGTTATCGATGACTTTTTTAATGCCCGTATCAAAGTAGTTCTGCATATACTGATCATGGCTGCTTCGATTTGGTTCTGGCATCAGCATACGCAAATTGTTTCCTAACACTTCGTCTCGCGCGTAACCAAACATTTCCTCCGCAGCCGGGCTAAACTCTTGAACTTCTCCTTGAATATTGATCACTATGATGGCATCGGCTGCCGTATCAATAATGGCGCGAGTCATGGCCTGATTTTCTATTAGCGAGCGCTCTTTGCGCATTTGCTCAGAAATATCCTGCACAATACCCACAAGCTTGTAGTGACCAGTATTACTGTCCAAAGAGCGCTCAGCCACCAGCCGAATAAAACGACAGCTCCCGTTATTATGCAACTCATAATTAAAATCATGATGCTGTTGCTGCTTATCAAAAATAGCCTGTAACGCCGTATCAGAGGCGACATCGGTATGACCAAACAGGGTATTTACGGTTACCGGCTGCGCCGCAGAAGCACCTATGATGTCGTAAGCCTCCTGAGACAAGTGGACCAGACCACTTTGCAGTTCCAGCTCCCAACGCCCCAGACGCGCCATTTTTTGTGCCTGTTCATAATTCAGATTGGCACTTTGTAGCTCCGCTGTACGTAATCTAACGCGGGATTCGAGTTCTCGCTGATTGTTATCCAGCAAAGATATGTGTTCACGAATGGCACTGGCTGCCCAGTTGAACGTCCTGCTCAGCGCTGCTATCTCTTTGAATCCGGACTCCACTTTCTGATGTGTATAAGTGCCTTCAGCAAGCAAAGAGGCCTGCCTGGCAAGGTCACTCAGAGGCGCAATAACCCGCTTCCTGAGCAGTATCATTACCATCAGAATGAGTATCCCGCACCCTATCCACATCAGGGCCAGATTTAACCGGATATTGTGCCATAACGCCTGTTCACTCAGCGCAAGATTATAGCGCAGATAAATAGTGCCAAAGCGAGTAGAGCGCAACTCTGTACTGGAGGGCAAAGCAAAGCGCTGAAACGCCTCTATCTGTGTGTGGTCAGCAGTAAAGGACAACAGTGGCATACTGCTGCTTCGGGCGGCTTTAACTGCCTTATCAGAACCATGACTGGTAATATCCTGGAGGGGTTTACCAATTTCGGCAAACTGATTACTGAATCGTATGCGCCCGGTATGATCCGCAACCACAATACTGATGACTTCCGGCACAGTGCCTATAACAGATAAATCATGGCGGATCTCTTCAGGCCTGTCGGAACTCAGGTTTACTTCTACATGGCGCTTCAATGTCATCAGCAAATAATTAGCATGTGACTGATGGCTTGCATAAGAGGCATCCCGGCTGCCAGTATAAATCACCATAGTACTGAGGCTCAGTACAGCCAGACACAGTAACAAAACGCCCACAGGCACCCAAAATGCCAGGGACGTTGGCACTCCTGGCTGCCTCATTGCAGTATAAACCTCGTATCAACCAGACCTTGCACATCAGCCACATCATCAATCATATTATGCTCTACCAGCACAGATAGCAGATGCTCTACGGTTGAGTGCAAAGGGGGCTCTGTTCCCTTACCCACTAACAAAGAACGGTTGGTCGGGGCATCAGCCAGTGTAATACCATCGAGTGCGGTTAACAGCTCATGCGGTTGCAGGCCAAGCCGGGGAGACATTAGCTGAGCTGCGTTTTCAGGGTATTTTTCTATATATTCTAGTGTCGAAAACTGGGCCGAAACCAATGTCTGTAGCGCTTCATGATAATGGCTTAGGTGTGCGGTTCTGACCACCAGCACATCAACGATTTTGCCCGGGATCTGCGCACTATCAAAAATAATTTTATGATTCTGATTCACAAGCTGAGTCGTGACCGGTTCAAACGTCACTACCGCATCAACGGCACGTGACTGAAAAGCCCTAAAATGCTGATTTGCCGGCAGGTGGACGGCATCAATATCCGCCATGCTCAACTGTGCCGCATCCAGAGTTTCATGCAACATCAAAGCACCAACGGCAGTTTGTTCATAGGCTACCCGCTTACCTTTGAGTTGTGCCAACTCAGAGACGGATCCACGCACAACCACGGCATCCGCTCCGTTTGATATGTCCATAACCAGGACGATTTTGAGTGAAATTCCCTCAGTTACCAACAACAGGGCTTCATCAAGTGTCAGTGCAGCTACTTCGATTCGGCCATGACGAAATGCATCCATGGTGTCGGTCGCAGACAGTAACTCAACCAGCTTGATATTCTCATTCAACAGACCGTTTTGCTTCGCCAAATAAAGTGTTTCGTAACCCGGCCAGAGGTTAAACCCGACTCTGAGCTGTGTGCGAGATGTATCAGAGCACCCGGCAATCAGCGTAAACGCCAGTGCAAGTAACCAAAGTTTCACGGCTTTCCCCATCCAATAGGTCATTGGTAAAGTTTCTTTTTGTATTCTAGTCTTGAATTGAGAACTTGGGGGGCTGAAGGAAGAAAATTGCAGCGTATTGCACCTGTCAGCCACTACGATGTAAACGAAACTGGTGAGCTGAATGGAGACAATCCTGATCGTTGATGATGACGACTTTGTAATCGAATATCATACACATATGCTGTCATCACAGTACCGGGTAGAAGTTGCACAAGATGGCGAAGCGGCACTTAAACTGGTCGATTCATGCTTGCCTAGCCTCATTTTGATGGACATTCAGATGCCACATATGAATGGCTATGAAGCTGCATACAAAATAAGGCTTGCCGGCCATACTATGCCCATTCTGTTTTTTTCAGACTTAAGCTCATTAGAAGAGCGCTTAAAGGCCTATGATGCCGGTGGCAACGATTTTATTGCCAAACCAGTTGATGAGCAGGAGCTGCTCACAAAAGTGTCTATCTTGCTCAAAGCACGTAAAACGGGGTCAGTCCATGCCGAAGAAGTCGCTGTTAAGGCGCTGGGAGATCTGTCGTCACTAGGCGTTGTGATGGGGTTTTATCGGGACAGTTTTCATTGTCACGATTTAACGTATCTTGCCCGGGCAGTTTTTAAACTCACCCGCAGATTTGGACTAAAGTGTTCGCTGATCATTCGCGATCTGAGAACCAACCCTTGTTTTTTTGATGACGGGATAGCCAAGAATATTGATGCCGCTTTACTTGAGTCTTTACAAGGTGCAAATCGGATTATGACATTTGGCAAGCACAGAGCCGCATTTAACTGGCGCCATGCGTCTTTGCTGGTTAAAAATATGCCTGAAGATCCGGACAGAGCCGGCTCGATGCGAGACTATCTTGCCTACATGATGGACGGGCTGGAACAGTGCACAGGCAAAGTCCTGGCGGAACAAACTATGAAACAAACCATTCTGGACTTCAGGGCACAAAATACCGACATTAAGAATGGGATAGCCACTTTAATTGACGATATGGAAATCCAATTAGAAGTTTTGTTCTCTACCCTCAGTGTCGACAACGACATTTCAGAAGCCTCAGAGGAGCTGTTGGTCAACATGATCCAAACAGCCAAAACCGCTGCTGAAGAAAAAATAAAATCCGGCTTAGTGATTGAGGAGCAATTAGCAGAAGTGCTGGATATGTTGCAGGAGAGGCAGGAAAAAGCAAACCCAGATGATGATATAGAGTTATTTTAGTTTAGCGACAGGTAGGGCATTACCCGACGTATTAGTCACGCCAGGTAATGGGAGGGGGCAGGAAATGAGAAAGGACGAAATCACGTCTGGCCGACATGAAGGCAGGGTTAATTGGGTTGCTCTGCTTTGATCTGGCACACATACCCCTGTGACGTTAGCTGGTGGGTTACTTCTTTGATAAACCATTCACCTTCGAGGTACTCCACCGTTTCATCCACCGTGAGCAAAGCACCGGCGACAATGTCTGGGTCACCAGGCACACATAAATACACTTCTCCATGGGCACGTTTCAGGCGAGTCAGGTGGCTGTTTGCTGCGGCCTGAGCAGCCGCTTCATCCGGATAGAGATACGGTAAAGTCACCACAGGCGTCCCTGAACCAGCCTGGACCGCAATCCGCTGTGCCTGCTGCGTATCGTAGTAATAGCAAAGCACACCAGCCACTAAGCGATAGTGGCTGGTTGCCCTGGACCAGTGTATTAAGTGGTGCTTGCTGAGTGCGGCCGAAGTCACGGTTTGTCCTGACAAAGACTGCCCGTCACCCTTGGTAACAAACAACAATTTATCTGCCGCAATTTTCATCACCGCGTCGTAGCGTCGGGCAAGCCGTGTAAGCAACTGCATATCACTTTCACTTTGCTCCAGGTGCTCCAGGGTAATGCTCTGCAGTGCCTCGCTCACGCCACTTTGCAGCCCATACTCCGAGGCAATTTGAGCCACCAGGTCGCCAAGTGTGATTGGTTCGTCACTCCCCTGTTCAGGCCAGGAACGGTATCTTGGCGATTTAAAGTCGGCATCCCACATTATGCTGTTGCCATACAAAGTGAGCGCCCGGGCAGGTCCAGTGAGTTCGTATGCCCCGACATCAAACTTACCAACCGGAGTAAGTGCAGCATGGCTGTCTGGCGTGCCGTTTTTGTACCCCAGCGCAATTTCCAGTACATTGCCAGGCTCTGGGAGCTGAATTGGCAGCTCCTCCAGGTTATCGAAGCGCACCATACACACATCGCTGAGCAACCCAGTCCGCTGCGTTACACTCACTTCAACGATCCGATCTTTCAGACTCTTGGTGACTTCATTACCATTCGCTTTAATAGAAAAATAGGGCTGTTGCTTCATGGTTAATCCCAAATATTAATCACATGTTTGGTCTTCGGCTTAGGCAGCTCGGGAAGAAAAATTTCCACACCCGCCGGATAAATCGCGCCCAGCGCAGCCAGGCCCGCATTTGCCCCAAGTACTTTTTCAACCGTGCCGACGCTTTGCCCGTAATGGCGATAACAAATGAGATCAAGACAGTCCCCATCACGAGTCACATAATTTACACCTTTCATGACTTCTCCTTATTCGGGCTCTTTAAGTGCCGCCTGATAACGACTCAGGCGCATGGAAAACTGAATCTCCCGGGGGATGCCATCATTAAAGAATAAAGTTCGGGTTTCACTGATGCTGTTGATCACCCATTTCCCCAAGACCCTGCCCACGCTGGGATTGGTCTTGCCACTTTCTTCTACATAACCCAGCGTCAAAGGCTGCCCTTTGGCCGCCTCTTCACGCATATAATCGAGCTGCTTTAGCCCGTTTTCGACGATTTGCGGGAAGATAGTGCCTTCCAGATCCAGTGTTTGTTCTCCCACCCCAATAAACTGCATCAATGGGCTGTTTTTGTTTGTCGGGGCGTCAAGCGACTTCCAGCGATACTGGGTGTCGTATTTCAGCTTGTTAAATGCCGCTGTACTGACCGAGAACTTGTAGTCACCCAGCTGCATCATATGCCTGGCATGATTGGTATTGCTCATTATTCACCTGAAGAATGAAATGTGGGTTTAAGCCACCTGATTGAAATAGCGCGCATTCAAATCGTGAACGGCCTGTTGTTGTTGCTGTTCAAGGATCTGCTTAACCTGAATAGCAATGTCCTGAGCTTGTTCGCCGCTGCGCGCATTAACTGTGATATTGGCATTGACCGTTACCTGTGCGCCCTGATGCGCTGTGTCACCATTAACAGGCGCGGATCCTGCGTGTGTTAATGGTGAGCCCAGCGAGGTTGACAGCGCTTCTGGCGTGCTTGCAATGTTGGCCTTGTCGGCTGCCACACCTTCCGAGTCGGTCGATTTATCAGCACTAAACCAGCTACTAATTTGCGACCCCACCGCAGCATTGGTAATAAATCCAGCCAGTGGCGCAGCCATTTTCAACCAGGGGTTACGACTTTTTTCCATTAACCCAGAGACGGCCTTGGCTGAGAACATGCCCCCGAGCGTGCCGCCAATCACCCCAGCTTTTTGTGAGCCACTTAAAGACTCATCGTTGGCGGCCTGCCACACAGTGTGATAGTTCAACGCATCACCGACAAAATTGCCTGCTTTAGCCACTTTATGTACGCGACTCTGATCATTCCCGGTTAATCCAGCAAACGCAGATGCGGTGCCTGCGGCCAGGTTAAACGGATTGATAAACTGGTTTTTGATAAAACCTTCGGCCAGGCCCAGCACAGTGTTATTAGCGCTGCTTTGTGAGGCCGTGTCGGGCGCACCAACTTCATTGGATTGAACGAGAGTTGCCCCGACATTACCTCCGGTGTCTGATGTCGCCTGAGATTTAGCAGGTTCATCGTCAGCAAACCAGCCTCCGAGTTTTTCACCCAGCCAGCCGCCTACAGACTCCCCCCCCATCGCACCCAGGGCGCCTCCGACCAAACCGCCTATGGCAGTGCCTATCCCCGGGATCACTGAGCCTATTGCAGCACCTGCTGCTGCCCCTGCCCAGGCACCGCCTGCTCCACCGACCGCACTGCCAACCTGCTGAGTTTTCTGCTCAGCACTCAGGCTGTCATCCGACAAGGTGGTTGCAACATCAACGGCCCCCATCACCGCACTCAAAGGGGCTGCCAGTTTACCGAGCATTTTAGCCCCGGGCAGACGACTGAACAGCCCGCCTTTTTTACCTGCAAACTGCCCCAGCTTGCCAGACTTGGCGTCATTTGCCGCAGCCTGCACTGCTATTGATTTCGATGTCGCATTGGGGAGCTGCCTGCCAGTATCGAGCGCACGAATTGTATTGCCCTGTGACGCTGGCTTGCGCTTGTTTTTTCTGCTGGTGTCCTCTTTTGACTCTGAATCAGCTCGGCCTTTCCCTTTATTTCGCCCTCGTTTAGAACCTGACTTACCCTTAGGTTTGCCCTTGTTTTTGCGTTTACCAGGCCGTTTTTTCTCTTCTTCAGGCTCGTCTTCTAAGTGCCCGTCAAGGTCATCAAAAACACTCGCCCCCTCAGCGCCCCCATCCGTTTCGCCAAATAAACCGGAACCACTCAAAAATTCAGATGCGGCGTCGCCCAGAGACGACAAATCACCGCTCATCAGTCCTTTAAAATCCAGCTTGCTGAGCGCTCCTTCATGTTGCGCCAACAAAGATGCCGCGCCATCCATACCAAACGCATTGAGCAGATCCGGTGCAGCAGAAACCAGCGATGACAAATCGCCATCCAGTACGCCTTTTACATCGAGCTTTTGGAACACCCCAGCATGTTGTTGCAGCAACGAGGCCGCATCATCCATACCAAAAGCACTCAGCAACTGAGGGCCAGCTTCGCTCAGAGACGACAAATCGCCACTCAAAAGCCCGTCCACATCGAATTTCTGTAGCGCTGGTAAAGCCGACTCAAGTAGAGCGCCAGCATCTCCCAGGTCCAGTGCTTTGAGCAAGTCAGGAGCGGCGTTCATCAGGCTGGAGACATCCCCCTGCACGATGCTTTTCAGATCAAGCTTGGCCAACCCGGGAATGGCGGTTTGCAACTTATCAGCGGCGTCGTCCAGATCAAACGCACGTAACACTTCAGGCGCTGCGTCCAGTAAACTGCTCAGGTCGCCTTCCATAATGGCCGGGGCATTAAGCTTGCTCAGCACCGGCATCGCCTTTTGCATTGCAGCCGATGCGCCGGGCATATCCAGTGCATCAAATACCGCAGGTGCAACCTCTCCCAGCGAGGCTAAATCGCCGCTCATCACGCCCCGAATGTCCAGCTTTTGTACAATACCAGCGTGTTGTTGCAACAGGGCTGCCGCATCTTCCATGCCCAGGGCATTGAGCAGATCCGGGCCTGCTTCGGCCAGCGAGGTCAGATCGCCACTGAGTAACCCGTCAACATCAAATTTTTGTAACGCAGGAAGCGCGGCAGCCATAGCTGTGCCGGCATCACCCAACTCCAGCGCACTCAGCAATTGAGGCGCCACGTTCATCAAAGTGGACACATCGCCCTGCGCAATACCTTTGAGATCAAGCTGGATCAGGCTGGGTATTGCGGCCTGCAATTTATCTGCGGCCCCTTCCAACTCAAATGCGCGCAGAACCTCAGGCGCAGCGTCCAGTAAACTGCTGAGGTCGCCTTCAACGATCGCTGGTGCGTTAAGTTTACTCAGTACCGGCAGGGCTTTTTTCATCGCCTGTGATGCACCGGGCATGTTCAAAGCCCGAAATAGCTGCGGTGCCGCCTGAACCAGTGAATCCAGCTCTCCAGAGGCAATCGCAGGCATATCCAATTGTGCAAGTGCAGGTAAGGCTTGTGAAACACTGGCCGAGACGCCATCCAGCTGCAACGCACTGAGCATGAGCGGCAGCTCTGCTGCTAAAGCCTGTACATCACCACGCAATGCACCAGACAAGTCTAACTGCGCCAGTGCCGGTAATTCTGAAGCCAATGCCTGCTGTAGCTGAGACAAGTCGACGGCGTCAATCAACGCGGGTAAAGCCGTTTTTAGCCCACTCAGGCCCCCTTCGAGCAACGCCTTGAGGTCCTGATTTTGCAATACTGGTAATGCGGATTGAAACGCAGCGACTGCCTGGCCGAGATCCAGAGAGCGCGCCACTTCAGGCATCAATGTGGTCAGGCCGTTCAGTTCAGCATTTACAGACTGAGACAATGCAGTCACGGCCGATACATCTACGGCACCTTCAAAGACAGGTATCGCTGTAGCACCACTGTCAGCATCCGCGAAGGTATTCAGTTCAACCGAGCTTTGACGATCCTCGGACGTGTTTACCGGTGCAAAGCCAGGCGCCGTTGCGCTTGCAATCTGACTGGCACCACCGGGCTGAGAGGCTTGTTCATTTTGAGCAACAAGGCGTGTAATCACAGCGCCAAGGTTATCCAAGGACGCCAGCAAGGCGTCTGATACCCCAGAAGAAAGCGCATTATCCACACTCAGATTGACAGTCCCCTCACCTGACGCAGGCTGCCCCGACGGCACCTGTTGTGCCATCACAGATTGCAGACGCTTGTGCAAATCGCTACTTTGAGGGGCTAATAACGCCAGCGCCTGAAGTTGTGCAAGTAATTGCCCGATAGAGGCTGCACTGGCATCACTTTGTAGCTGCAAAGAATGTAGTGCCCGGCCGAGTTTCGCCAGTCGCTGGTCCACGCCATTGCTCTGCGCCAGGCGATGTTTAACTTTATTTTTGGCTCCGCCGGGAGCACGAAGATGTTCGACAGTTCCTTGTTTCATAGATTTACCTGAAAGAGTTAAGAAGTGATACCAGAGAATGAAAGGAGGTGGAGTGTGGCATTGCTAAACAGCCTGAAAAAAGCCACTGAGCAATGCCGGCAATTGAAACTACAAACATGCGCAAAAACGCATGTTTGCAGAGGGATGACCCGCAACGGATCAGGACGCAGAGGTTGCCTCTTTGTAGTCAACCGCAGCATTGAACCAGTCGATTAATTCATCCTCGGTCAATGCATTGAGTTCGGCCAGGCCCCAGCCAGTGTATTTGGCTAAGGCGATCACCATAGCTCTTAAGCGCCTGGGCGGGATACGAGAAAAGCCTGTAAGGTCTCTCTGAGCTTCACAAAGTCGCTCCAGTCAAGCTCTTCGATGATATCCGGCGAGACTTCGCACAAATTGGAGAAGTAACGAATTTCACTTTCCGACTCGCTGATATCTGCCTTATCCACCATTAACCGGTCACGTACTTTAGGTCGTCTCATAGTTAATTCGGCATACTCATGCCCGTCAACCGTAATTGGAAATGCCAGGGTAATGATTTCTTTCATGCTTTTGCTCCTATTTTTATTTTTTCAGTGCGCAGGTGGGCACTCCTTACCACTTACTAAACCGGTAAGAAGCACCCGCCATCTCAAGGCAAGAACGCGAATTAAGCGCCAATGGCAGCGCGTAACAGTGCCATTTGATCTGTGCCGTTGATTTTGCGTACGTCGTTGTACAGGTCAATTTCGTAGATCACTTCGTTGTTGATCTCCAGCTTGTACTTCTGCACTGTATATTGCAGCGTCAGCTTAGCTTCTTCGCCGTCTTTCCAGTTACCCATGTCCACTTCTTTGAAGAAGCCTTCCAGGGTCACAACCACAGGTTGTGGTGGCTGACCCTGTGCCTGAATCGCACCACGTGCTGTCAATGGTGTGGTAGCCCCACTCCAGTCTCCCAGCAGCTTCATCATGTCAGCATTGTATTCAAGTAAAGTGATGTTGCCTTCGAGTTTCTCAAGCTGGCCCACGTCCAGCTCAATCGGTGCCTGAAAGCCCGATGTCACTTCGCGGGTTTTGACTGTGACTTTTGGCAGCTGAATTTCATCTGCAATGCCCAGGTAGCCTTTGCCGTCTACGAACAGTTTGAATTTTTTAAGGATTTTAGGAGACATTGCCATTATACGATTTCCTCTAGGTAGTTATTTGTCAGAATGCTCTTGAAGGTGATGTGCTCAGCCGGGGTTGGCGGCGTAAAGTCAAAGCTGAAGTACACCTTGCCAGCCTGGAGGTTTTCCGGTGTATTCAGCTCTTCATCTGCCCAGATTTCGCCGCCCAGGATTGCACCTTGTGCTTTAAGGCTGTCCAGGTAAGACTGCACGCTCTGTTTCACATCTTCGATATAGGTTTTGGTGATGTTACGGTCAACCGCCCACATATGGGCACGCAGTAGTGAGTCATTGATCATGTCTGCGGTACGAACCACTGACAGGAAAGCCCATTTCGGGTCGCCAGAACACGTACGGTTACCCCACAGCTTAAAGCCGTTTTGGCGGATAATAGTTGCTACATCATTTTCGTTCAGGTGGTTAGCACGCGCCTGTTTATCACCCAGCTGGAAGTCCACCGGACGAGCAGTACCGACGATGCCATTCATGGCAGTGTTACTCGGACTCCACCAGAATCCGCGGTCGTTATCCGATTTGGCAATCATACCGGCAACACGTGCGCTGGCTGGCTCAACCTTTTCAACACCGTCTTTGAACACGCGAACATGTGGGTCAACCAGGAATACACGACGTGAACTCTGATCACCACGATATTCAATGGCTTTCGCATCTGTGCTATTTGGACCATCTGCGATGATCACCGCACGAAGTCGCTCAGCCACGCCCACTAGTTTGCTGACCACAGGGTTAGCACCGCCATCACGTTGATGCGTGTAACCCGGCGCAACCAGAATACGTGGCGCAACACCCAGTACAGACTCTGCACCTAAAAAGGCAAATACCCCTTTATACTTGCCGTCATCCGTTGAATCGTCTGTCATCGCTGCCATCACAGCGGCTTCATCGGCACCTTCAACACGTACCACAACCACAGCGGCGCCAGCCTGGTCAAAAATGCCACTCAGTGCAGCAGGCAGTGTACCGTCAGTTCCCAGCTTTTCGGCTTCACTACGTTTACCTGCGATTAATACTGGTGTATTGGCCGGGAAAGCGTCTGTATCTGCGCCAGGGGCAGTACCTATAACACCAATAACCGAGCTTTTTACAGTTTTAATAGGGCGCGTACCAGATTGCGCCTCGATGACTTCTACACCGTGTAGAAATTCAGACATAGATATCTCCTTTAAAGGTATGTCAATTAGCTAATAAAAAAGCCACAGACGAGCAGCGACAAAACGCAGCCCAGGTACTGTGGCTTAAGTTGAAAAATAAATTGAGAAAATTAAAAATCAGAAGTTAGATTTGGATCCCTTCGATGGTTACCGGTTCACCATTGATAAGATATAAACCTTCAATGGCGATTGATAATTTGCCGTCTCCAGCCGGGTGCACCGCCACCCCTTCAAGTGCGAATCTCGGCTCCCATTGCTCAAGTGCATTGGAAATGGCAATGGTAATATCACCAACCAGAGAGTGTGAAAACGGCCGGTCAATAAGTTCAAACAAACCGCAGCCATAATCGCGACGCATCACCCGGCTTCCCTTGGGGGTCGTTACAATATCGCGAATACTTTGTTTCAGGTGTTCAACGCCGCCCAGCGGCTTACCTGTCTGGGCATTCATGCCAATCATGCTTCACCTCCTTTATTACCCACAATGAACTTTGCATACCCATCTTCAATCAATGCGTTACAGCCGCTGGGATCGCCCACACGGGCAACGGCGTTGCCCCCAATCGTAAAACCCGGCGCACCTTTTGTTACTGTCTGCCCAACATGAGGCGGTATCTTGCTGTCTTTGCTGTGTAAGTGCTCAGATAATACGTCTTTGACACACAACACGGCTTCTTTATTGACCTTAAAGGTGCTTTGCGCTGCGGCCACCGTGGCTGGGTTATAATCATTGTGCAAATTGGTCTTGGCATTGTTTAATGCAATATCTGGCATGCTTACTCCTGTGCTTTGATCATATTCTTCGCATTGAGCAACAAGTCAGTCTCCGCCGCGATAGCAATTCCCTGTGCCGTTGAACTGATATTGATCTGCTTACCTTTTAAGTTCAGTGTTTCTTTTGCCGTTACATGAATGTTCTTTTCGGCGCTGACAGAAGCGTCATTACCCACCGTCAGAGTGGCATCCTTAACCACATTAATTGAGGCGTTATTGCCCACTTCGACCGTCGCATTAAACCCACACTCAATGCGAAGGTCTCTTTCACTATGTATTGTGATTTTCGCGGTTTGTTCACCGTCCGTGTCCGGCACATAAAGATGGTAAGCATGATTTTGGTTGTCATACTCCACCAGCGCGCCATCCTGATAGCGGGTGCGGTGCACATGTTCACGACTGCTTGCCACAGCGTAACTTTCCCCTTCACCCGCACCTAACACATGGTCGGGTTTATGGTGATCAGCTGCCGCACTATACACACTGCCCAGGATCACGCCCTGGGCAGTGTCGCCGCAGGGCGCAAGGACAATCACTTGCTCACCAATTTCCGGTGCACGCCAGGTCATATTATGCGCCGCCATATCGGTCAGCCAGGGTAGCTTAGCTGTGATCCAGTCACCGATTTTGACTTTCACCCGGGCCGTTTCATAGTCCACTTCATGCACCGTACCAAGCGTGATCAGCTTGCTTAAACGATGCTGTAAGTCAGATAGCGCTAGCTCAGATTGAGCGGGATCCAGGTTCATAGTACCTCCCCAGCAGGCGTTTGCGTGCTGTAGATTAACTTGTGCTCATAGCCCTGCTGCCCCAGATAAACATCCGTGATGGGCGTACCAGGTGACTCGCTCTGTTCAACCTGATAGTAAAATGACCAGCTCAGCTGTAACTGTGCTTTAATCCCTTCACTGTGCTGACTAAACGCAAAGGTCGTTTGCTCGGCAATAAAATGTTGCCAGTGGGTGGGCACGTCGTCCGCCAACATCGCGGCTTCGCCTTTGCTGAGTACCTCATCCAGCCTCTCCAGCAGCCTGGCTTTATCGCCATCCATCAACGCAATATCGAGCTGCACACTCAGCACCCGCCTGTCAAGCAAGTTTGGGCTGAGGTTTTTGTTGTACGCTGGTCCATAGCTGACACCTTTATCGGTGCCTTTACTTTGCAGCTCGCTGGCCTGGCGTTCCTGTGTCGGCGTTACTGTTAGTTGGGCTTGCTGGGTCAGGTCCGGGGCAACCTGGCTCGGGATTAGATAATCCACCTGAGCCACCTGTGCCAGGGACGTCGTCAGGCGCTCAAGCACCTGGGTGATTAAGGTCGTTCGTTGCATAGACTTGCTCTTAGATTAAAAAGACTCGAAGACAATCAGTGAGTCAGGGCGGGCGACGTGCCCGAAGGGGACGATATTACAGCTCAGGCCTGGCCGGCCACACGACTTCGCTCGGCGAGCTATATGCCTGCGGTAAATCCCTCAACGCCTGACGATATTGCTTCAACTCATCCGGTATCGCGCCTTGTGTTTCCTGATATTTCAGTACTAACCAATCCGTTGAACGCAAATACGCATCGCGCATTGCCCTGATTGAGTACCATTGACTCTCATCTGCAAGTTGCTGAACAGGCATTTGCGCTTCATTTTCTGCTATGTCCATGTTTATTGCTCCCATGTTGGTTGGTTTTGACTGATGCGCTCAGCACTCGGGCGACCGCGCTCCGACGTATACTCAGTGCTTACGCTAATAGCTCGAGATGCGCCGCAATGGAACCTTGGGTCAACTTTAAGAGTTAACCTCGCGATGCCCGAGTCATATCCCTGACCAATTGCCCTGAAATTCACAGGAACCGAAGAACCAGCCAGATCCGAACCCAAAGGAATTTCTTTCGCTGGGTTGTCCGGCTCCGAAATAAACAGGCTCAAATGGTTATTGTGTACAATGCTTTTTGCTTCCATTACGGCAGAAACACAGTCCTGAAATGACGTACCGGTAAACACTAAGTGTTCAGTGTAACTGGTTGCAAACATCCCCCGGTGGGTCATGATAACTTCGCATTTAAAGTAGTCACCGGCTGCACCGAAACCACCGCCATTTTGTGCATCAAATTCAAGTAAATTGATGTAATAGGGTTCCTGTGGTGAGGCGCAATGCGGAAAAGCCGCGTCAGGTCCATCTCTATCTGCTGTATATCCACCATTACCCAGAGTAGTCGCAAAAAAGTAGCGCTTTATTTTGCCTTGCTTATGGACATCCAAGCCGTTAACCAGCTCAGTATGGCCACTTTTCCAGCTATTAAACTCAGACTGAGCCTGAGCCATTTCAGTATTGAGCGACGCTTCAGCGTTTGTTACACGCGCATCAACCTGCGCTAGCTTGGCATTCAGTGTGGTTGTTATTTCACCGGCTTTATCGGCCACAGTCTGACACAATGCGTTGGCACGCCCTGCGACCTCAGTAAGCTGCTGCGAGATTGGTTTAGTTTCAGTTGTCATATAGTTTCCTTTGAACTTTGTAAGTCTCTATCTTCAAGCCTGCTCTAGCGCCACTAAGCGCCATTCCTGATTGATCTGACGGTGCATGGTATCTAGCTGCACCAGGGTCAGCTCGGCCAGCTCGTTGTCGAGGATCAGGTTGAGGTTATCGACACCGAGTTTAACCTCAACACTGTCGGAGGGCAGCTGGGTCAGGCTCAGGGTTAGCCACTGCAACACCTTAACGTCTGGCGTGCGATACCCAAGCGTGGTGTTAGGTTTAGAATAGACGCCCAGCAAAATCAGTTTGGGCTGACCGTTGGAAAGCTTTTCGCCGGAATCCAGAAACACACCAATTTCGCCAATGGCGTATTCCAGCGGCGCTTCGAATTTAGCGGCCACTTTCAAGCTGCTGCTTTCACCGTCGGTATAATCCGAGTCGGCAATTTCCACCAGCTCTTTTTGACTACGCAGCGTGGTTTGATTTTTAGACGGGGTGTAGCTTGCATCGCCAAAGGCCATATGGCTGATTTGCCCTTTAAAGCCTCTGGCGCGCGCCGACAACAGCGCATCCAGCCCCACCTGAGTAAATTGCAAGGTTAATGCTGACATTACGTCACTCCTTGGAAATGAAAAGATTGAATATTCAGCGCATCTAACCCTGAAGACAGCGCCAGTGCGCCAGCCATAGAATCGGGTATCACGCCCGAACTTTCGGTCTTCAGGCTAGCGGTATTTAATGACTGAACAAGTGCATGGGCAGCCATTGCCCCGTTGCTCGGATCCGGCGTAATCCCCTCGCCCTCAGCACGCCAGTGCTGACAATTGAGCAAGTGTCCCGCTGCGGCCGTAGCCACAGCTCCCAGTGTCGAGTCTGGTGTCACCCCAACCCCGTGGCTTCATGGTCGATAAGATTGAGCGGCGATTGTGCAGCCCCAAAAGGTGCCAAAGATTCACTCAGTGCTATACCCAGCTGTAAATCCACGTGAATAGCGCCGCGCTTAACGGCATTGATCACCCGGCGGATTTTTTTCAGCATTTGGGGAGTCAGCAGTCCTTGCTGATGGTCGTCCAAATTCTGGTTCACCAGTGCCCACACTTTAACCGTACCAGGCGGCATGACCTCATCAGAGGGGGTGTCCGCTCCTTCGGACTGCCACCATTCCTTGATTTCAGTAGCAATATTTAAACTGTCGAGTGCTTTTTGCAGCGCGTAGGGCGTGCCTTTGTATTGGTGCACTGCAAAAGCGTCGCGGATCACCCGGCGTTTCAGTGTTTCTGACCAGGTTTCATCCCATTCATCCACCGACATAGCCCAGGCCAGCCAGGGCAACAGGGAGGCCGGACACAACATAGGATCCCATATCGCACGCAGTAACAGACGAATATCCTGTAAAATACAGGCATCTTGTAACGCACGCCGCCGCGCTCTGTCATCGAGATAACTTTCCCAGTCGGCTATTTTTAAAGCCTCTGCAAGCGCCGGTAACATCGCCGCTGGGCAGAGTACGTCATCCCACAGCACGGTGAGTAGCTGGTTAATATCGGCCTGATAAAAAGCGCTTTCACTACAGGACGTTAGCTGCCATTGTTCGGCCAGACTTTGCCTCTTAGATTCGCTCAACGCCTTGATGTTCAAAACTTTAAGCAGCAAAGACCGTATTTTGTCGGGCCGGGAAAATTCGCTTTCAATTGCCCGTACCAAAGGTGTTGCATTACTGGGAAGCAGCTCATTCATGATTGACGACTACCTCTACTTCGTAATGCTCACACCAGGGAGATTGAGTATTTGTCACGGATATATTTGACGCAGGAGAAGTCAGATTGACTTCATCCACGCCCTCCAGGTGCAAGGCTGCAAACAGCCCTGCTCGGGTCACTTTTTTGCCGAGTTTCTGTCGGCTGGCGAGATACACTTGCATTCTTTTCACAGCGGCCTGGCGGATTGCTTCGGCTGAGGGCCCAGGCAATACAATCAGCTGCGCTTTAACTGTGTAAGGCACAATCTGCACCGCATTCACCGTCACCCGATCACCCAGGGGCCTGACTCGAGAGGCTTGCTGGTGCTCCCATCCCTGGGCAGCAAAGTGTTTGGCTACTTTATCGAGCAGCACCTGTGACGGTGTACCATTGCCTTCTGTACTGAGAACAGTCAGTACAATCTCACAGGGCGCCGGGCTGTGAACTGTGACATCCCGAATGGCCGGGTCGAGCGACAAAGTATGAAAGGCATAAGCCGATGCGCTGCCTGCTGTATTTAAGCCATCAAAGGCCAGCTGAATGCGCTGGCGAAACCGGGTATCGCTTTCACCTTCGTCGCGCAGCAGGTTATAGCGCGATGCGATGGCATCCAGGTCTGCGCCACTGGCCGTTGCCAGCATCACGCCTTTGACCGCATCATTTACCTGCTGAGTATTCAATACCTGCTGGTAGGCGAGGGTTTGCAACAAGGCCATCAGCGGGTCGCTTTCCAGTTTAAGGGCATCGGCATACTGAGGATGTGACGCTAAAAAACGCTGTTTGATTTCGTTTAGCTGGTGCTCAAAATCCACATCCTGTAACAGCTCTGGCATGGGCACCCGGGACAGGTCTGGTGTTAGAAATTGGCTCATCTCATCCTCGTTTGTTGCAAAAATAAAAAACCCGACTTGGCACTGCACAACACAGCACCGCATCGGGTTTATCACGGGAAGTCTGTTTTTAATCTTTCGTTAGCTTTCTCAAGATTAGGTGTATCTTACTGATTTTCAGGGATTAAAAACGGTCAACTTTGACCGGTTTAAATGCCACAGAGGTAGCCACTGTTAACCGGGCATAAAAAAACCACCAGTCGCAATACGAGCCAGTTGTTTTTTAACTTGCGGATGCTTTATTTGCAAAGTAACCGTTTACCTGGTTGCCTGACTTAACTTTCTCAAGCTTAGGTGTATCTTACTGATTTTATGGGATTAAAAACGGTCAATTCTGACCGGTTTAAATGCCGCAGTGTCATCCACTGTGAACCAGACATAAAAAAACCACCAGTCGCAATACGAGCCGGTGGTTTTTAACTTGCGGATGCTTTATTTGCAAAGTAACCGTTTACCTGGTTGCCTGACTTAACTTTCTCAAGCTTAGGTGTATCTTACTGATTTTCTGGGCAGAAAACCGGTCAATTCTGACCGGGTTAGATATTTCTACGTTTTTAATTCGCCAGCTGAGCGGATCTAAAGCTCAGCCGTAAATGAGAACGCATCAATTGCCTCAATAGACGTCAGCTCCGCAACCTCTAGCTCCGCCTCATCACTTTTTTGACGCAACGCTTCACGTTTTGCTAATTCAGCCTGCAATGACGTCTTGGCCTCTTGCTGCTGTGCGTCATCACGACTGAGTTCTGCGGCCAACAAGTGCTCCTGCGCCTTAGTGACACGCCACTGCTGCGCCTCAAGGCATGCATACACGGCACGTTTGATCTCGTCTACCAGCTCATCTTTACGTGCAGCTATAGCCTCTTCACTAAGGTGTGGCGGCTGATAGCCCGCAATAAAGGCGGCTGCTGACTCTTCATCCCAGGCTTCGCCCGTTTGCGGGTGCACCAGCCAGTAGTTTCCTTCGATCTTCATGCCTTTATCGGCAAAATATTCGCAACTCATGATCTCTCCTTAAAATGCGCGACAGGTGCGGCCCAGGCCGTATTGGTTGTAGATATAATGCTCATTAAGTAAACCGATATGACTATAGGGATTGATGCAATTAATCGCTGTCGCAGCAATACCGCCATCATAACCTGCATTTGCAGCTCTGGTACGGTAACTATACATACCTAACAACTCCCCCGACATGCTTTCCAAAGCAACAGTGACTTCACCTTCACCATTCATAGTTCCATTCGAGTTCTGTACTTTATAACACGCTGAATTACTTGTGAAAAAGTAGTTAACCGGCTCCAGTTTTTGCGCTTCTGTAAAGCGGTAATGTGCACTGTACTTGTTGCCCCCCATTTTCACCGAACTGTTAAACACGCCAAAATAGCCAAAGTAGCTGTTCGTTGATGTATTTATCTTTTGTTCTTTATTGGTATAACGCTGGTTACCGTAAGGTTGATCCAACAAATGATGAATGAAATTAACCGTTGTAAAATCTCTGGCGTCTACATAGGCTTGCAGTTCCGACTGATTTGCAATAGCAGTATTGGTAACAATATTACCATCGCGGTACTTCTCAATAAGCAACGAAGTATTTTCATCCACCATAACCAAGCAATGCTTCTGATTATCGTACAACACAGCAACATGGGCATAGTTATGGCTGGTATCGGTTAATACGCCATATTGGTCCCTTGCATTAAGGTTTTGCTTAGGCTTGGTCAGAGAAGTAAACCCCTGTGAACGCACAAACACACCACCATAGTTTACAGCGGCTGTCGCCTGAGAATCTTGAGTGCTATAGACAACATCGTAGTCAATGTCAGCAGGGTTGTCTTTTGTACCCAAAGGTAAAAAGGCGCTTGCGCCATACATATACACTTTACTAGTTGGGTTTTGCTCAAAGACATTCGAGTATAAGTAACTAGTACTAGTCGTAACTTTACCGCTGCCATTATGTTCAAGCATCAAATGCTCAAGTCTGCATTGTTCCTGGTTAGCACCGTGGGAGGCTCCCGGACGAACTAAATACGTTTTTCCACTATGATCATATACAGCCCAAACCGCTGTTGATCGTTTGTACTGGACGTTTGAGTTTGCGGTCTCCACAGGCACAAATCCAAATACAGGCCTGATCTGATTATTAAAAGCCCGCCCCTGCAATGCCTCAACCCGTGCCAGGCTCGGTGCCATGGTATCCAATCTGTCCAGCTTGGCCGCTTTACCTTCGAGCGCAGTGCCGTTGTCATTAAGTGTTTGAGCAGCCTGCTGCAGGCTGGTCTGACCGACCTGAGCGGCCTGTTGCAGCGCCGTTGTCGCCTCATCTATATGTGATTCAGCGACGGCCACAACAGCCTGTTCCAGTCGTTCGTTATCGGCCAGTTTAGTGATTGCATTGCTAACCAGCGCCTGCTCTTCGGCGCTAAGCGGTTGTTCGCCTTGCATGTCGGCGACCAGTTTGTCGACCATGACCTGCACGGCAGTTTGTATACTTGCCATAAATTCCTCGTTGAATAATGTAGAAAGTAAATGAAGGGGCCTGCACTAGAGCGCAAGCAAGGGCTCACCCAGCAGCTGGTTCAGACGACTGCGGCGCAGCTTTTCCTGCACCGCCTGATACTGTTGCTGTTGAATCTGTTGTTGCTGATATAACTGCGTGTCTACTGCCGTCAGGGCATTGGCCAGTCGCGAGACATCTTGCTGTAACAGGTTGTCCGGGTGCGGCAAAGGCAGTGAAAAATACGGGGTTAGTGGATTATTCATGCCGCCTCCTTAGATAGAAAATGCCCGCAAAGCGCGCACTCTGGGGCGCTCGGTATGGCTGCCAGACAACAATAATTTTACCCGGGCACTGCGCTCGGTCAGGTTGTCCAGCTGATAGTGACACAGCTGCCAGCCTTCATCCGCGGCCTGTGTCGACTTCAGTGGTACCTCAGTCCAGGTGTCGCCCTGCTCAATCAAGACAGTGACCTTGGCCACGCCGGGCAGCTGGGCTTCAAAACTCACTTTCAGGCTGCCATCCAGTTCACAGGGAATAGCCCGGGTCACGTAATCAGCCTGCTCTGCGACTTTGCCCAGCGCAGCCTGTACACTTTCAAACAACACCGGAGATTGAGTTGCCGTACCAGTCAGTCTGGCGCTGACACTGAGCGCTTCTGTAGCCTTATTGGCAAGTCGTACAGATTGCAACTCCTGCAAGCTGAATGTGCCTGTACTTTCACCTGAGAACTCAAGTTGTAGCTGAGTATCACTGCCAGGACGCTCTGCAACAGCCAGCGCAAGCAAATCTGTGTGGCCATCCAGCGCCACCTCACCCAAAGCCACCAGACTCTCAGTTTGCGTAAAGCGCGCCGCTTTAAGGCGAAACGCCAGATCGCGATTCTGGTGTGGCGTCCAGGTTGACGCATTACTTGAAGACAGCAACACACCGACCTGATAAGGCTGGCTGGTTACCCAACCACTTTGGCTGTCAAACTTACCCAGTTCAGCAATCGCTACTTCATGCTCGTCACCATCCGTGAGCACCACTATCGCGTATTCTTCACCGGCATTAAGCGACACCGGCGTAAACTCGAACAAGGTCGACTCGCCACCGAGTTTGATGTCACTTTGCTGCAAGGTCGCCTCCGCCAGTACGGTCTGGTTAGGGATCCCCAGCTCGGTCTCGCGGATCTGCACTCGCACCGCTTCCTTGCCGGTCTTTTTAAACCACAGTTCCACAGCCGCAATAAAGCGACGTTCTGGCAAAGTAAAAGTTTGTGCCAGCGGGTCGTAGCGCACCGTCACGATGGAGTTGATGCGTCTGACCGTTTCACTGCGAATGGTCGCATTGCCGGTATAACGGGCCTGCCCCACCGATCCCATGGCGCCACTAAAGCGCACATCTTTACTGCCCACCGGCACATTGCCGGGGATCAAAAATCGGCCACGTACCTGACCATTGTTATCTGCCTTGATCATTAAGCCTCCTGAGCCTGAACACTGATCCCATCAAAGGTCACCCTGTCCAGGGTTTCCTGTGGGCCAAATCCGGAGATGGTAAAGTTCACCCAACGTGAACGCATAAACTGAGCCTGACGCGTGGTTCGGCTCAATACCTGAGTGCTGGTGCGAGTGCGGGTTAACCTGCGCAGGCCCCGGCCAATATCAAAGCGCCGGGTAATTGGGCTGGTCCAGCTGCGGCTTGTCTGAGTCCAGTGATCGACACTGGGCGACAAACGCACGGTGGCAGGGATAGGTTCAACCGCCTGATAGGGATTGACCTTCATGCTGCCGGTTTGCTTGGTTTGCGCCAGCACGTCTTCGAGCTCATAGGGTAAGGTCAGCACATTGCCTGTCGGCAAAGGCAGTTCAACGATATCAGCACTTAAGGGCAGAATAAGCTCACCATCGACAATGGCCGCCGTTTGTTCAATACCTGCATCGCGCATATCATCGTCAATAAAGGGGTCGACAAACACACCAAACTTGCTGGAAGACTCTTCACTATTGGCGTCATTACGCAGTCGCTCAATCGCCAGTAACTGATACAAATCACTGATCTGAGACTGCATTTGTTCCAGCTCAGACATAGATACCGCTCTGACCGCCAGGTTTTCAATTTCCGGCGCCTGCTCGGCAAACCAACTCTGACTCACCTGTGCCAGAGGTAAATGGTTGGCTGGTACCTTTGGTGCTACGGGCAACTGGTGGGCCGGTTGACCTTTAATGCGTTTAAGCTGGCCAAAACGGTCCAGTACCACTAAATCAATACGCGGTCGATACCATTGATAGTCCACAGTGATCAGTGCATTCTCAACCAGCTCTCCCTGTGGTTGTTGCTTTTGCAGGGTAAAACCAAATTCATCGGGCTCCACTGCCACCTGGGTACGAAAGCGGTAACGTACCTCAAATTGACTGCCCGGTGCAGGCTCTGCCCCACTGAGCTGCCAGCTGATGTGATTGCGCAAAAAGAGAAAGTCGACCCCGGCCACAAACTCAGTCTCGCCCTGAGTAACGCTGAGGATCTCCAGCACCGATTCATCCGGCAGCAGGTCTTCTCCCCCCGCCAGCTGAGCACGCGTCAGTGTGGCACTTTTTTCGATGCTGACATTCACTTCTTCTACGGTTTTCACCGGGAAGAAATCCAGGTCAACCCGCATACTGCGTGTGTCATCACCCGATGTTGGAACACTGATAAAGGCTTTAGGCTCTTCCCTGACAGTGCCAATATCCGGATCCCAGTCAAAAGCCGCGCTACGTGCGGTATCAAAGGCCACCTCATAGCCCTGAATATGCGCCTTCCCTTCTTGCAGGCTGAATACCTGCTGATCGGCTTCGCGGTCACGATAGCTCAGCGCCATGCCTTCAACGACATAACTGCCACCATTGGCTTCACGGTCATAGCGGGCCAGCGCCTGGGTCACAGCATCCAGCTGAGGCGGCGGCTGTTTGATGATCAGCACCCCATCTTCAATGCGGTGTACCGGATAAAACGCATTTTCTTCGGCCAGCGCGTCGTCTCGCAAACCCCACTGGCAATGCTGCTGTAACCGGGCAGCACCAGGTTCGTCGTAGTTGAGCGCATTAACAGCGGGATCTCTGAGCGATGGATCTTCCACTTCCGTCACCACACTGTGGGTCAGCCAGACACCAATATCCACACCGCCTTGCAACGCAATGCTAAGTGTGGCTGCTGGCAGGCTTCTGATATGACCATCCAGATAAACCTGAGCAGCGCTTAGTTGCGTCTCACCCGATTGTGTATCGATCACCACGTCGCCGCCAGACACCAGATCGCCGTCTTTTAGCAAAACATCGGCAATGTCTTTGACCTGATGCTGAACCTGAGACTGCAGGTCATTCAGTTCCCGGCTTTGCAACCCTCGCCCGGAGCGAAACAACAGCCGCTCATAACCATTGGCTTTATCATAGTTGTGATAATAATCCTGTAGCATGGGCTCTCCTAAAAACTCATCACAAATTCAAAACTTTCTCGCACCCCAGGCTCTCTCACCAAAGGTGCGCGATGGTCCAGTAACAACAAGGTTCCCGGGGATGCAACTTGCTCCGGCGGCACGTATACCTGCCCTGCTGCCACATCGGCTGTGAACGTGGTGCCAGAAAAGATCCCCAGCTCACGAACGGTCTCGCCCTGAGCATCTTCAAAATCAAAAACAAACTGACAGTAAACATGGCGTGTAGGCTCAGCGCTGTGGCGATAACGCGCACCCTGCACTTCAATCTCGCCCTGCTCGTGCGGTTCGCAAAAACCTTGCACTTTGACTTTGCGATATCCCAGAGGGTCGGCCAGATGCGCAGCACTGATTGGCTCGGATGGTGGCGTCTGCCAGTTGCCATCACCACGGCCCCATGCCAGATAAAGTGGGGTTTGGGCGACACTGCGTGCAAGCAGAGTCCGCCCGTTAAAGGTGAAAATAGACAATGTAACTCCTTGTTTAGAGGTTAAGTAAGTGAGTAATGACACTGGACAAGCTGAGGTGTCTGGCTGTGTGACCAGCTCACCGTTGACCAGCTTCCCTGCCAGAGTCCGGGTTGGGTATGGATGTGACTGGCAACGTTACGTTGATGTGAGATACCAGCGAGAAGGTTACAGGTAGTCGGTTCACTGAGTACCAATGAGCCCAGGCGACTGCTGTGGACTTGACCCCACAATTGCCCTCGCTTGCGAACTACGCCATTCCCGCTGTGTGCAGATATATCAGTTCCATCGCAGTGGGAACGCTGGCGGGACAGCCTTATTTGTTTGCCATCTTGCAAGGTATAGCGAAAGCCGGACCGATCACTGAGCAAGTCGCCAAACTGACCTGACGAAAGTGCCAGTTCACGAATGTCAAGCTGATAGGTTACCCTGACCAGCTGACTTCGAGCCGGTGCACTAAGCTCGCTAAGTTGCGCCAGCCGATTGAGCTGCCACTCTCCGGGGACACTATCAAGGTGCAACTGATAACGGTAAAAGTGCCGCAGTGACCCCGACTCTTCAATCTGCAATAAGGGCACACCGAGCCAGCCTACTGCCATAGCCAGACTAGCCCGGGTACCCCGGATCCGTTGCCAGCTTAGGCCCTGCAACAGCACCTCATCCAAATTGTCCAGATAAGGTTCCAGCGGATCCAAGCCATATTCCCATACCAGCCAGGGTAACAGGTTCGGATTGGGGTGAGACTTAAACCCTCTCAGCAGTGAAATGCCTGTTTCCAGTGTCTGAGTGAGTTGTCCGTGCTGATCCAGCGTCCATTGCAATGTGGTGTGATTGGGTGGCACTAAGGGCGTATTCGGAGTTAAGTTTTCAGACATAAGCTTACCTGCTTGAGCTGGACATATTGATTTGCCGCAACCTCAACCAAAGTGGCCGGCGTATGGATCTCCACGTGCTTAATACCTGCGACATGCAACTGCGCACTAAGCCAGCTGGGGGTCATCACTGTGCCCAACGCCAGCTCAGTCTGCCATGCGGCACGTAGCTTACTTTCCAGTTGTTCAAACACCCGTAATGGGGTATTTGGATTGAGATAAATATCAGCGTGGACATCCACCTCAATGGCCTCAGCCAGCTCAACCTCTACCGTATCTGTCAGTACTTTGACTTCATCGCTGAGTACATAGCTTCGAACCTCTTGTAATGCCGATGTAGGCTCCTGTTCGGTATGAAAGAGCACCGCCACCCTTACCTTACCGGGCTCGGGACTGTCGACTTCCACATCGCGGATCGCGCTGGGAGCCGCGGTCAGAGCTGCATTGCGATAGTGATCTTTACTGCCCGCCGTGCTGGATGCCAGTGTCTTTTGTCGGATCCGCTGGCGAAACCCGCTATCAGCTTCATTTGCCGCCCGCAGAACACCGTAGAACAACCCCAGCTGATCCAGGTCGGCATCCTGTGCAGTCGCCAGTAAGTTCGACTGCACCGCCTCATTAATACGCTGGCGTAGCAGTAATTCACGGTAACTCTCGACCTGCAGGCACACCGATAACGGGTCGCTTTGCAGGGACAGTGCGTCTGCATACTGAGGCGCAAGGGCTTTAAACCGCGCCACCCGCGCCTGATAAATGTCTTCAAATTCAATAGATTCTAAAATATCGGGCGCAGGAAGCGCCGTAAAATCGAAAAGATCGGTCATGGAGTGCCTCAGGGTGAGTAAAGGCTGCCTTAGAGACTGCCTTGAAGTGCTTCTGGAATGGAGTGATTAGGATGCTAAAATCTCAGACACCCCTTTGGCGCGGTTTTGAATATCAGACAAAACCACCTCCGTCCCTTTTTGTTGATAGGGAAAATATAGGGCACCAGAATCAACTTGCTCACTGATTGTACCAATAAGATCGACACAGTTTTGTGCCGTGGGTTTAATGTCATCCAGAGAATTTGCACTGGCAATTGCAGACACCAGTTTGGAAAGCTCCACCAATAACAAATGGGCCGTATCTGAAGTCGTACCTAACAGTGACTCACTGTCGCCGACTTGTTGCGTGATTTGGCCACGTTTAACTTGCTTTTCCAGGCTTGCCAGTATGGCCTGATGTGCTTCTGGGGTTGGAATTTGATCCATTTCGATACTCCTATACTTTGATATGCGGATAGTTAACAACGCGGTCAACGGCAAATGTCGTGTTTCCACCAAAATCGACGATGTTTTGTGGCTGCTTGTCAGCCGGAACCTGAGGGCTGACTGCGTTGACAAAACGAACAAAAAGCCGAGTATAGGGGTGTAGTCCGGCAATACTCAGACAGGGGATCATCACCATCTTAGCGCAACTATTCCATCCACCAGTTGTGTAAACAGTTGCGCCCTGAGCCTCTATTGCTGCATCGATCTGCTCACTGTTCGCATGTTCATTTGCCAGTACGAACTGCATATTAGAACGACTCCAGTCCGCGGCATATTGGGTGGGAGACTCTGAGTAACCAGGCTCATAGCTGTAGCCATTTTTTAAATGGACTCGCGTTAAAGCGCCTGCTACCGGATATTGGTGATAACCAATACCACTTACAGGCACAAGCTTCCACTTAGACATATGTGGCTGTTGTGGATCGGCCTCAATCTCCATAGATGCTTTAGAGTGCGCAACACCATCATAATAATTGATACGCATGTCCGAATGACTGGCAGCCAGGTTAGCGATGGCCTGGTCCATACGTGCCTCAGCACTGGCGACTGTGGCGTTAATCGCGCCTATTTTTCCAGTGACAGTTTGGGTCAGCGTGTTGTTTGACGCCACCAGCTCTCCATTGGTTTGCTGCAATGCAGCGATACGCTGATCCAGCGACATAGTTTGTGAATTACTCATAGTTACACTCCTAGTTCGAGTAAACGGTCGTTAAATTGAATTTGTCTGTGGTTTGACTGCAGCTGGGCAATGGCCATACTGGTTTGCGCTTCGGTCATGGCCACAAATTCGGGGGTGTAAAACAGGTTCAGATCCCCGCTGGTACTGACGGTCAAATGCTCAAAGGGCACCGCCGTTAATGTCAGGTCAAAGCCCTGTACAACGCGGGCAACCGGAGTCTGATAGAACAGTACATGCTCCGGGTGCGACCAGATGGCAAATAGCGTTTTCTGCGCATCATCAGAGTGATCGTTGAGATAAAAACCTACTTCACGAACCGCGTATTGCGTATCATCGGTAAATACGCCGGACAAATGAAACTGGCCATCGCCGACCACGCGACCATCGGTGACCGGCACGTTGTTACGCTCATTTTGCAGGCGCGTCTGAGTGCGATTGGGCACATAGCCTTTGTCGCCCACGCCGATGCGCCCGATCTCTAATTGAATGCCATGGGTCTGGGCATTCACGGCGGCATTGATCCCCGCCTGGGTAATAATGGGTGTATAGATACTCATAGGTTGCCTAAACAGTTATCATCATGACCTGTTGCAGCTGTGTCGTGGCCATCCCATTGGCCACCCACACCGCGCTACTCAGTTGCATCTGGGCAGACTGACTTAAGCGGCTTGTCGACACAGACAAAGACTGTGCCGCTCCTGACAGGTATATTGATGAAGGTGAAAAAGAAAAATCGTATAGTTCAGACCACCGCCCCGTCTGAGCGCTCAGTGAGTTTGCGCCCGAAGCCAGACCAAGCGTCTTATGTTGCATCACACCAACACTAAACTGGATCTGACTACGACATGGTTTAGTGGCCGCCACGGTTTGCCATAGCTGGGCCTGAAGCTTAGGCGTTAGCAGGGTGTTGCCCTGCGGGTCGAGGTTGTCATGGGCCAGTGCCAGTAACTCAGCACTGTGCGGCACGCTGCCGGTTTGCCACCACTCTTGCAACTCGACACTGGCATTCAGGCTATTCAGAGACTGCTTAATTGCCCCGACGGTGCCTTTGATCCTGTGATTAGGTACGCTGTCGGCAATGACCTGACGCTGAATATGCTCGGGCCAGAGGCTATCCCAGCTATCTACGCTGAGCCCATCGGCCAGCCAGGGCAAAAAATGCGCCGGGCAGCGCCACGGATCCCAAATTTGCGAAATGGGCACAGGCACCTTAGAAATACGACTTCCAGCCTTATCCAGTGCTTGCTCAAATTCGCTGGCCTGACAGGGCAAGAGTGATTCAGACATGCTCGCCTCCGATGTCGACCTCAATCGCAGTGCAATAAGCGGCTTCATCCTGCGCTACCGCGATGTCCCACTGAGGCTCCAGTAACTCAACCCGCTGAACCCCTTCGCGGTGCAGTACCGCATACAGGGCTGACAGCGAAATGTCATGGCCGAGTTTGTAGTGTTCAGAGAGCCACCCTGCGGTAGTGTCTAATGCCTTCTGTTGGATGGCATTGCTATCCATACCGGGATAAAGATACAAACGCGCATTAATGGTAAACGGCTTTATTGTTGCGGATTTCACCCGCACCCGATCGGTCAGTGGACGGATCTCATCCTGATTGAGATACGTCTGCACTGTATTCAGTAAAGTGTCTGATGCCAGACCCGAGCCTTCATCACTGAGGATAGTCACTGCCACATCACCCGGCATCGGCTCGCTCAATCCCGCGTTTGATGTACAGTTCAGTACGAATGCGCTTGTCGCGTTGCCATCAGTCACTGAAGCACGCTCAAATTCAGGTGCGGATACATACACATCCCGTACCTTTGGCGATGCTTTCAAGGCGTGAAACACATAAGCGCCGGCTGGTCCTGCGGTGCTGAATCCTTCCAGCGCCAGACGAATTCGCTCGCGATAGCGCTCATCACTTTCATACTGGGGGGAACAGGCGGTGATACAGAGTTATCGCCTGCCAAGAGCATCGCACGACTGACTCCAAAGCGCGCGCCCAGGTAATCCAGCTCAGCGCTGCTGGCTTTGGCCAGTAACACCGCTTCGGCCGCCTCATTAATGCGCTGCCTTAAGAGCATTTCCCGGTAAGCAAAGGCCTCTATGAGCTTTATGGCGGGGTCACTGGCATAATCCAGCCCCCCGCCGTCATAGCGCTGTGAAAAGTCCGCCACGATGGCGGTTTTTATCTCATCAAAGCTCAGCGGCTCTATCAGTTTTGGCGCAGGTAAACGTGCCATATCTATGGCACTAAAATTGGTCAGAGACATAGCAGCTCCTGATATTACAAGTTTGGAAATAAAGGCAAAGGGCAGCGCAAGAATGCGGCAGGCGGGCAAGGGTTAAGAATTACAGCAGGTCGTTAACGCCATTGGCGCGGTCAATGATCTCCTGTTTTACGGTATCCAGCCCTTTGCTTTGATACGGGAAAGTCAGCTCACCCGTTGCCACTTTGCCTTCAATATCACCAATGGTGGCTTTCAGTGAAGTCACTGACGCTTTTACGTCGTCTATGTCTTGAGCTGCTGACAGTTTATTGACAAAGCCACTGAGTTCATTGAGTAAAATGTGGGCAATGTCGGTGGCAGTGCCAACCAATGTGCCATTGTCGGCAATATAATAGTTAATTTGGTTACGTAGCTGGTTACGCTGTTGAGCTTCCTGTACTGTTTGCTGTTGCTCTAGAGAGCCCAATTCTGCTGTTTGAGTACTCATAATTGTTCCTTATGCCTGATCTGCCGGTGATACTGTTACATCATCTTCAGGTGAGAAAATAACCTGGATATCTCCATGCTTAATGAGCCTGTATCCTCCCATTTGCATTGTGTCTACGCTTATTGTTAGAAAATAAGTATCCGTGAAAGAAAGGCGACAATACACATGCTCATCTTTTCCTCGGTATAAGGATGGCGCATGCGTACCAGTACATTGAGTATTGGTTAGCTTGTTACCATTTTTATAGCAGTAACCTACAAAGGTTGCCGATACGGCTTTGCTCTCACCATAGGCATACCCTGACACTGTAATGTGAAACATCTGGTTGTCTTCAGATACCTTAAAAGGCAGCTTTAAATGAACATTGGTTTCTAAGCGTTCACCCGTGAAGGCATTGGCTACTCCAATCGCACGGGTGCCCATTGTTCCATCACCGATAATCCTAAGATCATCCAGCGAACTATCCACTCGGGCCTTTTGTTGTGCAACAAAGTTATTCACTTCCGTCATTTTGCTGCTAACGGCGCTATCAATACTCTGAATTTTGTTGTCTACCGTGCTGGTCAGCGCTTCTGACGCTTCAACCAGGCTGGCAATATCGTGTTCTAATGCCATACATCTCTCCGTTTAAAATTGGAATTAAAAAGTTAAATAAAATTAGGTTCTTGGAAACTGTGCTTTAATGGTGTTGCGTGCCCCCAGCCAGCGTTCACGGGCTTTACCCGCCTGTGGGCTATGCTCGCCATATTCCGCGCAGGCAGCCAGAAACTGAAAGGCCAGGCCATCACTGTGTTGTTGATAAGCCTGCACCCGGGCGGCATCCACCTGCGCCTGGTGTTGCAGCGCTTTGGCTTGTTTGAGTAATTTGATGGCCTCTTCGGCCAGCTGTTGTGCTCGCTCAGGAGCCGTTTTGTACTGAGTCATAATGGTGCCTCCTTGTTTATTCTGCTCAGGCGCCTAAAGCACGCCCTGATCCATCAATGCAAACTTCATTTTCAGGTGACGATGCATATTGCCAATTTGTGCCTTGCCCATTTTGGCAAGCTCTGGTGCGACCAAAATATTGAACTCAACTCCCTGGTCGATCACCGTGATTGAGTCCGAAGGCACACCCGTAAGGGCCAGGTCAAATGCCAGCAGCAATTCAACATCGTTGGATTTATATGCAATTGATTCAGTCGGGGAAGAATACACAGCGAACAACACATGCTGAATTTCGCCATTGACTTCCTCTTCGGTGTAGAAGCCGATTTCGTTAACGAAAAACCCCTCACCTGCGATCGGCTCAGCGTCACGCACAGTCAGATGTAACTGTTTGCCATCGGCCAGGGTTTTGGCACTGGCCAGCTCCAGTCTGTACTTTTCATCCTGTAAACGGGTGATCCCCTCATGTGGCTGATAGCTGCCACTGCCCAGACCTACTTTGCTGATTTTGGCTTTAAAGCCACCTTGTTGCGCCCTGAACAGCGCCGATAACCCGGCCGAGGTGATCACGGGTTGTAGTAAAATGCTCATTGTTAAAAAACTCCTTTACGCAGAAACGCTAAGCGTGCCGTAGCAACGCACAGCACTCACCCGGCGGCGACTGATGTGCATCACCGCAGCAGCGCAACTGCGACTATTAATAAACTCATCGGGAATACGCTGCTCTGTCAACCCTCTGAAACGAACGACCTGCACAGGCTTACGAGTCATGCACATTGCCTGACGTAAACCACATTGCCACGCTCGGTGGCGCAGTTTATCCACTGCGCTGCGGTGTCTGAGCACCTGATAGCGCGCGCGTGATAAGTTGCCAGCCACAGACAGCCCAACCTGGCTATCTCGCTGTTTGGCTTTGTCACCAATACACGGCTCGACCGCCCCATACACACGCTTGTGCGTAACCGGATGAATAATTCCGCCCACCGCCGCATGACTTGCCATTTTCATTCCCACCAGAAAATCAAAGTGGGCCTTTTGCGGCTTGGTCTGATTAGTCACCCGATAAATGGCGTCATACAGAGCCTGGTCGAGTTTGATGGCCCGGCTGGTGTAAGGCAGCGCATTGGCCCAGGCAACAAAAACAAAGGTATGTGGCTCTTTGCTCAGGTATGGCGCCAGATAGACATCGTCCGTCTGTTCAAACCATTCGAAAAACTCAAGCTCCAGACCCAGAGAGGACAGAGCCCGCTTCACCGCACCGACTGTGCCCTTGTGTTTATGGATGGGTACTGAGCGCGCGATCAACGCCCGCTTGGTTTCCACCGACCAGTTTTCGTCCCACTCATCAACCGACAATGACCACGCCAGCCAGGGCAGCAGTGACTCAGGACAGTGTTGTGGATCCCATAGGGTGGCTATGTGCTCAGGAATGATGCCTCGTCCATCAGACGTCGAGTTCAGTAAGCCTCGCTCCAGTGCGCTCGATCCAGGCGGTAGCAACTTTGGTGTTTCACTCACAACCCCCTCCTAGAAAAAACTCAGTTGTAGCGACAGGCTTACCGCCCCAGTCACGCTGGGCGTAATATCATCAGCCGGAGACAACAACTTAATTTTGCGGACGCCCCCCTGGTGCAACATATCGATAATGGCTGAATGGGGGACCTCTTTACCCAGGCGGGTGTGCTGCTGATTAAAGACATCCAGTGCCGTATCAATTGCTAACCTGACCTGAGCTTCACTGACACCTGGATTAAGGTAAAGATGTGCCTCAACGAGCGTGTTTGTGGGCCTGACTACCGAAACCTGCACCTGATCGGTTAATGGCCGAATATCCTCGTGATTTAGATGCGCAGACACCGCCGCTTGCACTGATGCAGTATCACTTCCGGATTCTGTTAGCACCGTGATATCGACCACGCCTGGCGTATTGGACTGTACATATACATCGCGCACTCTGGCGTCGGCCGACATAGCCTGAAACTGATAAGCACCGGCGGTACCAGCCATGCTGTGACTTTCCAGCGATAATGGCACTCGGGCACGATATCGTTCATCACTTTCCCCTTCAGCACGGCTCACCCCAAACAAGACGCCCAAATGATCCAGATTACTGCCGGTAGCAAAAGCCAGCATCACAGCGTGAGCCGCATCATTTACTCTTTGTCTGAGCAACAGCTCACGATAAGCGGCCACTTCCAGCACTTTCACCGCAGGATCTGAGGCCAGTAAAGCCTGCTCGGGTATCTGATCCGTCAAAGCTGTCATCAGCTGTGCGCGGATCTCCTCATAATTAAGCGTTTCTATCACTTCTGGCGGTGCCAGGCGTGACAGGTCAATCGCAGTGTTCATAGATTTTTCCTCTGGCACAACCATCCCTTCCTGAGCAAGCATTCTCAGGCAGATGCGTTGTTGATTTGAGAGCTGGTCAGTTCGACCCTGGACTTAGCAAATAAGGCTCAGACTGACAGAGCGGGTTGGTAACAGGGCTGTCACCGTCGGGGTCACGAATTAGTTGTTGTTGCGCTTTGCACTTAACAGGGCGTCAAGTTTCTTGTCTATAGAGTCGAGACGCTTTTCAATGCGTTTCTGATCTTCTTTGCGGATCTGCTTCAGATGCGCCAACTCCTGCGAGTTTGTGGTGATCCGCTTGTCCAGATCATTGAGATATAAAATACCCGACACCAGTAATGCTATGGTGGTCAGGATATGAGCCAGATTCAGCTCCTTTTTCATTTGCCATTGATCGGCTTGCATGGTTTGGCCACCTCCTCATTCATAGTTACCCCCAATTTAAGACTGCCACTGACCACTGAGCATTTGCTGTGCCAGCTCCTGGGCACGTTCCGGAACTTGCCTGGCCCAGCGGCTATCCAGCATTTCCAGTGCAGCCCGCTCAAAGTCACCATTTTGTACTGCATCCAGCATGTTACTAAAGCCCAGCAATCCCTGTACGCCGAGGTTAAAGGCCATATTCGTCAATACCGCCTGACGGGCCTCATTACAGTAAGAGGTATCCACTCGCCGTCGCACTCCAGCCTGCGCATTGGCCACGTCTTGTGCCAGCAGCTGCTCGGCTTCTTCTTCGGCTATGCCGTTTTGTTCCAGATTTCTGCCATACCCGATTGTGAGTTTGCCAGCCGTACAGTAGTAAGGGAAACGACGAAATCCCTCATGCTTTTTTATCTGCTCAACTGTGTTCATAATTGTCATGGTGCCCTCCTTAAGGCTGACACAAGGTCTGCAATAAACTGCGTTCCGCTTTAACCAGCCAAAACTCTAACGATCGCTTTGAGTCAAAGCCCAGTGTTTTTGCAACCTGAGCTATGTCTCCTTCGACCAGATACTTGCCCCGCAGTGCTCGAATGCATTCAGGCCGCAATTGTGCAATTTGCTGCGTCAGTGCCTCTATTTCTTCGGGAACACTCATCATATCGCTGCTCACATAGCGAGCGCTGGAGTCACCTATCCGCTCGGTTACAGCCTGACGGCTGAATCCTTTTCCCAGTTCTTTTGCTCGCCAGAAGCGACCCCAGCGTTTTAAAGCACTGCGTAGCTGCTTAATGGTTGGTTGTGTCATCATCATTGATCTTTCCTATTACTTCTAAAATATCGAGTGAGTAAACATCCTCGACCAGACCGACAACGTCGTTCCACCTAGGGCTGTATTCTTTATTTTCCCACCGTCTCAGTGTGCGCTCTTCAACGCCATAATGTGCCGCGGACTCAGCCTGAGTGTAACCTCTCAGACGACGGGCGAATCTCAGGATATCTGCACCCAAAGGGGTTCTTTTTTGCTGCGTTAACCGCGGCTTTGCATACATATATTGCTTCATCGTTTTCCTTATACTGTGAAGTCATTCATTCAACTAAACAGCATCCTATACGCGGCTTGCGGTATGCAGCACTCAGTATGCAATGACGAGCTAAAGTAAGCTGTCACAGACAACCGTGGTCACTGTTTATATTTGTGGTCATTGAATTAAGCTGATGCGTTAGTGAACTAAGTAGGCTGTTCACTCACTCCATGTAACATCCGCTGTTATAAGTGTGCAGGCGCCGGGACTGAAGGAAAAGTGCGCTGATGCAGAAATCGCATCACATGTTTACAACTCCATGTCATAGCTTTATCAAGCTTAGGGCTATAATACCTTTTTCATTGGTCCAAAACAGGTCAAAAATGCCCTAACAATTATAAAGTTAAAATTCAGCTCAGATTCTTATAGAAACTCACTTGCAGATCTTGACACCAGAGCAGAAAGTTAACAATTGTAAATTTCAAGAGGGCGTTCTGCACAAAATGGTCTGTGTACCAGACAAAGATTGCCCCAATGCACGGCATTCACTAAAATAACCACATCTAAACAAAGAGAAGCAAAATTCATGGCTCAATATATCTATACAATGTCGCGGGTGAGCAAAGTAGTGCCACCCAAACGCACAATCCTAAAAGATATTTCTCTGTGCTTTTTTCCCGGTGCCAAAATCGGTGTCCTTGGTCTGAACGGTGCAGGTAAATCAACCCTGCTACGCATTATGGCTGGGGTAGATACTGAGTTTGAAGGGGAAGCACGTCCACAACCGGGCACAAAAATTGGCTACCTGCCACAGGAGCCGGTGCTGGATGAAAGCAAAACGGTCCGTGAAACCATTGAAGAAGCAGTGAGTGAAGTAAAACGCGCACTGAGCCGTCTGGATGAAGTATACGCTGAGTATGCAATGGAAGACGCTGACTTTGATGCATTGGCGAAAGAACAAGGTGAGCTGGAAGCAATTATTCAGGCACATGACGGCCACAATCTGGACAACGCACTAGAGCGTGCAGCCGACGCACTGCGTCTGCCTGAGTGGGATGCCAAAATTGAGCATCTGTCTGGGGGGGAGCGTCGCCGGGTTGCAATTTGTCGTCTGTTACTTGAAAAGCCAGACATGCTGTTACTGGACGAACCGACCAACCACCTGGATGCAGAATCGGTTGCCTGGTTAGAACGTTTCTTGCACGATTACGAAGGTACCGTGGTTGCCATTACCCACGACCGTTACTTCCTCGACAACGTTGCAGGTTGGATCCTCGAACTGGACCGCGGCCATGGTATTCCATGGGAAGGCAACTACTCTTCATGGCTGGAGCAAAAAGATGCTCGTCTGAAGCAAGAAGAGAAGTCTGAAAAAGCACGCCAAAAGTCTATTGAGAAAGAGCTTGAGTGGGTTCGCTCGAATCCCAAAGGTCGTCAGGCTAAATCTAAAGCTCGTATGGCACAGTTTAGTGAACTACAGCAGTCGGATTACCAAAAGCGTAACGAAACCAATGAACTGTTTATTCCACCTGGACCTCGTCTGGGCGATCAGGTCATTGAAGTGAACAACCTGACCAAGAGCTTTGGCGATCGCGTACTGATCGACAACTTAAGCTTCTCTGTACCAAAAGGTGCAATCGTTGGGATTATTGGTGCCAACGGTGCCGGTAAGTCAACCCTGTTCAGAATGCTAAGCGGTCAACACCAGCCAGACAGTGGTGAAATTGTACTGGGTGAAACCGTGGAGCTGGCCACCGTTGAGCAGTTCCGTGATGATATGGATGGCAACAACACCGTATTCCAGGAAGTGTCAGACGGTCAGGACATCCTGAAAATTGGTAACTTTGAAGTGCCCAGCCGTGCCTACGTAGGCCGCTTTAACTTTAAGGGCAACGACCAGCAGAAGTTCGTAAAAGAGCTCTCTGGTGGTGAGCGCAACCGACTGCACCTGGCTAAACTGCTAAAAGCGGGTGGTAACGTAATCCTGCTGGATGAGCCGACCAATGACCTGGATGTTGAAACCCTGCGTGCACTGGAAAACGCCATCCTGGAATTCCCGGGCTGCGTAATGTGTATTTCGCACGACCGTTGGTTCCTTGACCGTATTGCGACGCATATTCTGGATTACCGCGACGAAGGCCAGGTGAACTTCTTCGACGGTAACTATACCGAATACGAAGAGTGGCTGAAAAAGACCTATGGTGCAGAAGCCGCGGAGCCTAAGCGCATCAAGTACAAGAAAATTGGTTAATCACCAGAAAAAGCCCTGATTTTCAGGGCTTTTTTATGTCTGATTTAAACCAGAAATTAGCCCGTGAAGTGGAGACTCAGCAAAAAACTGGCTAAGCTATAGATAAACAAGCTAAGAGAAGACTAATGAAAGAACGTAGACGATTTTCACGCGTACTGTTTTCCAACCCGGCCGTACTCATGACTGCCAGTGGGGACTACAGGTGCGAAGTGATCGACCTGTCACTGAATGGCGCCCTGCTGACTTTGCCTGTGGGATATGTGCCCCTCAAAGACGAGCCAGCCAGCTTGCGCTTTGCTCTACCGCAAAGTGACATACAGATTGCAATGGAAGTGCAGATCCGTCACATCGAAGAAGGCCACCTTGGCGTACATTGCAGTCAGATTGATCTCGACAGTGTGACTCATTTGAAGCGACTGATTGAGCTAAATCTGGGTGATGATGATGTACTACACCGAGATTTGGAACAGCTAATCCTGCACGACTAAGCCTTCACAGCCTGCGTGTTTGCCCTGTTACTAACCATTGGCAGGGCCTCGCCTGCTATTACACACCACAAGCAGCCACCTGAACCCAGGCGCCACAGCACTTCTCTGTGACCTTTCCTGACTTTATCTGAAACTCTTAAAAATTTAATCAATTGATAGTTATGTAAATATCAGATTGACCTCTTCAAACACAAATAACTTCACATAAAGATACTTGACAAAAAGATAGCCCACCAATAATCTCTATATCAAGATTAATCACGACAAGATATTTTTAAAAACGGAGAAAAGCGATGAACAGATCCATTGAATTGCTCAGATCAGCAATGCCATGGCAGTACAAACGTGCAGGGCACACCCTATGGTGGTTACTCGTCGCTATGGTTGCTCCTGTTATCTGGGGAGCACATACGTTGTCACTACAGAAATGTTGCCAGCTGATAGCCCTTTAATGGCAGCTGTATTCAGAGCGCTACCTGCGGGTCTGCTATTACTCTTTTTTACCCGTGTGTTACCTCAAGGACGCTGGTGGTTACGCACACTCATTCTCGGGGTACTGAATATTGGCGGATTTTTTTATTGCCTGTTTGTGACGGCTTACCAGCTTCCGGGCTCAGTGGCAGCACTGGTAATGTCGAGCCAACCGATCCTGGTCATGATACTGGGTGCGTTATTTCTCAAAGAGTCTCTTAAGCTTAATCAGTTCATTGCTTGCCTGACAGGCATTGCAGGCCTGTCAATCTTGGTTCTCGAACCCAGTATGGTGTTGCCTGCACAAGGCGTGCTGGCCGGGCTGGCTGGTGCAGCGTCGATGGCTACTGGTCTGGTGCTGACCAAAAAGTGGGGGAAACCAGAGGGTGTGTCTGTTGCTACATTCACAGGTTGGCAACTCACCGTTGGGGGACTCTTTTTGCTCCCGTTCGGGCTCATACAAGAGGGCTTACCCGCCACATTCACTGTTAATAATCTGCTGGGATATGGGTATCTGAGCCTGGTCGGTGCGCTGCTGGCTTATCTGATATGGTTCAAAGCCATTGAACAATTGCCCGTATTCAGCGTGTCTTTTGTGTCGTTCGCCAGCCCGCTGAGTGCAGCATTATTGGGGTATTTCATTCTCGATGAAACCCTGACATTTAACCAATTGCTTGGCGCCGGGGCTATTGTGCTGGCCATTGTTATCTCTCAGCGCCACGCTTTTGCCCCCTCGAAGGTTGCAGGCTCAAGCACCAAAACCCACAACCAGCTAAGTTCCAAACCATCTTAATACTTTTCGGAAAATATAAGGAAAATACTATGCACACTTTATTTGAACCTGTTCAGTACGGCAGCATCGCTACGTCTAACCGATTTGTAATGGCACCTATGAGCCGTAACCGGGCCACAGAACACGGCCATGCAACGGCGCTGATGGCAACCTATTACGGTCAGCGCGCGAGTGCCGGGTTGATCATCTCTGAAGGCATACAACCCAGCCAGGTTGGTCAGGGTTATATGAATTCGCCTGGACTGCACACACTGCCGCAGGCAAAAAGCTGGCAACAAGTAACCGATTCGGTACACGCACAAGGCGGCAAAATTGTTGCACAGCTCATGCACTGTGGTCGCATAGGTCACCCCAGCCTGTATCCCAGTGCACACCAGTCTGTCGCCCCCAGTGCCATAACAGCGCAAGGTAAGACGTATACGCCGGATGGTATGAAAGACTTTGCCCCACCCCGGGCGCTCACAATGGATGAAATCCAAAGTACAATTTCAGACTACGTACAAGCGGCCAGATACGCCATTGAGGGCGGCTTTGATGGGGTTGAAATCCACGCTGGCAACGGGTTTCTGCCGCACCAGTTTCTGGCCAACAATACCAATCAGCGACAAGACTGCTATGGTGGCAGCATTGAAAATCGAACACGTTTTACGCTGGAAATAGTCGCGGCAGTATCAGACGCGATTGGCGCCGATCGCGTCGGCTTGCGTATTTCGCCTCACAATACCTTCAACGATATCGCCGAAACGGACAGCGAACAGTTATACAGTGCGCTGATTCAAGCACTGCCCACTAATTTGGCTTATCTACACATAATGGAAGCTGCATCCCGTGCAACCAGTGACGCAATACGTCAAGTATGGAAAGGGGCATTGATCCTGAACCCACATAACCGCTGGGAAGATGGACCCGTCACGCCAGCAATTGCTGACAAGGTATTGCAACAAGATCTGTGCGATGGAGTGAGTCTGGGTGCTTTATTTGTCGCAAACCCGGATCTGGTAGAACGAGTCAGGCAGAACGCACCTTTAAATGAAATGGATGACAGCACCCTGTACGGCGGTGACGCCAAGGGTTACACGGATTACCCGACACTAAACGAAGTTGCTCAGGCGGTATAAATCAACAAACAAGGGGTGACCAGTCACCCCTTCTTATACAAACCTGTTAATTACATCCTTCCCAGGTCTGGCAACGACGTTGTGTCAGACAATCTGCGTCCCACGTCATGCAATAGTACTTTTGCTCTGTCCAGCAAGCGTAGTAAGAACCCGCGCCACCAGCGACATTCGGTGTTTGACCTTCCAGCGCTTTGCCGGAGAACGTTAAACGTTTGAGCTGCTTTTTATTTAGATTAAGCTTCATCACAGTTTCCTTGTAGTTGTTTTAGGTAATACCAACCCAAGCGTATCACAGATAAATTAATTAAATATTTTACTTTGTTTTCACACTCATCCTATGTTAGTTTGATTATCGTAACAATCAAAGGAGATAACTATGTTACTAAAACTAAAAAAGAAACCAATGAAAGCTCTATCTAACGACAAAGCGGGCGTACCTGCAAACATGACACCACAAGTTGCTGGTGGTGTAGAGCAAACTTACTACTGCTGGTCAGATCATCGCTGCCCAGGCACACAAACTTCTTGGGTGTGCTAATCACTCACTGAAGTTTAAGCCCGCTGAACGAATCACTTATCAGGCGGGCTTATCAGGTAGCTTGATTTAAAACATTCTTTTACCCAGCTCTTACTCAAACAACTCCCCCTCTGTTCACAAACTTTATTCTACTAAACGTAAGGATATGCCCCCTGTAGGTTCGAGTGCATCAGCCCGGTATAGCTTCTTATACATACCACTAATTTACCTTTTTGCTTTTCCACCAGCTCTGGCATCAAATTTCAATCTAAAATCATCCTAAAAACCGGTCCAAACAGAAAAGTCACAACATTGTGATGGTTTTGTGATAATTCCGGGAGCGATTTTCCATAATTTGCCTGCATGCTTGTCAGGGTCAAATCCAAACAACAAGAGTAAATTATGAAAACACGCATCATCCCCCTCATCACAGGTATTTTACTGGCATCTGGCACAGCCAGCGCCGCTTCTCTGGACGTTAAGATCACTAACCTGACACAGGGGATCTACTTTACCCCCTTGCTGGTGAGTGCCCATACCAGCAACGCCATGTTATTCCAAACTGGAGAGCAAGCGTCTGAAGCACTTCAGGCGATGGCCGAAGGTGGTTCTCTAACCGGTCTGAGCGAAATACTGACGGGTATCAATGCCAACGCCATGGAAAACCCGGCTGGAGGCCTGCTCGGCCCGGTTGCTTCAACAATGACCAGCCTGGAAACCGATGCGGGCAACGACCGTCTATCAATTGTCGCCATGATGCTGCCTACTAACGACGGTTTCGTTGGCCTCAATAGCTGGCCCATTCCAACCACACCTGGCACATATCATATTTACCTGAATGCTTATGATGCCGGAACAGAGGCAAACAACGAGCTGGTGGTGAATGGCTCTGGCGCCCCCAATACCCCAGGGATCCCCGCATCTCCGGGTGTCGATCCGGGTACTCAAGGTAGCGGCGTAACAGAAACAGAAAGTAATACGCTTGTTCATATTCATCGCGGCAATCTGGGGGATGACGACTCGACAGGCGGTAAAAGCGATTTACACAACACCGTTCACCGCTGGTTAAATCCAGTTGCTAAAGTGACTGTAACGGTTAAGTAAGGGGTCCATTATGAAACTACTCAGACTTACCCTGCCTGCAGCCTGCTTAGTCTTGGCGGCGTGTGGCAGTGACAATGACGACCCTATGCCAACTACGATGCCGGATGAAGATATGCAAATGGTCGATGACCCTGCCCCTGTCGATCCAGACCCAGTTGATCCGGTCGACCCGGCTGACCCAACCCCGACGACTGTCGAGTTAACGATCACGGCAACAAACCTGACCTACGCACAGCCCTTGTCTCCCATCGCAGTTGCACTGCACCAGGAGGGGCAATTCTGGCAAGTGGGCGAACCGGCCAGCAATGCACTGGAGGTACTGGCTGAGGGAGGCGATAACAGCGACCTGCTTGCACTCGGTGTTGTGCAGAGTAAGGCGAGCGCAACCGCCCCCTTACCACCGGGACAAAAAGCCCAGCTAACTCTGACCCATGACTCGCTTGACGGGCAAAAGTTATCTCTGATCTCCATGATGGTGAATACAAATGATGGCTTTACCGGTCTTAATGCTTTGGATGTGTCTGCAATGACAGTGGGTCAAACCATGACGTTCACGACACATGCCTACGACGCGGGCACAGAGGCCAATACTGAAGCTCAGGGCACCATACCCGGCCCGGCGGATGGAGGCGCCGGATTTAGTGCCGACAGAGAAGCGTTAAACAAGGTGGCTATGCACCCTGGTGTGGTTGGAATGGATGATGGACTGACAACGTCTGTATTAACGAGCAGTCATAAGTTCGACAACCCGCTGATGACGGTCACCATTACAAGAACCAAGTAGTCTCCGAGCCGCTCCGTGACCGTTGCGGTTACGGAGCGCGAACAGCCGGTGTCAGCCACCGGTGCGGAGACCTGCTATGCAGCAAAAAGTGCTTATCGTTGAAGACGATGCCGATATTGCCGAGCTACTGCGCGTTCACCTGAACGAGCTGGATCTCGACGTCGAACACCTTGCCAGTGGAGAGCGGGTTATGCCACATCTGAGCAATCATCATTATGCCATCGTCATACTCGATATCATGCTGCCAGAAGTCGATGGCCTGACCTTGTGCCGGGAGATCAAAACACGCTACCCCAAAGTCAGTGTGATCATGATGACATCGAAAAGCAGTGAAATGGACCGCATTATTGGCCTTGAAATGGGGGCCGACGACTATATCTGCAAGCCCTTCAGCTACAGGGAATTTCAGGCCAGAGTTAAGGCACAGCTCAGACACATTAAGCTGTTGTGCGAACCACAGCAACAAACGGCAACATCCCCCAGCCCGATAGTGATTGGCCAGCTTCATATCGACCCACATTTTCATGAACTGACTTTACAGCAAACCCCCGTAGACCTCACCGCCACAGAGTTTGATTTGGTATTGTTTTTTGCCCGCCACCCTAACCAGGTGTTTTCCCGGGCTCAGCTTTTGGAGTCAGTGTGGGGCTATGATCATCTGGGCTATGAACACACTGTCAATTCCCATATTAACCGCATTCGCAACAAGTTTGATCAAATTACCGATCATACGATCATAGAAACCGTGTGGGGTGTGGGCTACAAACTTAATGCCAAACCGCTACAGCAGGAAATGCAATGACTCTCTCTCTTTATCACCGCCTCGCATTGACAATCACGGCCGTTTTTATGCTTATCGTGTCGGTGTTTGTCTGGTGGACCCAGAATCTGTCATCGGTTTCACGCGCGCAGGCAGAGCAACAACTGCATATTGGGCTTGCTGAGCATCTAGCACAGGACAACCCGCTACTCCAGCAAGGAGTCTACGACTATAAGGCGCTGGAGAACCTGTTTCATACCCTGATGGTGTTGGGCCCGGCATTTGAATTCTACTTTGTTGACCCCAGCGGCAAACTGCTCACCTATTCGGCCAAACCTGGTGAGGTAAAACGCGAATCGATTGATTTAAGCCCGCTGGTACAGCTGATCAACGCCCCCGCCAGACTCCCGGTATATGGCGATGATCCGCGCGCTTTAACAGGGCAAAAGATCTTTTCTGTTGCGCCTGTGTATAACGAACAAAAGTTGCAGGGATATCTGTACGTTATTATTGGTTCGTCGATTTATGACTCGATTGTGGCGCAGCTCAACAGTTCTGATCAGCTGGTAAAACAAGCCGTATGGCTGGGTGTCTTTTTGCTGCTTTTATTTATTACCCTGCTGTTGCTGTTCCGTTTTATGACCAAACCATTGAAGCGTCTGAATCAGTACATTCGCACCGTTGAGGCGCATAAATTTGATATTAAACAAGCACCCATGCTTGAGTGGCAGCAACAGGATAATGAAATCCATCAGCTGGGCAACGGTATCAACACCATGCTGCACACCATCAATCAGCAGATGTCCCAACTAACAGCGGTAGATGAGCAACGCCGCCAGTTACTGGCGCATCTGTCACATGACTTGCGCACGCCATTAGCCTCTTTACAGGGCTACCTTGAACTGGTTGAGCGAGGATCTGCGACAACCGGCGACATGCAGCGTTATATGAATATCGCCCTGAAAAACTGCTCGCAACTGAAAAATCTCATCGACCAGATCTTCGAGCTGGCGCATCTGGAGTCCGGACATACTCAGGTGCATTTTGAGGTCTTTAATCTGGGTGAACTCATATACGATGTGCTCGCCAAGTTTGCCCTCAAAGCCCAGCAGGCTGAGATCACCCTGCGCGTCACCCCCACGGAATGTGACTATGTGGTGTACTCAGACATTGCCAAACTGGAACGCGTACTGAGTAACTTAATAGAGAATGCACTGCGTCACACCCCGGCTGGTGGCATTATCTCTATTGCCGTAAATCCAAAGGATGGCGGTTACGATATCGCAGTTCAGGACACAGGGGTTGGGATCAGTCCCAAAGAGCTACCCTATATTTTTGAAGCGCGCTATCAGGCCAGTAACAGCAAAGGCTGTAAAAAAACCCACGCTGGCCTCGGCCTGGCCATAACCGCCAGACTATTAAAACTGCTCAAATCAGAAATCAAGGTAAACAGCCAACTTGGCCAGGGCAGCGAATTTGTATTTCAGATAAGAGGCGCCGAGTGACAACTCACTTGGCCTTTCGATAACCTCAGCACCCAGCTCTTTCGCCTGTAGCCCTGTGAGCAGTGCGGACAAACTTGAAAGTACCAAGCAACTGCTTATTAACACTGGGCAGGGTGTCTTATGAAATCTCAGGACGACAAAAAGAAATTCTGTTTACTGGGCGGGGGAGCAGCTGATGTCAGAAGCAAGAGCCTTACTATCTGAATTAGATAATGTGCTATTGGACTCTACGGATGGTGAAAAAATTAGCCAATTAATCAATGAACTGAGCCGCATTTACCAGCTAGTAGAACAGCAAACCCACACCTGAGAAAAACAGCAACAAGGCAGGCTCTGCCCACTTGTTTTATCGAGCAACCCAGGGTTTCGCTAACTTAGGAGCGTATCCAAATCAGGTTTTCCAAGTCACACAACACCGGACCTTGACAGTACCCTCTTAGTTGTTTAATCACGTTTTTGCGGCCCAGTTTGTCCAAATTTCACATAGCTATGACTTTGACAGTTGCAACAGATTGTTTACTATGCGTTTATTCCATGGAACTATAGGAGGTGTAATACAGCGCGTTTTGTCGGTTTATATTCCGACAACTTGAGGCTAAATACATTGGTAGTTTTCTTGGGATATTTATGCGTAAATTGCTTGCAATATTTTTTAGTTTGCTCTTATTAACAAGCTGTAATAACCATAAGAATGTAACTTCGGCAGAGTTTTTAAACGCATCTACTAAATTCGGTAAATCAGAAACTGTTAAACATGCTTCGTTTTTAGGTGTCAGAAACGAAAAGGCTTATATTCAAATTTGGCAGAAACTTGCCATGAGAGAAGCAGAACAGTATCGCACTATTTCTGTACCTCTAAGCGAGTTGCCACTTGAAGTACAAAGTAAAATAAAAGAAGGCATTGAACCTTGGGTTGTCGCAAAACTCGAAAACTAACAAAGCAATTATGATGGGACGCAAAAAACTTGACTCGCGTCACTTCATTCCTAATTTGGCTAGGCATTTATGCATCCCATTTTTCAGCGATAGACGACTCCCAGCATCCAGAGTAGGCCTATGAATTTGAGTAAATTTACTACTGTAATTGTGATAATTATAGCCTCTAGCTTCTTTGCACTCTCTCGTGACTCGTATGCAGAGTGTTCTGAGCTAATATTTTCTGGTATGTCAGATATAGAAATTACTCTGATTTCAGTTGAGTTGAAAAACAAACATATTACATACGACGTAAACAGTATTGAATGGGATCCAATCTCTGGACATTCCGTAAAGTTTTATAGCGAATATGAATCCGGCAAGCTCAACCTTGAATTGAGAACTCGTAATGGTTTGAGGTTCACGCTGCAAAATATAGAGTACAAGAATGGTGAGGCAAGCTACATCACTGAACATCAAGGAAAACTAAAGTATGTTAAAGCCCACTGGTAGTATATCGTCTAACAAGAAACTATGTCGTCAACAGCTAAACTTTTGCATTTGACGCTTCCCACACGATATCGCCTCAGAGCCTAAAAGTTTAAGGTAACGACGCTCTATCTTGGACAGGCAACTAAAGCCACTTTTTCGTAGCTCCCAGGGCGACCTGTTTGCCATATTCCAGCCATGTCCATTTATTGAAATTGGTAAATAAAAGTTGGTTATTATCGGGCAAAGTATCGACTGCCTTCATTAAAGAAACAAAACACCTGGAACGAATTTAGGGGCAGTTTTTTCTGGGTATTTCGTGTACGATGATGGCGTCACGCATGGTGATTTTAGGTATGAATATCTGGGGGTCTCTCAGAATTCGGTGTTATCTGTTTGCGTAAAAATCTAAGTTAAGGAGATCTTTTTGGGTATCAGTGTTTGGCAGTTACTAATAACTCCTGTGTTACTTAGTATTACAATTTTGCCAGTCTTAATGGCTTTATTTTCGAAACAAACTTCCAGGACCCAAAAAATTGTATGGTGTTTACTCTCCTTTATGTTTTCATGGGTTGGATATCTATCTTATTACTTTTTAGTGGTAAGAAGTCTTGGCAAAGACAATACATAAAGTTTCGCCAATGAAGAAAGTTCTGGTTTCAATTTATTCTACATTGCTGTGTGTTCTGGTTTGTATAGATGCCAAAGCACTCAGTATTGTGTGTGGGAAAATAGAAAGTGACACCGCCTTTAAAGAATTAGTAATAGGTCAAATACAGGCAAGTGAAATAGTTGCTTTGGTTGCGCCGGGCGAGCCGACAGACACAAGCACCACAAAACATAAAGTGCTGAACGTCTGGAAAGGTGTTGTCGGGGAACATATTTACGTCAGCGGCGGCACCAACCGTTCATTGCTGTTTACCAATCGAATAGAAGCAAATGGTCCATTAGAAATGCCAAATAGTTACTGTGGTTTGGATCATGATAAAGCGTTGGCTGTCATTCGAGGTTACTTTGGTGATGGCTACGCCCCATCGCCTCATCATATAGAAAAGCCCTATTCATCCTTTTTAGTAGATTGGCCTTTAGTGATGAGTTTTATGCTTCTGGCGGTTATTGGCTTGTACACTTATGTGTTTGTTCGCAACATGATGTTTTCACGTAAAAAATAAAACCCCGGCATTGGATAAATAGGCACTGGTAACAAGTTACTAAAACGCGTACATTATTCTCAATTTGCTAACCATTTTGTTTCTGGAAATATTAATGAAGAGACGCTTTAGAAGCCAATTAGACTTTCTTTCTGTGATCACTATATCCGCCACTCTGGGGTTTGGTGCTGGCTTGCTCGGCGCGGTTTTAGTTTTTATCACGGCAATGCAATCAGGACAACCTGAACAGGCTATAGTGGGTTTAGTTGTTACTCCCATTACCTCAGCACTTGGCGGAGCTTTGTCTGGAACACTTGGGTTTCCATTTTACTATTGGTACTCAAATAAGATTAGAGGTCAAAAAATATCAGGTAAGTTCGCTGAAATACCTGATGGGGATTGACTTACACGGGCGTTAAGCCGTTGGCTTGAAAACGCTTTTGGAAGACACTCACCCTAAAATTGTGGTGCTGGTGGGGATTTCAATCACCCAAGTGCACCACTATTAATTTAGGGACAATTTTTTTCTGAACATACCGTGTACTATGGAGGAGTCATAAATGGTGTTGTTATCTAATTAGCTTTTAGCGAAGTAAATTAAAACAATGCCGCGCGCGTACACCACATGACTTTAAATCTAATTTCTGGGGATGCCTCAGAGTGAGGCGCTATGCGCCAGGGAAACAAAAAATTATGGAAAAAGCATTATTCATTGTAGGAGCATCAATTTTTGGCATTCTGGGGTTGATTCACCTGGTTTATACCTGCTTCTCTGATAAGTTTGATCCCCGCAATCTGGAAGTGAAAGAAGCCATGCTTAATACCCCTCCCAGAATCACCAAACAAACCAATATGTGGCAAGCCTGGGTCGGGTTTAACGCGAGTCATAGCCTTGGTGCGTTGTTATTTGCAGCCTTTTACATTCCTTTGTGTATCAGCCACTTTGATATTATCTCAGACACAATATGGTTTTCAGTTCTGCCATCGGTTGTAAGCATTAGTTACTTACTGTTGGCAGTAAAATATTGGTTTAAAGTACCGTTCACAGGTATTTTAATCGCTTCTGCTTGCTTTGTGACAGCGGCATGGCTAGTCAACACGTAACCAAGTAATGCAAAGGAGGAATACTATGTTTAAAGTCGGAATTGTTTTGTTTGATGATTTCACGGATGTGGACTTCTTTCTTATGTATGACTTGCTTGGCCGAGCAGCCGATAGCTGGACGGTGAGCATACTTGGTACCAAGCCTGAACATCACTCTCACCTTGGAATAGAAGTCAAAACGGACGGACACATTTCAGCAGTGGCGGATCAAGATGCCGTACTTATCACAAGTGGTAAGCGCGGTATTCCAGCGGCCATGAAGAATGCCGAGTTTATGTCGGCATTGAATCTTGATCCAAATAAGCAACTCATTGGTTCGATTTGTGCGGGTTCATTCATCCTTCATGAGCTCGGTTTACTAAAGGGCAAGCCTTTGACAACAAACCCAGATGCTAAGACTGCCCTGCAAAGTTTGGGAGGCAATGTTCAGGACACACCACTCGTAATAGAAGGTAATATAGCAACTGCCGGTGGCTGTCTTTCGTTGATATATTTAATTGGTTGGCTAGCCGAGCGCTTGTTTGACTCAAACAAGCGAAAAGCCATACAAAGTCAATTGATACCCGCTGGACAGCTAGCCTTGTTTGAAGCGCTGATAGCCACAACGATTCAATCGGCAGAGCTGGCGAATTCGCACAATAACCACACCAAGCTTGCAAATGAGTTTAGAACAGAGAACACGCAATTTAATTGCGAAAAACACTGAGTAATTACTCACTCAGTTTTTTCAATACCTGCTGTGCCCGGCGTTTTTTGGCCTTAAAAACAGGTAACAGGACAGCCACTACCAGCAAGCCTAGTAGGCCATTAGACAACAATATCGAGCTCAACGCGTACTGAACCAGAATCAAAAGCACAAGTACCAGCGCAAATAGCAAAGTGGCTTTTATGCTTAGATCCCAGCGCCAGGCCTCTTGCCTGAGCAGATGCTGATGCGCCTCCAGCGCCTGTGAGAGCTGCTGATTTTTTAATATGCGTAAGCTGGTTATGCGACTTCTATTCACCACTACATACATGCTTGCGCCCCAAACGCAGCCAAACCCGAGCCAAAGTTGTGTGACCAAAGGGGTTGGCTCAAACAAAGCCTGTACAAACCAAACACCCACTAACAACATGATGAAAGTTTCAATAGCGATACCAAAAAAGAGTCGAAGCTGCTGCTTTTTATGACGCTGAATGCATTTTTCCAATGCTGGTGGTGGGGACGCAGGCGTCGACTGCCAAAGCTGCGCCAAATCCGAAAAATCATGATTATCCATTAGTTTTTCTCCATTAGTTGCTCTGTGAGTTGCGCTTTGGCACGATGCAGTCGGATCCCGACGTTAGCTTCGCTGATCCCCAGCACATCACTGATCTCAGCCGTATCAATTCCTTCCAGTTTTAGCATCATCACCTGCCTGTGACTCAAAGGAAGCTGCTGAATAGCCCTTTCCAGCCGCTGTTGTTGTTGCTGTTGTTGCATGTTTACTTCTGGTGAATCAGTGCTATGAACCAGCTCCTCTGCCAACTCATCTTCGTTTTGCCTGCTGTACTTGCGAATATGATCAACCGCTACATTGTGGATCACCCGATACACATAAGTGTTTAACTTACATTGCCCGTCAAAGTTGCCCAGCGCCCGCCAAAGTGCAAAGGCCATATCCTGAGACAACTCCTCACACAACGCCGAGCGCTGCTCATAACCCTTCGCCGCACGTCTGATCTGCGGCCAAAACGTCTCAACAATGTGCGACCTGTCCTGCTCCTTGATGTGCTCAGTCACTGCATACTGCTCCACTCACTATAAACTTGCCTATACTAGTCGATATGACTTGGTGTTTATTACAATAAACTCATTATTAAGAACATCACCTTGACGAACATTAACCACATTTACCTGGCTAAACAGGGTAAAACTACTGCAAATGCACTCTGGCACATAGCCAGACACAAGGCAGTACACAGCATTTTTAGGCTTTTCATAGCGATTCCTGGTATTGATTCTGCTCTGTTAGTCGGCGCAAATTTACATTCATTACAAAACATTTGAATGCTTTCATTCACTATCATTTAATAACTAGAATAAGAATTAAAAGTGCTTAAGAATCAGAATGATAAATAAAACAATGCAGAATAGATAAAATTATTTGTAAAAACCACCAGCGTGCTGCGACTAACCTCCATGAAATACAAATTTTCTCACACAATAATCAGGAGATGCTCATGCTGACCACATTAAAAACCATGCAAATACCAGAAATAATAAATAGAAGCCAAACCCAGCTGCTTGCGATTGTGTGGTTAGTTGCCGTCCTTTGCCTCATCAACATGGCGCTGATCCTCGCATTTACCCCATTTATGATTTTTAAATTCAGTGCAACATTGCTGGCCGTTGGGGTCGCTGAACTGGCCATCTTCATGACCAAACGCTCAGTTAGATCTTAGCGCCTGGACGCCTATTTTAGTATTTGATTTTCAGGATAATTAAGACTGCCTGCTAAACAGTAAATTTATTCCAGATACCGCCAGAAATGCCGCGCATGCCCGATTGAAACGCTTCACCATGTGCGGCTTAGAAAACCATTGCCTCAGATATAGGCCAAACAGGGCATAGATAGAAATAGCACATAACTCTAATACCAGAAAAGTGCAACCCAGAGAGAATAGCTGCTCACGCACACTCCCTTTACTATCAACAAATTGAGGTAAAAAAGCAGTAAATATCAAAATCGCCTTTGGGTTGCCCGCTGCCAGCAGGAACTCCTGCCTTACCAACCCAAGGCGGCTCTTACTCAGGCCCACCTCTGCCAGTGGACTGGCTTCTGATCGCCAAAGTGCAATGGCAAGCCAGAGTAAATAAGCGGCACCAGCCACTTTAATGGTAAAGAACAGCGTTTCAGAGGCATACAAAACTACTGCCAGACCGGATGCCACCAGCGCTATCATAATTGCAAAAGCGGCTATCCGTCCACCACCTGCAATAACCGCTGTTCTGAACCCGTAACAACGCGCATTATTCATACTCAATAAATTATTAGGGCCTGGTGCCATATTGAGGGCAAAACAGGCAGGAATAAATAAAAGTAGCTGCCACAGTGTCATGTTGTCTCCTTGGTTGGATGTACAGATGGGGAAAACTCACCTCTGTTTTTGTGTCTCTGATATCTTCATTTTAACTGCCAGACGTACCCAATACAGCGCTATATTGAATGCCTGTTATCCAATTAGCGAAGGTGTTTCACGACTGTATTAACCAACTTGCATTGTCAGATGCAGCGATACTGGCCCGATTTAATATTGAGCCAATGTGTATGATTGACCTACGGAAGCCGTGTCTACCCAATCTAAAAAGTGCGCGACCTGTGCACAGCCCTCTGCTGGCGCCCATTGGGCGAAATCACTTTCAACCTTTTTTTAGTGCGATTGCCAAGCGTTGCACAGGTTCATCAAGAGCCTGATGTAAATTATAATGGCTGCGCTTTCTGGGACTTTCATCAGCCTTAATAACTAATTGCTCACAAAGCGTGTTATCTAGTCTTATACTCATATTAATTTATTTTAAATCATAAAGTTAAAATTTATTGACGACATATTTATATAGCCATTTGAGCGCGTAGGCTGAATGCAAACTTTGCCCCTACCAGTGGTTATTAGCGATACAAGCTAGTCAGCACTTCATCTACCGAATATGCAACCACCGGAATATGTTCTTGTTCATATTCAAGATATGTGAGATCCAGCTGTGAGAAGTTTGCGCGTTCAAGCCAGTAGTCGAATTTACGCACATATACGACATTGCCAATTCTGCCATTGGCACCAACCAAAATAGTGCGACTCTTTAGAGTCTGGCTTAGCGCCCGCCTGTCATCAACCATCTGTGAGGTCAACTCGGTATGCGCCCAGAAGCTGCCATCAAATGACACATGGCGGCGAAAAAATGGCTGATGAGGGTCATCCATTAGCAAAACCAGACCAACAAACAAACCGGTATTAGAATGCCCCATAATTGTCCGATCAGCTTGGTTGACTGGGTATTGGGTTTCTATATATGGCGCAAGTTCTTTACGAATAAAAGCAAAATAATCTTCTGCCAGGGGCCACTGTGAGTAGCTCTCTCTGTGCTGATAATCTTCATCTACGTAATTTTCTACACCGACCAGGATCACTTCCATCTTATTTTTATCCAGGCTATCGGCTATCGTTTCAAAACGCCACTCAGCATCCAACGTGTAAATCACAGGATATGTTTTGTTGGCGGTACGATTTTGCGGCAAATAGATTCTTAACGGATACGACACCCCTGTATTAGTCGAGGAAATCGCTTCAAGTTGCAGTCGCTCGCCGGGCATGAAAGGTTGAGCAGACGAGTCCAACGGTGTCGTACCAGAGTCAGAGCCTCCACCACAGGCAACCAGATTCATAACCAAAGTACAGAAGAAAATGCACGTAACGACCTTAAATAGTGAATTCATGTTATAAAAAAATCCTGTTGAGATTAACCTTGATATAAGCTGGCATATAATAACTGAGTTACCGATGGATTGTTATGTCTTGTATTTTGAAGAAACAGATAGTCAGGTATTCATGTCACACCAATCAATAAGCAAATGCATTGATTTCAGACTGAATTTCAATTGGGAAGAAATAGTCCCTAAGTCGATTTTATTTTCATTTTTATGCGTGCTCTGCAGCTGGAAGCCTTGAAAAAACCGCTTTTTCCCGACATCATAATTTACTTTTAAAATTACCTAAAAAAGAGCCATGACAACCTCTACTTCCTTTATGTCGAAACTGACGGCACTCGTTGAAGCCCAATGGTTTCAGAACTTTCTGATTGCGGTCATTTTATTTAATGCCATGACCTTAGGTCTGGAGACCACTCAGTTTGGTAAAGACAATGCCACCATCCTGCATAAAATCGATTTTGTCATTCTGATGATTTTTACCATAGAGCTTGTGTTAAAGCTGGTGGTATACCGCCTTAAGTTTTTCAAATCGGGCTGGAACTGGTTTGACTTAATAATTGTGGCCGTTTCCTGGGTTCCCTCCAGTGGTCCGCTATCGGTATTGCGTGCTTTTCGTATTCTTCGGGTTTTGCGGTTATTTTCAATTGTTCCGCAGATGCGCCGGGTTATTGGTGCACTAGGCCACTCGCTACCGGGTATGGCGTCGGTCATCGGCGTACTGGGTATCGTGTTCTATGTCTCTGCGGTACTAACGACGAAACTGTTTGGCCAGCACCCGGATCCAAATATGCAGGAATGGTTTGGCAGCATCGGCGCATCCGCTTATACCCTGTTCCAGGTCATGACTTTAGAGAGCTGGTCTATGGGCATAGTGCGCCCGACGATGGAGCTGTTTCCGCAATCCTGGTTGTTCTTCGTGCCCTTTATCATTATTACCAGCTTTGCAGTACTGAACCTGTTTATCGGTATCATAGTTGATGCAATGCAAGTGATGCATGACGAGGAAGGTAAACCAGAGCAAGTGTTGGCTACTCGCGAAGATATAGAGCGAGTTGAAGCCAAATTGGATGCGCTGTTAAAACGGCAAAAGGACTAACCATTTAGACAGTTTGCCGCTTTGGTTACACCCCCTTAGCGGCAAACCATTGCCACTTTTCACGCTCATCCAACTCTATCCGCTCCCCTAAGAATCTTATTACTGCGCGACAGCGGCTTCATAGTCACCTTTAATTTATGGTATGCAACTTGCGTTACTTGATACGGATAATACAAGTGCCGGAACACTTGTCGTTAACTCAAACTTTATCAAAGGAGCTGAACATGCAAGTTACATCCAACCCGTATCCGGTGAACAAGGCATATCAGAAACCCACTAAAGCGACACAAACACAGATTATGTACAACAATCATTCGAACAGTACTCGGAGCAGATAAATACGCCACAAAATGGCTTTGATGTACGCGGTAAAGTCAATCTGGTCTACTTGCTCAAGCCGCAAGACATTACCAGGCTTTCAGATGAACACAATTTTCTGGCCGATTTTAATATCACTCAAAGAAGCCCGGAAGAACTAGAACAGCAATATACCCAAAAGGGCCTGCAACGAGATGTGGGTACCATTATCTTTGTGGAAGGCAAAGCGGTCGCGTCACAAAACTATGACGGCGCCATATACGGTCAGGGTCCTATGGCCGATATTTTCAAACAGGCCGGTCAAGATCCAGAAAAAATAAAACAACTCGTTGCCCAACACTTCCCCGATGCCCGCGTCGAATTTTACGCCGAGGGCAAAGGACCAACCAATGCCGAAGTGTTTGAGCTACGCTATGGCGAAAACTATGAAGACTTTGTGCGTGAGCAGGTGCAAAGCCATCGTGACCAATACCTGACCGACCAAATTGCAGCCGAAGAACACTATCGCAGAAAGCTGATGTTTGAACAAACGCCACAAACCAGTGTGTTCAGCGTTGATGGCCAGGTTGTGGCAAGCAGAGATGAAAAAGGCTTTGTCGACGCAGGCCAACCCCTGCTAAACGTAGCGGATACAAAAGCCATAGAAAGAGAAGTACTTAAAGAGCTACTCAGGTACTCGCCTGAACGCTCACCTGAAGACTATCAAGCCCTATTGCACGAAGTATTTGGTGAAGGGGTTGAACTTACAAGCTATAGTACAGCGCAGGCCCCTACCAGAGCAGAAGTGTATAAACTGGCTGAAACAGGCTAAGGAACTCCGAACACTTCCGGTTATTAATCACACCAATATCGGACGTTTATTACACAGCGCTCATATAATTGTTATGCTTCCTCAGCTTACTTCCACTTCCTATCTCTATACGGTACTGGGTATAATTCGACGTAACTGTCTTATATTCATAATACTTGGAAACTCCATGAAAAAGCTCTCTAAAGTCCAGCAAAAACAGCAAGCGCTGGTGCTCAGCGTTGCCGATGCAATCGAAGAACAAGCTCGCGCGCAAATCCCCGGTATGGTTCAATGCTGGTTTGATGTGGAATATCACTTGTTTCCGGGTTCACTGCTGCTGTGCTTTCAGTTTGAAGAGCAAGCCGCACTGGACGCTGCTAAACCAGACTTATTAAAGTGGCAAAAACGCCTGAGCGCCGCAATGCTAAAAAAAGGGGTGATCCTCAAAGATATGCGTAAGCACTTAACCTTTACTTTAGACGGACCAGAAGACTGAATCAGAGAGCAATAAAAGACAAGCAGAACCAAAAAAGGCAAGTAAAACTTGCCTTTCAGTAATACAGTGTATTTAGCTTTATAACTAGCAAATAGTTGTTCTGCAGCAACCAGTCAGGCGTGTTGGATTATATGTTCTACACTGTGGATCATCTGTTATGCAATCTCTTGTGCATACAGTACTGTTATAACCACCAGCCACTGCCGGGGTTGCCTGAGTTGGCAATTTTTTATTGTCCGCACTCAGCATTTTGATGTTTTTTTTGCTTAAATTGAGCTTCATTTTTTTAATTTCCTTTTATAAAACCAGTTTCCAGAATACAGACAAAGCAATGTATTTTCAATCCCCAAATGCACCAATCATCAAACCGGCCTAAACTCAAAGAATGGTGTTCTGTTGGAGTCTGTTAATGCGACTTCCAACTTTTTTGAAAAGATGCAAGCGTCACTCAATAAGGCCATACAAACTGGTGTGATTGATAGGCTATTTGCTCAGTACCAACTAAATTTGAATGACTTAAATCACTGAGTGCACAAACTAAACGCTGACCACTCACACTGGCTGGCACAAAATCATCTACATGGTACAATCGCCTGCCAGATATTTTGGTAGCTACGCTGCCTGTGTTAAGCGTCCCCGGTAGCCTCGCTGCCGTATATTGAGAGTGAAAAGTATGAGTGAATCGTTTGCCGCGATTGGCCTGGTCAACCCTAAGTCGCCAACCAACGTGGGGGGCGTGTTAAGAGCTGCGGGTTGCTATAACGCACAAGCAGTTTATTTTAATGGTAATCGCTACGCGAAGGCTGCTAAGTACCATACTGACACCAAAAATATCGCTGATAATATTCCCATTCAACAGGTTGATGATCTCACGAGCTTAAAAGTACCAGGCCGCGCGCTTATCTGTATCGAGCTGGTCGAAGGCGCGACACCACTGCCGCAATTTGTTCACCCCGATAATGCAATTTACGTTTTTGGACCCGAAGATGGTAGCCTGCCACAAGAGATTGTGGATGCCGCTGATGCCGTGGTGTATGTGCCAACGACCGGCTGCATGAATCTCGCCGCGACGGTTAATGTACTGCTTTATGACCGTATGGCAAAACGCGCCACTGAATTTGATGCAGGCCAGATCCTATCCAGTCGGGACACCAATAATCGCCTGGTAGTGGGATAAATTTACCGGCTGACAGATGTGATGTAAGCGGTCTGCATGGATATTATAACTCTGACGAACTTGACACATGCGAGTACGCTTGGTGTCGCAATTATGGGCAGAAAATATAGCAGGCGCTTTCTATTTTGCTGCGAGAGTGGTGAATGTGAGTACTAAAGCCGCTCAGGCTGCGACTTTACTTGCTGTGGCAGGCCGGGCACGTTGTTGCTGTGTGCCCGCTCTTGAGGTTCCTTTATGCGCACCGCTAATCTTTGTGAAAGCCAGAGCTGAATAACTAATCAGTATAGTGCTGCTCCCACAGTTTATTGCTGAAGCGATTGTCTGGGTCTATTTTCTTTTTCAAAGCAAAAAATGCGTTTGCTTTTGGATAAGCAGCATGAAATTGCTCACTGGTTGCATGTAATTGATATGGCAAATAATAAGTGCCACCTTCAGAAACAACCGCGTCAATCATTTCTCGGCTCCACGCCCTTACTGCTTGCTTGTCTTGTTCCGACGTTCCCTGACAGTAATACACAACAAATGCAAATACTTCCTCGTTGGCCCATGCTAATAAAGAGCCGGTATCTGGCAGTGCATGACGAATGGAGACATTGAGCACATTTACTTTATGCTTTTTAAATATATCTGCCATTTTCTTGGAAAAATGATCAAATCGTTCAACAGGTACAAAATACTCACGTAGCACGTACGTAGACTCGGTTCTGCTTTTAGGTTCTAATTCTCTTACGCTATAGCTGGCTTCATAATTTCGCCACTGCACAGCCTCAGATGAATACAAAATAGGTTCAAACACATGCTGTCTCACCCATTTACCAAAGTTTGAATCTGCGACAAACTGAGTCGCTTTCGGTTGCCACCAGTACTCTGTATCTCTGGGAATGAGCCTATCTGTCACGGTAAGTGGCTTATCAGTTTTGACCCAGCTCACGCTATTTACGTGGGTGTAATCTGGTGGATAAATATCCGCGTTATGAAAAACGATATGTGAGTCATCTCTGACTGTGTTTTGAAAAAACGCTCTGTACTCGTCGATATGCATATAAGCCGTTTCCCGAGCGACTTTAGTGTTTGGCACAAGCTCCAACGTCGCCTCCACAATCACACCTAATCCACCATAACCACCTATCACTGAGTAAAAGAGCTCCGAATTTTGTGCAGGAGAAGCAGTCTCAACTCGCCCGTCAGCCAGCACTAATTTGAGTGACTTAACCGACCGTATAATGGGACCTTCTCCCATATAACGGCCATGTACATTCACACTCAGCGAGCCCCCCACAGTAAAATTTGAGTATGATTGCATGATTTTTATCGAGAGATCTTCAGGGTCAATAATGTCTTGAATATCACGCCAACGTATACCACTTTGAACCGTAATTTCTTTTTGTTCAGGACTAAATGAAACAACCTGGTTAAACTGTCTCATATCAAGGTGCAAATGGTCATCAAGCGCGACCTGACCACCCTGACTGTACCGCCCCCCACCAATGGATATTTTGCCTTTTGTCGTACTTATCGCTTTTTGAATATCCTCAATTGAGGTGGGCACAACGACTTCCGACACTTCAATTGGGTTAAGCTGAGTTATGTCGTTTATTATATTGACGCGCTCGGGAATACTTTTTTGTTCTGCAGAAAAGTCCAGCAGACAATAGGCTACGAATAATAAAATGGTGATAAAAAGCGTAGAGAATATGACTACACCGTATTTCAATATGTGCTTTCCTGAGACTTGCATGGGTTCCCTTTTATGATTATTTCGACAGGCAGGTTACCATTTTGACAAACAGCGTTCAAAAGCAAAATGCAGGCACCGATTATATAAACAATACAAAAGACACAAAAAAATCAACGCGTTAAACTCATCCTTTGTACTAAGATCCCTATAAGTATCAGGATCTGAGAATTACATACATCTACTCACTCGCCAGCTCGCAGAATATAACGTAAAATAGCGTATTACATTTGTGTATTTATCCGGATATAAGCTTTTTGCTTGATAAGTACACACTCCCTACTCAGGCATGCTTTTTGCCGATTGAGTAATTCCTGCTTGAAGGCAATTATGAAGAAAACATTTGAACTAACTCACCCAAAAATCAAACTTGCACGACGCGTTGACGCCGTAAAGCATGAGCTTAAAAAATATCTCAAGCGCGAGCGCAACAAAACGTTGCCAGCTGGCGCGGATTATTGGGACTTTGACTGTCAATTTGGCAACACAGAAGCCGAGGCTGAGCCTGTACACGTATCACAACTGAACAAGTTGATTGACAAGACACAAGAAGAAAACCTCACTTCTTTCTATGTGGAAATTCTGGCAAAACCAGCCGTCAGACAGGCGCATAATTCGTCTGACGATGAGTCAGAGGATTACTAAGCTAAATCTCTGGTTTATCTGTCCTGATTTAGCTAATGCCTTGCAGAACCAGGTTCAGCAAGGCATTTCAGCATTAAGCCTTTGCACAATCAAAGACAACGATTGTGATTGTGCTATATACCCGGCCTTTCACTGGCATCGACAAGGCGTCGCATATAAAAGCCGGATCCAGCCCAAAAGCACTGAGAAGCACGCAAATTGCTTAGTACCATTCAAAGAGTTGTTTTTGCTCAGCACCAATCAAAACGTCTTTACAATGCTTTGAGCGATACGCCTTGTTATAAAAAATAACGTTACGGATCTCCTGAGCTATACAATCTGTCTCATAGCCTGCTTTATTATAATTACTAAATACCATCACGGCTTGATTGCGTTCCAGCAATCTTGAAAAACTCGTCACCCAGGAATAAGGGTAATTACCTGAGTAGCTTACAAACTTCTCATATTTTTTCTTATTCATAATGTTAGATGAGCTAGGTTTGTCTGGGCAGTGAATTTTCTTTCTGTGATGTTTAGGAACGTAATTGACGAACCAGCCATAGCCAAAATACTCGCACTGGAATGCACGATCATTTTTTTTGCCCCGAGGTTTTTTGCCACGCTGAACCTTATTGTGAGTTTTTTCTGCCTGACACTCCTTGTCATCCTGAGCTTCATTGCCCGCCTTTTGGTAAGGCGTAAACGCCCTTTTTTTCTGTTCATCATTAAGAATCGAATCGCCATACAAGCCCTTATCCCAAAGATGCATATCCTTGACAGTGGAATACATGTTGCCCGCAGAATACAGCACCATTGGGTTGCTATAAGGGCTTTCTAAGATATCTGCGCAATCAGGCAAACCCGTGATAGCTTGGCAATCAGACACGCCCGTTTCCGGTAAACGACCTGTAGTGTCAGACAAGAGCAGATTATCTTTATCAACATAGCCAGTCGTCATGTTTTCATAGACACCAATCGCATTAAATGTGCCGCTGTCATGCATTTTTAACTCACTTAGTATGTCCTGTTTCAAGATGTTGCCAAAGTAAAACTCGGAGGGAATGTCACCTTGCTTTCCCGCGTTGAGCTGCTCAATAATATTACCAATGAGATAATAATTGCAGTTGCTATATTCAAACTTCGAGCCTGGTGTAAAGCTGGGGGCACCCCCTTGTTTTTGGCAGGTACAAAAACGATAGCTGAACGCCTCAGGTCCATTCAAATTTAGGCCAGGTTCATCTAGGAATGGCCGCCACCCCCAGTTCAAATAGACTTCAGGGTTATTGCTATAGTTATCTATGCCTGACGACATAGTCAACAAATTGTGAAGCGTTATATCCTTGCATTCATTGTTGGGAAACCAAGATAAATAATCACCGATGGTCTTTGTTTCAATCTCTTCCTGTCGAAGCGCTTTTTGCAAAAGCGCCGCTGCAAACTCTTTGGTATTTGAGCCAATCCGGTATTTGGAGTCTGACGTATTTAAGCCAACTTGATACTCTGGATCTAAGGTGTCTGGATCAAATTTATGCTGCTTCGCAATCCTCATAAAATGCGTATAGCTTGAAAGATTTCTTGGCCCACAATTCGCCTCGTACACAACATCATCACCCGAGGTAACATAGACAGTGCCAAAAAACGACGTATCACAGTAATCTGCCAGTATTTGCTTAAACAAACCCACTTTTTTTGGCCCAATTGTGTGGTCCTGAGCAACGCTTTCTTTAAAACACGCACTCAGAAACACACATGAGCAACACAACAGTATGACTCTTAATCGAGGTTGATAACGCTGGTACATTTTATTTCCTTAAAGATGTTTAGATAATTTGCCAACCTCTCAACTACTAACAAAATGAATGATAATCACAGCTCACGACGCTGCCTGTAAGCGCCTTCACACTTATTTTATAAGGATATTATTGGTTGCATAGAGGGGCAATTACAGCTGGATTACAGGCAGTCTGCTCAGGTTGAGATATTCAATGTTGCTGTATCAACTGCACGCACACCGTCACTAACAACATCACAAGAACTCATTGAGAGCGACCAAAATCTGAAAGAAAAAACTGACCCATCCAACGCTAAAAAAACTACATCACGGTAGCCAGTTTATTCAATTCATTCTAATCCTCAGCGCTTAAAATTATGAGCAATACATTTATGCTGGTAACGGCCTAACCATGTAATCAAACAGGAGCTTTCCATGAAATCAGAACTTAAGCTGGCGTTTCAATACGAAATGGCTGCCGCTAAAAAGCTTTATCAACAAGCCAACTACAGCAAGAGCTTTTATCACCTCGAAAGAGCACACATACTGGGACAATCTTTTACGATCCCTCACACGCAGTCGCACTGGTGGATGCTCAAATTAGGCTACAAAAGAAGTAGCATCAGGGAAGTATTAGGGCAAATTGCCCGGATCTTAGCCTCCATTATCTTCTCCCGAGTTTGGGTGCCAAAAGGTAATACGGGCGGTACCAATGTAAGCCCCGTTAAGCCAATGCCCATACCAGAAGACCTGGCAAAGTACTTGAAATAGAGAGATTGAGATGACCAACAGATACGATTCGTAATGAAAATTTGATAAGAAAACTCATTCAGTCTGTTGGAAATATGGCAAGATAGAGCAAGTATGTTGCCTCATATTTGCCGTTTGGGGCAAAACAAATTGTCAGGTGCTTTAAGCCGTGCGCCTAGAGATAAAAGCGGTTAAGACAACCTCAGGACCATTTCAGTGATAACCCCCAATATATGGATACACACAGGCCTTGTGCTCATTTACGGCTCACAATTAGATGCCGACCATCATGAACATGTTGCGATTCAGGTGATTTGGCCATCCAGGGATTCTGTCTGTGAATTAAATGGAGAGTCTGTCCAAAGTTTAACAGTGATCGCTTCCAGACAAAGGCATTGCCTTAAGATGTCCAAAGGTTGGGTATTATTGGTCGAACCAACTAGCCAGCTGGGAGAGCAGCTGGAAGCAAAATTACAGGGTCAGCCCATTGTTTCTTTTGAGCTTAGTGCTGACGATAAAGCGCACGGCCCCGTTGACAAAAAAAGCGCATTTAAACGCCTTACCCCCCTGTTCGAATCGATGTCTATTGCGCAAGCATTGTTGAATTTGAATCAAAGCTCTGTCACTGATGAGCGTATTCAGGGCTTACTCAAAGATCTGGATGCGTGTTTTATTGCTGATTGTATTAAACCAGCGCACTGGCGTGCAGCCGACGTGGCCCAAACACTCAATCTGTCAAAAAGTCGATTTCTTCACCTGTTTAAAGAGCAGGTTGGCATAGCGTGGCGCCCTTTTTTGTTATGGCGAAGGTTGCTCTGTGCACTACAAACACTCATTATTGGAAGGTCAGCAACGGAAGCGGCATATCTTGCAGGATTCGCAGATAGCGCCCACCTTAGCCGTACTTTTCGCAGCACATTTGGTATGAATATCATGCAAGCAAAAAATTTACTTAAGTGACCTCTGAAAATCTGTTGAATATTTCGGCTGTAACGCCTGTTTGAACATTTTCTCGCCCCAGCCAAACCTTACAAGTCCGTCATAACAGGGGCCAAAAGCGCTGAGGGCCCTTCATATCAAACCCAAGCAATGTTAAGTACGCCCCTTCAGTTGCCGGTAAAAAATTGACACTCTTGTTGATGGCCTCCCTGGCAAATGAGAACCCCTAAAAATCAAAAGCTTAACTAAAGACATAACGACTCATAAATTTGGTTCGAAAAATGCATCAGAGAATTAACTGCAAATTTAAGAACGTCATCACTATGAATAAAAGCACTAGTACAGTTTACGTATTGAGCGGGTACGCCAAATGCTCAACCACTCACCAGGGCAAATACAAACTTGGCAATAAGCACTCTATCGGTCTGCTAACAACGGATGAAAATTATCAAGATAACATCAGCCAGCTTAAGCGCTTCATTAAAGATTTAGGCTGGGAATCTATCATGTTTTGCATGGTTGAAGAGGTCGATGATATTAACACTTTGTCTAACGATGTTTTAATATCTAGCTTTCTTCGCGCTCAGAAAAATGGTCAATCATTAGTAGTCAATGATCACCCTATTAGTGTGCATTAAAGCGAGAAATATCAGGGTAGTTCGGGGAGGTACCCTGTGTTTAAGTAGGCATCAGCACTCTGCTCGCAATATTTGAATGAATATAGGCATGTAAAATTTATCTGGAATAACTTCATCGGGCTAGAAAACTCAACTGTAACGAGATTTCTGTTGATGTAATAAAAGGCTGGGGCACCGCTTGAATACTTAGGAGCCGTATTCAACACCAAGATCCGCCCCTATCGCTGTTTACCCTGCGAGTCATGAGCGCTCTGTAGTCCCCTCAGAATGAACATTGTGACACGCCTGCAGGCTATTAGTCTCATTCGCAACAACACTTGAAGGATAGTGTATAATCCACTTTCTTAAGTTCTTCAAAATAGTGTAATCACAACTACGTGCTATGACATTACCACGAATAAACCGAGTTCTGTTTCCCGATTTTATTTTAATTGTTTGTTGAACAGACATATTTGCATGGGCACCAACAAGATCATCATGCAGACTCTTAATTGCACGATTTAACATGGCAGACAACTTTGATTTTAGTTGCTGTTGGTTGGCTCCCTGACGAATTTGTCGGATCACCTCATCGCTAAACGGTTCAGCGTGAACTTCGATGATGTTCTGATACCGCTTGGCGCCTTTTTTGGTATTACCTGGGGCATCAATCCACGACACCAGCTTAAGTGAAACGTGCGACAAGTCGCCACTGACAAAGAATATAGGTTTAACATTCACTGAATTCAAATCACCAACGTCACTGCTGACAACTTTCTCCAAATAATCAGTGCTAAGTAAATTGCCAATACTGACTTCGCCTATTGTGTCCTTGAAGGGCTGTATTTCTTTATTGGCGGCAGTTTGCTGCTGTGAAAGTTTATTTTCTTGCAATGAACTGTTAATTGCTGCATGCGCAAAAACCTGTGCTAAAGCAGAGGCGGGAGTCCCCGCTGCGTATAGCATCGACCCTTGCTCAATAGAACGGTTATTTGAATAACGTCCTCGAATGTCCGCGCTCATTTCAGGGTTTAGCAGCAATCTCACATCATGCTTAGCTATATAATTGCTTTTGTTGAGTTCTACCGCCGCTACATAGTCGTCTCGCTTTGCTGACTTACAGCCACTAAGGGCTGTAAGTCCTAGCGCTAAAACGATACAAAGTTTCGCACTATTTTTCATCATAAGAAGATATTACCAAGGCTTAATTTTACCTTTTCAACAGCTTGATAGTATGCGTTTGTCACACCAGGAAACTGCTGCTTAGGTTCGTCCCATTCGCCTTCAACGAGGACCTTTCGATTAAATCGCTGAAACTGAAGATATTGGTTCGTTTCAAGGTCAACAGAGTAGATAACACCCGAAACATAGCCCTGAGGATCTGTCACAGGCACATAAGCGGAGTACATTCTGTGTGCACCATGTGCATGGATATTAAGCATCACTAGAACGTCAATATTGAGTTCACTTTTAAGTGAGCGGTAGTCTTTTTTCGCAAAACCAAGCTCACCTTTGAACTTTTTCAGTTTGCTCAGTTTATCCTTGGAAAGGTTAACAAACTCAACATGTTGCGTCTTTGACTTATAACCATCATAAACAACCTGCTTTGCAGACTCGATATCAGTTGTCGGCAGGCTTTCTAGGTGGCTGCTCAAAGAAGAATTCGCAGCTACTGCAACGCCGTAACAAAGCAAGCAGTCTGCACCTTGGATACTGGTCGTAGCCGGCGCAATCTCGTTGATATATATACCAACGCGAATATTTTCATTAAGAAGCTCAGGTTTAAGTCTAACTGCAGGTTGAGGAGTAGATTTACACCCTGCTAAAAATACTGTCAGGAGTACAATTAAAATGGAAAGCTGTTTCATTAATTTCAAACCCATAATTTAGAGAAGCGGCAATATACGAGTTTGAAGACTAAGATTCAACCGAAATTGTAAAAATATGTATAATTTCATATACACATTCTTACATTACAATGAACTAAGAAGCTCAAATTATTCAGGCATTTAGCAAAAGTTCGCAATTAGAATTATGAGATTCAGATATTTAGACTAAATGAAGATGTGTTAAATGAGAGATTATAAAAAGCTTTAAGAAAGAACATTGATAGCGTTTTTTATATGTGAGGAAGAATTAATCTTTACATTAAATGGCGGAGTGGACGGGACTCGAACCCGCGACCCCCGGCGTGACAGGCCGGTATTCTAACCAACTGAACTACCACTCCGCAGTGGTATGACTTTTTATGCTTATATCAAATGGCGGAGTGGACGGGACTCGAACCCGCGACCCCCGGCGTGACAGGCCGGTATTCTAACCAACTGAACTACCACTCCGCAGAGATATAATGCAATTTTTTTACTCGTTAAAATGTTGGCGGAGTGGACGGGACTCGAACCCGCGACCCCCGGCGTGACAGGCCGGTATTCTAACCAACTGAACTACCACTCCACGAGTAAATAACGATGTTAGTGACGTCGTTTTGTCATAAACTCAGATTACATTAAATCTGAAAATCCAAACTAAACCCTGGCTAGATGGCGGAGTGGACGGGACTCGAACCCGCGACCCCCGGCGTGACAGGCCGGTATTCTAACCAACTGAACTACCACTCCACGGTGGTTTAGCTCGGTGCACTTCTTAAAGATGTTGGCGGAGTGGACGGGACTCGAACCCGCGACCCCCGGCGTGACAGGCCGGTATTCTAACCAACTGAACTACCACTCCAAAGAAGTACTACACAGAATAAGCGATTGGCGGAGTGGACGGGACTCGAACCCGCGACCCCCGGCGTGACAGGCCGGTATTCTAACCAACTGAACTACCACTCCAGCGTGCGCTTATAAGAGAAAAAGTAAGTGGCGGAGTGGACGGGACTCGAACCCGCGACCCCCGGCGTGACAGGCCGGTATTCTAACCAACTGAACTACCACTCCGCAGCATCTTGTTCTCTCGCTGTTCAGGTGTGCTCCCTGACAGCGGCGTGAATAATACGAATGCCCCCCTTAAGAGTCAACACCTTTTTTGAAAAAATCGGGGATTTTTAGTCATCCGACATCGAAAGGTTCAAAATATCAGCTGATTTATCATTTTTTGAACTCTGTTTGCCCGAGTTTTCTTTATCTTGCTCTAACTCTTCTAAATCTAACTGCTTTTTCTTTCCCAAAAACGGCAGGCTTATTTTGAGTTTGATGGGCTTTTTCTGTACAAAAATGCGCACTGCCAGCCAGCCCAGAAGTAAAATCAACACATTTCCCACGACGACAATGGCAACGATTACGCCAGTATTCAGTCCGGGCTCAGGCTCAGGTGGGGTAACAACGCGCTGCGTTGGCCGCTCAGACTCAGGCAATTCAGGGACTTTTTCTATCGGACGTTCTATCTCAAAGTTGTAATCCGGCAGGCGAGCCATAAATTCACGGCCATTGATGTTTTCGCCAAAGGCAGACAATTCCACACTATATCGACCCCAATCATAATTCTTGATGGCCAGCTGTCGATATAGGCGTTCTTCCCCATTGAGAGTAAACATTTGCTCTTCCCCATTGGGGTATAAGATCTTGCCCTGAAAAATGACGGTCTCGGGCTTAACCACCTCAGAGGCGAGCCGAACTGTCAGTTGATGTTCAAACTCTTCAGGCCCGGCCAGCATTAAATCAAAGGAAAATGGCGGTTCTGCAATTATGATAGGATCTTTAACGACGCGACGTTTAAGAATGGGGGTCTCTATAAAAAACTCAGGTTGCCACTCACCAGCTGGAAAGTTCAATCGAAATTCGCCGGTAAAAATGCCATCGAGCGGACGCTCATCGAATTCACGGCCATCATCTTTAAACTCGGCCACACTTTGAGTGCCCGCGCCAAAGTTAGCGTACTGATCGTTATTGGTACTGACAAACTCCACATAGAGGGTAACCACATCGCGGAAATAACCAATGTCGACAGGCTGACCATCATTGGTGACTTGCCCCTGGATTTTAAGCATTTCTCCACGAAAGATCAGTGGCGGTAAGGGTTCGACTTGCAATTCAATGTCACCTAGCACCATCACTCGACTATCCTGACGGATCTGACCTAACACCTGCCAGGGTCCCGGCATGGGATCTGTGACTATCACCAGGTCATAGCTGATCTCGTCATACCATTCGAGCTTTTCGTCTCCAATGGCATGTGTGGCGTAATATTTACTGCCGTCGGGTTTAACCAACACCACAGCCGGCGTGCCGGGCGCACGAAAGAACAGCAAGGTGATTTTCTTTACATTGTGATCAATGCGAAAGCGGTTATCCAGCAGCGGGATTTCATTGATTGTACCGTCTCGCTCAAGCAATGTTATCTGCGGTGTGTCGGCCATCGTCATCGCGCTGAATAACGCGCTATATAATAACATCAATCCTGCTAAGCCGATCCGCATGCTAATTTACCCCATAATAAGTTAATCGTTCTCTTTGACTATCGATGTCATTCCTGGCAGCAACTATTGCTGCCACAAACTCTGGCCACAGGCTTTATTGACCAGTTCCATACGCGCTTCATGGGCGTCTAGTTCCTCTGCTGTCGCCAGCACCACTGTTAATGGGGCCCTGTCGGTACTCAAGCGACGAATTCCGCCCCCGCTACCTTGCTGTGTCTGTTCGTTGTGCTGAGCCAGATTCAGTTTCTTCTGTCCTCCAGTCATAGCCAGATAGACATCCGACAAAATCTCGGAATCCAGCAATGCGCCGTGCAGTGTTCGTTTTGAGTTATCTATATCATAACGACGACACAAAGCATCAAGGCTATTCTTCTGACCTGGATGCAAATCCCGCGCCATCACCAGAGTATCGAGTACTTCGCACACTTCGTGGGTTTTTGCAAAGCCCTGATTGAGCATCGCAAACTCATGGTCCATAAAGCCGACGTCGAACGGGGCATTGTGGATCACCAGCTCAGCGCCCTGAATATAGTCGTAAAACTCCTGAGCAACCTGGTGGAAAAATGGTTTGTCTCGCAAGAACTCATTGGTGATACCGTGAACATCTATGGCTTCTTCTTCAATACCACGTTGTGGGTTGATATAAACGTGGAAATTATTGCCGGTCAGACGACGATTCACTAACTCCACACAGCCGATCTCAATGATCCTGTGACCTTCTTTGGGGTCAATGCCCGTGGTTTCTGTATCCAGTACTATTTGTCTTTTATGCATATCGTCGATTGCCTAACTTTGCTATGGTTAGCGTCTATTGGAGTATTTTACATAAAAACAGGCGAATTCGTGCAAAAATCCGTAGAGATCTATACCGACGGTTCCTGCTTGGGTAATCCCGGGCCTGGTGGCTATGGCGTGTACCTCAGTTACCAGGGCCATGAAAAAACCCTTAACGCTGGGTACCGGCTCACCACAAATAACCGTATGGAGATGCTGGCAGCCATTGTTGCACTTGAAACGCTAAAGCGTCCCTGCCAGATAATTTTGTATACAGATAGCCAGTATGTGAAACAAGGCATTGAATCCTGGCTGGCAAACTGGAAAAAACGCAATTGGAAAACAGCCGCAAAGAAACCCGTTAAAAATGTCGACTTATGGCAACGACTGGATGCCGCCGTGCAGCGCCATACCATTGAGTGGCGCTGGGTAAAGGGCCATGCCGGCAATAAATATAACGAACTGGTAGATGATCTGGCCCGCGACGCCGCCGGCGGGAGTGACCTTTTGGAAGATACCGGCTACCAGAGCGAGTAGTCGTCTACCCTTGTTCCTGATTGCGGCTGTGTTTCAGCCGCGCACCTTTCACTGCTGGCGTCCATTTGGGCCGGGCATGCCATTTAGGTTTAATCGGCGTTAAGGGAGCAACCCGCTTGCGGGCCACCAGCAAATAGACACTGCCCATCGGCTTCATATAATGTCGGCAAAAGCGGCGCCAGGGCGCAAAACGCGATAAACGTGAGCCCCTTGCCAACGAGGCATGGACAAAGCGCTCATCAGCAAGGATTTCAAACCCCAGCAGATCCAGCCAGTCTTTAACCCGGGACGGGGTAAAAAAGCGCCCGGACCAGGGCAGTTTTTCTTTGCTAAAGGGCAACAAGTGCGCCAAGCCACACAAGCTAAATGGATTAAAGCCACTGATCACGATATATCCGCCCGGGATCAGCGTTCGATGCGCCTCTCGCAAAATATGATGCGGATCGGAATGATATTCCAGACACTGACTCAGAATACACGAATCGACACTGTGTTCATAAAAAGGCAGCTCATCAATCTCAGCAAAAACTCCCACGTGCTCTCCTTCAGGCGCAACACAGATTTGATGACTGATCGGACTTTGTGATGTATCCAGCTGACCACTCAGGCAACCTAGCTTGAGCATATGATAGCCAAACATGCGAGGTAACCAGTGCGCCATCCGCCGCTCGATCCCCGCACGTACATAATCCCCATGCGGAAAATCCTGCCACTGGTAGGGTTTAGGCCCCTGCTGAAAACTTAGAGCTGGTTTCATTATTCGCACTCGCTATACTAGTTACACCTTCACTTTATAGAGCAATGAGTTATGGCGCAAGTAGCGGTGCAGATCCACCCCATCAAGGCCTTTAACGATAATTATATCTGGGCAATATGTCCGTCTGATAGCAATCTCATGTGGGTTGTTGACCCAGGGCAAAGCGAACCCGTCATTGAGTTTGCAACGACACAACAAAAACAGCTGGCAGGTATATTAGTGACACACCATCACTGGGATCACACAGATGGGATTGCTCCGTTGCGCGCGCACTATGGCGAGCTGCCGGTATATGGTCCACAAAATACACCTTTTAAAGGCATCACACATCCTTTGAATGACGGTGATAGGGTTGCCATCGCCGGGCTGGACTTTACTATCGTTCACACCCCCGGACACACTCTGGACCATATCTGCTACCTGACACCAGAGCTGGCGTTTACTGGCGATACTCTGTTCAGCGCAGGCTGCGGACGATTATTTGAGGGCAGCGCGCAGCAAATGTGGCACTCTTTGCAAACCCTGGCACAACTTCCACCACAGTGTAAGATTTACTGCACTCATGAATACACTCAGGCCAATCTGGCGTTTGCCGCAGCAGTCGAACCAGAGAATGAAGACATTACTCAGTGGCAACAATGGGGTGAGCAACAGCGCGCACAAGCGCAACCAACATTGCCTACTACAATCGCGCGTGAGTTAAGCATCAACCCCTTTATTCGGGCCAATCTGCCTCACATGCTAAATACTTTGCCCACTGACATGCTGACAGAGTGCAGTGAAGCCTGGCAAAGGTTTGCCGCGCTCAGAAAGTGGAAGGATAATTTTTAGGCACTGCTTTAATTTTTTCAACTAAACAGTTAACATTGACGGGTTTTAGCTGTGGATTTTTCTGCGGCGCCGTACCCTGACAATGGATCAATGACCGAGTTTTATGAAAAAGCCTCTCTTGCTGCTGGTAGTATCAGCACTGCTGAGCGGTTGTCAAACTACGTTCGACAGCCCGACAATTGAACAAGCCGAACAACTGGATCATGCCAGTCCGGCCGAGATCAGCGACACTCTGATGAGTGCCATTCAGGAACCCGTGGAAGCCGATGAGCCACCACCGGTGTTCGACGACGTCTGGGAGCGGATCCGCTATCAGTTGTCTATTGATGTGCCACAAAATCGCCCCGTGGTCGCAGAGCGTAATTATTATCAGCGTCACCAGGCTTATCTGGATCGTATTTCAAAACGTGCCGAACCTTACCTTTACTATATTGTTGAGGAAGTGGAAAAACGCGAAATGCCGATTGAAATCGCGCTGCTGCCAATCGTAGAAAGTGCCTTCGACCCGTTTGGGTATTCTCATCGCAGTGCATCCGGAATTTGGCAGTTTATGCCACAAACCGGCGAACGGTTCGACCTTAAACAAAACTGGTGGTATGACGGTCGTCGTGACATTGTTCAATCTACCCGTGCTGCACTGGACTATCTGACCTACTTGCACAAAACTCTGGAAGGCGACTGGCTCAATGCCATTGCCGCCTACAACTCTGGAGAGGGCCGCTTACTAAAAGCCATTCGCAAGAATCGCAAGAAGCACCTGCCGACCGATTTCTGGTCTTTGGACTTACCACGTGAAACCACAGCCTATGTACCTAAGTTACTTGCTCTTTCTGACTTGTTAAAACGCCAGGACGAGTTCAATGTTAAATGGAACAAGATCATTAACGCACAGGTTGTTGATACCGTCGAAGTGGGTTCGCAAATTGATTTGGCGCTCGCTGCCGAAATGGCCGATATGTCACTCACTGAACTGTATCGTTTGAACCCGGGGTTTAACCGCTGGGCAACCGATCCGAACGGGCCACATACCTTGTTGCTGCCGGCAGATAAAATCGAAGCTTTCCAGACTCGTCTGGCCAATACCCCAATCAAAGATCGCTTGCGCTGGCAATATTATACGGTCGCCCGAGGTGATAGCCTGTCAGTCATAGCCAAGAAGTTTTCTACCAGTACCAGTGCCATTCGTTCCCTGAACAAGCTGGATTCACATATGATCCGGGTTGGTCAGAAACTGCTGGTTCCGCTGAGCGACGGCGAGTTACAAAGTGAGCATTTACCAGATGCTGTACGCAGCGCTGCAAATAAGGCAACGCGTAATAAGAAAACCCACACGGTCACCAGTGGCGATACCTTATGGGATATCAGCCGCGAGTATGACGTTACTGTGGCGCAGCTTGCTAAGTGGAATAAACTAAAGGCCAATGCAGTCCTCAAGCTTGGGCAAAAGCTTACCATTTATCAGGCACAAACAGCCACTCAGCCTGTCGCGAACACCACTGAGCGAACCATTACCTATAAGGTTCGTAAAGGAGATTCTCTGGCACGGATCGCGGCTAAGTTTAACCTGACTGTCAGCGAAATCGTGAAGTGGAATAAGCTTGCGGGTCAGAAATACCTCTACCCAGGTCAAAAGCTGAAACTGACCGTTGATGTTAAAAGCTCATAGCATTTAAAGCCGCTGACAACAGCGGCTTTTTTGTCGACTTACACCAGGACACTCGAATCAAAAATGTTGTAGCCACTTCTGTAGCCAAGGTGCAACAGCTTCATAAGGCTCAAAATGCTCGCACGCATCGACATCCAGACGCGGCTCAGCCACAGTCGCATTCAGCTCCTGAATTAAGGCATCGATCTGACGTCCGGCACCACAAAAGGTGTCCCCGTAACTACTGTCACCCAAGGCAATAACCCCGACTGTTTTGCCCGTTAGCATAGGAAACTGACTTTGCATTTGCAGTATTAAAGGGAGCAGATTATCCGGGATATCACCTTGCCCAGTTGTCGAAGAGATAAACAATAGGTTTTCAGCAGACTGAACTTGCTCCAGGGTAGGCGTTTCAGCGATCATGGCAGTATGACCTTGCTGTTCTATGTCGTTTTTAACCTCGACCGCCAGGTTTTCTGCATTGCCAAATACTGAACCGACAATAAGTGTAATGGATGCCATTATAGGTAGTCCTTTTCTGTACTTGGCCAGCCCAGTTGCTTGCATAAGCTCAACATTTCCTCTCCCAGGCTGGCGCGAATAATGATGGGTTGTTGACTATAAGGATGCAAAAACTTCAGTTCAGTTGCAAATAACATCAGGCGGCGGATACCAAAATGATCCTGAAAAAAGTGGTTCTGCTTGTTATCCCCGTGATTTACATCGCCAATAATGGGGTGATTGAGATGATTGAGATGGCGACGGATCTGATGTTTGCGGCCCGTTTTAGGAAAACACTCAACCAAAGAGTAGCGAATACTGGGGTATTTACCCAGCGGAATATCCAGCGTTGCCTGATGTAAGCAGTTGAACTGGGTCTGTGCTTCCTGGGGCGCTTTATCCTGATCGGCAAACTTGTCAGCAATCTTATCTAACTGCTCTTTCAGCGGTTTATCAACATACACATCTTCAGGAGCAAAGCCGCGCACCAGAGCGAGATAGCGCTTTTGCACAGTGCCATCAATAAAGACCTGATTCATATCCCGTGCCGCTTCAGAGCTCAGCGCAAACAACAGAACGCCTGAGGTTGGCCGGTCGAGTCGATGAACCGGAAACACATGCTGCCCTAGCTGATCGCGCAGCATCTGCATAGCAAATTGGGTTTCACGTTTGTCGAGAAACGAGCGGTGAACCAGCAATCCCGAAGGCTTGTTGATAGCCACATAGTGCTCATCCTGATAAATGATTTCTAGCATACTGCTACTACTCCGAAACGGCCAAATCTAGTCGTTGCAATACATTCAATAACACCGCCAATTGAGGGTGCTGTGCGAGGCTGATTTCTGCCATAGGCGCAATGGCCATATTGGCAGGTAGTGCTGATCCACTTTGCAATAGCGCACGCATCTTGACGACAAAGACAAACTGCAACCATTGTTCGAAACGCAGCGTATCGCAGCAAAATGGTTGAGTAGAGCGTAACGCCTCAACCGGAACCGGCGTTGCCTGCCAAAGTTCAGCCTGACGCAGTGTATGCTCCAGTTCGTCCAGCAGGCGCCATACAGGGTGATCCATAGTGCTTCCTCACACAAATACAAAAGCGATATTATACCCGATCAAACCCGAACGTTTGTATCTTTATAGCTACTCTTATCAGCCACTGAGAATAAAGCTATAATCGCGCTTCAACGCAATTAAGTGAGATGATAATGACAGCGCAAATTACGACTTTAGGTGAACTACTGACTTCAGCCGGCACGCAATGGCGCGCCTATGATATTGGCCGTCGCATAACCAAAATCGATAAAAAGCAGTTTGCGCAGATCGAGACAACTCAGGTTCCTTACCCCTATCCGCTTGCAGGTCATGCATTACTGGCAATCCAGTTTTGGGATAACCAGGCGACCCAGGACCCTTATGTGTGGTTTTTAAAACTTCCTTTGGATGAACAAAGTAAGCTGGTTGCCGCCAGCCGAGATCACTTTGCCTCTATGGTGATTGAAGCAATAGGTACTCAACTGACCGGTGAAGATGCGCAGGGTAAACTGGATAATAATCCTTATGTCTATGCACCCAACGCAAATAAGCTCGCCGCATTTAATGCTTTATTGAAAACTGAATTAAAGCGGCCCGCTTCGCAGTACTATGAGTACGCTGAGCTCTACTTTGCTCAGAAGCTGGGATTAGATCAGTGGCAAAACCTGGCGGTACAGGGTCTTGCTGACTTTGCGATGCGTCTGGATCACGGCAGTAACCGAGACAACTTAAAAACTAGCTGGTCACAGCTTCCTCTGGAGGTTCAATCACCTTTAGCAGCGATGTTAGAGCATGTAGCCATTGGTGTTGAGTTGACCGAACACTTACTCAGTGGCCTGAAAACAGCAGTGGAGAAAAATGATCTGACAGCCTGTGTTAACCATCTTAGAGCTTTGTCCGGCAGCCATAGTCTGGGGCTGATTGCGGAGGCTGTAGACACCATTCTGGATTCCCCTTTGGCAGCACATGCCGACCTGCAATTGACCATAACCGGACGTTGCTGGGAAACACTGACCGAGGCACAAAGGTTAATCAAACTGATGGACAAGGCAGCCCACAATACCGATGTAGAAGGTCTGTTTGAAAGCATTTTCGCCGACTTGGTTGCAATTCCGGTTTTGCGCCCACATGTCTTAGCTCTACTTAGAACAGAAAATCGCAGTGAAACACTGTCAAAAGCGATAGGCAGGCTATTTAAACGATGATCACTCTTTGGCTTTTTATTCTTATCGGCGCAATCATTGCGTTCTTTTGGTTTGGTCGCCAGATAGCAGAAGCGGCGCAGCAGCATGCAATTGGCCAGGCTGAAAAACTAAACGTGCAGCTGCTCAGTGTTGCCTGTGTTAAACGCAGGCTCGCTGTGCTAAGCAATGGAAAACTTGGAATAAAGAGCCAATTTGCTTTTGAGTTCAGCTCAGATCAGCAAAGTGCCTACACAGGTACTATGTATCTGGAAAACCTGCGTCTGAAGAAGATGGATATTCCACCTCATCGCATGATGTAGTAGATGCTCTGTAGACTGGTGAGTAGTTAATTAAATAGATCTTTCGATTTGGGGAAAACGTACCTGTTCAATCAGGTATCAGGTGAGTGTATTAGCTAACTACACACTCAGGCTAACAGACAAATATAAAAAACCAAGGCGTAACCCTTGCGCTACGCCCCAATCTGACGAATTTCCTGGGAGGTATCCAATACCTCTGCTTACAACAAACTAGCAAGCCGCCAAGCTTCATCATCCCCTGAACGGGTATACATCCTGACACACCCGATCTTCTTCCCTGACTTCATCCGATAGGTTACGTCCTGTAGATATCCTTACCGCATCCAAGCACATCCTTTGTCTTGCAGTATGAACTTCACACCGTTCGACTTTTCTTCCCTATTCCTTTTATAAACAACATCCTGTTGTGTCCTGAGCCATCCTGACTCTATCCACTTCGCTTCTCCTAAGCGCTCCTAACGTCCTTTGTTCAACACCGTGCTGATGCTTCCTGAGTCATCCTGACTCTGTCCACTTCGCTTCTCCTAAGCGCTCCTAACATCCCTGATTCAACATCGTCCTGATGTTTTCTGAGTCATCCTGACTCTGTCCACTTCGCTTCTCCTAAGCGCTCCTAACATCCCTGGTTCAACATCGTCCTGATGTGTCCTGAGTCATCCAGACCCTATCCACTTCGCTTCTCCTAAGCGCTCCTAACGTCCTTTGTTCAACACCGTCCTGATGCTTCCTGAGTCATCCTGACTCTGTCCACTTCGCTTCTCCTAAGCGCTCCTAACATCCCTGATTCAACATCGTCCTGATGTGTCCTGAGTCATCCTGACTCTGTCCACTTCGCTTCTCCTAAGCGCTCCTAACATCCCTGATTCAACATCATCCTGATGTTTCCTGAGTCATCCTGACTCTGTCCTCTTCGCTTCTCCTAAGCGCTCCTAACATCCCTGATTCAACATCGTCCTGATGTTTTCTGAGTCATCCTGACTCTGTCCACTTCGCTTCTCCTAAGCGCTCCTAACGTCCTTTGTTCAACACCGTCCTGATGCTTCCTGAGTCATCCTGACCCTGTCCACTTCACCTCTTCCTGGCGCTGGTGTCCTTCCGTCCTTGAACATGATTAAGTTTACGCAATCCTGGCTGTCAGAAAAGGCGCTTTTTCTGATAGTTTTTTAAGTCATCAAGTTGAAATAAAATAAAAATCAATATAAATAAATGACTTAGACTTAAATAAGGGGTTAAATCAACAGGTCTAAAACGCCTTGACCTACATCCATGTGAGAAAAGTCTCACAGCGTTTTTTCCATAATGGCCGCTCGGGTTTTAAACAGCAATTCACCTTGTACTGATTTGAAAGTTAAAACCTGATGCTTTTCATACCCATGCTCTTGAAAAAACGCTTGTTGGTTAGGTTCTGAGACAAACACTCCAAGGCCCGTGGCAAGTGGGTTCTCTTTTACCAATTCGTCCAATGCGCTAAGCAAATGGTGCCCCAGACCTTGCCCCTGATATTGCGGCTCTACCGCAATAAAAGACAGAAAATAGTAATGCCCCTGCTCAGACAGTGCTTCACGAATGGTTTTCTCTTTATCAATCAGCTGCTGCGTTTGAAGATAGCCAGCACTCATCATGAGTCGCAACCGCCAGTCCCAGCGTCGTGACGCTTGCAACTCGGTTTGCGCTTCAAACACGCAGGCAATCGCAAGCAAAGATTCTCCCTGATATAGCCCAATCAGTGGCTGGGCTGATTGGCCAAAACAAGACAATTCTTCGCGGATCAATGCACGTAAACGCGATTCATAGCTTTGCTCATCGGATCCGCCCAGAACATCTTTAAACAACTTGTCATCATGGTAGGCTCGATATAACAGGCTAGCCGCAACGGTACTGTCTTCCGGGTGTAAGTGTTTAATCGTCAATTGTGTAACGGATGCTGGATTAGTCATGGAGTGTCCTTGTTTTTTGTTTTGATTATCCGACAATAATTTACTTGGTCGGTGTCGTAAATCTACTATAGTTATAGCGTACTTTTTAAACAAAAAGAGGGGCGTATGGATACTAGTGTACATAACCTGAAAAACTTATTTGCACAACTTGGGTTGGATAACAGCGATGCCAAAATTGAGGCCTTTTTTAGTCAACACAGTCTACCTAGTGATATGCTGTTAGCCGAAGCCCCATTTTGGAATGAAGGGCAAAGGCATTTTATTGAAGAGTCACTTCAAGAAGATGCCGACTGGAGTGAAGTAATAGACGAACTGGATACGCGATTGCGTTGAGCATGACTGGACTATTTGCAAGCAGTTAAATAGCACTTTACGCGCGGCCTTATTTGAGCTCGCATGCTGTTCCGGCGCTTTTTGATGGCTCCTCAAATCAGGCTCAATACAAACTGTTTTACGGGTGATGTTCCGCAGGCTAAGATGGTACAATGCACTCAGTTTTTGTTTCCAGAGGGCACACTATGCATCCCGCCGTTTTAAACGCCATTGCCACACTCGTTGCACAAGGTAAAACCCCCACAGTTGCTACTACCAAAGCCAAATTAGCGGAGCCTGTGGCTATGCCATTGATCATAGCGGGACTGACGACATACAAGAATAACCCGGAAATACTGTCGACATGCGATGACAACCCCAGCCAGCGCGATGATTCTGAACAACCCAGTTCTGAAACACAACTTGATCGTATCGAAGCCAAGCTGGATAAGCTGATTGCCCTGCTGGAGTCTCGTTAATATGTTTGTGGTTGATCTTACGTTTGACTGTTATCAGGACACCACTCTTGAAAAGGCAGAGCAGGCAATAAACAGGCTCGTCAATGCATTGCGTTTTAATGGCCAGATCATCGGAGATGAATTTCCTACAGTATTAAAAGAAGGTTTTTTTATCACGCGGGTAATGTGTCCGCTCGAAGATTCACTGCATCCGCTCCACCACAGCCCGTTTGTGAAACATGCCATTGAACAGCTCCAGCAAGCGGGGTTATTGGCACCTAAAGTCAAAGTAATAGGCCAGGATATCCATGCTAATGGTGCCGATCAGTGCCAATCTCCCTCAAGCTATATCCTCTATACCACCTATGTGCACACATGTAGTCCGTTATATTGTGGGGATGACTTCCAGCCAATTCCTTTGTATACCATTCCGGCTATTGCGAATGGTGATTATAAGGCGTTGATTAAATGGCAAGAAGACTGGCAGGCCTGTGATCAGATCCAGATAAACGGGGCAACCCGGTGCGAATTTGCCGCACTCAATGAACTAACAAGCCTCGACAGCGATCTTACCCGACGTGGACTGGACCTGAGTAAACGTATTCGTTACCTCACCAAAAAGCCGGTGTATTATTATTTGTATCGAGTTGGCGGAGAAAGTCTCGCCCAGGAAAAAGCGCGCACCTGTCCTGGCTGTGGCGCTGACTGGGCATTAGAAGCGCCCTGGTTTGGTATTTTTGATTTTAAATGTGATGCCTGCGAACTGGTGTCTAATATATCCTGGGATTTTCAGTAGCAAAACGGTGACGTCCTTGCGCGTCACCTCACATGCCAACATAGTACGATTAAAACTGTGTCGATAGTTGATTTAAAAAGACTGTCAGATTGGGCGCAAGTACTTTGTGCGGCGCTTTGCCTACCCGCTCTAGACAGACTTCTCCTGTGCTCAGCTGCACCGTGATCAATACATCTTCCTGTGCGGTCAGGCCAATAAAGACAGTATCTTCTTGCTTGAGACGTCGCTTCATCAAGACATGACCCGTGATATTTTGTTGCAAACGCTCAAAGTCCTCTTCATTCCAGGCTTGCAGCAACTCTACTTCTTCACCGTCCAGCACGACCAATATATTGCCAGCGTAAGCCGTGCCATAAAATTCATTCAGCTCAGAACTAAACTGGGTTTCCAGTGCACTGGCCAGCGCATTGAAGTCACCACATGGCGTTCTGGGCACCGCCTGCCACGCTATCAGACCATCACCTCTGGGTTCTCCAGTTTCACACGGACTGGGCCATTGTGCGTCATGTTGGATCAATGGCCAGTGGCCCTGTGATTGCTGCACCGAGTTGGCAAATTTATCATGAAGTTCGAGGATCAAAGTGCTCACGCTCATACTGCTATTCTCGCTCATTATTCGCTATAATCGGGGCCATTGTAACTACTAATGGATCAACATGACAGACTACAATAACGCCCCTGAGTTAAAAGCTTCCGTACTGGGTAAGACCACGGAATACGCCAGTCACTACGACCCAAGTCTGCTTCACCCTATTGCGCGTAAGCTCAATCGTGACCAGATAGCCGTAGACGAGCAGGCGTTACCATTTTTTGGTGAAGACATCTGGCATGGCTATGAACTGTCCTGGCTTAATCACAAAGGCAAGCCACAGGTTGCCATTGCCCGATTTGTATTCCCCTGTCAGAGCAGCCATATTATCGAATCTAAATCATTTAAGCTGTATCTGAATAGTTTCAATCAGAGCAAGTTTGCCAGCTTTGATGCGGTGCAAAAAGCATTGCAGCAAGACTTGTCCGCAGCAGCCCAATGCGATGTCGACGTTACTCTGTATGGCCCGGACGACCACGACTGCTTGCCCTTTTCAGCCCTACCGGGAGAATGTATTGATGAGCTGGATATTTCGGTGGATGATTATAGTCCCCGCGACGGCTTACTGGCTCAAGAAAGCGACTCTCAGGTCACTGAAACCTTGCACAGCCACCTGCTTAAGTCTAACTGTCTGATCACCTCACAGCCTGACTGGGCGAGTATTGTGATCCGTTATGAAGGGAAGAAGATTTGCCGAGAGTCTCTGCTGCGTTATTTAATCTCATTTCGGGATCACAATGAGTTTCACGAACAGTGTGTTGAACGTATTTATTGCGATTTATTACGTGCATTTGAGCCCAACAAGCTCGAAGTTTATGCACGATACACCCGTCGGGGCGGCCTGGACATAAATCCATTCCGCTCCAGCGAGCAAAATAAGACGACCTTTAACGTCCGGATCAATCGTCAATAAATGCCTTAACCGGCACGGTGACCGCGCACACATCGGTATGATTGGCCTGGTGTAAAAACCAGGCTTCCGGGCGGTTCTGCCGCGCGGCGATCAGCGCCCGAAATGCCTCACTCTGTGTGTTAAATACCATAAAGCGTTGCTTGTCTTGTGTGTCTGCCAGCACCTCAACAGCCACAATAGGATTAAAAACCTGCCCAACGGTTGGCGTTCTGTGTAGCCGCTGAACGTGCTCCATTCCCGCTAATACGCGGCCAAACACAGTAGTGTTTAAATCCAGATAACGCTGTGCAGTTAACGTAAAATAGAATTCACTGCCACCACTGTCTGCACTGTTCTGACGCGCCATTGCAAACGTGCCGGGGCAATGTGTTTGCCAGGTACGCTTGCCATCTTCACTCTGTGCCACCGCAAACCCATTTAAAAAGCCTGTGCGGGGGCATAGCCATCATTTAAGCCCAGCTCTGTGATGGTAAGGGCCTCGTCACTGGTGTGGAAAAACTCCGCGGCGATGCTTTTTTTGCCATTAACAGGCTCTCGCTTGCCGTCTTGATCGCCACCTTGTGCAACAAAGCCTTCGACAAAACGATACATATTGAGGCCCTGGTAGAAGCCCTCCCGGGCCAGCGCCTTAATATTATCAACATGTCCCGGTGCCAGCAGAGGGTTCAGCTCAACGTAAACCGGGCCTGTTGGTAGGGTGATCTTAAGCATGTTATCTGCTGCGACTAATCGCCAGTCATCTTTATCCGCCTGAGCAATGATGCTGGCAGGTGAGCGCTGCTCTTGTGTTATCGTGATGCCGTCAGTCTGTACTTGCCTGTCTGTCGACTGGCAAGCAGCGAGCGTGAGCATTAACAAGGCTGCCAGGCCCACCGCTTGATTTGTGTTGCGTGTTATTATTGTCATTGTATTTTCCTGGTTGATACCACAATTCGCTGCGTGACAAAGGTGTCTCGGCAGACAAGGTCGGGTTGGGCAAGGTTAGCCTCATGCGTGCGGCTAACTCCAGTTGCTCCAGCTTTTTTGCAAAGTGGCTGCGAAACAACCACTCGAAGCAGCCATCAGCAATGGCCTGCTCCAGACCGGACTCTAACAAAGTATGTAACTGGATATTGTTTTTATCGACAAACAGATAGACGGCAGAAGGATAGGTTATCAACAGATGTGGTTGCACCATGACGTCAGTTCGTGCCGAAAAATCTTCGGCTGCCAGTATATCCAGCGGCACCACGTCCAGCCGCCTGTTACTCAGCATAGTCATCGCTTTTTGTGTGTCGTGAAATGCCACCACCTGAAGTCCATTGCGCTCAAACACCGCTCTGTCAGGCCAGTCGTGACGGAGCCCAAACAGCAGCGGCTTTAACTGCCCCCAATGCTTTATATGCGTGAACTCAGCAGAGCGGTTGGCATCAATAAACAAAATGCGGTACCCCAATAACCCTTTTACCAGGGGAATACGTATTGGCAGTGCTTGTTGCTCTCTTTCTTCACTGGTCACGGACCAAAATACATCAATGCCCGATTGCTTACCAAGCAGGCGTACAGCTCGAGTTTGCGTTGGGATACCTGCAACAGTCTTTAAGCTAACTGGTCGCGGCTGATAGGACAACGCCAATTCAATCAACTGAAGAACATAAGGATTAGCACCTGATGTCACTCTAATTTCTAGCGGTGCACGGACAGTATACGCTGCGCTCGAAAAGGAGATGCTAAGTATCAGTGCTAACAAAAAGCGGTGCATTATTCGTCCCAGTCAAATTTGTACAGCAGGTCAATACTTTTATACAAACCACTGGTCGCTTCAATATAAAATTTCGAAAAAATCCGGTAGCGTACCGCGACCTCACTCAGCGACGCGAAGACACCCACCCGATAACTGACCTGTACACTGGGGGTTAGATAACCCGACACTTCAACTTGGGTATCATCACCACTACCCTTGGCCGACAGGTTTACATCCTGTATCCCTATGGTTTCGCCCGCTTTGGCAAAATACCCCTTACTGCGATCTATACTCTGAGACAATAGAAACTGCGCCAGCATAGTATTGTTATTACTCTGGCCATCACCTAAAGGCTGACCATTGAGCAGGTAAGCCAATGCCTGAGCCTGATCCATTGCTGGCTGTGAATAAATCACCAATTCAGGGCTTCGGATACTACCTTTAACTTCAACTCCGGCAACAACACCATTGGCTGTTGTCTCAGGATTACGGATTGCACGCACATTAATATAGGGCTTGTCCAGCGGACCGTTAAACCCCATCTGACCTGTTTCTATGCTCAGGTCCTGCCCAAATGCTTTGTACCGCCCTTCTCGCAAATTGATCTCACCACTGGCCAGTAAGGCCGAAGCAAGCTGCTTTTCTAAAGACAATTCCCCCGTCAGATAAGCGTCCAGACCCATGGCCTTAACCCTGACATCATCCAACAAGCGTACATCCAAATCGAGCTTATAATCCATCATCTGAGCTGGCGCTCTGGAGCTGGCTCTGTCAACGATGACCTGATCGTCGCTTACAGCAACCACCCCCTGAGGTAATTCTTCAATCTCTATACGACCATAAGGCACTGTAATCGCCCCGGTTACTTCTGCATACTCACCGTTGTATCGCAATGACAAGTCTGGAGTCACATCCAGGGTGACACCGAGTTGAGGTGTCAGAGTTAACTGCTCACCGCTGAGATTTAACTGGGCCCTTATAGCACTGTGCCAATCGACTTCACCACTGAACGCAACCTGACCCCGTGGCGCCGTGGTAAGTTGTCCAACTAGCTCAGCCTGTTGACCATTCAATTGCACATCAAGATCCAAGTCACTGATAGCTAGGGGAATTTCACTGGCTCTTAGCTGAATATCTTGACCGCTAAGCTGACCACTTAACTGCGGCAGTGTCAGCGGACCATCGATGTTGACCTGGCCCGCAATGACCCCCGCCAGCTCCAAATCTGGCCATAATAACCGACGTAGTAAAGGCCGAAATTTACCCAACTCTATGCCTGCTATATTTACAAACCCGCGCACTTTTAGAGGCTCAACCTGCAGTGGCATCAGCAGCTCACCATTAAAATGGCCCAGCTTCCTGAGCGCCAGCTGCCAATTGGCTTTGGCCTCTTGGGTATCACTGTTAAGTGCCAGGGAAAAGCGTTCTATTTCAAGTGGTAAGGTTGGTGCTGTTCCCCCCTCGCTATCATCAAGTTGCTCTGAGGCTGCACCATATAATGTGACCTTAGCGTCGGCCATAGCCAGTTGCCCATCCAGCGTCTCTAACTGGCCCTGCGACCATTTTGCCCCGACACTCCCAGAGAGAATCCCTTTTAGTTCAGCCAGGTTACTCAGCAACGGGTTAAAATGCGTCAAGTTCAGCTGCTGCAACTCTATGCTCGCCTGACCCTGTGCCCCATGCTGTGCCGCGAAGCAGATCTGCCCGGGTGAGAGTGTCCAGCATTGACGCGCCACGACTATCTGGTCCGTTTTTACCGTCAATTGTGCTGGCGACATCAACGCCAACTCACTGTTGTTAGAGCGCAACATACCGGCATCTAACTGACCATCCCAGACCTGCTGCGCATACTGCCCACTCAATGTCAGGTCAACACTGCTGCTTGAGTTCTCAACCTGTATTGTCAGCTGGTGGTGATCCTGATCTCCCTGTCCCGCCAAGCTGAGAGACGTAGCAGGTAAATCCCCCTGAGTTACTTCGGACAGAGACACATTCAGGTCAGTCAACCAGTCTCTGGCCAAATCAAAAGAGAGTGCCAATGTGCCACTACCTACCGACGTATCCTGATACACAAGTTTATCCAGCTGGCTGTGTAGCGTAAGTTTCGGTAAATTAACCGGCCCAGTGGCGGTGAATTGTCCCGACAGTTGCACATCCGCAGGCAACACTGCGTTTTTTTGATGCGCCAGTGACAACTCACCACGCACATCCAGTTGCTGATCGGCTGTGCCCGACAGGGTGAGCTGACTGTCTCCATAACTGAGCTGAGCGGTTTGGATCTCGCCATGTAAATCACTATTTAAGTTACCTCGGGCAACCAGCTGCAATGGTAAAGCAGCCAGCTGCCCGCTAAGTGTCAACTCATTTACCTGCGCCAGCCACTGCTGGCCATGTTGAGAAAAATCAAGTTGGTATGAGCCAGACAATTGGGTCTCATCCAGCTTCAGCCAGGCGCCTAAAGGCAAGGCATGTAGCTCTCCTTCTAACCGGCTACGGATCCCATCTTGCCAGCTCACCTGGGCACTGAGCTGAGTATGCGCTTCACCCATTGTGACTTCGGCCTTTTGCAACGTCAAAGCAGTGAGTCCGCCGGCAGCTGCCAGGTGTATATCCAGTTCAGGGTCAGATAAATCAAGTTGCTCACTCAGTTGCACGCCTGCATGTGCATTGACCAAATATTCAACCGCAGTGCCTTGCACGTCGAGTGCCAGCTGTTGCAACGTATTACCTGAGCCTAAAGCAAGTTGTTCGGCGTTTACTGTCAGTGAGAAAGGCCAGTTTGGCACAGCCGGACTTAGACTCAAGGCGATTTTACCCTGCCTATTACCAGAAAGCGTAGCGGCCAGATCCAATTGATTAAGGTTGCCTTTAAATGTGAGGCTACTCTGATAATCAGAATGCTCATGCTCCAGCGCTCCCGACAACGCCCAGTTACTTAAGTCTGCTTGCGCTGTCAGAGCCAATTGGTGTGAGAGGTAAGTCAGTGACAAATGTTGAATCGACAACTCAGAGTGCTCAGCAGCAGCACTGAGCCTAAGCTGCTTCAGGGCCTGTAACTCGCCCTCATAAGGGTGGTAGCTCAGCTCAGCTACTGTTAACTTCTCTACGCTGACAGCCATGGGAAGTTGTATGACAGGCAATGATAATCCGGGGATCTCTGTCGGCATAACAAAAGGAGCTGTAGGAGCTGGCGCTTCAGTTTGCCTGATCCGTGCACGACTCAGCGCAAGCTTGTTGATTTGCAGACCCTGTTCATCGGCTCTGGCTGCCACTGTCAGCTTACTGAGGCTGACCTCGTGTCCTGCTACCTTCAACTCTGCAGTCCCTAACCGAAATTGCTTGATAGCAAAGGAAAATGGTAAGGATAATGGCGCAGTTTTAATCGCTTGCTCAGGCTCAGCTGACACCTCGGGCTCGCCGACAGGCTTAGCCAGGTATAAGGTTACCTTGTCAGCACTGCCTGACAGACACAAGGTAGCACAGCTAAACCAATCAAGCGACAGGCTTAACTGACGAGCATGAAAGGTCACCTGTTCATCCTGAAATTGCACGTCCAGCACAGCATTAGACAGCAGACGCGCCTGAGGTGCGCTGATTTGCAAACCAGTTACACTATGATTAGCTCCCCAGACTAATAGTTTGTGACCAGGCAAGGTAAACAACAAGCAAAATACCGCCACACAGATCCCAATGACGATATAGCTAATACGGCGTAGCCAGACTTTAAATCCCATTACATCTCCGGTCCAATCACAATACTTAAACGGGTGCTCTTACTGTCTTTGCTCAGCCCCCAGGCGTGATCCAGACGGATCGGTCCGACCGGCGTCAGATAGCGAAAGCCAAATCCGGTACCCAATGCCCATTTATCCTTAAAGTCATCCGTTGCCGTGCCCGTGTCGACAAACAGCGCAACACGCCAGTTGGGCATAAACTGGTAGTTATATTCTGCACTCGCTGTAGCAAGATATTTACCGCCTAGCAGCTTACCCTCATCGTCGCGCGGTGCCACAGACTGATAAGCAAATCCACGGATGCTCTGATCGCCACCGGCAAAAAAGCGCATATTGAAGGGCACGGCTTCAATATCATCGGTCACAATGGCTCCCGCCTCCAAACGGGTCACAAAGAAGTGTTGTTGTGCTATGTTGCGCAACCAGGCATTTTTCCAACGCACTTTGATCAGGGAAGTCGACGAGACCAAAGATTCACTGGCCAGCTCAACAGAGATCAGCCGTTCATTGCCCCAGTACGGCAACATACCTCCCAGGCTTTGTTTTTTTGCATAACTCACACCGGGGATCAGCATTTCCGTTTTCAGGGTTTCGCCGTCCTGTTCACTGGTTTCATGTTCACGCTTTAAAAATGCGGTACGTACCCAATTTCCGGATGTCAACCACTGCCGTTGCACCTGAATATTCCAGGTCTTGGTATCAACCCCTTCAGTCAGGTCGTCCTGTAACTGATATCCCCCAGAATGCGAAATACATCGTTGTTCGGATCATCCACCGGGATTGTGTAGGCACCACTGATATCCTGCTGACGCTGAGAAATATTGAGATCTGATGTCATAGAGTGCCCCCCGCTCGTTATCCAGGGTTTGCTCCATTTGAAACGGGCTTTCGCACCTAAGTCGGTACTATAGCCTCCGCCTACTTCATAGCTGTTGGCGGGTTTATCGACCAGCTCGACACGAATTGGGACAGTGCCTTGGTGCCTGAGTTTGAGCAAAGGGTAAACCCGAACACTCTGAAAATAAGGCGTTTCATTCAAGGTAAGGTTATACTGAGAGAGTTTCTGGGCAGCATAAAACTCACCCGAGCTAAATGGACTTAACGCTTTGGCAAACGCAACCGCCTTCGACTGCGTCGACAGACGCAATTCTCCAAAACGATACCTTGGCCCCGCCGATAGTAATAAGGTTGCAGAAACCTGCTGTTGTACGCGATCCACACTCAGCTGTTTTTTCAACCACTGAAAATCAAAATATCCCAGCTCCAGCAACACACTTTCTATATTCGCTTTAGTCGCTTCATAACGGTCATGTCTTGCCTGCTCACCTACTTTAATAGCTCCTTCTAGTAACCGTGAGCGCAATGCCACTTCTTCAATCCCCTGCAGCACAATCTCAACTTTGTGCCAGCGCAATGCTATACCAGGGTCCAGAATCAGGGTGACACGCCTAGTCTTCAGGTCAAACGACATGGTGAGCGAGTGATGATAATACCCCAGCGCTTGCAATGCCTTAGTAACATCTTTACCTATCAGCTTCTTTCTGCGTGGTGTAAACGGCTTGCCTAGATATGTGCTCATAAAGCGCATAACATTGTCATATGCTTCATCTGATAGCTCAGCGCCATCAGACATCTGGCTCACAGTAAATTCTGTAATACCTGATGAATCACTGGCCAGTGCCTGAAACGACAATAGAAGAACAACTAAAATGGCAGTAAACGCAGATAGACGCACTAAATAACCCTAAAATTCACAGTGATATTATAATACCACAGCAAGATGATGCTGACATGGCGTGGATGTTCATATCACAGTGTTATTTTTGCTCGCTTACATGCAAATTTTTGCGGTCAGTGCTTTTTATTTTGTGTGGGATAGCGGACAATATCGGTAGCTATATTAACTTGAGTATGATTATGCAATTCCCTGATGATGACAACGGCCAGCTACTTGCTGAAATTGCTGCAGCCGGTGTAGATCTCACCCAGATGCACAGCATCGATTTTTTTATTTTGTTCGAACAAAAAGCCGACGCAGAGCGCTTTATGAGCACCATTGCAGAAGATGAGTTGGCACCAAAGACCAAATTGGATACCTGTCCGGATACCGGTGTATGGGAAGTTGTCACGTCTGTGACCATGGTGCCCGAGCACCAGCTGTTAAGTCAGACCGAGCAATACCTTGAGTCTATCGCAAACAGCCACGAAGGTTATGGTGACGGGTGGGGAATACTCGCTGAGTAACACTCTTACATCTGAATGATGCAGAGCCCGGAATGCTCTGCATTAGCTTTTATCAGCGGTGCGATAACTCCCCTGATAATCAAAAATCTTTTCTGTGACCTGCCAGCCATATTTCTTATGTTGCCGGGCAATCACAAAATCTGGTGCCGACAATAAAGTGGCATCCACCTGTTCAACATCAGTCCAGGTACTCACACGCACACCTGTGCGACAATGCTTTTCAAATTGGCGAACGAAATAACCTCGACTCGCAGGCTTAGCAAAGTCAAACACTTCGCTCACACTGGCACCATCTTCATCGAAATACGTAATTTTCAGCAATTGGGCTTTAACCACTTCCCCACTCAGACCACTGCATCGCAGTACCATCGCGTTTTTCAGGTTCAATGCAGCCCTCAGTTTGTCGTCCGGATCGGTCAACATCACTGCACAACTGTGACATTGACGTGCAGCGATATCATTTTCTGCGCCACAATTATCACACTCTTTGAATTTGAAACGATAATCACATTGCTGTTCATTGCCGTCATCGTCCTGCAACAGTCCCTGACAACGCCGTCCAAAGTGCTCGATAACGCGCCCTTGTTCGTCGTATTTGCCCCAGAAGACATTGCCAAACCCGCAACCCGGACACAGCACTTGAACAGGTTCATTGTCCGAAGCTGGCTTCTTACTGCCCACCTCAGGGTGAAACAGGTCAAACTCATTGGCGGCATAATCAATCACCAGGCAATCTTTTTTGCCCTCGCTCAAACGCAATCCTCGTCCCACTATTTGCTGGTACAGACTCACTGACTCTGTGGGCCTTAAAATTGCGATGACATCCACATGCGGCGCGTCGAAGCCTGTGGTTAATACCGATACATTAACCAGGTATTTGATCTCTCGGCGCTTAAAGGCAGCGATGATCTCATCTCGTTCGCGGTTATCTGTATCACCCAGCACCAGTGCTGTTTGGCCGTCTGGTAAATACCCCTTAATTTCTTTGGCGTGCAATACAGTTGCAGCAAATATCATGACACCATGACGCTGTTCACTGAGCGACATTACGTGTTCAATGATGCTCTTGGTTGCCCGGGTGTTGCTTTGCAGCAGCTGGTTCATATCCGCTTCGCTATATCGGCCAAACGCATTACTATCCAACGCTGAAAAATCATAATTCTCAACCGCGGGGTCAAGCTGCTTAGGGGGTGTCAGATATCCGTTTTTAATCATATAGCGCAGTGGTAATTCGTAAATACAGCGTCGAAAAGGGCTATTGTCACTCCCCGGACAAAGCCGTGATAGTGGCTGTGATACACCCATCCAGTGCCAAGCCGGTATGGGGTTGCCGTCAGACCAAGTATCTTTAGCGCCGGATTAAACTGCCGCAAGCGCGCAATCACCGCCATATACTGGCTGTCGTCTTCACCACTAACCCGATGACACTCATCAATAATCAGCAGGGAATAAAAGGTATCAATGGCTTCTAAATTTCGGGCCAATGACTGCACACTGGCAAATGTCACCTGGTGAACCAGCTCTTTTTGCTTTAAGCCTGCGGAATAAATACTCGCAGATAAACCATAACTCTGATATTTCTGTGCATTTTGCTCAACTAACTCTTTGACATGTGTCATGACCAATATTTTATGTCTTGCTAATCGAGCAAGCTGTGCAATAACCAGACTTTTACCAGAGCCTGTTGGCAGAACAATTACCGCACTGTCGTCTGACTTTTTAAAGTGGGCTATGGTGTTTGCAACGGCTTCTTCTTGATAGGGTCTTAGTGTGTAAATAGGGACACCTGACTATATTAACGGCAGAGAATTTTTGATTAAGATGTGTGCTAGCGGGATATGGAATATGAACCCAGAAAAGGTATCTAAAACCTCACAAGCCAGCCATTTTATATAATATGGCTGGCTTACGCTGAGCAGTAATTAGATTTTGTAATCTTCTAAGTTAACACCAACGAATGCTTTTGGTGTTTTACCGCGACCAGTCCACTCAAATACTTCACCGTCTTTTTCAATACGGTATTTTGGACGTACCTTGCTGCGCTTATCAGTTGCTGATTCGGAAGCAAAATCTTCTAAAGACAATCCTTTTTCTTTAATCAGTGCCAAAACTTCTTTTTTGGCTTCTTCCTGTTTTGCCTGCTCATCAATGGCGGCTTGGATAAGCTCCAGCGCTTTATTCAAATCACTGTAACTTGCAGTCTTAATAAAAGATCTTATTTCACGCATTGGATTACTCTCGTAGATTGTTGAATTTAGAATTTTATGAGTTAATTAAGCTCGGTATATAGAGAGTATATTATATTTATCTCTTTTCAAATTAAAAGTAGTTAAATTTATAATATCCGTTGATAATTACACAATATTAGCCATCATTTAAACTCAATTTCAGACTCAGTACCTAACACCGGCCTTAACAGGCACTGTGACTAACGCATCCAGACTTTCACCTCTGCCAAACCATTGGACTGCAACAGTTGTAACTGTGATTCAACATTTTGGCTTTGCTCAAATTCAAACGCATCGAGTTGTTCATCAAAAGTAATGGTGGCAGCACCATCCCCACCGCGTTGCTTCACTTCATGTAGTGCGATATCAGCAAGGTTAACTGACGCTTCCCAGCCAATGACCTGGCCTCCAAGTAATGGCAGGGGATAAAAAGACCAGCCCACAGACACGCTCAGGTTCAGTGACTTCCCATTGGGCAACTTAAACTCAAACTGAGCAATCGCTTTACATAATTCGCTTACATACCGTTCAACTTCGGAACATTTAAAGTCCCTCAGCAGTAGTAAAAACTCATCACCACTCCAGCGCGCGACATAATCGGACCCCTGAGTGCGAGTATTGAGCAAAGTTGCCAATTGCTGTAAACAGCTGTCTCCACCAATGGGACCATAGGCATCATTGATCTTACTAAAACTATCAATATTCAGGATCATCAGTACCAGGCTCTTATCTTGCTGCCGCAAAGATTGCGCATTACGCTGATAATGCTCAATATCTTTCGGGAGCTGATCAAACAAGAAGCGCCGACTTCGCAGTCCAGTCAGTTCATCTGAGTGGCTAACCAATTTTAACTGAGTGTTGACCTGATTGAGTTTGTCATTGGCTTTTCGGAGCTCTGTTGTGCGTTCAGCGACCAGCGCTTCCAGCGCGGCCTGCTTGCGTCGCTCCTGAGTACGAAAGACCCAGAACACCAGATAGAACAAAAACATAAAGCCACAGGTGATGATCAATCTGAAGAAAACAGTTTCATCAAAGCGCTGTGGTAATTGCAGGTTAAGCGACAAATTGTGTGCCTGCTGCCAATCCTGACCACGTCGTTTTACCTGTAGCAAAAAGGTAAAATCGCCTGGCGGCAAGTTGGTATAAATGGCTTCGCGACGAGATTGAGCATCACGCCACTGGGCATCATGACCGTCCAGCTTATAGCGAAATTCAATACTCTGTGGCGCATAGAAATCAATGGCCGTATAGCGAATGGTCAGGTCACGCTCACTGGTGTCCAACTCAACCGGGCCTTCCAGCCTGTCTGGTGTTAGATTACGTGTTGCAGTAACGATACTTTCAAATTTAGGAGCCAATTCTGCGGCGCTGAATAACTGTACTTTTTTAGGGATACGCACGACCCCCTGCAAGCTGGGATATAAGAGGTAATCGTCCTGCTCAACAACGGCATCATGACCCAACCCCGTGCAACACTGACTCGGTACACCATCCAGCTGTCGGTCAAAAGGATTAATTACCTGCTCTACCTGCAGGTTTTGCACAGGTTCACTGAATTGTGCAATCGGCATGCGGTACACGCCTTTCATGGTGCTGACCCAAACCAGCTCCTGCGACTTGTCAAAGTGTAGCGATAAGATCGGCCCATAGGGCAATCCGTGAGATGCATCAAGCTGATGCCAGTCGCCATCCTGGCTACGATAATATAATCCATCGTAGAAAGTGCCGACCAGAGTTGCGCTGCCTTCAACGTGCAAAATACTGGTGACATAGGCTGACTCAAGCGATGTCTGCCCACCGATTTTTTCTATGCCCCGCTCATTGTATTTATAGGCTCCCTTGTCCGTGCCAATAAAGCCAAATCGCGGAAAGTCTACAACATAGGTAATAAACTGGCTGCCTAAAAAAGCATTGTAAGTAAATGGCGTCAAACCACTGTAGTCGAGCCGATACAGACCGCGCCCGGTACCCAGCCAAAGCCCGCCCTGATTAGAAGGAGTCAGAGTGAAGACCTGAGTCTGACGAAACTCACGATTTGGGATAGCAAGCAGTTTGTCATCTTCATAAATGACTACGCCACGACCAGTACCGAGGAACAACCGCTCTCCGATGAACTCCATGTCATGAATTTCCACCCCGTTTAGCTGAGACGCACTGATCACAGGTTCGTAATTATCATTGCTATCAAGCCGGCCTACTCCCTCTCGGGTAGCAATCCATACGTTACCTTGCAAGTCTTGTGTGATCGCAGAAATAGCCTGTTCCCGCTGCGTGCCGACAGAGAAACGCTCTACCCGTCCGGCATGTGCCAGCCACAGGCCCTCGTTAATACTGGCCATCCACACATTACCATCGTCATCAATAAAAATGTCGGTAAACCAGATCCCCTGATCCAATTGCGCCAACTCAACATATTGCCACTGGCCACCACTTTCTTTGTACAACAGCCGGCCATAGGTAGATACCCACATGCCACCTTGCTGATCACTCAAAAACTTATAGGTGGCGTTATTACCAATCTCATCGTATCGCCTGAGCACCTCATCAAAGTCGAGAAAATACGCACCCAACTGCGAAGCGAGGAAAAGCTTACCGTCAATCCAAGCCAGATCATGAATATTGGTTTGCGCCAGCTGACGTGGCAATGATATTTTGCTGGAGAGCTCCAGCCGCATGTCATTGGAGCCCATAGACTGGGACTCACTAATCCGTAATAAGTGACGCTCGTTAACCAACCAAATACCTTGCGGAGACGAGGTCATTTTTGTTACTGAACCGACGATTTGGCTAATATGTGTAAGGGAGAGCTTCTTATTATCGATGTTGTTTTGTGCAAGAGTCAGGCGTTTTGCAGATACATAATATAAGCCGTTCGCCGCGACCCAGATATTACCATGATGATCTTCAAGAATATCTCTGACTTCACCCTGGACTTCAAAACGCTCTGTTTTAAGGGTTTGTGGATTTAACCGGGTTACCCCTCTGCGGGTGCCAATCCAAAGCATACCAAAGCGGTCAACGAAGAGTTTATTAACCGCATTACTGTCCAGAAACTCACTATTTTGCGTTGTGTAATTGCTGAACTGCAAACCGTCGAATCGGCTTAGCCCGAATTGTGTACCAAGCCAGATATAGCCTTGTTGGTCCTGAACCACACTCTTGATACTTTGCGATGGCAGGCCATTTTGCATACTCCACTGTTTAACAACATAATCATTAATTGCCGCATTCACACCTGTGGTGAATATGCATAGCAACAGTAGAAGTATAAATCGCATAGGCTCCCTCTTCGTACCCGTAATTAAATTAGCCGCCCAGGACACCTGTTTTAAACAAAGCTTGCAAACAAATCAATGAAAATATCCCGGCAAGCAGGTCATCAGCCATAATCCCCAAACCACCATGCAGCTTTCTATCCAGTATCCGAATTGGGCCGGGCTTGGCAATATCAAAAAAGCGAAATAATAAAAAACCGACCAGCAGTGACTGCCAGCTAATTGCAGCCCCTATCATAGTGATATAAAACCCGGCGACTTCGTCCCACACGATTGCAGGGTGATCATGTACACCAACATCACGAGCGGTTTTGCCACAAATCCAAAATCCCGCCAGGCTTATCAAAACGGCTAAAGAGATCTGCATCCACAACGGCTGCCCATTGTCAGCAGAATAAATGGTAGCGCTGCCAAAGTACCAAAAGTACCGGGGGCTTTAGGTGCTAATCCTAAACCAAACCCCAGCGCTAAAAAATGATGCGGGCGTTTAAGGTTGAATGATAACGGCTTATTCAAACCTGCTCCTAATTAAAAGTGTTGATAACCGCTACGCGGTAATGGGCATTTTTCTCCCGCTTGCAGCAATTCAAGTTTGCCGACTGACGCGGTAATTTGACCGATACATACAGGGTCTACACCATACTGACGAAGACGTGCCTCTACGGCACCTTTGTTACTGTCGTTCACCGTAAATAACAATTCATAGTCATCGCCATACGCTAACCCCAACTCATGGCGCAAAGATTCAGGCTCTAATTGCTGCAGAGTGTGTGACATCGGTACATCTTCAACATTAACCAAGGCGCCCACACCTGATTTGTTCAAGATGTGCTGCAAGTCGGCCAGTAAGCCATCCGAAATATCGATGCAGGCAGTTGCCATACCTCGTAACACTTGTCCAGCCGCCACTCTTGGAGTTGGAAAATGTAACTTTTCTTCGAGACGCTTTAGCTGAGTAGCCTCTATCGGTAGCTGACGTTTACGCGCTTCAATCGCCAAAGCCGCATCGCCCAGCTCGCCGGTGACATAGATCCAGTCGCCCACTTTAGCACCTGAGCGTGTCAGTGCTTTGTCGTTTGGAATGATCCCTTTGGCACAAATGGTGATGGTCAGCGGCCCCTGGGTGGTATCCCCGCCTATCAGCTGAACATTGTAATACTCAGCAATTTCATGCATGCCTTCGGTGAATGCTTCCAGCCAATCCATATCGACCTTGGGCAGCGTTAAGCCTATGGAAATCCAAGTCGGCTCTGCGCCCATCGCAGCAAGATCGCTGAGATTAACAGCTAAGGCTCTATGACCTAATGCTCTGGGTGGAATGTCTTCGAAAAAGTGTACACCGGCAACCAGGGTGTCTGTGGTAATGGCAAGTTGGTGCTTGTCAGGAACCGTCACTATGGCACAATCATCACCAATGCCAACCTTTACATCACGACGCGCAATGCCACGCCCCTTGAAGTAATGGTTGATTAACTCAAATTCCTTCATACATTAAAAAAGCCGGCCCATGCCGGCTCTCCTCACGGTCTCGATTACTTGCGGATTATCTTAACCGCTTTGTCCAGTACGCCGTTGACAAATTTGTGACTGTCTTCGGCACCAAACATTTTCGCCAGCTCAATCCCTTCGTTAATGGCGACTTTGTAAGGGACGTCTTCGCGGAACTTTAACTCGTAGATGCTGACGCGTAATACGGCTTTTTCAACCATATCCAGGTCATCAAATGGACGAGACAAATGTGGAGTCATCAACTCATCTAGCTGTTTGCAGTTTACTGCAACACCACGTGCCAGATCCTTGAAGTACTCTACATCAACCTTTGAAACGTCGTTTTCGATCAGCATTTGCTGCTCGATATCAGCAATGGGGTTGCCACTTAGCTGCCAAGAATATACTGCCTGAAGGGCAAGAACACGCGCCTTACGTCTAGCTGCTGGTTTCACTGAGATTCCTCTTAAATTTGCTCTAACACGTTCACCATTTCTAGTGCACCAAGTGCAGCTTCGCCACCCTTGTTGCCCATTTTGGTTCCCGCGCGTTCGATGGCTTGCTCAATACTTTCCGTGGTTAACACACCAAAGGCCACTGGGATGTCGTAGTCCATAGATACGCTCGCCAGACCCTTGTTCGACTCATTTGCAACCAGGTCAAAATGAGGGGTACCACCACGAATGATCACACCTAATGCAATAATGGCATCGTGCTCTTTTTTCATTGCAACACGCTTTGCCGCCAAAGGTAATTCCACAGCACCCGGTACATACACGACAGTGATGTCCTCGTCTTTTACGCCACCTGTGCGTTTCAACTCATCAACAGCACCTTCTAACAGGCTGCTACCGATAAAGTCATTAAAACGAGAGATGACAATGGCAAATTTCTTGCCCGGTGCGTATTTATTACCTTCGATGATTTTCATTAGATGATTCCTAATCTAGTATAAGCAATTGCCAAATTGAGGCGCATAATAGCATAGAAAAAGACGAAACGCCTACAGGGAAATCCCCGTCAGGCGCCCGTACTGCTATCAGTAAATTATTGAGGTTCGACGTAATCGACCACTTCTAAGTGGAAACCTGACAGAGCATGATATTTTTTCGGCAAGCTCATCAGGCGCATCTTGCTGATCCCCAGATCAGCAAGAATTTGTGAGCCTACCCCCACAGTTCTGGAGGTGCCCTGAAACTTACGATAATTAGGCTTTTCACCGGCATCTTCTGCTGCAAACGCCTTAACTAATTGCTCCAGGTCTTCTGTTTTCTCTTGTTTGCCCAGAATAACCAGGACACCATTGTTTTCAGCAATGTATTTCATTGCCCCATGCAGTGTCCAGCTACGGTCTGCACTGCGGTCAGATAACAAGGTATCGTTAAACGTGCTTTGCAGGTGAACTCGCACTAAAGTGGCGTCATCAGTACTTACTTCACCTTTCAATAACGCATAATGCAGCTGATTATCTATGGTGTCTTTGTAAGTCACCAAATTAAACTCACCATATTCTGTGGGCAACTTACACTCTGCAACTTTTTCAATCGTCGTTTCATTAAGGTTACGATATTCGATTAAATCGGCGATAGTGCCAATTTTGATGTCGTGCTCTTTAGCAAACACTTCAAGTTCCGGACGTCTCGCCATTGTGCCATCAGGATTGAGGATCTCGACAATCACTGAGGATGGCTCAAGGCCCGCCAGACGCGCTAAGTCACAGCCTGCCTCCGTATGGCCCGCACGGGTTAACACGCCACCAGGCTGCGCCATGATCGGGAAAATATGACCTGGCTGCACAATATCTTCTGGTACGGCACCTTTAGCAACAGCCGCCTGCACTGTACGGGCACGGTCTGCTGCCGAGATACCTGTGGTCACGCCTTTCGCAGCCTCAATCGACATAGTGAAATTGGTTGAGAACTGGGCGCCGTTATTTTTTACCATCAAGGGCAGGTCTAGCTGTTGACAACGCTCTTGCGTCATAGTCAAACAGATCAGGCCGCGGCCATAGGTCGCCATAAAGTTAATAGCTTCTGGCGTGATATGCTCTGCCGCAATGATCAGATCGCCTTCATTTTCCCGGTCTTCATCGTCCATCAGAATCACCATTTTACCGGCTTTAATGTCATCGATGATTTCTTGTGCGCTGTTTAAGCTCATAATCTTCCCGTTAGTAAGTGCGTTATTGGCAAGTTATTTAATAAAGCCAGCTTTGGCCAACAAGCTGGTTGTGAGAGTTGATTGCTCAGTTTCGGTCGGTACTCCGTGGACCAGTCTTTCCAGGTAGCGCGCTATCTGGTCTACTTCCAGGTTGAGTAATGTACCCACTTTAAAGTCTGCAATGGTAGTCTCTTGTGCAGTGTGTGGCACTATCGTCAGCTTGAACTTGTCTTCGTCCAGCTCATTGACCGTCAGACTGATCCCATCAATAGCCACTGAGCCTTTATACGGAATGTATTTCATTAGGTGTGCTGGTGCTTTGAGCCAGTATTCTGTGGCACGCGCGTTCGGTTTAACGGCAACCACTTCTGCAACACCGTCCACATGGCCAGATACCAAGTGGCCACCGAGCCGAGAAATCGGCTGGAGTGCTTTTTCCAGGTTAACTCTCTGGCCAACCTGGTACTCACCGAAGCGCGTCAGCTTGAGCGTTTCATTTGAAACGTCGGCACGAAAGCCATCAGCGAATTTCTCAATAACAGTCAGGCAAACACCATTGGTGGCGATACTGTCACCCAGCTGCACATCATCCATATTCAAGGTGGTGCTGGTAACCCGAGCACTCAGGTCCCCCTGTTTGAGCACGAGCTCTGTTAGTGTGCCTGTTGCTTCAATGATACCTGTAAACATAATGCCTTAGTTACCTTTTTTATGTGCCGTTATGCGGATATCCGTACCTATCGGTGTCATCTCTGTGAGCGTTAACTCTGTGACCTGGCTCATTGCCTGTAAAGGTGCACTATTAAACAAATCTTTGCCGTCTGTGCCGATAATTTTAGGTGCCAGATAAATCAAATATTCATCAATGAGGCCCTGCTGATGCATGGCCCCCGCTAAGGTCGCGCCGCCCTCAAGCCAGACCTGATTAATGTTCCGCTCGGCCAGCGCCGCCAGCGCCGCGTGCAGATCAATTTTGCCTGCACGGATCTTAATCTTAATTTGCTCTACGAAATGTGGCCAGTTGTGCTGATTATCAAGGTCTGAACGCAAAATAACGACTGGCGCGGCTATTTTAAACAGGGCCAGTTCCGGATGAAGACGGTTTTGTGAGTCAATAATCACCCGAACGGGTTGCCGCCATTGCTCCACGGGTCGCTCGATATCGGTCAGTTCTTCAGCGCGAACATTGAGCCGAGCATCATCCACCAGTACCGTATCAGCACCCGTCAAAATTGCACAACTTTGCGCCCGTCCCAGCTGTACATCTCGCCGTGCCGCTGGCCCTGTGATCCATTTACTCTCACCATTGCCCAGTGCCGTTTTGCCATCCAGACTCGCAGCCAACTTACAGATAACATACGGCAGGCCTAGCTCCATCCGTTTTAAGAAACCTTTGTTGAGTGCTCGTGCCTGTTCTTCAAGCAATCCGGAAGCAGTTTCTATACCCGCATCATTGAGCATAGTAAGTCCTCGCCCTGCAACCTCGGGGTTAGGATCCACCATCGCAGCAATGACTTTACTGACGCCCGCTTCGATCAGACCTTTTGCGCAAGGTGGTGTACGACCGTAGTGACTACATGGTTCAAGTGTTACATAGGCCGTCGCGCCCTGAGCCTGCTCAGCAGCCTCCCGCAGAGCGTGCACTTCCGCATGAGGCTCACCAGCGCGTAAGTGAAACCCCTCACCGACAATTTCGCCGTTATTAACTATCACACAGCCGACATTGGGGTTAGGTGTGGTCGTAAAACGGCCCTGTTTAGCCAGCTCAATGGCGCGCGCCATAAAAGTACGATCGGCTTGTGTAAAACTCATTCGTCCCCCAACCGGGCTATTTCTTCGCCAAATTCTTTCACATCTTCAAAGCAACGATATACCGAAGCGAAACGCACATAGGCCACTTTATCGAGCTTTTTAAGTGCTTCCATGATGCATTCACCCACTAGTTGACTGGGCACTTCTCGTTCACCGGTAGCACGCAATTGAGATTTAATCTGATGAACCACTTCTTCTATCTGCTCAGTGCTTACAGGGCGCTTTTCAAGCGCTCGATGCAAACCATTTTGCAATTTATCTTCATTAAAGGGTTCTCTGGAGCCATCTTGTTTGATCACTCTGGGCATCACCAATTCGGCACCTTCAAACGTGGTAAAACGTTCGTGACATAAAATACACTCACGCCTCCTGCGCACCTGATGGCCCGAGCCTACTAACCGTGAATCTATCACTTTGGTTTCTTTTGCCGTACAAAAAGGACAGTGCATAAACACTCACTATGAAAAACTGACAAACGCCCAATCCTCGTTGCTAAGGTTGCATCATGGTTTGGGTCAATTGTTGCCAGTATATCAAGATAGTGGCCATTGATGCACATAAAAAAAGGCTGCCCAAATGGCAGCCCTTTTGTATACAACGTCGTGTTCTGTATCGCTTAGGCGTATACAGGCAGTTTAGCGCAAATCGCTTTTACTTTTTCTTTGACCTGCGCCTGAACCGCTTCGTCTTCGATGTTGTCCAGTACATCACAGATCCAGCCAGCCAGCTCGCCCGCTTCAGCTTCTTTAAAGCCACGACGTGTGATAGCCGGTGAACCAATACGTAAACCAGACGTCACAAACGGAGAACGCGGGTCGTTTGGAACAGAGTTTTTATTCACAGTAATGTTGGCACGGCCAAGCGCCGCATCTGCATCTTTACCCGTGATGTCTTTGTCGATCAGATCAAGCAGGAACAAGTGGTTGTCTGTCTTACCAGACACGACTTTATAGCCACGCTCCTGAAGCACTGCAACCATTGCCTGTGCATTTTTAACCACTTGTGTCTGATATGCTTTGAAGTCATCTTGTAAAGCTTCTTTGAACGCAACAGCTTTAGCAGCAATCACGTGACACAGAGGACCACCCTGGCCACCAGGGAATACTGCGCTGTTGAGCTTTTTATAGATGTCTGCATCACCACATGCCGACAGGATCAAACCACCACGAGGACCCGCCAGCGTTTTGTGTGTTGTTGTTGTAACAACATGCGCATGTGGGATTGGGCTTGGGTAGATACCTGCCGCAACCAAACCCGCTACGTGTGCCATATCAACTAACAGGTAAGCGCCCACTTTATCAGCGATTTCACGGAATTTAGCCCAGTCAACAATACCTGAGTAGGCAGAGAAACCACCGATGATCATTTTTGGCTTATGCTCCAGCGCCAAAGCTTCAACCTGTGCGTAGTCGATTTCGCCAGTCTCTTCGTTCAGACCATACTGAACCGCATTGTAAGTTTTACCAGAGAAGTTCACATGTGAACCGTGTGTCAGGTGACCACCGTGCGCCAGGCTCATGCCCAGAACGGTGTCATGTGGCTGAAGTAACGCCTGGAAAACAGCAGCATTTGCCTGAGAACCAGCGTGCGGCTGAACGTTTGCATAATCACAGCCGAACAGTTCACATGCACGGTCAATCGCCAGTTGCTCAACCACATCAACGTGTTCACAGCCACCGTAATAACGCTTACCCGGATAACCTTCAGCATATTTGTTTGTTAACTGCGATCCCTGAGCCTCTAGTACGCGCGGGCTACAGTAGTTTTCAGACGCGATAAGCTCAATGTGCTCTTCCTGACGGGTCGTTTCCGACTGGATCGCTTGAAATAGTTCAGGGTCAAAATCTGCAATATTCATGTTACGTTCTAACATGGTGTCTCCTAGGTACACGTAAGATTGGTTTTTGAAGGCTTGATTGTACGCAAATTGCGGCCATTTGCCTATGAATTCGGCGTGAGCCTATTTAATCAAGGATTGAATTTATTTCACAGTGTTTAGGGGATGATATTTTCTTATTTAAACATTTATATTTTTTATGAAAATCTATAGATACATTTTAAATTGAAATCTATAAAAGTTCCCCTTTGGTGGCTATACCAGCTCACCAAACTGGGGAACTGAGTATAGGTTATTGTTTGAGGCGCGCCAGCACAGCATCTTTTAAAGCGCCGTAATCGGCTTGCAGGGGCTCTGCAAGACAAGGCTTCTCAAGGGCACTCGCCAGCGCCTCTGGCATTTCAATCGCCTGACCTAGCACAGCTTCCACTGTCTCCCTAAATTTCGCAGGGTGTGCTGTCGCAAGAAAAATTCCCGTCTCATCGGGCTGGCCATCAAGCGTGAGTCCTTCATAAGCAATAGCTGTATGAGGTTCCGTCACATATCCCGCCTTTGCTACCTGGCACATCACTTCCTGTGTTCTTTCCTCAGACACCGAACGTGAATAAAACTCATATTTAGGAAAGTACCCCTGATCTAACATGGACTCAACACGAGGCCAATTATTAGGTTTACTCACATCCATAGCGTTGGAGATAGACTCCAAAGTCGCGTTAGGCTGCCACTGACCAGACGCAATATATCGGGGTACGGTATCATTTTGATTGGTCGTTGCGCTCAGACGCTTAACAGGCAAACCCAGAGCTGCGGCTATCATTGCAGCACACACGTTACCGAAATTACCGCTCGGCACTGAGACATGAACCTTGTCTCGCAGGGTCGGTGTAAGCTGAGCAAATGCCTCAAAGTAGTAGCAAACCTGCGCCAATAAACGGCTAATATTGATTGAATTTGCTGAGTTCAAACCTAAAGTCCGCTTAAATTCATCATCCAGAAAAGCTTGTTTTACCAATGCCTGACAATCATCAAAGCTGCCCTCCACGGCATAACAATGAATATTATCACCCAGCGTAGTGAATAGCTTTTGCTGTGCCAGAGAAATTTTGCCCTGTGGATAGAGGATCACCACGTCAACATTGGGCATTTGGTAAAAAGCATGGGCCACCGCTGCACCGGTATCACCACTGGTTGCAGTCAAAATAGTCACTCGCTCCCCCTGGCTGAAGGCACCTATGCACTGTGCCATAAACCGGCCACCAAAATCCTTAAACGCCAGCGTTGGACCGTGAAAGAGTTCCAGGCAATATTTATTTTCTTCAACTTGTACTAAGCGAGCTGGAAAATCAAATGCCTGCTCGCACATGTTTTGCAATGAATCCAGGGGTAACTCATCCCCTATCAGGTGTTTCAGAAGGGCCGCGCTGCGTTGTGCAAATGGCTGCGTCAGTAAACCATCGATGTCACCCAGGGGCTTAAGTTCAGTAGGGAAGAATACCCCCTGATTTCGACCCAGACCGGTTTTAACCGCTTCGACAAAGGACACTACCTGAGTATCGTCTTTTAAGTTAACCAGTTTCATCCTACTCTCCTTCCTTTATTTCTCTAGTACCTTGTGGGTCCAATCGGCAAATATGGCTGAAGCCATGTTCATTCAAATAATGTTGTTGTAGCCATAACTGACAACGCTTTGCATCCTGCTCATTTGCGCACAAAGCAAACAAGGTTGGCCCGGCACCTGAAATGCTCACGGTGAGTGCACCCAACTCTGGCAAACTCAATTTCGCTTCGGCATACCCTTTAATTAAAGGTGCCCGGTGTGGCTCGGCAATATCATCACGCATCAAAGCGAGCGCGTCATTAAAGCGGTGCTGTGCCATCAGCAGAGTAAAGGTACTCAAACGCTGAGCAAACTCCACCGCATTGTGAGTTGCCAGCTGCGGCGGTAAAACGGCTCTGGCCGCTGCCGTGTTTAAAGCAAACCCCGGGTAAGCCACGACCAGTCGCCAGCGCTCATCAAAAGGCAAACTCATAGCTCTGTCAGGTACCAGCTCGGCAGTTAACTGTAATCCACCCAGATAACAAGGGGTAATATTATCGTAGTGACGTGCCCCGCTGACCTTGCCCTCGAAATCGGCCATCAACTCAATCATCTGGGTTTGAGACAAGCGAGTCTGGGCAAACGCATCAAGGGCTGCAAATGTAGCTACTACAGAGCAGGCACTGGAACCCAGGCCTGACCCTATCGGTAAGCGCTTTTCTAATGTCAATTTAACACCGGGCATATTTGCTGCTACATGCGCTCTAAAGTGCACCAGGCACTGATAAGCCAGATTTTCCTCAGCGGCCGCCGGGAGCTTGGCGGCATAGCGCCCGACACATTCGAAACTGTCTTGCTCAGCAGCTTCTGCGCTAACCACATCTCCCAGCAAAGTCCCATCAAGCGGTGCGATCGCAGCGCCCAAAGAGTCGAAGCCGATACAAAAGTTACCAATGGATGCTGGTGCAAAAAATCGTTTCATAACTCCCTCCTAGCGCGTCAGAGTTTTTAAAATATCGGCAAACACGCCAGCTGCTGTGACTTCAGCCCCGGCACCATAACCCCGGATCACAAAAGGTTTTGGCTGATAATACTGGCTCAGTATTGCAAGGGCGTTTTCTCCGTCACGAATATCTGACAAAGCGTGTGCTTTATCGACCGCCTCAATGCCAACCCGACAGCATCCCCCCTCAATCGTGCCAACATAACGCAGTACTTTTCCTTCACTGGCAGCACTGTCAATACGATCCGCAAATGCACCATCCAGCTCGTGTAATCTCGTCATAAATTCATCAACCGAGCTACCTGCTGCGAAGTCGACAGGCACCACGGGCTCGACATCGATGTCTGACAGTTCCAGTGCAAGCCCTGACTCACGAGCGATAATGAGAAGCTTGCGCGCCACATCCGTGCCTGACAAGTCATCTCGTGGGTCCGGCTCAGTAAAACCGCTTTGTTTTGCTTTGGCTGTGGCTTCGGACAGACTCAGACCGTCCTCCAGTTCACCGAAAATATAGGACAATGAACCCGACAGAATGCCACTGAAAGACAGCAACTCATCGCCCGCGCCAAAAAGTAATTGCAGGTTGTCCAGTACCGGCAGACCGGCCCCTACATTCGTCTCGTATAAAAAGCGTCGGCCCTTTTGCTGTGCCACCTGCTGCAATGCCTGATAGTAACCATAATCGCTGGTGTTAGCCTTTTTGTTCGCCGCTACAACATGGAACCCGGCCGCCAAAAAATCATGATATTGATCGGCCAGCTGCTGAGAAGAACTGCAATCAACTATCACAGGGTTGATCAAGTGATTGCGGCGCACAAACGCTTCCAGACTGCCCAGATCAAATCCTTGCTTAGCACCTGCCAGAGCTTGTTGCCAGCTATCAAACGGCACCCCCTGCTCGTTCAGATAGCAGTGCTTTGAATTGGCCACGCCGTAGAGGTTCAGTTTTATGTTGCGCTCGGCAAGCCAGGTTTGCTGACGCTGCAGTTGTGCAATGAGTTCACTACCCACCAGGCCGCAACCCAGCAGAAACACATCAATGGACGGAACGTGAGTAAAGAAGTTCTCATGGCATACTTTGACTGCATCCTGACACAACTCCCCCTGGATCACGGCTGAAATAGCACTTTCGGTAGAATCCTGAGCAATCGCCACAATATTCACCTGAGCCTGTGCCAGCGAGGCAAAGAACTTCGCTGCCAGACCTTTGTGCGACTTCATGTTGTCACCCACCAGGGTAACAATAGCCAACGAGCGTCGTACTTCAATAGGCTCAATCAGCTGCGCCTGCATCTCCAGTTCAAAGGCACTTTGTAGTGCCTGTAACGCCAATGACAGATCCTGCTCATGCACACAAAAACTGATGCTAAACTCACAGGAAGACTGAGTGATCAACACTATCGAGACATTGTCTTTGGCCAGTGCCGAAAATACTCTGGCCGCCATCCCCACCTTACCTTTCATGCCCGGACCAGAGACAGTCAGCATAGCCAGTCTATCTAAGCTGGACAGAGCTTTAACGGGTTCATCACCGTCACCTTGCGCCGCTATTACTGAGCCAGGTAACTCGGGGGCATGAGTATTTTTAATCTCACAAGGTACGCCCGCCTTAGCACAAGGTAAAATCGTTTTCGGATGCAGGACTTTGGCACCAAAATAAGACAGTTCCATGGCTTCTTTGTAAGACAAACGATCTACCTTGGTGGCTTTTTTAATCAGTCGCGGATCTGCACTATATACCCCATCTACATCAGTCCAGATTTGGCAGACACTCGCCTGAATACAGGCGGCAGCAATTGCGGCTGAATAGTCGGAACCGTTGCGCCCTAATGTCGTCAGTTCTCCTGAACTGTTACTGCCTGTAAAACCGGGCATAATATAGAAGTTTGCAGGACGCGCTTTGAGCTGCGCCGCAAAACGTGCTCGGCTATCATCCAGCACGGCTTCAGCATCCAGGTAGACCTCATTGGTTACAATGCAATCTGTTGCCTCAAGATAACAGGCCTGGTCTGTGCCTAACATGGCCACCATCAAAGCAACACTGACCCGCTCACCAAAGCTAATCACATATGCTTCAACTGCATCCGGGCATTGCTTGAGCAGTTTAACACCAGCCAGTTTATCAGCCAGCGCAGCAAAGTCCGGCCACTGACTCACCGGATTAAACTCAGCTTCTACCTGCTCTTTCAGTCCATCCAGACGCTCTGTCAGAGCAAGCCACTGTGCGTCGTAATCTTGCCCCTGACGCGCCAAATCACATAACTCAACCAACTTGTCAGTCACACCGCCTGGCGCAGATAAAACCACTAAAGCCTCGTTTTTACCCTGACTCAGGATCAGCTCCCGTACTCGTTGCAGACAGGCGTAGTCGGCCAGCGATGACCCTCCAAACTTCAATACTTGCATGTTTATTTTTCCTCATTCCAAAAACAAAAAAGGCCTGTGCTCGAAGTGAGCACAGGCCTTTTTTAAAACGCACCGACCTATGCCACTATCCCGTAAGGATGGTGGTGGTAATAATGGTCGTGGTGTTAATAATCTTTTTCATAGACTTTAGACTGCCTGAATAGCCAACAAACTGTCAAGCACAAAAATCTAATTTGCAGGGTAAAAAACTATGCAAAAAACTCAAGTTGTGAGCAGATATATGCAAAATCTATGTTGGAACAGGTCATTCACTGATGTAGTAAGCGAACAGGTGGGTGTAAACAAATACGTTACTCGTTTACAAATGAGCAGGGATTAGCGGATCCCGAACCGACTAAGAGTAGCCTGTAAGGCGTCTGGCTTAACCGGTTTTTCCAAGAACTCCAGGGCACCCAGTTTAGCCACCCGAGCCTTCATTTCACCTTGAATATCAGCAGAAATAACCACCACATAGGTTTCTATCACCTGCCGCTTAATGGCTTCCAGCACCGCAATACCATCCATTTCCGGCATGGTCAGGTCAAGACAGACTAAATCGATGTGGCGTGTCGCCAGCACATCGAGTGCTTCGCGTCCGTTAGTGGCCTGACAAATATCGGCATCAAGCATACCGCTTAGACAGCGGATCACTTGTTTGCGGGCAACGACTGAATCGTCACAAACTAATACAGAGTAGCTCATAGGGTGAATTGTCAAATAATCTTTATTGTTCTGTTCTGGGATAAAGGTTATTGTTGTGATTAAACTTATAACATAATAATCCTCGTCCAGTAAGTGGCAGAGGAACAAATTCCTTGCGATATCAGATTGAGATTAATATTTATTTTTAGCACTTTATTGGCTAACTTTAAGTGTATTAAACGCGCACAAACCCGTTGTTAGGAGCAAAGAACACTTCATGCTGCAAAAAAGTCTGTCAAAGAAGCTGCTCACGAACGTATTGTCGGTTTACTTTTTGCTTACCTTCGTCGTTACCTGTGGACAGGTGGTTGCTGAGTACGTCAATACCAAGGACTATATTCGCAACGAGTTAACCATGCTGCAAAAAACCTTTAGTCGCAGTCTGACACGGGCTATATGGGAACTCAACACCAAGCAAACCGTCACGACCGCAGAAGGCTTATTAGCGATCCCGATGATCGAGGGGATCATAGTGCGTGATGACAGTGGCGAAATTATTTCCCAACTTGGCCGCTCGCTGAATATTCATGAATTGTACAGTCAGCAATTGGTGCAAGAGGAAGCACTGATTGAAGACACTCCTTCGGGTTTATTTGGTTACACCTTTCCTCTGATTTTCGAGTTCTCAGGACGTGCTACACAGGTAGGTGACGTTACCTTGTTTTCTAGCCGGGAAGTGGTATTCAGCCGTATCATGATTTCCATTTATTTTCTGATCGGCAATGCCATGGTCAAGACCACCTTTTTGATCATATTGTTTTTACTCGCATTCAGAAAGCTACTCACTGAACCCCTGACCGATCTGACTGAGCAAATTGATGATTTTGAAATCGACAATGTCGATGGCCATAAAATAGATATAGATACCACAGAGCGTAATGAACTCAAGGTCATGGAAGAGGCCTTTAACAAACTCATTGACCGAATTGCTGATTACCGAAAAAAATTAGACCAAGCCCAGAAAGAGCTTTTGATCAGTAACGAAAAGCTGGACCAACACAATATCCAGCTGGAGCAAGAAGTGGCGCGCAAAACCTCAAACTTGTCTCAGGCAATGATGGATCTACAGCAACAAAAGTACGAGCTGGAAAAGCAAAAGCTCACACTCACAGAAGAAATTGATCTGAGGCGCCAAACCGAAGAAGAGTTACTCACCAAGCAAAAAGAATTAGAAAAGTACGTTGATGAGCTCAATATGGCACAAGAGCGACTGGTCGGCTCAGAAAAAATGGCTGCGCTCGGTGGTCTCGTGGCTGGTATTACCCACGACATAAATACGCCTGTGGGCATTGGGGTTACCGCAACGTCATTCTTACAGGAGCGATTAGAGCGCCTGGAGTCTGCCTACCGGGATAAAACCTTGTCTCCTAAAGCACTCGAAGAGTTTATTAATGAAGCTAAACAAAGTACCAGTCTGCTCACGACTAACCTCGACAGAGCCTCAGAGCTGGTGGCCAGCTTTAAACAAATCGCCGTTGATCAGGCCAGTGAAGCCGTGCGAACCATTAATTTCAAACAGTATCTGGGTGAAGTGATCCGCTCATTGCACCCCAAACTAAAGAAAACCGCCCATATCGTTAACGTTGATTGCCCGGAAGAGCTTACTCTGCACCTCCCGGCCGGTGCAATCAGCCAGATTTTTACTAATCTGATCATGAATTCACTCATCCATGGCTTTGAAGGGATCGCTCAGGGCACCATAGATATCGAGATCAGAGAAGAAAACAACGATGTGTTTATTGTTTACAAAGACAATGGCAAAGGGGTCAGCAAAGCACAGCTGGAGAAACTGTTCGACCCCTTCTTTACTACTAAGCGAGAACAAGGCGGCAGTGGTTTAGGCACTCACATCACCTTTAACCTCGTTAAGCAAACGCTCAATGGAGACATAGAGGTCAATTCTGAAGAAGGCAGCGGCCTGACCTACTATATTCGTTTCCCGAAAGAGCTACAAAAGAGCGTCGCGATGTTCAGTTAATACCCACGCAACCCGACGCGGCAAATTATCTGTTAAGAGCCTTTGCCCGAGGGCGTGTCGGTTTGCTATGATGCGGTTCGATTTTACTCTTCGGAACCTGTTCTATGTGGTTTAGCAATCTTATCTGTTACCGATTTAAACAAGACGTCTCCTATGCTCAGGAAGACTTTGAAGCGGCACTGGAGCACGACGTATTTCGTCCGTGCGGTAGCCAGGACATGAGCACTTTTGGCTGGACTAAAGCACTGGGCAAACATGGCCAGACATTAAGCCATTTCTCTGAGCACTGTATTTTAGTTTGTGCAAAGCGAGAAGAAAAAGTTCTGCCAGCTTCCGTCATCAATGAAATGGTCGCTGAGAAAATCGAGTCGATCGAGCAAGAAGAGAATCGCCCGGTCAAGAAAAAAGAGAAAGACGAAATAAAAGAAAACATCACTGCAACACTGTTACCTCAGGCATTCAAAAAATCCAGTTTGCAGTTTGCCTTTATCGACCAGAAAAACGGTTGGTTAATCGTCAACAGTGGCAGCTTTAACAAGGCGGAAGAGCTGACGGCTCTGCTACGTAAATCTCTGGGTACTCTGCCCATTGTTCCGGCGTTCGCCAATTACGATCTGGATCTGTTCCTGACTGACTGGCTGACTCAGTTTGAAGTACCTGAGGGCTTTGCTATTGGTTCTGACGCTGAGTTGCAAGAAGCCGATGACAATGGCGCACAAGTCAAACTGAAACAACATGACCTGGCAAGTGATGAAATTAAGCTGCACCTTGAACACGGTAAGCGCGTGACAAAGCTGGGATTGGACTGGCGCGAGCGTGTGCAATTTACCTTGCAAAATGATGGCTCTCTCAAGCGCTTAAGCTTCAGCGATACATTAAAAGAGCAAAATGCGGATATCCCCAAAGAAGATATGGCGGTCAAATTAGACGCCGACTTTATTTTGGTGTCTGAAGAAATCAAAGAGCTGCTGGAAGAGTTATCCCAGGGCCTGGGTGATCAGGAAGACCTGTAAATGAAGGCAGGATGCGACAGCCTCCTGCTCTGCTCACTAAAGCGGCTATGAAAACGCCGCTTTAATGTCATTCAGCATGTCCTGATATTCATCATCATAAAACATGTCGACTGAGCCCAGCACCCCTTTTTCCTCATACACATGTAGTGCCGCCGCTTTATCAGATACCTGCAGTATCCCCTCAACAATCGCGCCAACTCGAATAAAGTCCACATAGCATACATGCCCTGGTTTATAGTTTGGATTCGCCCAACTTTCTGCCACTTCGACAAACTCTTCTGTGAAGCCCCACTCACGCATAATGGCGCCACCAATTCGGCCACCGAGCTTTTGAATTGCATGAGCCAGAAAGCTTGGATTCGCAAAGACTTCCGGGTGATGCTCTGCTTCTGTCAGGATAGGTAATACCCCAATGTTAAAGACTAAAGAAGCCAGCGTGATGGTGTCTTTGTTAAGTGATGTATGTTTATTAACCCGCAGATAAAAATCCATTGTGGTGATCGCCTGACAGGCCACTTTTAGGGTTTTTTGCCAGGCTTTATCCATATAGGTTTTGATCAGTTTGTTCTGCGAAACAAACAACTGCTCCATCGCCATAGCCGTTGCCACATTTTTTACCTGACGCAGACCGATGCGAGTGACCGCCTGATTGAGCGTATTCACTTTCACGGTACGACCCAAAAATGCACTGTTCGCAACTTTAATCATACGTGCAGCCAGCGCCGGATCATGAGAGATCACCTCTGCCATTTGCATAAGATTAACTTCCGGGTCATCCGCAGCCTGACGGACCCGAACGGCAATTTCGGGCAGGGTAGGCAAAACCAGGGTATCGTTATTTATTTTATCAATCAGAATCGTCAACAAGGCATTTTCAGTAGACATATTGGTTCAATCCTCGAATTTATTGGCCTCTGGTGCGCAGCATCTGCCTTTTGCGCCGGGCAATGTGCTGTTCATGTTATTAGTATTGTCTAACTTAAAGAGTAAGTTAAGGAAAGTATAAAAATTATTCGTGACATGCGGCACATATCCAACGATTCACCTGAGATAAAATATTCCCTCTGTTTGTATTTTGAGGGCAGCAAGTTGTGCTGAATTCATGTAATGTATACGCCTGACATAATAATACGGACAATCTATGCGCCACTTATGCTCTTATGTTGTGGTGCCGTATAGTCCGAAATATACCCTCAATGAAGGAAAAATGATGAAACGCGCAATGTTATCCACAGCCATTATGCTGGCTTGTGGCGTTATGCTCAGTGCTTGTTCTGAGCCACAAAAACCGTCAAATAACGAGGCTCAGCCACAGGCAAATAACTCAAATACCGGATATCAGCTGAAAGACTTGTCGCCTTCACGACTGGATATTTATACCGAAGTAACGCTCAATAGCGATCTTTCACACCTCAATGACAACCAGAAAAAAATGCTGGGCCTGCTGATCGAAGCCTCTAAAATCATGGACGACTTATTCTGGCAGCAAGCCTTCGGTATGAACAAAGCCGAGTTTCTGGCAAACATCAAAGACCCGAAAGTACGCCAGTTTGCCGACATTAACTATGGTCCCTGGGATCGCCTCAATGGCGACAAAGTCTTCCTGAAGGGTTTTGAAGATAAAGCGCCAGGTGCCCAATTTTACCCAAGCGATATTAGTAAAGACGAGCTTAATCAGGCTGATGTGAAAGATAAGGCCGGCTTGTACTCTCTGATCAAACGTGATGCACAAGGGCAGCTTTATAGCGTTGCTTACTCAGAAGCTTATCAGGCTGAGTTGAATTCCGCGGCTCAGCTACTGCGCGATGCCAGTAAATTGGCAGTCGATAAACAGTTTTCCAGATATCTGAACCTCAGAGCGGATGCATTAGTTAACAACAGCTATCAAAGTTCAGACTTCGCCTGGATGGACATGAAAAATAACCCCATTGACGTGGTCATTGGTCCAATCGAAACCTACGAAGATCAGCTGTTTGGCTATCGCACAGCATTTGAGTCTTATGTTCTGGTCAAAGACATGGCCTGGAGCGAACGTCTGGCAAAATTTGCTGCATTCCTGCCAGAACTGCAACAAGGACTGCCGGTTGATGCGAAATATAAGCAAGAGGTGCCGGGGTCAGATGCCGATCTTAATGCGTATGATGTGATTTACTATGCCGGCCACTCCAATGCAGGCAGTAAAACCATTGCTATCAATTTGCCAAACGATGAAGAAGTACAGTTGCAAAAAGGCACGCGTCGCCTGCAGCTGAAAAATGCCATGCAAGCCAAGTTCGACAAAATCCTGGTGCCTATTGCAGAGCAGTTGATAGTACCGGAGCAGCGTAAACATATTACCTTTGATGCATTCTTTGCCAATACGATGTTCCATGAAGTTGCCCATGGTCTGGGTATCAAAAACACCATTACAGGTAAAGGCACGGTTCGTCAGTCTCTTCAGGAACATGCCAGTGCTCTGGAAGAAGGCAAGGCAGATATCCTGGGTCTCTACATGGTTGAACAGCTGCTGAAAAAAGGCGAAATCAGCGAGGGAACACTGGAAGACTATTATGTGACCTTTATGGCGGGTATTTTCCGCTCAGTGCGCTTTGGCGCATCCAGCGCCCATGGTAAAGCGAACATGATCCGCTTTAACTTCTTTAAGCAGGAAGGGGCATTTTCGAAAAACGCCGATGGTCTGTATCAGGTCGATATGGCCAAAATGGGTGCCGCGATGGAAAAGCTATCTAATTTGATCCTGACCCTGCAGGGCGATGGTGATTATCAGAAGGTCGATCAATTGCTGGCCACTCATGGTGACATCAAGGCTGAACTGCAAGCGGATCTCGATAAGCTGGCAGCTGCCAATATTCCGGTCGATGTGACTTTTAAGCAAGGCAAGGCGGTGCTGGGGCTATAGTCCTAACACCACACACCTATCGGATCAGGCGTTCACTTCGAGCGCCTTTTTTATTTCGCTAATCTGTTGTTCACTGTACGGTACCGCTGGCAAAACACCCCATACCGGTTTTGGCCAGGCGGCATCGTGCTCAAAGCGCGCAATATGATGTACGTGCAGCTGAGGCACCATATTGCCCAGTGCAGCTACATTCAATTTATGCGGCTTAAACACCTCTTTAATTAAGTGGCTTAGTTTGGCGGATTCCTGCCAAAACTGCTGTTGCTGTTCCGTCGTCAGGTCAATGATCTCTCGCATGCCCGGTACTCGCGGTACCAACACAAACCAAGGATATTGGCTGTCGTTCAATAACAACAACTTACATAAAGGCCAGTCTGCCAATGCTATGCAGTCGCGCTCTAGTTCCGGTGCCAGTTGAAAAGTGTTCATTGTATTTTATGGAGTCTGTGATTGGTGTCGCCACTGTAGCGAACTTCCAAAGCAAAATCGACCAGATAGAAGAGATTCTCTTCTCGATATCTCGTCTGTCGGATTTTATTGCCATCCAGAAACACAGTCTTTACCATCAACGCTCATAAACCAAATCAACACAACTAAATAGGTGACTCTGTGCGCAATCTGTTATCTTACGCAGCGTTAGCCGCTGGTTTGCTGGCCACCAGCCAGCTGACAGTGGCTCAACCACTGACGCTGGAACGTATCTTTGATGACCCAACGTTAGCGGGAAAAGCGCCCGTTAAACTGAAGTTTTCACCCGATGGCACGCGGGTAACTTACCTGCAGGGGAAAGTCGACGACTACAACCGTTACGACCTGTGGGAGTACAATATTAAAGCCGATACCAATCGGCTGCTGGTGGATTCTCAGGCGCTTTTTTCCGGACCTGAAACGCTGTCTGATGAAGAGAAAGCTCGCCGTGAACGACAGCGTATCTTTGGTCGCGGGATCCTGGAATACAAGTGGTCAAAAGATGGTAAAGCACTACTTTTCCCACTCAATGGGGACCTTTATTATTACGAGCTAAGCTCGGGTAAGAGCCGTAAGCTTACCAACACAGAGGCTTTTGAAACCGACGCCCGTTTTTCGCCTAAGGGTAATTATGTTTCCTTTATCCGTGAGCAAGACTTATATGCACTGGAACTGGCAACCGGTCAAGAAATCCGTCTAAGCAAAGATGGCGGTGGCGTCATCAAAAACGGCATGGCTGAATTTGTCGCACAGGAAGAAATGGGCCGGATGACGGGTTACTGGTGGGCTGGCGATGAAAGCAAGATTGCTTTTACCCGCATTGATGAAAGCCCGGTACAAGAAGCCATTCGCAATGAGATCTATGCGGATGAAGTTAAACTTTTCAACCAACGTTACCCTTTCACCGGTACAGATAATGTTCGCATTGACCTGGGTGTGGTGACACTGAACAATCAAAACATTGATTGGGTCGACCTGGGTAAAGACAAAGACATCTACATCGCACGCGCAAAATGGTTGGAAGATGACACAACCTTATCTTATCAATGGCAAAATCGCTCGCAACAAAAGTTGGAACTCAGATTCTATAATGCCAGCAATAAACAACAACACGTTGCCCTGACTGAAACCAGTGATACCTGGCTCAACCTGCACTTTGACCTGCATTTTCTCAAAGATAAAAGGCATTTTGTCTGGGCTTCGGAGCGTGATGGCTATAAGCACCTCTATTTGTATCGCACCAGTGGCCAGCTGGTTCGCCAGCTGACCAAAGGGGAATGGGTCGTCGATGAGCTACAGGGCATTGATGAGAAAAAAGGCCTGGTATACTTTTCTGGTCGCAAAGACACCCCACTGGAAAGCCACTTATATTCAGTCCCTCTATTCAAGAAGGGCAACATTAAGCGGATCACAGAAGCAGGCGCCTACCATAAAGTAGTGATGGCCGAGGACAACCGTACCTTCATCGACAGTAAGTCTTCTGTAAATCAGCCTACGTCTGTATCACTGCGTAAATCCAATGGTGAGTTCGTTACCTGGCTGGAGCAAAACAAACTGGATGACCAGCACCCACTGACGCCTTTCCTGAACGATCTGGCGACTCCTGAGTACGGTACTCTCAAAGCTGAAGACGGTCAGGTGATGCATTACCGCCTGTTTAAACCAAAGCACCTGGAAAAAGACAAGAAGTACCCGGTGATCGTTAATGTCTACGGGGGTCCACATGCCCAGCGTGTTACCAACAGCTGGCGCAGTAAGAACCTGTACTTCCAGTACATGGTGCAGCAAGGTTATATTGTCTTCCAGTTAGATAACCGTGGCTCGTACAACCGCGGCAAGCGCTTTGAAGACCCTATCTATAAACATTTAGGAGAAGTGGAAGTTGCAGACCAGATCCGTGGTGTAGAGTTCTTACGTACACTGGATTATGTCGACCCTGCTCGCATTGGTATTTATGGACACAGTTACGGTGGCTATATGGCACTGATGACTATGTTCAAAGCTGGCGACTACTTCGCAGCCGGCGTATCAGGAGCCCCGGTGACCGACTGGGCTCTGTACGATACGCATTACACAGAGCGTTACCTTGGGCACCCTGAAACTAATGGGAAAGGTTATGAGCAAAGTGCCGTCTTCCCGTATGCTGATGGCCTCAAGGGACCTTTGATGATCTACCACGGTATGGCGGACGACAATGTACTGTTTACACACGCCACCAAACTGTTCAAACAGTTACAGGATGACGCTAAGCCATTTGAGATGATGACTTACCCGGGCTCCAAGCACAGTCTGCGCGGTAAGAAGGTGCAAACCCATTTACATCAGACGATTACCAATTTCTTTAATCGTCACTTTGAGGTGAAATAATTCAACTTGCGGGCCTGTGTTGGCCCGCACGCCACCCTCCTGCATCCAGCTGTGGTATTCGACAAATAGCTAATTGCCTAAATCTTTCCTCGCTAAATATATTATTCACTTGATTTAGAACAAAATTCACCTGAATTTTTATTGCAATATAGACAATGAAAGTCCGTTCAGCGCACAATCTTGTGCCTTCAAGAGGAGCCACAGATATGGCATTTCTGAGACAGTTCACCATTTTTGGCCGCCTTGCAATGTTGGTGGGAGTTGTCGTTCTGGGTTTGGCTGCGCTGGGGGTGATGAATCTGCAGCAGCAATATCAGGCATTGAGCGAACAGCAATATGAAAAAACTAAAAACCTGGTGGAAACCGCGCACAGCCTGGTTGCCCACTTTCATCAGGCTCAGCGTCAGGGCGTACTCAGCGAAGATGACGCCAAAGCCGCTGCCCTGAATGCGTTGAAAAACCTCAGATACGATGAAAACAATTATTTCTGGGTCAATGATCATTACCCTCGCATGGTGATGCATCCTTTTAAGCCTCAGCTCAATGGGCAGTCGCTCAGAGACAGTAAAGATCCCGACGGTGTGGCATTATTTCAGGAAATGGTGGCGGTTGTAGACGCTCAAGAAGCAGGCTTTGTTCCCTATAAATGGCCTAAGCCCGGTAAATCCGACCCAGTCGATAAGATCTCCTATGTAAAAGGCTTTGCGCCCTGGCAATGGATCATCGGCTCCGGCGTTTATCTGGATAATATTGACGTGCAGTTTGCGCAGCTGCGCAATCAAATGCTCTTCAATATTCTTGTTCTACTGGCCGTGCTCATTGCTCTTAACTTCTTTATCAGCAATAGCATTTTACAACCCATTCGCACCGCCTCTGACATGATGCGTGATATTTCTCAGGGTGAAGGGGATTTGACACAGCAACTTGATGAACATGGTCGAGACGAAATCTCCCGCCTGTCTCGTTTTTTCAATGCCTATACCGAAAAAATGCGCAGCTCGATTGCCTCTGTTGCCAATAATGCAACCGAAGTAGAAGCCCTTGCCAACCGGGTCGATAATACAGGCGAGGTCAACCTGGAGTACATAGAAAGGCAGAATGACAGTAGCCGCCAGGTGGCCACAGCCGTCGAGCAAATGAGTGCTCAGATTCAAGAGATAAGCCAGCATGCCGAAGCCGCGGAACAGGCAGCAGGGGATGCGATGCATACCAGTGAAACGGGCAAAGCAACGATTGCTACAACCATTGATGCCATAGGTACGCTCTCTGATACCATTGAGGAAGTCAGCGTTGTGACACAGGCGCTGGCAGAGGAAAGCCAGCATATTGGCTCAGTACTGGACGTGATCCGAGGTATTTCAGAGCAAACTAATCTGCTGGCACTCAATGCCGCAATAGAAGCCGCTCGTGCCGGCGAGCAGGGTCGAGGGTTTGCAGTAGTCGCCGATGAGGTGCGTACACTGGCAAGTCGTACCGGACAAAGTACCGATGAAATTCAGGCCATGATAGAGAAGCTACAAAAAGGTGCTCAGGCAGCCGTGGATGCAGTACAAAACAGCCAGCGCCTGTCAAACAGTACGGTCAGCCAGGTACATGAGGCCGAACAGGCACTGAATGAAATTGAGCGGCTGATCACCGTGATCCTGGACATGAATGGTCTGATAGCCCGTGCAACGGAGGAGCAAAGCAGTGCAGCAGCCGACGTCAATGTGCGCATTGGCGATCTGTCGGACGCCACCCACCACTCACTGGACACTACACAGCACTTGTCTGAGGCCAGCAAGGAGCTGAAGCAGGCAAGCCATCAGCTTGCCCTGATTGTGGAACGCTTTAAAATTTAGCGGCAGTAACGCGCAAACAAACTACTCACGGTTGCGGCTGTCGGCTTACCATGCTGCCAGTCGCCGCCTTCAACACCACTGCCGGCAATGTCCATGTGAACATAAGGCAAAGGTAGCTCAGCATCACAGCCATGTTTGTCCAGACCGCCAACAATTGCCAAAAAGGCCATTGGAAACTGGTGACCACGAGCAGTAACTGCTGACGGTGCGTTGTTACTCGACAGTACGTCATCTGCCAAAGTGCGAGGCTGAACAAAGTCGTAGTCCTCGCGGCGGCTGCGCGACACTTCAGCGCAGTCAGCCCACAAATCGCCTAAATCGGCAAGCTGGCGAGATACCTGTTGGGCGCGTGCCGGACCATTTTCAACATAGGCGCTGTATGGACCCATTGCGCGTGCTGCGTGACCAGTCAGTGTTGCTACGGTAAAGAGCTCCGGGTTCACCTCATGCTTGGCCATATCTTTTAGCTCGCTCAGCAGATCACCCATTGCCAGACGTCCTTCCGCATCGGTGTTGCCAATCCGAACTTTTACTCCTTCACGGCAGGTGATTATCTCATCCGGAACAAAGCAGTCAGAGCCAATTGAGTTACGTACCACAGCCAGGTAGGCAATCACTTTAACGCCTTTTGACTGGAAATCTGCCACAGACTTCATAAAGCCCGCCACAGAAGCCGCACCACCTTTATCACGGCTCATCCCGGCCATAAAGCCACCGACTTTGAGGTCAGCACCACCCGTATCATACACCAGGCCCTTGCCTACAAACATCAGCGTACGCTCCACCTCTCCTTCTGGTGTGTATACCAGCTTCACCACTCGCGGGTGATGACGCTCTACCGCATAAGATGCACGGGCAACGGTACCCAGCATAGGATATTCCTGATCGATAGTCGCAGGATCTGCCACAACTTCAACACTAACACTTGTGCCCTTGAACAGCTCAACACAGTAATCAGCAAACTTAGGAGGAGCCATACGCTCAGGCTCTGTACCACACAAATCACGGGCCGCATACTGGCCTGCTGCAATGGCATTAAGCTGTCGACACTGCTCTTCACTTGCTCCCAGCAGCGCGATTGATTCGACGGGCTCTATGGAAGGGCCACGGTATTCACGTGCCTCAAGAGGCTGCCACAGTGCCTGACAGGCTCCCAGGTAGGTCACTTCAAGCGCATTCTGATATCGTGCTTCACTGGGTACTCCTGCAACAACCAGAACGGGTTTAACAGCACCTGCGGCTTTGGCTTCCTGGATACCCGCTTTGCCCGCCTCAAAAAAGCGACGTACATCGTCATAGTCACGGTTCAGTGGGCCAGTCGGCGACACAATAAGGCGCTTGCCAGGCACACCTTCAGCCAATAGCACGCTCGCTTTGGTGCGTAGTCGAGCATCAACAGCCAGGTAAGGTGCCGCGGCGCTATTTAGCTCAGAAAAAGCGAGTTCAGACACATCGGAAGTAACGACGATGACGGCATCGGCGTCCTGAATTTGCCAGTCATTGACCGACAGAGCAAGAGGGAAAGACATATAATCAGCCCTTGGTTATTTTAATCCTGGGCTGATTATCGGTTATTTGCTGGCAAGAACCAAGACCATCAAGGTAAATACGCGCTTAAGCACAGGATAATGCGCTATCACGTTGAATAGCGCTGACACTCAACACCTTTGCACCCTGATCCTGTCATTTAGTCGGGCTGCGATGTCGCTTCGGTGTCTTTTTGTAGCTTGAGTTTACTGACCACAGACCAGGCTTCAAGCATAACCAGTACACTGACAACAAGTACCACAATATCGAGGCCAACCAACAGCCAGTTACCCTGCTCATAGTATTCACCGAGCTTTATCACTCCGGCGAAAAAAGCCATCAGGATCACAAAAGTCATAGGGATCAGGGTAAACTTGGCAGGGCGACCCAGTTTAATCAGGTAAACAGAAATCACCAGTAAAGTCAGACTTGCGAGGATCTGGTTGGTGGAGCCAAACAGTGGCCAGATAATCATACCGCCGCTACCCGATGCCCCACCAGCACCAAATGCCAGCAACAAGCAACACCCGACAGCAACCAAAGTGGCAAGTACGCCATTTTTCAGTGCATTCAGTTGGTAGATCTCTCCCCATTCCTGAATAATATAACGCTGTAGGCGTACACCAGAGTCCATCGTGGTACCCGCAAATAATACCACCATCACCGCCAGCAGGGTCGAGGCGATTTCCACCGATAGTCCCCAGCCATTGCTGATCAGATTCGCGCCTCCCTGAATAAAGGCGCCCACACTACCAGCGCCAAGATGACTGTATATTTCATGCCACTCTTCAGGCGATACCGCCAGCATAACACCACTTACGGCCACCAAAGTGATCAGGGCCAGCGACCCCTCACCCACAGCACCCAGATAACCAACAAAACGGCCATCCGTCTCTTTGTCTAGCTGTTTGGAACTGGTGCCAGAGGATACAATTCCGTGAAATCCGGATACGGCTCCACAAGCAATGGTTACGAACAACAAAGGAATAATACTCGGTGTATCCACTGCCGTCTGAGTATTAAATGCCGGCGCCGTAATATCAGGCATCACCACAAATACCGCACCATAGAGCAATACCAGACCGACCAGCAGTTGCATGCCATTAATAAAGTCTCTCGGCTGCAGCAACATCCAGACAGGTAACAAAGATGCAACGGCGGCATAGATAAACAAGATAATGATCCAGTTTGCTTTGTCTGCCAGACCAAACAACTCGCTGGGCAGTGCCAGCGGCATACCCGACCCCACATAAATACTGGCATACAAGATGGCTACCCCAATCACGCACAAGGGTACCAACGGCACCTGGCGTTTGAGCAACTGACCAATGACCAGTGCAACCAGAATCGCAGCCCACGCGGGGAATACGGCACTGGGGTTGGCTACAAAAGAGTTGGCAATCACCACCCCAAAAACCGCATTGACCATCAACAGGACCAAAAAGACCACAATCATAAATAATGACCGGGTGCGCTTTCCTATCACAGTTTCAGACAAAGCGCCCATAGACTTACCCTTGTGACGGGCACTGGCCCAAAGGGCACCCATATCATGCACACCAGCAAAAAAAATGGTGCCAAACACCACCCACAAAACGGCTGGCACCCAGCCCCAATATACTGCTATGGCTGGGCCAACAATAGGCGCCGCCCCGGCTACAGATGTGAAATGGTGTCCCCAGAGAACGACTTTGTTGGTTGGTACATAGTCTACTCCATCGTTTAACTCATGTGCCGGTGTCACGAACTTATCGTCCATTTTAAATATTTTTTCGGCGATGAATTTTGAGTAGACAAACCAGCCAAACAGCATACCCAGTATGCCAAACAGCACGATCATGATTGACTGCATTGTATTCCCCCTATTGTTGTTATTAATGGTCACTTTATATCTGTTCGTTATTACTCAGCGCACAACCCGCTCAGTCATACAACAGACAAAAGTCACTAAAGCACAGTTATACCAATTTGTTTAATTAAGTGTTCTATTTTGAGGCGAGAACATATCGTCGATAACACCGCTCTCGCGTCCTGCTATCGCTGAGGCACCTACATCCATGTAGGCGAGAAAAAATTCGCTATTTAGTTGTTCTAAATGAGAAATTTTTAGCACCGTTAGCGGCATATTTGCTCCTTCAAATTGAACAGGTATTAAGTGAAATTGGTATTATTATCGTCTCACCATCAAGTTTAGCCTGCCCAGTGCTATTAAACACATCTGGCAACGGGCCATAACCCACGAAACGACGTTCCTGTTAAATCGGTTGGCTAATACCCTAGCACACAGGCATATAATCGCAGAGAGGTGACACAGTTATCTTTTAGTCTAAGGTCGGAACGTCAAACAAGCCTAACTGAGCCTGGCAGGATGAACTCTCACCCAGACCCAACTGAATGCCGATCAGCCTGACCGGTTTACTGCCAAAGCGTTCTACAGCCTGCTCCAGCAAGGTGAGTAACACGCCCTCATCAATCTCATGATACTGGCATTCTTTGGTGGTTTGCGAAAAGTCATAAAACTTTACCTTAACGCCCAGCTTATTGAAGGTTCTCGTCCCACGGTAGGGCTCAGAACGCCTGTGTAGTTCAGGTAATAAACGCTGGCGAAGAATCTCTTTGAGCGCATCCAGGCTTTGAATGTCTTTTTCAAACGTGGTCTCAACCCCGACGGATTTACGAACACGTTCAGTTTCTACTTTGCGCTCATCTATACCCTGGCAACGCCGCCACAATACATCACCAAATTTACCGAAGCGATCCGTCATCTGTGCGCGACTCATGGCTTTAACATCCCGGCCATATTGCAGTCCCATAGCCAGCAGTTTTTCATGGGTGACTTTACCCACACCCGGGATTTTTTTCAGTGGCAGTGTATCGATAAACGCAGCCACGTCATTGGGAGTGATCACATACTGGCCATTGGGTTTATTCTCATCACTGGCGATTTTGGCCAGGAATTTAATGGGGGCAATCCCGGCAGAGGCGGTTAAACCTGTTTCGTGAAAAATGTCACTGCGGATCTGCTGAGCAATTAATGTGGCGCTTCCCTGATACAAAGCGCATTCAGTTACATCCAGGTAAGCTTCATCCAGGGACAATGGTTCAATCAACTCAGTATAGCGGGCAAAAATTGTTCGTATTTGCGCCGATACCGCTTTGTAAACCGACATCCGGCCTGGCACAATCACCAGCTCAGGGCACAGTTGTTTGGCCTTATAGTTAGACATGGCTGAGCGCACCCCATATTGGCGGGCAATATAATTGGCTGTCGACAGTACACCACGGTGGCTGTTCCCCCAATCGCAATGGGGACATCCGCAAGCGCAGGGTTGTCTCGCATTTCTACGGCGGCATAAAAGCAGTCCATATCAACATGGATAAACTTACGCATGATCTCGAAGACTGGTTATTTATACAGTTATTATGTGCAAAGAATCTCACTATGGCAATACGATTGAATATTTTTTGTCACCGCACACGATCTGTATTTTATTTGGAAATACTCTAAACTGGTCAGACAATGCCTGCGTATCTATCGCTCACTAAGCCGATACGCCAGACCTATTAAACACAAGGAGCATTTATGAAGTACAGCCGCCTGGGTCATTCCAATTTAGAGGTGTCACGTGTCTGTTTGGGCAGCATGACATGGGGTGTGCAGAACAATCAGCACGACGCCGATGAGCAAATCAACTATGCACTTGCGCAGGGTATCAATTTTATCGATACCGCAGAGATGTATGCCGTTCCTCCCTCGCCAGAAACCTATGGCAAAACCGAGGAAATCATAGGAGACTGGTTACGTCGTCACCCGGAAAAACGTCAGGATATTATCATCGCGACAAAGATTGCTGGCTCGGGCCTGGCCTGGATCCGCGGTGGTGCGCCTATCTCGGCAAAAGCCATAGTGCAGGCTGTGGATGCCTCACTAAAGCGCTTACAAACCGACTACATAGATGTTTACCAGTTGCATTGGCCAAACAGAACATCCCCACACTTTTCCAAACACTGGCCAGGAATGATCTCTTTCAGTGATGTATCAACTGAGCAGCATAAAGCGGATATGCTTGAGATTCTGAGGGCTCTCAAACAGTGCATCGACGCGGGCAAAATTCGCCACTGGGGGCTGTCCAATGACACGCCATGGGGATCAACACGTACCTGCAGTTAGCACAACAACACCAGCTACCTCGGCCCGTTTCCATTCAAAATGAATTCAACCTGCTGCACGCTAAAGACTGGCCGTATATTATTGAGAATTGCGTACATGAAGACATTGCTTACCTGCCCTGGTCACCCATTGCAGGGGGCGCATTGTCAGGCAAGTATCTGGGCGGCGCAAGACCGCACGGCTCACGTTGGACATTGATCCAGCGCAATGGCCTCTTCCGTGATACGCAGTTTTCTCAGGAGGCCACAGCCGCCTACCTGGAGATTGCCAAAGAGCATCAAATTAGCGCCGCACAGCTCGCACTTGCCTGGTGTGATCAAGTCGATGGCGTCACGTCGACGATCATAGGTGCAACCACCATGGCGCAGCTAAAAGAAAATATCAAAGCATTCGATATGACTCTGCCACCTGAGGCTTTAGCTGAGATTGATACGGTACTAAAAACTTACCCTCTACCCTATTAACACGTACCCGAACAACCACATGCCCGGCTGAGCTGGCTGGGCATTTTTGCCTCTCCCTAAATGTGCTAGAATCAGCGCCTTTTGTGGACTTTAAAATGCGCGTTCTTAATCCAACCCCCGCGACGCCTTTGCCGGGCAGTTGCTTTACTCGACCAGCGACTCGAGCAATCATCACCAGTCAGTCGCGAATATTACTACTCTATACACAAAGATATGACGACTACTCTCTGCCTGGTGGTGGTGTTGATGAGGGTGAATCTCTGATCGATGCGTTAGTGCGTGAAGTCAAAGAAGAAACAGGTGCCCGTACCGTCACCAACGTGATTCCTTTTGGCGTCTACGAAGAATATCAACGCTGGCATAAGCCGGACTATGACACTGTCCATATTGTTTCTCATTGCTACGTATGTGATATTTGCGGCGAATTTGATGAGCCCGAAATGGAGCACTACGAAGTAAATAATGGTATGCAGCCACAATGGGTTGAGATTTCTCAGGCAATTGCGCACAACGAAGCTGTGTTGGCTAATAGCGATAAACAAGGGCAATCACTACTTCGTGAAACGCGGCTACTGCGAATGATAGCGACCGAGCTGATGCAACTGAACTTTTGACAAAGGACAAGGTCATAACTGTGTTTTGAGTATAAGCCAGAGTCATTATATAAACACACTAGGGAAAAGTGATGCGTTCGTGGGTCGTTGCAATTGTTGTGTCTGTTGCCAGCCATCTGGGCTTATTGTGGCTACTGGCTCAACACACTGCGTTTATTCCCACTATTACACCTCAGCAAAGCATGAAAACGTATCTGGTGGTGGAACGCCCTGAAAAACCTAAGCCTGTTGTTGCTTTCGAATCCGCTACAAAAAAACTAAAGCCCGTAAGTAACATAGAGGGACCAGCCAGGCAGTTAGTGGAGCCGAAAGGCCAACCCTCTGCCATCGTGCCTGAGACTACAACCACCACCAAACCTGTCACACCGCCTAAAGCCACAGAAGCCCCACAATCACAACAACAGACTGAAGCACCAGACAATACAGATAACAACAAACCATACAAACACATCGACCCCGCACTGGGGCTGTCTCGCCTGCGTATACAACAGCAACAGCTCAACCAGCAAATAGCAGGTGATGCGCCTACAGGGCAACCTCAACCACAGAGGCTGGGTGTGCCGAAGTCACACCTGTCCAAAAATCAAACACTACGCCAAGTAGAATCTCAGAATCAAATATTTACTGAATATCGCAAGGGAGACCGTTGCTACAAAGAAGTTCAGGGAGATCCCAATAACCCGCCCCCAGAGGGATTTGCCAAAAACTGGCTCACGATGAGCAGCACCTGTGACAAAAATGCTATCACGGATGCCTATGATGCGGCGATGGGCAAATGGTTGGACAAAAACCGTTAATCCTGATGGCACTTATTTCGTCATTTTGGTTGAGCAAATGCACTCAGATCAAAACAATGTCTGCTTTAACTCGCAACCTGCCTTTAAAGCGATTAATATTTAGCAGATAACCCGCCATCATTAGGCAAGTCAAGGAGTTAGTATGAGCATTAAGCGGATAAACCAGTTCTTTAACCCCCGCTCGGTGGCCGTAATTGGCGCTTCAAGCAACCCAGACAGAGCTGGTAATGTTGTGATGCGTAACCTGCTGCATGGCGGCTTCAAAGGGCCCATTATGCCCGTTACGCCAAAGTACTCTGCCGTTCAGGGTGTGCTCGCCTACCCGACAATCGCCGACTTGCCGCAGGTACCGGATCTGGCGGTAATCTGTACCAACAAATCCACTCTTATACAGGTACTGACAGACCTCGCAGAGCGGGGGTGTAAAAATGTCATCATTGTCGCAGCCGGGCTGGATAGCGACCAAAAGGAACGATTACAGGCACTGGCAAGAGAAAAACAGATCACCCTGCTTGGCTCTAACAGCCTGGGGATGCTGGTTCCCCACCTGGGGCTGAATGCCAGCTTTTCTCATACCACCGCCGATGCGGGTAAACTGGCCTTTATCTCCCAGTCTGCCGCTGTGTGTTCAACCATATTGGACTGGGCTAAAAGTAAACATATCGGGTTTTCTTATTTTATCTCTTTGGGCGATAGCCTGGATATTGATTTTGACGAATTGCTCGACTTGTTTGGGCGGGACGCAAAAACCAAAGCTATCTTACTCTACATAGACAACATCAAAGATGTCCGTCGCTTTATCTCTGCTGCACGGGCCGCCGCCTTCAGTAAACCCGTGATCGCTATAAAAACAGGTCGTACTCAGGCGGGTGCACAGGCTGCAATGATCCATACTGGCGGATCAACCTCAGACGATGCCGTGTACGACGCGATGTTTCAGCGTGCGGGTATGCTCAGGGTCACAGATCTGAGGGAGCTGTTTGCCGCCACGCAAACTTTGGCACTGCATCCTAAACTGTTACAAATCGAGCATCTGACTATTCTCACCAATGGTGGTGGTCCGGGTATCATGGCGGTAGACACCTTATTACAACGCAGTGGCAAGCTCGCGGAGCTCAGTGACAAAACCATATCGGCGCTCAATGCCGTGATCCCTCAGTCCAACCACACCGCGAATCCCATTGATATTTTCGGTGATTCTGCTCCCCACCGCTACAAGCAGGCACTGGAAATTTTACTCAAGGCTGATGAAGTTAAAAACCTTTTGATCATTCACACACCGTCAGCCCTTGCTCCCAGTGAAGCCTACGCAGAGATCATTGCCCAAACCCTCGGCACCTTACCTAAAATGGCCCGTCCTTTTGTCATGACCAACTTTATGGGTGAAGAAGCAGCGTATGAAGCCCGTGACGTCTGTGTCCGACACGGGATCCCGACCTACCGCACACCGGAAGGGGCGGTCGGTGCGTTTATGCACTTAATCAGCTATCGTCGAAACCAAAAGCACCTCACTCAAACACCCGAGTCCGTCAGCCAGGATGAACTGATTAACAGCCCCCATGCCAAAGCTCAGGTAGACGCCTATCTAAAACAAGATCTCACTCAGCTCTCAACCCATCAGGCCAGCAAAATCCTCTGCCACTATGGGATGGAGTGTATCGATACAGAGATTGCTTTGACACCCAGTGAAGCCAAAGAACAAGCACAAATACTCGGATTTCCAGTTGCACTCAAGCTAATTAGTCCAAGTATCCCATCTAAATCTGAGGTAGGTGGCGTGGTTTTGAATCTGAACGATGCAGATGAAGTAGAACAAAGCGCATTTGCTATTCTGCTACGCATCAAAAAAGCCTATCCTGATGCCATCATCGAGGGGTTCTCTTTGCAAAAAATGGCGCCCAGGGCTGGCAGTCAGGAGCTGCGCATTGCAGTCAAAACCGAACCAGATGTTGGTCCTGTTATTTTGCTGGGCGAAGCGGGAACCGGATTCAATTTCAATCAGGCTGCCGTCGCTCTGCCTCCGCTGAATATGAATCTGGCCAAATATTTAATAGCTGCGGCCTATGACAAAGGCGTGTTGAAAGAACGCTTATTGCCAGAAAAAGTCGACAAATATCGTCTCTGTGCACTGCTTACTCGCGTCTCGCAGTTGGTCATTGATCAACCCGATATTCAGGCCGTGGAGCTCAACCCAATCCTGGCAACGGACGGACACTTTTTAATTCTCGATGCCAACATTGATTTGCAACGGTATGAACCCCTGCCCGGACGCAAACGACTGGCCATCAAGCCTTACCCCAAGGAGTGGGAGCGTGCGGTCACACTGAAAAATGGGGTCAAAGCGCAGCTGAGGCCAATTCGCCCAGAAGACGAACGCAACCATCAAGAGTTCGATCAATCCCTCAGTAAAGAAGACAGGTACCGTCGATTTTTTGGTGAGCTTCCCCAGTTTACCCACGAACAACTGGCTAAAATGACACAGATAGATTACGACCGTGAAATGGCGTTTATCATTACCGAGCCATACAAAAGTGCTCAGCGCACTCTGGGCGTTTCCCGGGTGCTCATGGACCCGGACAACTTACTTGCAGAATTTGCGGTAGTGGTGCGCTCTGATTGTCAGGGCCTTGGCCTGGGGAAATTACTGATGGAAGCTGCTATCGCCTATTGCAAGCGTCAACGGGTGGGATGTATTGAAGGGATCACTCTACCGGAAAACACCGGTATGATCGGACTGGCTAAAAAGCTGGGATTCGCTGTCAGCCGGGACTTTGAAGAAGGGACTGTGGTTATGAAAATGCCACTGACAGTTCAATAACACCAAACAACCTACTATCACAGGGTAAACAATACATTTATGGATCTGACACTCAGACAAAAAACCGCCGGACTACTGGAAGCCAGTGGTCGATTCAGAAAAGCCGGACATGCTATTGATGTATTTCTGATCACTTTGATCATTGCCAACGTGATAGCCATTGTACTTGAATCTGTACCTGCGCTGGCCACGCGCTATCACAGCTTATTCTTCTACATCGAAGTGATCTCAGTCGCCATTTTCACCATTGAATACCTGCTAAGGTTATGGTGTTGTGTGGATAAGCTCGAATTTAAACACACCTCAGGCAACAATAGTAAAAAACGCCTGCGTTATGTATTCTCCCCTTTAGCCATTATCGATCTGCTGGCAATTCTGCCTACCCTGCTAATGGTGTTCTTCTCTTTTGACCTGCGCTTTTTACGGGTATTCCGGTTGCTACGTATCTTTAAACTTACTCGGTATTCCCGCGCAATGCAGTTACTGCTGGCAGCATTCAGAGAAGAAAGCAGTTCACTCCTTGCCGCTTTTTTTATTATGTCACTGGTGCTGATTGTAGCCTCGTGTGGTATTTATCTGATAGAGCACGATGTGCAGCCCGATAAGTTTGGTTCTATTCCTGCTGCAATGTGGTGGGCTATGGCTACCCTCACAACAGTTGGGTATGGTGACGTCGTACCCATTACCCCATTAGGGCGCTTTTTTGGTGGTGTGATTACGCTGCTAAGTATGGGCATGGTCGCTATTCCGACAGGTCTGCTGGCCTCGAGTTTTGCGGACCAACTCAGAAAACGCAGGGATGCATTCAACGAAGCCGTCCTTCATTCTCTGAGCGATGGTAAAGTCGATGAACAAGAAAAAGAACATCTAGAGGCACTGCGAATTGAGCTTGGGCTCAGTGCTGTAGAAGCGAACCAGGCCATAAAAATAATGACCAGCCAGCGAGTGCACGACCACTATTGCCGTCATTGTGGTGGCAAGTTATAAACGCAATCTGGCCCGCTTAATACGGGCCACGGCATATCACTTATATGACTAACTGGCCCGGGTAAAGACCTGATGCCAGTTGCGCATTAATAATTCTCCAGCCTCCGGGGCAGGTAGTGCCTTACTGAATAAATAGCCCTGGAATCGCTCACATCCCAACATCCGTAGGAAAGACAACTGTTCCATATGTTCAACCCCTTCCGCAACACAGTACTTGCCCAGACTATGCGCCAGTGACAGAGTCGAGTGAATAATCACCTCATGCTCTTTATCACGACCAATGTCATTGACAAAACTACGATCAATTTTAAGTGCATCGACTGGATATTGTTTGAGATAAGTCAAAGATGAATAGCCAGTGCCAAAATCATCCATATAGAGGCGGCACCCCAGCGCTCTAAGTTCATGCATCCTCGAAATGGCCTGTTGGGCATCTGCCATCATCACCGATTCTGTAATTTCAAATACCAGATAACGGCCATCAATCTGATTACGCAGCAGGATTTCCTTAATGCGCACCAGTAAATCATCGTACTGAAAATCCAACGCCGATAAGTTGACTGAAATATACAGATCCGGGTGAGATTCATGCCACACTTTCAGGTCAGCCAGTGCACGCTCCAGTGTCTGTAGCATAACCCGGGTAATAATCCCTGTCTGCTCAGCGGTGTGAGCAAGCTCTTCAATACTGTAGCTAGGGTCTTGTGGCCAGCGTAATAGCACCTCAAAGCCTTCTACAGACATGTGACTGGCATTTATGATCGGTTGATAGTGATTGCGAAACGCCTCTTCCTGATAAGCTTTTAACAGCGCTTGCTCTATCGCCAGGGCACGCTGCACTTGCTCATTAATCTCTCGATGATAAAACTGATAGTCGGTCACCAGAGACTGTCTTGCATGATTCAGGGCCGTCTCAGCGGCCTGATTCAGGTCAAACGCATCACTGGCATCTTCAGGGAACATTGCAATTCCCAGTTTTGCTTTAACATGCACCTGTTGCTGTTCAATCTCAAAGCCTTTTTCGAATCGTTCAAGCAGACAATGAATGTAGCGCATGACCTGCTCCACACTCGTTAACTGCTCCATCAAAATATAGAAGTCCCGTTCATTACCAATTGCGAGACTATCAACTTCGCGGAAACAACACTGAAGATTAGTCGCCAGTTTCTGTGTCACTAAAGCGAGAAAGTCATTGCCGTAGGTGTCGGCAAAACGCTGTAGTCGACTAAATTTAATCGCGATGATGGCCAATGGCTGTCGTGACAAACGCGCTTGCTCAATCGCATGCTGCACACGATCCATAAATAGCACCTTATTTGGCAGCTTTGTCAGAGCATCATAATTAGCCAACTGGTATAGCTCTTTTTCTGTGCGTTTTTGCTTGCTGATATCGGTTAGGACCAAAATATAATGCTTATCTTCAGTTGCGCTGATTTTAAGCAGGACTTGCCGCTTTTCTCCACTTGGTAATCGCAATGTCTCTTCCGCAACATACAACTCGCCGACCTTCATTTTGCTGATCTCGCGCAAGTACTTCATTCTGACATGGCGCTCAAGACCCAGTGTAACGCTGGTACTTGAAGAAGGTGCCTCACTGACAGAAAAAGCACTTTGCAAGGCTTTATTGCAGGCCAGGATCCGTAAATGCTTGTCAAAAATCATGACCCAGTCTCGTGTCTGCTCAAACGCCGCACCAAATAACGTTGCACGTTCCTCGAATACCCGCTCTCGTGTCAGGTTGGTATAGGTTCCGGCAACCTGTACCGGCACCCCATCCTGCCAAGCCATCACTTTGCCGTAATCTTTATACCAGCGCCACTGCCCATTGATATGCCGTAAACGATAAGTACAGTCAATAAAGCCTTTTTCTGTCGACACAAATTCCAGCCATTCAATGCGAAACAAGGCTCGATCCTGAGGATGGATCAGCTCAAGATACTCATCTAATACAATACTGTCGTTGCTATAGCCCAAATCGCTGACCAATCGCGGCTGATAGACAAGGTGGCTACCGGATTGCCAATCCCACACCCCTGAATTGCTCCCTTCCAGCGCCATCTTAAGCCGTGTTTCACTGTTTTGTGTTTCGCGGTGAGCAGCCAGGATCATGCCTGCCACTTTATTTTTTCTATGCACCCAAAATGCGAATAATGCAGCGCCCAATATCACGTAACAAAATAGCGCCCATGGCGCACGCCACACCGGGTAATGAACGGCAATTTCTAATTGCGCAGGGGGAGTATAATCGCCAGTGAGCGGATCTTTAGCCCATACCTTCAGACGATAATTACCCGGACTAAGTTTAGGAAACACCACTCGATTACTGTTGCGACTGAGAATACGCTGCTCCCCTGAAAGTTGATACTCATAGACTATACGTTCCTGTAACGTGAACGCCATAGCTGAAAACGAGACTTCCAGACCAATATCGTCATGGTTGAGTTCAATATAGGAAAACGACTTAAGTCCGGAAGGCAGAATGTCACGCGACATCAAGTCAACATCTGTAATATTGACCTTACTTAACAAAGATTTAGTTGGGCGATGTACTTTCGGGTCAAACAAAGTAAAGCCCTGCAACGATCCGTAGCCGATACGGCCATCGGCAAGCTTTACAGAGGCCCCACCGTTAAACTCGTTGCTCATTAACCCATCAGCCGTTGTAAAACCCTGCAGGTGGAAGTTATCTGGGTCGAGCCGCCAGATCCCCTGATGCGATGACATCCAGATCATGCCCACATCATCCTGGACCATTTCGTACAAAATATTATTGGTCACGGTATGCTGCTCATTAGGCAAAGGCAACAACTCATACCCATCTGCAGTCAACCGAACCAGGCCATGCCTGGCAAAAGACAACCATAAGACATTGTGTTTATCTATAGTGTAACTCAGCAAATCGACTGCACTTTGTTTGTGTGCTTTGGGCACCTGATAAATCTCAACCAGCATATGTGCCTGAGTATCATAGCGAAATAACCGACCTTCACTGTAAAAAACTGGGTCCTGAGGGTGTGTACTTAGAGGCTTGTAAAAACCATAGCTAAGAAAAGGATCAAATCGATCGAATTCCTCACCCAGCTTAGTCAATCTGGCTGTATTAATATCAAATACATAAAAGCCGGTTTTCTCATCCACCAGATAAAGCTGCCCGTCGCCGACAATTACAGCTCCTTTGACAAACCCGGACAATACCGATGTCGCAGCATCATCTTGTGCCTGAGGCCGATAAATCTCTTCAGAGTGTGGTTCAAACACAAATAAGCCCCGGTTACTGCTAAGCCAGAGCTTATCCTGATAATTAAGTAAACCAAAAATAGTGAATTCGGGATAAAAGCCGTCTCCCAGGAACCCAGCCAGATACTGTTCAGACTGACGAGTCTGAGGATCATAGCGGGTTAAGCCGTCTCGGGTCCCCGCCCAAATATAACCATCATATTCGACCAACCCCCAGACAGTGCCTTTGGAAAAGCGGCCCTGAACATTACCAGGGTGAACATTATCAAATCCCTGGGACTTCGCGGGTAAGTAGAAAGCACCATCTTTTTTCGTTGCAATCCAAATCCCTCCGAAGTCATCCCGAATAAAATAGATCACACTGCTATCAGAAACAGCATATCGGCTGTCGGTCAGGCGCGTATCACGGTTTACCTGACCACTTTCGATATCGTAGTGCATCAACCCCAGATCTGTGCCAAGTAAAAGCTGTGTACCACTGCGCTCTATTTGCCAGATGTTGAGCTCTTCGATGAGGGTTTTATACGAAACCTCGGCATCAAAGTCGCGGCGTAAAGCAGTAATATCCAACTGGTACATGCCGATCACTGCACCTAATATCAAAGTGTTATCATCCAGCAAATGCAGTGACTTGGTATTGGTTTGAAAAGGGTGCGTGATCTGATCTCTGTGCTTGAGTGCACGTAGTTCATCGGTTTGAATGTTATAAACAAACAAGCGCTCAGCGGATGCGATAAATAACAAATCGTCATGCTTAAGCAGGCCGCGTACCGCTAATTGTGGATCTTCTACTGGTAACCTTATTTCTTTGGTGATTTCACCTGTTCGAGTATCCATTACAGCGACATTTTGCGCTCGCCCCAGCCATAGTTCGTGCTTACTCTTGCTGAGCATCTGGAACACACTTTTCTCAAAGTAATCTTCTTCTGATTCAGGTGCAGACGTATAGCGACGATAGCTATCTAGCTCTGGATCATAGCTAAATAGTCCAGCTCGCCCAGACGCAATCCAGATGAGACCATTTTCATCCTGATAGATCCTATCTATTTGCATTTTATTCAGGTCCTGATTAGGCCCACCGACCTCCAATACCTGATAACCATCATACCGATTCAGACCACCTTCCGTTGCCAGCCATAGGTACCCGTTATCATCTATAAGTAATGTGTTGACATAGCTTTGAGATAGCCCCTCCGCGGGAGACAAACGTGCTACCTGTGCAATTGATACAGAGGCAAATATAAGAAGGGTAAAGCTGAGGATTATTCGCAACATAGTCAATTCTGATCGGGTTTTATAAATTGCATTGCCAGGATTTGCCGGCCTTGTGCAACATATATGTGATATTTATCTGCCAGCGCATGAGGCAACTCCTCCGGCTGGATTACTTCAAAACCGAGCCCCGCGTAAAAAGCAGCCAGATGACGATAGGCAAACGTATACAAAGGAGCATACTGCTGGGCCAGCACCGCCAATAACAACTGCCGAGCAAGTCCCCTGCCTCGCAGTTTGGGGTCAACCAAAACCGTGGATAAAAAATCACTGCTCGCAACACTTTGTACTCTGCATGCCGCAACAATTTCTGTGCTCTTTAACACCCAGTTTTGGTCGTGACGGGTCGCCTTTCCTCGCGCCTTATGAGCTTGGTAAAACTTATTCACCAGTGGCGTCTGAATAGCAGGTAAAACCCCAGCAGTTATGTCCATGACTAAGCCAGCATCAACCCCAAGTAAAATTCGAATTTTTCTTTTAATACCGCTTGCTCAGAGATAGGACGTTGATTAATAGCGTCATAAATCGCTTCTCGGCTATTCTTACCGCGTTTTATTTGATAGGCCCAGAACGACGCTTCGTATTCTAACTGAATTTGATATTTATCTTGTCGTGATAAGTTACACAGGTTATAGCTCATAGTAAATTTGGTTACAGCAATCTCTGTAAAAAGTGTATCATAATTACGCTAAGGTGTATCCGATCATGCGAAATGTGTCACCATCGAGTAAGCAAAGTTGCTTCATCTCGCTGAAGATAGCATGACAGGATGGTTCGATTTTCAATAAGGAGATCCATTGCGAATTTTCAGCTTGATATTGCTTTACTGCCTGAGTTTGAAAAGTATGGCATCAGATAACCGAACACTCTACTTTAACCGTCCAGCTGATACACCTCAGGCGAGGTACGTAATCGAATTGCTGCAAACCGCTTATCAGCAATTGGGGTACAGGTTGGAGCTGGTCGATTTCAACCGACAAAGTGCGTTAATTGCAGCCAATGATGGGGCTTTGGATGGACAACTTGGTCGAATACATGGTGTGACTCAGGCTTACCCAAACCTGCTTAAGGTACGCTTTCCTTTGTACACTTTTAATCTACAGTTGCTTAGCCGCTGCTTGAGTTGCACATTCCAGCAACTTGACTCTTTGGTCATTCAAAGTGGCTACCTGGTAGCTAACCGGTATCTGGAAACCACTCCGTTTAATGGCCAATTAATAGAAGTAAAAAACAACATTACTCAGCTTAACCTGGTTACTCAGGGCAAAGTACAAGCTGCGCTGGTCGTTGATTTTCACTTGCGTGAGCACCTTGCAGACATCGATTTAGAATCTTTGAAGATAGAAACCTTGTTGACCATAGAGACTTATCACTACCTGCACCGAAAACATAAAGCGCTGCTCCCACAACTGGAAGAAACATTGAATCAACTGGCTGAGAAAGGGACGGTTGCCATGTTAAAAACTAAGTATCAGATTTAAATAAATCATCCTGTTCTGCCGCCTGTGATGTACTTTGTGATTGAATGTCGCCACCACGTTTTTTCGCTGCCATCACACGCTTCTGTCGCTGCGCGCATAAATCAATCACTTTACGTTTTTGTTGTTCGGTTAAGGCATGCCAGTGGAAGCGCTCTTCGCGACTGCGAAAGCACCCTTTGCAATAACCCCGGTTGTTTACCTCACAGATCCCACGACAAGGGCTGGGGATCTCAAAAATCTCAATCTGTTCCATATTGACTCAAAAACATGCGCTTAATTTGGCAAATGGCCAAATTGACGCCCTGCTAATGGCTCAGCAAGTTCATTTTTGATTATAATACATACTGCAAACCGCATTGTATAATTAGGATAGGACGACCCATGAGAAAATGGCTTTCCCTTTGTCTGCTTTTGCCTTGTTTTGCTTACGCAGATTGGCATAGTGGCCGTATTGAAATGATAGCAATAGGATATGATGGAAAAACAATCTCTATTGGTATGGAAGGAGCCACAAAAACAGATTGTAAATGTTATCCAACCTGGCCAAACCGCTTTTGCCTTGACCGAAACAGAGTGTCATTCAATGAAGAATATTCGTTACTTCTGTCAGCCAAAGCCCAAGGTAAACCCGTTGCACTGCAAATAGACGAAACTACCTGTATCGTAAATGCCATGTATGAAGGTAATTAGAATCCAACAGTAGAAAGTAAAAAGCCCCGCTAATGCGAGGCTTTTCAATAATGGTGCCCAGAGGCAAACAAAGTGGTCTGGAACCACTTTGAACAGCTTTAGCTGGCCGCTTGCGGTGAAATACAAGGACGTATTTCATCATCGAACCACCCACAGGCGTGTTCGATTGCGCCAACTAACTTAATTTAGAACAGAAAGTAAAAAGCCCCGCTAATGCGAGGCTTTTTAATAATGGTGCCCAGAGGCGGACAAAGTGGTCTGGAACCACTTTGAACAGCTTTAGCTGGCCGCTTGCGGTGAAATACAAGGACGTATTTCATCATCGAACCATCCGCAGGCGTGTTCGATTGCGCCAACTAACTTAATTTAGAACAGAAAGTAAAAAGCCCCGCTAATGCGAGGCTTTTTAATAATGGTGCCCAGAGGCGGACAAAGTGGTCTGGAACCACTTTGAACAGCTTTAGCTGGCCGCTTGCGGTGAAATACAAGGACGTATTTCATCATCGAACCACCCACAGGCGTGTTCGATTGCGCCAACTAACTTAATTTAGAACAGAAAGTAAAAAGCCCCGCTAATGCGAGGCTTTTTAATAATGGTGCCCAGAGGCGGACAAAGTGGTCTGGAACCACTTTGAACAGCTTTAGCTGGCCGCTTGCGGTGAAATACAAGGACGTATTTCATCATCGAACCATCCGCAGGCGTGTTCGATTGCGCCAACTAACTTAATTTAGAACAGAAAGTAAAAAGCCCCGCTAATGCGAGGCTTTTTAATAATGGTGCCCAGAGGCGGAATCGAACCACCGACACGAGGATTTTCAATCCTCTGCTCTACCGACTGAGCTATCTGGGCTTAAATGGTGCCGACTATCCGAGTCGAACGGATGACCTACTGATTACAAGTCAGTTGCTCTACCAACTGAGCTAAGTCGGCGCACCTTTTAAAAATGGTGCCCAGAGGCGGAATCGAACCACCGACACGAGGATTTTCAATCCTCTGCTCTACCGACTGAGCTATCTGGGCTAAAATTGGTTATATTGTGCTACTTTAAAGCAGCAGCCTGAATTTCAGACTTAAAAAACAATGGTGCCCAGAGGCGGAATCGAACCACCGACACGAGGATTTTCAATCCTCTGCTCTACCGACTGAGCTATCTGGGCTTAAATGGTGCCGACTATCCGAGTCGAACGGATGACCTACTGATTACAAGTCAGTTGCTCTACCAACTGAGCTAAGTCGGCGCACCTTTTAAAAATGGTGCCCAGAGGCGGAATCGAACCACCGACACGAGGATTTTCAATCCTCTGCTCTACCGACTGAGCTATCTGGGCGTGCGGCGTATTAAACGGGTTTTGCCTTGTTAAGTCAACTTTTTTTTTAAACTCCGTGTTTGACTGAACACTATTCCGACAAAACGCGTTTAATCGATTAAATTTCCCGCTTTATTTGGCAATTTGAAGCTCTTTGGAACCCGCTTTTATCACTTACCTTAGGTAAAAACGGGGAGAATTCATCCACTATAGGTGGTAGGATTGCAACCAACAAAGAAACATAGCACAAAAGTTGGGTTCGGAATCATATAATGGAAAACTCGTCTCATACGAATATAAAGGGGTTTGTGCCTCTATTTATCGTCGTTACTATCATTATTGCAGCTATTTCGGCGGCCGCTGCTTTTACATGGCCAAGTAAAAACCAGGATAAAGCAGATTCCGCCTCGCGGCCCGATCTTGTATTGTTAGCTAAAGATATCTCAACGCCATTGTCACACGCGATGATGAAACTTGGGTATAACTATGCCAAACAGATACTCTCAGCATTTGAAGCCAGTAATCCAGACATCGAACTCTATCTGTATAGTGACAGTGGTATAGGGCAACCTAGCCTGGTGTATCAAAGTAATGAACAGAGCATTGCCCCCATCAAGCGACAAACCAAAGTAGACCAGGGGGGGGAACTCGTTGTACATCAGCCTCTGGTGCTGGATGACTTGCCCGTTGGGGAACTGATTTTAAGATATGCCCCACAACAGAGTGTCTCGAGCGCAACCCCTGTGACCAGCATATTACTAGGTATTTGTGCTTTGATCCTGACCATTGCTTTTGGCCTGTTTCTGAAACGTCAAATCATTGGCCGCCTGAGTAAAGACCTGACCGAGCTCAACGAAGAACTGCAGCACCTGCTGGACCAGAAGTCTTACGATATTCATGTCACAGAGAAGTTAAGCTTCGGTCTGTCAAAAACAGCGATTGGCATCAACCAGCTGATCAATCAGATCCGTGATATTATTCAGGGCAACCAGGCTGCACAAAGAGAGTTAAAACAGCTACAAACCAGCTTAGAGTCTGAAGTTCAGGCCAGAACACTGGCACTAGAAAAAGCGACTTTAAATGCCGAACGTGCCAGTGAAGCAAAAACAACTTTCCTCGCCACCATGAGTCACGAGATAAGAACCCCCATGAATGGTGTCATTGGCACCATTGATCTGCTGCGTCAGACTGAGTTGGACGGGGCACAGCACCGTCTGACCACCATTATTCGTGATTCCGCTTTCTCGCTACTGGGCATACTCGACGATATTCTCGACTTCTCCAAGATTGAAGCTGGCAAACTGCAGATGGACAATAGTGCCTTTTCTGTAGCGGAGACCATTGAAGAAGTCGCGCGCGTTCTCTCATCCGTGGCCAGAAAACGTAAACTGGATCTGCAATTGTCTGTTGCACCTGATATCCCTAATAACCTGGTGGGTGATGCTGTACGTGTTCGACAGGTGTTATACAACCTGTGTAGCAACGCAATTAAGTTCACAACCTCTGACGACGCAAGACGCGGCTTTGTTAAAATTGCGGTGGAAGTCGCACAGAATACATCAGAGCACTACACCTTGCGCTTTACCGTCACAGATAACGGAAAAGGCATGACCCAGGCGCAGCTTAGGGAGATTTTTAACCCCTTCATTCAAGCCGAGGGCTCTATTACCCGCGAATACGGCGGCACAGGCCTGGGCTTATCAATTTGTAAAAGCCTGGTTGAGCTGATGCTGGGGTCCATTCACGTGAGTTCTGATATCGGTATGGGTAGTGAATTCGTGGTAGAACTGCCGTTTAGCGTCAAAGGCAAGATAGCCTATGCAAATAAAGCAGTACTGAACAGTCAAAGAGTTGTGGTACTGACCCATGCCCAGGCTCGCCGCAACATTGTCGGCCGTTACCTGTCCTTTATGGGCGCGGACACTGTAGTACTAAAAGAGGCTGACGAGCTCAGCGAGTATCAGTACGACAGCGATGTGATCTGGGTACTGGACGGCCTGGATGGCATGGACAAAGTAAATGGCCAGCTGCGCGATTTACTCTACTCAATCGAACACAACAATCAACAAGTCATTGTGCTTAGCACTATGGATGAGCCTGCACTCAACCACGACCGTATCTTCTATCTCAATGCTGCGCCTTTATGTAAGTCCAGCTTTATGACAGCTGTTTTGGTCGCAGCGGGTCTTCATCAGCCGAAGAAACTCAAGCCTTCACGTTCATTGAACAAGTATCTTAATGTCGACGATGCCAGAGCTGCCAATAAATTGGTGTTGCTGGTTGAAGACAATATACTGAATCAGCAGGTGCTGACCGATCAGCTACATCTGCTAGGCTATGGTGTTGAAGTCGCTGAAAATGGCGAAGAAGGCCTGGCCCGCTGGCAGCAGTCCCACTATCCCATTATTCTTACCGACCTGCACATGCCAAAAATGTCCGGCTACGATATGGTTGCTAAGATCCGCGAAGAAGCGGAGCTGGCAGAAGATATCAATGCTCAACCTTACATCATCGCAATTACGGCTAACGCCCTGAAAGGTGAGCGTGATCGCTGCCTGGCTGCCGGCATGAATGATTACATCACTAAGCCTGTTGAACTCAATGTACTCGAGGCAACGCTTGACACCTGGCAACAGTCAACGGGGGCGACACAAAAGCAATCACTCGCTGAGAAAAAAGAAGTAGTGAGTGAGCCCAAAGCCTCGGCTATTGAGGCTGTAAATGCGCCTATTCAGGATGCACAGGAGTCAAATGCTCCAACTGAAAAGCAGGACACACAGCCTCAAAATACGGAGTCGGAGGCTGTTGAACAGCACGTAGTTCCGGAGGTTGAGGCCACGGTGGTGGAAGCACCCGACGCCAACGAGGAAACCGCTCAAACAGCGCCGGAGGAGCCGATTGATTTGGCGCAGCTGGATAAGTATGTCAACCATGACGCCAACAAACGGTTAAGGTTTTTCCGTATGTACCTTGAGCAAAGTAGCGAACTCGCCAGAGATATCAATGGTGCGGTTATTTCTATGAGTCAGGAAGAGATTGTCGAAGCCTGTCACCAGCTCAAATCTATATCAAAGACCATTGGCGCACACCGTGTTGCTGATATGGCCACTCAGTTCGAACATCGCTGTAAAAATGAAGAGCTAACCAGTGATGAGCTGATCCACTTGCGTGACGCACTTGAAACCGAATACCAGCAAGCGACAGAGTTTATTCAGCGTTACTTGCAGTCACAGGTCAATTAATCATAACCAGTGTACTCAGCAGCTTACTGCTGAGTACACACCGCTAGCCCTGCACCATCGAGTATATCAGGCGTATCACGATAGAAATCATCACCAGGGGTAAAATATACTTCCCGTATTTCTGCATTTTATCGAGCCCAATTCGACTTTGGTACTTTTCAAGTAATGGGATAAGGACCAGCAAGGCGACTATCAAGCTTCCCAGAATTATCAGAACATTCAAAACTACGCGCTCCTTTTATTAATGGTGTTACCATGCCATAGCAGCAGCCCGTTTGCCAAGTATCGCAAGGCGTCTAATTTGAAGGTCCAGAGAAATGAAGAAAAAAGCGCGAAGCATTACTTCGCGCAACAGGTTGGAGAGTGTTAACCGACAAGTGCAAGCAAAATGCCCGCGGCAACGGCACTACCGAGTACGCCTGCCACATTAGGTCCCATTGCATGCATCAACAAAAAGTTGTGAGGATTGCTTTCTAAACCAACTTTATTTACAACCCGGGCTGCCATAGGTACAGCGGATACGCCAGCTGCCCCAACAAGTGGGTTGATTGGACTGTCTGCTGAAAAGCGATTCATCATCTTCGCCATATAGACGCCCGATGCTGTACCTATGCTAAAGGCGACTGCACCCAGTACCAGAATCCCTATGGTCTCTACGGTAAGAAACTGATCTGCCGCTAACTTGGAACCTACCGCTAACCCAAGGAAAATGGTTGTAATATTGATGATTTCGTTCTGGGCAGAATTGCTCAGGCGATCAACCACCCCTGACTCTTTCATCAGATTACCCAGGCAAAACATCCCAACCAGTGGGGTTGCAGCAGGCAGGAATAACAGTGTCAATGCCAGAACACCCAGTGGAAACAGGATCTTTTCCTGCTTTGACACCGCTCTTAACTGTGGCATCGCAATATTGCGCTCCTCTTCAGAGGTCAGTAGACGCATAATAGGCGGCTGAATAATCGGCACCAGCGCCATATAAGAATAAGCAGCAACCGCAATGGCCCCTAATAATTCCGGAGACAGGCGCGATGCAAGGAAAATAGCAGTCGGACCGTCAGCCCCACCGATAATGGCAATTGCAGAGGCATCTTGCAGGGTAAACTCAAAGCCGGGCACATAGTTCAGTAAGATGGCCCCAAACAAAGTAGCAAAAATGCCAAACTGGGCAGCGGCCCCCAACAACAACATTCTGGGGTTAGCAATTAAGGCACTAAAGTCCGTCAATGCACCAACCCCCATAAAGATCAGTAACGGAAACACACCACTGTCTATACCTATGTAGTAAACGTAGTAGAGCAGCCCACCTGGATCTGCCAGACCCGCGACGGGTATATTAGTCAGAATTGCACCAAAACCAATCGGCACCAGTAATAAAGGCTCAAACCCTTTTGCAATTGCCAGATACAGTAGCCCACAGCCAACCGCAATCATTGCCAATGCAGGAAATGTCAGATTGGCCAGTCCAGTCGCTGACCATAGGTTTAATAGTCCATCCATCGAACACCTCCTACGCCAGCTCTACTATGGCATCGCCAGCCGATACAGAGTCGCCTTCATTGACCAGGATATCGGCAATTTTACCGCTGTGGGTCGCCCGCACTTCGGTCTCCATCTTCATCGCTTCCATAATCAATACCAGATCACCCTGCTCTACCACATCTCCACGTCGAGCATGCAGTTTAAAAATATTACCCGCCAGCGGTGCGTTTAGCGTTTCACCACTGCTGAGAGATGCCGACTGAGGCATTAGCTCGCTGTCCTTCACAGCGACTTCCTGTAATTCACCACCTGGTGCTACTACTACGTTGTACACTTTGCCATCGACCTGAACACTATAACGCTCCTGTGCTGATTTCGACCGTGTCGGTTTAAGTGCCGCAGAGTCATTCTGAACCAATTCAGGCTTAGGCTCGAATGCGTCTGGGTTATCACGGTTTTGCAGGAACTTCAGGCCAATTTGAGGAAACAGGGCGTAGGTAAGCACATCATCAACCACGGCTTCACTGAGACTCAACTGCAGACTGCTCGCCTTCTCCAGTAAGTCAGATTCAAGCTGTGAAAGCTCTGGCTCGATTAGGTCTGCCGGGCGGCAGGTGATCGCATCTGCGCCATCAAGCACTCGCTGCTGCAAAGCTTGATCGACCGGTGCGGGGGTTTTCCCGTATTCGCCTTTGAGGACACCCGCGGTTTCTTTGGTGATGGTTTTGTAGCGCTCTCCTGTCAGGACATTCAGTACCGCCTGAGTTCCGACGATTTGAGAGGTCGGTGTCACCAATGGCAAAAAGCCCAAATCTTGACGTACAGATGGGATTTCCTTGAGCACCTCATCAAGACGGTCTCCGGCACCTTGCTCTTTGAGCTGATTTTCCATATTGGTCAGCATACCTCCCGGAACTTGCGCCGATAAAATACGCCCATCAACCCCTTTTAGACTGCCCTCAAAGGCTGCGTACTTTTTACGGACATCACGGAAGTAAGCAGCAATTTCTTCAAGTTGTAATAAGTCCAGTCCGGTATCCCGTTCAGTGCCCTCAACGATCGACACCAAAGTCTCTGTGGCACTGTGACCGTAGGTCATACTCATGGAAGAGATGGCGGTATCCAGCATATCGATGCCTGCATCCACCGCTTTTTGGTACGTTGCGGTACTCAGGCCCGTAGTAGCATGACATTGCATGGCGATTGGTACAGACACCGTGTTTTTCAGCTCACGGATCAACACTTCGGCATCATAAGGTTTAAGTAAGCCCGCCATGTCTTTAATACAGATTGAATGGCACCCCATTTGCTCCAACTGTTTGGCTTGTGCAAGCCACATATCCAGTGTATGCACCGGACTGACAGTGTAAGAGATTGTGCCCTGCGCATGCGCACCCACTTTAATGGCAGCACGAATCGCGGTTTCCAGATTACGCACATCATTCATGGCATCAAAAATTCGGAAAACATCAACGCCATTGTGGTGAGCACGCTCAACAAACTTTTCAACGACATCGTCAGCATAATGCCGATATCCCAGCAAGTTCTGGCCACGCAACAACATCTGTTGCTTAGTGTTGGGCATAGCCTCTTTTAGAGCGCGGATCCGATACCAGGGATCTTCACCCAAATACCGTATACAGGCATCAAAAGTGGCTCCTCCCCAGGATTCGACTGACCAGTAACCAATCTGATCCAGTTTCTCAGCAATTGGCAGCATATCTTCCAGGCGCATACGAGTGGCTAATAGCGATTGATGTGCATCACGCAGTACCAATTCTGTAAGTTTGAGCTGTGACATAAAGGACCCCTTGATTATTTTTCTGATTGGAAGTGCTGATTGCGGTATTGTGAAATCGCAGCGCTGATAGCTGCCAAATGCTCACCGGGTACCGGTTCTTCACTCGCCGGCTTTGATTTAGTTACCCGCGAACTTGGTGGTGTCTGTTCTGCCGGAGCAGCAAACCTGGATAACCCTTTCACTGCGATGATCAAAATAGACAAAAATACGAACACCCCGACCATGCCGGTAAGCATTAAGTTGGCGGCCTGAGCCAGTAAGGCTGTAATGTCCATCTCTGCTCTCCCCTTGTTGTTAACATTTTTTACGTGACATCATGTAGATACAATAGATAGCCACAATTTATAGATATTTATGCAATCATCATAGCAAAAAAGGTCGCTTTGTAAACTTATGTGTAAATTGGTATTACCAATTAAAATAAACACATAAATTCAACCTGTTACAATATTCCAAATGAATATTTAATGAAAACAGCCAAATAAATATGAAAAATAGTCAAGATACCTGACAAAAATAGAGAGGTGGCATAAAAAATATTCACTGAGGCAGGATCCCAGAACGGAAACATACAATTGGTATGACCAAGAAGACCTTTTTAATGAATGTTAACATTTCCTGAGAGAAGCATTCTGCAGTTTACGTAAAGTCACTCACGCAGTTGAATTCGGGGTATAATACAAAGATGAAATAACTGGAGTTGTATTTGTGTTTCGCTGCGAATTTATACTGGATAAAAATTACTTTCGTGAATGTTTTGATCAATCACTGCCTTACAGCAATGTAAGCAAGCCTAAGTATGCCCTGGTCGCGTTCTTGTTCATTCTGGGCTGCGTTGCAATGTATGGCCTTGACAATGCCTATCTAGGCAACTTCTTGATTTTACTTGCGGTTTTAGAATGTATTGCACACTATTATCGGCGCCCCTGGTGGGTAGCGAGGCAAATGGTCACCCGTGCCAGTGGGAGTAAAATAACACTGGAAATTGATGAACAGGGAGTCACAGCAACCAATCCTTATAAATCGTATCAGATACGTTGGGAAGATGTGCATGAGATCGCAGAAACGGAATTAGGTGTGGTCTTAGTGCGAGCAGGTACAAATCAATACATCTCAAAAGAAGCTCTGTCCAAAGAAGCGTTGAGCTTTATTCTAAGCAAAAAAAATAGCCACGACTGAGTGGCTACTTTTTCGAATTCTACCGGGCATGTACGCCTGGAATGGCCGTGTCTTACATATTACCCGTTGTTGGGTTAGACTTTTCAGCCTGAATACGCATGTAGATCTCTTCACGGTGTACAGAAACATCTTTAGGGGCGTTAACGCCAATACGAACTTGATTTCCTTTAACACCTAATACGGTTACAGTTACTTCATCACCTATCATTAGAGTTTCGCCTACACGGCGAGTTAGAATTAGCATTCTCTTGCTCCTGTTATTCCAAAATTTAAAAGATTCCGCGTCTTGTTCATTTTAATGAAAAGTTTCCGTAAAAGTAAGCAAAATTATTGCTTAATCGTCACTTTCCAGTTTAAAAGCGTCATGCAGAGCACGTACTGCTAACTCAAGATATCGCTCATCGATTAATACTGAAATCTTTATTTCTGAGGTTGCAACTAACAAGGGTGAAATATTCTCTGCTGCCAGCGCAGAAAAGAATGTACCGACGTTCGCTGAATGCGATTTTAACCCCACCCCTACCGCTGATATTTTTGCAACCGCTGAATTACTAACGATTTCAACTGCTCCAAACGTATGCTGATGCGTCCTGAGCACATCCAGCGCCTGCAGATGATCATTGCTATGCACAGTTAAAGCATAGTCTATTTTGCCAGTCTGTTGATTCATTTGACTGATCATGTCTACTTCTATGGCATATTCGCCAAAGAGTGACAAGATTGCAGCCAAGGTTGCAGGGCTCTCAGGTACCTGCCTGACAATCAGTAGACATTCATCTTTCTGATGGGCAATCCCTGATACCACTTTATTATTCATGGGGTTGTCCTCGTAGTTTATCAAGGTCCCGGCATCTGGCTTGAAGGTAGATAAAACCCGCAATGGTAGTTTATAACGCCCCGCAGCCTCAACGGAGCGTATCTGCAACACCTTAGCACCTAAGCTCGCAAGCTCCAGCATCTCCTCAAACGTGACCTGAGTCATACGGCGAGCTTTGGGTTCGATACGGGGATCACAGGTGTAGACACCATCAACATCGGTATAAATCTGACACTCATCCGCACCAAGTGCAGCAGCTATTTCGACCGCGCTGGTATCCGTTCCCCCCGGCCCAGGGTGGTAATATTACCTTCCTGGTCGCGCCCCTGAAAACCAGCAATGATACTAATATGATGCTGTTCCAGTTCCTGACGCAGGCGAGCCGTCTCAATATGTGTGATGCGCGCCCGGCCAAACATGTTGTCAGTGTAGATACCAACCTGCTCAGCCAACATACTGATCGCGGAGTGGCCACGTTTGATAATAGCCATCGCCAGCAAAGCAATGGACACCTGCTCACCGGTAGTCAGCAGAACGTCGAGCTCTCTGGGGTTGGGCTGTGCATCTATCTGCTTGGCAAGCTCAATCAAACGATTAGTTTCACCAGACATCGCCGACAGTACCACCACGACTTGATGGCCAGCCTGTCGGGTTCTGACTACCAAGTCGGCGACCGCTTCGATGCGGTCAATAGACCCCACCGAAGTGCCACCAAACTTTTGAACAATAAGGGCCACGTGTTATTGCGTTTTCTCAGCCAGCCATGCAGGAACACTGGCCAGTGCCGCATCCAGGTTCTGAGGTTCAGAACCGCCAGCCTGCGCCATATCCGGACGGCCGCCACCTTTACCACCCACCTGAGCAGCCATATGGTTAACAAGCTCGCCCGCTTTCACACGGCCAACCAAATCTTTGGTTACACCTGCGATCAGGCTAACTTTGTCACCATTGGCCACGCCCAGCGCGATAACGCCTGAGCCCATCTTGTTCTTGAGGTCATCAACCATGCCACGCAGTGCTTTCGACTCGGTTCCAGCCACATTCGCAACCAGCACTTTAATGCCGTTGATGTCAGTCGCCGACTCTAGTAGCGAAGCACCAGCAGCACTTGCCAGTTTATCGTTAAGCTGAGACACCTGCTTTTCTAGCCCCTTGGCTTTTTCAATCAGGGCCGCCACTTTGTCCAGCGCACTGCTGTTGTCGCCTTTCACCAGGGCTGCAATTTCTGCTAGCGTTTGCTCTTGATCCGCAACGTAAGCAATGGCCTCAGCACACCGTTACCGCTTCGATACGACGCACACCTGCAGCAATGCCGCCTTCAGAGACAATCTTAAACAAGCCAATGTCGCCAGCGCGAGATACGTGTGTACCACCACACAGCTCAATAGAATAGTCGCCAATTGATACGACACGTACTTCATCGTCGTATTTTTCGCCGAACAGTGCCATAGCCCCTTTTTCTTTGGCTGCATCTATGTCCATTAACTCAGTATTGAGTGCGAAGTTTGTACGGATCTGGGCATTCACGGCATCTTCAATCTCACGTAGTTGGGCTTTACTGACCCCTTCGAAGTGAGAAAAGTCAAAGCGCAGCTTGTCTGCCATGACCAACGAGCCTTTTTGAGCAACATGCTCACCCAGTGCCTGACGCAGCGCTTCGTGTAAAATGTGGGTGGCTGTATGGTTTTTCTTAATGTTTTCACGGCGCGCCGTATCCACCTGAGCATCCGCTTTGTCATTCACGCCGATGCGGCCTGTTACCTGACCGTGATGCGCAATGGCATTACCCAGCTTTTGCGTGTCTGTGACAATAAACTCACCCGCCGCAACTTTCAGGCTACCGGTATCGCCAACCTGACCACCTGATTCGGCGTAAAACGGTGTGCGGTCCAGTACCACAATACCCGTATCACCGTCTTCAAGCACAGATACCGACTGGCCTTCTTTGAACAACTCCACAACAGTACCAGTGTAATGCGTGGCATCGTAGCCTTTAAAGTCTGACGATTTTTCAGATTTCAGCTGCTCGTTGTAGTCGGCACCGAACTTACCGGCCTGCTGAGCCATCTTACGTTGAGTTTCCATGCAGTCTTTAAAGCCGCGCTCATCTATGGTCATAAAACGCTCACGAGCCACATCAGCGGTCAGGTCAGCCGGGAAACCATAGGTATCATATAGCTTAAATACCACATCACCCGGGATCACATCGCCTTCGAGTGAGGCCAAATGCTCTTCCAGGATAGCCAGACCACGGTCCAGCGTCTTACCAAATTGCTCTTCTTCAATACGCAGTACCTTCTCGATGATGGCACCTTGTTTAACCAGCTCAGGGTAAGCGTCACCCATCTGCTCACTCAGTGCACTGACCAGCTGATAGAAGAATGCGTCTTTGGCACCTAGCTTGTTACCATGACGCACTGCACGGCGAATAATACGACGCAATACATAACCGCGCCCTTCATTAGATGGCATCACACCGTCTGCAATCAAAAAGGCACAAGAACGAATGTGGTCAGCAATCACTCGCAGTGACTTATCTTCAAGATCCTGTGCACCGGTGACCTTGGCAGCTGCAGCAATCAATGCCTGGAACAGGTCAATTTCATAGTTGGAGTGCACGCCCTGCATGATTGCAGAAATACGCTCAAGGCCCATTCCTGTGTCAACTGATTGCTTAGGCAGTGGCTCCATCGTGCCATCGGCATGACGGTTATACTGCATAAATACCAGGTTCCAGATCTCAATAAAGCGGTCGCCGTCTTCTTCCGGCGAGCCCGGAGGTCCACCCCAAATTTCTTCGCCATGGTCAAAAAAGATTTCAGAACAAGGACCACAAGGGCCTGTGTCACCCATCGACCAGAAGTTGTCCGATGTAGCGATCCGAATGATCTTATCTTCCGGAACACCCATCTCTTTCGCCCAGATGTCGTAAGCTTCCTGGTCTTCGTGATAAACAGTCACCAGCAGCTTTTCTTTGGGAAGCTTGATTTCTTCTGTCAAAAACTCCCAGGCAAAACGAATGGCATCTTTTTTAAAGTAATCACCGAAACTAAAATTACCCAGCATCTCGAAAAAGGTATGGTGACGAGCGGTATAACCTACATTTTCCAGGTCATTATGTTTACCACCGGCACGCACACAGCGCTGTGAGCTGGTCGCTCGGTTATAAGGGCGTTTCTCACCACCTAAAAACACATCTTTAAACTGCACCATTCCGGCATTGGTAAATAACAACGTGGCGTCATTACCTGGGATCAGTGAACTTGAAGGTACCACCTGGTGTTGTTGTTTGGCAAAGTAGTCTAGAAAGCTCTGCCTTATCTGTGCGGTCGTCATCTGCTGCATGTGCTCATTACCCTTTTTTGCTGCTCTAGTGACAGACACTACTCACCCTGTGAGTGTGCCTCGATAGCATAATCTATTTCGTCATAACGGAACCCGCGCGACATCATGTAGCGAATTCGTTTTGACTTTTCTTTATAATCCAATTGATTTGTCGACCGGCTATATTTTTTTTCATAGGCGCGTAATGCCACACTAAACCAGTCGACTTCTTGTTCTTCTATTAGGTGTTGTAAATATGATTTATCGACACCTTTACGCTGTGCATCCATCATAACACGTTTTTCGCCCAACCCTTTGGCAACTTGCTGTGATAAAAAGCTGGCACTATAACGTTTATCGTCGAGATAGCCCAACGACTCCAGCCAGTCAAGCAAGCGTGTAATATACCCATCTTCGGCGTCTTTTGCCCGTAACTTTTGGGCCAGTAACTGACGTGAATATTCCTGCCGGGACAATAGCCAAAGTGCGTAATTCTTTAGCTTCTTTTCATGTTCCTGCTTTTCATCCATTAGGCGTCAAACCGGCCGCTTTGTGTTTGTGACTGTGACGATCCATCATCAGAGGGGGCTGGCGGCTGCGAAGTGGAGACAATCGCCTGAAATGACACAAAAAAGCCAATGTAAGCAATCGGCATCACGACGATTAGCGGCACTAAAGACATGGGGATACACAACAGCATTAGCATGGCAACCACAGCGCCAAATACCGTTAGCGGCGCCATATTGCGATAAAACACGGTTAATGACTGTTTCATGGCCTGAATAATGCTCACTTCCCCCGGAAGAAAACAAGAGGCAACGCATAGGCAAACGCCATCATAGCAACCGATTGCACCACGACGAAAATAGCCACATCCGCAAATGTTATCTGAGCAAGTACTTGCGCAAACACATCCGCCTGCTCGCTCTGTTCATCAACGCTTTGTAGCATTTCCAGCGCTGGGCCAAATAAAACACTCAGTAAGGCGCTCAAAAGCAACGCCACGCCCATTTGGTACAGACCGAATCGAAACAGGTTTAGTCGCCGACCTTTAGTAGAAAACGGAGCCAAAATATCGGCCAATGTAATGTTCTGACCCTGCTGTTTTTTCACCACGGCCAGATAAAAGCCGGCAGTGAGAAACGGCGATGCTAAAACAGCAACCAGCTGCAACGGTGGAAAAACAAATGGCACCAGGCTCACAACAACCATGAGCAGGTACATCATTACAAAAGTAACAGGTTGGGATTTGAAAATAATCCATCCGGCTTTAAGCCATTGCAAGCCAAATCCTGCGGTAAACGTTTTAAATTCTGTTGGCATATTCATCAATTCGTTGTGAAACAAGTCGATTATACTGGGTCATAGAGGGACTTAAAAGCTCAGACTGGGGAAATTTCAACTCGTTGTCGGCTGGCGAATGAGCCGACACTGGTCAATCTAGAAATCAGACCGGCCAGTGTCATAACACAGGCCTACATTTCATCCTGTTTCTTGATCTTTTTTATATCAAGCATGTGCGACCCATGTTTCACCTTGGTTTCCAGATAATTGCGATTCCCGGCAACACCCACCTTGACATGGGCATGGGTACCCACAACTTCTTCAACCTGGATCCCTGCCTCTCTTAGTGCGTTGAGCTTACGGGGGTTATTTGTCATCAAGCGAACATGATCCAAGCCCAATGCCTGTAGCATCAGTACTGCATCTGAAAAATCCCGTAAATCATCAGCAAATCCAAGATGGTTGTTAGCTTCATAGGTATTCATGCCCTGTGATTGCAAAACATAGGCATCAATCTTGTTATACAGACCAATCCCTCTGCCTTCCTGGCGCAAGTACAGCAACACCCCCCCCTGCTGATGCATGGCTTCAATACTTTCGTTTAGCTGCTCACCACAATCGCACCGTGATGAATGAAAAACATCACCAGTCAGGCACTCAGAGTGCATTCTGATCAGTGGTACTGACTGCTCGCTGTCGGCACGATTAAACACCAGGGCAACATGCTCCTGGCCATCTTTTAACCCTTCAAATGAGACGATTTCTGCGGGGATATGACTACGCTGCCCAACATTCAGCTCAACTCTTGCTCTTACTTGTGCCACGACTACAAAATACCTAATTGCAAAGATGTGATAATATCACAAAAAATACTGTAACTGACTATATGGTGGCAAAGCCACCCACTTACAAGTCCTCAGACTAAATACTGGCAAATACACCGAACAACGCTAGGCTATTAAGAACTGCTCAGTGTCGCTCGCACTAGTGCATTTCTACTGAAATAATATCTTAATGGTAACTGATGCGCTCGAAAATTGTGATGTTTTTATACTTGGTCTGGGGCCTCTCAATACCGGCTTTGGCTAATGACGTCAAAGTGGGAGGTTTTGCCACCCTGGATATCAACATCAGCAACTCTCAAACTGCAGGGATCAGACACGTGATCTCTCAACCTGATGCCAGTTACCTGGGCGAACCCAGCTTAGCTAACTCTTCTATTGGGGTACAACTCGAATGGCAATCTTCTTCGCAACTACAATGGGTTGCGCAGACCGTGTTAAAAGAGCGCAAAGAGTACAAACTTGATTACCTCATTCAAATGGCCTTTGCTCGTTATACCTTAACGCCTAACTGGCAGCTGCGTATTGGCCGGACAGGCCTTGACCTGTATATGATGACGGAATTCCGGGATATTGGTTATGCCTTCAATTACGGCCACCCTCCGACCGAGTTTTATGCGGTAGTTCCGCATCAAAATATGGACGGCATCGACATTACTTACACTCACCTACTTAAAGAAAGTGTCCTGTCTTATAAGTTCTTTGGCGGAAAATCGAGCGCGCCGATAATCAGCGACGATGACTTTATGTGGGATGTAGAATTAGACTCTATCTATGGCTTAAGTCTGTCTGCGCAGACTGAAAATTGGTTGTTGCGCACCAACTACACCACAACTAAAGCCGGTAATACCAATGAACAACAGATACTACTGCTAAACGCGTTACAGCAAGTACCGCAGGCTATCTGGCCAACACGACAGGCATTAATTGAGTCACTTCAGATAAAAGGCAAGCGGTTTAATTACTTCACAGTCGGTGCCAAGTATGACGATAGTCGTTGGATTATGCAGAGCGAACTTTCCTACATCGACTCAGATTCGGAGGTGCTCAACCACCTGAAAGCCGGCTATGTCAGCCTGGGGATGCATAGCGACGATGATACCTGGCTGCTCACTTTCAGCGCCGCAAAGTCAAACAACCGCATTGATCCGGGGCCTTTGCTCACCTCACCTCAACTCACTAGCCTGTATCAAGGCGTGATCAGACATACCAACTTCTATTTGATAGACCAGCATACCTGGTCTGTCAGTTGGCGCCGTAGCTTAACCTCGACGCTGGCTGCGAAAATTCAGCTGGACCATACCCAAGTCAAGCAACTGCCGTCAGCATTCTATCTTCACAAGGGGTTGTCTTCTGCAAATCATGATAACGACTTCCAGTCTCTGGGGCTGAGCCTGAATTGGGTGTTCTAATGCAGTTCATATCAGTGCGCATAACTTTATGCTTTCTATTGTTGATTACCTGCACAGCAAAAGCCACCGATCCATTGGTTGTCATTGTGCATCGTGATAATCCCAATCAACAGCTGTCTCAATATCAATTAATTGACCTATATATGGGTAAATATGCGGCTTTCCCGGATGGCACACTGGCCACTGTCCTGGATTATGAACAAGGTCATCCATTACGTGTTGAGTTTCTAACTACACTCACAGGTCGCCCTATGAGTCAGATAAACGCATATTGGTCACAAGTAAAATTTAGCGGTAAGGCCTCTTTTCCACAGGCGTATCAGTCAATCGAGGCTATACTTAAAGCGGTCGCATCTACACCAGATGCAATAGGTTATGTGCCTGAGACGGCACTAACAGAGGACGTCAAAGTGGTGTATCGTTTTGTTCAATAAACACAGTTTGATCACACGGCTAACCCTGCTACTGAGTCTAATGACGCTGCTCTTCAGTGTGATCTACGCCAAGCTATATTATCGACATGTTTTTGAAGAAGAGCTTGCCCGATCGAGTGGTATCGTTATGCAGATAGGAAAAACGGTGTCCTCAACTGCGTCTATTGCCGCTTATCTGGAAGACAAAGATTTAGCCACTGAAGTTGTTAATGGGTTGGTCAGCAACGACATTATTCTATCTGCTGCTTTGGTTAGTAAAGATACCCTGTTAGCCAAGAGTATATTGCACAGTGGTCCCGGTAGTATTCAGATCAACCTCGTTAATCCCTTTTTTTTATCCGAGAACATTGGCACCATACATATTGCACCCAATACACAGATAATCGAGCAAAATGCCCGTAACATTGCATTAGGCGGGGTAAGAACTATGCTTGTCGTGATCCTGCCCATCATCCTGTTACTAACAACTCTGGTATACTGGCAAGTGACGCGGCCTCTGAACCAGCTAGGCAAGCAGCTGGCCAAGATCCTACCCGGCAGCGCACAGCGCTTACAGGCTGACAAACACGCCTGTCACAATGAAATTGGCCGCATAGAACTAGGTATCAATAGCCTGCTGGATAAAGCTGAAACCTTATTTGAGCAGGAGCGAAGCTTAAGAGCTGAGGTCGTAGAGCTTGAGAAACGCTTTCGGCTGATGTTTGAACAGTCCTCTTCTCCCACCTTGCTCGTCAAAGATGAGGGCGATATTTTGTTAATAAACGACGCAGCCAAAGATTTACTTGTGGGTATGGGTGTTGATGTAGACGAACGTTTTCCGGAGAATCTGGGACTATACTGTAAAACCCCTGATATTCTGTATACCTTTACCGAAAACAGTATCAAGCAAAAGCAAGTAATGCAGTCTGAATTTGAGTTCGTTAACCCTCTGACTCAGTCAACCGTGTGGCTTAGTATTATCATGCTCAACACCCTGAGCGACGGTAAATGGTACTTTCAGGTGTTTCTTGCCGACATTACTTTGCGTAAAACCATGTTGAATCAGCTTAACAAACGTGCTCAGCGGGACAGCCTGACAGGGTTATATAACCGTTACGGCGCGGAGCTTCTGCTGCTCGACTGGATAGACAATCAATACACTTTTAGCCTGATGCTGATCGACCTGGATAAGTTTAAGCCCATCAATGACGTTTACGGTCATAATGCCGGAGACGCACTGCTTAAACACATCGCTAACCAGCTCTCTGGTGCCATGGATTCAACCGACCTGGTATGTCGCTGGGGAGGCGATGAATTTTTAGTGGCGCGATTGGACATTACACAACAAGACCTCACTCGTCTTGCCCAAACCCTGCTCGAATCAATCAATCAACCTATGTCCTTTGAGCACCGTGACGGCCAAACAGAGCTGGCAGTGGGTGCCAGTATCGGCATTGCTCATTTTCCTCAGCACGCGGAAAATCTGAAGGGCCTGGTAGAGTGCGCCGACGTTGCCATGTACAGCATCAAAAAAACATCTCGCAACAATTTCACTTTCTATTCCAGCTAAAATGCTTGTGCCGCTATAATGCTTTTCTGTTTGCCCTCATTCAGACTAGAACTTCTCCAATAAAGAAGCGTCATATTGAGCTAAGTCTAGCGTCACCTGATACTGTTTAGTCAGCGCATCAAGCTCAGCCTGCCAAATACCCAACTCTTCCATAGTCAGCGTATTGTCGTCGAGCTGCCATAACTGGCGTGAACCACTGTAACTAAACTGCATTGCTAGCATGGCATCTACATCGCCTTGTTGCGCAGCTGCTTTTACTTTGGCCATTTTCCGGGTGACTTTATTAAGAGCTTGCTTAAGTTGCCAAACATAATTCACTTCATACATAAATGGGTGATGCTGCACCTGTTTAAGGACCGCAGCGATGATCACACACGTCAGCACCACCCCAGTCAGGTTCCAGTGAAAATGACTGCCATCCGGATCCGGGAAAGCAACAATCAAAATCCGGGCGAACCCTAAGCTGCCCGCCACCAAAGCTACAATGCAGGCCGCGATTACTATGTTCAGGTGTTTTCTGTAACGTGTCTTATCTATGTCCAGTAGTTGCATCTTTTCTCCCACATGCCGTAAAACTATCAAGCCAATCAAGCCATAAAGCGCGATTCAGTCTCTTATGATGACCTGATAGTCAGGTAAATCTGTTTCACTATTTTGCGCATTCTAACGTAATCGGAAAAAAAAAACGCTAACTAGTTCACCCCTTTTTGACCTCAGCACCGTTTTATAGGTAAATCATCAAGGAGTATGCCCATGAACGGTCAATTTTTAGCAGAACAATCACCTCGCCCCTATCAAACACTGAATAAGGTTTTACTGTCATTTATAGGTGCCTGTGCCGTCACCTTCGCTGCGTTTGCCTTTATGCAGCACCTGATCAGTCAGGACCTGGAGTTTAAACAAAGTCCGATCACTTATACGCCAGTTTTTCTGCCTGAAGTAAAACAAGATAGTCCGGTCGAAACCAAAAGGCCCCTGCCACCCCCGCCTAAACCTGCACCTAAAGCGCCGCCTAAGCCGACGCTGAATGCAGAAGTCCCCCCCATGGCATTCAACGGGCTAGGTAGCGCACCAATTGTCGAAACCGGTCCGATACAAATGGGCTCATCAATGCAACCATCAGATATGCAGGCCACACCTATCGTACGAGTCGAGCCACGCTACCCGGTCACCGCTGCGCGAGATGGCACACAAGGCTGGGTTGAACTGCATTTTACAATTTCAGAAACAGGGACCGTCATCGACGCCAGGGTTGCCAATGCAGAACCCAAACGCGTGTTCAACCGTGAAGCACTAAAAGCGTTAAAACGCTGGAAATATAGACCCCAAATCATCAATGGTCAGCCTCAACCAATGCCCGGACAAAAAGTCGTGCTGGAGTTCAAGCTCGACCAGAATTAATATCAAGGTTGTGCACCAGCGCAAATCTGTCTGGTGCACTTGTTGGGCGCACAAATAACAATAAGGAACTGCCTATGCTACTTGCTCTAAAAAACTGGCTGACGGCAACTGAACCGGAGCCAGCGGATCCATTACATGCATTTAAACTGAGCGGAGAGAATAAGTATCTTGAACTGGCTATAGACAAATACAACCATGATTTATATCACTTTCTACTTACCCAAAGTGACAGTGAACTGGCTAAAGATGTGTGTCAGAAAACCTGGCTGACCGTTGTAGAGAAACGCCAGGCATATCATACCAGTCAGGCGCCCAAGGCCTTTTTGTTCAAAGTGGCCAGAAACGCGCTGATTGATGAGCTACGTCGACAAAAAAAGTTAGCTTATATGGAGAGCCCAGAACAGCACATGCCTGCTCAGGCAGAACACGAAACACGCTCACATCAACCCTTGTACAACGCAATTCTGTCGCTGCCTTTAGCGCAAAGAGAAGCAATAAGCCTGCAACTGGAAGGGTTTTCCCTGCAACAGATTGCCAGTATTACGGATTCTGCACAGGAAACCATCAAAACCAGGCTCCGCTATGCACGGGCCGCGCTGAAAAACGAATTAGGAGCAGATGATGAATGACAAATCACCAACTGATCAGCTCAGGCAAGCTTATCAGCAAGCCAAAGAACAGAACAAGCCGCCAGCATTTGAGCAGCGACACCTAAAACACATTTGTCGCGCTGCGAATTCTAATAGCAGGCCGATAAGCTGGTGGCAAAGAAGCCAGTGGATCCTGGCATGTGGTGCACTCATAGTGCTGGCTACCGTCATGGTCACCCAGGAACAAACCCAACATACAGCTTTGCCTGTATACGCCCTGAGTTTTGATGACTATGAGCAGGTCGAAACCCATAGTGTTGAGCAGGGTCATTATGTCACTCATATTCGGGAACAAAAACAAGCGCTTGATAAGCACTTTGACCAACAGCATCAGCAGCTCAGGGAACAACGCTTTTATGGCCGACTGGTTCACAGTGATAAGGATACTTGGTTTGTTGCCGACTGCCGTAGTAAAACCTTATTAGAAATTAAACAGTCGGTGCTGGTGGCATTGCAAGATGGAACCAGATTGCCTGAGCTGTCACAGGGTCAGATGTTGGCGCTGGACAAAAACACCGAGGGTCATTTAACGACCATCATACCAGCCCCAAGCAGCGTGTATGCCTGCCCTTAACTTCGCCAGCCTCGTTCGGCTGGCGAATGGACACCCTAAATCATCACAACGCTGGCAATGAAGAAACTGATCAATGCCAGCACTCCGCCCACCATTGCATATGGAAGCTGAGTTTTAACATGGGTCAGCAGGTCACACCCTGAAGCCAGTGCAGAGACCGCACTGGTGTCTGAGATCGGAGAGCAATGATCGCCAAAAATCCCGCCACTGAGAATCGCACCCACAACCAGAGACGGTGGTAACCCCAGAGTCTGGATCAATGGCACACCGATGGGGATCAAAATCGCGAAGGTTCCCCAGGACGTACCTGTGGTAAAAGACATCACTGCCCCGGTTAAGAACAACACAGGCACAATAAAGTATAAAGGTAAGTAATCACCCACTAACGATGCCACGAATACACCTGTACCTAACTCTTTTAGGCTTGCACCCAAAGTCAGAGACAGCAAAACAATACTGACCAAAGGCAGTAGTTCGCCCATACCTTTAAAGCCCACATCAACCAATTGCTGATGAGTAAAATGGCGCGCCTTGAGTAGCAGTAAGTAAGCTACCGCAGTTGCCAGGACCGTGGCATACAAGACCGATTTAGAGCCGCTGCCCTGAGCCAGTTCTCCACCACCTGTCCACAACATAAAACCCAACATACTGATGATAAGCGTTGCCAGAGGCACTAACATAAAGCGTGCCTTACTGGCGGCTGGGCCCTTGTCAATTTCCTGGTCCTGCTTTGCCAGTGCTTGCTCCGCTACTTTCATCGGGCCGTGTACTTTGTCGAAAACAATGGTGTAAAAGACGATAAGCAATGCGATGATGGCGTAAAAATTAAAGGCCACACTACCCCATAAAATACTGACAGCCGACTGCTCAAGCTCATAGTTACTCAGCAGGCCCAGTACGTAAGCGCCCCAGCCATTGAGCAGAATAAGAATACACACGGGAGCACTGGTACTGTCTATAATATAAGCAAGTCGTGCACGGCTCATTTTAAACTTGTCAAACAGACCCCTGGATACGATCCCTGAAGTCAGCACACTCATGTTCGACTCTATGAACACAGCCATACCAGTGAACATAGTCAGCAGACCTACCTGGCGTTTGTTCTTTGCCACCCCGATATTCAGCAGTTTGTTAACCGTTGCCCCGACTCCCCCTGACTCTCTGATGTATGCCAGCAGCGCACCAATAACGATACTAAACAACAGGATCCGACTGTTTCCAGGAGAGGTTGCCACGCTCACGATGCGCTCAATACTATTAATAAAGGTGGTAAAAAGCGCATTACCCTCACCATTGAGGGCAAGCAGAAATTCTGAAGAGATCAACGCCAGGATCAGCGCCACAATGACCTCTTTACGCCAGAACACCACGGCAATGGCTATTAAAGGCGGTAAAATCGAATACCAGGACATAGGTTCCCTATTACTAATTATTAGCTCAAGCTGTAAACCCGTTAGCTTAAATAGTTGCGTGGAAAAATCCAAGCTTTTCCCAGCTGAATTTACAAACGCAACAAAAAGAACTTATTTAGGTACCAACCAGATCAAAAAGCGCAATAATATATCTTTCCGATCTATCACATTGTCATCTTTGAACCTATAATATGGACATCTCTGTTAATACAGGTTACCAAGTGAAGCGCATGTCTACTTTTATTAAAATAAAGGCATTAAGGCCAACTCTCTCACAAAGTGAGGCAAAACTCGCCGACTTTACCCTTAGTTCGGGGACTCAGATACGTACCTTGTCGTCTATTGAGCTAGCCAAAGCAGCCGGAGTCAGTCAGTCAAGTGTCGTAAAGTTTGCACAAAAATTAGGTTATCGGGGATTCCCGGCGTTCAAACTCGCCGTTGTGGATGCTCTGAATGAACAAGCATCAACTCAGGAGTCTCGCTCTATACAGTTTGAGCAAAATGACTCTTTGGCGGATATCAGTGAAAAGCTCATTGCCAATCAGCACAAAACACTGACCGCTACACAAAAGCTCAATAATGGTTCAGAGTTTGAACGTACGGTGCAAGTTCTAAAAAGCGCACGTAAAGTACTGATCTGCGCAAAGGGTGCGTCAGGGTCTGTCGCCCAGGACTTTGCATTCAAACTGCAAAAGGTGGGGATTTCAGCAGTCTGCCATAGTGATGAATATAGCGCTGCCAGCTATATTGCCTCACTGGGGAAAGAAGATTTACTAATAGTTATCAGTAACTCTGGGCAGACCAAGGCACTGCTTAAACTAGCCGAACAAGCAAAATTAAATGAGTGTCGTTTATTTGCTATTACTCGGTATGGCGACTCTCAACTGAGCGAAGTAGCCGATCATGTTCTGTACACTGTTCAGGAAACGGAACCAGTTAACCACAGTGCAATACTGACGCGTGCATCACAGTGCTATCTGATAGATACGCTTTTTGTCTCTCTGGCACACTCTAATTTGCATTGGCAACGCCGCATTGACCGGGCCAATGATAATATGCGTGCTATTTATCACGACTAAAAGCATGTTATCGTTCATAAAGCAGGTAAGGCAGGCGGCGTGTCTTAAACGTCTGTACTTCCTGCTGCCAGATGGCTTCGATCTGGTGTGCTTTAAGGCCTTGTGCCAGTGCCAGACGGACCACATCGGTTCCTGCCAGCTTGTCAAAAAAACCAGGAGAGTTAATCAGCACTTCACTGTGCTGCGCAAAAGCAGCTTGTGCCTGCACTAACCAGTCTAACGAGAATCCTCGCTGTTCAGAATGCCGCAGATCTGTGGCGTATACGGCCTTTCCCTGTAACTTAGGATGAGCTGCGACACCCTGTATAGCACGCGGTGTAAAGGCCAATGAGCCAAGCCTGATTTGGTCGTGGCCAAAAACCTGGAATGGAAAATCACTCCCTCTTCCCACAGATACACGCGTAGCCTCAAATAAACACAAAGACGGGTAAAGGTGTATTGCCTGTTGATTGGGTAAATTGGGACTCGGTGCGATAGGCAGCACATACTCATGCTGAGCACTGTATTGTGCAACGGGAACCACTGTCAGATTAAGTGCTCCATCACCATCAAACCACCTTTCACCCACTATCATACGTGCCAGCTCACCCAGTGTCATTCCATGTAAAATCGGCACCGGGACCATGCCGACAAAGGAACGAAAGTGATTATCCAGAACTGGACCTTCAACGTAGGCAATATTGGGGTTTGGTCGGTCTAATACCAGGTAACTGAGGCCATTTTGCTGCGCCGCTTCCATAGTCAGGAACATAGTACTGAGGTAAGTGTAAAAACGCACACCGACATCCTGGATATCAAATACCAGAATATCAATGTCGATGAGTTGTTCAGGTTTAGGTTTTTTATTGGCACCATATAGAGAAACGATTGGCACCCCTGTTTTCGTATCCTTGCCATCACTAATGTAAACACCTGCTCCCCTGTCCCCTCTGAAGCCATGTTCAGGAGCAAAGATCCGAACCACATTTACCTGATTGTCTGTCAGGTAATCCAGCAAGTGTTGATCATGTACTCGCGCACTTTGGTTGACAACCAGACCCACCCGTTTGCCTGCTAGCAAAGGCAGGTATTTGTCACCGCGCTCGGCACCCACTTGAATGGCGTCGACCTGCAATGACAAAACAAGTGTGATGAAGCTGATAACAAGTATCAGGAAAGAATATATAGGCTGGCGCACAAAATTCCTGCTGAGAAAAACAAAGAATGCGAGAATTGTGTGTCGCTCCCCCCTCATTTGCAACTATTTAAGTTAGAGTGAAGCAAGGCCGACGATTAATTATCGTCGCAGCTTGCCGAACGCGAGGCTTGGAAGTCGATAACACGGGTCAGGAGTCCTCCACACGGATGTGTTTCCACTCGTACCAAGGCAAACCTCAAATTTCAGATACAAATAAACCGACTATCGTCGGTTGATTGCTCACCTCTTGAAGAAGAAGTGGCGGAGGTGGGTGAGGCAAGACCGAAGCACTGCTTCGCAGCTTGCTGAACGCGAGACATGGAAGTCGATCACACGCGTTACGCGCCGGTAGCCCTTCACACGGACGTGTGTCCACTCGTACCAAATTACCTAAATTACAGGCACAAAAAAACCGACTCTCGTCGGTTGATTGCTCACTTTTCCGGAATTCAAGAAAAAGTGGCGGTCGCGGGACGTACTTTATGGAGAGTGAACCTCCGACTTCCTGAATCCGATTCTTTTTATTTAACCACTCAAGAGAAGTGGCGGACGCGGGAGGATTCGAACCTCCGACCGCCTGGTTCGTAGCCAGGTACTCTATCCAGCTGAGCTACGCGTCCGTTTCCTAAGTTTATACTCTTCAGCACTTCATTTTTAACCACTTGAAGAAAGTGGCGGACCGGGACGTACTTTGTGGAGAGTGAACCTCCGACTTCCTGAATCCGATTCTTCTTATTTAACCACTTGAAGGAAGTGGCGGACGCGGGAGGATTCGAACCTCCGACCGCCTGGTTCGTAGCCAGGTACTCTATCCAGCTGAGCTACGCGTCCGTTTCTTAAGTTTTTACTCTTCAGTACTTCATGTTTAACCACTTGAAGGAAGTGGCGGACGCGGGAGGATTCGAACCTCCGACCGCCTGGTTCGTAGCCAGGTACTCTATCCAGCTGAGCTACGCGTCCATTTCTTAAGTTTATACTCTTCAGTACTTCATTTTTAACCACTTGAAGAAAGTGGCGGACGCGGGAGGATTCGAACCTCCGACCGCCTGGTTCGTAGCCAGGTACTCTATCCAGCTGAGCTACGCGTCCGTTTTACTACAAAGATACCATTTAAATAAATGGCGGAGAAGGAGGGATTCGAACCCTCGATAGGGCTACAAACCCTATACTCCCTTAGCAGGGGAGCGCCTTCAGCCACTCGGCCACCTCTCCGTCTTTGTGGGGCGTATAATATAGAACCGTGAAAATATGTCAAATACTTTTCTTGTAAAAAAGCACTGTATGGTGATAGATTGTTCAGCTTGGTGTGTTTTAAGGCACTTTATCGATTAATTTGTCATAAATTAGTCACTTTTAGGGTCTGACTGTATATTAAAGTGGTCCAAAAGGGATTGCTTACGGGAGGTTTCTTCCGAGATAAAGGCGTCTACATAGCCTAAACGCTGAAATTCACTAATACAGCTACGGCAGTAATTCATCCTTGCCTGTTCGTGTTGTGCTTTTGATTTTTGTTGCGACATGGTCAGAGGTCTTTTGCATCCGTTCGTAGTCACAGCAGTATATGCAAAAGCGCTGGATATGCCAGCCGTCACCGGCTAACCCAAATTTGACCCGCCAGGAATTCTAGTCAATTCATACCTGATTTTATTGTGCTTTTATAAATACCTTGAGACTTAAACTGGCTCATAGCAGATATCTCTTACATACATAAAAGAAAAGCGCCTTAGGCGCTTTTCTCGATTGTTTGTTCTGAATGACTGGCTTAGTCAGCCTGAGGTCGCATATGCGGGAACAGGATAACGTCTTTGATAGTCGGAGAGTCAGTAAATAGCATTACCAGACGGTCAATACCAATTCCCTCACCCGCCGTTGGCGGCAAGCCGTATTCAAGTGCACGAATGTAGTCGTCATCGAAGTGCATTGCTTCGTCATCACCAGCATCTTTTTCTTCAACCTGACGGGCAAAACGTGCAGCCTGATCTTCAGCATCGTTCAGCTCCGAGAAGCCGTTTGCAAGTTCACGACCACCTACGAAGAATTCAAAACGATCTGTGATAAACGGGTTTTCGTCATTACGACGCGCCAGTGGCGAAACTTCCCACGGATATTCTGTGATGAAAGTCGGCTGGATCAGTTTATGCTCAGCGGTTTCTTCAAAGATTTCACACAGGAACTTACCGGCACCCCACACGCATTTTTCAGGGATCTTCACGTGTACTTTCTTAGCGTACGCGACCAACTCATCAAAGTGGTTTTCTGGATCTTTAAAGATGTGAGCAGACGCTTCAGCGTCCGGGCCATACTTGATGATGGCGTCCGCCATAGACAATCGCTCAAACGCTTTACCGAAATCGTACTCGATGGTTTCAAGTACTTCGCCTTCCGCGTTCTTAACCGTGTTAAGCACAGTAGTAGTACCCAGTACGTCCTGTGCCACAGTACGTAACATGTCTTCTGTCAGGTTCATCAGGTCGTTGTAATCTGCGTACGCCTGATAGAATTCAATCATAGTGAATTCTGGGTTATGGCGAGTTGACAGACCTTCGTTACGGAAGTTGCGGTTAATCTCGAATACACGATCAAAACCACCTACAACCAAACGCTTCAGATAAAGCTCAGGTGCGATACGCAGATACATATCGATGTCCAGTGCATTGTGGTGTGTCACAAACGGACGAGCCGTTGCACCACCCGGGATCACCTGCAGCATTGGCGTTTCAACTTCCATAAAGTCACGCTCAGCCAGGAAGCGGCGAATGCCTTCAATCACTTTCGAGCGAATACGGAAGGTCTCACGGGTTTCCATATTGGTGATCAGATCAACATAACGCTGACGATACTTAGCTTCCTGATCGGTCAGGCCGTGGAACTTTTCTGGCAGCGGGCGCAGCGATTTGGTCAGTAGCTCGTACTGCACCATATCCACATACAAGTCGCCTTTACCAGATTTGTGTAGCGGACCAGACACACCAATGATGTCGCCAATGTCCAGCTGACCATATTTGGCTTTCAGCTCTTTCTGCACGTCTTTAGACGCATATGCCTGAATGCGGCCTTTCATATCTTGCAAAACAAGGAAAGGACCACGTTTGGCAAGAATACGGCCAGCCACAGAGACCTGATGATCTAACTCAACCAGCTCTTCTTTTGACTTATCACCAAACTTAGCCTGTAGATCAGCCGTATAGTCTTCACGGCGGAAGGTGTTCGGATGGCCATTGGCACTGCAATTTTCACGAATTGCATCCAATTTAGCACGACGCTCAGCAATGAGTTTATTCTCGTCTTGGATTTGCTCTGTCATTTTTTAGCTCTTAGTTTAGCTTGTTGATTATAGGCCTGATTTCAGGCTGGCTTCGATAAATTTGTCTAGATCACCGTCCAATACCGCCTGGGTATTACGGTTCTCAACACCGGTACGCAAGTCTTTAATACGCGAGTCGTCCAGCACGTAAGAACGGATCTGGCTGCCCCAACCGATATCAGATTTGGCATCTTCCTGGGCCTGCTTTTCAGCATTTTGCTTTTGCAGCTCCAGCTCAAACAGTTTTGCTTTGAGCTGTTTCATGGCCTGATCTTTGTTTTTGTGCTGTGAACGGTCATTCTGACACTGCACCACGGTATTGGTCGGCAAGTGGGTAATACGTACCGCCGATTCTGTTCGGTTAACGTGCTGACCACCGGCACCCGATGCACGATATACGTCAATACGTAAGTCTGCCGGGTTGATATCAATCTCAATGTTGTCGTCGATTTCCGGATATACAAATGCCGAGGCAAATGAGGTATGACGGCGGCCACCTGAGTCGAACGGGCTCTTACGAACCAGACGGTGAACACCGGTTTCTGTGCGCAGCCAACCGTAAGCATATTCACCGCTGACTCGCAGTGTTGCCCCTTTGATACCCGCTACGTCACCATCTGTTGCTTCAACGATTTCGGTTTTAAAGCCTTTGGCTTCAGCCCAACGCAGATACATACGTAATAGCATGTTACACCAGTCCTGCGCTTCAGTACCGCCGGAGCCTGCCTGTAAGTCAAGATATGCATCGTTGCTGTCCTGCGCGCCAGAAAACATGCGGCGGAACTCCAGCTTTTCAAGCTGAGCGTTAAGGCCCTGCACTTCTTGCTCTGCTTCTGCAAAGGTTTCTTCGTCTTCTGCTTCGACAGCAAGCTCAACCAGACCTTCGGCGTCATCCGCGCCACTTACCAGGTTGTCTATGGTTTCGACTATGGTTTCCAGGCTGGACTTTTCTCGGCCCAGCGCTTGTGCCTTTTCAGGCTCATTCCAGACGGCTGGATCTTCCAGTTCCGCATTGACTTCTTCTAACCGCTCTTGTTTCAGAGCATAGTCAAAGATACCCCCGAAGAAGTTCAGTACGCTCGCGAATTTCCTTGATTTGATTAATCACAGGATTCACTTCAAACATTCACATTACTCCAATTTACGTGATGGTAACGCAGCCAGTGGCAACATTTGTTTGGCCACTGGGCTGAAATATAGTGTGACCGCTGTATTTAAAGATTATATAAGCGGTCTAAACGGCCAATACTAACAAATAATAGCCATAGATATCAGCCCCAGATAAGAACATTTTGTGCCTTTATTGCAATTGTTAGCAGGCACGGATCTCTCTGACGATCAATTGCAGCGTGAACTTACCACGAAACTCATTGATATCCAGCTGATAAGCCAGCTCAGCGGCCTGTGCAGCCGTGTTGGGCCAGGCTCGCACGTCGACGTTAAACGCAATGGCATCGACCAGTTTACCGCTTGAGTGTTTAAGTACCAGCTTAAGGTGCTTATCGCCTACAATGCGCTGCTGTACCAACTCAAACACGCCGCTGAATACCGGCTCAGGAAAATGCTGTCCCCAGGGACCCGCCTGTTGTAGCAACATGGCAAAATCCATATTGAAACACTCAGCCGGCAACTCACCATCAGTCAGAAGCACCGACTGCTTATGCTCTTCACTGAGGGTTTCGCTGACCAGGGTTTCAAAGGTACGCTTAAAGTCACTAAAGTCGGCTTCTCTGATGGTCAATCCGGCCGCCATCGCATGACCGCCAAATTTAACGATTAAGTCCGGATAGCGTGTATTTATTTGCTCAAGCAAGTCGCGCATGTGCAAACCTTCTATCGAACGGCACGACCCCTTGATTTCGTCGTTATCGCCCTGGGCAAAAATAATCGCCGGGCGGTGATATTTTTCTTTCAGTCTGCCCGCGAGGATCCCGATGACGCCCTGATGCCAGTCATCCTGATATAAACACACTGCATCAGGAATGCTTTGCTGGGCAGCGACAAGACGTTCAAGCACCGCCTGCGCTTCTTGCTGCATGCCCTGCTCAATCTCGCGTCGCTCCTGGTTGAGGCTATCGAGCTGGGCGGCGATGCGTCGTGCCTGATGCTCTTCTTTAGATAGCAAGCAGGCAATCCCCAGACTCATGTCATCCAGCCTGCCTGCAGCGTTCAGTCTTGGTGCCAGTGCAAAACCAAAATCACTGGCATTAAGCCGCGTTGCGGTACGGTTTGCTACTTCAATCAGCGCTCGGATCCCAGGTCGAGTTTGCCCCTTGCGAATGCGTGCCAGGCCCTGATGTACCAAAGTCCGGTTATTCGCATCCAGCGCGACCACATCAGCCACCGTGCCCAAAGCAACAATATCCAACAAGGATGCAAGATTCGGCTGAGTCAGACCCTGACGCTCGAAGTAGCCAGCCTCACGAAGATGATGGCGAAAGGCCACCAGCAAATAAAATGCCACGCCAACGCCGGCAATAGACTTTGAAGGAAACTGACAATCGTGGCGGTTCGGATTAACAATGGCATCGGCATTAGGCAGTTGTTCACCCTGTAAGTGATGATCAGTGACCAGTACCGAAATACCGGCCTGCTTGACGATATCGATACCTGCCAGACAGGAAATTCCATTGTCCACTGTGATAACCAGTTGCGGTGCCAGCTGAACAATTTGCTCTGCTAAAGCAGGACTTAATCCATAACCCAGACTGAAGCGATCAGGCACCAGATAATCGACCTGTTGTAGCCCAAACAAACGTAACCCTTCCATTAACACCGCAGTACTGGTTGCACCATCAGCATCAAAGTCACCGACGATTAATACCCTTTGCTGCTGGTGTAATGCGGTTTCAAGTAGGACACACGCCTTATCCATATCCCGGAACAAACGAAAATCCAGCAATGTAGCCGCACTGTTATCAAGCTCTACGGCTTCTTTCACGCCCCGCGCGGCATAAATCTGCTTAATGACCGGGTGAAGATGGGCGGGTAAATGACTATCATCGACGCGTAATCTGGGACGGATCTCTGTTTGCATAACACTCTCTGAACTACCTGATGGGGTGAAGGACGACTCCACAAAGCAAAAAAGGCCCGCAGGCCTTTTTAGAAATGCTGAGAGTATACCTCAGATTTAGGATTTTTTACTGGCCTGGTCTAACATTTTTGCCAGTGCGTCTGCCGGCTGATAGCCTGGGATCATGCTGCCATCTTCCAAAACGATAGCCGGCGTACCAGAAATACCAAAACTCTGACCTAGTTGGTAGTGCTCAGCAACCGGAGCCTGACAATTCTTCGCATCTGCAATGGTGTTGCCAGCTTTGGCCTCGGTCATCGCTGAGGCGGCATCTTCTGCACACCAAACGTTCATCAAACTCTTATAGCCGTTACCGCTCAGGCCACCACGCGGAAAGGCTAAATATTTAACGGTGATACCCGCAGCCAGGTAGTCTTCCAGCTCACGGTGTAGCTTACGACAGTAGCCACAGGTAATGTCCGTAAAGACAGTGATCTGATGCTTTTCGTTTTCAGCCTTGTACACAATCATCGAATCTTGATATTGCGCGACACCACTCTTGCGTACATCGCTCAGTGCATCTTCTGTGATGTTGCGACGGTTCGCTACATCAATCATAGTGCCCTGCACCAGATATTGACCATTCGGGCTGGCATAAAATACACCTTTGTCGGTGATCACGGTTTTAAGACCTGAGATTGGACTGTCCGATACACTTTTTACCGTTAAACCCAGCTCAGAAAACTGAGATGCGATAGGGCTTACTGCCATCGGAGAGACTTCTTGTGTTGTGTCGGCAAACGTGCCCACACTGAAAGCAAGCGACGCTGCTAATAGTAACTTTTTCATGTTTTTCTCGTAAAATTGCTCTGGTTAATCACTAGGACCGGATTACTACGAATAAATTCCATCACGCCCTAGGATGATGTTGCTGATGAAGCGTTTTCAGTCGCTCACTGGCAACATGCGTATAAATCTGGGTTGTCGACAAATCGCTATGGCCTAACATCATTTGTACAACTCGAAGATCCGCCCCATGATTTAGCAAATGTGTTGCAAACGCATGACGCAGCGTGTGTGGCGATAACGGTGACTTAACGTCTGCCAACATAGCATAGTGTTTGATACGATGCCAAAAAGTTTGCCGTGTCATGCCAATCCCCCGTTTGGACGGAAAAACAAAGTCATTCGCATGCTTGACCATCTGAGCGCGACCAACTTTTAAAAACTGTTCGACCCAGTGCAATGCTTCTTCTCCCATCGGCACCAGCCTTTCTTTTCCGCCTTTACCTCGAACCAACAATACTGCTTGTCTCAGGTTAATTTGCTCCATCCGCAAGCCAACCAACTCCGTGACGCGCAATCCTGTTGCGTACAACAGTTCCAGCATGGCTTTATCTCTGAGGCCCATAGGATCTTCAACATCAGGCGCACTCAGCAAGGCTTCCACTTCTTGCTCACTAAGCGTTTTTGGCAAAGACTGTGACAATTTGGGCTGAGCAATGTGGGTAAGAGGACTCGCCGTGATGACTTGTTTGGTTACCCAGTAGGCATAGAATCGCTTGAGGGCACTCATTGCACGTGCAGTGCTGCGTGGTTTAAGCCCTTCATCTACTCGGTAGGCCAGATAGGCCTCTATATCCGCGCTGCTAATGGTCAATAGAGGTTTGTTATCATGATGAGCAACGACATAACGTACAAACTTATCCAGATCTGCACGATAGGCAGCCAGGGTATTGTCGCTGAGTCCCTGCTCCAAAAAGAGCATATCCAGGAAAGATTCTATCAGTTCGCTATTGCTGTGCATGCTTGGGTCAGATATTTCTAAATCGGTCACGGGCAGCCTGTATCAATTCATTACACCATAAGGTAGACTTCGCGCCATATAATAACAGCCAATTGAGCGAAGACTACTATGCAGATCGGGTTATTTTACGGTTCAACTACCTGCTACACAGAAATGGCAGCAGAGAAAATGCAGGAGATCATAGGTGAAGACATTCTGTCGCTCCACAATATCAAAGATGAACCGCTAAAAAACGCAGAGCAATTCGACTTTGTGATTTTTGGTATCTCAACCTGGGATTTCGGCGAGTTGCAGGAAGACTGGGAGTCGCACTGGGATGATATCGACGAGGTTGATCTCGCAGGCAAAACCATCGCACTGTTTGGTATGGGTGACCAGCAAGGCTATGGACAGTGGTTTCAGGATGCACTGGGTATGTTGCACGATAAAATTGCCCCACAAGGTGTTAATTTTATAGGCTACTGGCCCAATACTGCCGATTATGAGTTTGAAGCATCTAAAGCACTCACAGACGATAAAAGTCAGTTTGTAGGCCTTGCTCTGGATGAAGACAGCCAGTACGAAAAGAGTGACGAACGCATCGCCGCGTGGATTGAGCAAATCATGACACAATATAGTGAGTCGCTATAACGCGTATCACCTGATCTGCCAAACCCCATGTTTGGCAGATTAAAAACAATTCATTTACACTGATTAACATTCAACCTATACAACTAGCCATTTATAGTTCAGTATAAATTTTGCACACCCCTGCAAACTAATTGCAGAGGCTGGCATACAATCAACTCAATTATAAAAGGACTAATCATGAAGTTAACTCTGACTAAGAAAAACTACAAAAACCTGTCTCTACAATCTCATGCAATCAACAATAAAATGACGCCACAGGTTGGTGGTGGTAATGGAGCATGTTCAGGTGGTGCGGGCTGTCATATGGACCAGCAGCCAGAACCTGGTACTGGCGGTGGCTCTGTGTGTATTACCTGGTAATAGGATAACGGGGCTAAAACTGCCCCGTAACCTCTGGCTGGCTTCAATTCTGTGGTTTATTCCCACTGCGTTTTCTGAATACCCCCGGTGAGCATCCAAACCATCGCTTGAAGGCTTTGTTAAAAGCAGCCTGTTCGTTAAACCCCAACTCCCTTGCCAATTCAGCCAGTGGCATAGTACCCAGCAAGTCTTGAGTACGCCTGAGCCGCTCTTCAGTCAACAACTGAGAATAACTGGTATTACATTGTTTTAGCTGCCTTTGTACCTGACGTCCCGATTTATTCAGAGCCGCTGCAATCACGCTCAGCTGACACTGACCCAGATCGACGCTGGCTGCCAGCATGATACGGATCTGCATCGCAAGCGACTGGTGCTGTTGCAATTGTATCAGCGCCTTATCTGAAAGCCGTAGCAGCTCTTCACGCATTACTTGATTAGCACGCCTGAACGGTAACATCAGGTAAGCATGTGGAAACGCTATCTGGTTACGAGGCTGATTGCCAAATACCTCACAGCCGAACCAATCAGCCAGTACCGACCGCTCTGCATCACTTAATGGACAGGTTAAATTGATGTATTCAGGCGAAACAGGCTTAGGGACTAATGTACGCACCATGGCAACCCAACCGGTCAGATTGCGCAGAATAACGTGACGAGACGTTTGTGAATTTGGCAACCAGTCAATCATTGCCAGTGCACCCTGATGGTGAAAAATGGCGTGCGCTATACTGGCCACCAGCTGATCGTAGCGCAGCAGCGCCGACAGTGCCTGGTTTAAGTTTTCACAGCTTTCAACTAAGTAACCCAGCACCCCATAATCAGCCGACTGTATATGCTGGCCAAGGTGGAAGCCAAACAAAGGATCGCCGGTTCGCTCAGCCCCCAACTGTAAAGCCTGTTCGTAATCAGCTAACGGGACTCGGGTACCTAATTCAGACTCGATAGACTTAGACTGAACTAAAGTACTGTCCAGAGTCACGCCCTGATGCTCCAGATACAGTAATACACCGTTAAAGAAATTTTTGTCTAAAGTATTTTCCATGTCGTATTTGGACAAATTTACGTCGCCTATTCGCAAGATTGCCAGATAAACCTTACTTACACTACACAAAACGATGAGTAAGGAACTACCTATGGTCAATATTCTGTGTCAAAAAGTGATCCCTGCGAAGCCCCATACAGTGCTCGAAACCCTGCTTGACCACCAGCAATTGGGGCGCTTTTTTAACGCACGATTTAAAGTTGTTCAGAGTGCTGTGCACCCAGCTATCCGCGGCGGCAGTGGCTGTATCCGAGAAGTCAGCATGCTCGGGATCCGATTTTATGAGCAGATCCTGCACGCCGACGAACATGCGATTCGCTACCAGATCGTTGGCGATTTCCCGGTTAAGAAACATCATGGCGAAATCCGTCTGCTTCGCTGTACTGACAAGCAGTCCACTCAGGTTGATTACCATGTACGCTTCGCGGCGCCCAGATATTTACCTGGCTTTGTGCTTCGTCGTGTTGTCACACGAGACATCAACCTTGCATTGAGCCGACTGGAGGCCCTGTATGCCCCCTGTTGAACTCATTTTACTGCTACTTAGCCCGGTTTTTATTGTTGCTATTGCATTAGAGTACACCTCGCCCGGCGGCATTATTGCCTCACGGATAGCCTGCACAATGTGGTGCTTGCCTTACTGCATCAGGGCAGTGATATGCTGGCCTTAATCGTGTTGATGCCACTGTTCTACTGGCTCCATGACTTTGCCCTGTTTGACGTACCGCTGACACCACTTAACCTCATTGGCGCCTTTTTACTTCAGGATTTTTTATATTACTGGTTTCATCGTGCATCCCATAAAGTACACTGGCTGTGGCTGGCGCATGTGGTCCACCACAGCTCGAAACAGATGAACTTCTCGACGGCCTTTCGTCAAAGTTTACTGTACCCGGTTGTTGGAATGTGGCTTTTCTGGACCCCGATGATCTTGGTGGGCTTTGCACCCGAGTTGGTATTGGCTATCGTTGCCATTAACCTCGCCTTTCAGTTTTTCGTTCATACGCAGCTTGTCGGCCAGCTAGGCTGGCTTGAATGGGTGTTTAATACTCCAACGCATCATCGTATTCACCATGCCAGCAACCCGTGTTATCTGGACAAAAACTTTGCTGGTGTATTGATCATTTGGGACAAGCTATTTGGCACCTATATCGATATACAGCCCGCAGAAAAGATCCGCTATGGGATTGTCGGCAGTGCACCAAAAGAGACTCTCCTGTCTATCAACTTCCATGAATGTCGGGTGTTGCTGGGAAAACTGAACAAAGCCAGGGGGCTAAAAAACAAACTCAAGCAACTATTTTCAGCGCCACGGCATAGAGATTAAGCATCGTCAGTCAGCCACTTAATGACAGAGCCATAAAAATTACACTTTATAGTTTACTTTTGCGCCAAAATAAAAGTAAACTATACAGTGTAGTTTACTTTTAGGTAGCACAATGAAGAAGTGGTTTGTTATTTTTGCCGTTGTTTTAGGCAGCATTACAGGGGGCTGTTCCATGATCTCTAATCTCAATGCACACGTACCGTCTCAGAATTATCAGTCTGAGCATTTTCAAGGCGGCCGGTTTAAAAACCTGCACCCAACCATGCCAACCAGCCTGAGCAAAACGCTGGCGATCACCTGGCGCTTTTTTACCGAAACCAAAATCGCCGCTGAGCCTGAGCAAGCCTTACCAGTAGAAACGATTACCCGCGCTAACCTGGATGCTTTGTCAGACTCAGGAATTCATATCATCAAGCTGGGCCATTCCTCAGTGCTGCTAAAAGTGAATGGCGCTTATTGGTTGCTGGACCCCGTTTTCTCTGAGCGCGCTTCGCCTTTTTCATTTATCGGGCCAAGCCGCTTTCATCAGCCACCCATTTCGCTTGATGCTCTGCCACCTATAGAAAAAGTGCTGATCTCGCATAACCATTATGACCACCTCGACAAAGACGCAGTGAAACAACTCAACGCAAAAACACGTCAGTTTCTGGTGCCATTGGGTGTAGAGGGTGATTTGGTTCGCTGGGTATAGAAGCAGAAAAAATTCACTCATTTGACTGGTGGCAGGAGCAACATGATCAGCATGTCATGCTGGCCTTTACGCCGACTCAACACTTTTCCGGACGCGGCCTGAGTGACGCGAATCGTACCCTATGGGGTTCCTGGGTTATAAAAACGGCTCATGAGAGCCTGTATTTCAGCGGTGATTCAGGCTATTTTCCGGGCTTTAAAGTTATTGGTGAACGCTATGGTCCGTTTGACTATACCCTGATAGAAACAGGCGCCTATGATAGCGGCTGGGCAGATATTCATATGACCCTGAGCAAAGCGTGCAGGCACATCTGGATCTGCGTGGCAAAATCATGATCCCCATTCATAACGGGACCTTTGATCTGGCCTTCCACAGCTGGTACGACCCTCTGGAGCGAGTACTTAAAGCCGCTCAACATCAGGGAGTAGTGATCAACACCCCGACTCCTGGCGAAGTACTCACTATCAACCAGGCTTACTTAAATCGACTCTGGTGGCAGTCTTTGATGGCGCAAACCAGTCGCTAAAAAAGCAGCAAGAGAGCCTTGTTGACAGCACGTATACCGTCCGGGTTATAGCTCTCTTCTTTTCGCCTCTACTGTGGCTATCAAACCTGCCGCCCTGGCTGACAAAGCGTAGTAAAAGCAATGTCCAGCCTGCGCAAGTGGCTAAACAGTGTTAATTGCAGCCACTTTTATACATGCAGTGCGCTTAACGCTCTGCTGAATAGGGATCTTCCGCCATCAAGTAGGCTCTCAGATCTGCTTTCTGAGGATGGTTAATCAGCCAGTCCCGAGTCTCGCGTAATCGCTTATAGGTATCGTCGCCAAACTTATCTTTATAGATATCAGCAAAGTTTTGCTGGCTGGTGTCTTCGCGAATTTGCTGTTGCCATTGCTGGTTACCAGCTGGTTCAGCGCGCCCGCAAGACCCTCTGCTTTAAGTAATTGCCATTCACCTTTATCAAGCCAGAGTCCACCTGTTGCAACACTATAATCAACCCGGTGGGCACTCGTTGCACTGATCCTGAATTTTCTCATCAAAGTGCCTGATACCGGACAAAGTAATGCGCGTTTACTGTCCTGCACATCTTCGCCAAACTCAATATGCTCAGCAAATTGATAGTCCGGATTACGCTCTTTCCACGCCACATAGTCTTCTATGAGGATCCAATCACCCTGGCAGTGGTCACAGCTATGTGCCCGAAATAAGCCTTCAATAAATCCGGGTCGCAGCTGACCCACACCACAACTTGTACATTTCATAGGATCTCCCAATGCATTATCCATGTGATACACGTGAGCCAGTGTAAAGCAATTAGACGTTGGCCTCAATTTGTGAACTATGCCAAGTGCGCAAACATTATCAATCGCCTCTGGTATACGCTAAATTCCGTCGCCAACAACAGCAATATGTATCAACTGAGTGCTAGACTAATTTACCAATAACTCAAGCGAGAAAAGCAACATGACAACACGTGCCACCACACTTAATCACTATCAGCAACGGCTGCTGCGTGTGATTGACTATATGTACGACCATGTTGAACAGGATCTGGACGTGAACACACTGGCCGACGTGGCCTGTATGTCCTGTTACCACTTCCATCGCATTTTTCGCGAGTTTATGGGTGAACCGGTAAACGCCACTGTCAGGCGTATGCGCATGTTGAAGGCGGCATCCTATTTAGTTCGCAGCACACTGACACAGCAGCAGATAGCCAGACGGGTAAACTATGGCAGCGTTGAAGCCTTTAACCGGGCATTCAGCCGCCATTATGGCATGACGCCCAATCAATTTCGTCAGCAACAGCAAGGCGATCCGCTGCACAGCGCTGCGTTTTATCCGGCTCAACCACAGGAGTACAACACTATGTATCAGGTAGAACAAACGCAACAAAATGCATTAACCCTTATTGGCCTGGCGCACCGGGGGACTATATGCAGATAGGTAAAACCTTCGAAAAGCTCGGTATGATGGCTGGTAGTACAGGCCTTATCAACGAGCAGACTCGTTACTTTGGTATTTACTATGACGACCCGCAAACGGTAGATCAGGACAACCTCAGGGCCATGGCATGTATCACTCTGGCCTCTGGCACTGAGTTCGATAAAGAGACCTTTGAAGCCGTGACCATTCCGGCAGGTAAGCTGGTCTCGCTGACCTTCAAGGGTGATTACAGCGAACTGGAGCAACCCTATAACTGGTTATTTGGCCAATGGCTACCGCAAAGTGGCCTGGAACTTATGGATTTCCCTCCGTTTGAGGAATACCTGAATGACACCCGGGACACCGCGCCCCAGGACTTACTCACTAAGATTAACTGCCTGGTGCAGGCCTAGCAAAGTAACGCAGTACCGCACTTAACAGCATTTCGACCAGTTCATTCGCCTGTTGCTGCGAAGGTGCTTCGGCATAACATCGCAGCTCAGGCGCGTTGCCCGATTGCCTTAAGTGAACGATGCGCTCGGCATCCAGTGCAAAGCGAACCCCATCCAGCGTGCTCAGAACTTTGGGTGTATCACGACACGCCAGCATAGTTGCAAGCCGCAGTGGCTGCTCCTGAAGTAAAGTTAACAGGCGATCTGAGCTGGCTTTTTCGATACCCTGCAGGCGATGGCTGGCAGTAAAGCGACTTTCATACTGAGACATTAGCTGAGCCAGATTGGCACCACATTGCTTGCTCAAATAGAGGATAGCCAGCAGAGGGAGTAAGGCATCCCGGGTCGGCAAGCGCACCATGGCCTTACCCCCTAAGGTGATATCTGACCCCAGTAAAAAACCGCCATTGGCTTCAAAGCCTGCGACCGCCTCGTAACACTCCGTCAGAGCAGTCAACTGCTCGATAACATAAGGAGAGCCAATTCGCGTGCGCTGAATCTGCTTAAATTCGCCACTTAGCTCCAGTGAAGAATTGCAATTCAGCGGCACACTGAGTGCCTCAATACCCAACGCTTTGGCACTTAACAGCCCAAGCATATCACCTCTGTGCCACTGCCCGGTGTGATCTGCTATCATTGGCCTGTCGCCGTCTCCATCGGTGCTGAATAACAAATCCAGCTGGTGTTCTTTGGTCCAGTACTCGGCTTTTGCTCTATCTTGTTCGCTAAGGGCTTCTGTATCAACCGGAACAAACTCCTCACTGCGACCCAGGCAGATAACCTGCGCCCCCAGAGTTCGTAATACAGATGCGTATAGCTCGCGCCCGGCACTGGTATGTTCATACAGACCAATCCTCAGCCCTGCACATAAATCAGCGGGAAAAACATCAATCATCCGCGACAGGTATGGAGCAGTTATCTGGCTGTCAGGTGCTGGAAGTGGTTGTATGGTCAAAGAACCAACGCCCGAGCGACAAGCCAGTATCGCGGCTTCATCGACCTTATCTATCTCGCCATGGGGATGGTAAAATTTTAATCCGTTACGATCATGAGGTATATGGCTGCCTGTGACCATCACCGCTGCCACTGCATTTTGCTGTGCATACAAAGCCAGTGCGGGCGTCGGCAACACACCACCAAAACGCACCTTAATGCCAAGGGCACGCAGGGCACTGATACAATACTGAGTAATCAGTGGACTGGAGGGACGATTATCCATACCCAACACCACTGTATCGAAATGGTAACGTGTGCGCAGTTGCTCAATCATCGCCACCATAAATGCCTGACATACCTGAGCAGTAAACTGGGTATTTAGCCCCTGGCACCACTGGTGCCAAACTGAATACCACTTTGCGCAATGAGGTGTGCACAATCAGCTGACATCCTGATTTCCCCGGGTGTAATCATCTTCAAACCGGACAATATCATCCTCTTCCAGATAGCTGCCTGACTGCACCTCAATCAGCTGCAAATCTACTTTGCCAGGGTTACTAAGCCGATGTACAACCGTTGCTGGGATAAACACGGATTGGTCTTCGCTCAGTAAACGACGTTCCTCGCCAATTTCTACCGCTGCCGTACCAGACACCACCACCCAGTGCTCAGCGCGGTGATAATGTAATTGCCGTGACAAGCTGTGCCCCGGTCGTACTGTGATCCGCTTGACTAAAAACCGCTCACCCCGGTCGACAATGTCATACTTACCCCAGGGACGGTAAACTTCTCTGTGCTCAGTCACTTGTGCTACAGCGCGGCTTTTCAGCTCATCGACCAGTGATTTGATAGCCTGGCTCTGACTTCGATGAGCCACCAGAAGCGTATCTTTGGTGTCAACCACCACCAGGTCCTGCACACCAACCGTTGCCACCAGCCGATCTTGCGTAATCACTAAATTATCCTGTGAATCCAACGCCGTTACATCGCCAAGGTGAACATTACGGTCAGTATCTTTGGGCAAAGTTTGCCAAAGCGCCTCAAAGCTGCCAATGTCATTCCAGCTTGCATTCATGGGCACTACGGCCGCACGCTCTGTGTGCTCCATTACGGCATAGTCTATCGATTCGGCTGGAGATGCTAAAAAAGCGTCGCGGTTTATTCGGGTAAAGTCCAGATCGGGGTGCAGCTGCGCCATCGCCTGCTCACAGGCCTGCAGAATATCGGGCCGATACAGTGCCAACTCATCGAGGTAATCACTAGCTTTAAACAAAAACATCCCACTGTTCCAGAGGTAATTTCCGTTATCAAGGTAACGCTGCGCGGTTGGAACATCTGGTTTTTCGACAAAAGCAGTAACTCCAGCACCAATCACCTGACCAATGTCATTCTTTAATGGTGAACCACATTGAATATACCCATAGCCGGAGTGCGGGCTGTCAGGTGTAATCCCGAACGTCACCAGTTTGCCACTGTGTGCCAATGCCAGACCTTGATTAACGCTTTGCCTGAAGGCCGAAACATCCCCAATATAGTGATCTGACGCCAAAACCAACAAGACGGGATCTTCTCCCCGACTTCGAACCTTCAACGCAGCCAACGCTATGGCCGGAGCAGTATTACGCCCTTGCGGTTCCAGTATGATCCCACCCGGCTGATAGCCAATCGCCCTCACTTGCTCCGCACAAATAAACCGGTGCTCCTCGTTACAGATCAACAGTGCCGGTTGATGGCTGTCCGTTTCCAGTCGCAGTAATGTTTCTTGCAACAGTGAGTGTGAGGAACCAAGCTGCAAAAACTGTTTTGGGTAACACTCACGAGACAAAGGCCAAAGCCGGGTTCCAGATCCACCACATAAAATAACCGGTAATATCATCTTTACTCTACCCAGACACCCTAAGTGCGTGCCAATGTTCAACTAAATTAATACACCATTTTACCTGCTGACCCTGCACAGGAGCAATGCTCTGCGCTTCACCCAGTATTCACTCTAATGGGCTACACTCTCTTATCGCGTAACTTACCCTCAGATTGATAATCCGGTATATGATATGATCTTACAATACCATTACTGGTCAGGCCGTTACTGGCAACCAAGGATATTCTCAGTACTCACCTGCACTCAATGCAGACTCAAGGAGCTTTAGCATGTCGGGCAACCCCCCTTTTAATCCCATCGCCGTGTTCTTTCTCTTTTTTATTTTGTTGCTGCAAAGCACGGTTCAGGCGCAGGGCAAAGTGATGCAACAACCTAAGCTGGCCATTGTTGGTTCGGGGCCTCTGGTCGCCAAAGGAAGCGGACAGTCCATTCCAATCACCTACCAGCATATTGATGCAGTTGATGTGGAATTGCTGCGTCTCACCAGCGCCCATGATTTTCTCAGCCGCTACTACCTGACGGACAAGCTGTATCCGAGCTCACTGGATCGACTGCAATATACCTATGACAGCGTTTTTGCCGATAGATTTAACCTGCCCCAAACTACTCAGGCAGGTATTCAGTCGGCCCGATTACCAATACCAAAATCGCTGGCCAGTGGCTGGTACATTATCGTGCTAAAAGCGCCGGGTATGTTTAATGAGTTACAGGCAAAGCATCTGCTGCTGACCGATCTGGGCATTCAGGCAAAAGTGTTTAAGCAACACGCCAGCTTGCAGATCAACCGTCTTTCTACAGGACGCCCAGTCAAAGGCGTCAAAGTTAAGGCCTTTCGCAAGCATGAGTTACTGAGAGAGACGAAAACCGATCAGCATGGTGCTGTGCACTTTGATATCCAGCTGCATCGGGATGACATCATAGTTGCAGAGTATACCAGCAGTGAGGGCGAATCTGAGTATGCGCTGTTGCCTATCAAAGAAGTGCCATTGGATTTATCGGATTACCAGGTTGGTGGTCGCCCCTACCAGGATATGGAGGCATATATTTATAGCAACCGGGATCTGGTTAAACCCGGCGAGTCTCTGCCCATAAATATTTTGCTGCGCAATGCCGATGGTATAGCGCTCACAGAGCAGCCCATCACTGTAACTGTAACAAACCCCTTGCAGGAGGAAATACTGCGCGAGCAACTGACGCCGGGTGAAGCGGGTTTTTTCAATACACATTTATATACTGATACAGGCTGGCCAACCGGACGTTATAAAGTCTCTGTGATGCTTGACCCAACCGCTCGCTCTGCCATAGGTCACTTTGAATTTCAGCTGGAAGAATTTGTGCCAGAGCGCATGGACCTGACCTTCAGTGGACAAGACGCATTTGTTACAGCAGGTTCATCCATGCCTCTGTCAGTGCAGGGACGCTACTTGTTCGGCAGCCCCGCTGCAGGAAACACCTTAAAAGCCAACCTGGTGCATCGCGCCGTACGCCATTACCCGGGCCCATTTGCCGACTTCTTCGTTGGTGAAGATTTTTATCTCAGCAACCGCTTTCAAACACTACCTGATCAGCGCTTATCTGAACAGGGCACGCTGGCCCTAACCCTGCCCACAGTGAGTGCCAACATGCTCAAAAGCCCGGTAGCAACACAAGTGAACCTCAGCTTGCTGGAATCTGGCGGCGCTGCCGTACAACGACGATTAAGCTATACAAGCTGGAAATCCAGCCCAATCCCCGCTGTTAAGCCCGCTCAGGCTGAATTCAAATATGCTTCAGATGCACAGTTCGAGCTGGCACTGCTCAGCCCAGATGGCCAACGCTTAACAAGTGGGGAACTGGACGTCGAACTCAGTTACGATCAGGGGCGGTATTTCTGGTTTTATGAAGAAGGCATAGGCTGGCGCCGTCAGTCTCAGCCACAGTGGCGTAGTGAAGCCAAACAAACCGTGGTGCTTAATGAGGACACCCACACGGTACAATTCCCCGTCGAATGGGGGAACTACCGTCTGATAATTACCGATAAGCTTAGCAAAGCCAAAACAGTCTATGACTTTTATGCCGGCTGGCATAGGGGGTATCAGCAGCTCAAGGCCAAACCGCAGCACCTGTCAATGCAGCTGGATAAACGCCATTATCAGGCAGGTGACATCTTGCTCGTGGAACTGGATGCACCAGCCGATGGACAGCTACAACTGGCACTGGAAGCCGACAGTGTACTTTGGACGCACAGCCAGTCTGTTAGCAAAGGTAAAACGACGCTGCGCGTTCCGCTCGATAAATCGCTGGCTCGCCACGACCTCTACCTCAGCGCTACCTTGTTCAGCGGCCACTCCAGTGCGCTGCAACGCCACTTTGGCATTGTCCCTGTCAGGCTGGCACGCGAAGACAGGGAGCTGAAGCTGGACCTGACTTTACCGGATAAAATTGAGCCGCTTAAGCCACTGACCGTGGAAATTCACACTTCAGATATCGCTGCTCCACAAGCTGAGCAAAGCTGGGTCACCCTGTCGGTTGTCGACAAAGGGATACTGAATCTGAGTCGTTATTATCCGGTCGACCCGCATCACTATCTGTTCAATCAACGTCGCTACGGTGGCGATGTGATTGACTTGTATTCACGACGTTACGATAACCGTCCCGATCCGTTTGCCCAGTCCCGCTTTGGCAGTGACAGTAATGAGCGCAGTGACAACCGCAACGATAATCTGGTCGAGAGTAAAACCGTGATCCTGATGACCCAGCCGGTCCAACTGATTGACGGCAAAGCCAGCGTTACAGTGGATATGCCTGATTACAATGGTGAAGTACAAATCGTCGCAACCGCTTTCAATCACACTCAGGTTGGCCACAAGGTCGAATCCCGCCCGGTCAGTGCGCCGGTGATCGCTGAGCTGAGCGTACCACGCTTTTTTGTGCCCAGAGATGAAACTTCCGTCACGCTGGACCTGCACAATGTCAGTGGCAGCGAACAGACCCTGTCGGTCACAGTCAAGCCATCTGGCTCGGTGCAGTTTGTTGATGAACACACTTTTACGGTAACCCTGGACGACCAGGCTCATTGGAGTCGCTCTATGCGTTTGCTTGTTGGCGCTACCCCTTGGTCGCATACCGCAACGGTACAAATTGAGTTGCAGGGCGCGGAAGTATCACAAACACGCAGCTGGTCTGTGCCCATCAAAGCGATTGAACCTCAGCTGGTGCAGGCGACCACGCTCATGTTATCCCCCGGACAAACTTATCAGGTCGATTCTGCGCTTTGGCAGGGACTGCACTTCGATGAGACAGACCCTGGCACCTTATATGCCAGCCATACGCCCAGACTACCCATCAGAGAATATGCATCTGCGCTGCGCGCCTACCCTTATGGATGCGCGGAACAAACCACCAGTAAAGCCTGGCCCTTTTTACTTAAACACACTCAGCTTGAAGGTTTGTTGCAGCAAGCTTTGGACAATGAGCAGACAAAGGCCGGGCAGCTTGACGATCCGCGAACACTGATCAGCCAATCTGTACAACGACTCAAGACCATGCAAAAACCCAGCGGAGGGTTCGCACTGTGGGATGCCCGGGGCAATGAACAGCCCTGGTTAAGTGCCTATATCACAGAGTTCTTGACGCAGGCACATGCTACTTTCCCGGGTACAGTCCCGCCAAGTATGCTCAACCGGGCCCACTATCGCATGCTCAGGTATACTCGCGATAACCTAGTCGATGATCTGAGCCAGGATGCTTTTGAGGCAACCGCCGCAAAGAGCTTTGCAGCTTACCTGGTCAGCCTGCGTGGGCAATTAAGTTACAGCGATCTGGAATCAATGCGTATCACTGAATATCCTTCCAGATTAAGTCTACTGCATATGGCGTCTGCATTGGCCGATGTGGGAGCAATCCAGCAAGCCGCAGTTTTGCTCAGACAAGCCCACACTTTTCATCGCACGACTGATTATTTTGCGGATTATGGATCAACCCTACGTGACGATGCCCAGTCAGCTCTGGTACTGACCAGGCTGGCAAGACATACTGCGCTGCGTTCTCGGTCTCGCACATTACAAACTCAGTTACTTAAGCAGCTCCCCGATCAAGCTCTGAAAACCTGGCTCAGCACACAGGAGCGCGCGGCTTTACTGCGCACCGCCGTGCATATCAGTGAAGTAAACGCACATCACCCCGTTCGACTAGAGATTGATGGTGAACAGACACAGGCGCCTGAAGTGGTGAGTCACACACTGTCGCAGACAATGACACTCAGTAACCCAAATGACGACCCGCTTTACCTGCAATTAATGGCCAAAGGCCGACTGAAGCTGGACTCCAGTATTGCCAATGAAATCAGCCCCTTTAATACGCTGGATACCAAACGTATGGTCAGACGCCTGTTTGACCTGAACGGACAACCGCTGGACACAGCTCGCTTCAAAGTGGGTGAGCGACTGATGGTGGTTCTCGATATACAAACCAAAGAGCCGGTTCCGGATGCCCTGCTGATTGAACGTATTCCAGCCGGGTTTGTATTGGAAAATCCAGCCCTGATGCAAGGCCCGCCGGTATCTCAGCTATTGCCAGAGCACGTCAAGCTGGCCACCACAGATCACACAGAATATCGCAACGATCGCTTTGTGGCAGCACTTAAACTCACAACCAGCAAATATCAGTTTGCCTATATACTGCGCGCTGAAGTGCCCGGGGTTTACCAGGTACCGCCGAGTTACCTTGAGTCCATGTATCGACCCCATAAGCATGCGATTTACTGGCAGTACCCCTATCAAATGGAGGTCATTCGCTAAGATGCCACGCAAGAGCAATGATAATGGCCATTAGTGCGACGCAACGGCCGCGCATGTTTCGGTTTGCACTGGGCGCGGGGTCGCTATGCCTGCTTCTGGTACTGAAGTGGCTGGATTGGCATTACCCCTTGCCGGCGCCTTATCCGGATGGGCCGGCAACCGTTGTAACATCCCGCGATGGACAGCAGTTGCGGTCATTTAGTGATGCCCGAGGTGTGCATCGCTATCAGATTGCGGTATCGGACGTCGACCCTTTTTATCTGGCTGCATTACTGAATTACGAAGACCGCTGGTTTTATTATCACCCCGGTGTGAACCCGTTCGCCCTTTGCAGAGCATTGTGGCAATGGCTGGCACATGGCCGAGTTATCTCCGGCGGCTCCACACTGACCATGCAGGTAGCCAGACTGCTGGACCCACACAAACGTTCCGTTACAGGAAAGTTGAAACAAATCGCCAGAGCACTGCAACTGGAATGGCACTACAGCAAGTCCGAAATCCTGACTTTGTATCTCAATCTGGCACCCTTTGGCGGCAATATAGAAGGCGTCGAAGCTGCATCACGGCGTTATTTTAATAAGTCCGCACACTCCTTATCGATTAATCAGTCTGCCTTGCTGGTCGTGTTGCCACAAAAACCTTCATATCATCGTCCAGATAGATATCCAGAGCGTGCCAAAGCGATGAGAAACAAAGTACTCAGACGCCTGGCCGACAGTCAACTGCTGGCGCCCGAACAACTCACCCTGCTGAGCCAAGAAGCGGTGCGATTGGAGCAAACTATGCAGCCACCACTGGCACCGCTGTTAAGCCGCAGACTTAAGCGTCAACACCCTGGCCAGCATGTGATCCGCACAACGCTGGATTACACTTTACAACAACGCCTCAGTCAATTACTGGCAAATACCAAACACAGATTAACCGACAAGAGCTCGGCAGCTGCACTAATCGTGCATAACCAGCGCGCCGAAATACTGGCTTACCAGGGCTCCGTAGATTTTAGCGATGATAGTCGTTTTGCCCATGTCGATATGATCCGTGCAATACGCTCGCCCGGCTCGACACTTAAACCTTTTATCTATGGGCTGGGCTTAGATCTTGGCCTGATCCACAGCCAGAGCCTGATGAGCGATATACCAAGTAACTTCGATGGCTATAAACCACAAAATTTAACAGGCCGCTTTAGTGGTGCCGTCAGTGTTACCAAGGCGCTGCAACACTCCCTCAATGTCCCAGCCATTCAGCTATTACACCGGATGGGTGCCGAGCGCTTTGAACATCAGTTGCGCAATGCGCAGGTTCAATTGCATCATCAGGATGCCAACCTGGCTGTCGGGCTTGGTGGCACCGGCATAGAATTAATGCAACTTGCCCGCTTATACCGTTCGCTGGCAAGTCAAGGCAAAGTACAAGACTTGTCGCTTATTTCACATAGCCCAGGTTATCCTCGTCCTGACTTTTCGCTCCTCTCTCCTGCGGCAAGCTGGATCACCTTTGATATGCTGAGCCAACTTTCTGCACCGGATCGGGTTGTCCCCAGTAACCGGCGTAAAATAGCCTGGAAAACCGGGACAAGTTATGGCTATCGGGATTTCTGGTCGGTCGGTGTCAGCCCCGACTACACTGTGGCCGTTTGGGTGGGCCGGCCCGATGCAAGCCCCGTGGTTGGATATCTGGGCGCTACGCGCGCCGCACCGCTGATGTTTGATGTATTCGACTTACTGCCCCAGGACACCCGCAACCTAACCCAGCCAGATCAGGTCAGGTCTGTGCAGATCTGCTGGCCAGGAGGTCGTGCCAGCGTTAATACGCCTGCTGATTCATGTCACAAACAGCTACAGGCATACACACTCAACGGCATGACACCACCAACCATGACCAGTGAAGGAAATTTCGTTACAGAGTCTCAGTGGCCAGCAGAGCTTGCTACCTGGCTGGCATCCAATAATGCTCCCCTTTTACCAAACAAAGACACCCAGCTGCGCATCACTCAGCCACGCAATGGTCAGCATTATTACAGGGAACAAGTATCAGAACTGAGGTTAGTTGTATCGGGCGCAGAGAGTGCATCATCAGATGCCGTGCGTTGGTACATCAATCATGTCCCTCACAGCAATGCAACTTTGTCATTATCAGATTATCAGGGAGATGTCGTGATCACTGCATGTCTGGCAGAGCACTGTGACCAGCAGCATATTGTAATACATCCCTGATGTTTGCCGGTCACTTCATCGCAGTTTTAAGATAGTTCACTACTGTATTTAAATCGACCAGACGCTGCTGCGCCTCTTCTTTGCTGATCCCCTGGATAGCTTCGTAATCGTCAAGAAAAATGGCACTATCATAATCGCCCGTAGAAGCATTTTTGACATACACCAGCACATAGCAATACCGCAGAATAGAATCCAGATACCGGAAAAACTCAATGTCATCAGCACTGAGGTCGGGCTTTACACCGCCACCTAGCCGGTTAATAAACACCTGTTTAACATAAACACTCAGCTCACCCTGAGTGTATTTAACAACACCGTAACAGCCATTGTTATTTATTGATTCAGAGCAGATATCTGCAGCTGGTAGTAAGCCAGACTGATGCATAACTTCATTCCTGATAACATTAGTTTCATATAATGTTAGAACAAAATTACAAAATAACTATAAATTGACATGAATAACCCCCAAAAGAGTGTCTGATAACTCTTTTGGGGAAATTTTATCGATTTTAGGTTCTCATTATGATGCCTGGTCTCTCCAGGGTTATCAGACACTGCGCGTTGCCAATGCCGGAGAGACTCGCGCTGCCATCCAGGCAGGTTGACAGACAGCCAGCTGCCCTACAATCAGGATGACACCAGCAACCTGCAGCAGATAGACAACCGGCACCGGCGCCATATCAAAGTGGTTAACTAACTGTACATTCGCAAGCAATGCACAGATCACACCGACCACAATACCCACAGATGTCACAATGGCGTTCTCAGCCATGCAATAACGCAATATGTCTGCCCGGCTGGCCCCCAATGCTCTGCGGGTACCAATCTGCTTACGACGTTTAACCACAGTAAACCTAGCCTGCCCGAATATACCCAGCAAAGTCAAAAGTACCAGCCCGACAATCACCCAATACAGCGTCTTAATTGCAGCCGTTTCCGATTTGAACTTATCCGCTCGGATCTGCTGATAATCCATCATTTTATCCAAATGCCGCCCCGGAGTTTTCATCAACTCTTTGACTACCTGTTGTTTTGCCTGTTCCAGCTCTCCAGGTCTCGAGCGAATCAACATTTTATAGTTGCTACTGATATGTCGTAACGGGATCAATACCGTATTGGCATGGGAATACCAGCCAGGCCAGACGGACTTCAGGTCTTTAACGACCCCTTTGACAATAAAAGGCTCATAATTGAGGTAAACGGTAGTTCCCAGGATCGCGCGCCAATCATCTGGGTAGTAAAGCTCTGCGAACCCTTTGGATACTACCGCTTGTGTTGCATCAGCGCTAAAATCTATCGAATCCTGGACTTCTCCCTCGCTTGGCCCTTCTCCGGCTATCAGCTCTAACCCCATAGTCGCAATGGCATGTTCATCTCCGGTGAAATAACCCGTATAGATATTCATATCTTCTTCGGTGGGCCCTAATCCCGTCGGTGCATAACTTCCCCAGTCGCTAAGTGGAAATGAATTCATCACAGTAACATTTTCAACACTGGGAAGAGCACGAACATCACGTAAGTCCTGCTTAACCAGTGCGATCATTTCCTCTGCCTCACTACTTTGTACGTTAGTGTGTAGTGTAAAAATCACCTCTTCATCCAGACCACTTGGCTCAATCAGCAGCGCTTCCTTCTGAATAATCAGGTACACGGCATTAACCAAAATAGTAAAGGTTACGGCGATTTGTAAAATCAGTAACAATGGTGCTGATTTAGAACGCCACAGAGTACTCAAAATCGGTTTTAAATCTTTCATATGACGACTCCTATAGACTCTTCAATTGAGCCGAAGGCTGGATCTGAGCAGCCCTGTAGATAGGCCATAATCCAAACACCGTGCTGCTAATCACTGCCAACACCACTGTCATGATCACCAATGGGAAAGTCATCTGCATCAAGCCCTCTGGTAAATGAGCAAAAATATCGGCGGTTACACGCAAGCCAAGCTGAGCCAATGCCAGGCCCAAAAAGCCTCCTAAGGTACCGATAAGCACTGTCTCACAGCCAAATTGCATAGCGATGTGTTGCTTACTGGCGCCGACCGCTCTGCGTAGCCCCACTTCTGCCCCTTTGCCATAAAACTTGATGAGCATCAGGCCCATACAGTTCAGTAAGCAAGCCACCAAAAACGCGAAGGCCAGCCAAACCGCAATAAAGTCGTCTTCCTCTACGATCTTGTCTTCTTTAAGCGATTCCTTGATGTCAAAAACCTTGCTCAGGTTTTCGCGAGCAAAACGCCCTGACTCTTTTTGTTGCTCCACATAGGCATTAATGTGGTCCATGTAATCGCTGCGTTGTGCCGCTGACGACAACTCCACCCAGTAACGGATCCAGACACATTCAGAAGCCAGAAACGTCTCCAGCGAACTGTCATCAAGTGGCGCCCAACATTGCCAACTCATTTCGCCTTTTGATAATAAGTTATTGTTTATCTGAAACTGGAATGGGGTGAATATAGGAAAAGGCAGGCTGTGAGCGTGCTGACGTCCATGAAAAACCTGAGGAAGCGGCGACCAGCTGTCGAGCACCCCAACGATCCGAGCCAGGTGTTTACCGATTAAGATATGCTGACCTACGGAGTTGGCGCCGGAAAATAGTCGATCGTTTGTTTGCTTATCTAACACCACCAGTGCCGCCCCTTCTTTGTCTTCTGTATCAGACCAAGGCGAACCATACTGGAAAGGGACATTGAACATTGCAAAAAAGTCATTGTTGACTGAATTGACGCGCAGCATTTTTGCTTCTTTCTCTGTCTGAGATTCGCCACGTACCATATTCTTATACATAACCACAGCGGTTTGTCGTTGTCCTTTCGCTTCTGCCAGCAGATTCATCGTATCCATGTAAGTCATCATAGGTGGGATCACTTCCTCCCCCCTGGCTATCTGGTAGGCTTTATCCGGACTCCAACTACTTAAACGAACTGAGAAAGTGCGTTCACTTTTCTCGGGTAACGGATCCTTCGCCATCATAATACTGACGGTAGAGGTGATCATGGTAGCCGCAATGCCCATTGCGATTGTGCCTATCATGAGAGAGCTTAACAAAGGTGTTTTTTTAAGACTTATCCAGGCAAGCTTGAAATAGTAACCTATTAACATGCCAACCTCCTGCTGACATGCCGGTAAGGAGCTGTAAAGGGTACAAACAATTCCCATTGCATATAATGAAGTAACATACTTATTCCTTTATTATTATTTAGTATTTCCTTTGATCAGGGGTCACACCATGTGACCCCTGATTTAAACACTACGTGTTGCCAGTGCAGGCGAAACATGTGCGGCCTGCCAGGCAGGCTGGATCACAGCAAGCTGGCCTGCCGATAGCATAATCACTGCCCCAACCAGCAGGTAGTATGCCGGAACAGGAGCTAAGCCAAAATAGCTCACCAATTGAGTGTTAACTAATACGGCACAGATCACGCCAATGGCAACCCCGACAAGCGTAACAATCAGATTTTCCATCAGATAATAACGTAATACCTGCACCCGGTTCGCGCCTAACGCACGGCGAGTGCCGATTTGTTTGCGCCGCTTAAGAATGGCAAAGCGTGCCTGACCAAATATCGCTAGCATCGTCAGCATCAGCAGCCCGATCAATACCAGCTTCAAAGTTTCCAGCTCTGCAACATCTGTGCGATAGCTTTCTTCACGGGTCTGGCTAAAAGGTTTGAGCTTGTCAATTTGCCTGCCTGGCGTCGCCAGCAACAATGCCTTCACATCAGACATTGCCTGCTCTAGCACGTCTGGTTGTGCTTTGACCATAATGCCAACCTTGTCATGAACTTCGAACGTTGGAGACAACACTACATGATCGAACAGCCGCCAAAAACTCCAAACAGCTTTGAGATTATCCACCACTCCAATCACCTGTTGCGGCTCATTCTGAACATACAGAGTTTTGCCCAACACATCTCGCCAGTTGTCTGGGTGCAATGTCTGCGCGAGTGCTCTGGAAACCACCACTTTTCCACCAGAGTGTGCGCCAAAATAGGAGTGGGAGACATCACTTTGTTCAAACCATTGCCCTGCGATGAGTTCCAGATCCAGCGTATCGCGACTATCGAAATTACTGCCATAATAACCGCTTGCGGTGAGCTTATCCTCATCTGCTGGTCCATAACCAATATCGACAGACCGTCCAAACCCGCTCATAGGGACTGATGTCACAGGAATGGCATTGTCTACCGTTCCCAGGCCCTTGATATCTCTTATAACCTGCTCAAATTCAGCTGCCCTGGCGTCGCCCTTTTCCTGCAGATTAATAAACAACGAAAACACCTGAGACTCGTTGAGGCCGCTGGGTGCCGTCACTTTATCGTGCTTTTGTGAAACCATATAAACGGCATTAACAAATATCGTAAAGGTCACAGCTATTTGTAATATCAACAGCAAAGGAGATGTCTTGCTGCGCCATATCGTTTTAAGAATCACGGTAAAATCTTTCATGATCCGCTCCTACAAACTCTTAAGTTGGCTAGAGGGCTGGATCTGAGCGGCTCGATAAATCGGCCACAGTCCAAACAGAATACAGCTCACAACAGACAACCCAAGTGTCATGAGCATAATCCGTAAATCCATTTGCATAATGGTGGCATTAAGATAAGTGAATATTTGCTGTACCAGTTGCAGTCCCAGCTGCGCAAACAGCAGACCCAACACACCTCCAAACAAACCTATCAGGAAAGCTTCACATAAAAATTGCCAGCAAATATCATGACGACTGGCACCAACCGCTCGCCTGAGCCCTATTTCACTCCCTTTGCCATAAAACTTAGTCATCATCAGACTCATACAATTAAGTAAGCAGGCCAGTAAGAATGCAAATGCCAGCCACACAGCCATATCATTTTCGTTACTGAGGACTTTTGCCCAGCGTAGATACTCGTCTATGGTAAATAATCGGCTGAGATTTTCTCTGGCAAAACGACCCGCCTGTTTTTGCTGTTCAACATAGGCGTTAATGAAGTCCATATACTGTGCTCTGTCTGCGCTCGACTCCAGCTCAACCCAATAAAACAGCCACACACAATCTGACGCCATAAAGTCGCTGAACGCAACATCTTCAATATCCTGCCAGCACGCCCAGGTCACATCATTGCGAGAGAAAATCTCCTGATTTATTTGATATTCAAGTGGCGCAAAAATTGACTCAGGATCGCGGTAGGCATGAGAAGACAAGTAGTAGAATTTCGGAATGGGGAACCAGTCGTCCATCACCCCGACAACTTGCATCAGAGAGTCACCCAAAACGATGTGGCGACCTACAGAGTTAGCACCGCCGAACAGCTCTTCATTCAATGCTTTCGTGATAACAACAACCTGATTCCCTGCACTATCATCCTGTTCAGTCCAGGCGCCACCGTATAAGAAAGGCACATCGAACATCGTAAAAAAGTCGTTGTGGGTAGTACGTATCATCCGCATCTGTGCATCGCGGTGAGTTTGCTCCTCAGCACGACTCATCATTTTAAACAGGCCAAGTGCCGACTCGCGATGCGCCTTACCGGCGGCTTTGAGATTTTTCGCATCCCGATAAGAGACCATTTCTGGAATTTCTTCCTGACCATCGGCCGTACGGTAAGGCTGATCAGGACCCCAGACACTTAACTGTACGGTGAAAACGCGGTCGCTTTTACCAGGTAAAGGGTCTTTGGTTTTCATGTAACTGACGGTGTAGGTCACCATCGCAGCGGCAATACCTAACGCGATCGTGCTCACCATAAGCACACTCAATAAAGGTGTCTTACGTAAGCTGAGCCAGGCCAGCTTAAAATAGTAAGTTAGCATATGTAGTCCTAAGCAATCGCTTGCTCTGGGGCACGACGCTCGCTCAATACACCATCTTTGATCTCAATGATCCGCTGTGCCTGACTGGCCTGTTCAGTGTCGTGCGTCACCATTAAAATACTGGTACCTTTGGCATTGATGTCTTTAAGCAAAGACATGATGCCATCCGCCATCTTAGAATCCAGGTTACCGGTTGGTTCATCCGCTAACAAGAATGCCGGGCTGCCCGCAAGTGCACGCGCAATAGCAACACGCTGCTGTTGTCCACCAGATAGTTGCTGTGGGTAATGGTCTTTGCGACTCGCCAGACCGACCTGTTGCAGCGCATCCATCACCCGCTGCTTACGCTCACTGGCGCTAAAGCTGCGATAGCGCAGTGGCATTTCCACGTTGTCAAACAAGTTGAGTTCAGGGATTAGATTAAACCCTTGAAAAATAAAACCTATCTTTTCATTTCGTAAGCGTGATTTTTGCTTATCTGACAGACCCGTTACGTCTTTACCGTCTAGCGTGTACTGACCTTCACAATAGTCTTCAAGTAGCCCCGCAATATTTAGAAAGGTTGTTTTACCTGAACCAGACGGGCCGATCACAGCTACAAACTCGCCTTGCTTTACTTCCAGGTCAAATGGTTGCAGCGCCTGAGTTTTTACCGTATCCGTGTAATAAGCTTTCGCCAGCTTTGACATTTTAAGCATAAAATTTCCTTATGGTTTGTCTTTATTCTTATTGGTGAGAAGCAAGAATGCACCTCACTTCGACAGACACGTACAGGGAATATCTGCCCCCGTGTACCGTGCTGGCAGCTTTGCGGGCTAATGTCTAAAATAAAGTCCGTATACAGCTGACCAACGAACTCAAGAAGGTACACAAAAAACCATCTAAAGTCACGTTTTTTAACGTTCCATTAAACTAATAAGTCACGTTGATTTATCTACTACATTTGTTCTAGGTACTTGAAAATAATAATTAAGAAAGAACTTTAGCGCTTTAATTTGTTAACAGAAAAACAGATTTTATCGGCCAACTAGAAAATTTATTTAACCTATATTTTGATTTGTCTAAGCGAGGGAAATATGAACAACATGATTGAGCCATTTTTACATTATCTGAACCAGCTGCAGGCAATTATGCAGCGCGAAGACATAACCGAAGACTTACTGGCTCAGCGACTGTGCCCTGATATGTTCCCACTACATCAGCAGGTGTCCACGGCAGCCGCATTGTCACTGCGATGCTGCTGTCCTTTATTTAATAAAGAAGTAACCAACTTTAAGCGCCCGACGGTCAGTGTGAACAATCTACTGGAGGAACTGGATGACACCATAGAGTACCTGACGAATTTACACAACAATCCCTGGGAGTCAATGCCCGCCAGCATCACCTTTGTTGCAGGGTTTGCTAATCACACACTGGAACCTGACAAGTATTTTCAGTTTTACGCCTGGCCTAACTTTTTGTTCCACTGTTCGATGGCCTATGCGATCCTCCGTACGGCAGGGTTACCATTGAGCAAAGGGGACTTTGATGGTTTTCATCGCTATCCACCGGGGTTTTCATTTCCATCTTAAAGTCCTGATGCAATCGGCCGATAACCGTTTAACTTTAAGTAACAAGGACAAGGTTATTTATGAAGCTTCACTTTCACAGCGATGCAAGTAAGGCTGCGATTACCAGTCAAAGTCGCCCCCCGCAAAGCTCGCAAGAAATTCCTGAGCAAATACAGAACCAGGTGCTCTCAGCCAGTACACCCGATGACACTCCACTTAACGACGCTCAATTCACGATACTGCAGTCCGTGCAGGGTAATGACTTTGCCTCTGTATTTACTTACCCAAGGCCACATACACAACTGCCAGACTATATCGGTTTCAAACGCTTTCATATTACCAGTCAGGAAATGACTAAGAATGAGCATGGCCAGCTGAGTACTCAATATGCCTATGGCGACCTGACTGACAAAGACGATATCAATGCCTTTTTAGCCCAGCTTGATCGCCTGCCACCCGAACAAAGAAATAAGCTCGAACATATCAAGCCCAGTAAATCGCTTTTATCCCTGGCTGAGCGACTGGACGACGATGCACTCTCCCAGCTTGCAGATATTTTGATAGACGCAGGTAATACCTCGATATTTGCACTAGAGAAACGAAGCCACGTACCCGACGAGCTTGTTGAGGCCCTTTCGAGCCTGCCCGATGATATTCTTTACGACACCTTGCAGACATTCGCCAGTCTGGCTGAACAAGGTGACACCTATCAGGCACCCACCTCACCTGTGGGTGTAGATGAGAAAGGCCGTGAACGCATTCTGATGACATCATCTGACCGGGATAAATACTGGCAGTATGAGCTGGCTCAGCCTCCGGAGAATCTGCAATTGTTACACAGCTATACAGACTTACTCATTAGTGGAAAATTTAAAGGAGATGACCTGAGCACCCTAAACACGCACTTGCAGGAAAGTACCTTCTCACAGAGTCGTGGCATACTGGATATGGCAAACGTTATAAAACCCTTTGAGAAACACAGTATGCTGGCCATGCTGAACGAAGCAGACAAAGAAAGCGAGAACAACGTTTTCGCTTATTTAAGTCAACAAGTTGACCTGTCTGCGCACCGCCAATACTACCAGACGGAAAAAAATGATGTGGTTGTACAACAGGATCTGCCCCCCGGCGAATCCGACCGCGGGCGTCTTTACTCCGATATTCTCACCGCATACGACGAATATGGGCTGGGATGGATCAATGATGCACTGGAACATACAGCGGGTACACCACCACAAATACAACAACAGCTCTGGGGGCAATTACTTGATGACGCAGAACACTATAATGAGCAGTTTGTGCGTTCCGATGCATTAGAAAGCTGGGCCAGCTTTGCAATCCCCCCTTGTTACAGGCATTTCATGACAGGCAAATTGACGACATTCGCGATTACAATAGTGAACGTATACTACCCGATTACCTTGGAAACCTAACCTTCTTAGGTGGAATGAAGCATGCCACAGATCAGCCCAGCACCAGTCAGGTTGACTCTCAAATAATGCCTGAAAACTAATCTGCGAGCCTGCCGGCAGATAACGCCGGCTCCCCCAAGCTTACTCTTCCCTCACAGTCTAATAGTTGCAGCCAAATCTGATTAGGATATGATACCGGCACTTTAGCTGCGCTCATCAAACTAATAATTCAAAGAGCATCTTATATGAACAAAGCATTTTTCACATTGGTACTGCTGTTTTCGATCCTGACTTCTCAGGCTTGGGCTTCAACCTTTAAACTGGACAGGCACCGGGTAGTTCTTGATCAGGAAACTCGCCGTGGTGAGTTACGCATATACAATACCTCAGACAGCCTGCAGAGTTACCGGGTTTCACTGATAGATATGAAAATGGATGCAACGGGTTCCCTGAAAATTGCCGAGCAATATCAATTCTCAGCCAAACCCTATCTGCGTGTAGGCCCCAGAGTTGCCAAAGACGTATTACCCAAACAGTTTCAAAAAATCCGCCTGATGAAAAAAGGCAAAATCCCTGACGGTGAGTTTCGTGCCCACCTGATGGTTGAAGCGCTCAGCGCCAGTTCATCACAACCACAAAATGGTGCCGTTACAGTACGAGCCAATTACAAAGTGATTATTCCTGTTTTTATCAAGAATACGTCATCCAGTACAGAACTGACTTTCGGTGCCGTGGCCTTCAGCAAAGACACCAAAAATATGCTCGTCAGCTTGCATAAACAGGGTCCAGGCCATACCAGCGCAAATTTGGTTGTGATGGAAGGCGAAGAGGAGCTTTTTCGTATCAACCAGTTCAGCTTATATCCCGAGTTAAGCCAGCGTGATATGTCTCTTCCGCTTGAATATCAGTCCCTGATCGACAAAAAAACTGACATTACGTCTGGAAGATGTTGAATCTAAAGAACTCCTGAAGGAGCAAACCGTCACTATTTCTGAGCAAATGCTGAAATAATGATAGCCAGTTTGTTGACCAGTTTTGCTCTGTTATCGACGACCGCTCAGGAAGTCGATACTTTGACATATCTGAAGCAACAGCAACAAAATCAGACTCTTTCCACCGGGATCAGCATCAATTTATTGACACCTCTAACCTTCCCACCACTTAAACAGACCCCGCAACCTGGGAAGGCGCCACCTGTAAGGCGAATGGGCGAAAAAATAATAAAACAGTTAAAAAGTCACTTTGCCCGGGTTTAAGAGGCTATAAAGCTGAATTCGAAATCACTGGCCAGCCCAGGAGTTACGTGGACATAGAAGTATATGGAAACGAAACAAAGCAGGGTTTAACCTTTACAGTACAAAACAAATCAGGAGGCTTTAATAAGCGCGTAAGAAAAAAAATCAGGAGTTGGCACGTTTAGTGCAGGAGGTATTGTAACACTCAGTAACGCCTATGAAACAGGCAGCGGGGAGTACGCTTTCAGCTACACAGTTACTGCGGTATACCAATAATAATTAAGGAAATAAACAATGCTAAAAAAAACCTCCAGCGCAATCGCACTATTAGCTATGAGTTTTGGTTCTGTGGCAGCAACTTATCAGGTTGATGTTAATCTGGTCGTGGAACGTGCACCAATCCAAATCGAGCAAACAACGCCAATGAGTTTCCCGGAGCTACTGGTAAACGAAGCATCTAAAAATGGTGACGGCTGTTATGCGGTAGAAACGCCCTTTTCTAATCCTACTGCTTCAGCGTTATGTAACGATCCTAATGTAGGTGGTAAGCAAGGTGTCTTCACCGTACGAGGTACCCCTCGTGCAATTGTGAGCTACTCATATTCTGCGCCTGACCAAATTCAGGACGGGCTGAGATTTGCTCTGACACCTTTCTCTTCAGCAGTTCAGCTGAGTGCAGGTGGTGAGGCGTCAGTCTCACTGGCAGCTGTGGTAATGCTTGAAGACAAAGATATTGCCATCAACGCACCTGGTACCAAAACATTTACTTATGATTTTGTTGCGGCTTACCAGTAAGATCCCCATCTTTTTCTAAAGGTCCGGCCCTGCCGGGCCTTTTGCATGCAGTATCTTTATCTCTTTTCCTTATTGTGCTTTTCCTCCTTGGTCTACTCTCGGGAAGTAGGCGATGTCGCCGATTTTATCTTCGCTGATCTGTATATTGATAAGCAAATCTTTCCTGAGGGCACTGAGCTCATTACCCCGGATTATGACCATTACTTTATATCACAGGCCAACCTGAACACCGTGCTGGACAGTGAGTTAACCATCGATTTTTCAGGTAAAAAAGTGTCTGGTCAGTTATGGGGAGAAACCGTAAACTTCTCCGTCGATGAGGAAAGCCTAGTCACTCTGGATGGTGAGCCTCATATCAGGACAGATCAGCTAAGCCAGCTCAATATAGCGTCAACCTTCAATGCCCGAACTCAGGTACTCATTGTTGACACACAACAACGACACCCTAAGTCCCTGGAAAAAAAGCGCGAAGAGCGCAAACTCATCCTGACAGCCATGAATAAGAAACGTGCCAACCAGGTGGTGTTAAAAGACCAGTATCAGTGGTACACGGCCCCCTATGTCGATGTCCAGCTGTCAGCTTCACAGAGTAAGCACAATACAAACTCAACCGCCTATGTGACAATAAATCAGGACTTAGCACATCACCAGGCGAACATTGTCCTGACCGAATCCAATCAGGATCAGCTCAACGGCAAATTACTGCTCACACGAGAACTTTCCGATAAGATTGAATATCAGGTTGGTGACTTGCAGGGGATTTCAGGTGTGTTACTTGATAGCAGTGGCGGCGGCCTGGGTGTTCAGTACGGGGCACAGCACAGTGCAGCTGGCAAGCCGCTGATTATTGAAGGTCACGCAGAGCCCGGTAGTGATGTAGAATTGTACCGTAACGACGCATTATTTGATTTAGTACGTGTCAATGACGATGGCCAGTATCGCTTTCGCCCGCTGCAAATTTATAACTCAGACCACAGCTATCATCTAATGGTCCAGCATCCCGACGGACGGCGTGAACGTCGAGAGATCATGACGCAAGCTAAGTCGGGTTATAGCGCCGGACAGTGGTATCCAACTCTGACCGCCTATACAACAAATGCTTCTGTGCTGAGAAAAACACGCTTTAATCCCGAAGAGAAGTACATCAACCCGCAGTTTAACTATGTCCTGACCGATCAGGATGAGCTCAATTTTGGCAAAGAGTGGCTGCAAAACTTGCGACAAAAAAAGTCATTGTATTATCTCGGCTGGGAACGTATTGGGCTTCCGGGCAGGGCAAAATGGCATGTCAAAGCAGGTAAAGACGAACACGGGTATTATGACTTTAAGTGGCTCAAGCCAGTTAGTGAAATACACAACGTCAGCCTGTCTGCACAAAAAGGCGTTGGCATTTTTGGCTCAGAAAAGATCAACACAGTAAGCTATGAACTCAACCACTCCGACTGGCAGGCAAGCTCCTCGTTTGGTCTCAGCCGGATAAACAAAGTGCAGTTCAAATCTTTGGATACTTATCTCAGCTATCGTTCAGAGTCCGGCAGCCTCGCCGGCAGCTTCGGCCACATTGAAGGCGGCAATTCCAGAGAACAAAGCTATTCACTGATAGGCAGTTTGAGCGGCAACTGGGGCAGAGCCAGACTCAACTGGAATAAAACCCAAGGGCTGTTTGAGCTGAACACGCTCGCTTTAAGCTACGCCCATCAGTTTGCCGGCTACTATGGTACCTTGCAGCTGAGACGGTCATTATCTGAGCGCCGTAATGTCTCATCACTGACCCTGTCAAAAACCTTTGATAGTCTCGCTATCAGCGCCAATGCCGCCTATCACGAAGCCAGTGGCTGGCAGTTTGGTCTGTCATGTTCATTTTCATTCTATGGTCCCAGCCCATTGAACACCATGACCAGCCAGAGCGCCCGGCACAACAGTGCACTGAAAATTCGTGCATTCTATGACAGAAACAGCAACCAACGCTTTGACACCTCTGAGCCCTACCTGCCTCATGTCACCATTATGCATAATGGCAGTGAAGCCGACATGCTGGAACAGGGAGATGAAAAAACCTTGTTATATCTGCCAGGCAACCGCCCGGCCACCTTAGAGATAGAACACAACGAAATGGATGCACTCTACCTGCAACCTGAGTTTGGCCTGATTGAAGCTAACCTGCACCCAGGGGCAAACCAGACACTCGACATCCCCTTTCACCTGCAGTTTGAGGCCGAGGGCCTGATCATACTGATGAATAAAAATGGCGAAGAGGCCGATATCAGTGGCCGGATCCCGATTGCACTGACCCGCCTGACAAGTGGCGAAAAAACCGTGCTTTACACTGAGCCGGATGGTTTTTTCTTTTTTGATAAGCTCAAACAAGGGACGTACCATCTGGAAATCTCTCCAGACTATATCAAGGATAAAGCACTTACCTGCGATCCTTGTCAGTTATCATTTACATTGAACGAACAGAGTGAGCAACTAGTGGTGTTGGATGACTTGAGGCTTATTCCGAATGACATTGTTGACCCAGTCCACTAGCGCTTTCGCCAACTAAACTGACGACGATATGCGGTGGGCGTCATGCCCGTCTGCGCTTTAAAAAACTGGTTAAAATATACTGTACTGCTAAAGCCACATTGTTGAGCTATCACACTAATAGGACTATGTTTCGTCGCCAGCAAATGCTGAGCTCGCTGACGTCGCTGTAACGCACAATACTGTGAAAACGAACAGCCAAGCTCATTTTGAAACCAGCGTTTTAAGGTTGCTGTGCTGACATTAACATGGCTTGCACATTCAGCCAGACTTGGTTGCTCAGCGACTCGGTTGGCGATAAATGCCTGCACACTGGCCAGACGGTCACTGTTACGCGAACAGCCAGATTGAAACCCTGTTGCCGGGCTAGTCTGCAGTTCATCCAGGATCTCACACAATAAAGTTAGCCGACGCAACGGACTTGCAGCGTGAAGCGCCAAACAAGATTCACGGACACGTTCCGCAGTCTCTCGATTAAACACCAGGCCACTTTCAATGCCATCCAGCCAGTGCTGCATTGCTGCCAGCTCAGGGATCCTGCCTCCCAGTAAAGCCTTTGGCCACAACACCACGACTACCAGCTCTGCTGTCTCATGGGGTACCTGGCAATCCCAGGTATGAGATACGCCCGGTGCGATCAGGGCCAGATCTATGTCAGCAAACTCATGGATCGCCTCGCCAATAAATCCACGACCTCGGGCACCCAGTGTAAGGATCAATTCGAAGCAGTCATGCTGATGCCACTCAAACAAAACCCCCTGCTCTGCAATATGTTTCACCCGTACGGACTGATTCAGTGCAAAACGCACAGGGGCAGGTTTACCAGTATTCAACGCCAAATTTAAGCCAATATTTAAATATTTTGAGCCAATAGCTAAAATACTATGTTGTCAGTTTGGCAAAGTAAACACTCGATTTTGTACCCGGAAGTAACTATGAATTTTGTTTTTGATTTGGATGGCACCACCGTATTCCATGCCCAGCGCATGCAAGACGACATTAAACATGCCCTGCTAGCGCTGGAGCGCAGTGGTGGCAACCTGTATTTCGCCACAGCCCGGCCACTCAGAGATACTTTGCCGGTCTTGCCTGAATGCTTCTGGCACCACCCCATCATTGGCTGTAATGGCGCCATGTTCAGTCAGAACAAAGCCGTGATCAAAGCCCATAGCTTCGACCCAGTTCAGGTGCAAACCCTACTCTGCTGGCTGGACAACCACGAGATAGCATACTTGTTTGACGGCCACTGGCAGTATGCCATCTCCGATAAGCCTCATCATTTTCATCAACATGTGGCCGCACTTGGTATCCCACCGGGCAGCAATGAGACGCTGAGACGAGAGCCCATTGTGAAGTTGCTGGTGTTAGAGGATGAGCATCATAATCAGGTCAAGCAAGTTTGTGAGCAGACACTTAGCAACTTTGAAATCTATCATCACAATGGCCATCATTGCTTTGATCTGGTGCCCGCGCACAGCAACAAGCTCACGGCGCTGCTAGAGCTTGGCCTGGATATGCAACAAACCGTGTGTTTTGGTAACGATGTCAATGACATTGCAATGCTCGAAGCAGCTCGGCAAGCCTATGTTGTCGGCGAACAAATAGCGCCAAATTGTGATTTCATCCGCCTGACAGAAGACAGTGTGGCTGATACACTGAGCCAATTGGCAGACGAATTTAGAGAATAAGAATGAACAAAGAACCTTATACCTCGCCCATCACGGAATACACAGATGAAGACGATAGGCAGCAAGGTTTAGCCAACACACTGGGAATTGGTTTGCTGATGATTATACTGAGCCTGTTTCTGTTGGACCTGCCCGATAAAACCACCTTAAGAGAGGTGTCAGGTCAGTTGGGAGAACCCTATTTGTCCAGTACCGCCTGCGGTAAAGCTAAGTGCTATTTCATCAAGATAAACACCGGCAGTACCCAAATGGTGTTACACAAAAAAACCAATGCGCCTCTTAAGCCGGGCGACAATGTGCAATTACTGGTCAAGTATCGCGCTGATATTTCGGCATATACCGTGTATGAAGTAAACAGAGGTGGGGTTACACTCAAAAGCTATTCACAGTTTGTTTTAGAAAACAATCTCTGGAGATTATTCCTGTTTATTGCTGGCCTGGGTCTGTGCGCAATCGCGTTTGCACTTCGCAAAAAGCCTGATTACTGACTGCCAGCCTATGTAAAGCCATATCAGGTTATACTGCAATAACCTTCCCCCCCAGCCGCGATTTAATGCTAAAATCGCGGCAATTGAATCTAATGAGCACCCCTTATGCTGTCTTGTAACAACATCACCATGCAGTTTGGCGCCAAGCCACTGTTTGAAAATATCTCGGTCAAATTTGGCGACGGTAATCGCTACGGTCTGATAGGCGCCAATGGCTGTGGTAAATCGACCTTTATGAAGATCCTCAGTAAAGAGCTGGAGGCAAGCGCAGGCAACGTCTCTTATGATCCGAATGAGCGAATTGCTAAGCTAAATCAGGATCAGTTTGCTTACGAGGAATTCTCGGTGGTCGACACGGTGATCATGGGTCATAAAGAGCTATGGGAAGTGAAGCAAGAACGTGACCGTATTTATGCTTTGCCAGAAATGAGCGAAGAGGACGGCATGAAAGTCGCCGATCTGGAAACCCAGTTTGCCGAAATGGATGGATATGCCGCCGAAGCCAAAGCCGGTGAGCTGTTGCTGGGTGTGGGTATTCCTACCGAGCAACACTACGGGCCTATGTCAGAAGTGGCACCGGGCTGGAAATTAAGGGTGCTACTGGCACAGGTACTGTTTGCTGAGCCAGACATCATGCTGCTCGACGAACCAACCAACAACCTGGATATCTACACCATCAAGTGGCTGGAAGACGTACTCAATCAGCGTGACTGCACCATGATCATCATCTCGCACGACCGCCACTTTTTGAACTCGGTTTGTACCCACATGGCCGATATCGACTATGGTGAGCTGCGTATTTATCCGGGCAACTATGACGAATACATGCTGGCAGCCACTCAGGCACGGGAGCGTCTGCTTGCTGACAACGCCAAGAAGAAAGCCCAGATCACTGAGCTTCAGCAGTTTGTTTCACGCTTCTCTGCGAACGCCTCTAAAGCCAAACAGGCCACTTCGCGTGCCAAACAGATTGATAAAATCCAGCTGGAAGAAGTTAAAGCTTCAAGCCGTCAAAACCCGTTTATTCGTTTCGAACAATCTAAACAGCTGTTCCGTAATGCGCTGGAGCTGGAAACCCTGTCGCAAGGCTATGAAGACGTGCTATTTAGTGGCCTCAATGGCCTGGTTGAAGTAGGTGAAAAAGTCGCCATCATTGGTGAAAACGGCGTAGGTAAAACGACGCTGCTTAACACCCTGGCTGGACGTATGGCACCTAAGTCGGGCGCATTTAAGTGGTCTGAAAATGCCAACATTGGTTACTATGCCCAGGATCACGCGGACGAGTTCGAAAAAGACTTAGATCTATTTCAGTGGATGGAGCAATGGCAACAGGAAGGTGACGACGAGCAGGTCGTACGGGGTTTCCTCGGTCGTATGCTGTTCTCACAAAACGACATCAAAAAGTCAGTTAAGGTGATTTCCGGAGGTGAGCAAGGTCGCATGCTGTTTGGCAAGCTGATGATGCACAAGCCTAACATTCTATTGATGGATGAACCGACCAACCACATGGACATGGAATCCATTGAGTCATTGAATATGGCACTGGAGCAGTACGAAGGCACCTTGTTCTTCGTATCCCACGACCGCCAATTCGTATCTTCTTTGGCTACCCGTATCTGGGAAATCAAAGACGGTCAGATCATTGACTTCCAGGGGACTTATGATGAGTACCTGGCAAAGCAGGCTGCTGAACAGTAAGCCTGTTTTTCTGGCCGTACCCTGCGGCCAGAATTTCCCCAAAGTGTTTTATTTTCCTTCCCTGCATTTTCACGCTGACTTAAATTTCGCAGCGCCCATAAAATAAACAGATATATCAATACGTTAGACAGCACTTTCTATCTAGACCAATCTAAAATATTTCTATTTTTCTCACTTTGTAAAAAATCGCTAGGATTTCACCCTCGCTGGTCAGGCATGGTGACAGCGTCTTTTTTACAGGAAAAATAATCATGAAAATCACACTCCCCTGTTCAACACTGATATTGCTGACAATCTGTGCACCGACACTAGCCGGTAACTCCCCCTCCCCCATTGAGCCCATTATGGTGACACTTCCGGCAGGCAGTTTTGCAATGGGCAGCCCTGACAATGAAAACAGCCGGCCCGTTCACACGGTCACACTGCCCGAATTCAGTCTGGGCAAATATGAAGTGACGGTCAGAGAGTACCGACGCTTCGTCGAAGCCACCGGTTTTGTGGCGCCCCAGGAGTGCTATCACCAGCTTGATAGCTGGTTTATTGGCAACACACCGGGCAGTTGGGATAACAACAGCCTGACAGACAACGACTTCCAGCCTGCTATCTGCGTTAGCTGGGCGGGCGCCAAAGCTTATGTAGACTGGCTGGCAAAAACGACCGGGAAGCCCTATCGACTGCCCAGTGAAGCCGAATGGGAGTATGCAGCACGAGGGGGAGCAACAAGCCGCTTTTACTTTGGCGATGACCCTAAGCATCCTTCTGTGTGTCAGTATGAGAATACGGCAGATCTCAGTGGTGAGAACGAGCTACAACGCACCACCAACAGTACTTATGTGAACTTTGTTGACGGATTTGCCGATTGCGTTGATCACGCGACCTTTGCCAGTGTGGTCGGCATGTACCAGCCCAACCCCTATGGTTTGCACGATATGCTCAGCAATGTCGCTGAATTACAGGGTGATTGCTACCAGGACAATTATCAACAAGCCAGCGAGAATGGCCGCGCCTTTCAATCAGAACAATGCGAACGCCGCTCGGTACGGGGCAGCAGCTGGCACTGGAATATCTGGCCGGTTACCCGTCGTGGAAGCATGCCCGAAGACTTTGCTGGTGCCGCCGAAGGGTTTCGTGTCGCACTGGATGGTCCCGCGCCGAAGCAAAGCAAAGTCTCCCGTCGATTCCAGCAGCAACTCGTCATGGCACAGAAGCAGGAGCAACGACGCCGGGATCAGCAGTTTGCCTATCCTCAGCCAGTGACTAACTTAACCCTGTCGCAGAGCAATGGTTACGCCACATTAAACTGGGACCGCAGTACGCAAAAGGATATCTCAGGTTATCGAATCTATCGCAATCACAGCGCAGGCTCGATGTTTGAACTGATTGCAGATAATGTCATTGATACTCAGTTTACCGATGCCAATGCCTCTCCCAATGTATACGAATATACGGTGGTCGCGGTGCGCCGCAATCTGCAAAGTAATTATAGCAATCTGGTCACAACCAGTGGTAAAGCGCTGTCGGTGCCAGGTCGAATCGAAGCCGAGTATGCTTATGCCGTGACTGGCGCAAATACCGCCCGTACTTCAGACACGGACGGACGCTTAAATCTGACGGGCGGCGATGGCATTGCAGAGGATGCTCAGCTTGATTACCAGATCAACGTTAGCAAGAGTGGTTACTATCGTCTTAGTTATCGTATCGCCGGGCCCCGCGACGGCAAAGGGTTTACCGTTAAAATCGATGATAAACCAATCTCTGCGCACACGGTCCGTGGTACAGGCGGATACCATGACTGGCAAACACAACAAGGAGAACGTATTTATCTGGCTGCGGGTAAACATACATTAAAACTCCACTCCCACGACACCAACTGGAAGCTCAATTGGTTAGCACTACATCAAGAATAACGATGAATTTGGGGAAACTCGCTTTCCCCACCTTGCCTAATTCACGTAAAACTGACTATTTTTATTAAGAATTGCGGATTTGACTGTCACTCAGATAGTCCACAATACGGAATGTATCGCCACATGTTCAAAAAGATCCTATGTTCGCTTTTACTAACCTGCTGCGCCGGCTCTGTCCATGCGCGTTCGTTATGTGACAGCCCTCAGTATCATGCCTTTGATTTCTGGGTAGGAGAATGGCGGGTTATGTCCAAGGGGCAATTTGCAGGCAACAGTAAGATCACTAAAATACTTAATGGGTGTGTTATTTTAGAAGAATATCAGGCTGTTTCCGGCTATCAGGGTAAAAGCTTAAATATCTTCGACAAGCAACAACAGCAGTGGCACCAAAGCTGGACTGACAACGCGGGGTTGCTGCTGCAGCTCAATGGCAACAGAGACAATAACGGCATGGTGTTGCAAGGACCCGGGCAGGACAGTGAAGGAAAGCCAGTTTTACACCGCATTACCTGGCAACCAAAAAAGAACGATACGGTTCACCAGCACTGGCAGTCTTCCAGTAATAATGGCAAATCCTGGCAAACCCTGTTTTATGGTATTTATCATAAGATCCAATAAGCGTTATCAACTCTGCTTAACAACTCATCATAACACCTGTGCTCATTAATCGCTCTGTACGAAGCGCACCGACAAGTCTGTGCGCTTCGCATTTACCCGTTACTGTGTAGGTATCGCAGGCCAGTAACCCAATACAAAGTTGTCCATTTCACCTTTAATACTGACGTTACCAAAAGCACGCACTCTAACCAGAATCCGGTACAATGCTTTTGTGGAGTCAACCGGGAATACATCATGCAGCGCGAAGCTGCCAACGCCCAGAATACGCTCTTCACAGTAGCTGTCTTTACTACCTCCCATGTAATAGACATCTGTACAGACTCTGACAGGGGTGTCTTTCTCAGCTTCTTGCAGCTGCACGGCAAGCTGAGTATAGACTTTGTCTGCATAATACGGATTGCCCCAACCAAAGTAATGAGTATAACTCGCCTGACGCCAGGGGCTCATCTCAAAACCCAGGCTTTGCTCGCCGCTGATCACCTGTTGACTCTGATTAACCAAGGTGACGTCTTGTGGTGTACTGGTTTCAAAGCCGCCCGCATCGGCTTCGAAACCAGACGTCGCAATGGTCACCAGGCCATCTGATAAGCTGGTCCCAGAATGCAGTGTGAGACTATTTAATAATACCGCTCCATCAGACTCAATACGCAGTTCGGTAGATGTAATATCGGTTGTCAGACCGTCCTTTCCTAAATCAACGATAACGGGTACCAAGGCAGTGCTATTGGGCGCGATGTAAAAGCCAGGCGCAAACGCGGCGCTGTGGTCGCCGCTACGGAACTGCTTTTGATAGCTGGCACTGGCATAAAGCTGCGCACTCACTGGCAGGGAGCCTGGGTTAGTAATACTCGCCTGGTAAATAACATACTCAGGGTAAGTGTGAGAAAATTCCGGTTCTGGCAACACAAAGCGTGTTTTGTAGCTGCCATTGCTGGATTGAGCCAAACGCAAACTTGTCACTTCATGTGAGTGAGTTAAGGTCGGAGCATCGCTGAAAAAGGTATCAACCTGCGCCTCTGTCAGCTCGGAGAAGTCCCTTCCTTGCCAGAACAGATCCACCTGAGCATTACTCTGATGACTCTCCTCATGCAAAGTTATGTCGAGATTGTCCAGATAGACGGTTTCATTAGGCAAGGCATAGCTGTCAAGAAACCAGGTCACTTTGTGAATAGCTTTGCCCGCGGGCAAAGTTACCTGACAATCGTGTGAATAGACACTTTCCTGATAAGTTGGCACTTCATCATTACGTGATACATAAGACTCGTAAACGTTGCCATCAGCATATTCAATCTCAAAAACGCACTGCACAATAGTGTAGGGCCTGCGGCTATGCATATCAGAAAGTGGCATTGCAATATCAAATGAAGCGTTTAAGTGGCTGATTTCTGGAAGCGTTCGCATGATCAGCGCTTCAGTACCAACCCGATAGTGCCCCTCGCTAGTCATGGCCAGACTCTTTGCTCCACTGATTGGCTTAATTGACGAGGCCTCAAACTGGCTTAGAGAACCATCAGCTACAAACATGCCAACATAGCCGTTATCAAAGTTCTGACTGACAAGTGTTCTCACAGACTCTGAAGCCTGAACACCTGTGGCAGATGCCATCAAACTCAGTACTGGCAATATATGCTTTTTCATTGGTTTCATTTCCTTTTTTATATCCCACAGGCTGTATCGGCACGGTTAAACAAAGGTTGAGCAAATACTCAGCTTTTATTCCTACGTAGCAATCAGACCAAAAAATTTATTCTAAATCCATTTTTTGTTCACATTCAAAAAACACAATATTAACCAAACATTCCGATTTTAAAATAGGATGGATACAAAAGTTCAGCGACAAGACACAGGCCAATGTAATGTGGCGTAACACAAAAAACGTGAAATAAAAGATAATTTAATGTTAACATTGATATAAATATTTTACCTCTCTACCACAACTAGATGCTTACAACACATCCATTGTGGCGATATGGGTGAGATATGCGCACTTATCTGCCTTTGCATGGTAAGCCGTACACTTATTCAGACGACACACTAAGGGATTAACATGGATCTCAACTTTACCGAAGAAGTAATGTATACCCTGCCCTTCTATCTGGGGCCGCTATTTATTCTGGCAACCATCAACTTTTTGCGTAAGCAAAAAAACTACCGCCTTAACGATACACTCACCAATGCCACCATTGCGCTTGGCAATCTGGGTTTATCATTTATTTTTCTGCTCGCTGTCGTGGCACTTTATACCCTGGTTTATAATGAGTATCGCCTGTTTAACCTAGATCAGAGCAACCCCCTGATCTACGTATTGGCATTTTTTGTCTATGACTTTTTATACTACTGGAATCATCGCTTTCACCACATGATAGGGCTGTTTTGGGCCGATCATCTGGTACATCATACCGCGGAAAACTTTAACTTTGGTGTGTCCATTCGGATCAGCTATTTTACAGAGCTGACTATGTGGATGACCTTTATTCCAATGGCGTTTATGGGTATTTCACTGGAAGTATTCCTGGCAGCCAGCTATACGCAAATCATCTGGGCATTTTGCATCCATACCAAGTATCTGAAAAAGACGCCTCGCGCCGATAAAATCTTCAATACGCCGTCGCTGCACCGCGTACACCATGCCCGAAATCGCGCTTACATAGACAAAAACTATGGGGGTATTCTGATAATCTGGGACCGCTTATTTGGCACTTACCAACGTGAGCTGGACGACGATCCTGTGGTGTATGGTGTACGTGAGTCCTACCCCAGCTTTAGTCCACTGGTGATAAACTCCTATTATTTGAAAACCATCTGGCAAAAGATCAAATGTTCCAGCTCAGTCTTTGAGGTGCTCTGCTCTATTTTTGCACCACCTGCCTGGTTACCTAAAAAAGCCAATAAAGCCGACTTTTACTCACTCAGTGCCAAAGTACGCTCTAAAGATTTTAAACCCAAAGACCCGTATATTTGCAAACGCACCAAATGGACTGCATTTGTACGCTTTAGCAGCATAGTGGTGTTGTTTACCTACCTGATGAGTTACTTTGGAGATCTGCCAACCTTACCTTTGGTGAGTATGTCTCTGTTGTTTTTCTGGCTATGCCATTTCAACGGTCTGGTCTTTGACGGTGCCAAGCTGGGCCTGCATATGGAAGCGGTCACTCAGCTGCTGTACGGGTTAATTTTGTATTGGGCTATCGATACCAATCAAGCAGACTGGATAACCCTGGGCACCGCCACACTGGCACTGATCTCTTTGTGCAACTACATGCTCTACCGCACCCGTCCAGTGCAACCTGTTGAACTGACTGCTGAGCCCCAGTAACAACCAACACCTAATTCTAAGTTAATATGATTGAAGGAAAAAACATGGAAACAGTAAATCAGACCCCGGACAGCCAAAACGCCGGAGGGGGGGTCAACCGCGAACACGGCCGCACGCTGGCGCAAAGGTGGACTTTTGTCGGTCTGCACTTTGGCCTGGTCCTTTTCTGTGCCTGGCTGGCAATGGCCGATGGCTGGACTCACATTGGTCAACTATTCTCTCAACAGTGGGTATTGGTTGATCAGGACAGAGCCCTGATCATGCTTGGCTGTGTATTTGTCTACTGGATCCGCCATGCCATTACGGTGTTGTATCTGTTGCAACGCAGAATTGACTGGGGTGAAGCGCTGGGCCTGCTGTGTTTTATGGCCCTGTTTGAAATCGGCCTGTTACTTGTGGGCGGCGGCGCATTCAGAAATGAGGTTATCCCATTCGGTACGCTGGATATCGTTGCGCTGGCTTTGCTGGCGGTTGGCTCTTACCTCAACAGTGGCTCTGAGATCCAGCGTAAATGGTGGAAGCAGGACCCGGCCAACAAAGGTCAGTGCTACACGAAGGACTGTTTAAACATTCAATGCACATTAACTACTTCGGTGATGTGGTGCTGTTCACGGGCTGGTGCTTGCTGAGCTACAACTACTGGACGCTGCTGTTGCCTTTCTTTATGGCTTACTCTTTTATCAGCTTCCACATCCCGGCACTTGATAGCTACCTATCAGAGCGATATGGCGAGAAGTTTGATCAGTACGCGGCAAAAACAAAGAAACTGATCCCTTTCGTATACTAACCCCGTAATCAGTCAGACTCTGCGGTCCCGATAGCCGCAGAGTCTGGCACTTCATTCAACACCGACAGAGGTCAGATTGAGTGCCAGTAACTGTGCTTCGTTCTGAGTTCGCCAATCTGGTGTCGCATGCTCGCTGATATAGTGCGCATAGAAATCACTATTAACACCTGATTCAACCGGCATCTGGCACAACAACAAAGCCACATCGAGACCAATGCGGCGATCTCCCGATAACTGCGCCAGCTCAAAGGCACGCAGCGCAAGGGGCAGAAGCTCGGCCTGAGTTTGCGCAGCCGCAGCGTACATCACCGCCAGATAAGCATTTTCTGCATTGTCCTGGCTCACACTGTCAATCAGAGACTTGGCCTCGTCATAGCGTGCTTCACTCAGATAATAACGAACCAGCGATTTACGACTGGACTGAGCCACCCAATGGTTCGGCGTTAACGCAGTATATTCCAGTACTTGCCGATAGTGAGGCTCTTTGTCAGCCGGCTTTTCTGCAAAAATGGCATAGTGGAAGGGCACTTTAGCAAAGTGGTAAATCGGCAATGCATAGTGCCGCATTTTCTCCTCAGCCTGCCGCAGGTAAAGATATTTATCATTATCCTGCTGGTTTTTACTCGCCATAATCGACAAATAAGTCAGGGCATCCAGCTCTCTGGCAATGTCCTGCGACTGCTGCGCCAGCTGTGCCGAATGCAGCAAACTGGCTTTGACCTGCTCGTAATCCCGTTGTAAATGATGTAACCAGGAACGACTGTGCCAGACATCTGCCTGCGCCCTCAGGTCCTGGCTTATTGCCAGTGCCTCCAGTGCGGCATCTAACCTCACCAGGCTGAGATCGACCAGGTTTTTACGCGACAGAATTTCGCCCTGATAGGCCAGTGCACGGCCCAGCTGCTGTGAATTAGTTTGCGCTTTGGCCAGTACTGCCAGTTTCTCAGCCATTGCCATCGCTTTTTCCAGCTCCCGCACATCGAGATAAGCATTCACCAAGGCGCCCAACAGGATCAGATCTTGTGGTGCAGACTGATGAGCCTGAGTCAGCATAGCCAGCTTCAGGTCTGGCGAATGAGGGTTTTGCAGTAAAGACCGGACCACAGGCTGGGTGAGATGGTGATACAGCTGCTGGCGCACCGCTTCAGGTGTTTCACCATGTAATACACCCTGCCATTGCCCTGCAGGGCCTTTTAGCCAAAAAGTCAGGTACCAAAGAGCATCCACATAGCGCACGCTGGCAGTGAGGATAAACGGATGCTGCGCCGCAACCTCGGGATAAACCAGTTCCTGTGATGTTCTGAAGTGCGCAGCAGAAAGCGTGGAAAGAGGGGTAAAGTCTAACCCGGTTGTGTCTTGTAGTTGCCACTTTTCGGGTCCAGCACCTTCAAAAGGCAGGTAAGTCAGTGTAAAGGACGCTTGCTCTGGCTCGTCGCTCTGGCTGATAAAAACCACAGCAACTAAGACCAATAAACAGCACAATGATATACCTAGCCACTTGATCTCTGAACGATGCATCCAAGTAGCCGCTGCAACGGATGTAGCGACCGGTTTTCCCTGAATATCACTAAGCTCTGATTTTGGACCTGTTACCGGTTCATTTACCGGACGCTGCCACTGATAACCTCGCTTTGCATAGGTTTTGATAGCATCGTTGCCGAACAAAGCCCGTAAATGGCTGATATTTTGGAATACCGCCTGATCAGAGACCACTTTCCCCTGCCAGACTTCATTCAGGATCTCTTCTTTGCTGAGCACGCGATGCGTATTTTCCAGCAACAAAGCCAGCAGTTTCGCTTCATTGTGACGAATTGCAAGCGCTTCACCTGCGCGATGCAAAATCAAATCAGTGCTGTCGAACTCAAAGTCATCAAACTGGTAACGCATAGTGCCATGTAATTGTTATTATCCTATTCGCCGACAAGAATAACCCAAATACGTATAAAAACTAAAGATGCACCATGATGGCCTCGCGCTGCTTCTTGGTCATTTTTTGCACCACCAGCAAGAACGAGTTATCTATCATGCGTTCTATTTCTCCACGAGGCACAGAGCCATCCAGGATCACCGTATTCCACAACCGTTTATTCATATGATAACCGGGAATAACCGCATCAAAAATGTCCCGCAAAGCATGCGCTTCATCCGGGTCACACTTCAGATTCAACCACCAGTGACGGACCTCTCCTTCGTTATATTTGCCCGGAGCCAGTGTTGCAAACATCTTGTCTTTCACTTTAAACACATCGACACCCGGCCCAAAAGGCTGTCCAACGGAAGAAAAGGGTTTATTAAGCAGATAAGCATGGGCTTGTGTATGGTCCATATTGATGTTCCTTTGCTGACATTGTCTGAGCACCATACACCTTCATTCAGAGTATGCCAATGACCTAAGCGACTGACTCACACTCGTCATATTTAGCAAAAATATGTTGATAAAAATGCGCCCTGTGCCCCATCAGTAGTGCGGCACGTTTATGGGGAAAGTCAAACTCAAATTGTTTGTGATAGCCCAGCCCCGCCATGTGCTTCATCAGGCGAACATTATCGGCTCTGGGTTCAAGCACAATGCGCCGGGTCTTGGGCTGGCTTTGATAGATCAGATGGCTGAGGCAGGTCATCCAACAGCGAAAGTTATCCGGTCCCCGGCAGCTTTGTTCTCCACCAGCAGATGTATCCCCCGATCATAGGGCGCCGCATCATAATAACCTGCCAGCTTGTCTCTGGCTGCCCAGTAAACTTCCAGATAAGCAAAGGGCTGGTCGTCCAGATAACCAATCAGGGGTAAAGTATGGGCATCAGCAAGTTTATCACTCAGATACTGCCACTGTTTTTCTTCACTCCAGGCCTGTTGCCAGAACTGCGCAACTCTGGGGTCATTCATCCAACGACAAAAACGTGCTAAGTCATTGCGACCAATCAGCTTTAGAGAAAAACGTTTATTAAAATAAGGGTGAAAATATTCACCTAGCAGGGCACCGCGCTCGCGGGGCTTATCCTGTGTCAGTCCAGAGGACCATAAGTTCACGATATGCATAGATAAAAAATGATGACAAATAACAACACAAAGACGAAAGCTATGAGAATAAATTTACCCATTAAAGGGCCAACCCGCCCCTTTCAATTTGCTGCCATCGGATTCTTAATAACAAACCCATTTTCAACATCCGATTTAAATCCAACTTTTTTATATAGCTTGTGAGCACTGGTGCGTGTTGCGCCAGAGAGTAACATCACCTTATAGCAATGCTGCTCCCAGGCAAGTGACAGTGCCTGTTCAATAACCTGCTGACTTAAACCACGACGACGAAAGCGCTCAGAGGTAATAACATGTTCAATGATCCCAAACGGCCGACAGCCATTGGTCAGGGTGGGTACAATGCCCAGCTGACAAGTCGACGCAAGCTGCTCGTCTACCTCTGCCACCACGATATTGACCGCCGGACTGCTCAGCAGCCCGGTCCATGCCGATTCAAGCACCTGTTCACTCATTTGCGGATCATGCCCGCGCAGTTCTCTATACAACTGAACTATGTCGGGTAAATCCTGTTGTGTCGCCAGTCGGATCTTTGCCATCGTATTGTCCTTTGTTACGTAACCTCAGGTTTAATTTGTCTACTACAAATTGCACCGTTGCATCGGCCTGTAATTCGCTCTCACGCTCGGTGACTCTATCGCTTACCCAGCTTAACGCGCTATTGATGCAACCGATAAAGGCACTCATGGCTTTTAACTCCGCAACCGCTTCAGGTCCGGCATCTTCTTTGCCAACGGCATCAATCAGGGCATTTATTTTTTCTTTCTCATGTTTCCAGTGCTGAACGATTTCAAGCCGTGATTGCAGTGAGTCAATGTGTACATCAGCCAGGATCACCGGAAACACCTTGTCATTAAACTTGCTCTGTTGTCCCTGGCAATGCTCATAAATCAGCTTAAGCTCATTCATACAGTGCGTTGACTCATACAAAGACTTGCGGCTGATCACCAGTAATACGGCATCGGCGCGGCCAATTTCGCGCTCAAATTCGGCTATGCTGTCGCCATATCCTGTGGCTTCTCTGTCGCGGATCACCTCAAGCTCATACTTTGCCAGCTGAGTGTATATCTCATCGCATATCTGCTGATGTGGATCTGGAGCCTTCCCCCTGGCATAAGAAAAGTACAGTCCGGTTGATGCCTTGGCCGCAGGATTAATGCCCGCAAATGGCGCAAGCGGGGTGTCCTCGTCTTGAATCTCACGCGCTTCTTCCGTTGGTTCTCCCACCCGCCATTCAACCCGGGCGCTTTGTTCTAGGTGCTGCTCTCTAGTGATCGATTTGAGCAAATGCTTTGCCAGCTCCAGCCCCTGTTTACCGGCAACACGAATATCAATCACCCCGGGCTGACCATAGTTACTAAAATCATCCCGCTCACCTTTTTGTTCATCCGAGAGCGGCGTACATTCGAACCATACCCGGGCATTGGCTTTGGCATCGTAATAACAGCAGCCATAGCGCCAGTAACAGGCCTGAGGCCCCGCCTGCTGCCCAATTTTACTAAGCAAATAACGCATGGTGGCATCGTGTAAAAACGCATACTCCAGGCGAATATGATAGTCACATTCGCCCTGCTGCCAGATACTGGTAAAATGCCCCTGCCGTTCCGCTTTTTCCGGCAAAGCATCGGGAGCGATATAACTGTCATCCGTTAGTTTAAAGCACACCCCACACTGCAACATCATCTCCACAAACAAAGCTTTTTCGCTGGCAGTAAACTCCTTCCCCTGCCACAGTAGCGGCTCCAGATCCGCCTTGGCAAAACAGCCATTAGCACCTTTGAGTGCCGGCATCACATGCTCGCGCTCCAGCAGCAGGTAAACGCCCTGCAGCGCCCAGGCCTGATCCAGAATCAGCTGGTCGTCAAAACAGCCTTTACGATAAAACACCCGGCCTGTCTGATGCAGGTACTGCACTAAGGTTTCGGGCGCTGCCACATCATAGCGCACACACAGTGTCTGATAGGCGTCGTACGGTAATAATTGCGTCTGCAACAAGGCAATCTCCTGCTCCACCGCCAGCCAGTTTTTGGGCAGCCAGATATCGCCATTGCGTTTAAGCTGTAACTGAACTGCCCGCTCAAAAAAGGGTGTAAACTCGTCCAGCCCGCCGGGCACTTTGGCACTGATGGGCACTTCACGTAGCTTGGTAAACGGCACCGGGTGAGGCACCGGGGCACGCAGATCCTGCTCTGGGTCGTCACACTGGCTCTGGCAGACCATTACCTGAGCTTCCGACCCCGCCAGCGACTTTAAATAGGCCAGCCAGTAGCTCAGCGGCCGGTTACGGATCTCAATCTGCTCGCACGGCACCAGGTCGTTATTTTCCGTGAGCGGATGCCACAGCAGCAAATACAATGCCCGACTGTCGATAAACAAACTGTGGGTCCCCAGATACACATCCTGACCACCAAAGTCCCAGCACTGGATCTCTATCTCGTTATAATCAAAGCGGTGCAGCTGAATACCATGGGTACTCTTCACACTTTCATCAAATGCCTCGCCCCGCAGACGCCGGGCCAGCTGCGTCTTACCTATCTGACCATTGCCCAAGATCATCACCTTTAACGCCGTCGGCGTGGCGTGCCCATGGCGCTGGATATCCCAATACCAGTCTTCAATGGCGCTTTGCTTAATCGGGCAGGTCAATTCAGGAGGAATATGTTCAATTAAGATCTGCCCTGCTAGATCAAGCTTAGGTAACTCGTTAAGCAAATACTCTGCTGTACCCCAGTCCAGTTTCGGGATCTGGTGTATCTGCAAAGTGGAATTTGAATAGGGCGGTATACCTATTTGAAGTGTTTCCAACGTACTGACATGCATTAAGGGCGAATAGTCCTTTAGCCCATGACAGCCGCTAATACTTAGCGAGTTTAAGTTTTTATAGTTTCCTAACGTTGTTAAGTCCTGCAACTTTGAGTTTTCAGAGAAACTTAGCGCCTGTACCGTTAATCTATCAAACACATATAGATCATCCAGTTCACTCACAGATAAGTTCTCCTGGCACTGCAACCCAGTGAGCTTCCATACGCCGGTATCTTTTGTCCAGGTGCAATCTGATCGGATGGACATCATTTGAGGCAGGCTTTTTAACGCATCCATTTGACACTCTGTTAGCCTAAAGTGAGTACTAACTTCTTGCAGCGACGTCAAATGCGCAATATTATCAAGGGAGGGTTTTTGAGTCTCAAAACTAAACCCATGTAAAGCCTCTAAACTGGCAGGTAGGTCAGCAGGGTTCAGAGTTAACTCCATACCAAAATTATTCAAACTCAGCGTTTTTAGTTTTGACAACTTTGAGACAACAGACACATCCCTCATCGGCTCCCATGCGTGCACGGAGAGTGATTCAAGCTGTTGTAAACTGGCCAAACTCTGCAAAGACACAACATTCTCTCTAAAACTTAAGACCAGAGACTTTAGCTGTTCAACCCTGCGCAACCCTGATAAGTCAGATAGTTCGGTACAGCCTAAAAGGCGAAGCTCTTCAAGCTGAGGTGAGCCCTGCAAAAAATTCAAATCGGCGGTGTTAAATTGAAAGAGAGTAAGCGACTTTAAACGGCGCAATTTTGCCAGAGCAGTGCTAATAAACACATCGTTTGCACCGCTCAGCCTCAACGTTTCCAGCTGTTGCATTTGGACAATAACATCAATATTTTCAACTAAACCAGAAACTTGCAATGACTTTAAAGAAGGCAGAGCAGTAATACCGTCAATGCTTTGCTTTATATCCCTAACATTTAAGTTAGACAAATTTGCTAAACCATTGAGCGGCTCTAAAGACTTTACTTTTAAGCAACCAGAAAGGTTTAACGAGCATAAATTTACTGATTCAGATACAGGTGATATATCAGATACTCTTGTACGTTCCAGACTAATGTTTTTAAGAGCGGGTTTGCCTTTTAGTGCAGTAATATTACTCAGGCAGGTGCAATGATCAGCACCTAACACTTCCAGCTGATTTAGCCGCTCCAATCCTTTTAACGACGTTAGCTGATCACAAAGCTCTATATTTAACCATTTTATTTCAACCAACGGACTGAGCGGCTCTAAAGTTTCAAGCCTCCGACAGAAACGGAGCTTTAACTCAGTCAACCCGGTTAACGTCTCAATACCATCCAGACTACGCAACTCCCTGCAATTACTTAAATCCAATGCCGTCAGCTGGGGGGCCAGTTTGGCAATGTCCTCGGGTAAGCGGCGTAGCCGTAAACCACTTAAATCCAGGCTGCTGGCACCGTGTTCGAGTGCCTGTTGAATACGGTGTTGGGCTTCGCGCAAAGCGCCGGGGTGTTGAAACTGGGCCATCCGGGGTAAGTCTCCTGCTACAGGGGCATGCTAATTCACTGATCTGTCAGCTACTTTAACGGTTTTTTAACCAAGCGCCAAGCTTAGACACGGCTATCGCTATGAGCATTTTTCTCCACCGCCAGGGGTAAACAACAGCAACAAAAAAAGGGCTCAGCTGAGCCCTTTTTCAGTTCACTATCATCTGTGGCCGCTTAGATCTGCGGCAGTGACTGGCCTGGTACCCAGGGAGCACCTTTGGCCTGCAACTGTTGCTCAAATGCCGGAATGGTGTCGCTCAACATGATCTGCAACTCGTTGCGGATCGCTCTGAGTTCTTCCGTTGCCAGGTCTAAGCTGGTGCGAATAGAAGGCGTTGGTCCGTAGGTGGACAGGCCGGTTCCCAGTAGCACATGGAACAGACGGTCACCGACAGTGGGCGTATCATTCCAGGCACCCACCTGGTTTTTCGCCGGATTACCATTCAGGCGGCTGTCCAGTGCCAACAGCTGGTTACGGATGTTTGCAAACTGACCGTCAAACTCACCAGGTGCCACTGAGGTGCGATCCAGCGACTGCTCCAGCATATCCAGACGTTTCACCGCTTTACCCAGTGCCTGACCTGTGGCACTGGCCACACGCTGTACGTCTGCCACTTCTTTCCAGAAGGCAGCTACTTTTTCGCCATCAATTTCCTTCAGCGCGTTACGCTGATTCAGCTGTACCACCTCAAAAGTTTGCGGCGCCTGCAACTGAGTTACCTGACCGTCCACTTCTTTGCTCATGCTGACACTGTAGGTGCCCGGCGTGACCAGTGGGCCCTGAGGGTTAGGCGAGAAGTAATTGCCCTGCATGCCAATGGCCTGATGCGCCGGCCAGCGCAGATCCCAGCTGATACGGTGCAGACCTTTTTTGGCCTTGCCCTGCAACTTGCGGATCACATTGCCCTGCGCATCACGTATAGTAAACCACACAGCTGGCTGCTGCTGACGTTTTTCGGCTTCGAGCGATTCCCACGAAGGGACACCAAATGACTTTTTATCTTCTTTCAGCGCTTTTTCTTTTGCCTGACGCTGTGCCTTCAGACTCTTAATGTCGTCTTTGAGGTAGTAGGTGAAGGTGGCACCAAAGTCCGGGTTAGGTGCACGGTATTTGTTACCGCCCTGAGTGCCCACTTCGCCACCGCCCAGCGGGTTGCGCTGGATATACCACAGTGCATCTCGGGTTGGGAACAACAGAGACTCCTGCGCCAGCTTATCTTCCGACAGATTACGCAGTGCCCGATAGTCATCCAGTACAAAGAAACCGCGGCCAAAGCTGGCACCCACTAAGTCGTTTTCACGACGCTGAATGGCCAGGTCGCGGAACGAAATGGTCGGTACGTTGCCCGTCAGCTCTACCCAGCGCTTACCACCATCAATGGTGAAAAACAGGCCGAATTCAGTACCGGCAAACAACAGGTTCGGATCAACGTGATCCTGTACCACACGCCACACTAAGTGCTTATCAGGCAGATTGCTGGCAATCGACTTCCAGGATTTACCGCGGTTGGTGCTTTTCAGCAAGTAAGGCTTATAGTCGCCAAACTTGTGGTTATCCAGCGCAATATAGACCGTATCCGGGTCGAACAGATCGGCTTTAATGTCGTTGATAAATGCCGTATCTGGCACCTTAGGCAGGCGTTTTACATCCACCTTACGCCAGGATTTGCCGCCATTTTCGGTGATCTGAATATGACCATCATCGGTGCCGGCATACAACAGGCCTTCAACCAATGGCGACTCCGACAAAGAGGTAATGGTGCTGTACTGCGACATCGCAAACATGTCCCAGGCGCCGTCCCAGCCTTGCTTACCGCCCATAATAGGCTGATGAATACGCTCACGATTTTTGGTCAGATCGCCGGAGATTGGTGTCCAGCTGTCGCCGCGGTCTTCAGATTGCCACACCCGGTGTGAGGCAAAATACAAGCGCGATGGCTTGTGCGGGCTGACCAGAATAGGGGCATCCCAGTTAAAGCGCTCGGGCTTTTCACCTTTGCCAGGCTGCGGCTTGATATACACCATCTCTCCGGTAGTGCGGTCATAGCGGGTCAGGTTACCCTGCTGCCACTGAGCATACACAATATCCGGATTACCCGGTTCGGTTGCAGGCTGGTGGCCATCACCGAATAACACCACTTTCCAGTCAGTGTTCAAAATACCATGGCTGTTAAGTGTACGAGACGGGCCACCCTGAGTATTGTTATCCTGTGTGCCGCCATAGATATTATAAAACGGCTTGTCGTCATCCAGTGCCAGTTTGTAGTACTGAGTCACAGGCAGGTTTTCGTGGTAACGCCAATGGATGCCGCTGTCAAAGCTTTCATATAAACCACCATCTGACCCCACCATCATGTAGTTTTTGTCACCTGCGATAAACTCCATTGCATGGTTATCGCCATGCTTGTCTTTTTCTTCCATTCTTTTGAAAGATTGACCACCATCTTTAGACTCGTGTAAACGCACACCAGCAAGATAGATATGGTCGAAGTAATGGGGGCTGGCGTAGAGCTCCTGATAGTAGTGCGGTCCGGTACCGCCTGCTACGGCGTCGGCACCTTTAACCCAGGACGCACCACGATCAGCAGAGCGATATACCGCCCCGGTACGGCGGTCTAATTCAATGGCAGCATACACCACATCCGGGTTGATGGGTGAGACTTCCAGGCCAATTTTACCCATTTCCCCTTTAGGCAATCCCTGAGATAGTTTTTGCCAGGTTTTACCACCGTCGGTTGATTTATGCAGGCCAGAACCCGGGCCACCGCCATAATACGCAGCCACAGTGCGGTGGCGCTGCCAGGTGGCGGCATACAGTACATTCGGATCGCGCGGATCGATAGCGACATCGGTTACACCGGTCCAGTCATTGTCACCCAGTACTTTGTCCCAGGTTTTACCGCCATCGGTGGTTTTATACAAACCACGCTGACCGCCTTTGCTCCATAGCGGCCCCTGAGCGGCAACCCAGACGGTATTTGAATCCGTTGGATGCACGATAATTTCTGAAATATGGCCAGAGTTTTCAGGCCCATATTGGTCCAGCTTGCACCGCCGTCATGACTCACATAGATGCCGTCACCAAAGCTGACATGGCGACCACCAACGTTCTCTCCCGTGCCAACCCAAACGGTATTGCTGTTATTTGGATCCAGCACCACGGCACCAATCGAATATACCGGCTGGTCGTCAAAAACAGGCTGCCAGGTCACACCGGCATTCTTGGTTTTCCATACTCCGCCGGAGCCCACGCCCACATACCAGACACTGGTATCTTTGGGGTCGATGGCAATATCCGCAATACGACCCGACATAAAGCCCGGTCCGATATTTCTCAGTTCCAGCCCCTTGAATGTGGCAGCTGATAATACCCCTTCATCACTTTTGGCGGCCAGGCCAGGCAGGCTGCACAGTGTCGCGGCTGCCCCCAGCAAGGCAATGCGCATCGCGCGGCCAAGTTTTAGTTGTTGCATACATTTTCCCTATTATTATTGTGTCGATTACCCAAAGCGTTACAACATAACACTTTAAAAAACTTATTAACCGTATGTTACTTACAGAGGCAGTGCAATAAGTGTGCGTTGGCGCTCAAATAAAACGCGACAAAAAGCCGAAGCAAGTGACTATGACGCCACAAAAATACAAGACAAAAACATTTAGAGGCATGATTTATTTGAAAAAGCCTCTTTTTAAGCAGTTCTGATTCTGATGCCGTTCGCTGCCAGACTCAGAGTTTGTTTCGCAACATTCAACAAAACCTCAGCGGGCACTAATCCATCAGGTACACGCCTTTTCGTGAATAACTGTTAACCACTGCCCATTCCCGCAGTACAGATGAATTTCCCCATCAACACGTTGTGCTCACACCTAGTCTGCTGCACAACCAGAAGCCCTCACCTGGTATCTGCAACATGCCAGCACGGGTGATCCATCGAAGTGCCACATCAATCGACTACAGCACTGTGAGGTATACAAAAGAGATTATTTAGGTCCGCACTTGCAAATGATAGTGGATATCATTTGTATTTTTAGAATAATCACGTATTATTCCCGAAAAAATTAATTTAACTCTCTCTAAACTCTCTGGAAGCTTAACGTATGAAATTGAATATTCTGGCTAAATCTGTTGGTTTAGCACTTGTTTCTGTCGCTACTGCATCAACCGCTATTGCAGATGAAACAAAAGAACTGGATGTAATTGTTGTACAAGGTCAAAAGATAGACCGGACTTTGCAAGACACACCAAGCAGTGTTGCAGTCGTTACCAGCAAGGACATGGAACAAAACAACCTACAGAATATCAATGACGCCTTTTCGATGATGCCAAACGTATCTGGAGACTTTAACGATGGCTTCAGAATACGTGGCGTCGACTCGTTCTCCGTATCAGGCGGCGGTAATAGCTTCTTAACCAGTATGTACCTTGATGGTGCGCCTCTGCCATTTCGCATGGTCAAAAGTGGCGGATTGTCTGTTTGGGATCTGGCACAGGTTGAAGTGTTCCGTGGTCCTCAGTCAACTCTGCAAGGGCGCAACGCGCTGGCGGGTGCCATTATGATCCGCTCGCAAGATCCAACCTATGAGCCATCTGCTAAATTTAAAGCCACCGTTGGCCAACACGGTCAGCAGGAATTTGCGTTCGCCGGTGGTATGGGCCTGATAGAAGATATGCTGGCATTCAGAGTCAGCTACGAAGACAAAGAAACCGACGGTGACATTGACAACACAACGCGTGGAGATACGTCTAATTTCGAAGAGAGTCAGACCCTGCGCACCAAAGTATTGTTTGAACCAAACGACGACATCGATGTGCTATTGACTTACACCAACAATGAAAATCGCTTTGGTGTTTTCTGGAGCCTGTACGACTTTGGTGAGTCTCCGTTCGACCGTACCGTAGATTTCAACTCTCCAATTTGGGAAGAAACCAAAACGGATATCTATAACCTGGAAGTCACCTGGGATGTGAATGAGACAACGTCATTCCACTCTATTACCACGTACAACGAATCTGACTATGGCTATAACTGGGATGGTGATATGCAACCTACCCAGATTGTCAAAGACAATGCCAATCGCCGTACGGATGAAACCTTTAGCCAGGAACTCAGATTAACTTATGAATCTGACGATCTTCAGGCCGCATTTGGCTTGTATGCATCACAGGTTGATGTTGATGACCGGGCAGAGGGACAACGTATCCTGACCCTGCAACAAGCGGTTGGTGTATCGGACTTTACAACAGCGGTTACCGGATTACTCATGCAACAAGGGCTTCCTGTCGAAGTTGCAGCGCAGACAGCAGCTATGGCTGCCCCTTTGTATCCTAATATCGACCCTGTTGTCCTTAATATGAACTACGGTTTAGCACAAAAAATTAAGACGGCAGCGATATACGGCGATGTAACCTGGTCTGTCACAGAGCAAATCGATCTACTGGCTGGCCTGCGATACGACACAGAAGAGCAAACTAATAGCGCCGACAATGCTTACACTATAGATAATCACCTACCTGATCCAACTCAGGTTCCAGCGCAACTAAGCCCTCTTGTAACTGGGATCAATGCTTATCTGAATGGCTTTGCGGCCTCAGCCTCTGGCGTAGAGCCTGAGTCGAGCGAAGACTTTAGTGCCTGGTTACCCAAATTGGGCGCGACGTATCACTTCAACCAAGATATATCGACCAGCTTTATTTACCAAAAAGGTTATCGCTCAGGTGGGGTTGGCTTTAACATGGCCCGCTCTCGTATCTTTAGTTACGAGCCTGAGTACACCGACAACTATGAGTTATCGTTCCGCTCGGTATGGCTCGATGGCAAGCTGGTGGTCAATGCCAATGCATTTATGCTGGAATGGAAAGATCAGCAGGTAAAACAGCGCCTTTCTGGTGCACTGTACGACACAGAAACCGTGAACGCTGGTGAATCTGAGGTAAAAGGCTGGGAAGCTGAAGTATTCTATTACCCAAGCAAAAATTGGTCGGTAACCGCAGGGGCTGGCCTGGCAAAAACCAAGTTCACCGAGTTTGGCCCACAGACCGGTCGTCCGTTCGCCGATGCCCCAGACTGGACAGCCAATGTGGCTTCCAACTACACCTTTGACAATGGCCTGTACGTCAATGTTAACGCCAAATACACAGGATCAAGCTTAGCTTACATGAACCCTAAAGTAGCATTGGAAGCGGACAAGTACGCCCTCAATAATGAGCCGGTGAATGATGATCGCTTAATCGTAAACTCGCAAGTGGGTTATAAGTGGGATAACTACAGCGTACGTCTGGATGTCAGAAACTTATTCGACAAAGATTATATCCGCAGTTACTTCAAAGAAGCCGACAACGAGGGCAAGACGTTCACCAGTTATGGGCAGCAATACATTGGTAAGTCTCGTCAGGTCTCTTTGACTTTTCAGATGGAATTTTAAGCTCTGTTGAGCAAACTTACCCGCGAAAAAAGCCTAATAGCCGCCGCAAGGCGGCTATTTGTTTTACAACTGATTTCTACCATCAAATTCAGTAATTACAAGCGCCCTTGGATCAAGTCCATCGACACAACCCAGATTGACCCGGTAACAGCCCGGCTCATAGCTGGTATCATGAAAAGGGTAGATACCACACACCTTACAAAAATAGTGATTAACATCACAATCGCCCAGTGATAGATACTTAAACTATCTTTACCCGATAACAGCGTGAAGGCATGTCCCGCGAAGCTTTGCTTCGACATTATGGCGTTTTTTCTTATGCAAACAGAGCAATTGCATTGCAGCGCTTCTGTGAGCTTCTCACTTTCAAATTCAAACTGTACCGCTCTACAGTGACAACTTCCCATATACTTCATTGCTTTTCCTACTTTGTTAACAAACACACTGCACATATACAACTGTATATAAAAACAGTTAAAAATTGAAACGAATTATTTGCTCACTACCGATAACGTTTCAAAGTGGAATGGTAATATGCTGAAATATAAGAAATTACCTATCAATAAAAACAATAATGAAAATCATCGTTGCGGATGACCACCATATCGTCAGGCAGGGACTGCTAGCACTGATCCAAGCAGCCAAGGTCGGCACTGTTATTGCTGATGTTGGCTCCGGAAAACAGGCCTGGCAGTGCATTCTTAAACATGAACCGGATATCGCGATTCTAGATATCACAATGGGTGAAGTCAGCGGCCTCAGTGTGTGTCAGCGCATCAAAGCGCGAGACCTTAAAACCCGAGTAATATTGCTCACCATGCATAGCGACATAAAAGTGGTCGACAATGCGCTTGAAGCTGGCGCACATGGGTATCTACCCAAAAGCGACACATTTCATTCACTGATCAAAGCCATTCATACTGTACACACTGGCAGGCAATATATCAGTGCCAGTCATCAATCTGAATTGCAGAGCTATCGCAACAACAAAGCTGATTTTGATTTAACCATTCGGGAAAAAGAAATTATTCACCATATCTCCTTAGGCCAAACCAACAAAGAAATTGGAGAGGCCCTGTTTATCTCCGCCAAAACAGTAGATGCGCACCGTACCCGGGTTATGAAAAAACTGGGATTTAAAAAAACAGCTCAGCTGGTGCGTTTTGCGATTGAGGAAGGGATATCGCTGTAATTTAACAGCCACAGCACGAGCATTTGAGCCGATATAGGGGAAATACCCTATTTATATTCACAGGTGGTGTTTGTAACTTGTATGGGCATTTAATAATGCGAACCCAACAATACCCATATATTCAAGGACTAGACAATGAAATTAACCTCCAAAGCGATCGGTATAAATCGACTTTCCCGAACCAAAAAATTCGGCTCTGGCAAGCGCCTGTCACGAGTAGCAATGGCTATCGCTCTGTTCAGTTTACCAACACTGGGCTATGCAGGTACGCCACTTAAAGTCGGAAGCGAATTCTTAGTCAACACACATATGCCAGAGAACCAGCTCTCCTCTTCAGTTGGCCGTCTTAATGACGGGCAGTTCGTGATAGTGTGGCAAAGTAAGGAGCAGGACGGCAGCGTGTATGGTATTTATGCACAACGCTATGATGCATCGGGTAGCCCTGTCGGCTCCGAGTTTCGCGTCAACAGCATCACCGACGGTTCTCAGGTAGACCCTGAGGTTGCGACCCTTCATGATGGGAGCTTTGTTGTAGTTTGGGCTACAAACAAAACCGATGGAGCTGTGATTGCTGCGCAGCATTTTAATGTTGACGGCACCCGTGCCGGGGAACAAGTCACACTACATAATAGTGCTGCTCAATCAGTTCATGGTGTTTCAATTTCTCCATTGTCAACCGGAGGGTATATCATCGGCTGGTCTGAGTATTCAAGGGCTGATTCAGATACAAACTCATTCGCGAGCGTATTTAATAACAGTGGTGTAATGCAATCATCCCAACCGATGAAGAAATCAGGTGCATCTTTCCCTGAGATTGTACAAACCAGTGACAATGGATTCTTAATGATCGCAAAGTCTACTCGCGCCTCTCGCCTTATTGGTCAACAATATGATGCCAATGGAGATGTTGACGGCACTGAGTTTTTCGTCAGCACAGTCAGTGGATTTTCTGAGAGTTCTCCCTCGATTTACAGCTTATACAACGGTGAATTCGTGGTTGTCTGGACCAGCTTAGATCGTGATGGCGATGCCGTGGGGGTATATGCAAGACATTTTGATTCAAACGTCGTTGCGAAAGGGGATGACTTTGTGGTCAATACACATACACAAGATGACCAGACAAGCCCCTCCGGCACAGCGCTTGATAACGGTGGCTACCTGATCACCTGGTACAGTTGGCAACAAGACGGCAGCAATTATGGTATTTTTGCGCAAGCCTTTAACAACGATGGCAGCCGTAATGGAGAAGAGTTTCAGGTCAATACAACGACTGATGACACTCAGTTTTCCCCTGCAATAAGTGCAATCAGTAGCAATGATTTTGTTGTCAGCTGGAGCGGTAAACTGGCATCAGGTGATTACAATGTTTACGCACAGAGATTCCAGCTTGAAGCCGTTCAAGCCGATACCATGACACTCTCCATGCCTCAATCCACAGTGCTGCAAGGCGATGTTATCACACTGCCTCTACACGTATCAGGTAATGACATTTATGGTCTGGATGCCGTCGTCAGCCTGAGTGATACCACCAAAGCCCGTATTTCTGGAGGGGAATATGGTGAGTTTCTGCCTTCAGATGAGCGCCTCTCTGTGCCCATGGGTATCAGCGACAACCAATGGGATGGCGCACTGGCACTGATTGCCCCAGCCACCGCCAAGTCGGGCGAAGGCGACTTTGCCGCTGTCACTCTGATTGCCGAGCAAGCGGGTAATGTCAACCTGACACTGCAAGCGCAAATGACCGACCAGCAAGGCAATTACCTGCTGCAAAACAGTACCGACTACACCTTCACCATCGCAGAGTCCGTCACCTTAACTGGCAACATTTCCAGCCTGAGCACCGCTGGCGACTACGCCTTTGTGACGCTCTTAATCAACGGCCAGCCCGTCACCATTAACCCGGATGGCAGCTTCTCTGTGCGCGTTGGCCTGGGTGACGTCACCATGGCGTTAAGTGCACCTGGATATCTCACGGCCGAAAAGCAGGTCAACCTGGCTACAGGTCAGGCTGATATCGACTTTGGTCAGATTAACTTAGTTGGCGGTGACAGCAATGGCGACAACCAAATCGACATTGCCGACCTGACCCTGCTGCTGGGCGCTTATCGCTCTGTTGAAGGCGAACAAAACGGCTATGTGATGGCCGCCGACTTTAATCGCGACGGCGCTATCAACCTGCGGGATTTAACCCTGCTGGGTGCCAACTTTGGTAAACAAGTACCACAAAGCTGGTAACTAATAAACGGGGTGATTGAATTAGATCTCCCCGATATTCATAAACGTCTGGCACACAACAAAATAGGGGAAATACCCTATTTATCTCTACAAGCTGTACTTGTAATTTGTGCAGGCATTTCGATGAAGTGTAATTTCAATATTTTATACCCAATGTATTCAAGGAACTGACAATGAAAATGGTATCTAAAAAAGCAACAGAAAAGCGGGCTACCTCAGCCCACCCCCTCTCTCTGGGCGCGCGTATTGTTCGTGCAACCTTGCCTGTTTTTTTATGTAGCTTGCCCTTTCTCAGCCAGGCACAAACGCCTCTCAAAACCGACAATGAGTTTTTGGTCAACACCTATACACAAGGAAGCCAAAGTTCATCTGTACTAAGCCGGCTCACTGATGGCAAATTCGTTGCAGTGTGGCAAAGCGCAGGACAGGACGGCAGTGGCACTGGAATTTACGCACAGCTTTATGACGTAGCAGGGGCCCCTATTGGTACAGAGTTCCGTGTTAATACAACCACCTTCGATTCTCAGACATCACCTAGCCTGGCCACACTCAATGATGGTAGCTTCGTGGTTGTATGGAGAAACAGTTCAGATGGCGGCCCAGGAGGCGAAACTATTTCTGCACAACGTTTTGACGAAAACGGGAGCAAATTAGGCAGTGAAATACGTGTGCAATCTAGCCCCGCAGAGTATATTGAAAACGTGTCAATCGCCCCGCTAGACAATGGCGGCTTTGTTGTTGGCTGGGGACAAATGCAGTTTGGCTATCGCACCTACGCACAGGTTTATAATGCTGATGGCTCCACCGCAGGCTCGAAAATCACAGGCAAATCGGACTCCCGTGACGCCCAAGTTGTCGCTACCCAAGGTGGTTTTATGCTAATTGCGCATGAATCCAATCGCTTGTTTGGTCAACGCTACCTGGTAAGTGGAGAAACCAATGGTACTGAGTTTTTCATCAGTGAGAACAGTGGCTATTCACAGTCAGGCGCCACAATCAGCCGCTTGAGTAACAATGATTTGCTCATTGCCTGGGAAAGTTTGAACCAAGATGGCAGCAGTTTTGGAGTCTATGCAAGACGATTCAATGCGGATGCGACAACCCAAGGTGCTGAATTCAGAGTAAATACAGTTACTCAGAACGGACAGTTTAATCCTACAAGCACTCCTCTGGACAATGGTGGTTATGTTGTTAGCTGGCAGAGCTCAGAGCAAGATGGTAGCCAGGAAGGCATTTATGCGCAGGCTTTTAACAGCGATGACAGTCGCAATGGTAGTGAGTTTTTAGTCAATTCAACGACCGAAAACCGTCAGATTGTCCCCGCCATAAGTGCAATCAGTAACAATAATTTTGTTGTCAGCTGGAGCGGTAGACTGGCATCAGGTGATTACAACATTTACGCACAGAGGTTCCAGCTTGAAACCATTCAAGCCGATACCATGACACTCTCCATGCCTCAATCCACAGTGCTGCAAGGCGATGTTATCACACTGCCTCTACACGTATCAGGTAATGACATTTATGGTCTGGATGCCGTCGTCAGCCTGAGTGATACCACCAAAGCCCGTATTTCTGGTGGTGAATATGGTGAGTTTCTGCCTTCAGATGAACGCCTGTCTGTCCCTATGGGTGTCAACGACAACCAGTGGGATGGTGCCCTTGCACTGATGGCCCCGGCCACGGCTAAATCCGGTGACGGTGACTTTGCATCCGTGACCTTAGTTGCCGAACAAGCCGGCACCGTTAATCTAACCTTGCAAGCGCAAATGACCGACCAGCAAGGCAATTACCTGCTGCAAAACAGTACCGACTACGCCTTCACCATCGCAGAGTCCGTCACCTTAACGGGTAATATTTCCAGCCTGAGCACCGCTGGCGACTACGCCTTTGTGACGCTCTTAATCAACGGCCAGCCCGTCACCATTAACCCGGATGGCAGCTTCTCTGTGCGCGTTGGCCTGGGTGACGTCACCATGGCGTTAAGTGCACCTGGATATCTCACGGCCGAAAAGCAGGTCAACCTGGCTACAGGTCAGGCTGATATCGACTTTGGTCAGATTAACTTAGTTGGCGGTGACAGCAATGGCGACAACCACATCGACATTGCCGATCTGACCCTGCTGCTGGGTGCTTATCGCTCTGTTGAAGGCGAACAAAACGGCTATGTGATGGCCGCCGACTTTAATCGCGACGGCGCTATCAACCTGCGGGATTTAACCCTGCTGGGTGCCAACTTTGGTAAACAAGGACCACAAAGCTGGTAACTAATAAACGGGGTTAGGGTTTAACACTAACCCCTTTATATCAATTTTAAGGAGTAGCAAGATGAAATATATAGTGTGTATTGCCGCGTTACTGGTGAGTCTGAGCGCATTTGCAGAGCAAGGACGTATTTACCTTAATACCTCTGATCCACACATTAAAACCGGCAGTGAGTTTTATGTCGATGTGATGGTTGAGGACCTGCCAGAAGTGTATGGCGTACAGTTAACTCTAAATTACGACGCCAAGTCCATAACCTTGATTGATCAGGACACTAAAGCTAAAGGCGCTGCGCTTGAACAGGGCCACTTTCTCGATGAAGACCACCTGTATACCCTGCGTAACCAGGCAGATTCACAAAAAGGTCAGATCCAGTATATTGTCAGCCAGGTCGCTCCGGCTAAAAGCGCGGTTGGTAGTGGACGCCTCGCTCGGCTTTATTTCACTGCACCAGACAACGCCATCAACACTGAGATCTCAATTCAGAATGCTGAATTTGGCACCCGCAAAGGCGAAAAATATGTGTACACGCCTAAGGCCCCTCTGGCCTTGAGTTTCGACGCCAGCTATCAGGTACAAGATAAGCCAGCCTCAGGAAATCAGATCTGGGCATTTAGCTTAGCTACTGTGGTGCTGTTAATTATATTGGGTGGACTCTTGATGCGTAAACAACCTGCAGCCTCACACGCAAATCACCCTGCTTAGATAAAAGCGGCTGATTAACGATGCTTGTACTGTGTCGGGCAATAGCCCCTGGAAACCTCAGCTGGACGTAACTTGCTGTGCTTGGTTGTCCGACCACTAACCCGCCTGCGCCACAACCGAAAACTGGCTGGTTTAAGGTGATGACGCATCAGCCTGATCAACGCAGATTCATTTAACCCGAATTGCTGCTCGATGGCTTCAAAGGGCGTTCTGTCTTCCCACGCCATCTCGATGACTCTTGATTGCTCATCACTCGTTAACTGCATTATGTACTCCTATCTTGCGTTTCTACCCTGTAACAGTACGAGACAAAAAGCTGGGCGGTTTAGTGGGTTGCTGTGTATTTGGTGATGAACCTGGGAGTTTCGGGCTTTTTCTTTGGAAGCGGCAACGACGGTGAGTACAGCAACTTAATTCAACAATGTGCTTTGGATTCATCCATGAAGCGCTAACCGGCTCGGCGTCCATTGCCTCGCGTTCACGCCTGAAAAAGCGGTGCTTTTTCCGGGCGGCGTTCACCCTCTCACGCGGGGAGCACAGCAACTTAATTCAACAATGTGCTTTGGATTCATCCATGAAGCGCTAACCAGCTCGGCGTCCATTGCCTCGCGTTCACGCCTGAAAAAGCGGTGCTTTTTCCGGGCGGCGTTCACCCTCTCACGCGGGGAGCACAGCAACTTAGTTCAACAATGTGCTTTGGATTCATCCATGAAGCGCTAACCGGCTCGGCGTCCATTGCCTCGCGTTCACGCCTGAAAAAGCGGTGCTTTTTCCGGGCGGCGTTCACCCTCTCACGCGGGGAGCACAGCAACTTAATTCAACAATGTGCTTTGGATTCATCCATGAAGCGCTAACCGGCTCGGCGTCCATTGCCTCGCGTTCACGCCTGAAAAAGCGGTGCTTTTTCCGGGCGGCGTTCACCCTCTCACGCGGGGAGCACAGCAGCCTCCTTATGAGCCTTTGATATACAAGGCCAGAAACCGATATTTGCGCTAACCTCCGGGGTTTTGATGAGAACCTGGGGTTAGCGCAACCTGGTTTCAAATGGCTCATTTCACCTTGCGCAAAGACCAAGCTGAAGCTTGACTTTGCACTAAAGTTCGCAAAAAAGAGATACTTAACCTCGAGTACGAGTGGGCACATCCTTGTGGAGGGCTTCTGGCGCGTAACGCGTGTCATCAACATCCATGTCTCGCGTTCGCAAAAAAAGAGATACTTAATCTTAAGTACGAGTGGAAACACCTCCGTGTGGAGGGCTTCCGGCGCGTAACGCGTGTCATCAACATCCATGTCTCGCGTTCGCAAAAAAAGAGATACTTAATCTTAGGTACGAGTGGAAACACCTCCTTGTGGAGGGCTTCCGGCTCACCCATCCATGGCTGAGCGTTCAGCAAGCTGCGAAGCTTTGCTTCGGTCTTGCTGAACCCAAACATCCTCGTGTAGGGAGCCTTGGTAGTTTACTTTGGTGGGGTCGAAGTGGATTGTCTGGGCTGACTTTTTCTGGGTCTGATAGTCTTTGGTCAGATTCACAATGGTCGGGGTGAGTTGAATGATGGCGTAAATATTTACTAAGGTCATTAAACCCAGTGCCATGTCTGCCAGGCTCCAGACTTGTTGTAAGGTAGCGCTTGCGCCCCACAATACCATCGCCAGGTAAACCGCGGTGTAACCAAGCCGCCCAGCTTTGTTATCCAATTTAAATAAGTGCAGGTTACTCTCTGCATAAGCGTAATTGGCCACCACGGAGGTAAAAGCAAATAAGGTAATTGCCGCCGCTATCAGATACTCGCCCGCTTCTCCAAAGTGCGACTGCATAGCATTTTGAGTAAGGCTGATCCCCGCCATTTCGCCGCTGACAGGCAGCCCTGACAATAGCACCACCACGGCGGTACAGCTACATAACACCAGAGTATCTATAAAAACACCGAGCATTTGCACATACCCCTGTGCAACCGGATGATTGGGCACGGGTGTCGCGCCCGCAGCAGCATGGGGGACACTGCCTGCCCCGGCTTCGTTAGAATACAAACCTCGCTGAATACCATTTTTAATGGCTGCGCCCAATGCCCCCGCACCGGCTTCGCTCAGGCCAAAGGCCGACTGAATAATATCCAGCAACATGGCAGGTACTTGAGTAATATTGATGATTAAGATCACCAGGGCCGTTGCGACAAACGCCAGGCCCATAAAGGGCACGATCAGCTCGGCAAAACGGGCGATACTGCGCAAACCGCCATACACTATCACGCCAGCCAGCGCGGCAATCACCAGGCCTGTATAAAGCGGATTAATGGCAAAGGTATTATTGAGTGCCTCAGCAATTGTATTAGCCTGCATGGCGCTGAAACTAAAGCCATATCCCAGGAATAAACACAGCGCAAACACCACCGCCAGTTTCGGCTTACCCAAACCAGCACGAATGTAATAGGCAGGGCCGCCGCGAAACTCACGATGCTCATCGCGGACCTTATACAACTGACCTAAGACACTCTCCGCAAACCCGGTCGCCATGCCAAGCAGCGCAATGACCCACATCCAGAATACCGCACCGCTACCACCCAACGAAATGGCCATTGCCACACCGGCGAGATTACCAGTGCCCACACGCGCAGACAGGCCGGTACACAACGCAGCAAAAGAACTGATCCCAGAACTGTCTCCGCTCATGCTGCCTTTCATCACGCTGAACATGTGGCCAAAATGGCGAAACTGGACACATTTCAGTCGCCAGGTAAACCACACTCCGGCTATCAGCAGCAGGTAAATAAGTATCTGGCCCTGTCCCCAAAGAAGCTTATTAATCGGGTCTACAATCAATGCCATCATACTCACCTGCCTGTTTTAATTGTTGTTATATTTCCCGTCGTCTAACGCCGGGATAAATGCACACCTGCCAGCATACAGCGTACCGAGCCGCCTGCGAGCTCTATTGCTGAGACGTCCAGCGGCAATAAGCTGACACATGACTCCAGTACCGCTATTTGTTCTGCCGCCAGTGCATCATATGCCGTTTGTGACAGCGCCAGAATACGACCCTTGTCTGAGCTAAGTTCCAGGGCGTTGCCACAAAACGCATTGATTTGTGCCTCACTCAACTCTATCAGCTTTTTACCCGCGAGCTGCAATCTTTGTTTAATTTCTGCGCGCCGTTTTGGGTCCACAATCATGTCAAACCCACCCAATGCGTAATCACTGCCAACACACAAAAGGACATTGGTGTGATAGACAGGCACGCCCTGCTCACTGATGGCATCAAATACCATAGGTTCGAAATTAAAGTGACTACAAAAACGCTCAAGCACATGTGAATCGGTGCGTTTGGATCGCGCCGTATAAGCAACGCGTTCGATATGGTCAAGCACCATAGCCCCCGTGCCTTCCAGGAACAGATCGTCATATTCCAGACCAGAATAGTCGATTACATCTTGTACCCGATACTCTCGTTTAAGCAGCTCTATAATGTCTGTGCGACGCTCCCTGCGACGATTTTTCGCATACATAGGGTAAATGGCAATTTGTCCCCCGGCATGCGTCGAAAACCAGTTGTTAGGAAATACTGAGTCGGGCGTATCCGTGCCCAGATCTTCAAACAAGTGCACCCTTACACCCGCCTCTTCCAGCAGCTCTGCCACACGCGATACTTGTTCATAAGCCTGTTGACTGATGCCGCCGTCAAATTGCTGGTCCTGAGACTGAAAGCTGTTGTCGGCCCGGGTTTCTTCATTGGGCAAAAAATGGTGTGACCGGATCATCACAACGGCACTGGGCGCTTGTGGAAACATAACTGAGATACCTCTTTTAACTGAAACTGAAAAAATTCGTTACCTTTTATGCTGCAAAGCACGCGTACAAGCTCCAAGAACCTGCGCATTGCACTGACAAGGTGTACAGAATAGACGTACAACTACCTGGAATATTTTTTCATCGATTTACGACTATAAGAAAATAAATGCAAAAACGGTAGCAGTGATTTACTCCCATACCCAAAGTCAATACACTAAGCGCTGGTTTTACAGACTCAGGAAAGTAGTGATGATCACGGTAGGTATCGACTTAGGCACAACCAATAGTGCAGTCAGTTATTGGGATGGCGAACAAAGTGTGTTAATTCCCAACTCTTTGGGCGATTATTTGACACCTTCAGTAGTTGGTATCGACAATAGCGGTGAGGTGTTGGTTGGCAAAGCAGCAAAAGAACGACTGATCTCACACCCATTGCAAACCACAGCCCTGTTTAAACGCTATATGGGTACGCAGCGCACCGTAACTCTTGGCAAGCAACATTATAGTGCCGCTGAGTTATCATCCCTGGTGCTCAAATCTCTTAAAGCAGACGCCGAAGCCCAGTTGTCACAACCTGTAACGCAAGCCGTGATCAGTGTACCAGCCTACTTTAACGATTATCAGCGCAAGGCCACCAAACTGGCAGCCGAACTCGCCGGACTGGAAGTGTTACGGTTGATCAATGAACCCACGGCGGCGGCGCTGGCCTATGGCCTGCAATCTGAAGAGGATGATACTCATTATCTGATCCTGGATCTGGGCGGCGGCACCTTTGATGTGACCATTTTGGAATACTTCGACCGAGTGATGGAAGTCAAAGCATCTGCAGGCGACAATCACCTGGGTGGTGAAGACTTTACCGGCTTGTTGATTTCAGATTTTTTGCGCCAGCACCAACTGGAGCCCCAGCAACTTAACGAACATCAGCAACAAAATCTGACCCGCCTGATTGACGAGTGTAAATGTCGTTTGAGTGGCGAAAAGCAATCAAGCTTTGATATTGAACTAAACGGACAAACCTTAAGCTACGAGCTCACTGAAGAGAAAATGCGCGACATCTGTCAGCCACTGCTAAACCGCTTACTCTCACCAATTGAGCGGGCATTTAATGACGCGGGCCTGAGCCCTTCAGACATAGACCACATTGTCATGGTCGGCGGCGCATCGCGCATGAATATCTATAAGCAATGCCTTATCAAAGCACTCAAGTGCTTTCCAACTTCCCAGCTTGATCCTGATCTGGTGGTTGCTCTTGGCGCGGGTATACAGGCAGGCCTGGTGGATAAAAATGAAGCCCTGGATGATGTGGTACTGACCGACGTTTCTGCATTCAGCCTGGGCACAGGCACTCACAATGAACACGATACCGATGGCAAGGTCGGTAACTATTTTACCCCTATTATCGAGCGCAATACGGTCTTGCCGAGCAGTAAAGAGCAGATATTTTACCCTGTTCATAAAGACCAGAAGCGCCTGTTGATGACTGTGTATCAAGGTGAGAGCCGCTACGTAAAAAACAATATCAAACTGGGTGAAATTGATGTGCCGTTGCCCAAGTCAGACAACATTGATGACAAAATGATCCGCATGCGTTTTACTTACGATATCAGTGGCCTGCTGGACGTGGACATCATCGTTGAGCGCACACAGCAAACTTTCAGCCAGACCTTTGAGCAATCGTCGTCTACGCTGACAGATAAGGAAAAAAGCCAGCTAAAAGAGAAAATGCAAAAGCTCAAAGTGCACCCAAGAGCGCAGCAACGTAACCGACTGCTGATGGCGAAACTGGAGCGCATCTACGAACAAAGCCGTGCCCAATACCGTGAGCAAATCGCAGAATTAATCACGTACTGGGAAGCTGCACTAAGCAGTCAGGACAGCCAGCGTATCGATCAGGCATATCAGGAAATTACCCGGTTTTTAGAAGAATTAGGTGAGTAAAAGTGACAGACAATCCCTGGGAAGTACTGGGCATTGACCCCGGTGCCGATAAAAAGACCATAAAACGTGCCTACACAAGTAAGCTTAAGTTATGTAAACCCGATGAAGACCCTGAGGGGTTTCAACAACTGCGTGCAGCCTACGACGCGGCTTTAGCTTATCTGGAAGAGCAACCACAGCAACGCGTGAAACTGGGCTCAACAGATGCGCTGCACAGCCAGCCTGACACACAGGCTGAACCAGAAGCTGCGCCCCCAGCTACTTTACCCGAGGCACCGGAGCAACCCGATTTTTCCGCCCAGGAACAACACGTAAGCCATGTTGAACCGAGCATACCTGCTAACAATCAGGAAATGCAGGAGTTTAAAAAAGAGCTGGCGGAGCTGCTGGATAACTCCTATCGCCGCAATCAGCAAGGTGCCTGGCAGTTACTGATTGAACACCCAGCCTGCGTGGATGTGCAAAACCGTCGAGCGGCCTCGCACCGGATATTTTACGCCATACTGAACTATCAAAAGTCGGAGCGAGCAGAGGTCACTCCACTGGATATAGAAGTCCTGGTATTTTTGAACCTGCACTTTGACTGGGCGGAAGATCAGGAGCTGGAGGAGCAGGTGGGTCATCCCGATTTTTACAACATGACCCATAAAGAGATGCCAGAACCAGAAATTCGTATTGAGCCGGTGGGTGACACCAGTAACATTGCTAATCTTTTTATCGGTCTGACCATTCTCTGTGCTCTGGGCCTGATCATGATTTCTATCTAAGCATCCGGCACTTCTTGTGGCGGCTGGGCTGGCAGAGGTTGAGCATCACGGCTGCGCTTTCGCCACCAGGCAGCCAGCACTGAGCCACTGACATTGTGCCAAATCGAAAACAAAGTCCCGGCCAGCGCGCTGGCCGGGGCAAAAAACTTCATCGCCAGCGCAACCGCCAGACCCGAGTTTTGTAACCCCACTTCCAGTGCTATCGTTCGGCAGCTTTTTTCAGGTAAACCCAGCTGTCTGGCAACCAGGTACCCAAGTAACAACCCTGTCGTATTGTGCAGCACCACAGCCAACGCCACAATTGGTCCTATGGTTGGTAAGGTAGCAGCATTTAACGCCACCACAATCGCGATGATCAGCACGATAGCAGCCACGGAAAACAGGGGTAATAAAGGAGTGAATCTTTTCACTACATTGCTGAAAAAATGATTGATCAACACGCCTGCCAGTACCGGGAACAACACGATTTTGAGTAAGTTCAGCATCATTCCGGCCAGCGGAATATCCACCACCTGACCGGCCAGTAACTCAACCAGCAAGGGAGTCAGGATCACGCCAGCCAAGGTGCTCATGGCTGTCATGGAAATAGATAAAGCGACATCGCCTTTGGCCAGAAAACACATCACATTGCTGGCCGTGCCTCCGGCGACGCACCCAACCAGCACCATGCCCAGAGTCAGATCGGCATCAAACTGAAACAATATAGCAATCAACAAGGCCACCACCGGCATCACGCTAAACTGCAATACAAGTCCCGTCAGGACAGCTTTAGGCTGGCTGAGAACATGGCGAAAGTCTCCAGGTGTCAGGGTTAATCCCATGGTCAGCATAATGAACGCCAGCAGAGGAATAATGGCGGCTTTTAAGGAGACAAATGGCGCCGGTGAATAAAACGCACACACACTTAGTGCAATGGCCCATACGGGGAACAGTTGAATGACAAGACGCAGCATAGTAAGCGCTCGGTTTGAAAGCAAAAGTGCCTTTGTTATACCTTATTCACTGGCGAAAACAAATCCTGCCACTGTACTCGTTTTTTCTCATCTTTATGATAAGGTTAGGCCTATATTGTGGACATTTCCGAAGGACTGACATGGCCGAGTACCGCTTTTTATCATACCGTTTCGACAGCCAGACCCATACGCTTAAGCAAGGAAAACAGACGCTAGAACTGCGCCCAAAAGCCGCCCAGGTGTTAGGCTACCTGTTACAACATGCCAATATTCTTGTCACCAAACAGCAAATCATTGAAGCGGTCTGGGGCCATACCTATGTACAAGACCACCGTTTATTTCAGCTGATCAGCGAGCTCAGAAAACTGGCACCTGAGCAGGAATTGATCCGCACCTACCCAAATCAGGGTTACTGCTGGCAGGTAAAGACCAAACGAGTGTCGGCTCGTCCAATGCGCCAGCTAGCGGCTCTGGCGGCCTCAGTGGTATTGTCTTTGGGTACCGTCAGTACCGCCTACCTAAACAATCAGCATAGTCCAACCACAACACCAACCTTTCTGCCCGCGCTGACGGCCTATCACAAGGCCATCATTGCCTTTGAGCAACAGGACTACGCACACGCACAGCAATGGCTGACATTCAGTCTTCAGGAAAACCCGGACTCAATTGAAGCTCAGTTGCTGATGGCTGAAACCCTGCTGCAACTCAAAGACACTGCACAGGCACAACATTATGCCAACAATGTTGTTAAACATACGTTGGCCAATAGCTACTATTTTTCTCAGGCATCCGACGTGCTGAGCCGCCTATCGGCCAGCCAGGCCCGATTTACTGAAGCACTGGATTTTGCCATTCAGGGACAACAGGCCATAGATGAACAGGCAATTTGCAGTGCCGTGGTCATGCAACAACGGATCGCTGACTTGATCTTAGCGCAACCGGCACCATTGCACTCCCCAAAATTACAAAATGCTACGGTACAGCTGGTCACAACGCCAGACACACACTCGCAACAGGCGACCCTGTGCAAGCAGCTTACCCAGCCGGGACCGACCTCTATGCGGTTATGTCCAGCAAGTTACGACGTTCAGGCTGGCCGAGAACTTCTTGCTTAAATCACTGATTTTATTAGTTTGATAGAATATTTTAGGTAGCTTAAGACGAATTTATAAACCCTGTGTGGCAGCACACGTTATAACCGGTGTAATCTAATCACAACCGGAAATCATCACTATGAATTTGTCTTGTAAGTTTTCTACTTTACTGCTTGGGACTGCCCTGCTAAGCGCCCCGCCTCTGGCTGCTCAGTCCCAAAGCCCAGTCTCTGCGGCATCAGTGACCCAAATGGAAAAAGCAAAAAATAAATTGCGGGCGCTGACGGGGGCAGACATTGACTTTAAACTGCACCCCTACTCGGACGATTTCTATCGCCTCACCCTGGGCAATGAACACTTGCTGCTATCAAAAGATGGTAATTACCTGTTCAGTGGTCGTGTCATTGATGTGCGTAACCGGGTGGATCATATTGCCAAAATACAGCAAATCGCCAACCAGCAGAACATGGCTAACATCCCTTATGAGCAACTACTTACTTACCCGGCAAACAACGAGCAATACAGTATTACTGTGTTTACCGATATCGACTGTCCTTATTGTCGTAAGTTCCATAAAGAGTTGCCTGCATTGAATCAGCTGGGCGTCACCGTCCATTACGTTATGATCCCCAGAGGTCGCGCAGGCAGTCCAGCCTACGAGAAAACAGCAGCAACGCTTTGTGCTAAAAGGCCTAACGAGGCAATGGACGCAGCCATGCGCAGCACGCCAACCCCAACTCAAAACGCAGCGTGCAAACACTCACTGGATACCCAGGTCGCACTGGCCAGGCAATTTGGCTTTCAGTCCACGCCAACCATTTTGCTACCAAATGGGGAAGCTTTACCTGGCTACGTACCGGCCAAAGAGCTCGTCGCCCGACTGGAAAAGTTATAGCTATTGAGAGCACGGGATAAATCGGGTTAGTATATCAGCATAATTTGCCCGCCCTGTGTGCGCGTTTGCTTTGAGGAAACAATGCTGAATATCTGTATTACCCGCCGCGTATTAGGCTTTTCCCACCCGCTTGCATGGCTTCAAAAAGGCACGCTGATAATACTACTCATCATGTCTGTCGTGCCGATAGTTTACGCTGAAAACAGCACAGCAGCCCCACCATCAGAAGCTGTTCAAACAGCACGCCAGCAATTGGCACATGCGCAAACGCTTAACCAGCAAGAAGCCATAGACGCCTATCTCTCATTGCTTGACATGCCTGTACACGATGCACCCGATATACACTTTCAGGCCCTTGAATCCTTGTTTTTTTTGTACATACGTCAAGGGGATTATGAGGCGGCTAAAGCTACAGCAAATCAGCTCTCCACTCGCTCAATACAACTTGAAGATGCATACTACCCTGTATTTTCGAAGCTTTTGCTAGGTTACATAGAAGACCAGCAAAACCATTTTCCTCAGGCTGAGCAGCACTACCGAGATGCACTTGAGGATGCCCTGGCTATTGGCCATAACGAGTTAATGGCCAGGTCATATGAACGAATATCTTCTGTTCTTAGACGTCAGGATAAATATATCGAGGCACTGCAAATCGCTCAACGCTCAACCAATGTGTTACGGGATCTCGGTGAAGACTTACTCTATCTCAGTGCTTTACAAAATTTGGGGATTATCCAGGCTATTTTAGGTGATTACACCACCGCTCTGGCGACTTTGACTCAGGTATTTGAGCTGGCCACTAAACTGGATGATAGAGCGAGTATTGCCGATGCCTTATACGAAACGGGCGAAGTGTATCGGAAAATGGATAACTTCGAGCAAGCCCTGCCGCACTTTCAACAGGCTCATACACTTGATGAACAAGGCGGCAATAAATTACACATTGGCAACAGTGCCATGAAGATAGGCTATATCGAACTGGAACGTCAGGAATATGAGACTGCGCTGCAATATGCACGCAAAGCATACAGACTCTACCTGGAGGTTGACTCAAAAACTGGCCAGGCCAGAGTGCTCAACCTGCAAGGCCTAATTGCACTGAAGCAAAATAACCTCAGTGAAGCACAAGCACATCTAGCGCAAGGGCTGGCACTGGCCAGCCAGCACCAGTTTGAATCAATCGTGGTCCTGTTGCAGATCAGTACTATCAAGTTGGCGCAGGCACAACAACGCCATGAAGATGCCATCGCACTGAGCGACACGGCACTGGCTGCCGCCACTTCAATGCAGGACAAAAAACATCGGCTTGAACTCCATGCGTTGCGCGCAATCTCTTTTGAGGCGCTTAAGTTACATCAACAGGCACTGGCTGAAACTCAGGCTTACCACACATTGAGCGATGCCCTGGGGCAGAACCAGCATAATCTCACTCTGGCAGCCCTGCAAAGCAAAGTTGAGTTTATGCGCAAGCAGCAGGAAATTGAAAGCCTGAACCTGGACAGAGCGCTTCATCAGGCTGAACTCAGCCAGAGAGAGTGGCAACTGCGCGCCTGGTGGTTGGCGTCAGCTGCCTTGTTTATTCTGATCTCGGCACTTGCCTATCGGCAGGTTAAAAAGCGCAAACTGGCCGCGGAGCGGGCAACCCTACTACAAGAAGTGGTGGATAAAAAGAATGCAATGCTGGCGGATGTGTCCCATGAGATCCGCACACCACTGACCGCCTTACAGTTGCAGGTTGAGGCGTTGCAATTCAACATCGCTCAGGATGTAGACGCCTCTTACAACACCATCAACCGTAAGTTGTCGGATATCAACCGTCTTATTTCAGACATACACCAGCTGGCGATGGCCGACTCACAAAGTTTGCACCTGAATCTGGTGCAATGTAACCTGACCGAAGTGATGGTACTGTGGGAGCAGGAGTTTGCTCAGTTTACGCACGGCAAAGGCTTTGACTGGGAAGCCCGCATTCAGCTCACCGGTGCAGTCACAGTCAGCTGGGATGTTGATCGCATCAAGCAAGTGCTCACTAATTTGATTGCCAACAGTACGCTATATACGGATAAACCAGGTAAACAGCGGCTGACAGTCTGGCAGCAGCAAAAGCACATCCACATTACTCTGGAAGATACCGCACCGGGTGTTGCAGATGAGCACCTGAGCGAAATATTCGAACGGCTTTTCAGGGTAGAAAAGTCTCGCAGCCGACGTACAGGCGGCTCAGGTTTGGGCCTGGCTATCTGTAAAAGCCTGATTGAAGCACATCAGGGCACCATTTATGCCCAGCACAGTGAGCTGGGCGGGTTGAAAATGGTGATAAAACTACCTCTGGCGGTAAACTAAGGCACCTGCTTCCGGTCATGGCTGCCATAATCACGCAGCACCGATGCTACGCGAATGCGATAATGCTCAAAGATGTGCTCCCGTCCCTGTTGCTGGGCTGCTCGGTGTTCGCCATTGTTGTACCGCCGTCTCGTCACGCCAGAATGAAAGTGACAGTAACCGCTCGGGGTCGCCCAGGCTTTGATACCTTTCTATGGATATAAACCCGTCAATTTCTTGCAGTTTGGTTTTAAGGTCCGCCGCAACATCCAGATAAACCTGCCGCTTTTCTCTGTGCGGGGTCACTTCAAAAATAACGGCTATCACTGTACATTCACTCCCTGCAAAAAAGTGTGGGGGCACAAGATAAAAAGCTGCGCTTTTCCTGCAAAATAAAGCGCTCTTTAAGGGCAAAGTTAAAATTATCCCCGCCTTGCTGGTCTGCTTTGAGCCGAACCCGATACGCCTCGTATTCGGCCAGGCTGGCAAAATTGATCAAGCCATAAGCCACAAAATTGGTGCCTTCGTGTGGCAAAAAGTAGCCAATCAGCTCTCCTCCACACCTTGGGATGATCTCCCCCCAGTTTCGGGCATATTGCTCAAACAGCGCCAGTTTGCTCGGGTCTAACTGATATTCGATAAAACAAGTGATCATAGTGCATTGTCTCCGTTAGTGTTTTTAGGCACTATACAGACCACCCACTACCTATGCTTCGGTCAGTATCGAACTATTCCTATGCACGAACCAGACATCACCCTGATTGCCAGCTTAATTGGCGAGCCCGCCAGAGCCCGTATGCTCATCGCTCTCATGTCGGGTAAAGCCCTGACAGCAACGGAGCTATCATTAGAAGCGGACATAACAGCCCAGACTGCCAGCAGCCATTTGGCGAAATTAGTTGAAGGCTCGTTACTGTCGGTCAGAAAACAAGGCAGGCATAAATACTTCCAGTTGAAGAGTCAAAAAGTTGCAGGGTTAATTGAGCAACTACTGACACTCAGTAGCGAAATAACACTGAAAACACACACAGGACCAGCAGACCCCTATTTAAGACACGCACGAGTCTGTTATGACCATATTGCAGGTGAGTTGGGTATACAGCTATATGACGCACTGGCTGAAGCTAACTACATAGAAGACAAACAAGCTGAAACCCTGCTGACTCCGCAGGGAGTTGCCTTTTTTGAGCAGCTGGGTGTCTGCATTCACACACTTAAGAAAAAAAAGCGTCCAATCTGTAAATCGTGTCTGGACTGGAGTGAGCGTCGCAACCACCTGGCGGGTAGCCTGGGGCACTGGATTTTAAGTGATGCACTTGAGCGGGGGTGGCTGCAAAGAGTACCGGACTCCCGGGCACTTATCCTGGATAAGGCCCGTGGTGAGCTCTTTGCAAAAACCTATGGTATTGCGTTTACAGGCAATACTGAGAAATGATTTTATACACCTGATTGATATTATCGCCCGCTTTAAACTCTTTGGTCAGCGGTTCGGGCTCTGAACCAATCCAAATTTTCAGCTCCGCGTCGAGATCAAAATGACCCGCCGATTCTTTACTGAACTTGGTGATTTTACCGTATGGAATGCTCAGCATCTCCACTTTTGAGCCAGTAACGCCTTGCTTGTCTATCAGGATCAAACGTTTGTTAGTAAACACAAACATATCCCGGATCACTTTGTACGCCTGTGCTACACTTTCTCCTTCAATCAGAGTGTCGTTGAGTAGCTTATCCAACTCATCGCTGTCTACTTCGCTGGCATTGCCTAATAATCCACTTAATAATCCCATCTGGTTGCTCCTTTTAACTAATCAGCCACAAGCTTAGTAATATAACGCCCGTTTGTCGAAAGCCTTATCTTATTGCTCGCCTAAGCTGCCATAAGGTAAGGCTCTCGGCCCTGATGTTTATCCTTACGGCGGTAGCTGCCTTTGCCTTTTTTGCTCTTCTCTACTTTGCTTCTAAACAGCGGACTGGTTACCAATGCTTTTAAAGCGTTGTCTTTAATGTCGCCCCGTAAATGTTCGTGGGACTGGCTGCGCTTACTTGCCATTCTCTTTTTGCTCCTGAATTTAGTTTAAATAACCACCAACTGTGGCGCGCTGATTATTGATGTATTCCCCTTCGCACGCAAGTCAATTTTTTACTTTTTTAGTAAAATTTTTTTGTTCATTTCGCCTTCAGCTCAAGATTGTAACTCTCTATGCGCTATACTTTTTTCTTAACCGTAGAGTCGTACTAAAAAACCCTATGCGCAGCATTAAAACCTCAAACGGCATTACCCTGAGCTATCAGGATTGTGGTAACCGACATGCACCGGCGATTATTCTGATCATGGGGCTGGGCGCACAAATGACGGTGTGGCCTGACGAGCTGTATTTCGGCCTGGTCGACAGGGGGTTTAGAGTCATCCGCTTTGATAACCGGGATACCGGGCTATCGAGTCACCTTGACGAACACGGCACGCCCAACCTGTTCAAAACCTGGTTGCGTCGCAAAGTGCCATTTGGCAAACAGGCCCCCTACTCGCTAGAGGATATGGCAGACGATGTGCTGGCGCTGATGAAAGCGCTAAAAATTAAAAAAGCCCATCTGGTCGGCGCCTCAATGGGAGGCATGATAGCGCAAATTCTGGCGGCCAAGCAGCGTAAAAAAGTGCTCAGCCTGACCTCAATCATGTCTAACTCAAACAACCAGTTGATCTCAGGAAAAAGTCTGGGAGTGCTTATAAAGCTCGCACGGCTCACCCCCCGAAACAATAGCCCCCAGGCAGCCATTTCGTATAATGTCAGACTCAATCAACTGATTGGCAGTCCAGCCTACCCAAGAGATGAGCAAACCCTCCGTGAGCAGGCCACTATGCATATCAGCCGGGCCCATAACCCAGCAGGCTTTAAACGCCAGCTCGCGGCCATCACTGCAAGCGGCGACCGGCGTCATTTATTAACCCGGATCAAAGCCCCCACCTTAGTGATCCATGGCACTCACGACCCGATTTTTCCGCTTACTGCGGGCCAGCAAACCGCCGCTGAGATCCGTAAGGCACGGCTCAAAGTGGTAGAAGGCCTCGGACATGACTTTCCGCCCATACTGATGGGGAAAATGGCAAAGTGGATTGCCAAACACGTTAAAAAAGCCGAACTAAAGCGGCTAAAAAAGAAGCAAAAGAAAAAGTCGGAAACACGAAAAGAAATAAAATTATCAGTGCAAGAAAAAACGCCCTAACCATTAAATATGCGCTTTGGCGCAATATTCACTTTTCTTCTAAGTAATTTTATCGGTATGCTTAGCAACACATCAGACCAGTTAAAATCATCAACATGAAAACACGTATTACTGACTTACTGGGCATAGAAAAGCCCATCATCTTACCAGGCATGAGCTGGATCTCAGTTCCTGAGCTGGTTGCAGCGGTATCCAATGCCGGCGGCCTGGGGATTTTAGCCACCGGACCGTTAACGCAAGAGCAAACCCGCCAGGCTATTGCTAAAATTCGCACCCTCACCGATAAGCCTTTTGGCGTTGGTATCACCTTGCTGATGCCCGGCGCAAAAGAAAACGCCAAAGTCGCGCTGGCTGAGCAGGTGCCGGTGATTAACTTTTCGCTGGGTAAAGGCGACTGGATAGTCGAAGGCGTTAAACGTTATGGCGGTAAAACCATTGCCACCGTAGTCACCGAAAAGCATGCCCTGGCCGCGCAAAAAAGTGGCGCTGATGCCCTGCTGGTAACCGGCCATGAAGCCGCCGCACACGGTGGTGAGGTCACATCCCTGTGCCTGGTGCCCAACATTGTTGAGCTGGTCGACATTCCCGTTATCGCCGCAGGTGGTTTTTCCGATGGCAAAGGCTTACTGGCGGCACTGGCTTTGGGGGCCGATGCCGTTGCCATGGGCTCTCGGCTGGCAACCAGCACACAAAGCCCGGTCCACCAGAATGTAAAACAGGCAGTGGTCGATAAAAAGGTCGCCGACACCATTTACTCTAAGAACTTCGATGGCCTTTATGCCCGGGTGATGAAAACCCCGATGGCTGAAAAAGCCACCCGCCGCCCGATGAATCCCATAGTTGCTGTCTTCAAGTCTTTCAAAGCCTCAAAAATGGTCGATATGCCACTGTGGAAATTACTACTGGGCTTACTGGCTCAGTTCGACAAAATTCGTATGCTTACCCTCTTTGGCGCCGCCACCGAAAAGCTGGAAGCCGCCACCATCAGGGGCGACCTGGAGCACGGCGTCCAGTTTATTGGCCAGTCACAGGGAATGATCCGAGATATCGAGCCTGTTGAGGTATTGATCGAACGAATCATAACTGAAGCAAAAACCGAACATGCCCGGGTAAACAAGCTGCTGGCAGAGTGATTTGCAATAGCAGCTTATTTCGCAAGTAAGGCCACCGGGTGATTTTAAATGGCTTTCTGTATAATAATTGTGTGTAATAATCGACTGTAATTAAAACACTTATATTAGCCAGACACCCAGATGCAACAGGTAATCGACATCCAGTGGTGGCAGCTGGGCTTGTTCAGCCTGACCCTGCTGCTGCCCTTTACTATCAACGCGCTGTATCAGCTCAATATTGGCAAAGAAGCCGTGATTGGGCTGATCCGCATGGTTGTTCAGTTATTGCTGGTCGGCCTGTATCTGGAATATCTGTTCACCCTCAATCATCTCTGGGTGAATCTGGCCTGGTTATTGGTGATGCTGCTCATCGGCAGCAGTGCTATTCTCAGTAAAGCCCGGCTTCCCAGGCGAGCGTTATTTGTAGCCGTGTTTACCGGACTGTGCGTCGGGCTCATACCCCTGTTAAGCTTTGTCACTCTGGTGATTATCCAGCCAACGCCCTATTACCATGCACAATACCTGATCCCGCTGGCCGGCATGTTGCTGGGCAACAGCCTCAATGCCAACATCGTTTGCCTGCAACACTTTTTCGATGCTTTTAAAACCCGCTGGCCGGAATATGAAGCCGCACTGTCACTGGGTGCACAGGTGCGCGAAGCCACTTTGCCCTTTGTACAAAACGCGCTGCAAAAGGCACTGGCACCTATTCTGGCGACTATGGCCACCACAGGCCTGGTGTCGCTGCCCGGCATGATGACCGGCCAGATCCTCGGCGGTGCCAGCCCCATGGTCGCCATTAAATATCAGGTGATGATCATGATTGCCGTCTGGGTCATGATGAGCGTGTCTATTACCGTATGCTTGTTTATCGCCGTGCGTAGTGTGATTAGCCCGCAGGGTAAACTGAATTCTGAGTGCCTGGAGCAAGGAATAGCCGAACGTGGCTAGATAACAATGGACACACCAACCTGGCCTATATGGAAGATAAGGCCAAACTGCTGCGAGCTCTTTTTTTAAGCACTAACTAAAACATGAAAGTAGCGATTGACATGCTGGATCTAGTTTGCATCCTTTACCGATGAGCTTGCTTTGCACAAAGTAAAGCCGCTTGAGAAGCCCTATGATTGTTGATAAGTTAAAATCGCGTATAGCCTTAAATGGCTGACTTTCAATATAGTCAGACGGTGTACAAACAGATTAATTGTGGTGAGTGCACAACTCTAATTTTTAGGAAGGAACGGTGAAAAAACTTATCTTTTTAACAGCTTTATTTATTGGTATATCATCATCGAATGCGAGTGAAATAAGTCCAAAAGACTTGATTGGAATTTGGGGAAACTCAGAAGATGGAGGGAAGACATTTTGGGGATATGATCAGTACTTCGCTGATGGCAGCCTTAAATCTTGGGGGCAAATTCCCGAGACACCAGTAAAGTACAAGCTCGAGGGAACCTATCAAGTAAAACATAAGTTTAAACTTAGTAGCTGTTTAACCATCAGCAAAACATCTCACCCTGAATTTATACCTACTGGTACGCATTGGTGCGATGAAATCATTAAGCTAAATGACAAAGTTTTTACTTTTAAGAGTAGCAATGGAAAAATGACAACTCTATATCGACAAAACCCAAAATCAGGGCGTTAATTCTGAAATAAAAGACACTCAGCTTGAGGGAGTTGCCCGAAAGTACTTATGTCAATATCACCTGCTTTGGTATAACGCTCAATTTTTGGAGTGGGTGTTTTATCAAAAATACTGGGCTTCAACTGGAAGAGTAATCTGATGAAATTAATACCATTTATTGCTGGCTGTGCGCTTACTTATATCGGATATGAAAAACTGACTTCAGCGTCACCGGAACAAATAGGCTGGTTACTTGTTGCTGTGGGTGTTGTTTTCATTCTGAGCTCCTTCAGTACATCAAAGGGTAAAACCGGGTTTAGTATAGAGTTGGGTAACGACGACTCTAGCGGCAGTGGAAGCTCTGATGGCGGCGGCGGTGACTGATTAAGCCACAGTGTTCAAGGCGAGTACCTAACAACACAACTCAATGATCTTTCCAAAATGACGCCCGGAGGGAAGTTGATGCCAGAACCGGCAGATGGTACTTAACAAAGTACCATCCCCAATCGCTCTATTTCTTCACACCCTAAAAAACTTACAAGGCTGATACTAAAGCTTACAATCAAATTACCCACCTCTGGGAGCGTGAGGAATTTGATATGACCAATGGCATTGCACAGCATCAGAAGGCGATTCGTTTTGTTAAACAACGCGGCAACGCGCTGGATATTAGCTGCGGTTGCACAGGGCGTTTTATAGAGTTGCTGGTCAATGAAGGTTTTAAACCATCTGGTATAGATATTTCAGAAAAAATGCTTGCTCTGGCGAAACGTAAGCACCCAGATATTACTTTTGTGCAAGGTGATATTTGCACTTATCTGATTGTAGAAAAACCGTGAACGGTACATCAACTCAAGAACCCAAAAGCATATAGAGGCACATTTAGCCCAGGCTAAGCCCAAACTGACCCAAAGGCTCATTCATTGGTAAAAGTGACGCAGTTCGAAAATAAAACCATATATTACAATTTGTTATAGACTTCTTTGCACCAAACATAAATCTATTTGAGTAAAAAATAGCTTTTTAATAAGACACCTGAATACACCGCATCCTAAGCTGAATAGCAGATAACAACGTAAATTCAGGTGTTTTATGTCGCACAATTCCAGACGTCACTTTATTAAAAATCTCGCAGCAGGCACGCTGGCAGGTGCTTTTGCCTCCACCGCACAGGCTCAAACAATGCTGACTCCCAGAGAAATGGAAGGACCCTATTACCCCATTATCCCACAAAAAGACCAGGATGCTGATCTGACCCAGGTGGCCGGCAAATCAGGTGTCGCTCAGGGAACGCATATAGAAATAGCCGGGCAAGTATTTGATCACGAGGGACATACCGTTGAAGATGTCACGTTAGACTTGTGGCAGGCGAATGCTTTTGGTAAGTATCATCACCCTCACGACACCAGCGAGGCACCTATCGATGAACACTTTCAGGCCTGGGCCATTATACAAAGTGGCAAACAAGGGCGGTTTCGTTTCAAAACCGTGTTCCCGGGTGCCTACCCGCTCAATGCCAGTAGTCAACGCACACCGCATATTCACCTTAAAGCGTCTAAGCTGGGTTATGACACGCTACTGACTCAACTGTACTTTCCGGATCACCCGCTTAATCACAAAGATGGCCTGTTTAAACGAAAAAGTACACAGGAGCAGGCACTTATGACGGTCAAACGAACTGAACGTGAAAATCATTACCTGTTCAATTTGGTGATACAAAAGATACCACTTTAGAACCTTTAGCCCCCCTTTTCAGCTTCATTCTAAATGATGAGCCCACACCTAGTGCGGGCTGACTCACTTTGCTTATGTATACCAAGTACAGGAACAAGGTAACACGCTGATCTAGATAAGTTTTATATCTCAAGGACAAAACGCCACTTTTGAATAAATGCTCTAGATACAAAGCGACAAAAACAGAATAAAGGATGACTAAAAAGCCAAAATATACACATTTCTTCCTTATTTCATTCCTACACTAGTGTTGGAATCGCAATTTTATATTCCACACAATAATGACCTTCCCGGCGACATGCCGCGGGGGCAACACACACTCTCAGTTACGTTATAGACAGCAGTGTGCAAGCGCTACCCAACCACACACTGTTGTTAAGGATCATACCTATGAAAGCAAGATTATTCGGGCTATGGTTACTGCCTCTGAGCATATACTCAGGGTTAGTTCAGGCAAACACCGACACGCTCCCCACCCCACAGCAATTCACGGCAAAAGTGCACAGCAGCAATCAAGTTGCGCTAAGCTGGCAGGCACCGCAAGATACCAGCAATATCAAAGGCTATCGCATCTATCGGGATGGCAAACGCATTGCCCGTACCACACTCACCTTTTACCAGGATGACAGTGCGATGGCGGGTACTGAATACAGCTACTTTGTGCAAGCTTTTGCCAAGGGTAAAGATAAAAACAAGCTCACCAGTGAACCGTCAAACACCGAAACGGTGACTACGCTGGCAAGTGATAGCAATGATGGCATGCGCAATGGCTCAGTAATAAATATTGGCATTGCGCGTTTGGTCGATTTGTGCGGTACCAACGACCTCAATGCCGTGACGGATGAGCAGCTCGATACCTGCATGGGCAAAGTCATTGAACATTATGAGTTGCAGCAGGGGCTGGAAGATATGCAGGCCTATGTTGCCCGCTATCGTCGACAGGAAGACCCGAAACTGATTGATCTGGGTAAACGACTGTTCTTTAGTAAGGCGCTGAGTCAAAACTATGATACCTCCTGCGCTTCTTGCCACCACCCTGCACAAGGTTGTGGAGGCGATGGCCTGTCTTTATCCATTGGCGTCAATGCTGAGAACCCAGATGTCATCGGACTGGGCCGCACAGACGGCAGTACTATCCCTTCTGTTGGACGCAGCTCACCACAGATCTGCAACACGGCCCTATGGGTTAACAGTATGTTCTGGGATCAAAGGGTAAAACTGCGTCAGAGCAACCGTGAAAGTGAAGTGGGCCTGGTGTCCACGGCCCCGATTATGACCCCAGAAGATGACGTAACCCGACTGATGAACAGCCAGGTTGCCAATACAGATCCCTTGCGTCTGTTAATGGCTCAGGCTCATTTCCCTGTCACCGCAGCCGCTGAAATGGGCGATCCAACCAGCTTTGAATCCCCACAAGCCTATCGTGAATTTATTGCCAGCCGGCTGGCCGATGAATGGAAAAGCCATTTCGCAGCAGCCTACGGCGACGAACAGATTGATTTCTTGCGTATCGCCAGAGCACTTGCGGCGTATCAGGCCTCATTCTTGTTTATCGACAATCCTTTTTTCAACTACATCGAAGGTGACATGGCCCGCCTGAACAACACAGAAAAACGCGGAGCATTACTGTTTTACACCTCAGCAGGATGCGCTAACTGCCACGATGGCGTGATGTTTACCCCGGAAAAAACCCGTGGCCCGCTTTACCCGCAGATTGGGCCTAACGCCGTCGCCGATGGTAATGCCAAAAACCAGTTCCGCATGCCGAGCCTGCTCAATGTTGGGATCACTGCACCTTACGGCGATAAAGGTGTTTTCCCGACACTAGAGCGTGTTATCGAACACTACAATGACGTAACAGGTTCCCTGGAAAGCTTTTATCACAATGTTGAAACCTGCCAGTTGCCACAATTTCAGCACCTGACAACAGAGCAGTGCCGCGAGATTGTTGGTGGAGGCGAAGAGTATGTTCTGGCACTTAACGCCGAGAACAGAGCAAATTCAGATAGAGGCGATGATGCCATCATCAAACACTTCACCAGTGATGAAATACATTACCTGGCCACCTTCTTGCGCTCGCTCACCGACCCCAATGCGGTGGCTGGCAGCAACGCTATAGATGTGCTCATCCCACCCCGAGATGGTGGGCCTGATGGCCACCAGTTTGATGCCTTAGACAAAAACGGCAATCCGCTTTAACTCGACCCAACCAAAAAGGGCTGTCTATGCAGCCCTTTTATTCACACGCTTTCTCAATCCGATAGTGCCTACATATAACTCTCAGCATCATAGAAAAGCTGTTTCAGCGTGCCGCAGTTGATAAACTTATAGGCCAGTTCGCCTTCGCTCGGCACCCGTTTAGAGGCCCTAAATTTTTGCAGGCAGGCCCCCGTTAAGTCGACAAAAATCAGATGATTAAAGCTGGGTCTTTGCTGTATTTTGTGGACATAAATACGTTCCGTTTTGTTGATTTCAATCACATCATACTCATGCCACTGCGATGCAGGTTCCAGTTTGCTGAGCTTTCGGGCAAAAAGTTTGTCACTGAGCACCAATTGTCTTTGTGGGTACACCAGCCTGCCACCGCGCGCATAATGTCCCTCATATACATCTGCGGTGATCATGACTTCCTCCCCCCGTTCCAACCGTTGCAAATTAAATGGCTCCGGTTTAATGGTGATCAGCTTGGCATCACGAACCAGGCTCAAAAAAGCCACATCGGGATTTTCCACACGGTAGACCACATGGATATCATTAGGTAATCCGTAAGACGGAAAATTTGTTGCGTAAATCCGAGATCCCCGATTCATCAGCGCCATACCGTGCTCCCCTTTGTAAGCAGGATTCAGTGGCGGGGCTTGTTTTTCATCGGCTGCAGCCAGTGCAGTAAACAGCAAGATAGCGAGCAGAATGACTCTCATCGTTGGTTCCTTCAGAGTGTTTCCACTCAGTATAGCAAGCAATGACTAACACATCCGGGTACAAGCGTGCTCGTGCATGAGTACCTTCAAACTTGCTTTGCTGGCGGACAGCTCACAATTTAACTTTTTCAATCAACTACTCTATGAGTCCATTCCTCTATCAGCTGTCTGACAGAAACGAAAAAGCCGCCTGGGGTCAACCGGGCGGCAAAACATCAACGTTGCCAAAAGTAAAGGTTATGGCTGAACCGGGATCAGATTGAAGTTTTCAAGTCTGCCGTCCAGGTTGCGATGCGCTTCAATTTCAGCGAAGAAAGCCTGGCCATTACGTGTGGCTGGTGTAGCCACTGTATAGAATACAAAGTTCAGACCTGCAACAACCTGTTGCTGAGCCGCCAGAATGTCATAACGTACACCAACCAGTGATTCAATCTGCTCAGCCGCTGCTTTTTCAGCATCGGTGAACTCATCACGCAGTGCTACACCATCGAACGAGCCGATAGGTGGAACAAGAACAGGACGACTTAATATACGCTCTGCTGTTTCAGTGTACTTGTTATCCAGCGCATGGATCACGATAAGCTCAAGTTTGTTCACTTTTGCCACGTCCGGTGCAACAACTGGCTCAACCAAACAGTAGAACGCATAGTTAATACCATTAACTACTTGAGACTGGCCTGCCAGTGGAGTGATTTTTACACCATCGCGCTGATTAATGTGCTCAAACGCATTGATAAAGTCTTTGCTGAAATCTTTCGCCAGTACAACTGAACCATAGGCACCCAGGTTATGAACTGTCTGAGACATAATTGTTTCCTTATTATTTCCAGTAATCCCGCACCATGCGGGGCTTATTCAACTGGCACTCAGTGTAGATGCGAATGACTCACTTGTTAGTATCAGTTTGGTATCAGTTTGGTATCAGTTTCCCCGCCCCCAAAACTAAGACATTAGGGTGAAAAAATACTGACAGTGTGTAGCAAAAAGTGGACACTCTAAGTGGCTTTAACAATTTGGCAAAAAGCGCTCAGGACTGCTAGCCTTAGCATCCAAACAAGTCAGGAGCACTTCAATGGACGGTAGAGTCAAACTCAATTTTCGTCGGCTCAAAGAGCTAAGAAAAAGTCTTGGCCTGAGTCAGGAAAAACTGGCATGTGCTTGCCAGGACCAGGCTTTATGTGTGTCAATTGCCACGCTGAAACGCGCCGAATGTGGCAATCGGGTGTATTACCGTACGGCAGGCGATCTGGCACGCTTTTACCAGATCCCCGTTGCCGAGCTATTGACTGAGCAGTAAAGCACCATCAATAAAAGAGCGGCACAAAAGCAGACTAGCAGCGTTTCAATCGCCCATAGTCTGCGTATATCGCACTCATATATGGCACATCAAACTGATGACAAAAATTGCTATGTTGGGGTAAATCTTGTACTCTTCCGGCCCGCATTCTTCAGAGTACACAAACATGAGCTTCAGCAGTCTTGGCTTATCTCCCGAAATTAATCAAGCCGTAGCCGATCAGGGTTACTCAACGCCAACCCCTATTCAGGAGCAAGCCATTCCCGCCATCTTAAAAGGCCGGGACATTATGGCCGCAGCCCAGACAGGCACAGGCAAAACAGCAGGCTTTACCCTGCCCATGCTGGAGCTATTGAGCAGCAAACCAAAAGTGAAAGCCAATCAGGTCAGGGCTCTGATCCTGACACCGACCCGTGAACTGGCGGATCAAGTCTGGCAAAGTGTTGAACTGTATAGTAAACACCTTACTTTGTCCTGCCAGGTTGTCTACGGTGGCGTGAAAATCAACCCACAAATGATGAAGCTGCGCAAAGGAGCTGATGTACTGGTTGCGACACCGGGCCGGTTGCTCGACTTGTACCAACAAAATGCGGTGAAGTTCGATCAGTTAGACATTTTTGTGCTCGACGAAGCAGACAGAATGCTGGATATGGGGTTTATCCACGACATTAAACGCCTCATTAAGTTGCTGCCACCAAAGCGTCAGAACTTATTATTTTCAGCCACTTTTTCTGATGAGATCCGCTCACTCGCCAAGGGGCTTATTCAGGATCCTGTTGAGATTTCCGTGGCACCAGCCAACAGCACCGCCAAAAGCGTCACTCAATGGGCTTACCCGGTAGATAAAAGCCGACGTACCGCCTTACTCAAGCACCTGATAAACACGCATGACTGGCAACAGGTACTGGTCTTTACCCGCACCAAACATGGTGCTAATCGCCTGGTACGTGACCTCGAAAAGAGTAAAATTAATGCCGCAGCGATCCACGGCAATAAGAGTCAGAGTGCGCGAATGAAGGCGCTTGCAGGCTTTAAGAGTGGTGAGTTACGCGTATTAGTGGCCACCGACATTGTGGCGCGAGGCCTGGATATTCAGGAATTACCACACGTCGTCAACTTTGACTTGCCCAATGTGTACGAAGACTACGTGCACCGTATTGGTCGCACGGGTCGAGCCGGTGCCACCGGTGAGGCAGTCTCGTTTGTCAGTGAAGATGTTGCCAGCGATCTGTTCGGCATTGAGCGCTTAATCCAGCAGTTGATCCCGCGCGTTGTAGAGCCTGGGTTCGAGCCTCAAAACCCGGTTCCTGAGTCAAAACTGGACACTCGGCCAATTAAGCCAAAGAAACCGAAAAAACCTAAGAAACCAAAAACAGCCACAGCGGAGCAATCCGCTCAGCGCAAGCCGGCGGACAAGCCCAAAAACGGCCAAGAGCCGCAATCCGGGAATGATAAAACCGCTGCGCCAAAACGCCGCAGAAGACGTCCTGCCAATAGTCAGGGCAAACCCGGCGGTAATAAACCTGCGGCACAGAAAAAGCCAAACTAAAGAGCCTCTCGGAGCGCTTTAAATCTCGACACCCTATGTCACCAGGCAGTTACGGTATTGCACGCTCTGCCTGTGTGTCATGTTATACTCACTCTTTCAATTAAAAAGAAGCCCGCTATGAGCACCGCTACGCCCTTTTCCAATATCAATCTATCACCTTCTTTGTTAGACAACCTGACGTCGCTTGGCTATCACACCATGACAGAAATTCAGGCTCAGACCTTGCCACAGATCCTGGCCGGCAAAGATGTCATTGGTCAGGGAAAAACCGGCTCCGGTAAAACCGCGGCATTTGCTCTAGGCTTACTCAATAACCTGAGAGTAAAACGTTTTAGGGTGCAAGCCCTGGTGGTTTGCCCTACCCGTGAGCTGGCGGATCAGGTTGCCGTCGAAATTAGAAAGCTGGCGCGTGCTATCCACAATATCAAAGTACTGACCTTGTGCGGAGGCGCTCCCATGGGACCACAAATTGGCTCGCTGGAGCATGGTGCCCATATCGTGGTTGGTACACCAGGTCGCATCGAGGAACACCTGCGTAAGGGCCGTCTGTCACTAGATGAAGTCAATACCTTTGTCCTGGACGAAGCTGATCGTATGCTGGAGATGGGCTTTGAAGAAGCGCTGGACTGTATCGTGTCACACTGCCCAACTCAGCGTCAAAACCTGTTATTCAGCGCCACCTACCCGGCTAAAATTGAGCAACTAGTGGGTCATATTATGCGCGACCCGGTTAAAGTGGAAGTTGTTGCACAGCATGATCACAGCACGATAGAACAGCACTTCTATGAAGTGGCCGACAACGAAGCTAGGGATGCTGCACTCCATAAGCTACTGTGTCAGTTTCAGCCCGAGGCTGCGGTGGTGTTTTGTAATACCAAAGCGCAGTGTCAGGACGTCAGTGATATGCTGCAGAGCTATGGCTTTGACAGCGCGGCTCTGCATGGCGACCTGGATCAGAAAGACCGCGATAAAACGCTGGTACGCTTTGCGAATCGCAGTTTAACCATTCTGGTTGCAACCGATGTTGCGGCACGGGGTATAGATGTTGACCATGTTGATATGGTTATCAATTATCATATTGCCCATGACCCTGAAGTACACGTCCACCGTATTGGACGCACCGGCCGGGCGGGCAAAACTGGCGTCGCCTGTTCACTGATGAGCTACAAAGAGTCCCATAAAGTGAATATGCTGGAAGATTACCTCAGCCTGGAGATTGAACCAACTCCTGTGCCTGGCGAGCAGGTGCTTGCAAATCAAGTCAAACGTGCACCTATGATCACCATACAAATTGATGGCGGCAAAAAAGCCAAACTGCGTCCGGGTGATATTCTGGGCGCACTGACCGCTAACCAGGCATTGCGTGGCGATCAAATAGGTAAGATAAAGGTCACAGCTATGTCCTCATATGTTGCCGTGGAGCGTAAATACGCCAATCAGGCTGTTAAGGTCATCAGCGACGGAAAAATGAAAGGACGTAATTTCAGAGCCCGTAAACTTACCCGTTAACGTCTGGTCCTTATCTACACTAAGCTACTTGAGATGACATATTCAAATGCAGTCTCGAGTAGCCACACCTAAACCAATTCTTCCCCACCTAGAGATACAATTGCGAATTACTTTCATTTACCATTCCCATTTATGTTTTGTTATGATATAACACACGCACTAAATTATTGGAGAAGAAAATGAAGCCAGATATCCATCCTGATTACCACTTAGTTGCCTTTCACGATACCTCGGTAGACAAGTATTTTATCGTTGGTTCCACGATTAAAACCGATCGCACAGTAGAAGTAGACGGGGTGACTTATCCGTATGTACCTATTGACGTTTCCAGCGAATCTCACCCTTTCTATACCGGTAAGCAGAAGCTGGTAGCCAGCGATGGTCGGGTTGCACAGTTCAATCGCCGCTTTAAAAATCTGGCTGGCAAAAAGGGATAATCACCATGAAAGTACTCAGCTCATTAAAAAGTGCCAAATCCCGCCCAGGTTGCCAGGTCGTCAAACGCCGCGGCCGTGTGTATGTGATCTGCAAAGACAATCCACGTTTCAAAGCTGTGCAGGGCAAAAAGAAAAAACGCTAAGTCTATCCTCTTTATGCAGCCGGTGCGCTTTGCACTGGCTGCCTCCTTTGTAATCCTCTGAGCATGTTATCGACCACTTCACCGACTGTTCAATTACTATTTTTGTCTTAAATCAAACAATTAAACTCATTATATTGTATTTGAAATAGGGATATGCATAATGCAAAAGGTTCCACTTTTGGAACCGTCGATGAACGACATAAAAAACAAAAAGGAAATATTTGATTATGAAATTAATGCAAACATTGAGTGTTTTAGCATGTATGCCTACCCTAGCTCTTGCATCACAATTACCCACAGATGCACTGTATCACCTTAGCACAGGAGACAAAGTCACAGCTCAGTCGTCCTCACTGGACATGACACCCAAAACACATTTGTTTAACTCGGTTATACGTGCGGCCCAGGCAGATACCCCTGCAGCCAGTACCATCACCCCCATGTGTCAGACTTTGTCACTCAACACCGTTTACCCTTTTGGCGGTATGACGGTAGGGCAGAAGCCTTGTTTTCACTTTGAAGTCACAGAGCCAGGTAAAACGACAGCGTTTTTATTCGGTCAGTCAGCCGACACCAATATTAACCTCAGCATAGTGCGCCACAACCCGGATAATACCTTTACCCTGATGGCCAATTCTGCCAATGCCGCGAATGCCGATGAGTTGGCCGCCGCTCTGACGGAACCTGGTCATTACTATTGGCTGATGGATGTGATAGCAACGGATAGCTCCGATATCAAATTTGGTGCCATATCATCTACTCAGGCTCAGCTTGACGACTTTGAAGCGAATGACTCAATCGCAACTGTCACCATGTTGCCCGACAAACAAAACCGTGTAAAAGGAAACATAGACAACGTATTCGACTACGACTATTTTGCCTTCACCGCCGTGCGGGGCCAGGACCTCATTGTAAAACTCGAAGACGAAGCGAAAACGGATGAGTTTGTACTGGAAATATACAATGGTGGTAACTGGCAGCCCGTCGCAGTAAACAAAGCCGAGACTATTTCTCAGCTGCAGGAAAACCAAAGTGTTGTAGTGCGGGTGAGTGGCAATCCAAATCTGCAAAATAACCCGGCCAATCAATATACTCTCGTATTGGGCTCAGTGGTTGCGTCATTTGCCCATGACTCAGTTAGTGGCGAACACGGTGTAGAGCGGATCCCATATTCAGCATTTAAAGCCCCCTACCTGACGACTCAGGCGTACCGGGACCTGAACTGGACGGTCACGCTGAATGACTCTAAAGGCCACCCCGTCGAAGGCGCTGAAGCTACATTTAAGCTGATCCGAGATTTCGACTCAATCGACGACGTCAGAAACCCCTATGAAGATTTTGTCGTAACATCTGATGCAAATGGTAAAGCATCTGGTGGTGTTAACTTAGGCCGTTGCTTTAGTGATTACACCGTAGAACACACGTCATACAGCATGGGCTACAGAAATACCTGGCGCACAGACTTCCTGGTCGGTGCATGGCGCATTGAAATCGACTCTTATGAAGAGAAAGTCATAGGCATCGGTGGTACTCAGCACCCATATGTCTATATTGGTCACTTGTGTGATCAGGATTTAGTATCGAGCACTCGGAATTAATCCGACATCAAAACAGGCCAGCCTGCTGGCCTGTTACAAAGCAAAAGCGGCTATAACTGTCTGGCATTACGCTGCAACTGCCCGCCAATACTATCTACGAGTGTAAACTGATTAAGTCGCGCATCACCCAGCTTAACTTGCGCATCACTTTGGCTGCTTTCTTCCATCAGCGCTTTAAAGTCGATAATGTCGGCAAAGTTGCTACGGTTAATATCGTATTTGGCCCAGTAGTCCCCACTTTCATTGGGGCCTTTAAGCAAATCAATCCCTTCCATCATTGTGTCCTGAAAGGTTTTTGCCAAAGCCACGAGCTCCTCGTTTTCATTCAGCTTCTCTTCGAGTAGTTGCTTTTCACTGTCTGTCAGGTCATCACCACTAACCACCAGTGCCCCGTCTTCATTAACGGAAAAGCCCCAGTCTTTGTCACTCAGCCCCGGAGATAATTGCTCAATTTCCTTGCTCACTTTGGCAAATTCAGCACTCATATCTTCTGCAATTTTAGGGATCGAAACGGCAAACAATAGTCCAGTTGCTGCATCCATTCGCTCACTGTATTGCTCTGGTGTTTCTTGGTTTTCCGATGAGGTGATAGCCAGAGGCCGATCATAAACGAGTGCCGGTGATGGCGCTTGTGCGCCGTGATATACATCTTTGGCAAGTGTACTTTGTACTGAGTCGGGTGAGCTGGAAACGGGCTGTTTTGCGTCTTTAAGGTTACCTGAGGAGGCTAACTTGCTTTGCAGATCAAGTTGAGCAGCGGGCCCACCACTGTGCGTGTTCACTTTCATGCTATTTTCCTTATAGATGTCTTAATTTGCCGCTTAAGCCAAACGCTTAAACTAACAACAATGGCTTACATTATAATCGTAATCGACCTATAACCGTTAAACTTTAGTACTAAATGATGATATAAATCCAATTGAGTCCACAGTTCCCAGGTCAGTGGCATTTAATTGATATATGCCCGTACATAGCGTCAAACCCAAGCCAACGTAAAAGTTTGTAAACATTAACGGTACATTAAACCAAAACTAACATATAGGGTCTACGCTGAAAAGGAAATAACAAAAAAGGACCTAACATTATGACTAAATCTGCACATCATTCAGGCGCTTCTGACGTAACCGTAGACATGAACCCTATGTTGGACATTGTCTTTATTCTGCTGATCTTTTTTATTGTTACCGCAAGTTTTATGCGGGAAACTGCCCTGCCAATCAATCGAACCGATCAGGCCGTAACCTCGATTGTACCCAGCCTGACACCCGTTTTTACAATTGACGCAAAAAACCAGATCTATCTAAACAACAGAAAAATCGATATCGATGCTGTCAGTATTAATATTGCTCGTCTTGGTGCACAAGGGGAGCTCACCAGCATCAGTCTTCGAGCGCACCCGGATAGCCAACATGCAACGCTGGTCGGTGTGCTAGATGCCATTAAAGCACAAACTTCTGCACCTGTGTCTTTAGGTGAAATTCTACAATAAACAATGCAGCCAGACCCGGGGCTATACTGGGTCTGGCTTAGTGTTTTGCAACTCGGATATAGTTAAACCACTTTTGCTGGATCCCTGCTAACTTACCGTTACTACTGATAGTCGAAAACGCATCGCGGTAGCGGGCAACCAACTTAGGGTCAGAGGTAATATTGAAGGCAATGCTGAGGTTTGTATTAAGCTCTGTCAGCTCAGCAACTTTGGCAAGAGTATTGAAATCCATACCTGCCTTGTTCGCCCGTTGCCAGATGGTTTGCTCAGTCCCTACTACCAGATCAAGGCGATCCTTTTCCAACATCGATAGCAGCTGCTCCTCATAACTGAGTGGTTTGAGGTTTTCAAACTGGTGTTTTGCCAGATACTGAGCAACATTAGAACCTCTCAGAACCGCCACCCGATGATTTTTCAGTAACATCAGCGAGTCAGATTGAGCGGGAAAGCGCCGAGCCAAGCCCCATAAATAGATTGGATCCGTTTTGACTTCACCAATCCAATGAAAATATGAGCTTCTCGCTTCGGTATGTACTATCGAATAGATAAGTATATTTTTTGTCGTCACAGCCGTTTGGTAGGCACGAGCCCAGGGCATCACCCTAATTTCGGGTATATCACCGGCTTGCTGACACAGCGCGTGAACAACTTCGGTCATAAACCCACCTAAACTGCCATCTTCATTTTTGATTTGGTAAGGGTATAAATATTCGGTGACGACCTGTACCGTTGCCGCTTTGACTGGTGATATTAGGGACAGCCAGATCACTACCCCAATACATGCAAAAAGTTTCACTACGCCCCCGGTACCACACTGACCTTAGTGTTAGTCTAGGGGGACACCTATAATTGCAAATAACCCAACAGAATTAGATGTGCCATGTGAAATGTCTGCGCATACTGACGAAATAGCCAAGCTATTTCACTTTCTTCCAGATCTCTCGCTCTATAAACTTGCCGTTTTCATACAGTTCATGGTGCCACAACTCCCCTTCAACCTTATAGGTAAAGGCCATCTTCCTGCCTAACAGGGAGCTGACATTGCCATATTCATAGGTCTCAATAAACTGGTTACCTTTAAGCACGTAGGTGCCCCCGCCCGCATATTTAAATTTCCCCTGGCTCTGGGTGATGTAACTATGGTGAGTCGGTGTGATCAGTTTAACTGAAGTTAACTCGGGCGCCTTGGCAGAGACAATACCCGAATCCGTTGCATACTGCCCTTCAACAAACTCCCAGCTTCCCAGCAAGGGGTTAGCCATCGCTGTGCCACTTAGTAATGCAGTTAAGAAAAGAGATTTCATACTAGCTCCTTGAAAAACGAAATGTCCTTGGGAGTGTTACATACCCACTGTAGAAAAACAGTTGAGGATCTCTCATGCAGGTACAAACTAATGATGCTAAATGCAATTACTACAACTGTACTCACTAACCCACAACAGAATAAAGTGCATTTATTGTACAAATCATGAAATAACCCGGCCCATTGTCGGGTCTTCTGATTGACATTCTGACTCACCAACACGAGGTCAATATGAACATAACGAGTATGCTATTATGCGCTCTTGTATTATTTGCTTTGAGTGCCTGCGGTGGAGGGGGTGGTGGTGAACCAACCAGCACCAGTAGCACGGTAAACACAGAAGCCAGTAATACGACCACCGGCGCAAACACACAAAACAGTACGGATACAAACTCAAATTCAGACACCAGCGACAATAACAACACAGATGCCAATGAAAGTGATCAGGTTGCAGAAACCGTGACTTATCAGCTCACTTTTACTCGAAGCTGGGAGGTCAGCAACTTCCCGACCAACTTCCCAGAGAATTCGCATTTTTCTCCTTTGGTGGGACTCACACATAATCAAGATGGGTTTATCTTCAAACCCGATACCACAGCCTCTGCCGGCATAGTCAGCATGGCTGAAACAGGCTCTAAGTCCTCACTAAAAAACGAAATAAGTACTATTCAGAACGCAGGGAATTCAAATTATCTCATTGATGAATCGGGCGTCTCTGGCAGTGCCAAAAGCGTCACATTTACCTTTGAAGCCAGCCAGCAATACCCTCTGTTGAGCGTAGTTTCCATGGTAGCACCGAGCCCAGACTGGTTTATAGGCCTTGAAAGCTTCCCGTTGTTTACAGACAATCAGTGGATTGACAGTCAGATCATTCAGCTTAAGGTGTATGATGCAGGTAGTGACAGCGGTACGCGTTTTAGTTCAGTAAATCAGGCCACCAGTCCCGCAGAGTCGATTATGCTACTCACCAGCGACCCCAGTGACAGTGATTTTTCACAAGGGGTGCACGCCCAGTCAGGTGACTATATAGGTATGATAGAATTAAAGCGCCTGTAATTGTGCCCTCCTTTGTCTTATTTACCGCGGGCCAACGCGAATTCAAGCGCTGGCTCCACCACACCCCATTTCGACCACGCCATAAATAAATTTATATTTCAAAAGCTTAACACAAAACCTTCGCCTCATTTTCGCGTTTTGGCTGTTTTTCCTTATCGATCAGGACACTCGCCTGTAAAGCGGCTGATATAACCGGGATAAAACAATAAAGGCAAAGCACAAAGGGGCAATGCTATGAAATTACCTTCAATCATGATCTGTACCGCCAGCCTTATGATCACTGGCTGTGGCAGTGACAATAACGTGACACACTCCTCAAAGCCTAAATCGGCAGATATACCCGTTACGCTCAGTGATGCCAATCAACCTATTCAGTTTGATATCCATACCGATTATCAAAACTTGCTTGATCAAGTCGTTGAGGCTGGGTTAACTGGCGTATCGGTTCATATAGCCACCCCTGGATGGTCTTCGACGTATACCAGTGGTCTGGCTAATAAAGACACCAACGAACCGCTCAAACCTGGACATCTTTTCCGCATTGCCAGTAACACCAAAAGTTTTGTCTCGACGCTGGCACACCTCATGGCGCAGCAAGGCCAGATCGACCTGGACAACCCCATCAACACTTACCTGCCCGAAGAGATTAGCAATCGTTTGCCTAATACCAGTACCATCAGGGTCCGTCACCTGCTGCGCCACACCAGTGGGCTGAAGGACTATCTGAGTGTTCCGCAGTTCTGGCATAAAATCAAAGCAGAGCCCAACTACGATTGGCAAGTCACTGAAATGTTGAACTATATTTATGACGAGCCCGCACAGTTTGAAGTCGATAGTCGTTTCGACTACTCCAACACAAACTACCTGTTGCTGGGAATAATCCTGGACGGCTTACTGGGCTACGATCTTGCTATTGCGATTCGTCAACAGATACTGGAACCACTGGGGATGACCGAAACCTATTATTATCAGCGGGAAACTTTGGGTGGCGAACTGGTACATGGTTATGAAATGGAAGAGGATGGGCTCATAAGCTACCGCCACATCAAGCTGGGATATCGGGCTGCTGATGGAGGGATGGTGAGTACGCCAAGAGATCTAAGCTTGTTTTTCAGCGCCTTTGGAAAGACCCAAGCTCCATTTAATGCTGAGATTAAGACCCAAATGCTCGATAACCTTAACATCATGGATGCAACCCGGGAGTACGGCGCCGGGATAGTACGCAAAACCGAAGACAGCACTTTTGCATCGTTGTCAGGCAAAGTAGCCTATATGCATGGCGGTTACAATAATGGCTATATGTCCAGGAGCTATTACTATCCAAAAGAAGATGTCAGCATCAGCATATTCTACAACCGCGTCTTTAACCGCCAGACAGAACAAGACAAGCACAACATGGTCAACGCGTTTCGTGAAGCACTGCGAGCAAAGGTCTTTAATGAACTCTAAACAGGATCTCAGCCGGTGATCAATCCGGCTGAGCGCTCAAACCATATTAAACAGCTTAACAGGTGATTCTAAGGGCGACATCGCTACCCCGTTCAAGGATCAGATATGGGTCGATAGTCGCTTCCATTAGCGCATTGATTTTTCCGTCATAATTATGATTTTCAATCATCCCGCTACTTAATACTTTTATCAGATCCAGCTTTTGCACAGGTTCTTTGAAATCTGCATTTGCCAGGTCAAACCAAATAACATTTAAAGTTCGGGCATTGCTAAAGTAGTAAGCAAGCTCACTGTGACTGGCATAGGTAGACCAGAGTGTATTAGAAATATTGGGGCTATCACTTACAGTAAAGTTGTAACCCAGTGGTACCGATGCGTTCGCGGCTACCGTTCTGGCCTGAGCCAGTGCGTCATGAACACTGGTTGGCTCATCCATGTGGTTAAGATAAAAGGTAGCTCGCTCGAAGCGATCCGTTGAAAAAGCCCCACCCGGAATTGTGTGGCTTGGGTTGGTGTTTTCACTAGACCATTGCCAAGCCCAGTAGTCATTGATTTTTAACTGCTTGTCGAAGCTAGGTTCATTGGTCATCACCTGGTAGGCGGTGTTTTCATAGCAAACAAACACCCCGTCAGTCACTTCTATGATGGCTGAGTTTCCTGTGACATCAGACACAGATAAATGCAACTGGGCAGGTTTACCATCGCTATTGGGCACCGCCGCACCCACCAGCAAGATATCCTGTTTGTTGAATGCTTTTACAACATCTTTAACAAAGACAAAATTATCCAACACATACTGCACCCAGCGTAGTACACTGAGTTGCTTTTTACGCTCACTGACTGAAACCTGGCCATAGCTGGCACCCGAATCATACAACACATTCGCAGCTAACCCCATAGAGTTCAGACCATCCGATGCAGCCCAGCCACTGCTATCGTCACCGACCATAGCGACTACGCTGCTGTATGCTGAGCACCACTTAAGCGCATCAGCAGTACTACCATCCGCTTCGGACAAACCGGTTTTGCTGAGCCCCTTATCAAAGGCAAAAAAGCTGGTGGGCAGTGGATACATCCAATCCATGTTGCGGGCCGTCGCCAGATAGTCGCGCTGGCGGTTATTAAATACTCGAGTACACATCTCACACCTCACTGTGTGCCATGCCTATCTTGTGATAGCAGGCTCTGTTAATCGTCCTACTGATATTAATAAGGGTTTGCGCTGAATAATATTACGCAGGATTACAGCACAGACTGGTGACTTAACCCACCTGATTGAAAATCTCTCATTTGCACTGTTCCCATAAACACGATTTTATAGACCTCTTTGTTCGATGTTTCAGGGAAATGATCACTATGATGGCTCAACTCCGCTCCTGGCTTTATGGTATATTTGTAAGCTTACAGGTGCTCGCTGCCTGCCAGGTTCAGGCGCAAAGCCAAACACCAATTTTGATGCCCACGCCCACCTCTCTCGTGCAGTCGACACAAACGCTAAAGTTAGACAAACCATTGGCACTTTCGCTCAATGGTCTGTCAGCTCAGCGTAGTACATTTGTTCAGGCTTACTATCGTGATCAATTCTTTGAGTTCGGTTATCAGGTATCGACTGCCACCTCTGACCTCTCATTACCCATAATTGTGACTGTACAGACACCACAAGACGCCACTCATCAGCATCCACAACTTGGGCAGAATGAACACTATCAACTCAGTATCACCCAAACTGGTATAACGATTAGCGCGCCGAATGAATTTGGCGCCTTGCATGCGCTGGCCACTCTCAGTCAGCTACTCTATTTTGCCCGCGACAGTCGCGAACTGGCGCTTTTACACATAAAAGATAGTCCCCGATTTCCCTGGCGTGGACTGCTGCTCGACAGCGTCCGCCATTTTATTTCGATTCCGGCAATTAAGCGCCAGTTGCGTGGTATGGCCGCAGCTAAGCTGAACGTCTTCCACTGGCACCTGACGGATGATCAGGGCTGGCGTTTCGCTTCAAAAGCATATCCCAAACTACATCAGCTTGCGTCAGATGGTCAGTATTATACCCAGGCCGAAATCCGGCAGGTCGTTGAATACGCCAGCAACCTTGGGATCCGCGTGGTTCCTGAATTTGACGTACCCGGGCATGCCTCTGCAATTGCAGTTGCCTACCCCGAACTGATGACAGAAGTGAAACCCTATCAGATGGAAGATGGCTGGGGCGTATTTGAGCCACTGCTGGACCCCAGTAAACCTGAGGTCTATACCTTTATTAACGCCATCGTCACTGAACTGGCCGACCTCTTTCCTGACCCCTACTTACATATTGGTGGCGACGAAGTAGACCCAACACATTGGCAAAACAGCGACCGTGTGCAGACATACATGCATCAGCATAAACTCAATACAAGTGCCGATCTTCAGGCTCATTTCAACCACAAAGTACAAGCCATCTTGCGTCGTCACAACAAAAAAATGATGGGCTGGGACGAGATATTTCATCCAGCGCTGGATAAAGATGTGATGATTCAATCCTGGCGGGGTAAAGCCAGCCTGAGCCAAATTGCGGCTCAAGGATACCCGGTGTTGTTGTCAGCCGGCTTCTATATCGACCAGCCACAGCCCGCCAGCTACCATTATCGTAATGAACCATTCGATACCGATCTGCACCAGCCACACCCGCTGAGCGCTCAGGACGCATTCCAGGCATGGGACTTTACCATGCCAAGACGAAAAGGGCGTGCCGTCAAAGGCAAACTAGTAATGGTGACGCAACGGCAATCTGTCCGCCATGTTTACGTACAACTTAATGACAGACCGTTTAAACAAGCCCGACTCGATAGCCACTTGATATCACCCGATGCAGGTCTGACACGACTCAATGCCACTGTTGACAGTTGGATGGGACCAACCCGCGCCGAGCTGACACTTGATGCGAAAACGGGTATTTCAGGGCGGATCCTCATTGGTAACGCAGTCTATCCGGTGACAGGTAAGTTGGCCGCGCATTTTTCTCATGCTGACTTTGTAAATATGCCCTTCCTGAGTGCCATGAACGCACAGGCGAAAGGCAATATTTTAGGCGGCGAGGCCACGCTGTGGAGTGAGCTGGTGACGGAACAAAACCTCGATATACGCAGCTGGCCGCGCCTGTTTACAATCGCTGAGCGTCTCTGGTCCGAGCGAAAAGTGAATCATGAAGCGGCCATGTATCAGCGCCTCCATGCATTATATACTTTTGCCGATGCCATTGGCTTGCACCATGACAAGCAGTATCGCCGGGGTCTGCAATCGCTGCTCGGCTCGCAAGCCAGCGATGCAGAACTGGCATTGCTGGTACGTTTTGCCGAACAGCTGGAACCTGCCAGCTACTATACCCGCCATCACCTAAAGTATCAGCAGGGGCTGTATCATCAGAACGCGCCCTTGGATCAGCTGGTAGACTTCCTGCCAGTAGAGAATCAAACCATGCTGATGCTCTATCAAAAACTGGCACAGTTCAGACAAGGAGATGGCAACGCATTGCAGCACATTACCGCCACGCTTAAAGCCTGGCATACTGATTACCGCTTATTAGCGCCTCTGCTTGCCAAAACCCCGACGTTGCATGGACTCCAGACAACCCTGGCGCAAGCCAGTTCCATCAATGAACTAAGCCTGGCGATCGTTCGCAGTTGTACAGTGAAGCCATCAATCTCAGTACAGCGTATGCAACACTTTGCCGGGCGCCTGCGGGAGATCCAGAGCAATGCAGCAGAGATAGTCGTTGCAGCAGGGTTATTCAGTGAACATTTACTGGAAGCTTGCCGTGCCGATGGAGCCTCGCCGGATTCCACCAGCATAGACCTTTGATACCAGAATATCGGCGAGTATACGCAGCAGTTGCCCGATTTATTCCAACTATGTTAGGGTTAAACCTGTTTAAGGTACAACTGACAATTATAAGGACAATAAAATGAAAATATGTTTAGTTAAGAAAAAGTTGAAGACATTATCTGTGCAAGAGCAGGCATTGAAACTGCAACTCACACCACAAGTATTTGGTGGTTTTGGCCCCTCCAATATGTCCGGAGGACAAGCTTGCCCCAATCACTGCGGTGGCATCTAGCCTCACACACGAATAGACTAAACAAGGAAATTAAGATGATACTCACATTGCAAAAAAAACCTCTGAAGTCACTGACTCTGGACAGCACGCACCTCAACAAAGCCGCTACTCGCCAGATTGCAGGGGGGCATTTCTCCATTGTAGATCAGTGCCTAAACACCAGTGGAACGGGTGAATGTGATGATTCCTATACGGAAGATTGCCCTACCAATGAGTGCAACGGCCGCTAGCCGACCAGGCTATGGACTCGCGCCATAGCCACTTTAGTTATTATGTACTAGCCACAGCCCGCTTACTTTCCAGTGCGATCACCCACAGTCGGCTCTGCCAGTACATTCCCTATTAATCCCCTGAGCCAGACGCTTTTGTCATCCAGCTGACGTTTCTTAAGCCATAACATAGCAATATCGAAGTCCGGTACTGGCAATGGTGGATCAAAGTACCTCAGGCCTGCATCTTCACATGCCAGTTGCGCCATTTTTAATGGCACGATGGCAATCAGGCGGCGCTGTCTGAGCAAGCGTTGTATCGTCAGAAAATTACGACTCGCCACAGTTACCCGGCGGGTTAATCCCGCTCTGGCCAGCAACTGGTCCACCTGAGTGGTTAAACGCCCATCCGGACTGACCAGGGCATGCTCAGTCTCAGCGAAGGCCGCCAGATCCAGAGGTATTTGTGTCGCAAACTGTGCGGGGTCCACCAGACAGACATGACGCTCAGTGTACAAGATAAGGTTGTCAAAAGACTCGTCTGGCTCAGTAATGCTGCCAATAACCAGATCCAGTTTCTCTTTCTCGGTCAGGGTAATGTAGTTGCTGCGATTGACGTTAACAAAACTGATCTGCGCTTCAGGTGCCTCTGCACGAATGCGATCGTAAATCACAGGCGCAAAGTTTAGTTCAGCATAATCAGTCAGGCCGATGCGACAAACCCCCTCATACTTTTGCGGCACAAACTGAGCTTTATTGAGCAACGTCTCAGACAGAGTATCCAGCAGTTGCTCCAGAGCAGGGGCGATCTGGTGGGCATATTCGGTGGGCTCCATGACATGTCCTTTGCGCTCAAACAGCTCGTCATCAAACAAGCGTCTCAGTCTTGCCAGGCTGTGGCTCATTGCCGACTGGCTCACACAATTTTGCTCGGCCGCCTGACTGACACTACGACAACGATATAAATAGGCAAATGCGACCAGTAAATTGAGATCTATCTGGCGCCATGGCACATCATTGAAGCTCATACTTCCAATCCTATATAGTTCATAGTCTGAATCAAAACTATTAATTTGAATCATTCTACGTCATTTTTTACTCTATCGGCAGTCCTGATAACAAAGCACACATTACTATGTTCGCTATTTTTAAAACCTTCTTTTTACTCGGCTGGATAAGCTTTGGTGGCCCGGCTGCACACATTGGCTATTTTCGCCAAACCTTTGTGGAGAAGCTTAAGTGGCTGAATGATGCCGACTATGCTCAGCTGGTCGCATTGAGCCAGTTCTTACCCGGCCCGGGCTCAAGTCAGGTCGGCTTTGCGCTTGGCTACAAACGCGGTGGTCTGGGAGGCGCCTGTGCGGCCTTCGTGGGTTTCACTTTACCTTCGGTCATTATCATGGTGCTCCTTGCCCTGATGGCCAGCCATGTCACTGACACGGATGTGTTTCAGAACCTGGTGCATGGTCTGAAACTGCTGGCTGTTGTGGTCGTTGCCGATGCAGCCTGGGGAATGTATAAAAACTTTTGCAAAAGTACGCTCACAGTCAGCCTGTGTCTGATCACGGCAATCGCCCTGTTACTGCTGCCGGGAATTATGACTCAAATGGGCGTGCTGCTCCTGGCGGCTCTGGTTGGTATGCTCTGCCTGAAAGGGACCCCCCAAACGACGCCCCCCGGTTCACGTTTTAAGGCAAATTGGCTGCCTTTAGCGATATTCGTTGGCTTATTTACAGGCCTGCCTTTTATTGCTCACCTGACCCCGTCTGTCGCCCTGTTCAATGACTTTTATCAGGCTGGTAGCTTGGTGTTTGGTGGCGGTCATGTGGTGTTACCATTGCTGCAAAATATCCTTGGTGACGGCCTCAGTCAGGATGCGTTTTTAACAGGCTATGCCGCCGCTCAGGCGGTTCCCGGCCCGATGTTCACATTTGCAACTTACCTCGGCTATGCACTCATGCCAGCAAACCCAGTTACAGGTGCGCTGCTGGCAACTTTGGCCGTATTTCTGCCTGGCTTTTTATTATTGCTGGGCGTGCTTAAAAACTGGCAATTACTGTCCTCACGCCCTGCCATTGCCGGCGCATTGAGTGGCGTTAATGCCGCCGTGGTTGGCCTGTTGGTGGCTGCCCTCTATCAGCCGGTCTTTACCAGCGCAGTACAGTCAGCACAGGACATAACCTTGATTCTTGTGGGTTTTTACCTGTTAAAGCAACTGAAGCTGCATATTGTCTGGCTGGTGCTCGCTTTTATACTGGCTGGTGTGACGATGGGGCTGGTCTAGTACTGCGTAGTTGGGTGGTATCCAAATCACCCAACTACAGAAAGTACTCTAATTCTTTGCAATCCAATCCCATTCAGGTTGAACAATCTCGGGTCAGCAACTAGCTTTTAAGCGCACAAAGGCGATTCATTAAATTCTAATACCGAGGTTGGTCTATGGACAGCTTTCTTGGACACATCGATATCAATCAATATTTACCTGTGGCCGTTGACTGGGCGACTAATTTAGTACTGGCATTGTTCATTCTGATCATTGGCATCTGGCTGGCGGGCAAAGCTTATAAAGCCGTGGTGTCTGTTGCGAATCGCTACGACAAACTGGATGATACTTTATTTAAATTCTTTGGCAGTGTTGCCAAATACACTGTGCTGGCCTTTGTCGGCATCGCAGTGCTTAACCGGTTTGGCGTACAAACCGCGTCGATCATTGCTTTGCTTGGTGCCGCCGGGCTTGCGGTAGGACTGGCGCTGCAGGGCACTTTATCTAACCTTGCAGCGGGCGTCATGCTGCTCATTTTTCGCCCCTACAAGGTCAATGACTTTATCGACACCGCAGGTCAGTTTGGTAAAGTGACTGAAATTGATATGTTTACTACAATATTGCAGACCTTTGACAATCAGCAGATAGTGATCCCGAACAGTCATATTTGGGGCAGCAAAATTGTTAATCATTCCCATCACGCTATCCGTGGTGTCGATATGCGGTTTGGCATTGCATACAGTGAGAGTATTGATGATGCCAGAGCCGTGATCCAATCCGTGTTACAGGCTCATCCTCATATTTTATCGGAACCCGCACCTTTTGTTGAAGTGGAGTCACTCAACAATAGCTCTGTCGACTTTTTGGTCAGACCATTTTGCGAAGGAGCACATTACTTTGATGTGCTTTATTCCGTGCCTGAGCAGGTGAAAAAAGCACTCGATGAAGCCAACATCGAGATCCCCTTCCCACACCGTAAAGTTATTCTGGTTAACGAAAGCAACGCCTGAGGCTTATGCAATGGGCAGCATGCCTAATGCAGCCCTATGCAAACGCAAACTAACCGTCAAACTTTGTTGCCCTGTTATTCCTTGTCTATAGTTTTATAGGTAAATGACAACATACTGGGATGTAACATGGCGCTCTTCGGCTTTACTAAAGCAAACACTTCGAAACCACAAATCACCTTACCGCAAACATTAGCTTGGCTAAAGCTCGACGAGCAGGGCAATATACTCGCCACCAGCCAGGCTTTCAGAGCGATGCTGGCCTTTGCAAACAGCGCGGTCCCTAAAACGCTTGCGGCCCTGTGTAATCATCAAAGCGACTATCAGGCACTTTGTGATGCACTAAGAAGCCCTCATCAACATACTGCCCTGATTTGTAGCATGCATAATACCGAAGGGTCTCTGTACAACGTCTCAGTGCAATTTTGCTTGGCAGACAACGCACAGTCCTTTGCCGTGCTTCAGGATGTGACGACACAGTATCAGCCTTTGATAGACAGCACTTTAACCACTCAGGCACTGTCAGACGCACAAGCCCTGGCAGAGCTGGACCTGAGGGGCACCATTCTCAATGCCAATGAGCGTTTTTCAAACCTGGTAAGGACCCCAAAACAGCATTTGGTTAATGAGCATTATCAACAGTTTGTAGTCAACAAACAGCTTGATGAAACCCACTGGGAAGCACTTTGTGCGGGCGAATCTATTGAATGTGATCTTAAATGGCAAATTGGTGAGCAAACGTTCGCCTGGTTACATGCTAAGCTCATTCCCGTGGCAAACAGCCAGCAACGTATATCGAAAGTTCTGTTGTGTGCCAGCGATGTTTCAAAACAGCGCCAAACCTTGAACAATTTGAGCAGTCAAATTGACGGGATACGCCAAGCACAGGCCGTTATTGAATTTACCCTGGATGGCACCATAGTAACCGCAAACCAGAATTTTCTCGATGTAATGGGCTATCAGTTGGCAGAGATCCAAGGGCAGCACCACCGTATGTTTGTCACAGCGGCAAATGCTGCCAGTGACGAGTACACAGCCTTTTGGCAGGCGTTGGGACGGGGCGAGCTACAGTCAGGAGAATTTAAACGGATAAATAAGCACGGCGACCCCGTCTGGATCCAGGCACATTATACCCCACTCTACGATGAAAATGGCCGGCTCTGGAAAATCATGAAGTTCGCTTCAGACATCACCGCAGACAAGCTCAGGGCCTTTGAGGCACAGGGCCAGATAGATGCCATAAATCGCTCCCAGGCGGTGATCCAATTCGAGTTAGATGGCACTATTATAGACGCCAATGACAACTTTCTAGAAGCGATGGGTTACCAAAAGGAAGAGATCATCGGGCAACACCACCGACTGTTTGTTGAACCCGGATATGCGCAAAGCGAGGAGTATCAGCAATTTTGGGCTGACCTTAAAAACGGCCATTTTCAGTCTGGTGAGTTTTTTCGACTTGGTAAACATGCCAAACCAATCTGGATCAGCGCAACGTACAACCTTATCCGTGACGATGAGGGGAATCCACTAAAAGTTGTCAAATACGCCATGGATATCACACGTCAGAAACAGATAGCGGCAGATCTGGAGGGGCAAGTACAAGCTATTCATAAATCTCAGGCGGTAATTGAATTTGATATGGACGGTACTATTGTCTGGGCCAATGACCTGTTTTTAACCACCATGGGGTATACACTCGACGAGGTAAAAGGCCAACACCACCGCATGTTTGCCACTGCAGAACAGGCACAAAGTGACGAATATCAGCGGTTCTGGGCGCAGCTCAATCGTGGTGAGTTTGACTCAGGACAGTACATGCGAATTGCCAAAGATGGTACAGAGGTCTGGATACAGGCAACCTATAATCCGATACTGGATCAGCATGGTCGCCCGGTAAAAGTCGTTAAATATGCCACGGATATCACGGCTCAAAAGCAAGCTGTAGAGTATATCAAAAATGCGATTTTTGCCCTTGAGCAAGGCGATTTAACCCACCGTATCACAGCAGATCTGGGAGAAGATTTCTCTGTCCTTACCAAAGCGATGAATGGACTGTTTGATAAACTCAGTGATCTGGTGCAGACAATTAACAACGGTGCAGCGCAAGTGTTTGACATCGCCAGACAAATAGCCAGCAATAATGAAGAGCTCAATAGCCGTGTTGAAAGTCAGGCTGCCAGCCTGGAGGAAACCGCAGCTACCATGGAACAACTTACGGCAACCGTAAAAAACAATGCGATCAGCGCAACCACAGCCTCTGAACGGGCAACGGTTGTCCGTGAAAAAGCGGTTAGTGGTAAGCACACCATTGAGGATGCCATCAGTGCTGTTGGCAATATCGAAGACTACAGCCGAAAAATCTCCGATATCGTCGGCGTGATTGATGAAATTGCCTTTCAGACCAACCTGCTGGCACTGAATGCATCCGTTGAGGCTGCCAGAGCGGGTGAAGCAGGCAGAGGGTTTGCTGTCGTGGCCAGTGAAGTGCGTAACCTGGCACAACGCAGTGCCAGCGCAGCCAAAGAGATCAAAACACTTATCAAAAACAGTGTCGACGCTGTGAGTGAAGGCAGTAAACTGGTTTACGAGTCTGGTACAACTTTCGATGAATTGACCGAGTCAATTGCGCAGGTCAGCGATATGGTCGCCAACATTGACGACGCCAGTAAAGAGCAAGCATCCGGTATCGCCGCAGTATGTTCAACCATTGCGCAAATGGATGGCATTACCCAGCAAAATGTCTCTTTGGTGGAGACTACCTCCAAGTCAGGTAAAACCATGGAGAACCAGGCACGAGTACTGACCGATCAGGTCGCATTTTTCCATCTGGATGAGAGCCGCTTATCTTAGCGGCTGCTCGGTTGGTATTCGCGAATAAAACTATACTCAAATTTACCCGTATTGAGTTCGTCACAAACAGGCTCAAAGCCGTAGCTACGAATGCTGTCTATCTCTGCCAGTATGGGGGATTCATCCGTCAGTTGAGATAAGCCATTGATCAGCATCAGTGCCTGAGTCTTATCATATCGACAGCCAAATTCTATCGTTTTAAACAGCTTGGCATAATCATCCTGGCGCTCTGCGGCCTGCTCAACTTGCTTACTCCCCTGGCTGCCACCGTTGATAACACCAAGGATAAATAAGGCACGAGGGTCATTTCTTTGCTCCGTAAGATGGCGCAGTATGGTTTTTGCCTTAAATTCGGAGTGCACAAATTGGCCTTTATTTCTACCAAACTCATCTATTCGGTAGCCACTGAAATAGGCATACGCATAGTGTAATGCTTGCCTGGTTGACAGCGCTTTAATGCCCTCAGGTGAGACATCAATTTCACTTTTCGCAGAACGCTGAGCTTGTAACTGCTGCTTCTCAAATATTTCCTTTTCCTGCAATAGCTGCTCAGCCATCGCAATACCGTAAATGGCCAACCAACTCGCAGCCAAAGACGAAACCAGTAAAGCGGGTAAGGCAATAAACCACCGGTTTTTCAGCTTTTTTCGGCTGGCATGCTGCTGCTTTTCGGCCAATTCAAAAAATGCTCTGTGTTCGGAAAATGGCACCTTTTTACGCGCCAGAAACACACTTGACCAAACACCAATAACATACAAAATCCCAAGCACCATCAACCAGGTATCGTTACTGACGATTAAATCCAATGCCAAAGCCAGAAAAGCCAGCCAGGCATGAAGTATAAAGGCGATGACTCCAAAGACTTTCTGATAACCACGACCGTGTAATCGGGTGACTAATCCAATGAGTATGCCACTGACCACCAGCATTAGTGGGCCAAAATCGGCATTCAGCGTAAACGCACCAAACCAGGCACATAAGATGGGGAACACCCATAATCCACCGGCGACAGCCGCGACCAGTGCGTTTTGTTTGTCTAGCCGTTGCTCGACTTTGGCTAACTCTTGCGAAGAAACCTGCATCTGACTTTCCTTTTTTCGAGTCTGCTTAGCGTGGCTGGCCTTTGCAGACGATATCCCCTGGCCAGAAGGGCTTGTCAGATGCAAACAAGTCACAGCAACACGATGCACCTGACCTACAGAATTTTAGTGGCTTTTTTTCGGCCCCTGACGTACCAGGTCTTTACCATTGTCAAACACGTCCTGAGTGACCCAGCGGCCGAGGATCAGCTGATGATTGTCATCCAGCACTGCCACAAACGGCCGACCATTGCTATTGTTGGTCGCCAGTGCCACACCTGCGGCATTAGTCAGGCCCAGACCACCACTTTCCACCAACCTCAAAAAGGCTTCCAATTCATCCAGCGTGCTGATCAGTTCTTTGTCGTCAATCATGTCTTGTACTCAGTTGTCGCTAAAAGCGCGTAGCATATCAGCTCTGCCACTGTCTGCGCCAGTATTGGGACTGATGTTCCTGCTCATTGCTTTTTACCCGCGTGCCCCAGTTCATCAGCTATGTCTGATTTCATGGCTTGTTTAATAGCCTCTTCAGTCTGGATAAAAAGCTTACGATAATCGTGGTCGTACTGCTGCCCTTCACTGCCATGTTGCCAGGTATCATAGAGTTGCTCTGAAGCTGCTTTTTCGGTTTCCCAGAAGGCCTGCTTTTTCTGCTCGGCAAGCGCGGGCTCAAAACCAAGACAAGTCAATGCCCTCGCCCCCAGGTCCAATGCTGAATGGTACGTCTCACTGACTATCACATCGGCACCGGCGTGCTTTAATTCATAATGGTGACCCCTGTCAAACGCCCTGGCCAGTATGGTTACTCCCGGGTGGTTTTGCTTAACTGCATGCACCAGTGCCCTGGCACTTTCCCGATCATCTATAGCCACAACCAGTAACGCAGCCTGCTCAATGCCGGCGGTGTGCAATAGCTCAGGCCGTGTCGCATCTCCAAAATAGGCTTTGACCTGTATCCGACGCATTGACTCAACCTGATTCACATCGAGATCCATGACCACTGTATGTACGCCGTTGGCGATCAGTAATCGGTTTACAATCTGACCAAACCGGCCAATCCCCGCGATAATCACCTGACCCTGCTCCTGGATATCATCATATGCCTGCTGATTTGTTCTCTGCTGATAGCGCGGTAATATGACTTTGTCGTAGAGAATAAAAAGTACGGGAGTCAAGAACATGGATAAGGCCACAACGAGTTGTAGCAAGCTCACAGTCGCGGCCGGAATAACATGGTTTTGCAATGCATAACTCAAAAGTACAAAACCAAACTCGCCAGCCTGAGACAAACTCAGTGCAAATAACCAGCGATCACTGTTATGGATTTTAAACAGCATTGCCAGCGCCCACAGGACACCGGCTTTGACCAACATCACCGTAAGCGTGAGTGTGATGATCAGAAGCAGGTGCTCAGACAATACAGCAAAGTTAATACCCGCCCCAACTGTAATGAAAAACAGCCCCAGCAGTAAGCCTTTGAAGGGCTCAATATTTGATTCCAGCTCATGACGAAATTCACTGTTGGCCAGTACCACACCTGCCAAAAAGGTGCCTAATGCCGGAGATAACCCCACCAGGCTCATCAAAGCAGCAATACCAATGACAAGCAACAAGGCAGTTGCAACAAAAATTTCCCGTAACCCTGAGTTGGCAACATAATGAAACAAGGGACGACTCAGGTAATGCCCAATCACCACAACTCCTGCTATGCTGGCAAAAATAGCACCGGCATAGGCCCAGGTTGGTAATCCAGCCACCAGACTCAACGACTCATGGTGCTGAACTGTGGTTTGCATCGTCTGTGCAGCACTTACCAACTCAGGCAGTGCCAGAACCGGAATGAATGCCAGTATGGGGATCACGGCAATGTCTTGCATTAACAACACTGAAAAGGCATTGTGCCCGCCTTCGGTCTTAGTCAGACCCTTTTCATTAAATGTTTGCAATACAATGGCCGTAGATGACAAAGAGAATACCAGGCCAATTGCCACGGCAACGCTCACAGGCTGGCCCAGTAAAAAGGCAATGGCCGCCAAAAGTACAGCGCTGGCGGTTACCTGCAACCCGCCTAAGCCCAGCAATCGGTGCCGCATTTGCCAGAGCATCTGAGGGTGCAGTTCCAGTCCAACCAGAAACAACATCATAACCACTCCAAACTCAGCGAAATGCTGAATTGTTATGGTTTCTTCGCCCACCATGCCAGACACAGGGCCAATAATCACACCCGCAATGAGATAACCCAGCACCGAGCCCAGCCCCAGTTTTTTTGCCAGCGGCACCATAATGACCGCGGCTGCCAGATAAATAAAGGCCTGTATAAAATAACCAGTCATGCGTGGCCTCCTGCTAATTTTACAGCAGTCTTGTAGGCATAGAGTATGATACAAGGCGTTGATCCGATAACAGTTAGCACTTTATTTTTTTTCATATTCAGGCATCTCAATTTCGCGCAGTGACCTTCTAAACTTTAGTACGAAATGGGTAAGTATGCCGACTCAGGCAAGTGTCTAGATGATGTTATTGCCACACAGACAAACAACCGGTTTAGACAACCAAGCTGTCAGGGACAGTGCCGCAGTATTTAACCGTGTTTTAACTCTCTACAGCGTAGCGTGAGTAAAAAAAGGACTGCTAAAATGACGTATACAGCTTCAATAGATAAATTCGACCGCACAGCACGTGCGCTTCACTGGATCTCAGCCTGCGTGATACTGTGGGCGATGCTTTCTGGTTTTTACATGGCTTTATTTGAAGTCGACAGCACAACCAAAAAAACACTCAGTACTTTCAACGTCTCTTTGACCTTCGTCTATTTTCCGCTCTTCCTCTGGCGCCTGGTGCATAGAATTACCTGCACGCTACCAGCCCAGCTCGAACAGCTCAATCAACACCAGGCAAAGCTTGCCTGTGCAGCACATAAGTTCATTTACTTACTCACGACTATTGTGATGTGCTCTGGAGTATTGATGATGCAGCATTCGTTCTGCGTGTTTGGCCTGTTTACTGTGCCGCCTTTGCTCAGCAACACGAGCCTGTTAGCCTTATTCGCCCGGCTACATGTGATCAGCAATGTTCTATTGCTGTTTTTGGTCACTGTGCATATTGCGGCGGTGATAAAGCACCAGCTCGCAGGCCGAGCAATATTACAAAGAATGTTGTGAACTAATCACGATAGTGCATATTTACAGGCGCCGCATACCCGGCAGACTGGTAAAGCAACGGATTTACATTGGTGAAAGGTGATAGAATCAAAATGTCGGGAAGTCACAGAAAACACAAGATGCAGCAACTTTTCTGCAAGATGGCTCATCTAATGCAGGTAAATGAGCCAATTTACTTAGACGGAGCTAAGTATTATTTTTGGATACAAGATAAAGGACCACAACTACCATACCAGGCCTGACTTAAATAGCCGCCCGCGATTTGCGCAGTTTGCTCTTGATTTAGCTGGTCTTTAGTTTTAGACAGGTTTTTGATGCTATTTTTTTTGATTTTTAATTTCATGGTCATTCCTTTCTACACTTGATCATTGTTGTTTTGTGTTTATATCTAACCATCCGAAGAATTACTCGCTGATGGATAAGCCTGTCAATTTCTTGTTAGAAATCAACACAGACAAAACTAACACCGTAAATACAAAAAAACAACACAGCTCACACAAATAAAACAAACCTCTTCTACTTCTCCAGTCCATAGCAAAACTCTCAAACACACTCTGTTCCTATATAGTTGTTCTCTCAAGACATTTGGTGATAATCTGTGCAAAGTTGCAGTTTTTAAGGATAAACGTTATGCAATCATCTCCTCGTTTTCATTATATAGACAACCTGCGTAGTCTGGCTTTGTTACTGGGTGTCGTGTTTCACGCTGCGCTGGCCTATGGCCCTTACTTTTCAAATATCTGGTTTACCGCCGATCCGACAAACCATGTTGCTTTTGACTACTTTGCTATCTGGTCACACTTATTCAGAATGCCACTGTTTTTTGTCATCGCCGGGTTTTGTGCAGCCCTGCTTATCAGTAAACGCGGTGGCAATGGCTTTATTATTAATCGCCTTAAACGCGTATTGCTGCCATTTGTGGTGTTTTTTCCTCTGACCATGCTGGTACTGTTCCACGCGCTTGGCTGGGGAGCTGAAATTGCTCACGAAAAACCAGCCCTGTTTACGGTTTTTCAGTCTGTGAAAGAGCCGATTATCTCAACCATGCATTTATGGTTTTTATGGAATCTGACCCAGTTCTGTATGCTATTTTGGCTGTTGCAAAAGCACACCAGTTTGTACCAATCAATATTAGCTGTCATTGTACGTCCGGTTTTTTTGCTGGTAGTGTTGCCCATTTTACTTACGATTGCTCTATATCATCAGCTGGTGCCATTCCCGGCTCCCGATAAACTCTACCCAGAGCTTTGGTCCTATGGTTTTTACGGCGCGCTCTTCTTGGTCGGTGGCGGACTTTACCACCATCATATTCGGGTACAGCAGTATGCCCGATACTTTAGTCCTTGCTGATAATAGCGTGTCTGTCATTAGTGCCTTATTTTTATCTCATGCCACCTTCCCCCTCATTAGAAGCCGTTATTCGCGCGGCCAACACTGGAGTAACAACACCTGAACATATAGATATCAAGGTTGTTATCGCTCAGTCGATTGCCATTGTGACCTGGACTGGTGTTGCCTTTTTGGCAGGCTATAAATGGCTCAACCAATTCAGCCAGTTAAACAAGTATGTGTCAGACGCCTCTTACTGGATCTACCTGATCCATGTACCTGTGCTAATGTATATTCAGTTCCCACTGAGTAATACCACTTTGTCGCCCTTGCTTAAAATGCTCGTCGCCGTGTCTGCGACCATAGCCCTTGGTCTGCTGAGCTACCAGCTACTGGTCAGACACACTTTGATAGGTGTTTTGCTCAACGGAAAAAGGGTTAAAACAGCCCGCTCTCAGCAACAAGCTACGCCAGTTTCATAACTATAAACCCGGTTAACTGACACCTGGGCGACGTACACTAAGCAATTTATTTAAACGATGTAAAAGCAGGTAGATGATGTGCTACCTGCTGTCAGAAAAAACACGCCAAACCATACAATAATCAATTGATTAATATAGTTATAATTTTTATTTTGATACGCTCTGCCTTCTTTTAAAGCTGTTTTCCCAAACGGCTTCGCGCCTACCGAGCATCATTTTAAGCGCCCGCTGTCTTGTACCCTGCCTTATAAATTAGGTTCTAAAAGGCCCATTCGAACGACAGAACCTCCCCCTGCCGCCACACTGGCGAGCACATTCACAATTATGGGGACATTATAATGGACAAAACACTTGAAAATGCTTCAGGACCAGAAGCGATAAAAGAAACAGTCAGCGCAAAACCTCGCCAGCCTCTGCCAATAAAGACCGCAGGCAAAACACTCAGTTACAGTGTTATATTCTGGTTTATATCCGTACTACTCGGGCAGTGGTTCTTCTTTTACTACATTATCAAGTTTTATGGATTTTCGGTGATCAATGACAATATGGAGATCTGGAATCGCTGGGAGGTGATGGGTGCTACCCCCTATCATGCCGGAGACTTTGCGGGTAACCTGGCATTTGCCGCCCACGCAATCGGCGCTGGCATCGTGGCGTTTGGTGGCGTGTTTCAACTTCTTCCCAAAATGCGCAGCCGCTTTCCAAGTTTCCATAGAATCAATGGCTACGTTTATCTGTTCACCGTCATCTTACTGGCACTCTCAGGATATTATCTGGTGTGGTTCAGAGACACCAACCCTATCCAATTAGGCGACATAGGTACCAGCATTAATGGGTCATTGATCCTGGGGTTCGCCTACTTAACGGTACACAGTGCAATAAAAAAAGACATTGCAAGTCACAGAAAGTGGGCTATCTGTTTGTTTCTTGTTTCAAATGCGCAATGGTTTCTGAGAGTGGGTGTATTCAGTTACCTGATCACAGGCACCACATTGGGTCTTAACCCCGCATTTGGCGATCCCTTCTTCACAATGTGGACTTTTGGCTGCTTTTTGATCCCACTATTGACGGCACAGCTTTTCTTTTATGCTCAGTCAAGCCGAAACCCGCGGGTAAAACTGGCAGTCAGTATAACCTTATGTGTGCTTACCCTGCTTATGCTAATCGGCATCATGGGCTATACGCCTTTTCTGCTCTCTGTTATGTCTGAAGGCCCCATCTCGATGTAATACCAATTTCACTTAATACCTATTCAATTTGAAGGAGCAAATATGCCGCTAACGGCGTTAAAAATTTCTCATTTAGAGCAACTAAATAGCGAAATTTTTGCCTGGTTATCGACGATATTTTCTCGCCTCAAAATAGAATACTTAATTAAGTAAATTGGTATAATTTCGATTGCTTGCAAGATCACAAAAAACAGGGCGATTAAATCGCCCTGTTTGATCTTTATTAATGCGGTGTAACTGCCACTACAGCTTTGTGATGTCTACACGCAGTGTGTCTAAATGTGCGCTAATGGCCGGGTCTACCTTGTTCGAACTACCACCACCTAAGTGTTTGGCAAAAAATCGCTCCATCGCCACAATCGACGCCAGTTTATTGCTTTGCTTCATAAACCCATGGCCCTCATCTTTAGCGAGAATATACTCAACAGGGTGGTTTTTAACAGCCAGTGCTCTGGCGATGTTATCCGACTCAACCTGGGTAACTCGAGGGTCATTTGCACCTTGCACCAGCATCAGAGGCGCTTTGATTTGGTCGACAAAGTTAATCGGCGAGCGCGATTGCATATCGGCTCTGTCCTTAGCTACCTCCGGGTCTCCCACTGAAACATACCAGGTCCCCAGATAGGGGCGGTAATGCGCAGGGAAAGATTCCATCAAAGTCACCAGGCTGGATGGACCAACATAAGAAATCACGGCTTTATATACATCTGGCGTAAACGTCGCACCAGCCAGCGCAGCATACCCACCATACGAAGCCCCCATAATACCAACGCGCTGTTTGTCTGCGATGCCCTGCTCTATCAGATAATTCACGCCATCTGTCAGGTCATGCTGCATGGTGCCGGTACCCCAGTTTTTCTCACCAAGCTGAACAAAACGCTTACCAAACCCGAGTGAACCGCGAAAATTAGGCTGCAGTACGGCATAGCCGCGATTCGCAAAATAATGGGCTACGGGTACAAAATAGCCGCTACTGTAGCCCCACTGATCTCTCGCCCAAGGTCCGCCATGCGGCAGGACTATGGTTGGCAGATTCTTATCTAAATTCTTAGGTAAGGTCAGATAGGCTTGGATTTCAACCCCATCAGATGCCGTGTAGGTAATCGACTTTCTGTCTCCCAGAAGAGCAGGATCAAATCCGGGCGCTTCATTCAACATACCTGTCAGCTTATCCTGAGCCGGGTAATAAGCATATTTTTGATCTGGCTGGTCGGCAAATGACACCGTCAGTAGCCACTGGTCTTCCTTGTGATTAATTTTATCTACTTTTACTTCAATCTCCTGAGAGAAGCGATTTTGTATTTTTTTCAGAGCGTCAGCCGCTGTGTCTGTCAGTGGGTAATTACGCAGTTTACCGCCATAGTAAGATACAATCAGTGGTTGCCCTTGCTCATCAAACACAACGTGATGCAGGTCAGAGCTATTTTCTGGATCAAGGTGCACCGTTTCAATAGATTTACTCGCCAGGTCCACTTTAATGAGTTCCTGCTTATCACGACCTTCGATACTACCCGCCACAAAAGCGGTATTGGTTTGTTCATCAAAACTGATGAGCTCCAGTATCTCGCCCGGCTCAGTTGTCATCACCTTAAGCCAGCGTCCATCAGTGTACCTGTACATACTTCTGGAATTGTCCGCATTAAGCGCCAATCCTAAAGCTACCTGGCCAGATTTACTCAACTGCGCCTCGAACAGGCTCACACTGTTAGTCTGCGTTTGGATCAGCTTGCCTGTATCCACGCTCAGATGAAAATAATCGATCCGCTCCGGTGTAAGGTGATTCGCTGCAATAACGAGCACATTTGCATCCTGCTCCGATTGCCCCAGCAGATTGTAATCAACTTTGTCATCGTGGGTGAGCCGGGTCATGGTACTGGCCGTCAGCGTCTTATCGTTCAGCGCCAGTTTATAAATCTGACTATTTTCGTTGCCCTGGTGATCTTTAGAAAAAATAATTTCGTTGTGATTGGCAGACCAGATAAAGCTATCAACTGAGTCTGTAAGATTGGTGACTGGCACAGGTGCCATATCAGGCTCATCGGCAGCAACCACAAACAGGTTATGTGCGCCGTTGTGCATTTTCAGAAATGCGATCCATTTGCCATCCTTTGACATCGATATCGACTTTTTCTCACTAGTACTGAATAAACTCTCAACATCCACAAATGCCGACACATGCTGAACCGACTCTGACTGAGTAAGCGGCTGCTTGTCGCTCAGCGTACAGCCTGACAACACCGCCGTTGTACCTAGTATGGTGCTCAGTGCAACACTTAGCGTCAGCCTGGTTAATTTGTTTTTGTTCTTCATCATGTCACTCCTTCTGCTTGTTGAAAAACATCATTACACGATTTTTTATTATTGTAAAACGATAATTTATTTTCTTTTTTCAGAAATTAGTTTCTGTGTGATATGATTCTTATCAAGAGCAACGTAGAAAGAAGGGATCTTTATGGTCAAATCAACAGACAAAATTCAGCGCTGGTGCGGTACCTTTCGCGCTGCTGTGCTGGGTATCAGTGGCATCGTAATTTCATTTTTGGCTTATCAGCTTATCGTCAACGGGCAAGTGCGTTATTTAGACAGCGAGTCATTCGACTTACTGTGGCAAAGTGAGCAAGTAGGTAACGGCGTTTTATTTGCTCTTTCTGTCCCGCTGCTGGCAGGTATGCTATTGAGTGTGTACTGGATCATTCGGCTGATGAAACTATTTAGCAAGGGGCTGTTCTTTCACAACAGTTGTTACACTTGCTACCTGGGCTTTATCTGGACAAAAATCGCACTGGAACTGTATTCATCAGGCCTGACTTTCTCGCTGGATTACTGGTATCACTCGCTCTACCACTCCAATCAGGTGGTGTTAAAAATCCCTTTTGGTGAACTGATGACGCTCGGACTATTTGCCGTGGTGGCTTACCTGCTTAAAGCGGCAAAAGAAATAGAAGACGAAAACAAGGAGTTTGTTTAAGCCATGGAAATTGTTGTCAACTTAGATGTGGTGATGGCAATGCGCAAAGTGTCATCAAAGGAGCTGGCTAAAGCCATAGGGATCACCGAAGCGAATCTATCCTTACTCAAACGCGGTAAAGTCAAAGGTGTGCGCTTCGAGACACTGGCACAGATCTGTCATTATTTAGACTGTCAGCCTGGTGATCTACTGGCATTTAAACCAGATGGGAAGTAATAACCTAGGGCTGCAGAATGCACTGCAGCCCCAGCTTCATGAATCAATTAAAACTGAGCCACAAACTTTAAGCTGGTTTCATCTCCGGCATCACGGTCAATGTATTCGGCTGTCAGATAGTAGCTGTCGTTGAAGAAGTACTTACCCTGCAACGCCAAATCAGAGTCATAGGAGCCAACGCCTACCGCAATGTTGCGGTTAAAATAGTAATTTACCAGGGCATTATTGTACGAGACATCTGTGTAACCTAAATCGACCTCATGGTGAGATACATCCACGCTGATATAACGCTCTGCATCCAGATGCATAAAGTAGCGGCCAGATACGGTGTAATTATCCGTCTCATCATCTGTGTCGATTGTCACACCCAGATAATCAGTGTCATTGATCTGATGATTGTACTCGGCTTTTAGCCAGGTGCTGTCGGCGCCTAAGTCAGATTCAGTACGGCGAACACTCAGCTTTAGCTTATCGTTGTACAGATACCCAATCCCATAGGTGTAATGATCGTCAGCTTCACCCAGGTCACTGATTCGACCAACCACGAACACTTCTTTGCTAAAGTATCCCTCACCGGCAAAAGAAAAGCGGTTCATATACTCATCGTTGTAGTAACTCAGGCCCACATTGCTGTCAGTATCCAGGTAACCATAATCATCCCACACACCAGAATTGTGCTGCGGAGCAAAGAAATAACGGCTGCTTAGCATCAACGCATCGTTATCAAAGGTACGATCCTGATCAGTATAGGTTGCACTGTTAAACCATTGTTTGGTCTGTGTGGCATGAGCGGATGTGGCGGTAATAACGGCGAGTGCCGCAAGTGTGAGTAGCTTTTTCATAAAAACCCTTTATTTCCATATAGTAAAGCGGTAAAGCTCACCACTTAGTGAGCGCCGCGCATAGTATAGAGGCTTAACTGAACGCGCAATGACTTTTTCAATGTTTTACCGTTTTTTGCTTTACGGGTAATATGTTAGATGACTCTTTGCACAAACAGATAACGACAACATATGAGCATAGTGATAATTGAAGACGAACCTGCAATTGCCGATACGCTGGTGCATATTCTGGAGATGGACGGGTTTGACGTACATTGGTTTACCACCGCAGGTGCCGGGCTGGCGCACTTACAACAACAAACTGCTGACTTAGTGATCCTGGATGTTGGCTTGCCCGATGGCAATGGTTTTGACTTATGTAAACAACTGCGCCAGTTTTCTGCGGTGCCCATTATCTTTTTAACCGCACGGGGTGATGAAATCGACCGCGTGGTAGGTCTTGAGATTGGTGCAGATGATTATGTCACTAAACCTTTTAGTCCAAGAGAAATGCTCGCACGGGTGAAGCTCAGATTAAGAAAACTCCAGCCTGCTGCCACGGCTACACCCGTTCAATCGGTAAAGAAATGGGAGGCTAAAAACTTTGATTATTACTATCAAGGAATGGCGCTGGGATTGACTGCACTGGAATTTAAAGTAGTTCATGCCTTGATCACACACTCACCAAATGTGCTAAGCCGAGCACAGCTATTGGATGCCACTCAAGCCCCGGCTGATTGTGGTTATGAGCGAAATATTGATAGCCATATCAAAGCAATACGAATAAAAATGAAACAATTAGGCTGCTCTGAAGCGTTAAAAACTAAACGCGGATTTGGTTATTACTTCGAGGGTTTCATGTGAAGTCTCTACACTGGCCACGCATCCCTCTGGGGCTAAGGTTTTTCTCTCTATACTTCATCATGGTACTACTGACGACCTATGTGGTCAGTAACACTATGTTGCGTGAAATTAAACCAACCATTCGACAAGCCACAGAAGAAACCCTTGTGGATATGGCTAATTTATTATCAGTTGTTGTGGCAGAAGATTTGGCCCGGGGGAGCGCTGACAATAGCAGGCTGGTGGAATTAATGCGGGTATATGGGCAGCGTGAAGTGGATGCTGCAATCTGGGGAATAGAAAAAACCAACATGTCACACCGTATTTATCTCACTGATCACAATGGCATTGTGGTTGCCGACTCCTGGCAAAAAGACGTTGGCAGTGACTTTTCTCGGTGGAATGACGTCTATCTGACATTGCGCGGTGAATACGGTGCGCGCTCAAGTGCCACCGACCCAGAAGATCCTTTATCAACCGTCATGCATGTTGCTGCGCCGGTCATATATCAAGATAAGATCATCGGCAGCCTAACCGTTGCCAAGGCAAATCGCTCTGTTCAGCCATTTATTGAGCACAGCCAGCAGCGGATCTTAAAGTGGCTCGGTTTGTTGAGTTTACTGGCCCTGCTAATAGGCGCCTTGATTGCCTGGCGCGTCAATTCCGCGGTCACAAAGCTTGCACAATACGCCAGAAAAATGGGCCATGGTGAACAGGCAGATAAACCTCAATTTCGGATCTTCTACGAATATCGTCAACTGAGTGATGCCTTAGAGCAAATGCGAAACCAACTCGACGGCAAAGTGTATATCGAGCAGTATATAGAAACACTCACCCACGAACTTAAAAGCCCACTTTCCGGGATCAAAGGCGCCAGTGAATTACTACAGATGCCTTTGAGTGAGGACAAGCGTCACCAGTTTGCAAGCAATATTGAGCGAGAAACGCACCGAATGCAGCAACTGATTGATAAGTTACTCGAGCTGGCCCGACTGGAGCAACTGCCCGCCCTGAATACCCGCCAATCGGTGCCGATTGCGCCCTTGCTGGATAAATGTGAGCAAATACTTACAAACCGATTAATGCAAAAATCAGCCACCTTCAGCACCTCATGCAGTCAAATAACAAGCATCAATGGCGATCCCTTCCTGTTACAGCAAGCCTTGCTCAACTTGCTTGAAAATGCACTGGATTTCGTCACACCACGGGGAGAGATCCGTCTGTCTGTCGCACACACCAGTAACAGCTGCACATTTAGCGTTTATAACACAGGCCCGGCGATTCCGGATTATGCCCTGCCCAGATTATGCGAACGATTTTACTCCCTGGCTCGGGCGAACGGGGTAAAAAGTACCGGGTTGGGTCTCAATTTTGTAGAAAGAGTTGCCAAGCTACATCAGGGTAAACTGGCTATCAGTAATCATGAGCAAGGAGTCATGGCCTCACTCACCATAAAAACACCATAGAATCACCACATAAGCGCCATTTAAACACCAATCGGCTCGGTTAGCCTGTATCCAAACCAGGCATAACCGAGGCACTTATGACACAACAAATTACAGAAAAAACCGGAATTAAATTAGCCATCATCGCTGCGATCATTGTATTGCTCATGATCCCCATAGCCATGATCACTGATTTAATCGACGAGCGTTCCTCCACTCAACGCAACGTACAACAAGAAATAGCCCGAAGCACCAGTGGCACCCAATCTTTGATTGCACCGTTTCTATACGCAGAATACGAAGTATTCAAAATAATCGACGGCGTGCAAACACCGCAAAAGCATCGCCATGTCATACTTCCTGAACAGCTGACGGTATCGGGCACGCTAGATACCTTTGAAAAATACCGCAGCATCTACAAAGCACAGCTATATCGCGCAGATCTGAAGCTGACAGGTCATTTTGATAAGCAACAGTTGCATGATTTAACTCAGCTGCCGCTGACCCGCCTGAGCATGGTAATGGGGATCAGTGATATCCGAGGGATTGGCCAAAACACGCAGGTCTCAATAAACGGGCGGACACACACACTTATTCCGGGTACTACACTTAACTCAATTGACGAGGGGGTACATATTCCACTGACTCTGACAGCACTGGAGCAGACAGCCATGACATTCGACATTCAACTCCACTTGCAAGGCATGAGCTCTTTGGCTGTTGCCCCCTTAGGTGTACACACTCAGGTCTCGTTAGAAGCCAATTGGCCACACCCCAGTTTTCAGGGGGATTATTTGCCCGTTCGCTCTGATATCAGTGACACTCATTTTAGTGCCAGCTGGGAAACCAGCTACTTTGCCACCAACATCAAAGAACTGTTCTCACGCTGTATTTTCACCAAACATTGTGAAGCACTAGAAGCACGTAATATGGGCGTGCGTCTGGTTGACCCGGTAGATCATTACCTTAAAAGTCATCGTGCCACCAACTATGCCCTACTGGTGATTATTCTGGTGATGTCGAGCTTTTTTTTGCTGGAACTGAGTAAATCCAAAGCCATTCACCCGGTACAATATGGCTTTGTCGGCTTGTCTTTGGCTGTTTTTTACTTGTTGCTGATTTCTCTGAGCGAACACATTGGGTTTGCCTTGGCCTATACCATATCTGCACTGGCCGCGATTGCATTGCTAGTTAGCTATATCTGGGGGATCCTGCAAAGTGCACGATTGAGTATCAGTTATTTTTCCGGACTCAGCGTCTTATATTCCATGCTCTACGCCATGCTGAGTGCTGAGCACTATGCTTTGCTAATGGGCAGCCTGGTGTGCTTTTTTGTACTCGCAGTTGTGATGCTCGCAACCCGACGTGTGAACTGGTACGGCGCAGCAAACGTGCCAGCCAGCCATAACCCAGAGACATCAACTGAATAGCGTATACTCACTTCCTGGCACCCGAACTGTCTAGTCGGGTGCCAGACCGGTTCACCTCCTACCTGAGGGAGCACAACAACACCCATCGATCATTGAAAATAGCAGTACAAACTTTCCCTCAGTATGCTGCCCATTCAACATCGTGCTGAGTAGTACTTCAAGGTGACGTATGTAGCTTAATCCAGTCCAAACTCATTATTCCTCCATATTTTTGCGATATACTACATACTGGGTAAGAACAAATTAGGAAATTCAATGCGCCATTTTACACGTGCCTTTTTAGCCGCTGCGATGCTCACCACATTATCTGGGTGTGAGCTTGGCGGTGACGATAAGCTACCAATCATTGTGCAAACCGAGCCAACCAAGAGCAATATTGCCATTACTAAAGTCTCCACTGGTCCGCTTGAAACGCTGGAACCGAATACATCAGTGAAGGTTTACTACGATGTTGATATCACCGGCTTTAAGGATATTGACGTCGACGTACACTTTTACCTGGTGCATGCCGCTGAGCTGGACACCTCTGATGGTGAAGAAGCCGAAATTGAAGAAGTGCATAAGGTTGGCGCATTGGAGTTAACTCAGGTCTCTGAGGGCAGCCACAACTTTGAAACCGAAATTACCATTCCAGACACACTATTGGGTGGTCACTATCACCTGATAGCACAAATAGACCCTCATGATGACCATGCTGAAGACATCGAAGAGGACAACCACCCATCGGTAGATCATGAACCATTTGCAGATGGAGACTTCCCGTTTGCAGATATACATGTGCGTGTCTTAGAGAGCCACGACTACAAACTCGTAAGCGCAACGTTTGGTCAGGAAGCTCTGATCCTGGACGTGCCCAACACCAATGACGGTACCAGTGAGCATCATTCTGACCTGGTCGGCTATCTGGTAGCGGACTACGAAGGTGCCAATCTCGGCAATACCGCTATTACTGCAGAAGTTCTGGTTAATGGTAACTGGCAGACCACGCATTTCTGGAATGCAGAAACCAAAGCATACGAAGCACAGCTCACTCACAGCTTCACGGCGGGTTTGCATGATGAACACATTGGCTTTGACATCGCGTTGGATGATGCCCTGCTCACCCAGATTTATCAGGGGTACGATGCGACGCAGGAGCAGTCATTACAGGTACGTTTCACCTTAACCGATCTGGCCCAAAGTGCTGAAACCATCACGGACAACAACGTGATCGAAACGCAGCTGCCATTCTATTTCTTTACCGGCGAAAGCACTGATGCTGAACAAAGCCTGGCTAAACGTGATGCACAATACTCAGTTGGCCTTGCGAACATCAAGCTAGAAAAAGAGTTTGATAAATCTTACGGCAACAAGTCTAAATTCAGCGTTGGCGTGGATTTAAGTGGCCAATTATTTATTGTACCAACGGGCGATCCCGGCGGGCGTATTGCCGGTGAAGGTGTGGTTGAAGCCTACTTCTTTAATGCACAAAATACGTTGTTTAGTATTTCTTACGACGGCAGCGCCTATATCAGTGGGCAAAACACCGGCTATGCATCGGAAATGATCATCTTTAACAATGTTGCATTTGAAGATGAGAAGTACACAACGAAATACGAAAAATCTTGGGAAAAATCCTGGGAAGAGGAAAAAGTGCTGGCTCAGGCTCGCTTTACTATAGGTCCTGTTCCTATGAGTGTCGAAGCCGGTGTCACTGGTAATCTGGGCTTCGCGCTTACCGTAGGCTATAACGCAGAGCTCTATGCAGAAGGCGATCTCTTCCATGTCGACTTTGGCGCCTTCGGCCGTGGCGGTGTGAACCTGGGCCTGGTCTCAGCCGGTATCCAGGCGATTTTGACCTTAATCGACAACACTTTTGCCATGGAGTCCAATGCAGGCTTTGCTCTGGTCTCAAATGGTAACAAAGCACCGCACATTTATTACGGTATTGAACTGAAAAACGACCTGGATGTGATCTCAGGTAAATTTGGTTTATACGCCGAAACCATTGGGGTCAAGTGGTGTAAGAAATGGGGGATCCCTTACCCTTGTGGTAAGAAAACACACCGTTACGACCTGTGGCTGTATCAGACACCCAGTGTCTTCAACAAGTCCTGGACTTTGTACTCCAAAGAGGACGAAATCGAACTATGATCAATCTGTGTCGATTGACTCTGCTTGCAGCGCCCTGGGCGGCGCTGACAGGCTTTCAGGTGATGGCTGGCACTCAGTGCCAGCCGCAATACACGTTTGATATCAAGACCCAAACTTCCTTCGACTACATAAAACTGCAAAGTGCGCCACAAACTTCTGAGGTACATTTACAGGGACTCCTATCTCTGAAGCCAGCAAAAAAAGACAAAGAAGAAAACTGGTGGGCCATTAAGGCGGATCAAGTCGCCGCTGCCGTGGGGCAAGAGCGCATGCCATTGCCCAGCTATGAGCATGCATTTGCTTTTAAAGTGGCGGAAAATGGCCTCATCAGTGATTTTTACTTTGCGACCAAACTGGATCAACAAACCCAGGATAAACTTAAAGGGCTGGCTTATTATCTGCAATATCAAAACGATATAAGTCAGGTAAGCAAAGAGCCTGACACTTTGGGGCACTACCAACCAGCATATCAACATGCCGGTGAGCAGTTAAAAATGGTCAAACAACACTACAGCGACTTCGACCCTACTCAACTTGCAACCTTTAATCGCATTGAGGTGCTCGACTCTGTACACCTGATTACGCCCTCAACTTGCTTTATTAAACACAGAGAAGGTCAGGAAGCCCTGGCTCTGACAGGCACAGACTTGCGCTTTGGTTCACAACAAAGCTATACGCTGACACTAGCCCCTCAGCCTTTCAAGAGCAAATTGTACGAACTAGATAACAATCTGAGCGCGTGGCAGACAACTGAGGCAGAACTCAGTGAAGCTGAGAAAGCGCGACTGGCGGCTGAGCTAAAGCAATTCATAACCACACAAGATATTACCAAGATAGACGCCCACACCCTGTCTATTTTGCTGCAAAAATACGATGCTGTGATTGGTGCACTGACACCGCTCATACTCTCGGGCGAATTAAACGATAAAGCACAGATGCGCCTGTTCAACGCACTGGGGCAACTCGACTCAGGTGCCAGCCAGCAACTACTTAGCCAATTATTACTGGCTGAAAAGCAGCCCCTAACTCAGTTTCGTGCGCTGCGTGCACTGACTCAGGGCAGCGCACCGTTGTCGCAGCAAGCGACCAACATGTTGCTGGAGATGCTGGCCAATGGTTTTAGTACACTAGACCCGGAGGTCGAGTCCAGTTTCTACATGACGCTGGGGATCTTGCTCAACAACCGTAGCGCATCTGATACCGCGACACAGTTGAGTCAAGCGATTACAGAGCAAATTACACTCGGTGAAAGTGAAGTTAAAACCGCTGGACTGCTAACTGCACTGGGGAACAGCCGCGACCCACAGCACGAGGCAACGCTTACTTCCCATTTATCCGATACCAGTGCCCGTATTGAGAAAGCATCTATCCGCGCATTGGGTATGATGCAAACCGACACGGCCTACCAGCATCTGGAGCAACACTTTTTTAAATCGCCAGAGCGCAATAAAAAAGCCCTGCTCAGTGCATTAGGGAATTATCAGATGAGTGCCAGGACCAGCGATACCGTGCTGAATATGGCAGTGAATGACCAGGACGATGCTATCCGACTGGCCGCGATCAAGGCCTTAGCCACCCAGCAGCAAAAAGACGGGATTAAGCCCATACTACGCCAGGCATTACAAAGTGAAACCTCCCGGCGAAACTTTAAGGCCATCATAAAACTGCTACACAGCAAAGAAGAAAAGGCGCAATAGCGCCTTTTCTTCTATTGTGGAAAATAGCTCGCTTGTGACTAAACCAGACTACGACTTCTTGTGCTCCACAGAGTAAAGCTCGCAAACGGGGTCCGTAGAACCGCTCCATTGCTTATCATCATAGCCTCCTAAAATCACTGGTGTTCTGGCATGATACGCCGCAAGCAGCATGCTATAAAGAGATTCAAACCCTACGCTGTCTCTGTTGACAAAATACCCAGACGAGCAATTTGCTCCATTCTTCTTGAGAGAGATGAATACGTCGCCTTTGCCAAATTGTGCATAGGATATTAAGCGGGTGACTTCACTTTCAGAGGTAAATTCAACCTTAGAAAAACTATACGGGAAAACGTAAACAACGCTGCAACTGCAAGCTTTGAAAGAACATTTAAATGACTCATTGAAAACACCTTTTAATATAGCCACATCTTATAAATAAATAGAGGTTTGTTAATGAACGCAGAGCCTGACTAAATTGCTCCTATTCGGGCAGTCACGCTACACAGCAAACGCGCCATATTAACACAAAGAGTTTGACTATTTTTTCCCATTACAGAAAAACGGTCCGCTCGCAAAGAAAACTTCCACAAATACAGGCTTGGACACTCAGTTTAGACCTTCAACCCAACAAGTTACTTATGTATACTAAGGTTATCAACTGAAAGTAGCATGGCATATTTTAACAAAGTAGCCTGTTTAATACTTAACCCAACTTCAGGAATTAGTATTGTGAGCGACACTAAAACCCAGGCCCGCAGGGTCTTTGAACAAAACGAGCGCTGCCCGATCCGTAATGTCGTAGCACAGATAGGTGACAAATGGTCGATTTTGATTCTGTTTGCACTGGTCGATGGCCCAGACCGTTTTAACGCTTTAAAATCAAGGATTCAGGGAATTTCGCAGCGCATGCTGACGCAAACCTTACGTGATATGGAGCGCGATGGCTATGTCAAACGCACTGTTTATGCTGAGGTCCCCGTTAAGGTCGAATATGAACTCACAGAGCTGGGGCGAGGACTCGCTAAATCGGCCTGGCAACTGGTGTCCTGGGCCGATGATCATTTTGATGAAATAGCCTCGGCCCGTACTCGGTATGACGAGGCCAATAAGCAGTAATTGTTATAATTGTCGCTGCCTGACTGCTGTAACCTGCTCAAAGCCAATACCCCAATTGTCAGTAGGGATTTCGTCTATAACCACAAACGTAGTCTGTGGACTTTTACCTAAGACTTCTACCATCAGCTGGGTAGCACCTTTGATCAGTGACTGCTTCTGCGCGTTTGTCACACCCTCATCGGTGACTTGAATATGAATATAAGGCATAGTTACTCCTGATCTGTGTGTGGTAAATTTGCATACATTTTGTTGACTATCCGCCACTGCCCCTGCTCTTTAAGCAGGCCCAGAAAGTCGACATAATTATGTTCAAACAGAGGGCATAACACCTTGACCATGGCCTGCTGCCCAAGCCAGTCTATCGCCAGTATCTGATAGGCAAATTCATCGCCGTTTTCTGCCGGTGAAGTACGGTCGCTGACCAGTTGCAGCCATTCATCCCGGGTGCGCCTCAAACCCGGCGCTTTGAGCCAGCAGTCGGGTGGAACAAGTTCCGTAATGTCTCACTATCGCCCTCATGCAGCCCTGTAAAGTAACATTGCACCATGGCCCGGATCTCGCTCAGCTCCCTTTTCATTTCGACGTGATCCATTATGCCCCCTGCGCCTGTTCAGCCTGTAAGGCCGCAACAAAACCAGGCATGCAAGTTACCGCTTCAATCATGCTTGCAGTGCGAGGGGTATTGTAATCTCGACAGGAAAGGCGCCTCCCCAGCGCGAGTAAACAGCCAGCAAAATATCAGCGACACAAGCATGCTGTCCCCCCAGGAATGGCTGAGATTGCAACTGAGATTCAACCTGCCCCCATAACTGATTGATCGCCTTTGTGGCCACCTCAAACAGCTGCTGACGCACTGAGCCATCCTCAGCAGCCTGTGCAACAAAAAACAATTTGGAATAGGCAGGATGCATGGTGGCATTAGCAAACATTAATTGCTCAACTGCACGGCGACGGGCAGGCCCCTGCTCTGCAGGAAATAATCGGCTCGGGTGCTTGTTAGTGAGGTGCAGCATAATCGCAGCCCCTTCAACCAGCTTTTCATCTCCATCTATCAGTACCGGTACCTGTAGTGCTGAGTTCACGGCGGAAAAATCACTCAGGCTATCGGCACGGATAAGCGTCACATCCTGCCTAAGCTCACGTAGTACTGTATTTACGGCGAGTGAGCAGGCTTCCTGAATATAGTATAGGGTGTACATAGTCATAGTCCTTCTGTTGTGTTTTGCAGGCGAATTCAGCGTTCTTCACCTATGAATATTTTCAACCCTGTTAGTCTATGACTTGCGCATTGTTTGATATATAACTACAAAAGAAACCAAGTGTTCACACACAAGAAACAGTATATCCTTGAACCGATATGCTCCACTGCTGATAGGGGTTATTTAAATGAACAAGTTACGTGCCATTGAGCTCTTTGTGAAACTGGCGGAGGTTGGCAGCTTTACCCGGGTTGCAGAGCAGTTCAACACATCAAAATCGATGATCAGCAAAGAGATTAGCCGCCTTGAGGATCAACTTGGTGCACGCTTGCTACATCGAACCACCCGCCACCTCCAGCTGACCCAAGTCGGAGAAGGATATTTGCAACGTGCCAGAGACATTCTCAGTAAACTGGAAGAAGCGGACTCCTTTGTTCTGTCAACGCAACAGGCGCCCAAAGGCAAGTTAAAAGTGAATTTACCTATGGTGCTGGGGATCACAGATTTGGGGAAAGTGTTTGCGGACTTTATGCAGGCTTACCCGAATATAGAACTCGACATTCATCTTGGTGATGAAGATATAGACCTGGTTGAACAAGGTTTTGATCTTGGTCTGCGTGCCACCAGCCGCACCCTCGACAGCAATTATATCGGCCGTGAAATAACCCGTTTTGATTATCATATTTGCGCCAGCCCGGGATACCTGGCAACACACCCAGCCATTGAGCACCCTCGGGATTTAACTCTGCACAATTGCTTTGAATACCGCTACTTCAAAGGAAAAAATGTCTGGCCTCTGGATGAAGGAGTGAAGATTTCGGGCACATTAAAAGTGAACAACGTCCTTTTTATGCTGGAGTCCATTAAAGCAGGTCTGGGTATTGGAATCTTACCTGAATTTGCCTGCCGACATGCAATTGCAAGCAAAGAGGTAGTCAGTATTCTGCCAGACAGTAAGAAACCACAACTCACCCTGCTGGCACTCTATCCTGCCCGCCATCACGTTCCGGCCAGCGTGTTGCAATGTATTCAGTTTTTACAGCACTGGTTTACACGTCATTATCCGCATACTGACCAGACACACTGCTGACCTATGGGCCTGTTCAAAGCGCTATTTCAATCACCCGCAATTGCTGAGATTCGTCGCCCTGCGCCAGCACAGTGCCTTGTGGGTCTACAATCAGGCTATTGCCAATGAAACGAACGCCCGTATTACAGTCGTGATCCATACCCAAACGATTAGCGGCTACCACATAGACACCATAGTCTTTGGCCGCCTTTTTGATCACTTCCAGACTATCCTCCCCACAGAAGTTCGACGGATTAAGTATGATCTGCACGCCCTGCTGTTTAAGCGCCTGCAGACCATCTTCAAACCAAATGTCGTAACATAACAGAACGCCAATTTTGACCCCCTGAACTTCATACACGCAGAAGTCTTGACCAGGCACAAAGCGTAGCTGATCCGTTGACGCGAGGTGTACTTTGCGGTGGATACCTAGCACCCCTTCAGGACCTGTGAGCAATGTACTGTTATAGAGCTGCTCCTCATGGCACTCAGCGAGTCCGGCAACAATACAGGCCGATTTTTCCTGAGCCAGGGTTTGCAACAATAATGAAGATGCCCCCTTCTGTAAATCTTCAGCTAGTTCAACCACTTGCTGGCGGTCGAAGAATATACTTCCCGTCGTACATAACTCAGGTAGCAACAAGAGATCAAACTCATGAGGCGTCATCAGCGCATGTTTGATGGCGTCGCGGTTTTGCTCAGGCTCGGCAAACGCCACGTCGAATTGAAAAAAGCCCACTTTCATTACAGTTCCTTACTTGTCAAATCTGGTCAAACTGGCGAAACGTCAGATTAAAACGGGGGCCAGCCCCTTCAGATGCCCGTGGCACCGCATGCTGGTAGCGAGACTGAAAACCCTCACCCATGACAAACAAGGAGCCATTTTGCAGCTCAACCGAGTGTACCTCCTGATGGTCTTGTGTGTTGCGAATCAGAAAGGTACGCTCTGCACCTATACTCAAAGAAGGAATGACATTGGTCGAACCAAACGCTGGTAAATCACAGTGAAAATCCATCCACTCTTCTCCGTCAGGATAGTACAGGCATACACACACAGGAAAAACTAACCCAGTCTGCTCTGTCAGGCGCTGGTGGATCTGCTCAATTAATGCAAACCAGGGTTGTTGCCTGCCGTGAAAAAGGCCGAACTGGCCAGATTGGGCAAGTGCAGGCTCTAACAGATTAACTTTCCAGGGCCGAATAGCAGCCGTTGAGCCATCCCCCATGGTTATGGTTTCAGGTTGTGACAGGTCAAAGTGGTCTGTCAGCCACTGAAACAAAGCCTGGCTTTCTTCCTGAGTTAAAAAATTGGGGTCGTAGCTGTATTCGCAGTGTAATGGTAGCTTCATACTTGATTCCTTTACGCGCTTAGGTTTTGCACTTTCCCCTATCTTCTGACGGGTGTCAATAACAGGACATTACGTGTATTGTGATTGGCCTTTTCGCCAGACGCTAGGTAAAATGTCGGCCCTTGAAGTCAATGCCAGTTGCAGGTTATTTGTGTTAGTCAATTACGCTCCCCCACCGATCCTTATCTTGATATTCTTTATCAGGACGAACACATGCTGGTGTTAAATAAACCCAGTGGCTTACTGAGCGTACCGGGCAAAGACCCAAAGCACTGGGACAGTGTGATCAGCCGGGTTAACCTGGTATATCCCAACGCAAAGATAGTTCATCGTCTGGATATGGCGACATCCGGCGTGTTATGTCTGGCCATGCATAAAGCAGCACATCGCTTTTTGAGTATTCAATTTCAGGATCGCCTGACAGCCAAACGTTATATTGCACGGGTGCATGGCCTTGTAGAGCAAAAGCTGGGGTCTGTGGATCTGCCGCTGATCTGCGACTGGCCAAATCGTCCAAAGCAAATGGTCTGCCACGAGACCGGCAAACCTTCTTTAACCCATTTTGAAGTATTATCGCACGAAGCCATGGCAACTCGCGTCAAACTCACTCCGATCACCGGACGCTCTCATCAGCTACGCGTGCATATGCTGTCACTCGGCCATCCCATATTAGGAGATCGTCTTTACTCTCAAGGTGAAGCGTTGGCAGCAGCATCCCGGCTTCAGTTGCACGCAGAGATGCTGCAGATCACTCACCCTGAGTCTGAACAGATGATGACCTTTATTGCTCCGGTGCCGTTTTAAACAGATCCAACGCACTGGCTGTCATGGCACGCACACCGGTTTTAATAGTCAGCGGATAATCAGGTGCAAACTTGCTTGAATGCAGTGATGGCAGTGCTTCACCCGAAAACTGAGCCTGCCGATATGCCTCAGGCTCAACGCCCCCCAGCCAGAAAATCGTTGCCGGGATATTTTCCGCAGTGCGGCCATATAAGCCAAAGTCTTCACCGGCCATCACAGGCTCAGCCTTGACGACATGTTCGTCACCCAGCTCAGCACGAATGCTTTTCTCAACCCGCACAGCCAGCTCAGGTGTGTTATAGGTCGAAGGAATGCTCTCTTCTTCGTGAACATACACAATCGGGGCGAGTTCAGACGGCAAGCCCGCACTGTGTGCAATGCCCTTGGTCATACGCTCCAGTGCGGCAATTTGCTGCTCTCTGACAGCGGGATCGTATGAACGCAGTGTCAGCTGAAGTTTAACTTCGTTAGAAATGATATTGTGTTTTGAACCACCGTGGATTGAGCCCACTGTGATCACCGAAGGTTTTAACGGCGAAATTTCGCGACTGGTAATGGTTTGTGCAGCAAGAACAATGCGTGATGCCAGCACCACAGGGTCAACTGTGGTGTGAGGATATGCACCATGCCCTCCCTTGCCTCTCACTGTAATGTCAACTGAGTCCACATTCGCCAATGCATATCCCGGCGCAATGGCAACCTGACCTGCCGGTAACGATGCGCTGACATGTAACCCCAGAACATGATCGGGCTTAGCAAAGCGACTGAATAAGCCCTCTTTCAGCATGGCTTTCGCACCAGCCCCGACTTCTTCAGCAGGTTGAGCGACCATCATCAGGGTACCCTGCCACTGATCGCGGTTATTCGCCAACTGCTGAGCGGTACCAATAAAGCTGGTCATATGAATATCATGGCCACACCCATGCATGACACCGACTTCATTATTGTTGGCATCTTTAACCCGCACTTTTGACGCATAAGGTTTACCGGTTTGCTCAATAATAGGTAAGCCATCTGTATCGGCGCGGATCATCACCGTTGGCCCCTCACCATTGCGCAGCAATCCAACCACGCCATGCCCGCCAACCTGCTCGGTTACATCAAATCCAAGTTGTTGAAGCTCATACGCCAGTCGCTTAGCGGTCTGCTCCTCTTGGTAGGAAAGTTCAGGGTTCTGATGCAAATGTAAATAGAGCGCTTCCAGCTCAGGCATTGACCTGGAGACTTCGGTGTCCAATTGATAGGCCAGCGCGCAATGACTCGCAAGTGCCAGAGATAGTGCAGATAGTAGTGTTTTCATCGTTGTTATTCTTACCATTTTTTAGGATTGATATCTGTTTTCTTGATTAAATAGAATTGATGTACTCAGCTTGCGAAGAAATTTTTCTAATTGCAACCTCTTTGCGGTATCAGGCTTGCAATAAAGGGCTTTGCAGCGCCGATTATTCCTTTCTTTCTGCTTAACCTTTGCTAAGCTTAAAGTCTGAACAACCATCAAATTGCAGCCGTGAAAACGATTACTATCAATGACTTAAAACCTGGTATGTTTGTGGTCAGTGTCACCCGGCAGGCCGGTCACGTACGCGTTAAAAGCCAGGGCTGGGTGCGCACCGCAGGCGCTATCGGCTCTTTGCAAAAAGCGGGCGTGCTCGAAGTAGAAATCGATCCGGACAAAACCCTGCAAGCCAAGACCAAAGCTCAGTCTGAACCGCAAAATGAAACACATCAGGATAATGTCACTGTACATGACCCCTGGCACAGGAGTACCAGCGTTGAGGCCGAGCTGGATCATGCAAGCGCGTTATACGAAGAAGCCAAAGGGCTGCAGGAAAAAGCTTTTGCCGATGTCAAAGCTGGTAAAGCCATCGCGGTTGAGGAATTTAAACAAACAGCTTCAGGGTTTATTGACTCCATTTTTCGCAATCAGGATGCACTGGCCTGCATTGCCCGGATCCGTGAAAAAGACAGCTATTTACTGGAACACTCACTGAATGTTTCTATTCTGATGAGTATTTTTGCCAAACACCTTGGTCTCGAACGCGACATTATCGAGCAGCTCGCCACTGGTGCCTTGTTGCATGATATTGGCAAAATCAAAGTGCCAAACGAAATCCTAAACAAGCCAGGTAAGCTCACCGATAACGAATATCAGCAAATGATGGCCCACGCCAAGTACAGTTATGAGATTGTAGGCGAAAGCGGACTGGGCCAGATAGCCACCGAGATTGCGGGCTTTCACCATGAGCGTCTGGATGGCAGTGGCTACCCCTTTGGTAAACAAGGCGATGACCTGTCTCAGTATGTTCGCATGGCAGCCATCGTTGATGTTTACGATGCCCTGACGGCCGAACGCGTCTATAAGGTTGGACTAACCCCGATCCGCGCCTTTCGTATTTTAAAAGAGGGTACGCCGGGGCATTATGACGCCGACCTGCTGGCCCATTTTATTAACTGTATTGGTGTGTATCCGGTGGGCACTCTGGTGAAACTCAAGAGCGAACGTATTGGCATAGTGGCCTCAAGTAACCCCCATGAGCCACTTAAGCCGGTGGTAAAAGTGTTTTATCACGCCAAAAATATGCTTTATACCGAAGTAAAAGACATAGATTTGGCCGATAAGCGTGTGACCGATGAGCTGGAAGCGGCGATAAAACCGGAAGAATTCAGCATTGATCTGATCCGCTTTTTCCGCCACACCATGATGCCCTGAATAATAGCAATGTGTGTAATTGGTATAGGTACTATTGGTTATCAGGCCAATCCTGCATCGCCTGCAGGGTAAACTCTATCCCATCAAAATCGAACATGGCTTGCTCTGGGGTGATCTCCACCAGCTGCAGGGCGCCCATGTTATCGCCTTCATACAATTCACGGTTATTCAGTTTAATCCAACGCTTTTGAGCATCGGTGGCGTAAATATGGGCCTGATAACGCAGTCTTGGCAGGCTGTTTTGCAGTTGCTCTGGCAGTAACTCAACGGGCGTTGCCCTGGCCGACCCTCGGGTGCTGGACAAGACTTCAGAGACAATGCGGTCAGATTTAGGCGCGGTTTCTTCCACAGCCTGTTCAAACGCTTTCTTTAATTCATCAGGCACGCCAGCAAGGGCCTCAGCCTCCTGACGCTGTGCCTCTTGTCGGGCTGCGTTGGCACGAGATTGTTCCAGTGGTACACCCAGCACCCGATAGCCGCTTAAATCTTCCAGCGGCTGTTGATTCGGCTGTCCCTGATTGGTCGCATAAACAGGCTGGTTAGTAGGCCGGTAACCTTGCTGTACTGCGCTATACTGATTGCCGACTGGTTGCTGAATAATCTGACCATTGGCAGAGACAGGCACCAGCTGTTGTGAGTAAACCGGTTGCCCCTGAGCATCAAAGCCAACCTGGACTGACATCCACTGATAATGGACCTGGCGCTGCGCGTTTTGCATGACAGGATTAATCGCTGGATTGACACCCTGGTTCATCGGTTGACTAATCACCTGGCCAGGCTGGGCAACAACCGGATTACCCATAGCAACCTGATTGGAAGGCACCTGAACATTTGTCGGCACGGCCGTTACTGGCGCTGCGGTAGTGGCAAGGTTGTCTTGTTTCTCTGCCTGATTCGCCACAGTAACACCTGCGGTGTCACTGTGTTCAGCGTCTGTTTTCGCAATCACCGTGTCGGCCGGCTCCCCCTGAAAGGCCTCACCGACAAAATAACCAGCGCCCAACGCACACACGCTGATCAGCGCGCCGCCCAGAGACAGACTTAAACGACGATAAAAACGGACCTGCTGCTCATGACGTGATTGTTGATAATCCTGCTCAGAGTCGATTTGTTGAGATTGTTTTAATGCATTGATTAGGTACGACATATCACACCACTAAAATATATACGAAAGACCGATGCCACACATAAACATGGCAGCCACCCAGCCAGAGACCAGTACCGGCATGTTCATCCTGTGCTCTTTTGCCTGCGGAACCAGGTCCAGTGGCAAGGCTTCTTTGGCTGCCTGGACTGCAACGGCCTTAGTCACCACTTGTTGTTGTGCTGAATAGGCCCCCAGTAAACAGCGGTCGGCCAGCAAGTTAATCAGCCGTGGAATACCGGCAGTCACCTGATGCATGTAAGCAATGGCCTGAGGTTCAAACAGGCTGGTCTGGCAACCGGCCTTATTAAGGCGATGTTTCACATAGGCAAAAACCTGAGACTCTGTCAGCGGCAATAAGTGATACCGCGCCGTAATACGCTGTGCTAACTGACGCAACTCATTGCGTTTGAGCAACTGCTGAAGTTCTGGCTGACCCACAAGCACTATCTGCAATAGTTTTTTATGGTCGGTCTCCAGATTAGTAAGTAATCGCAATTGCTCCAGCACGTCAGCAGCAAGGTGCTGCGCCTCATCGATGATCAACATAGTGTGGCCACCCTGCTGATGATTCTCCAGCAGGCGTGCTTTAATGACATCAGTCAGTGACTTAAGCGTCGCATTATCTGCGTCATACTCTATGTTAAGTTCATCACAGATACTTGCAAGCAGCTCCATTTCCGACAACGCCGGGTTGAGGATAAATGCCACCTGCGTAGATTCAGGCAACTGTGCCAGCATACTGCGGGTCACTGTGGTTTTACCTGTTCCCACCTCTCCGGTAAGCAGCACAAAGCCACCGGCATCGCCCAGGCCATAAGTCAGATGAGCAAGCGCTTCCTTATGGCGTTCGCTTAGGAACAAAAACTCCGGGTTTGGTGCTATCGAAAACGGCTTTTCGGTCAGACCAAAATATCGTAAATACACGGCTCGTCTCTTTCTTGTTAGAATGGGGCCTATAATGGCAAAAAAACGGCACAAGTTAAAACCTTGTTTGCTTTTTCAATACGGAATTTACCATGAAAATTTACCTGGTCGGTGGCGCAGTGCGTGATCAACTCCTGGGACGCCCTGTTCTGGAGCGCGATTATGTGGTGGTCGGTGCCACCCCTGAACAAATGCAATCTCTGGGCTATCAGCAAGTTGGCAAAGACTTTCCGGTATTTTTACACCCCCAAAGTAAAGATGAACATGCACTTGCCCGCACTGAGCGAAAACAGGGCCAGGGCTATACCGGGTTTATTTGTGATTTTGCCCCCAGCATCACGCTAGAAGAAGACCTGATGCGCCGTGACCTCACGGTCAACGCCATTGCCCGGGATGAGGACGGCACACTCATCGACCCGTACCGGGGGCAACGAGATCTGGAAGCGCGTATCCTGCGCCATGTCAGTGATGCCTTTGCTGAAGATCCTCTGCGCGTGCTGCGAGTGGCCCGCTTTGCCGCTCGCTATCATCATCTTGGTTTTACCATTGCTCCAGAAACACAGGCTCTAATGCAACGTATGGTTGATGAGGGTGAACTGGCTACCCTGACCAAAGAGCGGGTTTGGCTAGAGATTGAAAAGTCACTCAAAGATGGTGCCATTGAGGTCTTTTCTGAGGTACTGGCCAGCCTGAATGCACTCCACCTGGTGCTGCCCTGGCTGGCTGGCTGGAGCACACAAAACAGCACAGTTTTGCAATCGCGTATTGCTCAGCTGGACCAACAAGACCCTGATTTTCTGACAGTCAGCTTTGCACTGTGGCAGCAAGATGCTCAGCTTAAGGGCTATAATCTGGAACAGGACTATAAGATCCCCAAAGTCTATAGCGAAGCACTGCGAGACCTGCAAACCGCACTGCCATTGCTACAGGGTCCCGACTGGCAGCCTGCCACCGTTATGCAACTTTTCACGCGACTGGATGCATCGCGACGACCACAACGCCTGACTTTACTATGCAAAGCAGCCCGCACTTTCAGTGATGAACTGGCACAACGCTGCGACATGCTGGCGCAGGCACTTCACCTCGCTGCACAAGTTAAGGCACAGGATGTCATCGCCAAAGGGGTTAAGGGACCACAAATCAAAGTCGAAATGGATAAGCTAAAAGAGCAGTCCATCAAAGCCTTATTTGATTTTTAGCCAAACCATTGGGCTCAATTAAAGCCCTCAGCTTAAGTGTACAGTTTAAAAACCAATTTTATCAGGCTCAGGGGGTGTCAACTGCCGCCCGCAAGGGCGGTTTATATTTGAGCAAACGCCATCAACTGAACGGCACTTTTATTGCAAATAAAGCATCAGTTCTTTAAGATTCGGACCTTTTTAAGGTATAAGGATTTTATCCATGATTAAAAAGGCACTGCTTCCTTTGTGCATGACGCTCACACTCACAGCCTGTGGCGGCGGCTCTGGCTCGGATAACAAGGCAGCCGACACCTCGTCACAAACACAAGCAAACACCGGTACGGCTAATACTCAAACACCTGAAAAGTCTGACAAGTTTGCGCCTATCGTTGGCGTTTACGATGCCACTTTCCAGGGCAATAAAGCGGTTGTTGTGATTTCTGCTGATGGTAAGTATCAGGTGTTTGATGATCTGAATGACATTACCGGCAGCAATAAAGACTGTTATGCGGCTCCTTCTGCTTCAACCCCCAACCAAAAGTTCGATGGCCTGAGTTTTGAATATGATGAAAACCTGCGCCACTTTAAACTTAAAGACGCAGAGCCCAGCCTGGCGTTTGAAGTAGATGAAGATAACACGCTGCAGTACATTATTTATGGTGGCAACATCACGGTAGGCAGTGGCTCTCTGGTTGTCGGCTCAGCGAATAAGAAAGTCGTCATTTCTCCTGAAAAAATGACCCTGACCGAGGCAGACATCACTGCGAAAAAGTGTCAGTAAAAAGACACACAGCTGGCACATTTCACGAAGTGCCAGCACCTCCTTTAAGCCAGCGCACTTGCGTCACCAGCCCACAAAAAACGGCACATCGACCAGTCTTTTCCAGGGAAGCAGCTCTCTGACCCACCCAATTTAATGCCACTTTTGTAATCCAACTCCAGTAAATTTGAGCGCGAAACGCTCAATACAGAACATACCTGAGAGTCACCTCCACCTGAATATAAAACCTAACCAACTGATAAGTATACTTTTAATATTAGGATAAAGAACTCAGCCGAATATCAAGGAAACATCATGTGTTTTTCAGGCTGTTCAATAGAGTGTCGTTAGCCGCTGTGACAAACCCGTTCACACTGCGACCTGACATGACAGAGGAACGACGATGACCCATAACATCTTTATTTTAATTTTTATTCTGCTGCTGCCAATGAAGCTACTGGCTGGTAACAAACCTGAGCACTATGAAATACCGCGAACTCAGGTTGTGCCGCTGACGCAAAACGGCACCGATCGCGAGTATCAACTGGTTATTCAGCTGCCTGAGCACTATTCAGCACAAAAGCAACATCCGGTGCTGTATTACACCGATATGACCTGGCACATTGAAATGATGACCTCCGCGGCCTACTTTCTGATGGAAGAAGCTATTCTGGTGGGGATCTCCTGGCAAACCAATATGCCGGATAACATCAACAAAGAGGTTGGCCCCTTTGCCAGCCGTTTCCGAGATTACTCCTTCGCCCCCTCAACCAAGCCTGAGAATCAGGCAAAATATCAGTTTGGCGGAGCCAATGCCCATATCGATTTTATCCGCAATCAGGTCAAGCCTTATATTGAGCAACACTACCGTGTTAAGCCCGGTAACGACAGTTACTTTGGCTACTCCATGGGTGGGTTATTTGGCGCCTATACTTTGCTGACGCAGCCCGATACCTTTGACAACTATCTGCTTGGCAGCCCGTCGGTGTGGCGCCTGACGCAGCTTCTTGAAGCACGTAACCAGGGGGCACCGAAAACAAAAGCCAACGTCTACTTGTCCCACGGCACTCAGGAAGACAAGCTAAGCCCGAATGTCAAAGCGCTGTTTAACTTTCTGAAAAAACAAAACAACCCCCAACTGCACGTTGAGCTGGCCGAGATAGAAGGCACCCACCAGAGCGCCGCTCCCCTGACTGGCGTATATGCAATCAAATGGTTATCGGAACGTACAACACAAGGAGACACACTATGAAACCTGTCACCCTGACAACGATCGCATTAAGTACCTTGCTGGCTAGCACCTTGGCGCAGGCAAAGGATGAATTCGGCACCCTGACCGGCCCGTTAATGGGCCAGAAACCACCAGGCATGACCGCCGAGCCCTTTGCCCCGGGTATTATTTCCAAAGCAGACTGGGAGATCGAAGGCGTTTTTGCCCCCGGCATGCAGGAGTTTTACTTTACTCTGGACCGGGGAGTCTATGAAGGGCCCAACAAAACCGGTTTTCGCCCGACTGTGATTGGCTTCAGACAACAGAACAACACCTGGGTCAAGTTCACCGAGTTTTTACGCATCGGCGAAGTGAGCTTTTCACCCGATGGTCAGCGCATGCATATGGCCGAAGGCTACCGGGACCGCAAGGGCAACGACTGGACTGAGCGGCAAAGTCTGGGCCCAATGTTTGACCGCGAGGACTGGGGCATTATGCGCTTATCGGTATCTCAAAAAGGCACTTATGTCTTTGACGATTATAAAAACAAGGTAGTACGCATTTCCGAGGTTAAGAATGGCCAGCGACAAGCGCCAAAGGTCATGAGTAAAGTGGTCAACTCCGGGGAAATGACCGCCCACCCTTTTATCGCCCCCGATGAGAGCTACCTTATCTGGGATAGCGAACGCGAAGACGGCTTTGGCGATTCTGATCTTTATATCAGCTTTAAACAACAGGACGGCAGCTGGGGAAAAGCAATCAATATGGGTGAGTCCGTTAACTCAGATAAATGGGATGCCTACCCCACAGTCACCCCCGATGGTAAATACCTGCTATTTAACCGCAGCGTCAGTGACGACAACAAGAATATTGATATCTACTGGGTCGATGCCAGCATCATAGATACCCTCAGGGCCCGGCAGTAACACAGCAAAGCTCTGCCAGCGACTGGCACTGCACAAGGTGCCAGCTGCTGAGTTACCAATACTCTTTTCCTTTATCGTTAAGCATTTGCCTCCATCGTTAAAAGCGGGTAAAACTATTGCCCCGTTCAGCACCGGCAAGGAAAAGGTATGTCAGCAGAAGTCCTCAAACGTATTCAACAAGAACAAAAAGCCAAAACCGGGGTGCTAGATCTCTCCGACCTTGAGTATGATAGCCTGCCCGATGAGTTGTTTGAGCTGACCTGGTTAAAAGTGTTGTATTTAAGGGCGGATGAGTATTATCCAATTCCGGATGAACTGTTAAGCGCAAAACTGCCCAATATTCCATTGCCGACACACAGAAATTTATTTTTCGAGGACCTGTTAGATGCTGATAATGCGTTGGACTTAAGCCGCTTCACTCAACTGGAATGCTTGATTGCAGACGAAGCTTTTAGCAACCCTAAAACATTCAACAGTATCAGTCAGTTAACTGAGTTACGTGTATTATCAATATCACCAACGGTCATTAACGAAATCGGGCTACTAGATCTATCACAGCTTACAGAGCTGCAGATGTTAAATGCCCGCGGTATTGCTATCACATCAGAGCAACTACTGCTGCTACCAGATACGCTGGAGTTCTTAAGGGCATATCGTGCTGGGCTAGAGGACATTTCTCACCTTGCTAAATTAACAAACCTAATATGCCTGGACTTAAGCGAAAACGTTGTTGCCGATATTACTCCCCTGTCAGCATTAAACACACTACAAAGCTTAGAGCTCAGTGATAATGAACTGAGCGATATTTCTCCTTTAAGTTCCCTGTCAAGCTTGATTAAACTGGACCTCTGTGGAAATGAGCTATCCAGCATATCGCCGCTTAGTGAGCTGAAGCAATTGGAACAGCTCAGTCTTCGACAACTTGATCTCCATGACTTAACCCCTCTGGCTTCATTATCTAACCTGAAGAAGCTGAAACTTTGGGGGAATTACATTAGAGATCTGACACCACTCAACTCACTGGTTAAACTTGAAACGTTGGATCTAGCAGGAAATGCTATTGAAGACATATCAGCGATCAGCTCTTTGATTAACCTGCGAAAGCTAGATCTTGATGGTAACGGAATTGCAGATATCTCTCCACTTGCAGGGTTGCCCCGGCTGAGCACTTTATCACTAAGCAGTAACAGTATTTCTGATATTACCCCCCTGTCGAGCTTAACGAATCTGTCGAGTCTTAACCTTTTCGACAACCCCTTTGAAGAAGAACACGGCTTATCATTGGAACTAGGCGACAACCACCTGCCGGAAATAAAAAATCTGCTATTGCGCCTGAAAAGTACCAACAGCGAAATTAAACTCCCCTGTAAAGTCGCCTTTTTAGGCAACCACAGCGCTGGTAAATCCAGCCTCATCCATTACCTCAAAGAAGGAGGGCTGGACTCTAAAACCCGCTCTACCCATATTCTGGAGGTAGCGCACTATGTACTCTCTGATGAGAGTAATAAACAATCAAATGCTCAAAACCAACCAACTCTCCCCGATGCCATTTTTTATGACTTTGGCGGACAGGATTATTACCACGGGGTGTACCGGGTATTTATGCAGCACAAGGCGCTCACCTGTTTATTGTGGAAGGACGAATGTAACCAGACCCGTCAGGCGAAAGACAGCCATGGCGAGATGACCCAGCACTTTTCACTGGATTACTGGCTGGCCCAGTGGCAGGGGCTGCGCGAAGCCGAAGAGGCCAAACAAACCCCGCTGCTGTTGATCCAGACGCATGCTGACAGCGATCCTCGGGGCTGCCTCACGCCAGAACAAGCTAAAGTGGCAGATAACCAGTTTTATATCAGCCTGGATAAAGCGGGTGATTCAGTCGTGAATCAGGCCGCTTTACATTATCTGCAGGCCAGCCTGAATGAGCTGATTGAAAAACATAAGCGAACCGCGCCGGGCGACCCCTGGTATCAGGCATTTATCAATTATATTCTTAAGCGTCAGCAACCAGGTACACTCGACACTTATACGCAACTGGGCCACCTGGTAGCACACTACCAGGCAGGATCAGAAGATGACAAGGCATACCTCAAGACTGAGCTGACACAGTTACACCGCCAGGGCCTGGTGCTTTATTATCCTCAGATCAACGACAACAAGGTCTGGCTCGACCCGCAGGCGGTGATCCGTCATATTCATACGGAGATCCTTAATTTAAGTACCCTCAAAAACAGCGGTGGCCGGGTGGCCAAATCAAAATTTGAGCGGCTGATTAAAAAGCAAAAAATCGATACCGACCTGATTGCGCTGCTTAAGCAGGAAAAGGTGATTTTTTATCATGACCACAGCGATGAATATATCATCCCCAACTACCTGCCGCTGGCCGAGCAGGACCCCAATGGCTACGACCTGCTGACCTTTGGCTATGACCAGACCCTGGCCTTTACCCTGAAGTTTGCCCGCTTTATTCCCATGGGGTTAATCAATCAGTTGATCTGCCACTTTGGTATTTTGCCCGACGCCAAAACCTTCTGGCGCAATCAGCTGTTATTTACACTCGGTGTCAGGCAAGACGAATCAGGCAACAAAGACACCAGTCAGGCCAGCAAAGTGCTGATCAAGGTCAGCTATCACCCAGAGATCCGGGTACGTGTCTATATCAGCGGACCAAAAGCACAACGGCTGCGCCACACGGCCTATTTATATTATGTGATTATGGGCCTGTACCATGATTTTGATATTACCCGGGAAGTCGCGGAATTTGAGGCCGGCTTTGCTTCTTTTTGTAAGGAAAAGCCAAAGCTACAAAATGTGGAACAAATAAAAGCGCGAATGAAGCGCCGCTACTATGAGCAAATCTTTAACCACCCACCCAAAGATTTAAGCATCTCTCTGGATAACACACACTTTGTCAGCGCGACAAACCTGGCCAACTGCGACACCGGCACCAAAGTTATGGCACAAGGGACCAGTCAATTGCTTGATAGCGCCGACTTTCAGCCTTTTACCCACCATCACCTGCGCCGCCCGCTTAAAGTGTTTATCTCCTATTGTCATGATGATATGGCTTACAAACATACACTGGAAGCCCACCTGACCAATCTGGTACGCGACCACAGTATTGAGATCTGGCAGGATGGTCTGATCAAGCCCGGTGAGCTGTGGGACAGCCAGATCCGCAGCGCCATAGACAAAGCCGACGTGGTGATCCTGCTGGTCAGCCAGGCGTTTATTGCCTCCAGCTATGTGCATACCGTTGAGCTGCCCAAAGTGCTCGACAAGCTCTCCGACAGTCAAACTCGGCTCTACCCTGTGCTACTCAGTGCCTGCGATATTCAGGGCTGGCAGCTGTGGCCACAGGATGTGCAATCGTCGTTGCTGGGTAACCAGGCTGTGAATATGGCAAGCTATCAGTTTTTCCCGCAAGATGATACCCAGCGCCTGGTCCCCATTAATCAGCTGGCCCATCCCGAACAGGCCTGGACTGAGCTGACTACGGCGCTGCGAGAGGAAATCAATGCCCAACGGAATTAGCGAATAACCCCCAAAGACATGCGCGATAGCGCCCCTCTGAGCACACTTAACATCATATAGGCGCTCCAGTGCAGTGGCTTGGCGCGCGCCACCGGATTGGCCAGCAAGCGCAATGCATGGCCGTATAAACGATGCTTAATATTGCGTTTGGCCAGGTCGCAGATGTGGGTCGCTACATATTTATGGGCCATCGCAGTGTGCGCCACCTCACCGTTTTTAATGGCAGTCAGTAAACGCTCAGCAAACGGACACAGCTGCGACGGCGGCGCTTTATCACAGGCACTGCCCGGCGCGCCCAGAAAGTAAAAGCTCTCAATTGCAGGAGAATACGCAATACGCGATTTCAGGGCGGCCTGCACATAAAAACTCTGATCTTCTCCCATCCATTCACCCACCGGGAACCCGCCCAGCTGGTTAAATGCCGTTTTGTCGACCACTAAGCTCGACATAGTAAAAGGTAAATCGCCGTTCGCCGCTACTTCAAAGTAGTTGTCCATCTCATATCCCTCTGGAGCCCAGTTGGTGAGTGCAATTTTGGCATCGATATACTCACCATTGTCCAGCACCTTTTGATAGCGCGAGGCAAACAGGCCCGCCTGTGGAAAGGTCTGGATCAATTCCGCCATACGTGCCAAAAAGAAGGGGCTCCAGGTATCATCGGCATCAAGAAATGCCACATACTCATTGCTTGCCGCTTTAACGCCCTTATTGCGTGCAGCAGAGACGCCCTGATTGCTCTGACGCACCAGGCGTAGATTAGGCAGGCCAAGGTCAATCACTTTTTGCGGACTGTCATCAGTAGAGCCATCGTCAACGACTATGATTTCAGCCGCCTGATGATGTTGTGCATGAACACTTTGCAGCGCCCGGACAATACACTCGCTTTTATTGTACAGTGGAATAACGACTGTGAATTGAATGCTGTTCATAGTTTTCGCTCCAGTTAGAAAGTGACAAAGTGATGGCCTGGCCCAGGCCCAGAGTGGGTGCATCGAAACCGCGTTCCAGGCCGCGATACATCACCCGGAACAGGGTGTCCGGACTAAATTCGTTGGCGTCAAAGGCGTACTGCTCAGGCAAGCCAATCTGTTCACACCACTGCGTGCATTTGGCGTGATATTGCAAACTGATAAAGGGCGTTTGCGTCATATAGGCATAGATTTGTGCATGCAGTCGCATCCCCACCATGACCCTGAACATCGCCATACACTGTAAAATACTGGCCGGATTCGCCACATAGTGGATGCGCTTAACCTGCACATACTCAGGCAGGCGAGCCACTATTTTGTCGTGGATTGCTCTGTCACTGCCTTTTGTCTGGTCGTTCAGATCCACCAGATAAATGTCTTCGTTGGTAAAACTCCACACTGTGGTAATAAGGTCAACGGCTTTGGCAATCCGGCGCAGTTCATTGTGCTCGTTGACATTGCCAAACGCATCTATAGATTGCGGGCAAAAGTTAAAAGCAATTCCCTGACGCGCCACCGGGTTCAGCCTCCCTTTCAGGTGATGCAACAAAGAAGGCGCAAGGTCAAAGGTGTGCTTCAGATTAGCGTGAGGTGCCAGTGACTTTGCAATCTCATAGCTTTGCTTGTCACGCAGGGTAACCAGCCCGCATTCGTTTAAAAACTTCTTACACTGCTGTTCATCATCCAGGGTTTTGAATGACTCAATGCCCACACCCAGCGCCATCGCCTGTTTGCGACCGCTCAGAGCCATCATGTGGCGCTTAAGGGCGATATCGCGGCTGCTGTGCAATACCGAGCCACCACCAAAAATGACGTGGTTTGCACTATAGGCATGACGGTAATGCCACAGCCTCTGGTGACCACGAAACAGCAATGGCTGTTGTCCACTGCACCCCAACTGATTGACCAAAGGGTCGCTGTCAGGTGCGCTGATGGTGAGCTGTTCACTGCCCAGAAAATGCCGGGCGCCCATCGCCGCTGCCAGCATAAGCGCATCGTCACCGCTGTTGCGCATGCCATAGTAGCCGACAATATAAGCTTTGTTTTTTGCTGTCATTGTGCTGCCTCGCTAAGTTAAGATACTAAGTGACTGCAGCTCTCATGCCAAAATTTAAGTGGTTGTTTTTAAATAGGTTAATTTGTTTTTCCACGCTTATACAAACGCTGATTTGCAAAAGGCGACGCGTTGTCACACTGCAATTACCAAAATAGAAATGGACTTTTAAAAAAGAAAAACCACCGACTGAGCGGTGGTTTTATGGGAAGGTACAAATCGGGGTCAAGATAGTGCTCCTGTTGAGTTTAATAAGCGCCTTTGGCGCCAATAACACAAGGAATGGTCTTGAGTAAAATGCTCACATCGTTCAGTGCGCTTTGCTCCATAATATATTGCTTGTCGAGCTGAACCTGTTGCGCAAATGTGGTATCCGCACGGCCCGTCACCTGCCACAAGCCTGTCAGACCTTGTTCACTGTTCAGGCGCCCTAATTCATGCTGCTGGTAAGCATGCACCTCTTTTTCCAGCGCCGGACGCGGACCAATTAACAGCATGTCGCCGCGCACCACATTCATCAGCTGGGTAACTCATCAATTGAGTACTTACGGATAAATGCGCCAATGCGGGTAATGCGCGGGTCATTACGATACTTAGCACAGACCCCTTCACGGTCGCTTTGAGCCGGGTCAGGGTTACGGAAACGCGGATCTTCTGGCATATACATAGAGCGAAACTTATACATAGTGAAGCGACGGCCCAACTTACCCACCCGAACCTGTTTGTAGACGCAGGGCCCCTGACTTTCCAGTTTGATTAACGCAATCAGAACCAACAGGAACGGACTGAGCAGCAGTAATCCGGTCATCGCAGCCAGGCGTTGTAAGCAGGCCGGTATACCATGGTGACGACCATCCAGTTTAACCTGTGCAGATACAGACGTAGTGGCTGGAGTGAACTGAGTAGCTGTGGTTTTTTTGATGCTATACATGATTAAAATCCTCGCAAAGCTTGTTGTAAAACGTAAACACGGAATAGAAAAATCGGGTTGCCGAGCACATAGCGGTTAAATTTGGCTCTGGGTTCCTGGATCAGACGCCAGATCCACTCAAGACCCAGCTCCCTCATCCACATTGGCGCACGCGCTATGTTGCCTGAAAAAAAGTCGAATAAACCGCCCACGGCCAGTGCGCAACTCGCCCGGAGTTTATGCTTGTTGTTGTCTATCCAGACTTCCTGGCGAGGCGAGCCCAGCGCCACCAGCACGATATCGGCACCGCTTTGATTAATGGTGTTGCAGACCTGCTCATCATCATCGAAATAACCATGATGGACACCCGCAATGTGCAGTCCTGGATACTGCTGACGTAAATTGTTGGCCGCCTGCTCGGCAACCCCAGGTTGTGCGCCCAGCAAAAATAACGAACGTTTGCGCTCAACAGCGGCTTCACAAAGCGCCGGTAGCATGTCTGTGCCGTTATTGTTGTCGGCCAGACCCATTCCCGCCTGACGTGCCGCGATGCGCATACCTGACCCGTCGATAAAGTTGCGGTCGCTGGCTTTTAGCGCCTGATAAAGACGGGCATTCGCCGCCGACAAATTAACTGAGTTGACGTTGATGTAATAGGCCGCTCGACATGCAGACTGTAACGGCTGCTGCTGTTCACCCTGAACAATCCAGTCGACCGCCGTTTGCATGCGAGTGTTACTAAAGGGAATGCCAAATAGCTCGCTGTGCGCCGGCATAGTTGCAGTCTTGCGATACAAGCACAGGCACAGCATCACCTTGATAACCAGACAGGTATCAGCAAACACACTCTGATCTCTTTGCTGCTGCAGCAATGCTAAAGGCGCTTTGACACTGAGCCCGGTCAAACTATACAGCCACAGACTGTCGAACAGGCCCGGACTGCTGCACGGAGAATGGAAGCGCCTGATCACAGGAATACTTACACCGTCGCGTACTAACGGGTTGCCAACAAAGCGTATCGTGCCACCCAGCACATTGAAAACGGCAGCGCTGCGCTTAAACAGCCCTGCCTGCCAGCAATATAAACGCACTGGCTGCGCGCTGATGTCAATCCAGGTCAGGCGTTTCAGCGGCGTTTTGAAACACAGTAAGGCCAATACACAATTAAAAGAGAACACGGGCAGTAATGCAGTAACCAGTATCAGGGCAACACAAACACGCAATGCTTTACGTACTGTGGCCTCGTCTGGCTCTGATGTTGATGTAGTGAGATTAAATGACATCGCGTCCTCCGGTGTTTATCTGTTCACGACAAAGATATAGCGAGGACCATGCCAAATTTTAAAGTTTTGATTTTAAATAGATTAGTTGATTTTCAGTGTGTTTTTAAGAAGTAAAAGTGCGTTGCATTTTGGGAATTTTTTTATTTTGAGAAGCGCCATGCGGCGCTCACAGAGAAGGAAAATAACGCGGATATAGCAGCTGAATTTGCGCAAGAGTAGCAGGAATACGCAGCTGAACCACGCCCAGCTTGTCTGCCTGCTGATCGGGTCGGGACAGACTATAACCCAACAACAGGCGTGAACATTTAAAAATAAGAGTATGGAAACACTTATCCAGCCAGGAGCATTTCAGCGGTCCGTAATTAAAGTGGCGAATGTAGTCATTCAGCTCTGCATCATAGGTATTGTTCCAGCGTCGGTCGAGCTCCGCCACCCCCTCACAGTTGTTGGCATAATGGATCACATGGCCATTTTCACCCCAGCCTATCCCTTGCGACTCAGCCACAGGCTGAGTCATGGCCACAATCAGAGTATCGAGCCACTCAATCGCCTCAGTGCAATTGCGCATCAGCATCACCCCGGAATTAAACGCGCCGCTGTAGCCTCTTGCCAGATGTAAAAAGGTGTTTTCGTCATATAACACCTCTAGCGCCGGGCAAGTCTGCTGAATACAGGCGTCAGCATCCACAAACAGGACCTGTTTATAGCCAGAGCGCAATGCGGATTTGAGCAAGAATAATTTGAGCCAGCAGCACTCCGCCCCCAGCCTGTTTAACCAGGGGCGCGTAACCACCACATAATCGTATCCCATGCGCCTGGCGTAGCGGCGCTGGCTGTTTAGATAACGCCGGTAGCGCCACTGGTAACCATTCAGGGCGATGCTAAACACCAAAGTGTGTGATCGAATCGTGCTCATACTCACCTCCTTTATCGTTTTTCCTACTCAAGCAAGTATTACACCGATCGCAAAAAACAGCAGTTCAGGTGCGCTTATTCGCTGCCAGCCTGTGTGACTGCCAAAATTAATTAGCTATTTTCTTGTTTGCAAAGCGCAATGCAGTGCAATTTGCAAAAAACCCACTTACCGCTCAAACAAAAACCATAAACCACTGATAATAAACACATTAATTTTTGGCATGCTTCGTGAAATAGTCCATACAGAAAAACCTACACCCTTTTCATTTGGAGCGACGATGATGAAGCGATTTAACCTGCTGTACCCCATACTGGCCTCAGGGCTACTCTCTTTTACCGCTGGTGCAGTCCAACAAGTTGATGGGCAATATGTCTGGCAGTTCCAGTCTGGACAGGCATGGCCCGGTGGCTACAACCAATCCACAGGTAAACCTGATTCGCTGATTTACACACGCGACCAGTACAGCCCGGAGTTTTTCCAGCGCATCCAAAATGCGCTGCCAGAGGCCAGAGTAAACGAGGCCTTTATCACTGGCGATGAAGGCTCGACCATTCACCTGAATGAAGACGCCGAGGTATTTATTACCTTTATCCATGAAGGTGCGGGGTACAAAAACTCTTTTGGCTACTTCACTTTTGATCCGCAGAATCCCCCGCAAACCCCAGAAGAGATCCAGGAAACCATTGTCTTTCCAAACCTTAGCTATCCTCACCTGACTAACGGACACCGCGTAAGCATAGGTGAATTCCCGGCAGGCACCAGTATCGGCTTCTTTATCGCTGCGAACGGCTTTTGGTACTACACCGGCGTAAAACCTTTTAAAACTCCCTACTATTATTCGTTGTCTGACCTTAACCCAGAAAGCGACGAAACCTTGCGCCAGCATTGCGTGCTGTTACTGGATGAGGAACAACAGGAAGTGGTAATCGGTTTTGAAGATTTGCCGCGCACCTGGGGCGATAACGATTTTAACGATGCAGTATTTAGTGTTAAAAGCTCCCCGGCTACTGCAATTTCGGCCCTTAACCTGACGGTGATGCCAGAACAAAACGACAGTGATGCCGATGGAATAGAAGATGAACTGGATGAGTTTCCCAACGACTTTAATCGCGCTTACAGCCAGTACTTTCCCAGCGCACAAGGCGTAACAACACTGGCATATGAAGACAACTGGCCCGCACGCGGCGACCACGACATGAACGATTTGGTCGTCAAACAACGGATCCGTATGACCTACAATGCCGACAATCAAATTAGCGGTTTCATCATTAACGGCTGGATCACGGCGCGTGGTGCAGCCTATCAAAACGGCTTTGGGCTTCGTCTGATGAACAGCGATCCGGCGCTCGTAAAACAAGCGACCTTGACCATAAATGGCCAAAGCTATGACAAACTTGCTGAAGAGGGGCAAAGTAATGCGGTTTTATCGCTGTGGAGTAACGCCCATGTATTCACTAACACAGGTCAGTCTGGCCAATGCCAACACTTTAATACCGTGATGACCTGCGACTATTTTGAGCCTGTGCCTTACACCTTCGATGTCAGCTTTGAGCAAGGCCTGGATACGCTCAGTGTGAATGACTTCGATTTCTTCTTATACCGCACACAAGATCGTTCTCTGGAGATCCATCTGGCGGATTATCCACCGACAGACAAGTTTGACACCAGTCGCTTTGGCAATGCGGATGACACATCCAGTGCACCGTCGGGACGTTATTTCCGAACCGCTGAAAACCTGCCGTGGGCACTGATGATCAGTAATGACTGGCACTACCCCAGAGAATATCTCGATGTAATTTGGGCGTATCCGGCCTATGAAACCTGGGTTGAAAGCAGTGGCGAACAAGCTCAGGACTGGTTTATGACCAACGAACGCACTACCCATACTTTCAGCGCACATTAAGAGGATACGATCATGAATACACTGACTAAACTTTCTTCCCTGACGTTTATTTGCTTAACTCTGTGCGCCTGTGGTGGCGGTGGTGGTGAGGGCGGCACATCAAGCTCCGTAACATCAAGCAGTAATGCCACCAGCACGCCTGCCAGCAACGCGAGCACGAAGGTGTCAGCAGATACGACTTCGGATCAGCCGCAGGATACGACCGTCACAGCAGAAGCGTCTACAGAGCCTGCCCCCAGTTACGAGCCAGACCCTGGTTTGCTCGACAGCCAGGCCGAAACTTCTAACGACTTGCATGTGAAAGCAGACTTTAATTTCAGCACCAGCAAAACAGTCACACTGGATCTGGGCGGACAGGATGTTCTGGGTGCAAGTCTGGCCAATAGAATGGTCAAAGTGTATGCCCTGCACGACGTTGTAGAAAGCTACGAAGACCAAGCCATAGCAGACAAAGCACTACTGGCGACCACCCGCTTCAACAATGCCGGTCAGATCACCATGACTCTGGACGTTCCGGTTAACTATAAAACCCTGCTGATTAGCGTGGACGGCATGCTGCAAAACAACCACCTGCTCAGTGAGCTGAGCATGCAGGCAACCACTGTGGCACATCAATTTAACTGAGCCGGCTAATAGTTCCTCGCAAAACCGTCTGCCACTCACCTCTGGCAGGCGGTTTTATTTATCACCACAAACTCCGCTGTATAAATACTTCAATTTGTCTAAGACTGTGTAATACTTCTATTAACACGCATTAACTCTGGCAGGATTACATGGAACCGGTTACTAACATTACCTTGCTGTTTGTCGATGACGAACCCCTTATTCTGCGCTCACTCAAGCGCGCGCTCCAAAATGAGCCCTACACTGTGTTTACCGCGCAAAGTGGAGAAGAAGGCCTGGCCTTGTTAGAACAGCACCCTATCGACGTGGTGGTGTCGGATAAAATGATGCCCAACATGTCAGGCATTGAGTTCCTGGCTCAGGTTGCAGAGCGATTTCCCGATACCATTCGCATGATGCTTACCGCCTTTACTGAAGTGGAAGACCTGATTGACGCCATTAATCAGGGCAAAGTCTGGGGTTACATGCAAAAGCCATTCGACATGAGTAACATCAAGCTGACCCTCGAACAGGCAATACAGACAAAGATGCTGGTTGCTGAACGTAATATGTTACGTGCCAGCCTGCAGCGCTACCGCAGCTCAATTCGCTCGCAATTTTATCGCTTTGTTGGCGACTCCATTGCCATGCAAATGGTCTATAAGGCCATTGAAAAAGCCGGCCCCAGCCAGGCTAATGTGTTTATCACCGGGCCCAGCGGAACGGGTAAAGAGCTGGCTGCCGATGCCATTCATCGTGCCAGCACCCGCAAAGACAAACCTTTGGTGTGTATTAACTGCGCCGCCATTCCCAGTGAACTGATGGAATCCGAGATCTTTGGTCATATCAAAGGCGCCTTCTCGGGTGCCGTTACCAATCGGGATGGTGCGGCGACGCAGGCAGATGGCGGTACCCTGTTTCTGGATGAAATTGGTGAGATGGACATGAATTTGCAGGCCAAGATCCTGCGCTTTGTGCAGTCGGGAACCTTCCAGAAAGTCGGCAGCGGCAAAGAAGAAAAGGTCGATGTCCGATTTATCTGTGCAACTAACCGTGAGCCTCATCAGGCCATTGCTGATCAGCGTTTACGCGAAGACTTGTTTTATCGCCTCAATGTCATCGCCATTGATTTGCCTGCATTGCATGAACGCGATCATGACGCGTTACAAATCGCGCAGCACTTCCTGAGTAAGTTCAGCGAGCTCGAAAACAAAGTCTTTGTTGGTTTTTCACCTGCTGCAGAACAGTTGATCTTAAACTACGACTGGCCGGGTAATGTGCGCCAGCTCGAAAACCTGGTCCACAGTTGTGTGGTGATGTCAGACGGGCCACTGATCACCGAAGATACTTTGCAAATGCAGCTTAAACTCAAACCCAGCGATGCCCAGGCCTTGCTTAATGGCCAATTTGGTGGTTCTACGCCAATACAAAGCAGAGCACCGCAGCAATCAGTCAGCGTGCAGGAAAACGGCTATGCATCGCCTCAGCAGACAGCCGACATCCCATCTGAAAATCAAATCTGTTCGCTGGCCGAGGTAGAGCGAATTGCCATCGAAAAAGCCATCGCAGCATGCGATGACAATGTGGTGAAAGCAGCCAGTTTACTGGAAGTCAGCCCGTCTACTTTGTACCGTAAAATACAGCAGTGGGGAGACAAGAACACAGGCGCCTGATTTTATCGGACGCTGCCAAATACGCAGATTGCAAATTGCAAAAACCGGCGTCGCAAAATGCAATCTGCGTGCATTTATCTTTGCCTAAGTCTCCTCATCACATCGGCTTCGGCTTTGTAGCTGCTCGGCCACAAGCTATTTAAAAACCTTTACATTCAATATTTTAGAAACTTATCACAGATTGATTGTGTGCGTCTGAGCGCCTTGGTACGGATTTTGGTTAGTAAAGGTATCCGATATCAAGAGAGCGATGCCATGACACACCCAACCAGCACAATGCGGACCCTGCTCAGCAATACCTCATACCTCATAGGTGCAGAGGTGGTTGCCAAGGCGTCGCGGCTGATCAGTATCATGGCGATGGCTGCTTGCCTGTCTGCCACTGAGTATGGCACAGCGATGCTTGCCCTGACGGTGCATGAAGTGTTGAGGCTGTTATTGCGCTCTGGTGCTGGTGCGCAGGTCATCCGCGCCAGCGATGACGAGTTACCCGCTTTTCTTAAAAATGGTCGTTTACTACAGTGGCTGCTGTGCGGCGCGCTATGTGTCGTGCAGGTCCTGGTCGCACTGGCCAGCAGCTGGATGTTTCCAGGTCAGGACATGACAGTGCTGATTGCCCTGATGGCACTGACTTATCTGGTATTCCCGTTAGTCTGTAATCAGGTGTTTCTGATGCAACGCCGCAACCAGATGGGTTTGTTTGGCCTGATCAGCAGCGTGTGTATTATCACCGAAAACCTCGCTCTGGCTGCGGCACTTTACCTCGATGCTGGCCTGCTGGCCGTCGTGATTGGCAAATGGGCATTCACCCTGCTTTGGCTGGGATGCTTTGCCTTTGTCCCTTCATCGTCCATGGCCGGACACTACAGCAAAGCTATTTTTTCCCGACTGCTGGGTGCATCAACACAGCTTGCAGGCAGCGAAATCTTGCGCTCGCTGCGTGTGAATATGGACATGTTCGTGGCCGCACGTCTGCTAACCCCTGAGCTATTTGGACTCTACAGTTTCGCTAAAAGCGTGGGTGTGGGCCTGGCAATATCTGTTGCCCAAGCCTATACCACTGCACTCTATCCGTTTGTTTGCAAACTTAAAAATGCTGGTAATTTTGGCACCAGACACAGCCACCTGCTGCTCGCAATCACTGCGGCTGTGTCTGCAATTTTTATTCTTCAGGCCGTGCTGGTTCCCTGGTATGTGCCAGTGTTATTCAACGAGCATTGGCAGGGTAGTTTTACCACCAGTGCACTGCTTTGCCTGATAGCCACCAGCACAGTATGGACAGACAGTTATGCCGTAATGCAACGTGCCGCAGGCCGGTTTGCCCGAGAGTGCCAACTGAATGCTTACTGTTTAGTGATTTCACTGGTTGGGCTGTTAATGATACAGCCTGACCAACCCGATTTACTTGCCGCCGTACTGGTCAGCTGTAGCGCCTTGTGGCTGCTCTTTCCATTGGCAGACTTTGCGCTAAGACGTTGTCACGCTGGCGCAGCAAAATCTTCTTTATGATCCGGAGCCCATTATGACTAACTATGTGATTAACTCGAAACCCGTTGTCAGCATCATCATTCCTATGTACAACGTTGAAAAATATATTGATAAATGCATCTGCTCAGTGCTCAACCAGACCTATCAAAATTTTGAGGTGATCTGTGTTGATGATGGCTGCAGCGATAATACACTGAGCTATCTGAGAGATTATAAAGATCATCGGATCCATATCATTCGCCAGCAAAACCGGGGCCTGTCCGGAGCGCGCAACACTGGGATCCGCAACGCCCGGGGCGTTTATATCGCCTTGCTGGATGCCGATGACTACTGGGCAGTCAATAAACTGGAAAAACACGTCGCGCATTTGAATCGCCATCCCAGTGTTGATGTCAGTTATTGTCCTTCTTTGTTTGTGGATGATGACAATAAACAACTGGGCATTGGCCAGTTTCCGAAATTAGACAACATTGATGCCAAAACCATTTTTTGCCGCAATCCGGTTGGCAATGGGTCAGCGCCGGTGATCCGTGCAGCCGCACTGGAAAAAGTGGCGTTTCATGACGAAACCCGCAGCTGGCGTCAGTATTTCGATGAAAACCTCAGACAATCAGAAGACATAGAGATGTGGCTGCGTCTGGCACTGTATACCGATGCGACTTTTGCGGGGATCCCAGAGCCGCTGACCTTTTATCGCGTCAATGCCAGTGGTTTGTCGGCTAACCTGCAAAAGCAATATCAGAGCTGGGAAAGCGCGGTCAACAAACACAGACGCAGCCATGCGCAGTTTTTTAAGCAATGTGGCTCGCTCGCACGCGCCTATCAGCTCAGATACCTGAGCCGTCGTGCCGTGCAATCTCGCAATACTTTTGCCGCACTTAAACTGATCCACAAAGCGCTGTTTACCGACATTCGCATTTTATTGGAAGAACCTGGCCGCACAGCATTAACCTGGTGCTGTGCCCTGACCAGCCTGTTACCAAAATCCTTGTACGACCGTGCCGAAAAGCTGGCAATGCGCACTATGGGAAACACCAGTAAACATCCTGCGGGCTAACCCTTCGCTCCCGGGCCAATGCGCTTATCTGCTGTTATTCACTCAGTCAGATAGCGCACCTCGCATCAATGGCCCTTAAGCCAGCTTTTGCTGGCTTCTTTTCATTTTGAAACTGCTTTGCAAAATAGAAAAAAAACCGCTAAAACGTCCACCAAAAACAACTAACAAGCTGATTTTTATAAAATAATAAAGTTGGCTCATTTTATGCTCCTATCTCATTAAGACCACCAAGTGAGAGCCACTGCCAAGGAGCCCAATATGAGACAAGCGACTAAAACCACAGCCTTGATAACCCGCATTTCTGCGTTAGTACTGTGTGTGCTTGGCTCAGGATGCACGCTCAGCCCGGACTATCATGATGACGAATTTTACGGCATGCCGCATGCGGCCGGTACCCAGTTCAACCAATCGAATTCTGTCTTTGCTTCACGTTTGAACTGCACTGATGCTGACGACTTTGCAGCCGCGGCAAACTTTCGGGTTGACCAACCAATTCCGCTTGCAGCACCCGGTCTGAATCCCAATGAATCAAGTCATCGTGGCACATTTGGCGCGGCGCCACTGAGTCCGGGCGACCTTATTCAGGTAAAAATGGAGTATGGCGAAGGCTTCAACGGCGACTATGTACTGGACAGCTCAGGCGCACTGACGTTGCCTGTGATTGAACCAATTTACGCCGCGGGCTTAACCACCAAAGCGCTGGCTCAAAAAGTCGAACTGGCGCTTATTCGTGCCAAGATTTTTCGTGCTCAAACGCTGGATGTCACCGTAAAGGTAAAAACCTGGGCTGCTATCGAAGTGCCAGTATCCGGAGCCGTATTTTCACCAGGTCGCGTCACCATCAATGCCAAACTACCGGAACAGTTGTTGGAACAGCAGGTCGCAGCCTCTGGCGACCACTCAAAACAGCGCCTGCTTTCTGAAGCCATTCGGGCAGCAGCCGGTGTACGTCCCGACGCCAAGCTGGATCAGGTGATTTTAGTTCGTCAGGGCTGGCGTATTGAGGCCGACCTGACCGGCATTATGACCGGCCAGCCGGTGTCAGACCATGTGCTTATCGCGGGCGATCAGGTCATCGTGCCCAGTACAGGGTGTTTTCAGCCTAATCTGGTAAAACCTTCGCAGATCACGCCAAAAGGTTTTCGGGTCTTTATGTCTAACCTGATTGACTCATCAATGAGTAACGCCAATGCAGCGATCGGCCGCTTTTCCAGCAACCTGCCCTACGGTACACGTTTATTACAGGCTGCGATCTCTGCCAACTGCGTTGGCGGCAAAGAATACACCAATGCGCCACGTCGCGTTGTACTGGTCAGCAACCATCCTCTGACCGGAAAAACCCAGGTCGTCGAACGCTCAGTGGAAGATCTGATGCGTATGTCTTATCGCGACCATATTAACCCTTATGTCATGCCGAACGATGCGATAGCCTGCTATGATTCAGATATCACTAACTTGCGTGATATCGCAAAAACACTACTCGATATCGTGGCACCCTTCTCTTTGCTGAGTAAGGAGGATTCATGAACACGCAACTTCAGGTAACCACGCCCTATTCACGATTCAGGGCTGCGATTTATCGCACCCTGCATAAGCCTTACCTGGTCACCTGCCTGGTTAGCTATGCCATTATTTTGCTGCTGGTCTTTGCCTATCTGCAACAACCTGCAAAGTACCGCAGCGACCTGGATATGGTGTTACCCGGCACGGGTGCCAACAGCAATGTATCGCTTGATGAGGTGGGTCAGGTGGTGTCCTCTACCAGCGCCCCATTCGGTAAAGGCTATAACCCCAGAGTCAACTACAAAGAAATGCTGATGAGCAAAAACCTCATCGAAAATGCAGCCAAATCTATGGGCATGTCAGCAAAAGAATTTGGCCGACCTAAAGTACGCCTGACCGAGCAAACTTCTATTTTGAAAATAGAAATCACCGGTGCCAGCCCGCGTATCGCCGAGAAAAAAGCCTGGGCCTTGTATGACGCGCTACAGGGCCAGCTTGACCATCTGCGTGCCGACGAAGTTCAGCGTCGTGACGCCAGTATCAAGTCTGTGCTGGATCAATACAGAGAGCGCCTCAACCTGACGCGCAGCAATATTACAGATTTTCAGCAGCGCTCTTTACTGATCAGCCGGGACCAGCTTGACCAGCAAATGCGCACCCTGTCCAATCTTAAAGAACAGGTGGCTATCGTAAAAGCAGAGATTGGCCGTGCGGAGTATTTTGTCGGCCAGCTCAGCGTTGATTTGGGTGTCTCGCCTTCCATGGCAGGCCAGGCTTTTGTGCTGCAATCGGATGGTGAATTCAGAGCCTACTTGTCTGAACTGGACAAAAGCGCAGCACAATTGAGCGAATATCGCTCGCGCTGGGATGATGGTCATCCCATGGTGAAAGCGGAGCTGGCACGCTTTGAGCAATCAAAACTGGCGCTCAGAACCCGCTCAGAAGGTCTGGTCGGGATCAATGCGGCTCATGCATTTCACACCACAGATCTGGCTTCTAACCCCAACCGGGCACAGTTGTTTGCCGATCTGATCAGTGCCTTTGCAGCTAAAAAGGGCTCCGAAGCCAAACTGGTTGAGCTGGAAAACGAAGTTCAGCTGCTTAACGAAAAGCTTAAAGTCTACGCCCGGGAAGCCGCTGAGCTGGAACGTCTGGAGCGCGAATTTGATCTGGCCAAAGCCGTCTTCACCTCAGCGGTAGCTCGTCTGGAAGCAGGTAAAGCAGATATCTTTGCGTCTTACCCTGTGATCCAGTTGATGTCGCCACCGTCGCTGCCCGTCAACTCGTTCTCGCCGAAAAAGTCCATCGCTGTTGCTGCCGCACTGGCTGCCATGATCTTCTTATCCATGGCCGTGCTGATGATCAATAAGCGTCGGGTGATTATCTCAGCTGTGATGAAGCAGCCTGACTAACCGGAGACCAGCATGCTATTTACCGCCTACTTACCCTTTAAGGAAAAACGCTTTATCAGCACGGAAGAAAAGCTGGTCTGGGCGGGCCTGGTGCTCACCTATCCTACTTTTATGCTGGGTATGTTGTATGTGATGGGTTCCATCATAGGCTGGGTTATTTTCATGGTGGTGTTGATGCGCTGTTATCTGGACTTACGTGCCAAGCCGCGTCCACTCTCGCCAATGATCTGGCTGTGGATAGTGGCCATGTTGCTTATGTTAATCGCTTTGCTCATTGCCCATAGTGAATGGTCACTGGGCACCGGGCAAACGATAAAATCATCTATTGGCTGGATGAAAGGCTGGGCTTTGCTGGCCATTTTCCCGGTGATTGCAGCGCTTGCGAAAATTCGCAAAGAAGTGGTGATCCGGGGCGTATGTATTGTTGCCATTCACACTCTGATTTTCTCTTTCATCTCTGTGGCTTTTTACATTGTAAAATTACCGGGCGATATTTTTCTGTCGCCACTAAAAGTGATTGGGGGCCCAGGTGAGAGTTTCTTTATGGTCAGTTTTTACGGCATTAACCCCGAAACAGGTGCCGGGCGTTGGCGATTCTTTACCCCCTGGGCACCGGCAGCAGGATTTATGGCTTGCATTTATCTGGTGTTTTGTTTGCAGGAAAAAAACGCTCGTATTCGTCGCTGGGCCATCGCTGGCTGCTGGGCCATGCTGATATTGTCACAATCCCGCGCAGGGATAGCCATCTTCATTATGCTGTTCCCGTTGGTGCTATTCAGCGACAAATTTAAGGAACCCTGGATGCTACTACTGCTGGGTATTGCTGTCCCCATCATATTGCTGCTGGGTGAGCCCATTTACAATTCAATTATGGATTCTTATGAAGCAGTGAAACAGCAACGCCCGGGGTCCACCCGGGTACGAAAAGCGTTAGCGAATATCGCCATTCAGCGCTGGCAGGCTGAAGCGCCTATCTGGGGTCATGGTATTGTCGAACGAGGGCCAAAAATGGTGGAGTTTATGCCTATCGGCTCACACCACAGCTGGTATGGCTTGCTGTTTGTTAAAGGCATTGTCGGCGCCGTGGCACTGGCCGTGCCCATGCTGGTGTCGAGCGTCTATCTATTATGGGCTTCACAGGATTCAAAAACTGCTCAGACTGCACTGTGTCTGATGGCCGTACTGATCTGCTACAGCTTTTTTGAGAACCTGGAAATTTTATCGTATCTCTACTGGCCAGCACTATTATGGTTTGGCTTTGCATTTAGTAGTAAGCGCTCATCAATGGCAATGTAACGGGTGGCCGCACGCTTGAGAGAGTTCGCGGTCAGCTGAGGAACGCCATATACCTCGACTTCGCATTCGTGACGGCTTTGAATGCGTTCGGCCAACAGGTCAAAATCGCCATCTCCGGTCAGTAACACCACCACATCACAATGTGGGGCACACTCCATGGCATCCAGGGTGATCCCCACGTCCCAGTCGCACTTGGCGGAGCCATCCGCTCTTTGAATATAAGGCTTCTGTTTTACCTCAAACCCGATGGCTCTGAGAATATTCTGAAACTGTTGTTGCTTGGGCGCATTGGGCTCGCTGGAATACGCCAAAGCCCGGTGCAAAGTGCGGTCTTTAAGCACTTCCTGCCAAAAACCATTGTAGTCAAAGCTTCTGCCATAGGCCTGGCGAGTGGTGTAGTAAATATTCTGGACATCAACCAGAATGGCGATTTTTTTCATGGTATTACAGACCATTTAATTTGTTTGTGAAGAAGGCCGCGTACCACACAGAGTGTGAATGAACGCATGAATGCCCTGATGGTAAAAGTGGCTGTCACTATATCACAGAACCCAGACGATGCGGGTCATAAATAAGACCTCAAAAATTCACATCATTTACACTTTTAATACACTAGTTCCCAGGATAATCCCGCGTTTCGTTCTATTACCAAGGAAACCAACATGACGAATAATCTGCGGATACTGTCGCTGAGCCTGTTGCTGGCAATTAGCCAGGCACATGCCCACACCGAAGGGCTGGCGGTCCACCCTTATTTGCAATCTGCCACCCCGACCAGCATCTGGATCAAATGGGAAACCAGCAGTGGTGATGAGTCCATTGTAGAATGGGGCGACACAGCAAAACTTGGCCGCCAAGCCAGTGGCACCAGCGAAACCGGCTATCTGCTGAGCCGTATTCACGAAGTTCAACTCACCAATCTGGCACCAGATACCGTGTATTTCTACCGAGTGAGAACAGGTGATACCTACAGCCATGTTCACAAATTCAGAACACCCCCTTTGGCTTCTGCAGAGAAAAGCAGTCGGATCCTGGCTGTCAGTGATATGCAGCGTGACTCGGGAAACCCGGGTAAATTCAGCGAGATCATTAATCAGGGCGTGTTACCTTATGTGCAACAGGCGCTGGGATTGGAGCTACATGATGGTCTTAATATGACCTTGATCCCCGGCGACCTGGTCGACAACGGTCAGGATTACAATAGCTGGCGCACCAGCTTCTTTTCACCCATTGCGGCGCTGGCCAGCTCTGTGCCCCTTTATCCAGCCCCGGGTAATCACGAACGTGATACACCCACTTACTTTAAATATTTTCATCTGCCAGAAAACGGTACACCGGGGTATGAAGAACATTGGTGGTATCAGGATCATTCCAATATCCGGGTACTGTCACTCGACACCAACACCAATTACCGCATTGATGAACAGCTGATCTGGCTGGACAAAGTGCTGGCCGAAACCTGCCTGCGGGCACAAACCGACTTTGTCTTCGCCCAGATGCATCACCCGCATAAGTCGGAGATGTGGATAGCCGGAGAGACCGACTACAGCGGTAAGATTGTTGAACGCCTGGAAGCCTTTTCAAGTAGCTGTAACAAGCCCAGTATTCACTTTTTTGGCCATACCCATGCCTACTCACGCGGCACCAGCCGGGATCACAATCACACTATGGTGAACGTGGCCTCCGCAGGAGGCAACCTGGACTATTTTGGTGAATTTGCCCAGCGCGACTACACCGAATTCTCGGTCAGCGAAGACGAGTATGGTTTTGTGGTGGTGGATGTTACTGCAGGAGACGACCCGGCATTTGAACTCAAGCGTATTTCGATGGGTGATGAGCATGTGCCACTGAACAGTCAAATCAAGGACACTCTGACTGTAAGATTAAACAACACAGCACCGTTTACGCCTGAAATACTGGCCCCCACAGGACAAGTCCCGGCCAGCTGTGCCAACGCGGTAGCTACCTTATTTGCCGATCCCGACAAAGACTTGTTTGGCGCTGCCCACTGGCAATTGAGCAGTCAGTGCGATGACTTCAGCCAGCCGCTGTTGGACACCTGGTATCAGCACGAAAACATCTGGGACGGCGTTGATACGCGAGCTGGGCTGGCACCAAATCGCTTTGCACTCGGTCAGCTGGCACCCGGCGCTCAATACTGCGTGCGCATGCGTATGCGGGACCGTTCACTGGCGTGGAGTGACTGGTCACAGCCACACCCATTCACCACCACAGACAGCACGCACCTGACCGATAACCTGCTGCAAAACCCGGGCGCTGAGCTGGGCACCGACAGCTGGCAAGGTGACGGGCCGCTGGAAAGCCTGACAGATAAAGCCTGTGGCTCGGTGTCACCCTATCAGGGCGAACGCTTCTTTGCCGTCGGGGGCGTCTGTGACAATGAAAGTGACCAAGGTCGAGCCTATCAGCGTGTGGATGTCAGCAACTGGGCAGCCAGTATAGACAATGGCACACTCAAAGCCCTCTACGCTGGCTGGTTGCGCAGCTGGGGCGGCAGCGATATTCCTGCTTTTGCACTTGAATTTCGCGATGCGGATCTGGCGCTGCTGAGCACCACCACCGAGGTCAGAGGCGCAACGGCCAGCTGGCAACGCTATGCTGAGGAAACGGCGCTGCCTGCCAATACGCGTTATATTGATTTTGTGCTGACAGGACAGCGCACCAGTGGCACCGACAATGACAGCTACTTTGACAATCTGGAGCTTAAGCTTGCCGAACAAAGCGACTGCGCCACTGTCTCTGACAGAGGACCGACAGGCGTAGCCGATGAGCTTATTACGCAAAAGCTGGGCAACTCAGAAAATTTACTGCAAAACTCCGGCGCTGAGGCAGGCATTCAGGGCTGGAGTGGCGCAGGACCGGTAGAATCCCTGACCAACTATCAATGTGATTCAATCCCCGCTGCAACCGACCAGCGCTTTTTTGCTGTAGGTGGTGTCTGCAACCGAGAATCAGCTCAGGGGCAAATCAGCCAGAAAATCTCGGTACAGCACTATGCCAGTTTAATCGCAGCAGGTCAGGTTAAGATGCTGTACGGCGGCAAACTTCGAAACCACAGTGGCAAAGACACCCCCTCAGTGCAGCTGCGTTTGCTTGATAATCGTGGCCAGTTGCTTCACACCAGTGAAAAACTCAGCACAACGGCTGCACAGTGGACCCAGGTATCCGGACAGTCGCTACTTCCCAAAAACACAGCCTATATCGAGTTTGTCTTACAAGGAACACGTAGTCACGGCAGCGATAACGACAGCTATTTTGATGACTTGATATTGCAGGTACTTGTGGACTAATCAAAGCGCCGCCGAGCCCATCGGCGGCATCTTGAACTTTTCGCATCATGACACTTTTTTGATTGTTTTTTACACTTCCCCGGTCCCATATCTGATACATTCAAACTGCACAAAGAACAACCAACTGACATTCCCATACTGATACAACATAAAAAGGATGTGTTTATGAAACAAGATAAAAAGCAATCAGGTATAAACCTCGATGTAACCCCCAGACGCCAATTTCTCAAATCGTCCCTGGCAATCGGTGGTGCAATGGGTGCAGCCCCCTTAATGCTCAGCCATTCTGCAGCCGCCCACTCGCAATATGATCAGTACCATAAAGTATTTGCCGACGATCCCAGATATGATTCTATGCTAACAGGCTCCAATTTGCGGTTTCCCAATCGACCCGGTTATGTCGCCGTGTGCAGTTCTGCTTATGAAGTTTATATGGCGGCCAGAGAAGCCATCGTAAACGACCATCGCATCACAGTACGCTCTGGCGGTCACTGCTATGAAGGGTTTGTGGTTAATGACAGCGGTGTCGTTATTGATCTCAGCAACATGGATCGCATCTATCGCAGCGATGGTCACTATGTCGTCGAGGCGGGTGCCTCTTTAGGGCATACCTATAAAACCCTGTTTAAGGAATTTGGCGTGATCATGCCCGGTGGTTCTTGCTTTGGCGTGGGCGTTGGTGGCCACGTTTGTGGTGGTGGGTTTGGTATTCACTCCCGGCAATATGGCCTGAGCAGCGATTATCTGGTTGGTGTGGAGCTTATCACTTTTAATGAGTGGGGCGGACAGGCCAATTATCCGCGCACCTACTTCAAAGGCCAGTCTGCAATCGCGGATGAGATTGTCTGGGCACATCAGGGCGGGGGAGGCGGTAACTTTGGAATAGTCACTAAGTACTTTTTCAAAGACTTACCCCCAGTACCTGAGTCTTTGCACTTGCAGGAAGTCGCCCTGCCCTGGCACTTGTTTGATTATGAGCAGTTTGCCAGCTTACTGCGCAACTATGGTGAATTCTGGCAACAGCACAACGGCCCGCACAGCCGTTTTAACGCTCTGCACTCATCAATGGCCATCCCTAACTCCGTCGGTGGCAACGGTGAAATTCGGCTCTCTCTTTATTGTAGCGGTGACCCCAATCTGATTGATGAGTTTATCGACGCTCTGTTCACCCCCGAACAACTTCAGGATGCTAAAACAGGCTTACGCACCACCAATCATATGGGCTTGCAGGAGCAGGAGAACGCCCCGCAGCGTCCGGTACCGCCGGGCAGTTATTTCAGCATGCCCTGGTGGTATGGCACCCAGTATGGTGCGGGCACTCTGGTTGGTGCGCGTGGTAAAAATAAATCGGCCTATATGAAAAAGCCTTTTCCTGAGGCCCAGATCCAAACCCTGTGGAACACACTGCGCCATGGTGACTATCTGAGCCCCGCCGGGATGCTACAATTGTCCTCCTATGGCGGACAGATAAACGCCCTGTCGGAGTACGATACCGCCGTGTCGCATCGCGATTCGATCATGAAATTGCAATATCAAACCTACTGGTTTGAGGCCGTGCAGGACCCTTATCATATTGGCTGGATCAATGGTTTTTACCATGCCATGTATGGCGTACAAGGCCCGGCTCCCGATGAGGTGATGGATGGGTGTTATGTGAATTATGCCGATGTCGATATCCAGAACTGGCAATATTTGTACTACAAACACAATTATGCCAGGTTACAGCAGCTGAAACGTCAACTGGACCCAGGGAATCAACTTCATCATGCTCAATCTATCGAGCTGTAAGTCTGTCCGCTTACACAACGCTCAGAGAATTTACATTTAACGTTATAATAACCAATGTTGAGCCCAGCTCCTCCCACGGGCTCACTGAAAAAGTAGAAAAAACTACCCAAAACACTAAGTTACACAAAAAATTCCCACAAACCTTGTTGACTATTCTTAACCCAAATGCAAATATTGTTGCGCATTTAACGCAAAAATGAACAATAAGGAAATAACAATGAAACTAAAAATATCTAAAAAGAAACTTAAGAGTTTATCAAAAGACCTGACTGCTATCCCGGCAACTAAAACAGCCGAAGTCGCCGGTGGTGACAAATACTCTCTCTATCGTGAGTGCATCTACACTATGGTAGTTCAATGTGGTTCTTTCACTTGCCCATCACGTCCAAACAATACGAACTGCGGTACAGATACCTGTCACTAAGCTTTAAGCTATGATGCGACGCAGGTCGCATCATTTTGCCTACCCCCATGCCGCTTATCAGCTATCACAATACACTGGCCCGGCAGCATACTTTCCAGACCAAGTTTACAAAGTCTATTGATTTGCTTGCTGCATATAATCCAGCGTAAACTCAGTCAGCGCCCGCGTGCCCAATTTAAATGCCGATTCATCAGCAATAAAGTACGGCGAGTGGTTACTGGCAGCGTCTTTGGGATCTGTGCCTTTGGGAGTACCTCCCAAAAATACAAATAACCCGGGCACTTCCATCGCATAGAATGAGAAGTCTTCAGCGCCGGTCACTTTAGGCATTTCAATCATACCCTGAGCACCAAACACTTTCTCAAGTGTGGGTAGCATTTGCTCCGTCAGGGCCGGGTCGTTCACCGTGACCGGATAACCTTCAATGATCTTTACTTCTGCCGTGTTACCGGAAGCCTGAGCGATATGCTCTGCTGTATGAGTCAGTTTTTCAAATATCTGCGCGCGGTTATCCATATCAAAGTTACGTATGGTACCGACCATATTTACCTCTTCTGGTATGATGTTGTTGCGAACACCACCGGCAATTTTACCGAATGAGACAATAGCAGGTTCTTTGGTGATATTGATCTGACGACTGACAATGTGGTTTACCCCTGACACTATCTGTGCAGCAGCAGCAATCGGATCCGCGCCAGCCCAGGGTGTAGAGCCATGAGTTTGTTCACCTTTGACACTGATCTCAAAACGGTCTGCACTGGCCATAGTTGGGCCACTGCGATATCCCAGCTGGCCAACATTGAGCTTAGAGGTAATATGCAAACCAAACGCCACATCAGGTTGGTACTTCTTAAAGATCCCTTCTTTGAGCATCAGTTCAGCGCCGCCTTCTTCGCCCTCAGGTGCGCCCTCTTCGGCAGGCTGAAAGACAAACATCACATTGCCTGCGAGCTCATCACGCATGCCGGCAAGTACCTCGGCCGCACCCATTAACATGGCAACATGGGTATCATGACCACAGGCATGCATAATGCCCACATCCACACCCCGGTAATTGGTGGTTTTGGTGGATTTAAACGGCAGGTCGTTCTTCTCGGTCACCGGCAGCGCATCCATATCCGCACGTAACATCACAGTCGGCCCGGGCTTAGCGCCTTTGAGCATACCCACCACTCCGGTATACGCAATACCGGTTTCCACTTCCATGCCCAGCGCTTTAAGGTGTTTAGCCACCTTAGCCGCTGTACGTACCTCACGATTACCCAGCTCTGGATTTTGGTGGATATCCCGGCGCCATTCAATCACTTTTGGCTCGACCTGCTTAAGCAAGCTGGCATGATCCGCCGCCTGAGCACCCATGCTCAAAGCGCCCAGAATCGACGCTAAACTCAGACTCAGCATAGATTTGTTCATTACCCTTCCTTTTATATTTGTTATTAGTCGTCAAACAAAATAACAGACAAAGTTATTAGGGAAAGAGATTTGCGATAGAGCCGGGATGGCTGCGGTGAGCTAAACTGAACAGGCAAGGTAGCCATAGAACAAGGATTGGATAATGAATATAGTAGCTGATGACCGTGAACAAGCGTCTGGAATAACCCAATTACTCTCTACCTGTCAGTCCGTCAACCTGATAAGACAGCGCCTGACTGTGGGTGACTACCTGATCGATGACTGGCTGATTATAGAACGCAAACAACTCAGAGATCTGCTGATTTCCATCATTGATGGCAGGCTGTTTAGCCAGGCGCAACGGCTCTCTGACTCAGGTTTTCAGCCACTCCTAATCATTGAAGGCAACGCCGCTGATATCCGGAACTGCACTATGGATAGGCGAGCAGTGCTAGGCGCGCTGGCCAGCATAGGACTGATTTATGCCATAACAACACTCAGAACGCACAATCAACAAGAAACGGTAAAGCTTATGCAATTTGCTGCGCAGCAGCAGCGCCGTTTAAACTCTGATGTATTGCAGCGCAAGGGTTTTAGGCCAAAAACATATATGAGAAAACAGCTATACCTGCTGCAAGGCCTGCCAAATGTCGGCCCCAAACTGGCCAAAAGATTGCCACACCATTTTGGCTCAATTGAAGCCGTATTTAATGCTACCCAGTCCCAGTTAATGGCTGTTGACGGCATAGGCGCAGATACCGCCAAAGCCATTCGGACTATTTTAACGACACCCTCTCTCTAAGATGACAAAAATTTTATTGCCAAAATTTTTGACAATAAATTTATTGTCACTAAACTTTGACTATAAAAATTTTGTCAGGAGGCATTATGGCAGGTCAGGTGGTTCGGGGTAATAAATATTTCCCCAGAGAAAAAGATCAAAATAAGCTGTTGCGGCGGCTCAGAGACGGAAGCCACTTGCTGGTCCTTGCCCCGCGGCGTGTCGGTAAAACGTCTATGCTGTTTTACCTGCAAGACAACCCACCAGATGGCTATGTGTTTCTCTATAATATCGTGCAATCCTGTGCAACTGAGCACGAATACTACAAACAGATCATAGATAACCTGTTCCGCTCCGAGTTTACCGACCAACTGAGTAGCCTGTTTAAATGGGGCAAAGATCAAATAAACAAATTTCGCAGCAGCATTACCGGCGTATCAGTCGGTGCGACGGGTATCGAGTTTGACCATCAGGACCGTCAGCTCACTCACCGAGATCTCAGCGCCGCCCTCAATGCACTAACACTGGACAAAAAACTGGTGCTTATCATTGACGAGTTCCCGGATGTTGTTGAGAAAATCTATAACCAGCAAGATCACAAAAGCGCGGAGTCATTTTTATCTGGTTGTCGTGAGTTGTGGTCAGAGCAAAGGCTAAACCAACATGTGCAGTTTGTGCTGACAGGCTCAATTGGGCTGGACACGCTGGTGAGCAAAATGGCACTGTCAGATCTCATCAATGTGCTCATCCCGGTGTCTATTGCGCCACTAAGCCAGGCTCAGGGCCGCGAGTTTATCAACACGCTCAACCATCGTGAACAGGAGCCCATCCAGATTGATGCCACAGCACAGGATTATCTGCTCGACAAGGTTGGCTGGCTGATGCCCTATTACATCGAGATCCTGTGGATGCAGCTGGTTGATGTGTATTTTGATGAAGGACTGGATTCTGTCAGCCCGGCAGATATTGACGCCGCTTACAACAAGCTGTTTTCGATACAGTATCAATCTCACTTTAATCACTGGGCAGAACGACTAAACCGTTTTGCGGACAGCGAAAAAACACTGGCAAGTGACGTATTAACAGCGATGTGTGAGCATGCACAGCTGCCAGGCTCCCACTTGTTTAACCTCTCGCAGGCAAGCCAGTATCAGCAAATCAATTGCCAATACGTGATCGACTGTCTGATCCACGATGGTTATATTTTTATCAATCAGGCGCAGTGTTATCAGTTCACCTCGCCCATGCTTAAAGAATGGTGGGGGCGCTATGCAACTCGACGACTATAAAGAAGGCGTAAAGCTATACAACGCACAAAATGCATCAGACCAGTTCATTAAAACGCACTTTGTGATCCGACTGAAAGAATACAAAAAAATCTGGCGTGCCATTGCCAGCACTAACAAAGAGGTGCCCGAACAAAATTACCTGATCCAGGGCGTGCGCGGCGCCGGTAAAACCACCTTGCTGCGACGCCTTGCCATAGAGCTTGCACAAAGTGACGTGCTGAACACCTGGCTGCTGCCTGTCACCTTTAAAGAAGAAGAATACGGGATCAGCTCTTTGTTTACGCTCTGGGAGCGCGTCGCTGAAGAGCTGGAAGAGCATTATCATGACCAGTTTGCCGGGCTGCTGGATGGGCTGGATGCCATTGCAGGTCAGGATCCAGACCCTAAAGCCGCGATTCAGTTGCTGAGTGACCGGCTCAAAAAGCAAGACAAACGGGTTGTGTTATTTATTGATAACCTGGTGGAACTATTCGAAAACTTTAATCGCAAAGAAACAGAAATACTCAGGGAAGTGCTCACCACCAACCCTTACTTCAGACTGATAGGTGGCTCGGCGGTCAGCCTGGAAGCTTTTTACGATCACCAGGCCCCCTTTTACCAGTTCTTTGAAGTGATCAATTTAGCCGGATTAGACAAGCCAGATACCGAGGCGCTGTTGCGGGCACTGGCCAGTCACAGTGGTGAACGTGAAGAACAAAGGCTGCTGGCTATCCTTGAGCAAGAGCCGCAGCGTATTGAATCTATTAGGCGCTTAACGGGCGGTATTCCGCGCACGCTGGTTATTTTGTTTAATATTCTGATGGAAGGCGCCAACGGCCAGACCTATGCACTGCTGGAAGAAACCATAGACCGCACCACGCCGCTGTATAAACACCGTATGGACGACCTGGCACCACAGCAAAAACCCATAGTCAACGCCATCGCACTGCACTGGGATGCCATCTCAGCCAAGGAGATAGCCGAAAAAACCCGCCTGCCCAGCAAAAATATCTCGGCCCAGCTCAGCCAGCTGGAGAAAAACTGGGTCATCGAGAAAATCAAAACTGATAGCAAGAACAACCTGTATCGCATCAAGGAGCGCTTTTTTAACATCTGGTATCTGATGCGCTATGGCAGACGCCGTGACAAAAACCGGGTCCTCTGGCTGACCCGCTTTATGGAAGTCTGGTGCGTCGGCGACGAGCTAAAGCAGCGCAGCCAGACTTTTCTTGCGCAACTCACAGGCCCGTGCCACCCCCTAGCTACACTGACGTTTGCCAATGCATTGTTGTGCAGTGACCAGCTTGAGCACACAGACAAACAACAAATTCTTGAAAAAACTCAGCAGTACCTGAGCGGTGCGGGACACACTGCGTTGAGTAAAGAGCTGATTGATATCACAGATGTAGAAGGTGATAAAAACAAACAGATCCTGATTGAGTGGCTGCGAAGTGACGAACCAGCAGATATGACAAAGGCCGTTAAAAAGGCTGTGAGTGCACTTTCTGTTTCGAGCATTTTACAGATCGCCATAGCCAAGGATGAAGAAATTAAATCGAGTAAACTACTCTCGCTCGCCGAAGCGTTACAAGACAGGGACAGCGTTGCAGGGCTAACTGTCAAAGGCTTTGCCTACTTTAACCCAGACCAAGCTGCTGATGCAGAGATGGTATTTCGGCAAATCGCAGACAGAGAACCTGAAAACATGCGTGCAGCAATAGGGTTGCACTGGGTTTACCAAGATTCAGCTCGCTGGGATAAAGCCCTATCGGCTTTACAAGCCGCACAATCCGAACTGCAAAGTAGTTTCCCAGGTTACTATCACAAGAACATAGGCGAAATATTTTATCAACTAGATGAATATGACCTTTCGGAACAACACTTTCTATCCGCTCTGGACGCTGGAGAACCTGTATTGCACAGGCTGGGCTGTCTAAACATGCACAAAGCAAACTTCTCACAGGCAATTGATTATTTTGAGCAATACCTGAGCAATGAAAAGAATCGTGAGATTTATACGATGCTGGCACTGTGCCACTACCTCCAGGCAGATGCAAAGAACAAGTTTACGGCTTTGCAATGCGCCAGGCAGATAATTGAAAACAGCTCACCATGTGAGTCCATTGGTTTATTAATTCTAATTCAGCTTTGGAATAACCTCTTTCAGGAAGCAACCCAAGCCATGGATGCATTACTCAGCCAGAATGACGGGCTAGACAATTCTGATGAATCCCTGCTCACAGATCTCTTTGTAGCCTTTCTTGCCAAAGGCCAGACGAACCTGGTTGAGCGCTGGTTTGAACAATACGAACTGAAAGAACGTTTTAAGCCCATCTACTATGCCCTGATGACCTTGATGCAGGATAAATACCCGAATGAGGTATTAAAAATGGGCGAAGAGCTTAAAGAAACCGTTGATGAAGTGCTTGCTCAAATAGAAGATTGGTCGGAGAAATATGCTTAAAAGTAGGCATCAAGAAAGTAGTGAGCGAGTGCCACACACTTTCTGTTCGCTCAATGATTCTTTTCATTACGGCTATGTGACCCTGGCGGAGCGATGTCACTTCGTAGCAGACATGCTCCCCCCTCCTTCGTCATACCGGCCTTGAGCCGGTATCTACTCACAGACCAAAAGGGGGTCATCTGAGCCTGTATAGTCAAACACAGCGCTCAAATATGCGTTCTCAATAAGCAGAAGCCACTTACAACTTAAACAGTGGCTTGCCCTGACCCCGATACAACCCAACTGGAGTCAGGCTGGTTTTACCTTCAACCATACTAAGTTGATAGTAATTCTGCGTGCATTCAAAAGAAAAAGCGTTATTGGTTCTGGCGACCAGTTTACGTTTTTCGCCTTTCCCTTTTTGCCCGTACAGAATCCCCTTCTCAAATGTCACTGTCAGCTGCTGACCAGCTGACTGATACTCGCCAACTAAAGTTTTAGCAAAATCGCTCACCTTCACATCTGGTAGTGGCTTTGGCGTAATATTCAGGTGCTGCGCAACCATGTCCAGAAGTGCAGGCCCCGGGTGCAAGGTGTCCTGGTTGCTGAGCGCAATGGCGAACAGATCTGCTTCAGGAAAATACGCCGACATGGCCAGGAAACCGGGTACGCCCCCCTCATGGAAATAGCTTGTTTGTCCGGCCAGGGGACGAAGATAGAAGCCATAGCCATAAGTGGCTGGGGTGCCATCGTTCAGAATGGCACTGGTCACCATTGCCCGATATGAAGCAGGTTTGACGACTTTGCCAGTTTTCAAACCACGGTGCCAGCGGCTCATATCAGTCAGGGTTGTTTCTATGCCACCGGCAGAATAAATCCAACTGCGATCAACATGAAATGGAGCAACAGGTGTCCTTTTGCTATCTACTGAGCTATAGCCTTGTACTTCATCGCTGCCCGTACCTTTGGTGAGCACCTGAGAATTTTTCATACCCAGTGGCGTAAAAATATGCTGTTGCAGATAGTCTTTATAGCTTAACCCGGATACCTGCTCAATTACCTTGCCAAGCAGCAGGTAGCCAGTATTGGAATAGGTATGGCCGTCACCCGAATTGTACAATACGGGTGCCTGTACAATCTCTGTCAGGATCTGATCTAAAGTACGATAATGCGCCATTTTGGCGCCTATCTCTGGGCCTTCATTGTAATTCGGCAATCCTGAAGTATGTGACAGCACCCTATCCAGGGTTAATTTACCATAGTCGGCGCTCAACGAGGGTATGAATTTACCGAGCGGGTCCTGGAGTGAGAGCTTATTGCGCTCAGCCAGTTGCAAAATGGCCGCAGCCGTAAACTGTTTAGTGATTGAGCCAATCTGAAACACCTGCTCAGTATTCAGTGACTGCTTACTTTTGATATCGGCAAGACCGTTTGCAGCGCTGTATAACAGCTTGTTGCCCTGCTCTATACGCATGGCGATCCCAGGTTGATCAGCTTGCGTATAGCACGCCAAAGTGGCGTCAAAATCACTTTTATCTGCATATACATGACAGCTCACTGCCAACCCAAAAACGCCTGCATAATACGGCTTAATTCCCATGACGAAGTCCTTGTTATTGTTATTTTTATTGCTATTGTTGTTAGCCAATCTCACGTTAACACACAGATCTGGTGCTCACAATGCTGCGTTGTTTAAAATCGGGTGGCACGGTGTGTGGGTGTCTCGAGGATAAAAAACACTTTATTGTCGCTCTCAGAAACGCTGTAAGGCTTCTAAAACACACTCTGTCGTTGATACCAATTTCACTTAATATCTGTTCAACGAAAACAACAGGCACAAAAAAACCCGGCCTGTTTAAGCCGGGTTTTTTAGTTCAATTAAGAAGCCTGAATTACTTCTTCTTCACTGCCTTCTTGTTAGGCAAATCAGTGATTGAACCTTCGAAAATCTCAGCCGCCAGGCCGATTGACTCGTTCAGCGTTGGGTGAGCGTGGATAGTCAGTGCCACATCTTCTGCGTCTGCACCCATCTCAACAGCCAGGCCGATCTCGCCCAGCATTTCACCGGCGTTGATACCAACCATAGCACCACCGATCACGCGACCAGTCTCTTTGTCGAAGATCATCTTAGTCTGACCTTCAGTACGTGCAGAAGCAATTGCACGGCCAGAAGCTGCCCACGGGAATACCGCAGTTTCAATGCTCAGACCTTGCTCTTTCGCTTCTTTCTCAGTCACACCAACCCATGCGATTTCTGGGTCTGTATACGCGATTGAAGGAATGCACTTAGGATCGAAGTAGTGTTTCTTACCAGAAATTACTTCTGCAGCAACGTGTGCTTCGTGAACCGCTTTGTGTGCAAGCATAGGCTGGCCTACGATATCACCAATCGCGTAGATGTGGTTTACGTTGGTCTTCATTTGCTTGTCAGTGTTGATGAAGCCACGCTCATCAACCGCAACACCCGCTTTGTCTGCATCAAGTAGCTTACCGTTAGGCGTACGACCAACCGCAACCAGTACTTTGTCGTAACGTACCTGACCTTCTGGTGCTTGTTTGCCTTCGAAAGAAACATAGATACCATCTTCTTTCGCTTCAACCGCAACAACTTTAGTAGACAGCATCACGTTGAACTTGTCTTTCACGTACTTCTGGTAAATCTTGATAACGTCTTTGTCAGCCGCAGGAACCAGTTGGTCTGCAAACTCAACGACGTCGATTTGAGAACCCAGTGCACGGTACACGGTACCCATCTCAAGACCGATGATACCACCACCCAGAACAAGTAGTTTTTCTGGTACGTCTTTGAGCTCAAGTGCGCCAGTTGAATCAATGATACGCTCATCTTGTGGGATGAAAGGCAGGTTTACAGGCTGAGAACCCGCGGCGATGATGGCATTATCGAAGTTTACAGTCGTTGTGCCGTCAGCACCTTCAACCGCGATAGAGTTAGAGCCGGTGAATTTACCGTAACCGCTAACTACCTTCACTTTACGCATTTTCGCCATGCCAGACAGACCGCCTGTCAGCTGACCAATTACAGACTCTTTCCAGCTACGGATTTTGTCCAGGTCGATTTGAGGAGCACCGAAAGTTACACCGTGTGAAGCCATTTCAGCCGCGTCGTCGATTACCTTAGCAACGTGTAAAAGTGCTTTTGAAGGAATACAACCTACGTTCAAGCACACACCACCCAGGGTATCGCGAGATTCGATCAATGTAACTTCTAAACCTAGGTCTGCTGCACGGAATGCTGCAGAGTAACCACCAGGACCACCGCCTAGTACAACAACTTGAGTTTTGATTTCGTTGCTCATGTTATTACCTTAACTATTATTCGAACGGGACTCTACTCGAGTGAGTATCCGCACCCAATTGTGCCTGATCATCGGCAAGCGCTGCCACCAATAACCAGAGAGAGTTTTTTGTTGCGCGAAAGTGTATCATTCGCACCCACAGATGTCCCGCCCAAATATCAGACAGGACAGTAAAAATATGACAAAACCGCACAACCTGAGGTCATGCGGTTTTGCTTTGGCTTACATTACCAGCTGACGAATGTCGCTCAGGTAATTGGCCAGCGTCACAGTAAAGCGGGCTGCCAGTGCACCGTCAATAACACGGTGGTCGTATGAGCAGCTCAGCGGCACCATCAGGCGCGGCTCAAACTCTTTACCATTCCACTTCGGCTTCATCTCAGACTTAGAGACACCTAAGATAGCCACTTCTGGTGCATTCACGATTGGCGTAAATGCCGTACCGCCAATACCACCCAGGCTTGAGATAGTGAAACAACCGCCCTGCATGTCAGCTGCAGTCAGCTTGCCTTCACGGGCCTTCTTAGACACGTCCATCAACTCGCGAGACAGCTCGATGATGCCTTTCTTGTTGACGTCTTTGAAGACAGGCACAACCAGACCATTTGGCGTATCAACTGCCACACCGATGTTTACATACTTCTTCAGGATCAGGCTTTCACCGTCTTCTGAAAGTGACGAGTTAAAAGTTGGGAACTCTTCCAGTGCTTTCGCTGCGGCTTTCATTACGAATACCAATGGAGTGATCTTCACGCCCATCTTCTTCTTCTCAGCCAGTACATTTTGCTCTTTACGGAATGCTTCCAGCGTGGTGATGTCGGCTTCGTCAAACTGCGTCACGTGTGGGATCTGAACCCAGTTACGGTGCAGGTTAGCGCCAGAGATCTTCTGGATACGAGACAGTTTCTTCTCTTCTACTTCACCAAACTTGCTGAAGTCGACTTTCGGCCAAGGGATCAGACCCAGCTCACCGCCACCTGAATTTCCGCCTTTGCTGATTTCGCCAGACTCAACCTTACGAACCAGTTCTTTCACATAGTTCTGAACGTCTTCTTTCAGTACGCGGTTCTTACGGCCCGTACCTTTAACGCGTGCCAGGTTAACGCCAAACTCGCGCGCCAGACGACGTACCACAGGCGAAGCATGGGCATAATCATCATTAGCAACAAACTCGTCTTTGGCTGCACTTGGCGCAGAAGAGGCTGCCGGAGCCGCTTTAGCCGCCGGAGCTGGTGCAGCTGCAGCTGCAGGCGCAGGTGCTGCCGGAGCTGGTGCTGTAGCTGCAACAGTTTCAAATACAAAGATCAGTGAACCCGTTGACACTTTATCGCCAGCAGCAACTTTGATTTCTTTGACTGTACCGGCAAATGGCGCAGGTACTTCCATTGAGGCTTTGTCGCCTTCAACAGTGATCAAAGACTGCTCTTCTTCCACGCTGTCGCCTACAGCCACCATGATTTCAGTAACTTCAACTTCGTCGCCACCGATATCTGGTACTTGAACTTCCTGCAGTGAAGGCGTTGCTTCAACCGGGGCTGCGGCTGGCGCAGTTTCTGCTGCAACCGGTGCTGCAGCACTGGCAGTTTCAAACACAAAGATTAAGCTGCCAGTGGCAACTTTACCGCCAATCTCAACTTTGATTTCTTTCACAGTACCGGCAAATGGTGCTGGTACTTCCATTGACGCTTTGTCACCTTCAACGGTGATCAAAGACTGCTCAGCTTCAACGCTGTCGCCAACCGCAACCAGAATTTCAGTGACTTCAACTTCGTCACCACCTATGTCTGGTACGTGGACTTCTTTCACTTCAGCAGTTGCCGGGGCTGGCGCCGCAGCAGCCGGAGCTGGGGCAGGTGCAGCCTCAGCAACAGGCGCATCGCCCGCCGCTTCGAAGACCATGATCAGTGAACCGGTCGACACTTTGTCGCCTTCACTGATTTTGATTTCTTTAACCTTACCCGCTTGCGCAGCAGGCACTTCCATTGATGCTTTGTCGCCTTCAACGGTGATCAGCGACTGCTCTTCTTCTACCGTGTCGCCAACGCTGACCAAAATCTCGGTTACTTCAACCTCATCGGCGCCAATATCTGGTACATGAATTTCGATTGCCATCACTTAGCCTCTTATGCGTAAAGTGGGTTGGTTTTGGTTGTGTCGATATCAAATTTCTTGATAGCGTCTGTTACTACTGATTTTTCAACTTTGCCTTGCTTAACCAGCTCGCTCAGTGCAGCAACAACCACGTAGCCTGCATTCACTTCAAAGTGACGACGCAGGTTTTCACGGCTGTCAGAACGACCGTAACCGTCGGTACCCAGCACTTTATAAGAAACGCTAGGCATGAAGGCACGAACCTGATCGGCATAGCTCTTCATGTAGTCAGTGGCCGCAATTGCCGGGGCTTCGCCCAGTACCGTGCTGATGTAAGATACTTTTTGTTCTGCATCCGGGTTCAGCATGTTGAAACGCTCAGCGTCCTGACCGTCACGTGCCAGTTCATTGAATGACGTGACAGAGAATACGTCTGACGCAATGCCGTAATCGTCGCTCAGGATCTGCGCCGCTTTACGTACTTCGTTCAGAATAGTACCTGAGCCCATCAGCTGTACCTGAGCCTTATCACCGGTGTAGCTTTCCAGCTTGTAGATACCCTTACGAATACCCTCTTCGGCGCCTTCTGGCATAGCAGGCATATGATAGTTTTCGTTCATCAGTGTCAGGTAGTAGAACACATTTTCCTGCTCAGGACCGTACATACGACGGATACCGTCTTGCAGAATAACCGCGACTTCAAACGCAAACGTTGGGTCGTAAGAAATACAGTTAGGGATAGTGCCCGCCTGAATGTGCGAGTGACCATCTTCGTGCTGCAGACCTTCACCGTTGAGCGTTGTACGACCTGCTGTTGCACCGAGCAAGAAGCCACGTGCCTGCTGGTCGCCCGCCATCCACGCCATGTCGCCAACACGTTGGAAACCGAACATAGAGTAGTAGATATAGAACGGGATCATTGGTAGGTCATTGGTGCTGTAAGACGTTGCCGCCGCCACCCATGAAGACATTGCGCCCAGCTCGTTGATACCTTCTTGCAGTACCTGACCAGACGTCGCTTCTTTGTAGTAAGAAACAATGTCGCGGTCCTGAGGCGTGTAGTTCTGACCGTGCGGGTTGTAAATACCAATCTGACGGAACAGACCTTCCATACCGAAAGTACGCGCTTCATCAGCAATGATAGGCACGATGTTTTTACCTACGCCTTTGTCTTTCAGCAGGATGTTCAACGCACGAACATACGCCATAGTGGTTGAAATATCACGCTTTTGCTCTTCCAGCAGTGGCTTGAATGCATCCAGCTCTGGCAGCGTCAGTGCTTCTGTAAAGTTAGGCAAACGCTGCGGCGTGTAGCCGTGTAGTGCCTTACGACGGGCGTGCAGGTATTCGTACTCTGCAGACCCTTCTTCCAGTGTCAGGTAAGGCAGGTCTTTGATTTGCTCGTCAGATACCAGGTCTTCCAGGCCCAGACGTGAACGCAGGTGCTCAACGTGCGTCATGTCCATTTTCTTCACCTGGTGGGCGATGTTTTTACCTTCCGCCGCTTCACCCATGCCGTAACCTTTTACAGTCTTAGCCAGGATCACCGTCGGACGGCCTTTGGTTTCTTGTGCTGCTTTAAACGCTGCAAACAGTTTAGACGGCTCATGACCACCACGCTTCAGCGCGAAGATCTCTTCGTCAGTCATGTCAGCAACCAGTGCCGCGGTCTCCGGGTAACGACCGAAGAAATGCTCACGTACGTATGCGCCATTTTTAGCTTTATACGTCTGGTAGTCACCATCGATGGTTTCATTCATCAGCTGTAACAGCTTACCTGTGGTGTCTTTCGCCAGTAGCTTATCCCAGCCTGAACCCCACACGACTTTAATCACGTTCCAGCCAGCGCCTTTGAACAGACCTTCCAGTTCCTGGATGATCTTACCATTACCCATTACCGGGCCATCCAGACGCTGTAGGTTACAGTTTATCAGGTAACACAGGTTGTCCAGCTTTTCACGCGCCGCGAAAGAAATCGCGCCACGAGATTCCGGCTCATCCATTTCACCGTCGCCCAGGAAAGCGTATACACGCTGCTCGGCAGTGTCCTTCAGACCACGGCCGTCAAGGTATTTCAGGAAACGTGCCTGATAGATAGACGCGATTGGACCCAGACCCATAGATACAGTCGGGAACTGCCAGAATTCAGGCATCAGTTTAGGGTGCGGGTAAGAAGACAGACCTTTACCGTCTACTTCCTGACGGAAGTTGTCTAGCTGCTCAGCGCTCAAACGACCTTCAACGAATGCACGGGCATAAATGCCCGGTGAAATGTGGCCCTGATAGTAAACCAGGTCGCCGCCGTCTTTTTCGTTCGGTGCGCGGAAGAAATGGTTAAAACACATTTCATAAAACGCTGCAGACGACTGGTACGACGCCATATGTCCGCCCAGCTCCAGATCTTTCTTAGAAGCGCGCAATACGATCATGATCGCATTCCAGCGGATGATAGAGCGAATACGACGCTCCAGATTCACATCCCCCGGATAGGCTGGTTCCTGATCAGCCGGGATAGTGTTGACATAGTTGGTCGTAATACCGGTTGGCATATCAACGCCGTCCAGACGCGCCTGCTCAAGTACCTGCTCAAGCAGGAATTGTGCGCGCTCTACGCCTTCTTCTTTTACAACCGACTCAAGCGCCTGCAACCACTCTTGGGTTTCTAGCGCGTCTACGTCAAATTTATTGACTTCAGACATATGGAGTGTTCCTTATGTTTAAAATACGAATTTATTCTATAGCGTTAGCTTATGGCTCTGTTTGTGTACTACTGTGCTTTGGTGCGACGCAAGCTGCGCTCAATACGCGACCGCTCCCGCCCGGCTTCCAGCAACGCCTCTTCGATAAAGGCTAAGTGCGCGTTACTGGCCAGTCTTGCCTGCTCGGGCTTACCTTCGATCACGGCGTTTTTTAACACCTCGCGATGATGGGCAAGCTGTGCGCTGGCTTCCGGCTTTTGCACTAACACCGTTAAGTTCTGCAATACATTTTGTTCCAGCAAAGACTGCATGCCCCGCATCAGATGTAATAGCACCACATTGTGTGAGGCTTCTGCTACGGTAAAATGGAAGGTATTGATGGCTCTGGCTTTTTGTACCAGGTCATCGCCAACGCTGGCGATGTCATCAAAGCTTTGTTCCACTTTATCGAGATCCGTTTGCGTGCCACGCATGGCGGCGTAGTACGCTGCAATGCCCTCCAGGGCGTGACGAAACTCCAGCAAATCAAACTGCGACTCGGGGTGTTTACTGATCAACTCGAATAAGGGATCAGTGAGACCCTCTTCAAGCTGATTTTTCACATAGGTGCCGCCACCCTGACGTCGGGTAACCAGCCCTTTGGCTTCAAGCTTTTGAATGGCTTCGCGCAGCGATGGCCGCGACACTTCAAATTGCTTGGCCAGTTCACGCTCCGGCGGCAGCTTTTCCCCTGGCATCAACGACCCTTCGAGGATCATATTTTCCAGTTGTTCCAGAATGACATCTGATAGTTTCGCTGCTTTTATCTTTAAAGACATTGATTAAACGCCGAGTTTATAGGTGAAACCCCAAGCCAGCTGTCTCTGTTCCTGCCCGCCAAAACACCGGCAAGATACTGATCCAGCTCACTCTTTACTTAAACAGATCCGGTAAGGTCAACCCTAAAGGTAAATTGGTCATACCAAATTTGTGCACTACGTTATCAAAATCAAGCGCAACTGTCAAAAATCGGCGCTTTGCGGCTAAAAGTAGTACAAAAAACGCCACCACAAAGTGTCTAAACTTTATACAAGTTAGATGATTTAAAAAAGGAAAATAAAATGGTCAGACCAGATGAGCATGGAGATGAAAAAGACCCGTCATATTTACGCACCGGCAATTTGCTTTTTCTGGATGTTTGGCTCAACTGCCTACACAGCCATAACCTGAACGCCCCCTGGTGCTGAAAACCATTTTCAACCTCGACTCAGAATTATAATTCAAAAAGCGCACTCAGCTGGTTTATCAGTATGAACCTTTTTCAGGTAAAAAATAATTCAAAATAAAACATGAATAAGATAGTGTTAATTACAAACGAACAAGGTTGATAAAAAGTAAAGGGAAATAAGAAAACAATGAAGCTATCAATAGTCGCACTGAGTGCGCTCACACTGAGCAATGTCAGTCAGGCCGCCACCCTCACAGAATCACACTTTAACCGCTATCTGGATTTTAACTGGGGCGCGTGTCCGACGCAGTTTCAGTCCACAGATGGTAAAAACACCTGTACACTGGCCGATGTGCCTCTGAACTGGCAGGAGCCAGACGGTAAGAAAATCTCCGTGCTGGTCTCTAAATACCCTGCAAAATCGGCAAACAGTAAAGGGCAAATTTGGTTGTTGCAGGGTGGGCCAGGTGGCTCTGGCAGCTTTTTTGTGCAGCAATTAAATACCACTTTGTCGCCTTTTACCGAGCAATATGATTTATACGTGCTGGAACATCGCGGCGTTGGCTGGTCTACTCATCTGGCGTGCAGCAATCCGCTTGACGCCGATTATGCTCAGTATGCCCAAACCTGTTTTGATGATCTCCATCAGCAATGGGGTGATGGTCTGTTTGAGTTTAATACCACAGCAGCAGCACGGGATCTGGATTATGTGATCGGCAAAAGTAAGGTGCTCAACTGGCAACCCAGCTATGTCTATGGCGTTTCTTATGGCACGCTGTGGGCACAAAGGTTCAGTCAGGTTGCCCCAACCGGCGCTCAGGCCATTATTCTCGACTCTGTGCTGCCACCCGCCGAATTTGGTAATGACCTGTGGGATGAGAACTTTAACGCAACACTGGACGATTTGCTCGCCTACTGCCAGCTTGATACAAGCTGTCAGTCGCGGTTAAATTTCAGTTCGCTGTCGCAGCTCAAACTGCGCCTTAATGACATTTTTACCGCCCAGCACTGCCCCGGACTGGACTTTGACCGCCGGGCTTTGCATATCCTGGCGTCCCTCGGCTTGTCTCGCTCTGTGGAGCAGATATTGTTGCCCGCGCTGCATCGCCTGAACCGGTGTAATAACGATGACGTCGTGGCCCTGAATAACCTGCATAATTTTGTCTTTAAAGGCCTGGGTAAAAAAGTGCTCCCACTTGGGGAAAAAGATCCTTTGGGCTTTTCGCACGTTGTTTCAAAACTTATTACCCACAACGAAATTAATCATGTGCAACGCGATTTGCCAACCAAGCTGGCTTATTGTCAGGATGCCATTGCCTGCTACCCTGACTTTATGAGCTATCGTATACACATAGATAAGCAAATCTGGAGCAATCGTTACAGCGACCCTTATATCTATCAGCCAATGCACCACTACATGCCGACCTTGGTACTCAATGGCGACCTGGACCCACAAACGCCGCATACCTATATACCGCTGATCCAAAACGCGTTTACTAACATTAATCAGCGTTATGTTGAGCTGCCGCAGACCCATCATGGGGTGCTTTTTGTCAGCCAGACCAGGGACGTAAACACCAACACCTGTGGTGCGACAATCATGCAAAACTTTATTGGAGATATCTGGAGCCAGCCAGATACCAGCTGTATCGAAGAATTGCAGGGGCTTAACTTTGACGCATCCACCATGGCAAGCCTGGTGCTGTTCGGTACGACCGATGCTTTTGATGGCCTGCCAGAGGTCATGTCAGAGGCCGATATCATGCAGCTCAAGGCATCTGATCCACAAGCATTTGCGCAGGCATCCGCCACCTTTATGCCACTAATTGACTTCTGATAGATTTATTTCACATTTAACACAATGACTGAAACCACGTTATCCGGTTTCAGTCATTGGCTCACAGGGTATGTCAAAATCAACATGATAGTGTTCATCATGACGGACCCAGGACGGCTTTTTAGAAAACTGAACCTGAGTTTTCAGATATTCCCCATACAGTGTGCTGAATAAGTTCGGTTGCAAATTAGGGTCGAAAATAACACGCCAGATATCATGACCGCGACGTATTGCCTGCTGATGCAGCACGACAATGTGCGCCGCCATCGCATCATAGTCTATTCTCAGGCCGTCAAACTGCTCCTGTTCATCAAACTCGATAAGGTAGCCAAACTTATTAAATGGATGTGTTGGCAAGTGTACCGACTCACCTGCTGTATTGATAACGGGCGTCATAAAATCCACCGATAAGCCATTACGATGGGTTTTATGTGGCCTGAACTGTCCGCCTGCGGCAAAACCTGTCTCAGCGTACTTATACACTTTATCTGGGTGCGATTGTTCCAGCGCCTGATAGGCAGCTGTCACAATTTCATACACCTCTGAATGTACATAGGTACGCCCGGCCAGCCGCGCAAGCCGGCTGTAACCTTCAAAGTTGTTCCCTGAATACGGTAGCTCGACCCCATCGCTCAAAGCGCCTCGTGCCGTTGTACCATAACAGGTGCTGGTTTTAGCGTTCGCAAACACAGGGACGAGAATAATGAATGGTAATAAAGATCGATATGTCATTGCGACAATGTAACTGCACTGAACTGAATAAATGCTGACAAAATTTGTGGTTGTCTGGCAGCTGCCAGCATGCAATACCTACTCGGCTGGGTCCAATAAGACCCAGCCAGTTTAGGGGGTTAAGGATAAGTTACTTTTAGTGGTGCCAGTTTAAATGCCCCTTGCTTTGCCTCATTCAGGCCAGTCAGTGCGATAAAGCTGGTTTGGGTTTGGCGCTGGTAGTGATCCTCAGCATAGCCAAGTTGCTTTGCCTGCTCAGGGCTGCCAAGCGGGTTATGTTCAAACGCAAAGTTCATCAGCCAGTAAGTTTCATAATCGCGGGCATAGGTATTGCGATTTAGAAATGCCCCATACTGCGAAGGAATATCCCAGGCAATTTTGGTCTGGACCTGTTCTGAGTCCGGCGCGCTTAGATAGCTTAAAGTAAAAAACGGTGCCAAAAAGGCTTTGGCATTGCCACGCAGCGCCCCCAGTTCGTAAACCGGGTTATCCCAATTCCAGACGCCAAAATCGGTTGCGGCGACGCTCAGTCCGCCTTGCTCCACATCTTCTTTGAACAGCAAGCGGGAGATATAACCATCCAATACTACCTCACCCTTGATGGGCAAGATCAGGTGTGCAAGCTCACTGTAGCCTGGGTGGCTGTAGTCGCATTTCCCAAACCGTGAGTTGAGACAATACACAATATCATTGTCAGCTGAAACCTGATTGAGATCGCTGGGATGCTGCATTTTCAGAGCATAAGGCAGGCGTGCTGCATTATTATGTTGTAATAAGTTCAACAATGCTGCTCGACTGTAAGACAGCTCAGTTAAAAAGCTCTGCGATTTCCCCTCAATCAGTCGATCGCTATTTACCCAGATATTCAGCGTATTGCTGTCTTGCAAACGAGCCAACGCCTCACGCACGGGCAAATCTGCAGCCCAGGCTTGCCTTTGACCCTGAACCCGCTCGGGGATAAAAATACCACAGTGCAAAGAGTGCTGACCTGAGTAGATATCAAAAAATGCAAACTCCAGCCCACTTGCAGCAAAGCGCGCCCGAAGATGTGGCTCTCCTTGCTTATCTATAATGTCAAAACCGAGAAAACGTAATGAGGAGTCTGGAGTCAATGCAGATTGACTGAGCGAATACTCACTGTGTGCGCTCAGTGCTGCGCTACATTCGTTGTCTACCAGGTGAACACTGGCCAGACTTACCTGACTGCATACTACAGCAGCCAAAAAGAAAAAACGTGATAAAACTGTCATGATCTAGTCCTTGAAGTGATTAAATGTTACTCAGCAGCCAAAACGGCTCCTAGTAATGCGGCACTGCGTTACTACCAAGCTGAGATCTAACAGCAAATACCGCAAGCCACAGCCCAACAAATTAACATTTACCACAACATTTTAACAGCAGAAAGTTTTAAGCCTCTAACGCGCTGTCTCTATCTATGCAAATCTGGGGGGCAGATGAAGAGCTGATTGTCGCCTTGAGGAAATAACAGACTCTTTAACCATAAAGTCATGTCTAGCCATAGGAATGGGGCAAATCACTTTACCCCACTAAAGTTTATCGTTTAACGCATCCAAAGTAGCGCGAAATTCTGGCCATTTGGCTCTACTTTAGAAATACAGGAAGTGGAGCCCAACTTATCCGAGTTGTAACTGCCGCGGGCGACCCAACAATGCGTCGTACCATACAGGTCAATCTGCCAGCCCACCTGATAGCTGCTGCGATACACATCATCATCCCAGGCCAGATAGTCCGGATTCACACAGCCGACTTTAGCTGTGCTGGCGTCATCATAATCGGTGCGACAGCTTGGGATCTCTCTCAGCTCCTTCATGTAATCACCTCGGTCGAGGAAGCCCCATGAATACCGGATCAAATCCAGCTCTTGCGTTGTCAAGTTGTCAGCAAAGGCATTCTTATTGTTATTACAGCCCGCGCCTACTGGGCAGGCAATTTGCTCACGAGCATCCGCAAAGCGGGTTAAATCGCCCTGATACAACCACAACTTAGTCGGTGCCAGAGGGTTTGTTTCAGGGTCTGAGCCGTAATCTGAGATCCGCGCTTTACCGCCCGGCTCCTTATTAGGGTAACTGCCAACCAGTGTCCAGCCACCGCCATGGGTTGTCATATCACAGTACACAGAGAGCGGTTCGTCATTATCATCGACAATCTGATACACACCATCGCCGATACTCGCACCGGCATCCAAAATTTGTTGACAGGTTCTGAATGCTTCATCAGCCGCATTCACCATGCCCCAGTCCCCCGCGCGGCCATCGTCACTGTGCCAGCTGCCCTGATAGTGTCCTGATGTACCGCGGTGGCCAGAAAAATACTGACTCTGACCTGATACTAGATCGCTCACTTCAAAACGAATACTGGTGCCATTCAAGCTAGTGGAGCCAGACAGGATTTTGTTCTCTGTCGTGGCGATAAAGTGTCTACTAAATCCCTGCATTGTAAAATCAAAGGTCAGGTCATTGACCAGTACACCATTGTGATGGTTATCCATATTGAGTAAGTAGGTACCGTCAAATTGTGTCGACGTCTGATTCGCGAAAGCACTGCCGCTGAGTACGGCAAGTGATAGTAAAGTCCGATAAGAGCTCATAGTTAAATCCTTAACCTATAAAGAAAATGTACTTTAAAGTCATTTGTTTCACTATTCAATACGACGACATTACGAAAAATACCCTATTCCTGCAGCGATGATTTAGACTCCTCCAACCTCCTGCTTCTCCATTATGTTTTCATAATTATGTATTACGGTTCAGTGTAATTATCATACTCTGGCATTGACCCTTGATTCATACTCTCTCAGGCGACACCAGCCCAAACCAGTTTCCAGCCATTTCAGCGCAACAGCTGGGCGCCGCATCGTTTCGGCGCGACTATGGCGTTAAGTATGCCTATGCCAGCGGCGGCATGTATCGGGGCATTGCCTCGGCAAAGCTGGTTATCGCCATGGCACAGGCCGGCTTGCTGAGCTTTTTTGGCTCGGGCGGCTTGTCTGTCGATGTCGTTGACCAGGCACTGAGTGAAATACAAAACGCGCTCTCAAAAGAACAGCGCTTTGGCCTGAACCTGGTCTGCAATCTGACCCAGCCAGAGCAGGAAATGGCGTTGGTTGAGCTGTGCCTGAAGCGCCAGATTCGTCGCCTGGAAGCCGCGGCTTTTATCCGTATTACTCCGGCGCTGGTACTGTATCGCCTGCGTGGTCTGGTGCGAGATGAGCAGGGCCAGGTGGTGTCGACCAATAAGCTGATGGCCAAAGTGTCACGCCCGGAAGTCGCCAGTGCGTTTTTAAGCCCGGCACCCGAGCACATCGTTGCTCGTTTACTTACGGATGGTCAGATCACCGCCGAGCAGGCTGAGTTGAGTAAGCAGATTGCCATGTGTGACGACCTGTGTGTGGAAGCCGATTCCGGCGGTCATACCGATCAGGGTATGCCGGCGGTGCTGCTACCCGCCATGCAACTGTTGCGCGATACCCTCAGCGCTGAGCATGCCTTCAACATTATACCGCGCGTCGGTCTGGCCGGGGGCATAGGCACACCTGACTCGGCGGCGGCTGCGTTTATGATGGGCGCAGACTTTATCCTGACCGGCTCCATCAACCAGTGTACGGTCGAAGCCGATACTTCGGCGGCTGTGAAAACCCTGTTGCAGGACATCAATGTACAGGACACCGACTACGCCCCTGCCGGAGACATGTTTGAACTGGGTGCCAAAGTACAGGTGCTGAAAAAAGGCGTGTTTTTTCCTGCCCGGGCGCAAAAGCTCTATCAGCTTTATCAGCACTACCCGTCACTGGATGCTATCCCCGCGGCGCAGCGTGCGCAACTGGAAGACAAAGTATTTAAAAAGACCTTTGCTGAGATCTGGCAGGAAACCTGTCAGTACTTACATCAGCAAGGGCGCAGTGAAGAAGCAATGCGTGCAGAGCAGGACCCTAAGTACAAGATGGCCCGCGTGTTTCGCTGGTACTTTGCCCACTCGATGAAGCTGGCATTTGCCGGAACCACTCAGGAGCGGGTCAATTTTCAGGTCCATACCGGACCGGCGTTGGGGGCGTTTAATCAATGGGTGAAAGGCACTGATCTTGAGCCGTGGCAACAGCGCCACGTGGCCAATATTGCTCAGCTGCTGATGACAGAGACCGCCACCGTGCTGACAACCCGAACCCGGCACTGGCTGGCGCCAGCACACGTCGATTAACCACAGGCGAGGCAACAATGAAAAGCTATTTATTTCCCGGACAGGGCGCGCAATACGTTGGCATGGGCAAGACCTGGTTTGACTTGTTTCCCGAGCAAACCCAGGTAGCCAGTGACATGCTGGGTTACTGCATTAAAACCTTGTGTCTGGACGACCCACATAACCAGCTGAACCAGACCGAGTACACCCAGCCTGCCCTGTATGTGGTCAGTGCGCTGGCATTTTTGGCACACCAGCAGCGCGACCCGGCGCCTGCGGACTTTATGGCCGGGCACAGCCTGGGCGAATACACCGCGCTGTTTGCCGCCGGTGCGCTGTCTTTTGAAGATGGCCTGCGACTGGTGCAACAGCGCGGCGCCCTGATGAGCCAGGTGAGCGGCGGTGCGATGGCCGCGGTATTGGCGTTAGACGAGGCCGCGATAAGAGCAACTCTGGCAGAGCATCAGCTGGATGCGCTGGACATTGCCAATCTGAATAGCCCGCAGCAAAGCGTGCTCTCAGGCCTGAGCGACGACATCAGCCGTGCTCAGCCTGCTATAGAGCAAACCGGTGGGCGGTTTATCCGGCTTAACACCAGCGGCGCATTCCATTCCCGCTATATGACCGATGTACAGGCAGACTTTGCACGCTGCGTGGCAGAGGTTGAATTCAAAGCCCCCGCAGTCCCTGTGATTGCCAACGTCAGCGCGCTGCCCCACCAGAGCAACACTATCCAGTCACAGCTGGTCGCACAGCTGACCCACTCAGTACGCTGGACCGAAACAATTACCTACCTGCTGGCGCAGGGTGACATGACATTTGTCGAGCTGGGCCCAAAGAAGGTCCTCACTAAATTAGTGGCGGAGATCAAACAACACGCAGTTGACTACGCACAAAACGACACCCAAACGCTGGCACAGCAGGTTGAACAGTGGAATCAAACGCATGGCGTCGGCACAACAATCAAAGTCGCCCATATTAGCGAGCCAATGCGCACCCGTACCCCAGCCATATTGCTGTTTGGCCACCGACCCGCGGTGTATGTGGAAGGCGCGCAGGGCTATATCGCATTAGACGAAGCCACAGCGCTGTAACAGAGAAAGAATATGCCCCGGCACAGACCGGACACAGAATAATGACCCAACTTTTGGACTGAAACGATGAAATACTATATTGGCCTTGCCACCTCCTTTCATGATCCTGCCATTGCGATTGTCAATCAGCAGGGTGACGTGATTTTTGCGAAGACGCCGAGCGTTTTCTGGGCTACAAACGGGGCCTGTACTGCCTGCCGGATAACCCCTATTACATCGAGGAAGTCCTCAAGACCTATTGCAGCGACTGCACTGAACTGGTGATAGCCAAAACCTGGAGTAAAGGCCGCGAGAAAAGCACCAACATACTCGAAAACGTGGTGCTGAGCATTCTCGAAACCTTCTCGTTTAATATTGACGTGAACACCCGCGACATCAAAGATCAGTTCTACTTTGCCCGAGCCTCACAGGCCGCTGCGGGGCGCACCCTGTCGCGCTTTTTTGAAGCCTCATGCCGTAACTTTATCGTGGGTAACTACCGTAATAAAAAGCCCACTGAAGTACGCTATTTTGATCACCACCTTACGCATGCCGCCAACGCCTGTTTTAACAGCCCATTCAGCGAAGCCTCCTGCCTGGTGGTAGACGGTATGGGCGAGAAAAGCAGTATCGACTACTTCACTTATAAAGACGGTAAGATCACCCCGGCACCTATCAAGGTGAAACGCTCATTTAAAAGTCTGGGCCTGTTTTACACCATTATTTGTGAAAACCTGGGCTTTGATCCGCTCAAGGGCGAAGAATGGAAAGTCATGGGCCTGGCACCTTATGGTAAAAAAGATCAGAAAATCTACGACCTGCTGCGCGCCTCTTTGCAGGTGAAAAACGGCAACTTCGTGGTGCCGAAAAACCTCAATGCCATTATGAAAGAGATCAAAGCCATGGCGCGCGAGCCGGGCGAATCCATTGAAGCCTACAAAGATTTTGCCTACACCGGACAACTGGTATTCAGTGAGATCTTTATGGATCTGATCGATGCTATCTATGAGCATGCACCGTCGAAAAACCTCGCGATTTCCGGCGGCTGTGCACTGAACTCCTCGTTCATGGGCACCGCGCTGGCGAAATCCAAATTTGACAACATTTTTGTACCCTCAGCCCCGGCAGACGATGGTAATGCCATTGGTGCCGCCTTGCTGTGCTACCAGCAGGATAACCCAAGCTGGCAGCCTTCTACGCAAATTCAGAGCCCCTATACCGGCTCTGAGGTGAAGCAAAAATCACTGGATAAACTGCACCGCTACAGCCACCTCAAAGCCACCGATTATGGCGAAGATGTTTATAAGAAAACCGCAGAGTTTCTGGCCGAAGGTAAAATCATCGGCTGGGCACAGGGCCGTGCTGAGTTTGGTCCGCGCTCTTTAGGCAACCGCTCAATCCTGGCTAACCCGTGTCTGGTCGACATTAAAGACACAGTGAACGCCCGGGTTAAGTTCCGCGAAGAATTCCGCCCCTTTGCGCCGTCTATCCTGCATGAGTATGGAGACGAGTACTTTGAGGACTATCAGGAATCTCCTTATATGGAGCGTACTTTGGTGTTTAAAGAAGCGGTGCGCGACAAGGTGCCGGGCGTGGTGCATGTCGACAACACCGGCCGCCTGCAAAGCGTGAAGAAAGAATGGAACGCGCCATACTATAAGCTGATCGACAGCTTCCGTGAAATCACCGGTGTGCCGGTACTGCTGAACACCAGCTTTAACATTATGGGTAAGCCCATTGTCCACTCGGTTGAGGACATGCTGGCGGTGTTTTTGATGTCCGGCATTGATGTGCTGGTGATCAACAACACCATTTACGAGAAGTAACCCTGTAGCAGTCACGCCATAAACGTGGCTGCCCGATTGAGAAAGACCCGCGCGACGCTCAAACAACAGCGTTCGCGCAGCCCGACTAGACGTTTATCGAGACAGATCATGACAAGCAAACACAACCCGCAGACTCCCTCTTTGCCAGACAAGACACCGGATATTGCCATCGTCGGCCTGTCTCTGCGTTTTCCGGGCGCCGATAACAAACATCAGTTCTGGCACAACCTCAGTCATAAAATCAGCAGTATCAGCGAAGTGCCAGTGGAGCGCTGGGACTGGAAAAAATACTACGACCCAAAGCCCGATAAACAGGCGCAAAAGAGCATTAGCAAATGGGGCGGCTTTATTGGTGATATCGCCGGGTTTGATGCCGGCTTTTTTGCCATTTCCCCCAAAGAAGCGCAGAGCATGGATCCCAGCAGCGCCTGAGCATGGAGCTGGCCTGGGCCTGCTTTGAAGATGCGGGGCTCGCACCATCGCAATTTAAAAATACCGCCACCGGTGTCTATCTGGGGTGCAGCAATACCGACTATCAGGAGTTTTCGACCGGTAATATCGACCCGCACTTTCTGACCGGCATGTCGACCGGGGTGTTTGCCAATCGCATCTCACACTATTTTAATTTTCAGGGGCCCAGTGAAACCGTCGATACCGCCTGCTCTTCGTCTTTGGTGGCCATTCACAAGGCCATGAATGATTTTCGCTCAGGTGAGATCAATGCCGCGCTGGTTGGTGGCGTTAACCTGCTGATCACCAAAAACCGCTATGTCAGCTTTAGCAAGCTGGGCGTGCTCTCGCCGCGGGGGCGCTGCAAAACCCTGGATGCCGAAGCCGATGGTTATGTCCGTGGCGAAGGGGTTGGCATGGTGTTATTGCTGCCGGTAGAGACCGCCAAAGCGCTGAATGCCACCATTTATGGCATCATCAAAGGCAGCGCTGTGGGGCACTCAGGTAAAACCAATACCCTGACCTCACCGAGCCCGTTTTCGCAGTCGCGGGTGATCCAGCAGGCCATCGACAATGCCCGGATAGGCTCTGATCAGATTGGCTTTGTCGAATTACACGGCACCGGCACCGTGCTGGGCGATCCGTTGGAGATCCAGGGCCTGAAACGCGCCTTTCGAGCCAGTAAACAGCAAACGCCCGATACGCCGTGCTATCTCAGTACAGTGAAAACCAATATCGGCCATTTAGAATCGGCCGCCGGTATTGCCGGGGTGATCAAAACCTTGCTGGCCTTTGAGCATGAACAGGTGCCGCCGCTGCAAAACTTTGCGACGCTGAATCCGAAAATCTCTCTGCAGAAATCGCCGTTTGAGTTAGCCACCGAATGTGTGCCCTGGGCGGGCGAGCAGCGCCTTGCCGGAATATCCTCCTTTGGCTTTGCCGGAGTGAACGCCCATGTGATCTTAGAATCACCACAATATCTCAACCCACAGCGCCCAGCGTTAGACACCGCCCTGCCGATACTGCTGTCGGCCAGAACCCGGACCGCGCTCACGCAGCGTGCCGCAGACTTGCTTGCCTACCTTGAGTCGGATAACCCGGTTGAGCTGCAGGATTTAAGTTATACGCTCACGGTGGGCCGGGAATCGATGAAACACCGGATGGGGTTTGCGGCAAACTCGCTGGCTTCTGTCAAAGCACAACTGAGCCAGTTTGTTACCGGTGAGGCTGGCGACTGGCACTATAGTAAAGTTGCCACCACTGCAGAGCACAGCGAAGTTACTCACGAAACACTCGCTGCGCGCATAACCGGCTGGGTACAGGGCGATGTCATCGACTGGCAGGCCAACTATGGCAAACTCAGCCCGCAACGTATTAGTTTGCCTGCCTACCCGTTTGAGCATAAACCTTACTGGCTCGACGCGGAAGACGCTGCGCAGCCCTCACACCTGCATCCACTGCTGCATCGCAGTATACCGGCGCTGGGTGAGCTGATCTTTGTCAGTGACTTTACAGGCAATGAATACTTTCTACGTGACCATCAGGTGCAGGGCCAGGCTATGCTGCCCGGCGTCTGTACGCTTGAAATGGTCCATGCCGCCATGATCTTGTCGGGCCAGCTGGCGGATAACCAGTCGCTGCGCCTGAGTCAGGTGAACTGGCGCAGGCCGGTGATCATCGACGCTCAGAGCGGCCCGGTTTATTTGTCACTAAAACAAACCGGTGATCGGGTAACATTTGAGTTATACCGTGAAGAACACGTATATGCCAGTGGTCAGGTTGAGGTCACAGAGCACAGCGTCACAACGCGCGCCATCGAAGCACTGTCTGACGCCTGTACAGTCACAACCACAGAGTTATATCAGCAATTTAGCGCAGCAGGCGTTGACTATGGCCCGGCTTTTCAGCGCATCACCACATTGTCTGTGGCAGACCAACAGGCACAGGGCGAACTCAACCCGGTTATTGCCCCCGACTTTGCCTTTGCCCCGAGCTACTCGACAGCGCCCTGCATTCCCTGCTGGGTTTTGCACAAGATCCCCGCCCGGGATTGCCCTTTGCACTGGAACAGGCTGAATTACTCACGCCGCTGCCATCGGGTAAAACACTGATAGCCTGTGCGACCCAAACCACCCATGCTGATGCCAGCAGCCAGAAGTTTGATGTCGATATCTGCGATGAACAAAGTGCGGTGTATGTGCGCCTGCGTGGATTTTCGACCCGCTCAATGGCGCACGATACCGATGCGACCCAGCTGTTTTCCGTACTCCCTGGCTGGCAGCATCTGACAGCACTGCCACCTGCTGAAACGACTCAATACCGCTTTGATTATCAGGGTCCTGCGTCACTTATGCCAGCCTGGTGCTCAGACTCGGCGGAGCCTGCTGATCACCTGTTGTGGGTCGCCAAGGACGAGTACGCAGAGCCACTAAAACTGTTTACTCACCTGAAAGCCCTGATCGAACAAGGTAAAGGCACAGAGCCGCTGGCCATCACTTTACTTACCTTCCAGACACAGCAAGTGTATGACGAAACCGTCGATGCACACGGCGCCGGGCTGATTGGATTGCTGCAAAGTGTGGCTCAGGAATACCCACGCTGGCACGTGCGCATTGTCGATTTAAGTGCTGAATGCAAAGAAGAGACAAGCCACTGGCAACAGACGACTCGCCTGCCTGCGGGCTTTTATGCACATCGTAGCGACATTTGGCATACCTTCAGCGCCTGCGAGCACACCTACCTGGATTCAGGACAGTCAGCCTATCGCAAGAATGGCGTCTATCTGGTGCTGGGCGGCGCAGGGGGCCTGGGTCAGGTCTGGAGTGAATGGATGATCCGCCAGCATCAGGCACAAGTTGTCTGGGTTGGTCGTCGTGCGCTGAATGAAGACATAGAGCAGGCCATCGCGCGGCTGGGTGAATTGGGCCCTGCACCGCAGTATATTCAGGCCGATGCCTGCGATGAAGCGGCCATGCGTGCCGTGATGCACACCATTGAGCAAGACTATGGGCAGCTCCATGGCGTGGTACATTCTGTGTTGCATCTGGAAGATCAGATCCTGGCCAACATGCACGACGCCCAGTTCCTGAGAGCTTATCAGGCCAAACAGGCCAGTGGCGAAACCTTACTGAGCGTGTGTAAAGACCGGTCGCTCGACTTCGTCCTGCTGTTCTCTTCAATGCAGTCTTTCTCGCCTGCCCCCGGCCAGAGTAACTATGCTGCGGGCTGTCAGTATCTGGACAGTCTGGCCCGCTCCGCCAGTACTGAACTGCCCATCAAGGTGGTTAACTGGGGTTACTGGGGCGGCGTTGGCCGGGTCAGCGACCCGTATTATCAGCGAAAAATGCGCCAGGTCGGGATTGGCTCTGTCGACGCGCAATCAGGCATGGCGGCACTGGCAAAGTTCATGTCCTCAACGCTGACGCAGGTCGGTGTAGTGAAAATGACACCAGAGCGGGCACAGGCGGCGCTGGTGCGCAGCAGCTATTCTTCAGAGTGCAACTATAACGTATTTCAGTCTGAACAAGCTGCACCTGCGCTGACACTCGATACCCAACCTGCTGACACCGAGATCTTTTATGCGTTGTGCCAGGCACTTATCAGTGCAGGCTGGCAGCATCCGGCTGAGCGCACCGATGCGCTATCAGCCTTGCCGGATTACTTTGAATTATGGTGGCAGGAAACCGCCCGCTACCTGAGCGAGGCCGGTTTGCTACAAGACGACGCGCTTACTCTGCCGGAGCTTCCAGCCGAGCAGACTATGCTGGCTCAGGAAGATTATGCACTGCTCAACGCAGCGCTGGCGGCACTGCCCGAGATTTTATCCGGCCAGCGTAAAGCTACTGATGTGCTGTTTCCCGGTGGCTCACTGGCGCTGGTCGAATCGGTATATCGGGATAACCCGGTGGCCATGCACGCCAATCAGGCGCTGGTTACTCAGCTTACCCGCTATCTGGCAGGTTTAGGTACGCAGCCCATTAGAATTCTGGAAATTGGCGCAGGCACCGGCGGCACCACGCGTACTGTACTGCCCGAATTGCGCACTTTTACTGTCACTGAATACGCTTACACCGACTTGTCGCAGGCCTTTTTCAGTCATGCAAAAGCACAATTTCAATCGGACTATCCTTTTGTGCAGATGGCCTATTTTGACGTCAGCAAGCCACTTGCTGAGCAACACATTGACTTAGCCAGCTATGACGTGGTGATTGCCACCAATGTGCTGCACGCCACCGCAGACATGTTAACCACACTGCACAACGCCAAGGCCTGCCTGAAGCGCGGTGGCCTGCTGTTGATCAACGAAGTCACTCAGCCGTCGCTGTTTACTCAGTTGACCTTTGGCCTGCTCGAAGGCTGGTGGCTGAGCAAAGACACCACACTGCGCCTGCCAGGCTCTCCTTTATTGTCGCAGCCACGCTGGCAACAGTTACTGAGCAGCAATGGCTTTGAACTGGCAACCTCTGCCACAGACGCTCAATCACCACAGCAAGTGCTGTGCGCGCAAAGCAATGGCCATTTGGTGCAGCAACGCTCAAAACCGGCTCAACAAACAACACCAATTTCAAACCACAATACGGCAATGCAACAACCCGAACAGACACAGACCGACTCGCAGCCTGCAACAGACAGCGCAACCCTGAGCGATTTCGTCGCCCAAACCCTCGCAGGGATCGCCAGCCAGGCACTGAGCATGACAGCGGATGAATTAGACCCGGATGACTCGTTTGCCGATTACGGCGTGGATTCGATCCTGGCCATTCAGATCCTCGATGAGATCAATGCCCACTTCAACCTAAGTCTGCCGCCAACTTTATTGTTCGATTTTCCGTCCATCGCGACGCTGAGTAAACACATAGTGGCTGAGCACAGCGATAAGGCAATAGCCCTGATGCACAAAACGCAGCCAGCCATGGCGACTGCGCAACAGGCTGCACCTGTATCGGTGCAACCCGCTACAGATGAAGTAAAACCGGCTCACAAAACCAGTCATAACAACGCAGACAAAATTGCCATCGTGGGCATGAGTTGTCAGTTTGGTGATGCCAGCAATGTCGACGAATTCTGGGAAATGCTGAGCAACAAGCGTACCTCGGTGCGTGCCCAGCAGCGCTGGGATTTAAGCGACTTGTCACCCGACGCACAAAACTGGTGTCGCTACGCCAGCCTGCTGGGTGACATCGCCAGCTTTGACGCGCCGTTTTTCTCCATCACACCACAAGAAGCTGAGGTGATGGACCCGCAGCAGCGACTGTTTTTGCAAGAAGCCTACCGGGCGCTGGAAGACGCTAACATGATCACCCGCGCTGCCGGCAGCAATACCGGCGTTTATCTGGGCTGCGCGCAGGGCGACTATGCCTCGCTGGCACCCCAGGATGCCCCGGCGCAGTTGTTCTGGGGCAATGCTGGTTCAGTGATCCCGGCACGGGTTTCTTATTATCTGAACCTCAAGGGGCCGGCGCTGGCCATAGACACCGCCTGTTCGTCGTCACTGGTGGCCATGCACAGTGCCTGTCAGGCGCTGAAAAACGGCGAAATTGACGCGGCACTGGCCGGGGGCGTTGCCACCTTGTGTACCCCGCAGTTTTCACAACATGCCGGTAAGGCGGGCATGCTCAGTGCCGATGGCACCTGCTATACCTTTGATGACCGGGCCAATGGCTTTGTGCCGGGTGAAGGTGTCGGTGTGGTGGTGTTAAAGCGCCTGAGTGATGCCGAGCGTGATGGCGACCATATTCTGGGGGTTATTTTAGCCTCAGCCACCAATCAGGACGGCACCACCAGCGGGATCACAGCGCCCAGCTCAGTTTCTCAGCAACAGTTACATAGCCGTATTTATGAGCAATTTGATATTGCCCCTGACTCTCTGAGCCTGATTGAAGCTCATGGCACCGGGACCAAGCTGGGTGACCCCATTGAATTTCAGGCCCTGACCCGGGCATTTCGTACAGCGACCCAGCGCAGCCAGTTCTGTGCACTGGGATCGGTCAAAACCAATATCGGCCACTGCCTGACCGCCGCAGGCGTCGCCGGTGTGATCAAAACGGTGCTGGCCATGCAGCACAAAACCATTCCGGCTTCACTGCATTATCAGCAGGGTAATAGCCATATCGACTGGCAGGATACGCCGTTTTATGTCGCCCGGGAGACGCAACCCTGGAGCGTGCCGGATGGCCAGCCGCGACGCGCCGGTGTCAGTTCATTTGGTTTCAGTGGCACCAATGCCCACCTGATCCTCGAAGAATATCAGCCGACAAAAACCGCAGTGCAAGCAGGCAGCGCACAGCCGGTGATCATCGCACTGTCGGCCAAATCTCCCGAGGTGCTGCGCGACAAAGCCCGTAAACTGGCAGGCTGGCTCGCTCAGGCACAACTGGATGACAGCGCACTTGAAGCGCTGGCGTATACGCTGCAAAGTGCGCGTGAAGCTATGGACTGTCGTATGGCCTTTGTTGCCGAAACGCTGGCCCAGGTACAAAACCAGCTGAATGACTTTGCCAATCAACAAGCCGGTACCTATAAACAGGGCAACAGTAAACAAGGTAAAGCCATTTTAGCGGCGCTGGATAAAGACGATTTTAACCGCTGGACGCAAGCTGGTGAGCTGAACAAGCTACTCGCTTTATGGGTGGTCGGTGCCGAACTCGACTGGTCTGCATTTTACGCCTCTCAGCCGACCTTACTGCGCCTGCCGACCTATCCGTTTGCCAGCACACCATTCTGGCTCAGCGGGGCACCCAAACTCACCCAGGTGAACCCGCAACCGGCCCCGACTACCATCGCAGAAGATTCATTGTTACACCTCATCCCGCAGTGGCAACCGCTGGATGTGACTTCACAGGCAAGCTGGTCTGGCAAACGCCAGGTCATCGCGCTGGCGCCACACAACGAGATACCAGATGCCATTGTGCTGCAAGATACATCGGGTGACACAGCACAGCGAATTGAGACGCTGACCATTGCTCTGATTGCACACATCAAACAGCTTGCCAGCACCACTGAGCCTTTGCTTATCCAGCTGCTCGTGCCTGCGAACGACCCCCTGCTGATGGCGCTGGCAGGGGTACTGAAAACCGCCGCACTAGAACATCACCTGCTGAGTGTGCAGCTGATACAAAGTGATACACCTGCACAATCTGCGGCGCACCTTGTTCAGGCAAGCCAGTATACCCAACACAAAGTACTGCGTTTTATTCAGGGTCAGTGCGAGATACAAACGCTGACGCCACAACACAGCGATGTGCCCGCTTTGATGCCGTGGAAAGAAAATGGCTTGTATCTGATCACCGGCGGCCTTGGCCAGCTGGGTCAGTGCTTTGCCAAAGAGATCCTGACTCAAACCCGCCATGCTCAGGTGATTATCACAGGTCGACGCACCGCACCTGAGTCGCTCAGTGAGCTGGGAGATACAAGCCGAATTCATTATTACCAAACCGATATCAGCACTCAAACCCAGTGTGCTGAGCTGCTTAACCGCATTGGTGCGCAGCACGGTGCCCTGACCGGAATTTTGCACAGCGCCGGTGTGATTGAAGACCAACTGATTGCGATCAAAACTCCGCAGGCAGTCCAGCGCGTGCTGGCGCCCAAAGTCTCTGGGGTGATGGCACTGGATGAGGCCAGCAAAGCACTTCCGCTGGATTTCTTTATCTGCTTTTCATCCATTGCAGCGTGCTTTGGTAACCCGGGTCAGGCCGATTATGCCACTGCCAATGCTTTCCTGGATGCTTATATGAGCAAGCGCCAGCAATGGGGTGAGCAAGGTCAGCGCCATGGTCTAAGCCTGTCGGTAAACTGGCCGCTGTGGGCACAAGGCGGCATGCAAATGGACGCCGTTAAGCAAAGTTTGCTGCGCTCGCAGGGCTTTACTGCTATGCCTGATAACATTGGTTTGAAAGCCTTTTATCAGCTGTTTGCCAAGCCGCACACGCAACAGTGCTTTTTATACGGTAACGCGGACAAACTGATGCGCTGGACAAATCCAGCTGCCAAGGTTGACACCCAGATACCGGCATCACATAACACGGCAGCACTGAGTGATAGTGCTTTAATGGACCACCTTAAAGCCGTGGTGGCGCAAGTCAGTAAACTGCCGGTGGAAGAACTCGACAGCGAACTCGACTTCCGGGATATGGGCTTTGATTCCATTATGCTGATGTCCGTCGTACAACAGCTTGAGGCCGATCCTCAGCTTAACCTGGATGCCCTGCCACCAGCATTGTTATTTGAGGTGAAAACCCTCAACCAGTTGCATGCTTACCTTGTTAAACAGCAACCCAATATCGCCACGGTGCAGGTAACACACCAAGAGCCGCTCAGCCAACAAACGCTGACAGGTCCACTGCCGCTGTCAAAAGCCCAGCAGGGCCTGTGGCTGCTGCACAAGCAAAACCCGACGCTGTGCAGCTACAATATCCCGCTGGTATTCGAGCTTGCCAGTCTGGATGTTGCCCGTATGCAACAAGCGCTGGACAGTCTTTGTCAGCGCCACCCGGTGCTGCGCCTGCGTATTCACGAAACGGATGGCCGACCCACGCAACAGATCCACCCGGCCACAATCCGGATTGAACAAACGTCTCTGGCACCGACCTCTAAGGCTGCCCTGACTGACGCAATTCAACAGACCATTGCGGTGCCTTTTGACCTATCAGGGCCATTGCTGCGCGCAAGCGCCTGGCAAGTGGCGTCGGGCGCTCAGTCACGGCATGTGATGGTGATTGTGCTGCACCATCTGATCATTGATGGGGTCTCCGCCACCCAGCTGCTGTCTCAGTTGTGGCAGGCCTATCATGAAGGCGCACCAGCGGCAGCGCCCGACCAGGGCTTTTTCGACTACCTTGACTGGGAGCAGCAGCTGCTGGCCAGCCCAAGTGCAGATACGCTGAAACACTTCTGGCAGCAGTCTTTAAACCCTGTGCAGACACCGCTGGCCCTGCCCGGAAAACGCACAGCGCAAGTAAGCCCGGACGAGCCAAACAGTGCGCGCGTGACGCTCAGCTTGCCAGCCAGCACGCAGCAGCAACTCGGGCAGTTTTTAACCCGTCACAAACTCAGCACCTCAGTGTTTTTCTTAACCGTGTTTCAGGCGTTACTGAGCCGCCTCACTGGTCGCAATGAGCTAATACTGGGCACGCCTGTGATGCAACGACCCAAAGCCAGTATGGCGCAGTCGTTGGGTCTGTTTGTGAATCAATTACCACTGCCGCTGACCCGCAATAGCAGCACAAATTTTGTCGGTCAGGCACGGGCGAACCAGACACAACTGGACGCCGTGATCAGTCACAGCGCCCTGCCCTTGTCTGAGCTGCTCAGCGCCGTCAATGCGCCGCGTATACCGGGTGTTCACCCGCTGTTTCAGATAGGCTATGCCTGTCATAACTTTATTCAGGCCGACTGGGTCGAAGACAATCAGGCGCTACTGGGCGCGCTGTGGCAAGAATTCCAGCAGGATGCTGAGCTGGACCTGAGCCTGGAGGTCACCCCGCTGGGTGGCGCCCATCAGCTGGCCTTTAAATTCGCGACCCGCGCTTATGAACGTCATACCGTGCAAACACTCGCGGATAATTATGTGCGGCTGCTGGAAGACGTGCTGCTTAGCGGTGACTTACCACCCGATGGTCAGCCACAGACACCGAATGTAAAACCCGCTACTTTGGTTGACAGCTTCACCTTACAGGCCGCGCAGCACCCAACCCAGACGGCGGTCTCGTTTGCCGGTACCACGCTGAGTTATCAGGCACTGGAGCAGCAGGCCAACCAGCTGGCCCATACCTTAATTGCCAAAGGCGCGCGGCCTGGCAGCCGGGTTGCTTTGCTGTTGCGCCCGAGTGTGGAAATGATAGTTGCCATGCTGGCGGTGCTGAAAACCGGCAGTGCCTACGTGCCGGTGGACCTCAGCTCACCAGAGGACAGAGCCCGCTTTATTTTGGCCGATGCCGATCCGGCGCTGGTACTGACGAGCGACGATCTAACACTGCCGGTCACGCACAGCCAGGCGTACCGACTTAGTGACTGCCTGCAAAGCAGCACTATGGCACCCGTCACCGCTCCGGGCATAGCGCTGGCACCGCAGGCGCTGGCCTATATCATTTATACCTCGGGCTCAACAGGCCAGCCCAAAGGCGTGCTGGTTGAACATAGCAACATTACCGCTTTGCTGAACAACACCCAGCCAGGGTTTGGGTTTAATGCCCAGGATACCTGGTGCCTGTTCCACTCGTTTGCGTTTGATTTCTCGGTCTGGGAGATCTGGGGCGCGCTGGCCCATGGCGGCAAACTGGTGATCGTGGACGATGCCTGCAAAAAAGACAGTGCTGCGTTCGCACGCTTTATTCACGACAATCAGGTAAGCATTTTAAATCAGACACCATCGGCGTTTTACCCGCTAATGACGCATTTGCTGGCACACCCGACGCTGACACGCTCTCTGCGTACCGTGATCTTTGGCGGTGAAGCGCTTGAGCTGAGTAAGCTCACGCCCTGGTTTGAGGCAGCACAGCCGCTCCCCAAGCTGGTCAACATGTATGGCATCACAGAGACCACAGTACACGTCACCGAGATGGAAATTACCCGCGAGCTGGTCGAACAGAACCCGGGCAAGAGCATCATAGGAAAGCCGCTGCCCGGCTACCGCCTGTACTTACTGGATGAACTGCAAAGTCCTGTCGCGACGGGTCAGCCCGGCGAGTTGTACGTTGGAGGCTGTGGCGTCAGTCGGGGATATCATCAAAGAGCGGTACTGACCGCTGAGCGCTTTATGCCTAATCCGCTTGCCGGGCAAAGCGAGGAGCGCCTCTATCGTACCGGCGACCTGGCACGCCTTAATGGGCAGGGTCAGTATGAATATCTGGGTCGCTGCGACGATCAGGTTCAGATCCGTGGGCACCGCATTGAGCTGGGCGAAGTACAACACGCCCTGCTAACCAACCCGGCCATTCAGGATGCCTGCGTGCTGGCTGCCAGCAAACGTCATGGTGACGTACTGGTGGCTTACCTGGTCACCCAAATGCCGCTTTCCGATGAAGCCATTCGTGGCGAGTTGTTAAAGCTTGTGCCCGAATACATGGTGCCGGCGTATTTTGTCTCAGTACCCGCAATGCCGCTGACCAACAATGGCAAAGTGGATAAACAGGCGCTGCTCAGCCAGTTGCCACTTAACTCACACACCGCGCAGGCCGCCCTCTCAACTTTGGAAGCAAGCCTCAGCGCAGCCGTACCGGAGCGAAACTTACAGGCCGAGATTTCGGCCGTCTGGTGTGATGTGCTGGACGTGAGTCAAGTTGCGCCGGATGCACCCTTTTTCACGGTTGGGGGCGACTCTCTGCTGGCCAATGTACTGGCCACCAAACTGAGCGCCAGGTTCAATATCGACCTGCCGCTGACGGAGGTGTTTCAGTACAACACCATTAACGCTCAGTACGATTATTTATCGACCAAAGTCACCAGTCCGATTGCAGCGCCTATACGAGCACCAGAGCCGGTGCGCCCTGCAAAGCCGACAACCGCCAATCAGGCCATTGCTATGATAGGCTTGTCCTGTCATTACCCGAACTCCCCCGACGCGCAGACATTCTGGCAAAACCTCATTGAAGGCAACAACCTGGTTCGCCACAGCCACAGAGCCGAGTCAGACGCGTCTATGATCTGGCTCGATACCTGGGTAGAGGGCCAGGATGCATTCGACCCCGGCTTTTTTAATCTCTCGGAAAAACAAGCCCGCACCATGAGCTATGCACAGCGCCAGCTGCTACTGCACGCCTGGAAAGCGGTGGAAGATGCTGGCTATCGCTGTGACCAAATGCCCAACACCGGCGTGTATATTTCCGCCTCTGGCGGCGACCTGACCGATCTTAACCTGTATGACAAATTCAGCAACGGGGAGTTTGTCCTCAATGCCGAGGACTATGTTGCATCGACGCTGAATCAGCCCGGCACGCTGGCAACCAGTATTTCCTATCATCTCGGCCTGACCGGCCCGAGCCTGTTTGTGCACTCCAATTGCTCTTCATCCCTGAGCGCCCTGGCACTGGCCTGCTCGGCACTCAAAGCCGGTGACATTGACTATGCCATTGTTGGCGCAGCCTGTTTATTCCCGCAGCGCAGCACAGGATACAAAATAGAAAAAGGCCTCAACTTTGCCCCCGATGCGCGCTGCAAAGTCTTTGATGCTCAAGCCGATGGCATGATAGGCGGCAATGGCGTCTCTGTGGTGGTGCTCAAACGGGCCGATGAGGCAACCCAGGATAGCGATCACATTTACAGCCTGATTAAGGCGGTGAAGGTGAACAACGATGGTAATAACAAGGCCGGTTTCTTTGCCCCGGGCACGGAAGGCCAGATGCAGGTGATCACCCGGGCACTGCAAAGCGCCGATGTTTCACCGGCAAGCATCAGTTATGTCGAAGCCCATGGCACCGGCACCGCACTGGGCGACCCCATTGAGTTTGCGGCACTGCAACAGGTTTATCAGCCGCATAGCGAAGCAAAACAATATTGTGGACTGGGCGCCGTAAAATCGAACCTGGGCCACACAGATACCCTGGCAGGGCTTACCGGACTGGTGAAAACCAGCTTGTCGCTGCACCACAAACTGCTGCCAGGCACCTTGCACTACAGTGAGCCGAATCCACATATGGACCTGGCTAACTCGCCGTTTTATGTCGTCGACAGCACGCGCTTGTGGGAAACCCCTTTGCTACCAAGACGAGCCGCGGTCAGCTCATTTGGAATTGGCGGCACCAATGCCCACGCCATTTTGGAAGAAGCACCGGTTGCGCAAACACAGAATACATTGAGCAGCCAGCCTTCCATCGTAGTGCTGTCGGCAGCCACACCAGAGGTACTGCAGCGTCAGGTCAGTGAGCTGTTGAACTGGCTTGAGCGTACCCTGTGCGATGATGCACTAAGAGTCAGCCTGGCCTACACCCTGCAAACCGGTCGCCAAGTGATGGCGCATCGCGCAGGCTTTGTGGTGTCTTCTCTGAACGAGCTTAAGACTCAGCTGACGAATTACCTGGCAAGGAGTGAACAAACACCTTTGAACCCAGTTCCCGCTGGTACACCGGCCAGCTGGCTGGCACAGGGCAACTATCAGGCTATTCTGAGTCACTGGCTGGACAGCGGCTTTGAGGACTGGGACTTTATGTATCAGGATCAGGCAATCAGCAAACTTAGCCTGCCGACTTATCCCTTTGATCTGAAGCCGTACACACTTGGCCTGAGTCAGACTCAAACAGAAGAGCTGGTCCCATGCACGCTGAGCGTGCCAAAGTGGCGCACCCAGCCTGTGATTACAGACAATGAGACAGCTGCGCCCGACAGCACGGCGTCACACTGTGTAGTGCTGTGCGACCTGCCGGAGTTGGAAGTCGCCGGAGCCATCACCCAAGTGCTTAGCTCAAGCCACTACGCACCGGAGCAGCAGGTCAGCGACTATGGAATTCAGCTGCTCGACATCATACAGTCTCTCGCGAAAACCAGACAGCCGACCTTGCTACAGCTGGTGATAGGCAACACTCAGGCCGAGCCACTGGCTAACCTCAACAGTTGCCTGCACGGCCTGCTGAAAACCGCCAGCATTGAACACCCTATGCTGCGCACACAGCTGTTGCTGGTAGACCCGACACTGAGCTCAGATACGCTGCACACTCTGCTGAGAGATAACCGCAATGCGCCCGACTCCGTCATTGCTTATCAGGGCACGGGCCGCACAGTACTGGACTACCAGCCAGTGAGCGATGTGAACCCGATCAGTGCGTGGCAGCCCGATGGCGTGTATCTGATCACCGGCGGGCTCGGGGGATTGGTCGTCACTTTATTGCCGAACTGGCCGCTTTGCCGTTTGCCACCACAGTGGTCGTGACAGGTCGACGAGCCGCCGACGACACTCAGATACAGTCGCAGCTGCGCAACCTTAAGCAAGGTCAGGTGCAACTGGTTTATCGTCAGCTGGACGTGGCTCAAAAGATGAATACCTTGTTGCTGGTGCGCGACATAGTGCGCGAATTTGGCGCGCTCCACGGTGTGATCCATGCCGCTGGCATAGTGCAGGATACCTTGCTGTGCAACAAAACACCGACCTCCTTTGCGCAAGTGCTGGCGCCCAAGGTCACGGGCGTGGTGGCGCTGGATGAGGCCACCGCGGATCTGCCGCTGCGCTTCTTCGCCTGCTTTGCCGGGCTCAGTGGCGTACAGGGCGCGGCCTCTCAGGGCGACTATGCCACGGCCAATGCGTTTCTCGACAGCTATATGCAGCAGCGTCATGCCCAGGTTGCCAGCGGTAAGCGCCATGGCCTGAGCGCCAGTATCGACTGGCCTTTCTGGCAAGACGGCGGTATGCAGCGCAATGCCCAGTTTGCCCATACGGATGCGGCAATGCCCACCAACAGTGGCATAGACGCTTTTTACCGAGCACTGCGCCAGCCTCAGACGCTGGTGCAATATACCCCGGCCGACACAAACCATGAGCAAGTCAGTGACTCCGCTACACCAGCGGCCCAGTTTAGCAGTGAAGCCGCGCTGGACGCTGCGCTGACAGAGCAGCTGAGCACTATGGTGGCGGCTTTACTCGGCGTGCAACCAGACACACTGGATGGAGATACCGACCTGGGCGAGTTTGGCGCGGATTCCATTGCCTTTATTACCTTTATCAATCAGCTCAACAGCCGCTATCAGCTTGAGCTGTCACCCAGCGTGTTGTTTATGCACTCGACCCTGAACAGCCTCAGAACCCATATTATCGCCGAGTATGGCGATATGCTGATCACTAGCAGCACAGTGACGCAAACAAGCTCAACGGATACAGCAGCAGAACAAGTCCCGGTGAATACCTCAAACGATGAAGCGATTGCCATTATTGGGATCAGCGCCGCCTTCCCCGAAGCGAGTAACCTCGACGAATTCTGGCACAACCTGAGCACAGGCAAAGACTGTGTAACCCGCCACAGCTGGCCACAACCGCAAGACAGCGAGCTCAGCTGGCCCGGCGAAATTAACTGGCTGGGCCGCCTGCGACGCGACACCGAGTTCGACCCCTTATTCTTCAATATTGCCCCAGCAGAGTGTGAGCGCATTCAGTTGCAGGAAAGCCTGCTAATGATGCATGTCTGGCAGTGTATTGAAAATGCCGGATACGATCCAAAATCGCTGGCAGGCACCAGCACCGGGTTATTTATTGGTTGTCAGTCTGGATATCACGAAGGGCTGATCACCTCCCCGGCATTTGCGCCAAACCGTATGAGCTACTTCCTCGACCTGCACGGCCCGAGCGAAGGGATAGATACCACCTGCTCATCATCGCTAGTGGCCGTACATAAGGCCATGGCAGCCATTCGCATGGGTGAGTGTGAGCAGGCCATTGTTGGCGGCGTCAATATCATAGACACCCCCACCGCCTCTATGGCCATGCAGGAGATAGGTGCGCTGTCGCCGGATGGACGATGCAAAACCTTTGCTGCCGATGCCGATGGCATAGTACGGGGCGAAGGCGTTGGCATGATCATGCTGAAAAAGCGCTCGGCAGCCGAGCGCGATCAGGACGCCATTTACGCCACATTGCTGGGCTCAGCGGTTAACCATGGCGGTAAATCACAAGGCTTTACCGTGCCCAATGCCCGGGCACAAACTCAGCTGCTGGATAAAGCCTGGCGCAACGCCAACATCGACCCGGCCACACTCAGCTACATCGAGTGTCATGGCACCGGCACCACACTCGGCGATCCGGTTGAACTGGATGCGCTCAAGGCAGCCTTTAATACACATCAGTGGCCAGCCCGCTGTGCGCTGGGTTCAGTGAAAAGCAACATAGGCCATACCGAGATTGCGGCGGGTATCGCCGGGCTTATCAAGGTTGTGCTGCAACTTAAGCATCAGACCCTGGTACCATCGCTCCATGTGCAGGCACTTAACCCCTATCTGGCACTCGAGGATACGCCGATCACGGTACAAACCCAAGCGCAGCCCTGGGAGCAGGGCGATACACCACGGCGGGCAGCCGTCAGTGCCTTTGGGATCAGTGGCGTGAATGCCCATGTGGTGCTCGAAGAGTATCAGCCGAACATCACTGAGCAACACACAGCTTTGCCAGACTCGCCGGCGATGGTGGTGCTCTCGGCCACCAGCAAAGCGGCGCTGGGACAAAAAGTCACTGAGCTTGCCAATCATGTTGCGACTTTGCCAGACACGCCGCAAATACTGGCACAACTGGCCGCGACCCTAGCACAGGGCCGCACCGCGCAGGCGTACAGACTCGGCTGGGTGGTGTCCTCACTGGACGAGCTGCGCACAGCCCTGAGCGAGGCCGTGCCTGATCAGGCTTCCAAGGTCAGCAATAACACCAGCGAGCAGCTAACAGCTGAGCAATTGCTGACACTGCATCAAACTCAGGAATATGCCGCCATAATACGCTTGTGGCAATCCGGCAAAGTCGTGAGCTGGCAACCGCTTTACCCAACTTCTTTACCAAAACTGCACCTGCCTGGTACGTCTTTTATCAGCAAAAATGTGATTGAGGCTGAACAAACAAGTCCCTGGCTGCTGCTCGACAACCAATTTCACCCGGCTGCACTGACTCTGCCTAAGGACTGGCAGACGCTACTGACAACACAGCTGGCACACAGACATATTTTGCTGGTATCAGACACCCAGGCGCAGCTTGAAACACTTAGTAAGCCGCTACATGCAAGTGGCTGTAAGGTGACTTCGCTGTGCTTTGAGCAACTGGATAACTCAGCGCTGGATCCAGAAGATCTGCCGGATACCATCTTTGTGCTGGGCTGTGGTTCATTGCTTGAGCCGCAGCAGCAGATAAAACCCCTGTTCGAGCTGATGCAGCTAACCGCCCGTCACGACAATCACACGATGCAGCTGTTTTATGCCACTCAGACCGACTCGCAAATTGAAACCCGGGACGACCTGAGTGCCCTGCTACGTTGCTACAACCTGCGCAATCCGCAGCACAGCTGGATGTTAGTTGAGCAGCTCGGTGAGGCTGCTTGTCTGGGCGAATTGTTGCTACAGGAGTTTGCCAGTACCTTACTGAGCATAACCGAGCATCAGCCGAATCAGGTGCAATACCGCGATGGTGCGCGCTATGCACTGCAACTAACACAACTGCCGGACGCAAGCGACACAGTTAAGCCTGAGTATGAAATACGTCACGGCGGTACTTATCTGATCGCAGGGGCACTGGGCGAACTGGGTATGGCACTGAGCCAGCGCTTGCTGGAAGACTTTGATGCGACCCTCATCTTACTAGGCAGGCGCGATGAGCAAGCCGTACAGCCACAACTGACTCAGTTCAGAGGAAAAGGCACAGTGCATTACCTGGCGTGTGATATTGCCGACGCCCAACATCTGGCATCACTCAGCGACTTACTGAACGACAAATCACTAGAGCTCAACGGCGTGTTTCACCTCGGCACCACCTACACGGAAGAAGAAAACGACTGGGCCGACTTTGCCCGCTCAATGCAGGTCAAAGTGCAAGGCACGCAGCAGCTGGACTCCCTGCTCAGCAACTGTGAGCTGGACTTTTTTGTGCTGTTCTCTTCTATGGCCGTGTTTGGTAGCCTGAATCATCTGTCTTACTCATATGCCAATGGCTTTCAGAACGCCTTTGCCCGGACCCGAAATCAGCAAGTGGATAAGCAACAGCGTCATGGTCAGACTCTGGCAATTAACTGGGGCTACTGGCATTCAGATGATCCGCTAAAAAGCATTGAAAACAGCTTTGCCGAGAAAAAGGGCTATCAGCTGATCCAGATGCACGATGCCTTTGCACAACTGCCCAAGCTGCTCAGCACCAAGCGCAGCACCCTGGCGGCCATTTGCACCACAGAGCCGGAGCGCATCATGCATAACACAACGGCACTATTACAGCGTAAACGCCTCCTACAATCCCGCCTTGAACACGGTTCAGAGGCAGTAACTGAGGCGTCTCAGGATATCGCTGGCACTGTGGTGAGCATTGTTGGCCAGGTGCTGGGAATAGCTCCCGATGAGCTGGATCTAAATTGCGACCTGTATGATTATGGCTTTGACTCTATCTCATTGCTGAAAACCTTCCAGCAGCTCAAGGCCCGGCTCAATATTGATATTCAGGCCGATGCCTTTAAGAACATGAATACCATTCAGACACTGATCGACGAAATCGACAAGGCCCATGGCCAGGTTCAGCATGAGGACGACGCTTCGTTACCTGAGTTTATTGTCGATGCGGGCATTGACTTGCCGACGCTGCCCGATGAGATAGTGCATGCCTATGAGGGCGACGTCCGCAATGTGCTGCTCACCGGAGCAACCGGCTTTTTAGGCAGTCACCTGCTGGCAGAGCTGCTGGCCACCACCAAAGCAAAAATATACTGCCTGGTACGCGCCGACAGTGTAGAGCAAGCCCTCACTCGCATTGCCGATAATGCCAAGCAGTATGCGCTGACTCTGGATCTGGAGCGCATCGTGCCTGTCCCGGGAGATATGGAGCAATCCCGGTTAGGCGTATCCGATGAGCACTGGGCACTGCTGTGCCGGGACATCCAGCATGTGGTCCATACGGCGTCTTATGTGAACCATATCCAGCCCTACTTTGCCTTTAAAAAGTCGGTGGCTGGTACCAATGCCCTGCTAACACTGTGCTGTACGGACACGCTGAAGATGATCCACTTTGTCTCCAGCACCACCGCCAGTACCCAGATAAAGGATTCCCACTTCTCAGTAAACCCGCGTGAGTCTTTTATTCCAACAGATGAAGCAGCCTTGCTGTGCAGCGGTTATGGTCAGTCGAAATGGGTGCAGGAAGAAAACATTCGTCAGGCATCACACATAGGTGTGCCCTACACGGTTTACCGTTTTTCAGAAATCTCGGGGTCATCTAAAACCGGCATTGGTAACACGGATGATGTCTTCCACCGTATCCTGAAAATGATGCTCAGCATTGAGGTGCGCCCGACTGAAAGTCCTTACATGCTGGATATTATTCCGGTTGACCGCGCAGCTACCTGTATTGTCGCGGGCATGAACGACCCACAAAAGCGCAACCAGGTCTATCACGTGGCCAACCCAGCGCCACTGAGCATTGCGGCCTTTTATGACTTTGCCACTGAGCGGGGTTTACGCTTTTCGCAAACAGATAAAGCCGAGTTTATTAGTGCCTGTGAAGCCTACGCGGCCCGGCGTGAGGGCAAAGATCAAGTCATTATGCAGGGTTTATTGTCATCACGCCCCGGCTATGACGAATACCTGTTTGAAGCCTATTTTATGCCGATGGACCCGTATGATAAGGACAACTTTATTGCGCTGACAGAGCGCTATGACATCACGCTGGGTGACTGGGAGCGTTTGTTTGATACTTACTTTACCCAGTGGCTGGAAGACAGACACTATCGGGAGATCTGGCAGGAGAGTTAAGGAGATAACAAAGCGGGCTTTATGCCCGCTTTGCTTTTAGTAACTCACAACTAGACCGGGACACTCAGCAAATAAAGCAGCTGAGTCAAAGACCCTTGGGTAATGGCGGCATCGGCCTGCTCTACCACTTTAGGTTTGCCGTGTACTGCAACGCCTAAGCCCGCAGCGGCCATCATGATTAAATCATTTGCTCCGTCGCCCATAGCCACGGTTTGCCTGGGTGCAATGCCAAACTGTGTAGCCAAGGATTTAAGGACTTCGGCTTTTTTACTGCCATCGACGACTTCACCCAGCACTTTGCCAGTAAGCTTGTTCTCTGCAATTTCCAGTGTATTGGCAAAAACGGCATCCAGCTGTAAGGGCGCTTTTAACGCTTCGGCAAACCAGGTAAAGCCACCGGAGGCAATTGCGAGATGCCAGTGATGGGCTTTAAGAATTTCACATAGCTGTGCAACCCCCTCCATCAGCGGCAGGTTATCTTTGAGCTGCTGGATAAGCGGCAATTCGACTCCGGATAGCTTAGCAACACGCTGATAAAGACTGTCGTTAAATGCCAGCTGCCCGGCCATCGCCTGTGCAGTGACGGCGGCGACCTCATCATAGACCCCGGCCAGTCTGGCAATTTCATCAATGCACTCAATTTTGATTGCAGTGGAGTCCATATCCATCACCAGTAAACCAGGCTTGAGTATGCTGGGCGGCTGACTGATTGCGGCACCTTGCAGGCCACACTGTGCCGCTAATGCGCGAATGGTCGCGCGCACATCGCGTGTCGACTGGGTATATAAAACCAGTCCGGGTGCCATGTCAGCTGTGGGTTGATACAGCGCTAACCTGGTGACCTCAATATCCGCACGCAGGCACTGCCCTAAAACCTCCAAAACAGTCTCCTCGCTGATCTCGCCACCAAAGAAGCACAAGTACTGACCGTCTTCTGACAATGGACAAGCGCCAGGCTTAAGGTGATCGTCGTTTTCAATCTGGTACCAATTTGCTAAGGTAAGAAGCTGCTGAGCAGGCTCAGCGATGGCACGCAACTGGATTGACGCGAGTGACTTTGACATGGATACTCCTGATTGGGGTCATATCCGGTTCTTCTGAACCGATGTATTAGTACTTGTTTGGTAACGGTATGCGCCCTTTGTAACATCTTAATCATGGCATGTCAGCAGGCAAACAAGATCTATGAAAAATACACAAGCCCTTGAATATCTCTCGTCGTCACGCAACCGCCGGTTACTGCGCCTACTGGTCGCCGCAATGTGCTTTTTAACCGTTACCTGGCTGGCCTTTAATACCAGCTTTCGCTCTCATCAGCTGTTACACACCAATGCCGATCACACAGGCCGTAGCCTGACGAAACAACTGGCGCTGAATGCTGCTTTACCGCTTAGTCGTATGGATACGCCCCAACTCAGGGCTTTGTGTAATCACCTCGCCAGCGACGAATTTGTACTGTCGGTCAGGCTCTACAATCAACAAGGCCAATTTGTTATCGGCAACGATGGCCAGGATGCACCACCTGAGATAACCGACTTGCCTCGTCATTTAGCCGGGTTGACTCAGTCTAAGCAGCCCATTATTGAACCCATTTATGATACAGAGCAACAACCCATAGGTTTCGTCAGCGTCGAGTATTTAACCGAATCCGCGATGGCCGAAAGTCACCGCCACTTCCACGAGCTGGGTCGCGTGGTGCTGCTGATGCTGGCTATTGCCTGTATTTTTACCTGGCAAATTGGCCGGGCCTTAAAGCGCTGGGAAGTGAAACGTCAGATCCGCAATAGCGTTGCTGATGAGCAATAGCACTGCCAGTAACCCTAAAAACCAGCATGGGCAATAAATCACAAAAAAACAAAAAGTTAAAATTGTTGACATCAGGTTGGAATTAAAATAATTTTTTACTGTGAGTTACCAGAATGGGTAACTAGCTTACCGCGCTGAGCAATTAAATTCGGCGTTGGCACAATTTCAAGTTTAAGGAAAATAAAATGAAATTACAGATTAAAAAGAAAAAAATAAAAGTGCTATCTAGTCAAAGTAACCTCAACCGTTTGGCAACTCCCAATGTTGCAGGAGCTGGTTTCATTACGCATGTTGAGTTTTGCAATGGTAATAAAACGAATTTTAATTGTGCCTCTAATGGCTTTGAATACTGCACAATTAAGTAGGTGCTGACTTTGAGAGGTTATATACCTCTCATTCAACTCTTGCTGCTTACAGCCTTTACTTCCCTATCCAAACATCTCTCCTGACGCACAATAAAGTGCTTCTGCAATAGCCTGCGGTGACTCGTCGCGAATAGCGCACAAATGCTCAAATACCTCCACCAACCGTTTAGGTAGATTTGGCTGACCCTGATACCCTGCCAACGGCATAGAAGGCGCATCGGTTTCCAACACGAGAGAGTCCAACGGCACTTGAGCCAGTGTAGTGCGGGTTTTCGCCGCCCGCGGATAGCTAATGGTGCCCCCCACGCCAAGTTTAAAGCCCAGTTTGAGATACGTGTTGGCATCTTGCAGTGAGCCGGAAAAGGCATGAATAACGCCACCGTTTTGAGGTGGCAGCTGTTTAAACGCCGCTGCCAGCAGGTGATGGCTTTTTCTGTGGTGCACTATCAGCGGCAGGCCGAGTGCATTGGCCAGCGTAATGTGTTCGATAAACAGTGCCTGCTGCGCGGGGATATCCTCTACCATGGCATCTATGCCACACTCACCTATGGCCACCAGCTCTAAGCTATGCTGGTGTGCAAGTGCGGCCAGTTGCGCCATATCACCCGCTTTATGCTGCGCCATAAAGTACGGATGCAGGCCAAAGGCGATTTTGACGCCTGAATACTGCCGCGCAAAAGCGGGCAAGGTGCGGCATTGAGCCAGCGTCACCCCCGGCACCACAAACTGCTCGACCCCCAGTGCCCGTGCCTCACTCAGATGCTCCGCAAGGTGTGATGCAAGCTCAGTAAAGTCGAGGTGACAATGGGTATCGACAAAACGCATAGTTTCTACCTTACGGGTTCAGACGCTCAACCAGCCACTGCCCGCTTGCATCTTTACGATACATAAAGCGGTCGTGTAAACGGTGCTCTCCCCCTTGCCAAAACTCAATCTGGTGGGGTTTAACACAATAGCCGCCCCAGAAATCTGGCAGCGGAATATCGCCTTTGGCAAACTTGGTTTTCATGCTGTTAAAGGTTTGCATCAGGGCCTGACGAGAAGACACCGGGCGCGACTGCTGTGACGCCCAGGCGGCCAGCTGGCTTTCCTTGGGACGTGACAGAAAGTATTTCGCCACCGCCGAGGTTGGCAGCTGCTCGGCCTCACCATACACAATTACCTGACGCTCCAGATTGTGCCAGGGAAAGTGCAATGAAATCTTGTTATTGCCTTTGAGTTCCTGTGCCTTACGCGACCCGGTATTGGTAAAAAACACAAAGCCGTTATCGTCAACCTGCTTGAGCAACACAATACGCTGCGACGGCTGACCCTGTTCATCTACCGTGGCCACCACCATGGCAGTCGGATCGCTGAGGTTTGCATCCACCGCCTGCTGCAGCCAGTGCTCAAACTGTACTATGGGGTTATCATCCAGCTTCTCGCGGGAGAGGCCGTCTTTGGTATATTCGCGACGAATATCATCAAGTTTCATGGTGGTCATTCCTTATATAATACAAAAGGCCGCAATATTGCGGCCTTAGTCTAGCATGTAACGGACAGGGTGAGCTGCATGATCTCACCCGGGGTTTACATCTGCTCCATCACCTCGATGCCAAGCAGCTCCAGACCGGTTTGCAGTGTTCTGGCAACCAGATTACACAATAACAGTCGGCTTTCACGTACCTCAGCAGACACATCGTCTTTGAGGATAGGACAGGCTTCATAGAAGGTCATGTACAGACTCGCCAGCTCGTACAGATATCCACACAATACGTGCGGTGTCGCTTCGCCGATCATCAAGTCTAACACTTCTTCCAGTTGCAGAAGCTTCAGCGCCAGCGCCTTTTCTTGTGGTTCAACAATGCTGATGTTGCCGCTCAGTGCTGCACTGTCAACACCCGCTTTACGGAAGATACTGCGCACACGGGTATAAGCATACTGCAAATAAGGTGCCGTAGCGCCTTCAAAGCTCAGCATGGTATCCCAGTTGAAGATGTAATCACTGGTACGGTGCTTCGACAGGTCGGCGTATTTTACCGCACCAATACCCACTTTACGGGCGATTTCAGCACGGGCTTCTTCGCTCAGCTCAGACGCGCGGTCAGCCAGTTTTTCGCTGGCACGGCTGACGGCTTCATCAAGTAGCTCCGCCAGCTTAACCGTGCCGCCGGTACGGGTCTTGAATGGTTTACCATCGCTGCCCATCATAGTACCGAAAGGACAGAACTCATAGCTGGTTTCGTCACGCAGCAAACCTGCCTTACGGGCAGTCAACTCAACCTGATTAAAGTGCAAGCTCTGACGTGCATCGACAAAGATCAGGATACGCTCGGCACCCAGCTCATTAGAGCGATAGTCACAGGCCGCAAGATCCGTTGTGGCATACAGGAAACCACCGCCAGATTTTTGCACGATAAACACCGACGGCTCACCGTCTTTGTTTGCCAGCTCATCCAGGAACACCACCTGCGCGCCCTGATCTTCAACCGCAATGTTTTTCTCTTTTAGCAGCTCGATAATACCGGCCAGACGATCGTTGTAGGCACTTTCAGCCATGATGTCGTCGCGAGTCAGCGTCACATTGAGCTTTTTGTACACTTCTTCAGAGTGCTTAACAGAAGTGTCGATAAACAGCTGCCACAACTTCTGACAGTGCGCATCGCCGCCTTGCAGCTTAACCACGTAATCACGGGCTTTGTCTGAAAAGCCTTCTTCGTCGTCAAAACGCTTCTTAGCGTCACGGTAGAAAGTTTCTAAATCGGCTAGGGCCACATTTTCCAGGTCAATGCCTTGTGCCAGCATGTCTTCCAGATGGGCTATCAGCATACCGAACTGAGTACCCCAGTCACCCACGTGGTTCTGACGTGTGACTTTGTCACCACGGAACTCAAGGGCGCGTACCACCGCATCACCAATGATGGTCGAGCGCAGGTGACCTACGTGCATTTCTTTGGCCAGGTTAGGCGATGAGAAGTCCACCACCACATTTTGTGCCTGAGCGTGCTCAGCTACGCCCAGCTTGGCGTCCTGATTGGCCGCTTCCAGGCTGGTTGCCAGAAACTCAGGCTTCAGGTGGATATTGATAAAACCCGGGCCGGCGATTTCGGTTTTTGCAGCCAGGTCGCTGACATCCAGATTATCAATGATCTTCTGTGCCAGCTCACGCGGGTTGGTTTTCAGTGCTTTCGCGGCGCCCATTGCGCCATTGATCTGATAGTCACCAAACTGTGCCCTGGTGCTTTGCGTCACCGCCGGGTTAGTGCCTTCAGGGATCCCTGCCGCAGCCATCGCAGACAGAGCTTTTTCAATCAGAATACTTTTAATGTTCATTGTGTTTCCTTTGGGTCAGTGCCTGCGTGTGCACTGAGCAAACATCATCGACGCCCTCAGGCGCCGGCATAAAACGCGGCTCGTTCAGTTAAGCGAACAGGCGGGGCGGACTTACCAGCTTAAGATAAGCCCATAGCTCAAATCAACCCACACCATTACTTTTGCGAGTATTTAACAGCCCACAGTGTTTAGTGTTCGCGTGTCTGATGGAATTGTACGTCCGGATAACGCTCCATCGACAGGTTCAGGTTAACGCGACTTGGCGCAACGTAAGTCAGGTTATCACCTCCGTCGAGTGCCAGGTTTTGCTCGCATTTACGGCGGAACTCTGCCAGCTTTTTCTCATCGTCACAATTAACCCAGCGCGCTGTCTGAACGTTGACGCTTTCATAAATCGCATCCACGTTGTACTCAGACTTCAGACGTGCCACAACCACATCAAACTGCAGCACACCAACCGCGCCAACGATCAGATCGTTGTTGATCAACGGGCGGAATACCTGAACCGCGCCTTCTTCTGATAACTGTACCAGGCCTTTCAATAGCTGTTTTTGTTTCAACGGATCTTTAAGACGGATACGACGGAACAGCTCAGGGGCAAAATTCGGGATACCGCTGAACTTGAGCTTTTCACCCTGAGTGAAGGTATCACCAATCTGGATGGTGCCGTGGTTGTGCAGACCAATGATATCACCAGCAAAGGCCTCCTGTGCGCGCTCACGATCGCCCGCCATAAAGGTCACGGCATCTGAAATACTCACCTGCTTGCCAAGACGTACATGGTTCATTTTCATGCCCTGAGTATATTTACCCGACACGATACGCATAAAGGCGATACGGTCGCGGTGTTTCGGGTCCATGTTGGCCTGAATTTTAAATACGAAACCGGTGAACTTCTCGTCATCTGCGCTCACTTCACGCTCGTCTGTCTGACGTGGCAGCGGCGACGGTGCCCACTCTGTCAGGCCATCCAGCATATGGTCCACACCAAAGTTACCCAATGCAGTACCGAAATACACAGGTGTGAGTTCGCCGCTCAGGAATAGCTCTTTGTCGAATTCATGAGAGGCACCCATGACCAGTTCCAGCTCTTCACGTAACTGCTCTGCCAGGCTTTCGCCGATGGCGGCATCTAAGTCTGCGTTGTCGAGCCCCTTAATGGTGCGGACGTCCTGAATGGTGTGACCCTGACCGGTTTGATACAAAATAGTCTCGTCACGATGAATGTGATAAACGCCTTTAAATTCTTTACCACAACCAATTGGCCAGGTAACCGGTGCACACATGATGTTCAGCTCGGTCTCAACTTCGTCCAGCAGCTCCATCGGATCGCGGATATCACGGTCCAGTTTGTTCATGAAGGTCACGATAGGCGTATCACGCAGGCGGGTGACTTCCATTAGCTTACGAGTTCGATCCTCAACACCTTTCGCGGCATCAATTACCATCAGGCACGAGTCCACAGCAGTCAGGGTACGATAGGTATCTTCCGAGAAGTCTTCGTGTCCCGGCGTATCCAGCAGGTTTACCAGGCTGTCGTTGTACGGGAACTGCATGACTGAGGTCGTCACCGAGATACCACGTTCTTTTTCCATGTCCATCCAGTCTGACTTTGCATGCTGGTTGGAGCCACGACCTTTAACCGTGCCGGCTTGTTGCAGGGCCTTACCGAACAACAATACTTTTTCTGTGATGGTGGTCTTACCCGCATCCGGGTGTGAGATGATAGCGAAAGTACGTCGCTTATTTATTTCATTGAGGAAAGTCTGATCTGCCATTAGTCAATTCTTTTGGTTATACGCGGATCCATACATGCTGCGCAAAGTGTGCGCACGACACTTTGCAGGGTCATCCGGCGGGTTCATTTTTAATCGTGCACTATTTTCGCCGATCTTGGCACTTTTAACAATCAATGAAGGCAAGTTCAATCAGGATTTCGTGCAACACTAGGTCAATTCTGTCTTACGCATCTGAAAGTCTGAGTATTATGTGAATATTTTTTGAATAAAATGACGCGGCTGAATATCGTCTGGTAGGATAGTTCCCAATTCCAGAAAAAGACATAACGATATGAACAACAAGCTTTTTGTAATACCTAAACCAAACCCCAATGCAAAACTCAGACTCTTCTGTTTTCCCTATGCCGGGGGCTCTCCTGCGATATACATGCCCTGGAGTAATGCACTGCACCCCGATGTAGAGCTGGTATTGCTACAATTCCCCGGCCGGGGCGCTCGCATGGGAGAAGCGGCCCATGTTGACATGCAGCGCAAAGTCAACGAACTGCTCGCACATCAGGCGTTTCTGACCGAAAAACCTTATGTTCTCATGGGCCACAGCTTGGGTAGTCGGGTTATTTTTGAAACCACTAAACACTTGGCTGAACGAAACGCGCCTCTGCCACGCCACCTCATTGCTTCAGGCAGCCGCGCACCCCACACTTCCTCAGATAAAGAGCGTATCCACAACCTGCCTCACGACGCCTTTGTCGCTGAATTATACAAGCTCAATGGCACGCCCAAGGAGCTGCTGGAGCACAAAGAACTGATGGAGTTACTACTGCCCTTACTCAGAGCCGACTTTCAGATTGCCGAGTGTTATCAGGGAGAAGCAATCGCTCTGCCCTGTCCAATCACCGTATTCCATGGATACGATGACAGTGATATCAGCGATGAACAACTGCATGGTTGGCAAGACCTCAGTGACCATACAATTGATATTCACTACTTCCATGGCGATCACTTTTTCATTAATCAATGTCGTGATGAGGTGATCCGTGCGGTGAATCAGGTGCTCAGTAAAATACTGTAGTGGTGCTTGCCAAAACACCTCTGCTAACCAATGATAAACATACTTGTTTACCCGTAGGGATTGAATATGGAAGGCTTACTTCATGCGCTTAGCCTCAATGGTCAGGGTGGCACTGTGCCTGTCACTGATCTGGCACAGGCACTCCAAGACGAACAACCAATATGGTTGCATTTCGACTATACCTGTGAGGCTGTACAACACTTTCTCAGCCAGCTAGATTGCTTACAGGAGTGGGAGTGGCAGGCACTACTTGCCGAAGAAACCCGCCCTCGCGTGACCCGGGCCAGTCAGGGCTTGTTGCTTTTTTTACGGGGCGTTAATCTAAACCCGAGGCAAAACCCCGAAGACATGGTTTCAGTCCGCTGTTTTGTCAGTAAAAACCTGTTGATCACCTGTCGTAAACGTGTGTTGATCTCTATCGAAGATTTACGTGATGCCCTACTGGATGGGGCTGGTGCACACACTATTAGCGACCTGACTTGTGCTTTGATCGATCGTCTGACACACCGAATGCAAGACACACTATGGCAGGTCGAAGAACAGCTGGACGAATTTGAAGAACAGCTCGATAAAGAAGAGTCTCAGCCTGACTACCATCAAATTACCCTGTTGCGGCGCCAGGTGATCTCGTTAAAGCGCTATATTAAACCGCAGCGCCAGGCAATCTATGACCTGATCGATACCAAGGTAAGCTGGCTCAGTCTTGAGCAAAGGCGGTTATTGGGTGAAGCCAATAATACCCTGAGCCGCTATATTGAAGAACTCGAAGCCAGTATAGAGCGCGCACAGGTACTCCAGCAAAGCATCGCCAATCAGCTCAATGAACAACTTAACCAGCGCATGTATATCATGTCTGTTGTAGCGGCTTTGTTTTTGCCTTTAGGCTTTTTAACGGGTCTGTTGGGTGTCAATATCGGTGGTATTCCAGGCACCGAGAACCCTTGGTCATTTACTATCTTTGTGATTTCATTGGTGGTATTGACCATCGCAGTTGCGATACTTTTTAAGCGGAGAAAATGGATTTAGGCGCTTGATATAAGACTAGCAAGTTTGCAGTGAAAAATGGCGCTCTCGCTAGGGATCGAACCTAGAACTTGGCCTCCGGAGGGCCACGTGATATCCATTTCACCACGAGAGCAACATCTTTGTGGTGCCAATAATAATCATATCGAACAGCAAATACCAGTCATTGTTGTCTATATGCTTAATTTATAGTCTAAAACTGGAAAAAAGACTTCACATAGAGCGAAATTCGCGATATTTAACTATGCTTAGAACAATAACAATAATGACGACCTGTTAATACAAGGGAAATTGGTCTTCCTGTATTAACATGACATCATCTGAGAGGACCGTATTATGACTCCAATGACCACTGAACAAGTTGCTGAATTTTTAGATGTTAAAGTGGAGCGCGTCAGACGACTGGCACGCGAAAACCTTCTGGTTGCCAAACAACAGGACGACCAGGGCGAACCGATTTTTGATAAAGAAGATGTAGAAAAGTATAAAGAACTGGCACAACGGTTGGGAGGTATTTAGCCCCGCGAAAGGCTGACCAGTCATTTCTTCCCACGTGCTTCGTTATCAGCCTGTTTTTATGCCCGAATGATTTCGGGCTGACATGCCTGTGCGAAGCAACTAGCCCCGCCAGACTTTAAGTTGTACCCACAAAGGTCTTATATACTGATCTAATCCACGCTGCTGATACCAGGCGATACTAAGTAGCAGATAAACCTGAACATAACACTTTAGCTTGTCTTGAGCATAAGCAGGCATAGCTGTGTTCAACAGTGTATAATACTGACTCAACATAGCATTGCCCTGATGCACTGTCTGTGAAAATGACGTACACAAAGCCGCTAAATCAAAATACCGATCATTGTACTGCGCGTATTCAAAATCGATAAACATCGGTCCCTGGGCTGTTGCCAGTATATTGTCCCTGACCAAATCATTGTGGCAAAAGCAGATATCCCCCTCAAACTGCGCCAACTGCGAACACAGTTGTGTTGCATATGCAGATTGTGCCAGCACCTGGCCTGCCTCTGTCAGGGCAGTGCTCAAACTCAGATGTCCGATCTCAGGGAAAGCAAACTGATGTAATGTCTGCAGCCTCGTTAATAGCGCTTCATTGAGACTAATCGCTTCGTTGCTCTGCGTGACAAATTCAAATAAGGCCAGCCGAGAGTGCGCGTCATAGACAACCGGAGGTTGCGCCACGCCAACTTCTGCCAGCTGACGTTGCGCATCCAATGCCATTGTGGGCAACGCATTTGAGTAGCACTTTAGCAGATAGCTCTGCTGTCCTACCTCCAGGTAGTAATTCTTATTACTTAACCCTTTATCGAGCGGTCGCAACACACGGGTTGAAACATCCTCAAAGGCCTGCCTGAGCAAACCTTCGAGTTGGGCATTACAAAGCGGCAAGCGGCTTACCCTCTTTGTCTTGATGTACCTCGTACCAGCGTACATAGCCCCAGCAGACCATCACAGTATAGAAGCCGAACAACACCAGTGTGGGATAATAGCCCTTGAGGTAATACAGATACATGGAAGCGGCATCGATCACCACCCAGTATAACCAGTTCTCCAGTACCTTGCGGGCAACAAGATAAGTTGTCACAACAGCAAAGCAAGTCGTCAGGCTATCCAGATAGGCCAGTTCAGCATGGGTATAATTGTCCATTACATACCCTATCGCCAGTGCCACAGCTAAGGTGCTCAGAATGATAACTGTATGGCACAATAAGGACCAGGATACGATGGGCAGTGACTTATCCTGCCGACCACTGCGCCACATCCACCAACCGACCACCGCCATAAACATGTAGTAAAAGTTCAGCAGTGATTCCATCAGCAATGCGCCATTCCAGTACATCACGGTGTAGATAAATGTACTGACAAATGCCGCAGGCCAGCACCAGGAGTTTTCCCGAATTGCCAGCAACAAGTAGGCCGCGGATAAAATAACAGCCAGATACTCCCACATTGACATGGCGGTAAACCCAGCCAGAGTTTCAGTAAGCCACTGCATCATGACTGAGGTGACAGATCGCCACTGATAAATTTGCAGACAAACACTATTTTACCGAACTGTTCAAATGAGCGCTTCATTTGCTTAGATAATACCGCCATCAGCAGATCATAGTCGCCAAACACTTGGGTGGACATGGTATTTGTTACCACTTTGAGCTCCGGATGCTGATTCAGCCGCTCAATAAAGTCTTTGATAAACGGAATATAGTCCGAGTGTAATGGGTATTTGCTGATCTCAACAGAGAGTTGCATAGCAGAGTCCTCGCCAGAGTTATAAAGGGATTAGTTGCTTAGAAGGTTTAAATTACTACCACCGTCCGTCAATGTGAGAGGCCGGTAGTTGATCCAATCCTGCTGATAGGAAATCTTATTGTCCGAGTTAAAATGCAACACGGTTGTAAACCGCCAGGGCCCCATTTCCCGCCCTTCATATGTAAAGCGAACATAGGTACCACGAATAACAGCACGTCTTTGCTGCTCATTGACGATCACCTCGTCCAGTATAAAGGTTTGTTCACCATCCAGAATTTGTACGTTTCCCGCCGACCAGTTAAAAAACTCAGCCAGCCCCTGTTTATCTTTGACGACAAACCCATAGATCATGTCTTCAAGCTGCACATCATCGGCATAATAAGACAAAAAGTGTTCAAAGTCCTGACGCGCCTGATAGGTCGCAATATAGTTATTTATGTGCTGTTGAAGCTTACTGGCATGGTGTGTTTGCTGGGTACCGCTTGGTGTCAAACCACAACCAGCTGTCAGCATAGTGATCAATAAGATCAGACACAAAAAGACATGAGTTTTAAATGATCCGCGCAAACTTACCTCCGAGTATGAGTATCTATCAGGTATTAACCCTGAAATGATACCACACCCGGATTGGATGATCTGTGTTGGCAAGCAACTATACGCCAACAATCCCCAATGGTTTTGCACTTTCCCAGGCACCCCGGGTAAAGTCAGGAATAGTGACTGACTCACTGCGATTTGCAACTGACAGTGCCGACAAAGGCGAAATCACTGACCAGGCTGCGCCATCATAGACATCCTGATCCAATGGCTCGCCATTGCGTAGACAGTAAATCATTCGCCAAAACATCAAGAAATCCATACCACCATGGCCACCATTACGTTCCGCCTCGGCCCCCATTTTCAGCCATAAGGGATGATCATATTTAGCATACCAGGCATTCATGTCCTCATCCCACTCATGAAAGGACTTACTACCGCCGTGCTCCAGCGCAATGCGATTTGGGAATCCGGCAAACACGCCATTGGTACCCTGGATCAGGTTATGTCTGGAGTAAGGGCGTGGCGTCGTCGTGTCGTGCTGGATCATGATGCTGCGACCTTTGATCGTTTTAACCAAAGTCGTATTCATATCTCCAGCCACATATTGCCATCGATTGCGCTCATGGTCCGGTGCAAATTCTCGCGCAGCATAAGCTGCACGGCCCAGTGCCGGAGAACTCATGGACGTCAGATAATCAAACCGGTCGCCCCGATTGATGTTCATATACTGAGAAACCGGTCCCAAACCATGGGTGGGATAAAGGTTACCGTTACGTTTGGTGTGCCACTGCGTACGCCATGAGCCGGTTTTATGTTCCAGCTCTTTCATCTGCCAGCGTAATTCATGAATATAAGCCGCTTCACCATGTAACAGTTCACCAAACAGGCCCTGACGCACCATATTCAGCACCATCAGCTCATCACGGCCATAGTTGACGTTTTCCATCATCATACAGTTTTTCTGGGTACGTTCTGCGGTGTCAACCAGTTGCCACATTTCTTCAACCGTCAGAGCCAATGGCACCTCGACAAAGGCATGCTTACCACTTTCCATAGTATCCACAGCCATAGGTGCGTGCCAGCGCCATGGAGTTGAAATGATAACGATGTCAATGTCATCCCTGGCAAGCATTTCCCGGTATGCAAATTCAGACCCCTGATACAGCGCTGGTGCTTTTACTCCACGCTCAGCGAGGTAGTTTGCTGAGCGCTGTAACACTTCATCATGGGTATCACACAAGGCAACAATCTCAGCCCCATCAATATGACTCATGCGTTTAACATGGCCATACCCCCGCTGGCCCACGCCAATGAAACCGACACGAACAATGTCCATTTTTGGTGCTATCAGGCCAATCACTGATTTACCCTGTCGCTCTGGTACATGTTGCAACGGGTCCGCTTTACTTTGCGCACACCCAGAAACGACACCTGCGGCCGCTGCAACCCCGGCAGCTTTGAGAAAATCTCGGCGATTTAAATTTGTCATTATTATTATCCTCGAAGATACTTCCCCTGAACGCTAACGGATTGTACACAAGGTTGCAAAAGCATTGCGACAAACAGGTATCTAATCGGTACAAAGTGATATTCTAGCTGCCCACGTTAGCGCAATAGGCATTTCAGACGTAAAAAAAGCGCCTTACGGCGCTTTTTTTACGTCTGAAAACTCAGGCTGCATCAATAATATGACTCAGCTGGACCTGTTTCTCGACGATGTCCCGATACAACGCAAACTGGTTTCTTGCACGCTGTAAGTTATGCTCAGAGTGTTTAGTGGCGAAATAATTATCTCCATCCAGATAATCGGTTAGAAAGCGTAAGCCAATCATAAAAGGCATGACTTTCGCGCCAAGAATGAAACTGTGCTTCTCAGTGTCAGTCAGGCTCGCTGACAGAGGGCCTTTGTAGCCTTTCACCAACGCAGCAAAGATTTCTTCTCGTACCCGAACGTTTGCCAGGTTAATCGAATCTTCAGCTTCCGGAGAGCAAAAAGTTCTGACCATATCGCCAAAGTCATAGAACCAATAACCTGGCATACAGGTATCGAGATCAATGACGGCTCGTGCTTTATTTGACTCAGAACAGAACAGCATATTATTGATTTTAGTATCGTTATGACAAGCTCTCAATGGTAATTGCGCTTCCACATCGGCCACTTCTTGTGCCAGCGAAAATTGCGCTCGGCAAAACGCGATTTCTTCCTGACATAAGGCTGAACGTCCCTGTGGGTCGCGACTGAGAATATCTTCAAACATCTCAATGCGCATTGCCAGATTATGAAAATCCGGGATTACATGATGGAGCTGAGTTGCATCAAAGTCATCTAATGCAGATGCAAACTGACCAAAAGCATTCGCTGCAACGGCGGCTTTCAGTTCACTGTCGACGACATCTTCACTGTAACTGCCACCTATAAACTCTAACGCCCGCCAAACTTCGCCCTCAATATGCACCAGGTAGTCACCACTGACAGTCGATACATGACGAATGATCGCTAACTCATAGTCACCATTTTTAGCTTTACTTTCAAGGTGATGCTCTATTTTTCTGGCATTTTTAACTAATTGCTCAGGCTCTGGAAAAACAACTGTATTGAGTTTTTGCACAACCAAAGCACGCTGCTTATTTTTTAGCAACATTGTTGTATTTATATGTCCATTGCCGATAGGACGAAGAGAGACAGAGTCTCCATGCAGACCAAATTGCTGCGACAAGACTTCTGCAATTGCGCGATTTTTCATTGTAACCTCATTGCCACTTTCAATACTGTGACAGGTGATAGGCTCATCCGTGACGTAGTTCATATAATAATCCTGAGACACTCTTTAATTCTTCTTTGTAAGTGATACCAAACCAGCGATCACAGGCGCGGTGCACTCGAACTCGCAGCAGGCCCTGCTTAATGCAGCTTTGGATACAGTCAGGTAAATAATACTCGCTTTTGACATCGCTGTCATAATTTTCTAGAAACCGAGAAAACTCTGCTTCAAGCTGCGATAACAAGGTTTGCGTTACCCCCAGCAAGTCATCGAAGCCAGCGCAGATGCCGACAACTTAACCCGGCTACCTTCAGGCGAATTACCCGACAGACCATCATAACCTTGTTGAATATCCAGATATTCAACAACTTCTGATAACCAGTCTTTGTGAGTTTGGCATATTCCTCGATTTACGCCACCTTGTTGTGACAAAGTTTGCGCTAAGGGATAGCCAACAATAGCCATGTCACTTTGCTCTGGCCCTGCAAAGTGACAAACCAATTGCTTAAAAGCACCTGGGCCGTAATAGTCATCAGCCGTTATCACAATAGCTGCGCCAGGGATATGAGGTTTAGCACACAACAGTGCATGACCGGTTCCCCAAGGCTTTTGGCGTGACAAGGCTTTGTCGTTAAAACGCAGCGGCACATCCATGATGGCTTGCTCGACCAGCTCAACCTGCAGGTCGCCCGAAAGCCGCGGTAAAATTTGCTGCTCTATCAATGGCCTAATCAAACGGTTAATGACCAAGACTACGTGACGAACCCCGGCTGCATGTGCGTCCTGAATGCTCAGCTCCATGATGGTGCAGTTAAAGTCGGGCAGTTGTGCTATTTGCTTGTTACCACCAAACCGGGTGCCCAGACCCGCAGCCAGGATCACCAGACTCGGTTCCTTCCCAGTGTACATAGACAATTTCCAGCCAATCAAAATTTAAACGGCTAGTGTACATAGCTTCGACATAAATTAAAAGTCGTTGTAAAAAGTGAGATAACCATCGCGCTTTAAATATCACAAAACGGTGAGAGAAAAGAGACTAAGACATTGAATTTTATTGATTTAATCGCATTTCTATGCGAATAAAGCCACGGCTCTACTCGCACTGCCAACAATGGGTCTAAATAAAAGTTCCAGTTTACGGAACAATCATTCATGAAACTTTTGACACAGGTATTTGATTTCCTGAAATTCCAGAAGCCCTTCTTTGGCTCCTTCGCGCCCCAGACCAGATTGCTTCATACCACCAAACGGGGCAACTGGGTTCGAAATCGCTCCTTCATTAATACCAATCATGCCATATTCAAGTGCCATCGACACCCGATGGATCTGAGACACATCCTGAGAATAGAAATAGGCGGCCAACCCTTCATTAACAGTATTGGCCTGACGTATTACAGACTGTTCGTCATCAAATGTAATAACACTAACAACTGGCGCAAAAATCTCCTGATGGTAAATATCCATCTCCTCGGTAACACCCAGTAAGATAGTCGGTGCCATAAAGTTGCCGGCTCCGGCAACTCCCTTATAAACCCGCTGAGCCCCTTTGTTAAGCGCATCTTCAATCAACTTCTGCGCTTTGTCTTTGGCCTTAGCGTTGATCAGCGGTCCGATATCTGTATCCGCCTCTAATCCGTCACCAACCACCAGTTTTTCAACCGCATCAATGAGTGCATCTGTGAACGCTTTTTGTACATCCTGATGCACAAAAACCCGGTTGGCTGCCACACAGGTTTGTCCACCATTTCTAAACTTAGCAACCATCAAGCCAGCTAGCGCCTCACCTATATCAGCACTTGCAAAAACGATAAAGGGCGCATTACCTCCAAGCTCCATCGAGGTTCGTTTTACCGTGTCGGCACTTTGTGCCAACAGCTTTTTACCCACCAACGTGGAGCCTGTGAAAGTCAGCTTGCGCACCACCGGGCTTGCCAGTAACGGAGCTACCAGCGCCTCAGCATCATCCGTTACCAGAACCTGAAAAGCACCGTCTTCAAATCCAGCTTGCAGCGCCAGCTTAACCAACGCGATAGCACTGAGCGGCGTTTCCTCTGATGGCTTGAGGATAAACGGACACCCTGCTGCATAAGCCGGCGCTACTTTGCGCGTGATCATCGCCAGTGGAAAATTCCAGGGCGTGATCCCTAACACCACACCGACAGGCTGTTTAATCGCTGTCAGCTGATGATGTGAGGTATGTGATGGGATCACTTCACCATAGGCACGCCGGGCCTCTTCAGCAAACCACTGCACAAACCCCGCGGCATATCTGACTTCGGCTTTCGCTTCACGCAGCGGTTTGCCCTGCTCTTTGGTCATCAGCTCAGCAAGCAGCGCTTCATTGTCCAGTATGAGCTGATACCAGCGCGTCAGCACCTCGGCTCGCTGCTGGGCCGGGCACTGTTTAAGGATATCAAAACATGCCAGCGCTGCGCTGAGCGCTTGTTCTGCGGCCTCGTGATCGGCAATGGAAACCGTCGCGATGGGTGCATCGTTGGCCGGGTTATGCACTGTTAATTGCCGCTGTGATTGCCAGGGGCTGCCATTCACCCATGAGTGGTTTTGTTCGGTGATAAGTGTCATAGCAAACGCTCCTTCCATAACTGAACAGGGCCGCTAAATGCGGCCCTGTAGAGACAAAGATTAATGTTCTTCGTTGACGATATTGAGGTTGTATTTAGGAATTTCCACAACCAAATCTTCGTCGGCAATCACCGCCTGACAGCCCAGCCGGGATTCGGCTTCCAGCCCCCACGCTTTATCAAGCATATCATCTTCCAGCTCATCACTTTCTTCAAGCGAGTCAAACCCTTCGCGGATCACCACGTGACAGGTGGTACACGCACAGGATTTTTCACAGGCATGTGGAATGCTGATGCCATTTTTCAGTGCCACATCCAGTACAGTTTTGCCTGATTCAGCCTCAATAGCAGCGCCTTCAGGGCAAAGTTCTTCATGGGGTAAAAAGATAATCTGTGGCATATTACACCTCGTCTACCGACTGACCTTGCAGTGCGTGTTTAATTGATACATCCATACGGCGTGATGCAAACTCGCTGCTTGCCTCATCCACCTGTTCTATTGCCGCTTTGATCGCTTGTGGATCTGTGGCCGTTAATCGTGCATTGTCAAGCTCGGCCATCGCACTACGCAGTGCTACAAGCTCTTGCTCGTTTAGCAACTCACTGTCGGTCGCCAAAGAGGCCTCCAGTGCTTCGAGGACACGTAACGCCTCAACTTGCTGCTCTTTAAGCATACGTGCCTGCATGTCTTCTTTGGCATTACTCATTGAATCTTTGAGCATCTGTGCAACCTGATCGTCACTCAGACCAAATGACGGCTTAACCTGAATTTCAGCCTGTACTTCAGTGGATTTCTCCATCGCAGACACACTCAGCAAACCATCTGCGTCCACCTTAAAGGTTACGCGAATATGTGCCGCCCCTGCCGCCATTGGCGGAATGCCTTTAAGACTGAACTTAGCCAAAGAGCGGCAATCATCAACCAGCTCTCGCTCACCCTGCAACACATGCAGTGACATGGCCGTCTGACCGTCTTTAAACGTAGTGAACTCCTGAGCGCGGGCAACCGGAATGGTGGTGTTACGTGGAATGATCTTCTCAACCAGACCACCCATGGTCTCCAGTCCCAAGGATAAAGGTAGCACATCCAGCAACAGCATATCTGAGTCCGGTTTGTTACCGACCAAGATATCTGCCTGAATTGCGGCGCCCAGTGCAACCACTCTATCTGGGTCAATCGACGTCAGTGGAGGTTTAGCAAAAAAAGTTTCGACGGCGCTGCGGATCACTGGCATACGGGTTGAGCCACCCACCATCACCACGTCCAGCACCTCTTCTTTTTCAACGCCCGCATCTTTGAGCGCACGACGGCACGAACGTAGTGTTTTCTTAACCAATTCCTCTGCCAATTCAGCAAACTGCGCTTGGCTGATGGTCACGGTAAATTCCTGCTCACGTACAGGCAATTTCACGTTCACCGTTTCATAGCTGGTCAGCGCTTCTTTACACGCCTTGGCTTTGTTGATGAACAGGCGCAGCTCTTTGGCTGTCAGGTCGGTTAATCCGGTTTGCTGTTTAAAGGTATTCACCAATAGTGCATCAAAGTCGTCACCGCCCAGGCTTGAGTCGCCACCGGTGGCCAGTACTTCAAATACACCTTTATTCAGGCGCAGGATAGAAATATCAAAAGTACCACCGCCTAAATCATACACAGCAATCACGCCTTCCTGACCAGAGTCCAGACCATAAGCGACTGCCGCTGCGGTTGGCTCATTCAGTAAACGCAATACTTTAAGACCCGCGATTTCAGCGGCATCTTTGGTGCTTTGACGCTGTGCATCATCAAAATAGGCAGGTACAGTGATCACCGCCCCCATTACATCCTCACCACCGAAGCTTTCAACTGCGCGCTGATGGAGTGATTTAAGTATTTCAGCCGATGCCTGAACCGGACTGACAGGACCCGCACAGGTCTGAACAGCCAGGCTGCCCTGATGTTCAACAAAGGTATAAGGCAGCTGACCATAGCTGCTGGCAATTTCTTCAGCCGTTTTACCCAAAAAGCGTTTCACTGAGATCAAGGTATTTTCCGGATCCAGTGCCGCCTCTTGCTGCGCCGATTTACCGACGATGATTTGTTCGCCATGATAACGAACCACAGAAGGCAACATCGCGTCGCCATTGATGTCGGTCAGGGTTTTGGTTTCGCCACTTTGAACCGTAGCAACCAACGAATTCGTGGTCCCCAGATCTATCCCAATGGCCAGTTTATGTTCATGAGGTGCCGCGCTCTGCCCCGGCTCAGCAATTTGCAATAATGCCATAATGCTCTTTCACTTTGGTGAAGCTGGTTGTCGCTGCAATATGCAGCTACACCGTATCAGTCAAACAGGCTGTCTTCAATTCGAGACAACTCGTCTTTCAATTTATAAACAAACTTGAGTTTACGAATATGATCCGCCGCGCGATGCAGGTCACCTTCGTCACTGCTCGCCAAAAGCTCACCCAAGCCGGCGCTATATTGCTGTTCCAGCTGTTTGGCCTGCGCTTCAAATGACTCGATTTCCGCTTCAGGATCGCCACTATGTTGAATGTCTTCCAGCGCTTCACGCAGCTCCATTTGCTGCATTAAAAAGGCAGGATCCTGCAGGGTTTGTTGCTCAGCACGGATATCAACACCGCGTTCACTCAACATATATTCCGCACGTTTCACGGGGTGCTTCAGCACTGCCAACGCATCGTTGATCTCTGCCGTCTTTTGCACCGCCAACAATTTTTCACGCTCGCCAAGGTGGGCAAACTTGTCAGGATGAACCGCGCGTTGCAGGTCAAGGTAACGCTGATTTAAAACACTCAGATCAACTTGATAGCTGACAGGTAAATCGAATAATTCAAAATATCGCATACACATCCAATACAGCAAAGCCCTACCAAGGCAGGGCTTTCTATTTGTTAATCACAAGAGAGATTAAACGGTGAAACTTTCGCCGCAGCCACACTCGTCCTTCTGATTCGGGTTATTGAATTTAAACCCTTCATTCAGACCTTCTTTGGTGTAGTCTAGCTCAGTGCCATCGATATACACTAGGCTCTTGGCATCGACGATGATCTTGACGCCCTTTTCTTCGAACACCTCATCGCCTTCGTCCAGCTCATCGACAAACTCGAGTACATAGGCAAGACCTGAACAGCCGGTCGTTTTAATGCCGACTCTCAGCCCAATGCCTTTACCGCGGTTGGCCAAAAAAGTCTGTACTCGGCCTGCCGCCGACTCTGTCAGTGTCACTGCCATAGTTATCTCTTACTTCGCCTGTTTACTCTTGTAGTCTGCAATTGCAGCCTGGATCGCGTCTTCTGCCAGAATTGAACAGTGGATTTTCACTGGTGGCAACTCTAGTTCTGCGCTGATATCGGTATTCTTGATTTCTCCGGCTTCGTCAAGCGTCTTACCTTTGACCCACTCAGTAACCAGTGAAGATGACGCAATGGCGCTGCCACAACCATAGGTTTTAAATTTCGCGTCTTCAATGATGCCTTGATCAGATACTTTGATCTGTAGCTTCATCACATCGCCACACGCCGGTGCACCAACCATACCAGTGGCCACACTCGGATCGTTTTTGTCTAATGACCCAACGTTACGTGGGTTTTCCACGTGGTCAATTACTTTATTACTGTACGCCATAATTCTTTCCTCACTACCTGCCTATAGTATTAACTTGCTATACACGGATTTGCTTAATGGTGTGCCCATTCAACTGCATCTAAGTCCACGCCATCTTTGAACATTTCCCAAAGCGGTGACATCTCGCGCAGACGACCAATCGAGTCTTTGATGAGCTTAACGGTATAATCGATTTCTTCTTCAGTGGTAAAACGGCCGATGCTGAAACGGATTGAGCTGTGCGCCAACTCATCGTTACGACCCAGTGCGCGCAGTACGTAAGATGGCTCAAGGCTTGCAGAAGTACATGCAGAACCAGATGACACGGCAATGTCTTTAACCGCCATCAGCAATGACTCACCCTCAACAAAGTTGAAGCTCAGGTTAACAATGCCAGGTACTGACTGGTCAATCGCACCATTGAAATACACTTCTTCCATATCCATCACGCCGTCCAGCAAACGCTTACGCAGTGTGCTGATGTGCGCATGATCTTTTTCGAAATCTTCTTTGGCAACACGGAAAGCTGTGCCCATGCCCACGATTTGGTGGGTTGCCAGTGTACCTGAACGCATACCACGTTCATGACCACCACCGTGCATTTGCGCTTCAAGGCGTGCACGCGGCTTACGGCGAACATACAGTGCGCCAATGCCTTTAGGACCGTACACTTTGTGGCCTGAGAAAGACATAAAGTCTACTTTCAGCTGTTGCAGGTCAATCTGTACTTTACCGGCACTTTGCGCGGCATCGACATGGAACATGATTTTGCGCTCGCGACACATCTCACCAATAGTGGCGATATCCTGAATCACACCCAGCTCGTTATTAACGTGCATAACGCTTATCAAAATGGTGTCTTCGCGGATAGCGGCTTCAAGCTTTTTCAGATCCAGCAGACCGTTTTCTTCCACTTCCATATAAGTGACGTCGAAGCCCTGACGCTCCAGTTCACGACAAGTATCAAGCACAGCTTTGTGCTCGGTCTTAACGGTGATCACGTGCTTGCCTTTCTTCTGATAGAAGTTAGCCGCACCTTTGATAGCCAGGTTATTTGATTCTGTAGCCCCTGAGGTGAAAACAATTTCACGCGGATCGGCATTGATTAAATCAGCGATATCATTACGCGCCTGGTCAATCAGCTCTTCTGCCTGCCACCCGAAACGGTGCGAACGTGAGGCTGGATTACCAAAATTACCATCCATCGTCAGGCACTGCATCATCTCATCTGCAACACGCTGATCAACCGGTGTGGTCGCTGCATAATCTAAATATATCGGTAATTTCATTTCTTTCTCCGCTAGACGCCAGTTTACAGCTGGCAACTCACTTGAATATTCTCTAATTGCTTCATTGCACTGTTAACCCCATTGTCCTGACGTGTGGCAACAGACTGCACATCAGAATTGGCGACTAACTCGGCGAGGGAAATACTGTTTAAAAACTCTTCTATACGCATACTTAAGTCCGACCACAGCGTATGTGTCAGACAACGCATGCCGCTTTGGCAGCCGCCGCCTTCTCCGTGACATCGGGTTGCATCTACGGATTCATCTACCGCAGCGATCACATCACCAACCGAGATAGTATGCGCGTCGCGGCCCAGCAAGTAGCCACCACCCGGTCCGCGAACAGAGCTAACTAAGCCATGTTTGCGTAAGCGGGCAAATAATTGTTCCAGGTATGACAGGGAAATTTCCTGACGTTCGGAAATATCCGCAAGAGGCACGGGCCCAATATTTGCGTGTAGTGCGACGTCCAGCATCGCTGTCACTGCATATCTGCCTTTTGAAGTCAGTTTCATGCGTGCCCCCAGAAAAGTTATCAAGGCGCAAATTGTAATTACCTGACTAAGATAGTCAAGTATTAACCAACAACGAATCGCCCTGCACCATGCGGATAACACGTAGGTAGGTACTTACCTGACGTATTTAATCTGCGCTTATCGTAATACCTGACTAATTTCCTCAGGTATTACGGACATTGTAATTACCTGAGTAATTTAGTCAAGTATTTGCGTAAGAGATTATTGCAGCGTTTTGGTATATCTCATACCAAAACGCTAACTCTTTATTTTATTGATTTATTTATTGAGCTTAAAATCCCACGCAGGATGTTTAATTCCTGATCTTCCGGGCGGGCACGGTTAAACAAGCGTTTTAACTTGGTCATCACCATGCCCGGATGTTGCTTAATGATAAAGCCAGTGTCGTTCAGGGTAGACTCAAGATGCTCGTAAAATAGTTCCATCTGCTGGGACGTAGGGTACTGCGCATCGTCCGGCTCAACAGGTTGTTCCTGGCGGTCCAGGTAGGTCATGCGAGTTTCATAAGCCAACGTCTGCACCGCCATCGCCAGATTCAAGGAGCTATACTCAGGGTTTGCCGGGATACAAACGTGGTAGTTACATAGCTGCAATTCTTCATTAGTTAAGCCGCTATTTTCGCGACCAAATACCAATGCAACCGGCGTCTGTTCAGCACCATCAACCAGCTTTTGGGCACACTCACGCGGACCAACCATAGGCCAGGATAAAGTACGAGAACGCGCGCTGGTGCCTATGGTCAGGGCACAGTCTGCAATGGCGTCTTCGAGTTTCTCTACTTGAACCGCATTACCCAGTACATCTGTTGCACCGGCCGCCAATGCGCTGGCATGACTGTCTACCTCACACGCAGGGTCTACCAGATAGAGTTTCGATAACCCCATAGTTTTCATCGCGCGTGCAACTGAGCCGATATTGCCTGAATGAGAGGTATTAACCAATACAATGCGAATGTCTTCTAATGCCATGTCTTATGCCTCAGGAAAAAAATAATGGCGGAGTTTAGCACAAACGCGAATTCGCCAGATAGTAAAATCAGGGCCAACCTCAAGTCGGTGACAGAAAGACTGGTAAAGCGCAAAAGCAATCATCGAAGGCGTATCAACAGAACTGCCTGAATTTGAGTTACTTATTCATGTTGATTAAAAAAAGCACAGCTTTTTTGACGCCGGGTTATTTACTTTGCAGGAAAAATCGCTAGAATACGCCGGCTCAAAAATTTTAGTTCTTTTACAATTCAAAGGTAATGCTATGCATCCAATGTTAAACATTGCGGTACGCGCTGCGCGTAACGCGGGTAAGGTGATTCTACGTGCTTGTGAAAATATGTCTCAGGTTGAGACGTCACAAAAAGGCTCGAACGATTTCGTTACAAACGTAGACAAAGAAGCGGAAATGGTTATCCGTGACACAATTTTAAAAGCCTACCCGGAGCATGCAATCGTCGGTGAAGAACTTGGCCATACCGATGGCAAGCAAGCCGATTACCTTTGGGTTATTGACCCGCTTGATGGCACCACTAACTTCATCAAGGGCATTCCTCACTTCGCTATTTCTATCGCGCTAAAAGTTAAAGGCCGCGTAGAACAGGCCGTTGTATACGATCCAATCCGCGATGAACTATTTACAGCCTCTCGCGGCCAGGGCGCACAATTGAACAGCAAACGTATTCGCGTTACTAAGAGTAACGAGCTGGCGGGCTCTGTATTGGCAACGGGCTTCCCGTTCAAACAAAAGCATCACCTGGACGCTTACACTGAAGCCTTTAAAGCGTTGTTTATCCAGACGACAGATATCCGTCGTGCCGGCTCTGCGGCGCTGGATATGGCCTATGTTGCTGCGGGCCGTATCGATGGTTTCTATGAAATTGGTCTTAAGCCGTGGGACACTGCGGCAGGTGAATTGCTGATCAAAGAAGCCGGCGGTATGCTGATGGACTTCGCAGGCGGCGCCAACTACAACAACAGCGGTAACATCGTATGTGGCGCACCTAAGCTGTGTCAGGCGATTGTAAAAGAAATTCGTCCAGTGCTGACTGAGTCACTGCTTAAGTAAGCAAATTGGTTTAAAAAAACCCAAACAACTGTTTGGGTTTTTTTATGTCTGACGCTAAACCAAATACCAATTTCACTTAATACCTGTTCAATTTGACGGAGCAAATATGACGCTAACTGTGTTAAAAATTTTTCATTTAGAGCAACTAAATAGCAAAATTTTTGCCTTGTTATCGAACATATTTTCTCGCCTCAAAATAGAACACTTAATTAAGCAAATTGGTATTACTTGATTTCGACCCGGGCTGAGCGCATTACCACTTCGTCATTTAGCTCAATGCCGATGCCTGGTGCTTCAGAGACCTTGAACATACCTTTTTCCGGCTGTGGATCCTGAAGACACAACTCCCGGTTCCACTTTTTAATCGCATAAGTGTGATGCTCGTGGATCAGGAAGTTAGGAATGGCCGTTTCCAAGTGCAAAGAAGCCGCCGTCGCAACCGGGCCACCGCAGACATGAGCCTGAATGCGGATATCAAAAATATCGGCATAGTCACAGACCTTTTTGGTCTCAGTAAAGCCACCACACAGACCGATATCCGGCTGCAGAACGTCAATACTTTGATCTTCAAAATAAGGACGTACATCCCAGCGATTATACAAGCGCTCACCACCGGCAATCGGCACTGCTGTTTTGTTGGCCACTTTGGCGTGTAACGAATGGTTGAGGTAATTGACCGGCTCTTCGTAATACATACAGTCAAATTCTTCGGCAATCTCAGCAATCTGAATTGCAGAGGTCGCCCCTGGCAAACTGTGACATTCAAAAATAATATCGACTTCGTCGCCAACCGCTTCACGGATCGCCTGCATGCGTGCCCGGTATAATTTCATTTCGCCGCGCGAAATCAGTTTGGTGCGGTCGTAATAAGTATTACCGTCTTTGTCGTACATGATAGGGTCAACTTTAACCGCATCATAGCCTTCAGCCAGTGCTTTGTGAGCGGCCTCAGCATATTCGTGTGGCTGTACCAATGCCTTAAATTCACTGTCCCAGTCAAACTGAAGCTGTGATGCATAGGTGCGTAGCTCGTCGTTCACCTTACCGCCAAGTAGCTGATACACAGGCAAGTTCAGCGCTTTACCTTTAATGTCCCACAGCGCAGTATCGATGGCACTCATCGCCGCGTATACCACAGGTCCACCACCTAACCCCCAGAAGCTCTCACGTAACATGCGAGCCCACAACATCTCAGTCTGAAACGGGTCGTGGCCAATTAAAAAGGCTTCCGCCATTTCTTTGATCATGGCAGCAGCGGCACTGTGGCCCAGATCGTAAGCCAGACCGGCTTCACCTACTCCCGAAATCCCCTCATCGGTGTGAATACGAACAAATACAGGGGTCCAGGCTGGTCTGTCCGGACAGTGAATATCAAACACTTCGACGCGATTAACTTTCATTTTGACTCCTATTCGGCAAAGCCAGGATCCAGGCGGTATGCCTTTCTCAACATGGCAGGCCAGGCTAATTGGCCACCGGTGCTACCACTGTGTACCACCTTTGCCTGATTATAAATATTGTCCTGAATGGGTTGTGGCACTTCAATGGCTTTTCTGCCTGTTGCCTGAATGGCTACCTGGATCTCACAGGCGCGCTGCAGATCATAAAAGCGCATAAAAGCGTCACCGACTGTTGGTCCGACTGTCAGGCCGCCGTGATTTACCAGTAGCATATGGTTGGTTGTGCCAAGGTCATTTTGTAATCGGGCTTTTTCGGCGTCATTCACCGCCAGACCTTCGTATTCGTGATAAGACAGTGAAGGCAAAGAGAACATACTATGCTGGCTCAGAGGTAATAGTCCCCCTTCCAGACTGGCAACAGCAATGGTCTCTTTAGTGTGCAGGTGGATAACACAGTGTGCATCTTCGCGCACTTCATGAATCGCGCTGTGAATGGTAAAGCCGGCCGGATTGATTTCAAAAGGAGTGTCATCAAGAATATTGCCTTGCAGGTCAACCTTGACCAAATTAGAAGCCGTGACTTCATCAAAACTCAGCCCAAAGGCATTAACCAGGTAATGATCGGTGCCAGGCAGGCGTGCAGACATATGTGTATAGATGAGATCGCCCCAGCGAAAGTGCTCCACCAAGCGGTAACACGCTGCCAGATCAACACGCAGTCGCCACTCTTGCTCACTGACTTTGTCTTTTACGTTGAGTTTCGGCAATTCAAACATGGCCCTTCCTTTTGTTATAAAGCCCAATATATTTTGGATGTATAGAAGTCTAAAACACTCATCCCCGGGATGCAATAACTCAATTCGGGAGAAAGTACATTAGTCGATGTGGATCAAAAAACCACCGACAAGCGGTGGCTTTTTTATTTACTGTCAGTATTACTGAACTTTTGACAGGTAATCAGCAATAGCTTCTAGCTCTGCGTCAGACACATTTGCCGTCATTGCTTTCATCGCAGCCGACATACCATTGCTGCGTGCACCCGATTTAATGTCTTTCATCTGCGCGAACAAGTACTCTTTATTTTGCCCAGCCAATTTAGGATACACAGGCATAATAGGAGCTTTACCTTCTGCGCCATGACAGGTCTGGCACATCTTTGCGGTATAAAGTGCTTTACCATCGGCTGCACTGGCAGTACCAGCAGATAGGGCAGCAACGGCCAACGTACTGGCCAACATCAGTTGTTTCATCTTGCTCATATCTTTTCTCTTCTTATATAACGGATCAATTCAAGTGTAGTCTATGCCGCACTGTTATCCATACTCTCATGACGGTGAGCTTACAGGTACGGCTGCTGTGCCTACCAGATCAGATCATCCGGGACTTCGAAGTCCGCATACGGATCATCCTCGTCTTTATCTTTCTGATCATCTTCAACATGAAAGACAATGTACTTTTCATCGACTTCAGCAACCTTACGTGCCGGCTCGTCTTGTAAAACATAAAACTGACCTTCCAGCACGCATATCGCCAGTCGACCTTTTGCCAGTGCCTGCTGAGTTTGTGCATTCACATCCAGCTCTTTAATTTTACTTTCATAAGTAAAGTTAAAGGTCACATTACCACGGATCTCATCCTGATTATGATGTTCCAGGATTTGTTTCACTCTGGCAACCTGCTCACGTTCTTTGAGCTCAGCCTGTTTGGCTTTGTTGAGCTCTTCCGCTTTTTGCTGCTGAGCCTGTTTAGTTTGCTCAATGTGTTTTTGCAGATCACTGACGTCGCTGGTCGCGCCTTTTTTCTTCTTTTTCTTTTGCGCTTTGCGTTTTTCGCTCTTCGCAACTTTGGCTTTGTGCTCGGTGGTCAGGCCCGCTTTCAATAGTTGATCTTGTAGAGATCCCATAATGCCACTCCATAAAACTAGACTGACGCTATTTTAACGCAGTGGACAAATTTGACCACTGCTGGCGAACATTCCGGAAGAAAAAATTTGCACCTCAAAAATCTAGCAGAGTCGGCACTAAAAAATATGATTTAACGCAAGTTTTCTGTAATTTGCTTCGCAATTATGTGATTCGGCAGGCATAATTTGAGCGCGATTTGGTCATTATGGATAGATTATGTCTCTGCCGCACTTGCTGCTGTGCTCTGTTGCCATTTTTTGTGTGTTGTACGCCCCTCAACCCTTGTTGTCTTTATTTGCAGAGTCTTATCAGGTCGCTCCGGCCAAAGCAGGTATGCTGATGTCGCTGACCATGCTGCCACTGGCTATTGCGCCTATTTGCTACGGGTTATTATTTACGAAACGTAACCCTTTGCGGATCATCAAAGCCAGCATGCTGATGCTGGCACTCTGTTGTATTGGTTTCGCATTCAGCGAGGATTTCCAATGGATGATGGCGATACGCTTTATGCAGGGCCTGTTACTCCCGGCCGCCCTCACCGCAATGACCGGTTATCTGGGCCGAACTTATCAACATAGCCAGCTGAAGCGGTCAATGAGTTGGTACATTGGCAGTACCATTGTCGGGGGCTACCTTGGCCGCACATTATCCGCAAACTTTGCAGTGTGGCTTGACTGGCAGAGTTTTTATCTGCTCAATGCCGCTGTCCTGATAATACTGGCTTTATGGATAAAACCCCGGCGAGCTCAGCTCGTCAACAGTCCGGCTAATCATCCTTTGGCATATCTAAAGCCACTCAAACAGGCTGATTTGTTAGGTCTCTACGGGGCTGTTTTTTGTATGTTTTTTTGCTTTGCTGCATTGCTCAACTATTTGCCCTTTATACTCAGTAATGACTATAAAATAAGTGACCCCCGTTTGATCGGCTGGGTTTATACAGGTTACCTGGTTGGCGCTTGCTTATCTTTGTCTACGCCATGGCTGAGTAAGCTACAAGCCAGTATGTGGCAGATCCTCAGTGGCTTATTTGTCATGTATTGTCTGACTATTGCGGGCATGTTGTGGCATAACTTCTGGCTGTTTCTGGTACTGTTCACCCTGTTTTGTGCCTGCATGTTTATGATCCATGCCAGTGCTGCCCCCCTTGCTAATCAACTTAGTCGTGCCGAATCCACGGTCACCAATGGCGCGTATGTGTCGTTTTATTATTGCGGCGGCGCGCTGGGCTCCTACCTGCCGGGCCTGATCTATCAACGTTGGGGACTGCCCTATTTTTTGCTGTCTCTATTGATAGTGTGTATCACCGGGTTGTCACTGGTATGGAGAAATCACTATTATGCTCGGTCCAACAGAGCCCGCCTTCCTCTATAGCCGCACTCTCGTTCAGGTTTGACGCTCAGGTAAAGCCAGCCACTGTGGCTGATGACCTGTGTGCTGCCAGACTAACTCAAGATCTGCCAAAGACAATACCCAGGTTTTATCATTTTCGAAAGGATGGCATTGCCATAAAGCAGCCTCACGTAGATTCTCATCCAACCACAGCTGGACATGCTGCCGGGGGTCATTGACCGTCGCCAGCGCGGATACGCACCCAGGCTTAATGCCCAGATATTGTTGCAGTCGACTGTCTGAGGCAAACCCCAGACGAGACAGGCCTTGTTGTTTGGATAACGCCTTTAAATCAATTTGCTTATTCGCAGTGGTGATCAATAAGATGTGTTGCCGACCGTAATTGTCGCGTAAAAATAAGTTTTTCAATCGTGTGCCTTCACGCACCAGCTCAAGTCGATCAGCATCCCGACAAGTCGCCAATGGTGGGTGCTGATAGGCCTGGTAAATAATGCCCAACTTATTGAGCAATGCCGCCAATTGAGAGACTGTCAGAGTGCTCATTGACAAGTACCGCGTAACTGTACACTGCGGTCGCGCCAAAACACGCGCTCTATCTTGTAGCCGGACTCACAGTAACGGGCCTCACTGAGTGCTTTTTTTAGCCTGACAACCGCTTCATCTTCCAGTTTGAGTTTCATCTCTGGCGAGTCCTCGACCCTTTGCTGATCCGCAAAGCGCTTTAAATCCCGCCGGGAAACCGGTTTGCTGGTATCCAAATCCATTTGTGGGGTCGCTTTCACCGTGACAACAAACGCAAATTCGTCCTGCCCTTTGGTGTTCACACGTTGATGTAATTGCTGGCTTTCAACTTCCAGAAGAGGCACTTCAGGCTTACTAATACAAGCACTAAGCAGCAGAGCTGCGCCAAGCAGTAGACTTACACGTATCATAAATTTCTCTGTGTTTTTTGCCCAGTGTAACAAAGCAAAGCAGCATCTTGGCAAGTTTTTTGAGTCGAAGGCTTGACGCTGGGTAGAAAAATGATTTAAATTCTCACCGTCAAATCGACACCGGAAGTGGGGCTATAGCTCAGCTGGGAGAGCGCCTGCCTTGCACGCAGGAGGTCAGCAGTTCGATCCTGCTTAGCTCCACCACTTTCCGCCTTTCCTTGCTAATTAATCCCAAACTTAAAAACCATGCAAAAGGCAGTCTGTTAAGCTATTTTCAGGGCACATCCTTGTACCCAATAATACCAATTTGCTTAATTAAGTGTTCCATTTTGAGGCGAGAAAATATCGTCGATAACACCGCTCACGCGTCCTGCTATCGCTGAGGTACCTACGTCCATGTAGGCAAGGCAAAAATTTGCGAACTCATACCTTAAGTAAAGGTTCTAAATAAGAAGTTTTTAACACAGTTAGCGTCATATTTGCTCCTTCAAATTGAACAGGTATTAAGTGAAATTGGTATTAGATACTAATCTCTTATCTGACCTTCGCCATTAACCAGGTATTTCTCTGTTGTCAGCGATTCCAGTCCCATTGGACCGTAGGCATGAAGCTTAGTCGTTGCAATCCCGATCTCAGCACCCAAGCCCAGTTGACCACCATCACTGAACCGTGATGACGCATTCACCATAACAACTGATGCATCGACGCTGCGCTGGAACAGCTCTGCCGTTTGCGGATCCTGAGTACAGATCACTTCAGTGTGGTGACTGCCAAAGCGGTCAATGTGTGCAATGGCGCCGCTGAAATCCGCAACCTGTTTGATTGCAATCTCCAGGCTCAGATATTCTTCACCAAACTCATCGTCAGCCAGTACAGTGGCATTATCGAAGTAACCGGCACTCGCCTGATCAGCATTGATCTTAACGCCACGCTGCTGCAGGGCTTGTGCAGCTTGTGGTAAAAACTGCTCAGCGATGTCCTGATGGACAATCAAACCTTCGAGTGCATTACAGACCCCAGTACGCTGGGTTTTACCATTGATCAGCAGTTGCAGCGCCTTGTCGAGATCGGCGTCTTTATCCACATACAGGTGACACACCCCTTTAAAGTGCTGGATCACCGGCACTGTACTGTTTTGTGTGACGAACTGGATCAGCCCTTCACCACCACGTGGAATGATCAAATCAATGTAATCTTTTTGCTGCATCAACTCCATCATCAGGCTGCGATCCGGGTCTGGGATCACGCTGATCAGCGCCGTCGGCAGGCTGTGAGTTTCCAGCACGCTGTGCAGTACTTTGGCGATGGCCAGTGAGCTTTGCAGTGCTTCTTTACCGCCGCGCAGGATCACGCCATTGCCCGATTTAAAACACAAAGCACCGGCATCTGCTGTCACATTCGGGCGGGCTTCATAAATCATACACACCACGCCCAATGGCACGCGCATTTTTCTGATTTCAATGCCGTTAGGTCGCGCGCCCAAATCCCTGGTTGTGCCAACCGGATCGGGTAATTCGATAATGGTTTCAATGCCCTGTGCCATGTCTTCAATGCGCTCTGGCGTAAGCGTCAGACGGTCGACCATCGCCGCTGGCAACTGGTTTTCGCGTGCCGCCTCCAGGTCTTGCTGATTGGCATGAATGATTTCATCCATACTGGCCCTGAGCGCGCCCGCCATACCTCGTAGAACAGCATCTTTTTGTGTGGTCGATAACAGCGCCAGGGTTTTTGCAGCCTGCGCAGCATTATGTGCAATTTCTGTAATTAAACTCATGATTTTCTTTCCTCAAATACTGCAATATCATTTTGTGAGATGACCGGGCCTATACTGTCCTGAACTTTTTCGGTCACTATATCCTTATCCTGCTGGGCAATGAAGTTAAGCAAACAGCTGCTGTAATTACTGTTTGCCTTGGCCAGCTTTTGACCATCTTCGTTTCTCACCAGTACAGTTTCGCCCGCCGAGAAGTCACCATTGACTGCGACTATGTCATCACAGCTCAGTTCATCAAACTCATTTGCTTCAACGATCAGCTCCCCCTGCTCCGATGCGGTATGTGTCATCCAGTGCACAGCTTCCTGCATCGGCGTGTCATAAGGGAGGAAACACGTGCCAGGATTAGCCCCATTGAGTAACTCGGAGAAGGTGTCTTCGTTAAACCCGTTCACAATATAGGTCACAATGCCATGGGATGTGGCCTTTTCAGCAGCCTGTAACTTAGTCCTCATGCCACCAGTTCCTACACTACTGGTCGGTCCGCCAGTCATGGCATAAATTTCCGGGGTCAGCTCACCCACAGTGTCCAGCAGTCTGGCATCCGGATTTTTATTGGGATCTGTGTCGTACAGGCCGTTCACATCTGAACAAATGATCAGGCAATCTGCATCAGCCGCAGCTGCCACCATGGCTGAGAGATTGTCGTTATCACCGACCTTCAATTCGTCCGTCGTCACCGCATCATTCTCGTTGATAATAGGCAGGATCCCTTGCTCCAGTAAAGTGAACAATGTTTCACGAATACTGTTATAGCGATCGCGGTCACGTAAATCGCCGTGAGTCAGCAATAACTGGGCCGACGGAAAGTCAAAGAAACGCTCCCAGGTCGAGATCATTTCTGTCTGTCCTGCCGCCGCCATGGCTTTTTTTACCGCCACCGAGCTCTTGTCTTTGTTTTTGAACAAGTGCGATCCGGCCGCCACAGCGCCAGATGACACCAACAGCACCTCTTTGCCTTTGGCACGACACTGCACGATAAACTGTGCAATGTTAAGCAGGTAACGAGAGCGGCAACCGTCCTGCTCTGGTGCGATTAACGCACTGCCGATTTTGATCACTATGCGTTGAGATGTTTCGATTGACATGTTTTTTCCGTTTTACCTTATATCCTCATGCGCGCAGTATTCTGGTTGATACTACAACGCTTCTTTGTCAGCATACGCGACCACAAAAAGATAAGATAACAACGGCTTCGAAATACCCACTCACACGAATACAGCATACATTTCGAAACGGCAAACAGACAGACCCCTGACATGCACGCACTGATTTATTCAGTACTAACAAGCAACTGTGGCTGCGAAAACTAAGAAAGATTGATTGTGACCTGAGAGACTTGCTCTGCTGGTCGAGCCGTTCTTTGCAGGCTCACCATGGTTTGGTGCGGCAAAGAAGGCCTGATCGCAATGAATAATTGCGCACATGAGTAGATTGATGATGGGCGCAAAGCCCGCTCGAATTAACGCTATATACCTTAGCGCGGATCTAGCTTACATTTCAACCCTGCCTCGTGACTTTCATTTATAATCATCATAAATACAATTAATAGTTTATATTTTTCATAATATTACACGGTTAAAGTGATCTGGCTGACTATTTTTCTGCACCGTCAGAGATGCTCGGCTTATCACACTTAAAGCAATGTAAACACTTTATTTGTGGTTTGTCTGTGCTATAACCAAGCAAACACTATAATTATATTTACCCCAACTTGCGGGAGCAGCTATGTCAGCTATTTATATTGCCGGGATTGCGTTATTTTCTGTTTTAGCCCAATGGCTTGCCTGGGTATGCCGGGTTCCGGCTATTTTATTTTTACTTCTCACCGGCTTGATACTGGGTCCAGTCTCCGGACAATTACAACCCGACCAGCTGCTTGGTGATTTACTTTTTCCTGTTGTCTCTTTGTCTGTTGCCATTATTTTATTTGAAGGTGCACTCACACTACATTTTCATGAATTAAAAGGTATCGGCAAGGTCGTGAGAAACCTGTGCTCAATAGGTATGCTAACGACATTTGCTATCCTCACTACCAGTGCTATCTGGCTGCTGGAACTTGACTGGCGGGTAGCTGCAGTACTGGGTGCAGTGCTAGTGGTTACCGGCCCCACGGTAATAGCGCCGATGCTCAACGCCATGCGACCGGAAAAAGACATTGATCGGATCCTCCGCTGGGAAGGTATCGTCATCGACCCCATCGGCGCGTTATTCGCCGTTCTGGTGTTTGAAGCAGTCAATCAGGTGGGAGAGGCCGCAGTGTTCAGCCATACCATGTTAGCGCTGTTTTCAACTCTGGGCGTGGGTACCTCTGTAGGGATTGTTGCAGGCTGGCTGACCACCACCATCATTCGTCGGGAATGGCTGCCGTACGAGTTACACAAGTTTGGTATTCTTGCGCTGGTTTTGTTCAGTTTTACTCTGGCCAACCACCTAAGTCATGAATCTGGACTGCTGGCGGTGACCATCTTTGGTATCTGGCTGGCTAATCAGGATGATCTGGAAATTGATTCCGTGCTGGAATTCAAAGAAGACTTATCAATGATCTTGATCTCCAGTTTGTTCATCCTTCTGGCAGCCAGGTTGCAACTGGAAGATTTGATGTTACTCGACAGTGAGGTGTTCATCTTTCTGGCCATCGTGTTGTTTGTAGCGCGCCCTTTGAGTATTGCAGTATCGACATTTGGCAGTGATCTGCCACTGCGCTCTCGGTTGCTGCTGGCCTGGATAGCCCCGCGGGGGATCGTTGCTGCAGCAGTGGGTTCCGTATTCGCACTAAGCATGATGCAGTCGGGCTATCCTGACGCTAACAAGATGGTACCGCTGATTTTCACCGTGATCATTGTCACTGTGATACTACAAAGTCTCACAGCCACCCCTCTGGCGCGTTTACTTAAGGTGCGTCAACCAGCCCCTAATACCCTATTGCTGATTGGTGCTAACCATGTATCCCGTGCTATCGCCAAAGGCCTGAAAGAGCAAAGTGTCGACGTCTATTTGTCTGATCCAGCATGGGAAAACTGTAAGATGGCACGTATGGACGGTCTGCCCTGTTACTATGGTAACCCACAGTCAGAGCATGCCGAGCGCTACCTGCCACTGACCAGCCTGAAATCTGTTATGGCACTGTCGCCCAACCGCCACCATAACGCACTTGGAGTGCAATACTTTTCACACTTACTGGGCGAGCAAAACGTATTTTCCCTCAAGTCCTCAACGAATCATGCCAAAGCAAACAAAGACAGTGCCACTTTCTTGTCACGTCAGCTATTGTTTGGAGATGAAGGCAATTATGCCAAGCTAAGCAGTATGATGGCCAAAGGTGGTAAGGTGAGCGCAACTCGCTTATCGGAAGAATTTACCTGGGCGCAATACCAGGAAGTCAATAAAGAGGCTATCCCGCTTTTTATCATAGGAGAAGCCAGTAAAAATGACGACGGCTTGCCAGTGCGACCTTTTACAACAGACATAAAAGACGCACCAGGCAGCGGTGAGCGGGTTTTAGCGCTACAACCCCCTAAGCTATCGGTCCTGAAAGATCCGGCTCAAAAAGAGGCCCCCATCGGAGAAAAACTGGGAGATTAGTATTACTTACATCGGTAGCCGGGCACGTTTAACCACGCTGTCCGGCATTTTCTGCGCCAGTAACGCCAACGCCGTTTCGATGCGCTTGTGTAGTTTTTTGTCTGCGACCGCAGCATGAAACAGCCACCGATAGGCATCTTCGTAATCACGCGGGCTGCCATACCCTTTATTAAACAAATCGACCAACCGTAACTGAGCCTGCAAATTCCCCAATACTGACGCTTCGCGCAAATAGGTGATCGCCATGCGCTTGTCCATCTGCACCAGTTTACCCAGATCATAATAGCGACCAAGCTGTTCCAGCGCCGGTGCCAACCCTTGCTCTGCAGCCCTACGCATATAATACAGTCCAAGTTCAACATTACGATCCACACAAACGGCATAAGCCAGCATATCGCCATACAGAAACTGGTAAGATGGCAGCGCCATTATTTCGGCACGGGCTTCAATATCCTGTACCAACTGACACTCATCATCTTTAACACGCTTGAGGTGGGCATTGCGACTAATCAGTTCCAATAGCTCAGCTTGACTGTAAAGAGGTACAGCTTCAATTGCCTCTTCTGAGATAGAGTTACCACTAAAGAGTAAGCAAGTACTTACAACCAGAGTTAAGAATGGACTTAAATGCTTGTTCATGTTCAATACGTACCTGTGACACAGTGATATTAAGTATACAATAAATGTGCCACCGCGTCGGTCGGTGTGACAGACAAACTACAGACATAAAAAAAGCTGCCGAGGCAGCTTTTTTCTTTAAGAATTATTCGCCGAATGGGTTGCGAACAATCATAGTCTCGACGCGGTCAGGGCCCGTTGAGATGATATCGATTGGTACACCTGTCAGCTCTTCAAGACGCTTGATGTAGTTGATAGCCGCTTCTGGTAGCGCTTCAACAGTGGTTGCTCCAAAAGTGTTTTCAGACCAGCCTGGCATTTCTTCATAAACAGGCGTCACTTTCTCATAACCTTCCGCAGCCAGTGGCGTCACGTTAGTGACTGTACCATCTTCCAGCTGGTAGCCAGTACAGATCTTGATGGTTTCAAGGCCATCCAGTACATCCAGCTTAGTCAGACAGAAACCTGAGATACTGTTAATCTGGATAGCACGACGCATAGCAACTGCGTCAAACCAACCTGTACGACGCAGGCGACCCGTAGTTGCACCGAACTCGTGACCTTTCTCACCTAAGTGCTTACCAACTGGATCTTGCTTGTCCAGACCGTCATATAGCTCTGTTGGGAATGGACCTGAACCAACACGCGTGGTGTAGGCTTTCACAATACCCAGTACATAATCCAAGTGCAGAGGGCCAAAACCAGCACCCGTTGCTACACCACCTGCAGTGGTATTCGAAGAGGTAACATATGGGTAAGTACCGTGGTCGATATCAAGCAAAGTACCCTGAGCGCCTTCAAATAAGATGTTATCGCCATTCAGACGCGTTTGATCCAACAGCTCAGTAACGTCAACAACCATAGACTTCAGGATTTGTGCAATTTCCATCGCTTCATCATAGGTCTTCTGGAAATCAACCGGGTCTACTTTGTAGTAATTAACCAAGGTGAAGTTATGGTACTCAAGCACCTCTTTCAGCTTAGCTGCAAACTGCTCTGGGTTGAACAGGTCGCCCACTCGCAGGCCACGGCGCGCTACTTTGTCTTCGTAAGCTGGGCCGATACCACGACCGGTTGTACCGATTGCTTTATTACCACGAGCCAGTTCACGTGCCTGGTCCAAAGCAACATGGTAAGGCAGGATCAACGGACATGCTTCACTGATAAGCAAGCGCTCACGAACTGGTACGCCACGCTCTTCCAGCATACGCACTTCTTTCATTAGTGCGTCTGGTGCCAAAACCACACCGTTACCGATAATGCATTTTACGTTATCACGTAGAATGCCCGACGGGATCAGGTGCAGAACGGTTTTTTCACCGTTGATCACCAGCGTGTGGCCCGCGTTATGTCCGCCCTGATAGCGAACAACCAAAGAAGCTTTATCTGTCAGCAGGTCTACAACCTTACCTTTACCTTCGTCACCCCACTGGGTGCCCAATACAACGACGTTTTTACCCATTGCAAAATCACTTAGAAAAAATTAGGCGCAGATTTTATCAGAAAAGCCCGATCAAAACACCCCATTACGGCTATTTTTTCCGCACTTGCTGGGATCCCAATGAAATTAAGAGAGTTTCTTTAACTCGTCTGATCAGGTGATATTGCCCGCTGGCGTGTTCGAACCTGGTTAGAAAAGAAAAAACCCCGCTGCTGCGGGGTTTTTCAGTTCGGACTTTAGTCGCGTTGTTACAGTAAAAAGAACGCTAACTTATTCACCTTTTTTGCTCTTCATATAATCGAAGAATTCACTGTCTGGTGACAACACCATGACATCACCTTTGCTGGTGAAGGTATTTTTGTATGCTTCCAGTGAGCGAACAAAGCCAAAGAACTCTGGATCTTTGTTATAGGCATCAGCATAAATTTTTGCCGCTAGCGCATCACCCTGACCTCGTACAGCACGAGCATTACGCTCTGCGTCTGCCAACATAACAGTTACCCGGCGGTCCACTTCAGCGCGAATGATCTCCGCCTTTTCCTGACCTTCAGAGCGGTGCTCTTTTGCCACCGCAGTACGCTCAGCACGCATCCGCTGGAAAATAGAGTTACTGACTTCATTCGGCAGGTTGATTTGCTTAACCCGCACATCCAGTACTTCAATACCCAGCTCCTGAGCGCTTTCAGAGGCCTGTACCAGTGCTTCTTCCATCAGTTCACTACGTTCACCTGACACGATCTCTTTGATGGTACGGGAACCAAAGTTTGTTCTCAGACCATTGTTCACTTTCTGTTTAAGCAGGGTCTCAGCGTACTGCTTGTCACCTCTGGCACGCAGATAGTACGCAGAGAAATCGTTAACACGCCACTTGACGAATGAATCAACGATCAAGTCTTTCTTCTCGCTGGTAACAAAACGATCTGGTGCACCATCCAGAGTCTGAATACGCGCATCAATACGGCGTACCTGGCTGAAGAAAGGCACTTTCAGGTGCAGGCCTGGTTCATAGACCACGGCATTGTCCTGACTGTCTTTTTGTACTTTACTGAATAGTAAAACAATGGCGCGCTGCCCTTCTGTCACAACAAACACCGACGAAAAAGTCAGAAATGCAACAATGAGCAATCCTACAATAGTCATGTTTTTCATGTCAGTTACCTCCCACCATTGTTAAAACGGTCACGTGAAAAACGGTCATCACTGCTGTTTACCGTACTGTTACGTGACTGGCCCAGCGACTGGCGAAGCTGATTGATGTCGTTCTGGCTCGGCAGAGTCACCTGGGTGCCCGACTTACCTTGCTGCATAATTTTATCCAGTGGCAGGTACATCATGTTATTACCGCCTTTTACATCGACCAGTACTTTAGAGCTGTTACCCAGTACTTGTTCCATAGTTTCGATGTACAGACGTTCACGGGTAACTTGCTTGGCTGCCTGATACTCTGGCAGTAGCTTTTCAAAACGCTCAACCTCACCCTGTGCCTCTAGCGTGATGCGCTCTTTATAACCTTCTGCTTCCTGGGTCATACGAGTAACCTGACCACGGGCACGCGGCTCAATTTCTCTTGCGTATGCTTCGGCTTCACGAATGAAACGCTCTTCATCCTCTTGCGCTGCGATGGCATCATCGAATGCATCTTTTACTTCTGCAGGCGGACGTGAATCTTTGAAGTTCACATCAGTGACGATAATACCCAGGTTATAGGGCTCGATGATTTTGGTTAGTTCATCCCAGGTACGCTGACGTACTAATTCACGACCGGTGGTTAAGACCTGGTCCATGCGAGAGTGACCCACAACATAACGCAATGCACTATCAAGCGCCTGCTGTAAGCTGTGATCGGCATCGGTTACGCTGAAGCGATACAAAGTCGGGTCAACCACTCGATACTGTACTTCAAACTCAACACTAACCACGTTTTCGTCTTCCGTCAGCATGAAGCCGGATGCCGACAATGAGCGAACCGCTTCAATATCAATGGGGATAACACGTTCAACAAAGGTCATTTTCCAGCGAAGACCCGGCTCGGCTATACGGTTAAATTCACCGAATTGCAGCACGATGCCACGTTCGGCTTCTTTTACTGTGTAAATACCGCTCAGTGCCCAGACAACAAAGGCTATCAGCAGTACAAATACCGTACCGGCACCGCCGATACCACCGCCTTTGCCTGGCTTACCGCCAAACATACCGCCAAACTTGTTGTTAAATTTGCGGAATACCTCGTCTAAGTCAGGTGGCCCCTGATCACGACCGCCGCGGTTTTTCCACGGGTCGTTATCGTTGCCATTATTACCCGGTTCGTTCCAGGCCATAGCTATACTCCATTGTTATAAAATGAATTAATCTAAATCTAACAAAAAACACAGAGATCTAATAGAGAAATGCGTGCGATATATGGCTTTTTCAATCCCCAACCACAAATTGCTCTATTTCCTGGCCCTGCTCTTTTTTAAGTCTTTCCCAGTCTGCCTGTGGCAATCTAACGTCCAGCAACCAATTTCCGGTCTCATCATAAGACTCGCCGTTTACTGCATTGAGGTTAAACAACGCTCCACGTAACTTGCCAAAAGCAGGTGGCACGATGAGCTTATGGGCAAAAATTTTCTTTGCTAATAGCTCCGAAATCGCCTGCTCAAGCAATTCACTGCCTTCACCAGTATGCGCAGACAACCACACACGCACAGGTAGGCCTTGATCGTCTCTGTCTATTTTAGGGTTGATCTCCTCAACCAGATCAATTTTGTTGTAAACCAGCAACTGAGGGATCTCATCAGCCTCAATTTCTTTAAGGACCGATTGTACCTCTTCTATGTTCTCTTTTCTTCTCTGATCAGCCACATCCACTATGTGAAGCTGCAAATCCGCTTCGCGGGTTTCTGTAAGCGTTGCTTTAAACGCAGCCACTAAATCATGAGGTAAATGGCGAATAAAACCAACGGTGTCGGCAAAGATCACCGGTCCGACATCCGCAATTTCAAGCTTACGCAATGTCGGGTCTAAGGTCGCGAACAGCTGATCCGCGGCGTATACATCGGCATGCGTGACATGATTAAACAAGGTTGATTTGCCCGCATTGGTATAGCCGACCAAAGACACTGTGGGGATCTCGTTACGGCTACGTGCCCGGCGCCCCTGTTCACGCACCGTCGCAACTTTCTCCAGTCGCTTACGAATACTCTTGATCCGCTCTCTGAGTAAACGACGGTCGGTTTCGAGCTGTGTTTCACCCGGCCCGCGCAAGCCGATCCCGCCTTTTTGTCTTTCAAGGTGGGTCCAGCCACGGATCAGGCGAGTTGAAATATGTCGCAACTGCGCCAGTTCAACCTGCAACTTACCCTCGTGGGTTCGTGCACGCTGAGCAAAAATATCCAAAATTAAGGTCGTTCTATCTAATACCCGGCAACGGCAGACACGCTCTAAGTTGCGCTCTTGAGAGGGACTGAGTTGATGATTAAAGATGATGACATCTGCATTGTGAGTTCTGACAATCTCAGCGATTTCTTCTGCTTTCCCCGTTCCGACAAACAATTTCGGATGAGGCGCCTGACGGCTGCCTTGCACAACCGTCAAACAACTAACACCAGCAGAAGACACTAGCATCTCCAGTTCGCGAAGATCTTCTCGATCTCCTTCATTCGGAAACTCTATATGTACTAAGACTGCCTGTTCGCCGGCTTCATAACGGTCAAACAAGCATTACGCTCCTACTATCGACTAAAAACGATTAAAAGTTACCATCTTCGCCATGTTCTGCACTGTCATTGCCTTGTGTGTTCTGGAAATTTACAGCACGAGCAGGCACCACGGTCGAAATGGCGTGTTTGTAAACCATCTGATTTACTGTGTTTTCAAGCAAGATGACGAACTGATCAAAGGACTGGATCTTGCCTTGTAATTTGATACCGTTAACTAAAAAGATGGAAACGGGAATGCGCTCACGACGTAAGACATTCAAAAATGGGTCTTGTAACGATTGGCCTTTTGCCATGTTCTTATCCTTCGTTCTAGGTGTTATTATGTTGAGATAGTTGAAGTAATCTGAATAAAAAAATTTCCCCAACCTCTATTAGCTTAGCGAACTTAATACACGTTGCAAGTTTTCTTGCCCGTCCGTTTCAAGCCAGGTGACATCTGGCCAACTACGTAACCAGGTTAATTGGCGCTTCGCTAACTGCCTGGTTGCTGCAATTCCTTTGAAGAGCATTTCTTCATAATCGCACTCGCCAGCCAAATGCTCCCACATCTGCCGATATCCCACACAACGAATGGAAGGCAAATCCGGATGCAAATCATTCCGCTGATATAAGGCCAAAACTTCGTTTTTAAAGCCCTGATCCAGCATTATTTTAAATCTTTTTTCTATCCTTTCGTGCAATATCTTACGATCCTTCGGGGCAATTGCAAACTGGTGAAACTGATAAGGCAAAGGCGCTTGTTTGGCTTTTTGCAATTCAGTCATGGTTTTGCCCGTTAAACGGTGCACTTCCAACGCTCTGTTGATACGCTGTGAATCATTCTCGCTGATTTTCGCCGCCGCCTGTGGATCAATCTTCACCAATTGTGCATGCAAAGCCGGCCAGCCTAGCGCTTTTGCTTCTTGCTCAAGTGCTTCACGCACTTGTGGGCAGGCTTCAGGCAAAGGCGATAAGCCTTCAATCAGGCCTTTAAAATACATCATAGTGCCACCAACCAGCACAGGCACTTTGCCCTGCTCATGCAAGCGGTCAATGCAGACAATGGCATCACGGCGAAAATCTGCAACAGAGTAACTTTCAGCCGGATCCAACATATCAATCAGGTGGTGCGGTGCCATAGCCTGTTCAGCAGCATCAGGTTTAGCGGTACCTATATCCATGCCTTTGTAGACCAGTGCAGAGTCCACACTGATAATCTCACTATTTAAATGCTGACAGAGCTCAATAGCCAACGCGGTTTTACCGGCGGCGGTTGGCCCCATCAAGGTAATAACGGGTTTTGCTTGCACGCTGTTTCTCTACTGCTGTTGGTGCTGCAACACATCGGGTTACAGCCAGGACAAGACCTTATGGCTCTTGCTGGGACAAGCTTTTCAGCTTGCTTTGGTCTATTGTAACCGCTTTTGCTTCAATTTGAGCACAGCTTCTGGCATTTTTTAATATTTTTTCAATGGCTGCCGCAAAGTGTTGGGAGTCAAAGTAACTCACAGGCGTCGTAGTTTGCAGCCAGTTTAACCAATCTTCCAATGTCTGCGCCTCTGCCGAACAAGCATCAAATACTCTGTCCAGGCACTGGGGCACATCCAGACTATACAGACTTAAGGGCAACTTTTTCACCATCACGTAGCGTTCGTGTGCCTGGATAGCAAACCCCAGTAAAGTCAGCCAGGACTCCTGCTGCGCAATATGAGCAATCTCCTGCGCACTTAAGTTAACGCGCACGGGTAGTAACAATGCTTTGCCCTGTAAAGTACCGTCCTGTTCAAGCTGTGTCTGCCAGGTTTCTATCAGACCATCTCGACAATGGCCCAGCCTGAGTTCAGAGCCCTTAGTAAAGAGGACTGCACCGCTATTTAGAGGTAAAAACTGGGTTACTGCTACTTCATGATGAACCGCAGTTTCCTCAGTTCTTGGAATTTCCTGCGGCGAATGTGCCGTGGTAAGCATCCCCTGATACAGCTCGTTGACATTAACCTGAGGAGGCTTAGCAGAGACTGAACTGGTGTTGTTTTTCGCACCACCGCGATGATTTGGGTTTACATTTATCGTACCGGATGAGGGCCCGCGAGCTGATGAAAAAGCGTTGTCGCGCACCCCTGAATATTCACTTTGTAGCGGTGTACGATAAGCCTGATGCTGACGCGTCTGCTGTAAGGTCAATTGCTCAGACCCCACTGGCTCGCTATGACTTATTGTGTCAGTTACCGCGCCCGCAGCCACTTGAGCATCCGCTTGGTGTAATGGTAGTTCTGGTCGCTCACTCAGTACGACTTGCTTCACAGCCTGAACAATAAAATCATGGATCAAACGTGCCTGGTGAAACCGTACTTCATGCTTAGCAGGGTGCACATTCACATCAACCTGAGTTGGATCTAGCTCCAGGTAAATCACGAAACCCGGCGTATCAACGGCCCCGATTGTTTCTTCAAACGCTTGTCGGATAGCATGCAGGATCAATTTATCTCGCATCATCCGCCCGTTTACATAAGTATATTGGGTCTGATTATTGCTTCCTACCGGCAACACCCAACCATACAATTTCAGGCCATCGTGACCGGACTCAACAAAACTGGCTTGCTGTGAAAACACCTTACCAGCAACCTGAGCAACCCGCTCCACACTGTATGGATCCGGCCGGGCACGAAACTGTCTGATCACTTTTTGGTTGTGCGTCAGTGTCAGGGCCAAGTCAAAGCGACTTAATGCAATACGCTTAATCAATTCGTCAATATGACTAAACTCGGTTTTTTCAGTACGTAAAAACTTTCGTCTGGCCGGGGTGTTAAAGAACAGGTCTTTGACTTCAATGGTGGTCCCATTAGGGTGAGCGGTCGGCTGGATTTGAACCGTCATATCACGCCCCTCAGCAAACGCCTGCCAGGCCGTTTCCTGATCGGCGGGCTTGGAACTTAATGTCAGCCTGGATACAGAACTGATCGAAGCCAGCGCCTCTCCGCGAAAGCCCAGCGACGAAATGCATTCCAGGTCGTCCAAGGTTTTAAGCTTGCTGGTTGCATGACGAGACAGCGCCAGCGTCAGCTCATCTTTGACAATACCGGCACCATTGTCCCTTATCCGGATGAGCTTATGGCCCCCACGCTCTATGTCTATTTGTATGCGTGTCGCGCCCGCATCAATACTATTTTCGACCAGCTCCTTAACGACAGATGCCGGGCGTTCAACCACCTCCCCAGCAGCTATCTGGTTCGCTAATCTTGCTGGTAAGATTTCAATAGCCACAGTCTACGCCTTAGGAATGGTCAGTACCTGACCAATATACAAAGTATTTTTAGTCAGCCGGTTGGCCTTCTTTAGCGCCGAAACCGTCGTGCCGTAGCGGGCGGCCAACACACTTAAAGATTCACCCCGCTGTACTTTATGGCGCAGAGGTTTGTTGTTTTTCAGGCTCGCAAACAAAGTGTTATCTGGCGGGTTTTGCTGATAATACCGCTTGATCGACTTAAAAATGGCATTCGCCAGGCGCTGCTGATGGTAGCTGGTTTTTAGCTGTTTTTCTTCCTGTGGATTAGAGATAAAACCCGTTTCAACCAAAATGGAAGGAATATCCGGTGACTTTAGTACCCCAAAGTTTGCCGCTTGAGGACGCTTTTTATGTAGCTTGGTGACTTTTTTCAGCTCGGTTACCACTTCTTCCGCCACCTTAAAACCGGTTTTCATTGAGTGGTCCATGGACATATCCAGCAATGCCTTAGCCAGATATTTTTCGTTCGCAGTATCCTTTATCACATCCGCCGCACCGCCCAGTAACTGAGAGTGCTTCTCTTTGTCCTCAAGCCATTTACCGACTTCAGAATTGGCTCGACGTAATGACAAGATCCACACTGAGGCACCACGGGGCTCCGGGCGAGAAAAGGCATCTGCGTGGATAGACACAAAGAAATCAGCCTGGCGCTCTCTGGCTCGTGCTGTACGGGTATTGAGCTTAATATAGTAATCACCCGTGCGGGTCAGACGTGCCTGCATACCAGGTTCTTTATCAATTAAGCGTGCAAGTCGTTTCGCTATCGGCAGAGTGATGTTTTTTTCGTAAGTCCCTGAAGGTCCGATTGAGCCGGGGTCTTCCCCACCATGACCTGCATCAATGGCAACAATGATGTCTCTGTCTTTAACCAGCTCACGCTTCTTACTTTGTTTAGATTTGCTGGCGTAAAGGCTTTTTTGCTGCCCGTATAAATCCACTACCAAACGGTCTTTATATGGCCCGGTCGGCGCAAGCGCAAAAATAACCGGCTTAGCTGTGCGGCTCAGCTCCATGACTACCCGAGTACTGTTACGACTCTTGGCCTGACTGTAGCGGAGCTTCTCAACGATTTTATGCTCTTTAGGCAAAGTGGGAAGTTGCTTGAGTTTGCTGGTATTTTCCAGATCGATAACCAGTCGCAGCGGGTTTTTCAGCATAAAGTAGCTGTATTCAGGCTTTTCCGACAGGTCAAACACCACGCGCGTGCTTTCGGGTGAAGGCCAGACACGCACACCGTTGATTTTGTTTTTTGCCTGTGCAGCGCTGGCGAGTAGCAACACACTCAGCGCAAACAGGGTAAAGCTAATTTTTATTATCGCACTACGCATATAGACTTATAGCTTGAGCAAGCTGCCTTCCTCGTTCTGTATGTGGCCTCAATACGGCACGGCGCCCTTCGTCATGATAAGCCAGGTCAATGTCCATATCTGCCGTTGGGATCACGCCAGCGCCCTTCTCTGGCCATTCAACAATACAAACGGCATGTGGGGCAAAATAATCTCGGATCCCCATAAACTCTAGTTCTTCCGGGTCGCCTAAACGATACAAATCAAAGTGATAAATACAGGCATCCCCCAGCTCATAAGGTTCAACCAAGGTATAAGTCGGGCTTTTTACATTACCCTTATGACCCAGACCTTGCACAATACCGCGGGTCAGAGTTGTTTTACCAGCGCCCAAGTCACCATGCAAATAGAATACCGCCCCAGAGTCGATCAACTTGGCAAGTTGGTTTCCCAAAGCAATCGTTGCGGCTTCATCAGCCAGCTCAATTTCTAATGTCGCATCGACACTCATCCGATAATACCTCTAATATGGACAAATAAATCACTTGCCAGCAACCCATGCGCGCCGTCATGTGCCGCTTTTTCGGCCGCAAGACCATGAATATACACCGCTAACATAGCCGCATCAAATTTACTCAAGCCCTGCGCTAATAAAGCTGCAATTATACCAGATAATACATCACCCATCCCAGCGCTAGCCATGGCGGCACATCCTGAGCGGTTGATATTTATTCGCTGTGCCTGCTGAATCAATGTACCCGGCCCTTTTAACACCACACAAGCCTGATAATACTGTGCTAATACATCGCTCATCTCGAATCTGGAGCTGCTTTTTGGTAAGGTCGCTACAGTTGCGCTCAGCCGCTTTGCTTCTCCCCAATGTGGGGTCAAAATAGCATTCTGCCACTGCCTGGGTTGTCTCGCCAGCAAATTCAACCCATCGGCGTCAACAACTACCTGATGAGAACAGCGAATCACCTTGTCAAACAGTGACCTCGCCCATGCAGATTGCCCTAAACCAGGGCCAATCACTAAGGTATCAGCCTTGTCCAGTAAAGGGGTCAGTTCATCAGGGCCTGTCACACCATGTACCATCAGTTCATAGCGCCCCTGCAGCACCATAGTCTGATTATCAGGATGAGTTGCAACGCTGACCAAACCAGCACCAGAGCGCAAACATGCCTCGGCGGCAAGGCGTATTGCTCCCGCCATACCGGGACCTCCACCAATTAACAGCACATGGCCACAGCGGTTTTTATAGGTGTCAGCGGGGCGTACAGGGCGCTTTGCCAGTAAAGACTCACCTGAAAAGTAGTGACTTGAGGGAGATACCAGTTGTGCAAATTCGCCCCCAACCCCCAGCTCAGCCAGAAAGACAGTCCCAGCATGGTGTCTGGCGGAACCGGTGAGCAAGCCTTGCTTTAGTGCAATAAACGTGATGGTAACGTCCGCAACAAAGGCATCCTCGGCAACTTCACTGGTCGAGCCATTCACACCACTGGGAATATCAACCGCAAGTCGATGTGACGTATACTGAGCGAGTTGCCTGAAAACCGCTGCGACATGCTCTGGCAACTGACCACGAAAGCCGCTGCCAAACACGGCATCCACGATTAAAGCGGGTACCGTCTCTGACTCCTGCCAGTCGGCACTATGCCGTGACACCTTAGCGCCACCGCCCTGATATTGACGATAAGCCGCGCGAGCATCTCCCTGAAGCTGCTCGGGGTCAAACAGCGCAAGTACTTCAACAGCAATACCCGCCTGGTGACACAAGTGTGCCAGCACGTAGCCATCTCCCCCATTATTTCCCTTACCTGCGAGGATCAGTACAGGGCCGCTAAGTGACAGGCTACTGACATACTCAAACAATGCGCCTGCCGCACGTTGCATTAATGCACTTAGCGTGGTTCCTGCCTGGCGCGCCGCTTCGCCTTCATTGACTTGTACCGCTTGGGCCGTATAGGCAACTTGTGGTAAATTAGTCAGGTATTTTGCTTGTAACATAGACATGCCGTGACAACCACTACTCATTCTTCTATTGATATTAACTATACTGAACTTGCAGAAAAAATTAAGCTCTGGGGCAAAGAACTTGGCTTTGCTGAAGTTGGTATCACCGATATAGATCTCAGCGAACATGAAGCGCAATTACAGCGTTGGCTCGATAACGGCTATCATGGCGAAATGGACTACATGGCTGCCCATGGAATGAAACGTGCCCGCCCCGCTGAGCTGGTGCCCGGTACGCAGAGAGTAATCTCAGTTAAAATGAACTACCTGCCACCTGACGCCAGCTTCGCCCGTGCGCTTAAAAATAAGCAAACGGCCTATATCAGCCGTTACGCTTTAGGCCGAGACTATCATAAAGTTATCCGTAATCGGTTAAAGAAACTCGGTCAGCGCATAGAGCAGGAAGTCGGACAGTTTGGCTTTCGCCCGTTCGTTGATTCAGCGCCAGTGTTAGAACGCCAGCTTGCTGAAAAGGCAGGTCTGGGCTGGCGAGGCAAAAATAGCTTGCTGATCAACAAGCAAGCCGGTTCCTGGTTTTTCCTTGGTGAGCTGTTTGTTGACCTGCCTTTACCTGTAGATAATCACCCACAAGAAGAAGGCTGTGGCAAGTGTAATGCCTGTATCACGCTTTGCCCCACGGGTGCGATTGTGGAACCCTATGTAGTGGATGCTCGCAAGTGTATTTCTTATCTGACTATTGAACTACAAGGCCCGATCCCCGAGCAGTATCGCGCATTACTGGGCAATCGAGTCTATGGTTGCGACGACTGTCAACTGGTTTGCCCATGGAACCGCTATGGCCAGCTCACGGACGAAAGCGACTTCCATCCCCGCCAGCAGCTCAAAGAGCAGGAGCTGGTCACCCTATTCAACTGGGATGAGTCCACGTTTTTGAAAAATACCGAAGGCAGTCCCATTCGTCGTATTGGTCATGAACGCTGGCTGCGTAATCTGGCCGTTGGACTGGGCAATGCCGACCCAGATCCGGGCATTATGAAAGCACTCGAGGCACGTCTTGAGTCGGCCTCAGAGCTGGTCAAGGAACATATTGTCTGGGCACTTGAACAACAACGCACTAAACAAACTCAGCAACAACGCAAGAACGCCAGATTGATCAGGATAATCGAGAAAGGCCTGCCAAGAGATGCTTAGAAGACTATATTTTCAACGCCTTATACAAGCTTAACTTCATACATACACCTATGTCACCGCCAGGAGCTGTGTATTTTATCTACTTCAATCCGAAACAAAATACAGTCCATCAGCGGCTCGCTCAGACTATCCAAGTTTTAGTACAGGCCGTATCTGTCTCAATTTTTGTCACTGTGATTGCTTTCCAGCCGAACTGAGCAAGGACAAATCACTTTCGATTTCAGTGAATGCTTCACGCACCTGCATAATGGCTTCTTCTCGGGCGATGGAGCCCTGGATCGCTTCATCAATATGTTGGTATATGAAGACTTCCTGATCTTCATCCAGCCCCATGGTCGGGATCCGCTGCTCGAATACTTCCTGTAGATTTCTGAAGATCGATTCATTCTGACTGCGGTTGTTGTTGAGCAAAGCCAGTAGGCCGGTAAACTTACTGTGGATCATGGTAATGGCTTCATTCAATTCCGCCTGCTGACAGATCAGTTGTTTACGCGTCAGGATGGCCAGTAACTGCTGCTCAGTGACGCTGGCAATAAAACAGATGTGATCTCTGAGCCGGCCATGCTTGTCGGCATCTTCTGATGGCATGTTCAAAATAAGTACACTAACCAGATTGTAATTGACTAGGATCCGGCTGGTAAACTCATGTAACCGGCCTTTAGAGCGTAATATTTCAAACAATTCCAGTACGATAGGGGAGCACAGTCCAGACGATGCGAAATGATGGCGCTGCTCGTCTACCCGAAATTCGATATTACAACTTAACCCCAAATTATTGAGACACTGGATCAGCGCTTTTGCTAACGCCTGAATATCATCAATTGCACCGATCTGCTCGATATAATTAACGATAAAACCCATCTCACTACTGGTTGCCATGGCGTTAAATGCTGTGGAGGTGGCGTCCTCTACCTGCTGCTCGAGGATATCTCGCTCCAGTAACATTTGCCCCAGATTGAGTAGCTTAGCCTTGAGTTCATTGTGGCCAAAAGGCTTAACAATGTAGTCTTCGGCGCCCACGGCATAACCTTCCATACGCTCTTCAACCGAGCCCCGTGCCGACACAAACATCACTATGATGTCTTGAGTTTGCAAATTTGCTTTAAGCTTTTTACAGACCTCATAGCCATTCATTTGCGGCATACTTACGTCCAGCAAAACAACCTGAGGGGCAAAATCTTCAACCACATCCAAACACTGCTGCCCACTGGTTACCGTAAGCAGTTCAAAATCAAGGTCTTCAAGTATTTCTTCAATGATTTCAAGGTTGAAAGGTTCATCATCCACCGCCAGGATTCGTTGCAATGCCATAACACAGTTCCTTTTCCGTTGCCAAGCTCTTGTCATCCGCCAACCCATAATAAAGCCACAAAGCCAGCGGTGACACTCATCCTTTAGTTATAGACAGTGATTCACGATGGCGCTAGTGCTGTGCCTGAATTGGCAGTTCAATATGAATACAGGCGCCCTCATCTGGGTTGTTCTCCGCATAAATACACCCTTTATGTAACAAGACAAACTCTTTGCAGATTGCCAGCCCAAGCCCCGTTCCACCTGCACCGCTGTTGGTTTTACTACTCTGTGCAAATTTATCAAAAATATGCTCCAGTTCATCCTCTGGGATCCCAACACCTTTATCACGCACCAACAGGTGTACATACCCTGATTTTTGCATGACAGTGACGCTGACTTCACTGCCTTCAGGGCTAAATTTCAGCGCATTGCCCAATAAATTTCTCATTACCTGAGTGAGCTGCTCAGCGTCACAAAACAGTATGATGGTGTCATCCTGCGCATCCAGTTCAATGTGGATATGGCGCGCCATCGCCAGACCTGAAACATCTTCTTTGGCGGTATGAATTAGGGTTAGTAAGTTATGCGCTGAAGGATTAAAAGGAAAACGCCCGGCATCCAGCTTGGACAAGTCCAGTAAGTTGTTCAGTAACAACAGTAAACGTTCGCCACTGGTTTCGATACGAGACAAATATTTTTCCAGCTTGCCAACGGGTATCTCGTCGCCACTTAGTTTATCGAGCCCGAAACGGGCAAAACTAAGGATAGAGTGCATAGGCGTTCTGAGTTCATGTGACATATTCGCCAGAAACTCAGATTTACTGATATTTGCGGCCTCCGCGGCCTCTTTGGCAGCCTGAAGTTGGGCCGTACGCGCCTGAACTTCTACCTCAAGTACTTCTTTGGCTTCTTCCAGTAACTGTTGTTTACGCTTTAATTGAGCAACATTCTTAAAAATTGCCGCCAACGCAATTTCGCCATGATGATCAATTTCAATAAAAGTGCCCATCAGGGGGATACTCGGCCCGTCCTCCTGTGGCAACACCAGCTCACAATTAAAATGGCGCAAGATGCCAGCATCATTTATTGCGTCTTGCAATGCTGCAACTGATGCAGGCTCAAACAGGTCAAATATCGAGTGCTGTTGCAGCTGATCGCTGGGCAGGCGCAGCAGAGTACTGCAACCATCATTGGCCTCAATGACATAACCTTCCAGATTAAACAGCATAATGGGATCCGGCGTATGCTTATAAATCACTCGTAGTAAACTGTCTCTTTCAATTAACGCATCAACGGTATCCTGTAAACGCTCAACCAGCTCCTGATTATGTCGACGCAGCAACTCGCTCTGCCACAGTTTGTGCAAAGATTGCAGCAGCGCACCTTCATCGATGGGCTTGGTTAGTACGTCTTCGACTCCCTGGCGGATAGCTTCCATCATATCAACCTGATCTTGCCGCGAGGTCATCAGCAAACAACGGGTATCGCGATGGATCTGACGCACCATTTTAAAGACATCCAGCCCACTTCCCTGCTCCAGATTGAAGTCACAAATCAACAAATCGATATGATGACTTCTCGCTTGTTGCATTGCCTCGGCAATACAGTGCGCGGTGACCACCGAAAGCTGTGCGCCACGCAAACTGGCTGCCAGACGTGCAAGCCGGTCCTCTCTGTGGTCAACCAATAAAATTTTGGGCAGCTCAAGACGGTCCTGATCGCCCGTCTCAAGTACTCGCTCCAGTAAGCTGGTAATGTCTTTGTTGCCATAAAAGGGGTAAATCACAATGGCATTGCACAGCATCCGGTTTAGGCGACTGAATGCCTCTACATGTTCCGAGTTTTCAGGCTTGGGGGCCAATAAAATCAAACGATCATGATCTCTAAGTGCAGACAATGAATCGAACGTAGTATCGGGCAGCCCATGCGCAATTGCGACAACATGGTAGGCAAAAAAATCCTGAACTTTGTGCAATACCTGAAAGTGCAGGTGTACCACTTCACACCCCAGTAACTCAAATAATACCTTCAGTCTCATAGCCAGCACACTACTACTATCGATAATCAATACCTTGTTGTTTTCCATAACTAAACCCTGTTTTGGTAACCCAATTTACCGGAGCAATTTTGTCATTCATTGCATTCAGTTTAGCCAATAAATACCAGCACGATACTTTGTACGCTTGAATCACGCTGTTCAACGGATAAACTGTGAACTGAACATAGTCGTACCGCGTATACTCAGTCATTGAATTTAAAACAGTTTCAGGGAGTCCCCAATGATAAAACCGTTAATGATCTCTTTCGCTCTGCTCACCAGCGCCACCATTCATGCCAGTGAAGCCCCTAATTTCTCAAAGAGCGCAGCGTGTGATGACTTCACGGGCTACGAGTTCAGAAAGTTGAGGTCAAAAGACACGGTTGACTTGTGTGCTTTCAAAGGCAAGCCTTTGTTGGTGGTCAATACCGCCAGTAATTGCGGCTTTACCGGTCAGTTCGACGGACTGGAAAAACTACACAAAGCCTATGCAGATAAAGGCCTGGTTGTACTAGGATTTCCTTCGGATGATTTTTTCCAGGAAGAAAATGACGAAAAAGACACAGCCGAAGTATGCTTTATAAACTACGGTGTCACCTTTACCATGATGGCAACCGGCGCGGTCCGAGGCAGTGATGCCAACCCTGTCTTCCAGCATCTCGGTGAACAAAGCGGGGCGCCCATGTGGAACTTTTATAAGTATCTGATTTCCGCAGATCGCAAGACAATTCAGCAGTTCAATAGTAGAACTAAGCCTATGTCAGAGCCGCTTATTGCTGCGATTGAAAAAGAACTTGATCTTAAATAATGCGCTTTAAATCCAATTATATTAGAATAATGTATGAGCAATAATTAACCACCCATGGAGAGATAATGACACTAGCCAGCGCAAGACATATTTTGGTCGATAACGAAGCCCAGTGCCTGGAGCTTAAGCAACGTATTGCATCAGGCGAAGACTTTGCCGACATTGCCAAGCAATATTCAAGTTGTCCGTCCGGTCAGGATGGAGGAGAGCTGGGAGAATTTGGACCGGGTATGATGGTGCCAGAATTCGACAAAGTGGTTTTTTCTGCACCGATCAATGAAGTACAAGGGCCTGTTCAAACTCAGTTCGGTTATCACCTGCTTGAAGTAACGAGCCGGGTCGATTAAGCGACCGACGCCCATTTGCTACTGGCAGCTTACTGCTGCTGGTAGCTCTGCTTGTAATTTCTGAAGTCTGCTCCGCTCTGTTTCTACCCACATAAAAGTAGTGCTATAGTCATTGCGCATCCAACTAAAACATAAGGATTGAGTGATGATCTTATACGGCTCCGACACGTCTCCATACGTCAGGCGCATCCGCATCTACTGCCTTCGCCATGATATTACCCTGGACTATCGAAAACTGGACATCTTCAGTGATGAAGGCAGAACGACGCTTAACCAATATAACCCGGCAAGAAAGTTACCGTTTCTGCTCGCTGATGATCAAGCGGTATTAGACTCAAATGTCATTGCCCGTTATTTACAACAGAAGTTTTCCCTCCCCCACCTCAACTGGGAGCAAGAAAACCTCTTGACGATCCTTAATGCTTGTAACGATTCCCTGGTAGAACTTTTGCTGTGCCAGCGTTCTGAGTTTGATACTAACGAAGACAGACTATTCTTTAACCTTCAACGTGGCAGAATAGCTGAAACCTTAAAAGTATTAGAGCAGCGTTGTCAGGAAAACGTATTTTTAAACTGCGAGTATCTTCAGATCAGTTTATACTGCCTGCTGGATTGGATCCGCTTCAGAAACCTGTTCGACTTAACAGCGTACAGTGCTCTGGAGCAGTTTTATGACCAGTGGCAGTCTCTTGATGAGGCACGTCTTACAGATCCCAGAGCGTAATACCAATTTGCTTAATTAAGTGTGCTATTTTGAGGCGAGAAAATAGGGTCGATAACAAGGCGAAAATTTCGCTATTTAGTCGCTCTAAATGAGAAACTTTTAACGCCGATAGCGTCGTATTTTCTCCTTCAAATTGAACAAGTATTAAGTGAAATTGGTAGAAGCTCGTTAACTTTGGAAATACACCATGAGTGACATCGAAATAGAATCGGAAGTAGTCAGTTTTGTCGTTGCAGCGAAAGAACAGGAGCAAGTGTGGGCACTGGGCTCAGAAGATGGCGGCCTGGTTGTCGTTGACTCTAACCAGTTTGAAGAATCAGACGTGTTACTGTTGTGGGATAACGAAGACAATGCAAAAGCACAATGTCGTGATGAGTGGGCTGATTTTAAACCTATCGCCATCGCACTTGACGAGCTGCTTGACGAATGGATTGAAGATTTACGCGACGATAACGCGCTGCTGGGTCTTAACTGGAACGATGACAACGTCTGTACAGAAATAGAGCCTGTCGGCCTTGCCCGAGCATTGTCTGAATAATCCCGCTTAGTCTGCGCAAACCAAGGCAACGAGCGTGCCTTCTATTGAGCGCACATAAGCCTGTGTGTGCTCTCCCTTTTGGCAGGGCGGCGACAAAGGCTCTGCGCCTGCCTCAACCGCTTTGTCGTAGCTTTTTGCGACATTCTCACAACCTAATGTCAATTCAAACCCCAGTGCAGGCTGCTTGGGCTGACTACGGATATAGCTTTGTTTAAACTGCGCCTGAGCAACTGGGTGTGTGGCAAATGCCAGTAGCACTTCTCCGGTATCCAGCTCACCATAATCCCCGTCCTCGCTGAGACCACAGGCACTCAGGCCAAATGCCTGATAATAAAAGTCCAGTACCTCTTCGACACTATCAACATAGATCACGGTTTTCAGAAACTGCATGGCGAATATTCGGGCTAAATAAATATAAATAAAGCATATTTTTCGTTCAGCGTAAACCGATTTAGGATCCAGACAACAATGAGGGAGGCAGTAAAAAGGGCACCATTTGCGCCCTTTTTCAAGCAGTTACTGCTTGTTCTTTTGCTCTTTGGTAAACGCTCTGAGTTTACGCTTCTGCGACAAAGTCATTTTGTTGGTGCGACCAGAATACGGGTTATCCCCTTCACGGAACTCAATCTTAATCGGCGTCCCCATGATATTTAGCGCTTTGCGATAGTAATTCATCAGGTAACGCTTATAGCTATCGGGCAAATCATGTACCTGGTTGCCGTGGATCACGATTCGCGGCGGGTTATAACCACCGGCATGGGCATATTTAAGCTTAACGCGACGACCTCGTACCAGAGGTGGTTGGTGATCGGCCTGAGCCATATCCATGATGCGTCTGAGCATGGCGGTACTAACACGCTTAGTTGCCGACTCATAAGCCTCTTCAACCGATTCAAATAAGTGTCCTACCCCAGTCCCGTGCAGTGCCGAAATAAAGTGCAGGCGCGCAAAATCGATAAAACCAAGACGGCGGTCCAGTTCAGACTTAATACGCTCTTTCACGTAGTCATCCAGACCATCCCACTTATTTACTGCAATCACCAAAGAGCGACCAGCATTGAGTGCAAAACCTAGCAAGCTGAGATCCTGATCAGAGATACCATCACGGGCATCGATCACCAATAAAATAACGTTGGCGTCTTCAATTGCTTTGAGTGTTTTGATTACCGAGAACTTTTCAACCACATCACTGACTTTCTTGCGCTTACGAACACCAGCCGTATCGATCAGTACATAGTCACGCTCATTACGGGTCATCGGGATATAGATGGAGTCCCGTGTGGTGCCCGGCATATCGTACACAATGACGCGCTCTTCACCGAGAATGCGGTTAGTAAGTGTCGATTTGCCCACATTTGGACGACCAATTATCGCCAGTTTAATGGGCTTGTCTTCAAAGCCGGTTTTACCCTCTTCCGGGGCTTCTTCCCCTTCCAGATAAAGCTCTGTCAGCAGCTCATCATCCTGCTCAATTTCATCTTCTTCAGCAGCCAGTTCAGCGATCACCGGACCTAGCGTGGCTTCCAGGAGTTGCGTCACACCACGACCATGCGCTGCGGCGATATGATACACCTCACCCAATGCTAACTGGTAAAACTCGGCACAGTTAGAATCAGCGTCAATACCGTCTGTTTTATTGGCAACAACAAAGCTTTTCTTTTGTTGTTTACGTAAGTGCTGCGCTATGGCTTGGTCAGCCGCGGTCATGCCAGCACGAGCATCAACCAGAAAGAGCACCACATCGGCTTCTTCGATGGCCAGCAAAGATTGCTCTGCCATTTCCGTTTCGATACCTTCTTCACTGCCATCAATACCGCCGGTATCGACCACGATAAATTCATAGCCATCATAGTTTGCCTGGCCATATTTACGGTCACGTGTTAAGCCGGGAAAGTCCGCCACCAACGCATCACGCGTGCGGGTAAGACGGTTAAATAAAGTGGATTTACCCACATTGGGTCGCCCGACGAGAGCGATCACAGGAAGCATAGACTACCTCTTTTAAAAACAACAAAAGGCTTCGCACCGCGAAGCCTTACTTCTATTTAAACCGTATAAAGTGATTACGGAATTTTTACCGCACTGACTTCACCATCACGGGTGTACAGGATCAGTTTGTCGTCTACCACGATTGGCTCGACAAAAAAGCCCGAACTATCAAATTCTTCGCGAGAAACCAGTGCACCGGTTTGCTTGTCTAACCAATGCAGGTTTCCTTCCTGATCTCCAACCACCAGATAATCGCCAGCTACCGCTGGGGTGGTAAGGTACCAGCCACGTAACGCGGACTGACTCCAGCGCTCGATACCTGATTCTCTATCTAGAGCATAGAGTACGCCCTCGCTATCTACCAAATAAATGGTATTCAGCTCAATGCTCAGATCCCGATAGCTGCTGTATTCGCGATCCCAGATCACATTACCATTGCGCACATCTAATGCAGCTAGTTTACCATTATACGCTATGGTATACACGGTACTACCCATCACAATCGGCTTAGTATCTACATCAACCAGGCGCTCAAACTCAGAGGCACCTTTTGCCAGAGCAATATCTGTACTCCAGGCCATGAATCCGTTTTCAGCAATCAATACCGACAGCTTGCCACTCTCTTCACCGATCAGTACGCCGCCATTCGCGGACGTGGGTGAACTCAAACCACGCAACGTCAGTGCCGGTACTTCCTGCTCAAACTGCCAGCGCTCTTCACCTGTATCAGGGTGTAGTGCCAGCAACTTACCTGAGCCCAGGTTCACATATACCAAGCCATCTCCGGCTGCGGGTACGGACAAAGATTCTCCTGGAACGGATTTACGCCACACCACTTCGCCTGTTTCGCGGTCCAATGCAACAACTTCACCATGCTCCGAGCCAATATACAGCTTGCCATAGGCCTGCAAAATGCCACCGGACAACTTTGCACTGTCATCGTCTTCCCAGGGCCAAAAAGCAGGGTTGTCTCGGGTATCGACTTCCCATAGCGTATCACCACTGCTGACATCCAGCGCAGCAACAAGACCGTTTCGCTCTGCCACGTAGACCGTATTTTGATAGAAAGCAGGGACCAAACGAGAGAAGTAATGCTCAACGCCATCACCCACAGACTCTTGCCAAACCACGTCAGTTTCAAACTGGTTTACAATCTCAGGTAGCACCAACTCTTCTTCATCATCACTTGAGGAGCACCCCAGTAACGACGCCATACACAGCGCCAGAGAGGCCATAGTCAACTTCTTCATGGCTACTCCTTAAAGTGCTGTTGTGCCAGCCAGGTCATCCAGTTTGATTTGCAACAGTGGGTTATTATCGCTGCCACCGGCTGTCACTGCCTTTTGGTATTCATCACGCGCGGCGTCTTTTTTACCTTGCGCTAAAAGAATATCACCTTTAACTTCAGCAAGCTGAGCTGCAAAGCTTGCAGGCATTTGATTGCCTAATGTAGTCATTGCCGCACTGTAGTCTTGTTGCGCCGCCTGAACGCGCGCCAAACGCAGATAGGCCGTAGCTTTTAACTCTGGCGCTTGCACGGTGCTTGCTGCGAAGCTCAGCTTCTCTTGTGCAACATCCAGCTTGCCTTGCTCCACCGCTTCTTTAGCAGCAACAAAAGCAGCCAGAACTGCGTAGCTAGACTCGCCGTTATTCGTTAAAAACTCATCGCTTTTGGTCAGAACGTCACCACTATCAACCAGCTGGTTGTAGGCTTCAGAACCGGCTTCTGCGCTATCGATTTGATGCTGATTGTAAGCTTTCCAACCATACAGACCACCCAGGCCCAGCACCGCGCCGATAATCAAAGATGTTCCATTTTCACGGAAAAATCGTTTTATTGCTTCGGCTTGTTGTTCTTCTGTTGAATAAATTTCCATTCTGACCTCTTTATTAATAGCGTAAAGCCAGTACCCAACTTTTGAGTAACCCGGCTTTACTGCGCATCAGCGCTTATTCCACCAACGTTGACAACAGGCTCTTTGCCTCTGCCAGTGTCAGGGTAACTTGTTCTTTATGTTCGCGGAGATACTTAACAGTCACCTTACCTTCGGCCAATTCATCTTCGCCAAAAATCAGGGCAACCAAGGCATCGCTTTTGTCCGCACGTTTTAATTGTTTCTTGAAGTTGCCACCACCGGCGTTAACCAGTACACGCAGACCTGGGATGTCACTGCGTAGTTGTTGCGCAATGACCGGAGCCTGAATGCCTGCCTGCTCGCCCATCGCAGCAACGAACACATCTGCATTACGGCGTAATGTGCCGATACGTTCAAGCTCTTGTAACATCAGTACAAGACGCTCCATACCCATTGCAAAGCCTACCGCAGGAGTCGCTTTACCACCGACTTGCTCCACCAAGCCATCATAACGCCCACCGGCACACACAGTACCTTGAGCACCTAAGCTATCGGTCACCCATTCAAATACGGTGCGGTTATAATAGTCGAGTCCGCGTACCAGTTTTTCGTTAACCTGGTATTCGACGCCCGCAGCGTCCAAACGTTCACATAAATTTGCAAAATGTTGACGAGATTCTTCGTCCAGATATTCAGACAGTTTTGGTGCATTCACCAAAATGGCCTGAACGTCTGGATTTTTACTATCCAAAACGCGCAACGGATTGCTGTACATACGACGTTTTGAGTCTTCGTCAAGTTGTGACTCATGCTGCTCAAGGAATGCAATGAGCGCGTCACGATAAGTCGCACGCGCTTCGTTTGAGCCCAGTGAATTCAGTTCCAGGCGAACAAAATCCGTGATCCCGAATTGCTGCCATAAACGCGCAGTCATCAGGATCACTTCCGCGTCTATGTCTGCACTGGCTACGCCAAAGGTTTCCACACCAAACTGGTGGAACTGGCGGTAGCGGCCCTTTTGCGGACGTTCGTGACGAAACATTGGTCCCATGTACCACAAACGCTGTTCCTGATTGTACAGTAAGCCGTTCTGGTTACCGGCCCGCACACAAACCGCGGTGCCTTCAGGACGCAAGGTCAGGAGATCGCCATTGCGATCTTCGAAGGTATACATTTCTTTTTCAACGATATCGGTGACTTCACCAATCGAGCGCTTGAACAGCTCGGTGGACTCCACGATGGGAAAACGGATCTCCTGATAACCAAAAGATGCCACTGTGTCACGTAAGATAGATTCTACCTTCTGCCAGACTTGCGTATCACCCGGCAGACAATCGTTCATACCTCGAATTGCCTGAATTTGTTTTGCCACTGAAATTCCTAGTAATCTAATTTTTTACACGAAATGACTGACTAAGCCGAAGACTTAGCCAGATCTGATAAACCCGCTATTATACCCAGCTCGGCTAAAACGTAAACGCTTAGTTTGCCTAGACTGTACCGGCTATTCGACTATCTTGACATCGATTTTGGGTTCATTCTGCTGTTTTTCAACATAGTTGCGTACCTGCTCTTCTAGCTGCTCGACGATATGCTCGTTATCAATACGCAGTTTCTGACGCTCGCCATTGATGTATAAGCCCGAACGACGGTTTGCACCGGCCAGACCTAAATCACTTATCAGCGCTTCGCCAGGACCGTTCACTACACAGCCAATGACAGAAACAGAGATGGGCGTGGTAATATCCTCCAGGCGCTCTTCCAGCTGGTTCATGGTATTGACCACATCGAACTCCTGACGCGAGCAGCTTGGACAAGCAATAAAATTGATACCGCGTGAGCGGATCCGCAAAGACTTAAGAATATCAAAGCCCACTTTGACTTCCTGTACAGGATCAGCCGCCAACGACACCCGCAGCGTATCACCAATCCCCTCTGCCAGTAGCATCCCCAGGCCCACCGCAGACTTTACCGAGCCAGCACGCATCCCGCCTGCTTCAGTGATCCCCAGATGCAGAGGCTGATCAATCTCTTTTGCCAGCAGACGATAAGCACCCACAGCTAAAAATACATCTGAGGCTTTAACCGAGACTTTAAACTGGTCAAAGTCGAGTCGCTGGAGGATTTCAACATGGCGCATGGCCGACTCAAGCAAGGCTTCTGGCGTCGGTTCACCATACTTTTCCTGTAAATCACGCTCCAGTGAACCACCGTTTACGCCGATCCGAATGGGAATGTTTTTATCTCTAGCGGCGTCAACGACAGCACGAATGCGCTCTTCATTACCAATGTTCCCTGGATTAATGCGCAAGCAATCAACACCATATTCCGCTACTTTCAGGGCAATACGGTAATCAAAGTGGATATCCGCTACTAACGGAATGTCAGACTGCTCTTTGATACTCTTAAACGCTTCTGCGGCTTCCATGGTTGGCACGGATACTCGCACAATGTCTGCGCCGGCATCGGCAATCGCCCGGATCTGTGCCACAGTGGCATCTACGTCCAGGGTATTGGTGTTGGTCATCGACTGTACGGCGATCGGTGCGCCATCCCCGATTGGGACATTACCCACATTAATTCGCGTGGATTTTCTACGTTTGATCGGTGATTCTGAAAACATGACGATTACTCTGCTAACGGTAAATTAAATTTGGCTAAACGGTTACGCGGCAGCCCGGAAATATCCACGGCTTCGCCATCAAGTGTGATGCTCACAGCACGATGTTTGCCCAGTACGACTGAAAACGGGGCAACACCACTGACGGTCATGGTATACCCTGCTTTTTTAACACCAAACGCAACCCGTTCCTGACTGGCGTCAAAGATCTCAACCCAGCTGTCTTCTTTAAACACCATCACTATGGTGCTCTGTGACAATTCGCTTTGTGTATTGTCAGGCTCTGGGTCAGCTACCGGTGCTGACGATAGTTCAGTTGCCACAGCATTTTGTGTTATTTCTGTGCTCACCTGTGCAGCCTCATTCTCAGACGTCGCTGGCACTAATTGAGGTAGCGCTTCACTCTCGTCATCTGACGGTACAGCAGGCTCAGCAGTGGAGTTCAACTCACCGCTGTCAATCTTATTCTCACTTGGCGTATTCTCTTGTGCTGTTTCTTCTGCTACCTCATTTGGCACACTGGTGACTGGCGCACTGACCTGAGGAATATCCAGCGCATCCCCTGGCGTGATCTCATTTTGCGTGCTGATGGTTTGCCAGAACCAAATTGCTGAGCTACCAATCACCAGCGCTAAAACGGCGTAACTAAACCACATCAGGCGATTATCGTGCGCTTCTTTTTCAGTTCGACGTGAAAAGCTCTTCATCTTGCCCTTTTGCTCGGGTACCACTGGGGACTGATATAACCGTAAGGTTTCCTGTGCATCCAGGCCCAGTAAGCCACAGTAGCTTTTGATATACCCTTTCACAAAGGTCTCAGGGCCAAGTTTATGATAGTCGTCCTGTTCCAGCTTATTGATCTGAGATTCACTGAGCTTCAGCCGTGCGGTGATCTCCTCAAAGCTGACGCCTTTGTCATGCCTGGCCTTTGCCAGTGTTTGACCGAGCGACAATACGTCGCTGCCGGTATCTGTGTCTAATTCTGCTTCGTTCATAAAGTATAGTTATCTGGATCCACGATTAAGAGATGTCGTCCCGGTTTCAAGACGATACCCGGTGTCAATTTGTTCCACCGCATCAGGTCGTCAATCTGTAAATTATATTCCATTGCAATGTCGAACAATGACTGACCTTCACCAATGGTGTGGACGATTTTAGGGTCGTTTAAATACACCACCTGACCAATCGAGAGCTTGTCCGACTCACGTAAATTATTCCATGCCATCAGTTTTTCTAACTTAAGATTGTACTTCACTGAGACGCTAAACAGGTTTTCTCCCAGCCTGATTGTATGCTGAGGGATGCTGGGAAGCATAATATCTGTGTTTAATAAACCACCCGCAGCACGATTCGAGGTCACTACAGAAACAGGTTCATCCGGCAGTTGCGCCAACCAGCTGTCTGCAGGCTCCGCGCTTGGACGGGATGAAGTCGCTGAAAATGAAATATCTTCAGGATCAGGCTCATAAAACACTACTTTCCCTTGCTGCGTTGAAGCCACAGGCTTAACCACAGTCGAGGTCGCCTTTTGCGGTATTATCGCGGCAGTCACTGTATCCTGTGCAGGTGAATTCTGGGTGAATTGTTGAGTACGCAACGAACGTGTTGGCGCTTTTATCTGCGACTGTTGAGACACAACAGGAGATAGCGCTGGCGCCTCAACGCGAGTGCTTGCAGCCTCCACTTTCCGGCGTACCTTGATCTTAGGCTCTGCCACTAAATGGGTCGGCGATTTATGAGTAATCTTAGTTAACTGAGCTTGACGGTATTGCTCCTTCAGGCGTTCAAATTCGCTGTCCTTCAAACGCTGCTGGATCACCAGCACAGCCTGAGGAGACTCTGGGTAAGTTTGCAACAACAAAGTGGCTGTTTCTTCAGCTTGTTGCAAATGACCTTTGCGTAGCTCCAGCAAATGAGACAGCAATAGCCCTCGCGCCGAGACAAAGCCACGGTCACCATACACCTTGAGGACTTCTTCTGCTCTGTGCAGTTCACTCTTTGCATAATATAAGCCAGCCATTAATAACAAGGTCGACTGACGCTGGCCATTGTGTTTCTCGGCGCTGCTCAGATACTCCAGTGCCAGCTCGAAGTTATCCTGGCGCAGTGCACACAAGGCTAAATTTTCATAGCTTTGTGCAACACGAATGTAACTTGGGATTTCTATGGCTTTAAACAATTGCTCTGTCGCTTCATCATATTTGCCGATGCGACATAAGAAGGTGCCGTAGTTATTGAGCGTATTTGGGTCTTTCGGCGCCAGTGCCAGTGCTTTTTGATAAGCCTGTTCGGCACGGGCATTCTCGCCCACCTGCTCATAGTAGTAAGCCAGAGAATAGTGTGCTTCGGGGAGTTGTGGCGCCAAAGTCAGTGCCCGCTCCAGGTTGTACTTAGCCTGCGTGTTATTGCCGTTTGCCAGATATTGCAATGCCAGCGAAATACGGGTTTTAGCAGCATCTTCACGGCTTGCTTTGCTTTGTACAACCGGTTTATCACTATTGGCATAGCGAGTTTCGGTCACGCAGCCACTAAGTATCACGCTCAATGTCAGCAGCACCCCGGTTCGGGCAGCCACAGTGCGCTTTGATACCTCAAAGGAGAAACTTTTTACCAATGAAAACATAGCTAAACTAAACACTTTAGTTATAAGCGCGCACTGACAGGTGACACTCGGCGCAAGGCCTCAGGCATAGCTCACCAGAGCGCTGTTGATCTATGCCCATATATTACCCGAATGCGTTCGAGTTTCACCCTTTTTTTAGCCAACCTTCACCGCTATCGCGTTGTCTTGCAGCTGCTTTTTCTTTGCAAGGCGTTTGGTTCTGTCGACCACGTCTCCTACCAGCTGACCACAGGCGGCATCAATATCATCACCTCGGGTACGGCGCACGATACAGGTTAACCCGGCTGCCTGAAGTACTTTAGAGAAACGGTCGATACGACTGTTGCTCGAACGTCCATACTCGTTGCCCGGGAACGGGTTGAATGGGATCAGGTTGATTTTAGACGGCGTACCTTTCAATACCTGAACCAGTTCATGGCATGATCGGTGCTGTCGTTCACACCCTGCAACATCACATATTCAATAGTGACGTCTTTGTTGGCTTTTGAACCATCGATATAACGACGACAGGCCGCTAAGAATTCTTCAATGGGGTACTTTTTATTGATAGGCACCAGCTCATCACGCAGCGGGTTGTTTGGCGCATGCAAGGAAATCGCCAGTGCGACGTCAATTTTTTCTTTCAGGATATCCAATGCCGGTACCACGCCCGAGGTACTCAAAGTAACACGACGCTTAGACAGGCCGAATGCCCAGTCATCCATCATCAGTTCCATCGCAGGCACTACGTTATTGATGTTAAGCAACGGCTCACCCATACCCATCATCACCACATTGGTGATCGGACGCTTAGTGCTGTCACCATCATGCAAGCCAATGTCTTTGGCTACGCGCCACACCTGACCGATGATCTCACTGACTTTCAGGTTACGGTTAAAGCCCTGTTGTGCCGTGGAGCAAAAAGTACATTCCAGCGCACAGCCAACCTGAGAAGACACACACAAAGTGGCGCGGTCTTTTTCCGGGATCCACACGGTCTCGACTTCCTGTCCGCCATCCAGTACAAGGGCGTACTTGATGGTGCCATCGCTGGCCTGCTGACGCACTGAGATTTCCGGTGCTCGGATCTCACACTCCGCCTGCAACTTAGCGCGCAGCTTTTTATTGATGTTGCTCATATCATCGAAGTTATCGATGCCGAAGTGGTAAATCCATTTCATGACCTGATCGGCGCGAAACGGCTTCTCACCGTATGATGCAAACAACTCGCGCATCCCCTCGCGATTTAAATCAAGTAAGTTAATTTTTTTCTCAGTCGTAGTCATGAAACAACCCCAGATCAGATGACGGCCAGTGCAAATTTAATAAAACGCCAAATTGTACAAAATTTAATCAGCGCTTTCAAATCTGAATACTTTGCTAAGCCTGTTGTCTGTCGCATTCAGGCTTAGCAAAGTGCATCAGGGACGAAAAAAGGGCGCTAAGGCCCTTCTTTGATGTCACCGTGCTCGAATTAACGAGTACGTGCGCACAGCTCTTCTTCAGTGAAGAAGTAAGCGATTTCACGTGCAGCAGACTCTGGAGCGTCTGAACCGTGTACCGCGTTCTCGTCGATGCTGTCAGCGTAGTCAGCACGTAGCGTACCCGCTAGCGCTTCAGCTGGGTTAGTTGCACCCATGATTTCACGGTTTTTACGGATTGCATCTTCGCCTTCAAGAACCTGAACCATTACTGGACCAGAAGTCATGAACTCAACCAAAGCACCGAAGAAAGGACGCTCTTTGTGCTCTGCGTAGAAACCTTCCGCTTTCTCTTGAGAAAGGTGGATCATTTTAGCTGCAACGATCTTCAGACCAGCAGACTCGAAACGGTTGTAGATTGCACCGATGTGGTTTTTAGCGACCGCATCAGGCTTAACGATTGAAAAAGTACGCTCTAAAGCCATCTTTTTTGCTCCAAAATGAAATTAATGAATTTATACGGGCGCGAATTATACGCGTTTTAGATGTAAAAACCTACTATTTCTGTCCCGTGATTGTTTTGTGTGAAACCAAGCCTTATGTGGTCACCGGCTGCGCAATTTATCGGGGACCTCGCAAAACCTGATCCAAGTCAAAAAACACCTCGGCGGCTTGCCCTATACTGCGCCGCTTTTTGATTTAACCCAATCGTCCGGTTCACTGCAATGCAGGGCGCGCAGACGATTGATTTACCCCAACAGCTGACCCGTAATCAGTTCAATGTATGAGGTTTTTGAGATGTTTGTACCTGAGCTCCTTTCACCCGCCGGTAGTTTAAAGAATATGCGTTACGCTTTTGCGTACGGTGCCGATGCCGTGTATGCCGGCCAACCGCGTTATAGCTTGCGTGTACGCAACAATGAATTCGACCTGGCTAACCTGGAAATTGGTATTAACGAAGCCCACCAGCAAAATAAAAAGCTGTATGTGGTATCTAACATTGCACCACATAACGGTAAGGTAAAAACTTACCTGCGCGATATCGAGCCTGTTATTGCCATGCAACCGGACGCGCTGATCATGTCCGACCCGGGCCTTATCATGCTGGTGCGTGAAAAGTGGCCTGATATGCCCATTCACCTATCTGTTCAGGCCAACGCCGTCAACTATGCAGCAGTGCAGTTCTGGGCAAAGCAAGGTATAGAGCGGGTCATCCTGTCGCGGGAGCTGTCACTGGAAGAAATTGCCGAGATCCGCACTTCGTGCCCGGATACTGAGCTGGAAGTGTTTGTACATGGCGCGCTGTGTATGGCCTACTCAGGGCGCTGTCTGCTCTCTGGCTACATCAATAAACGCGACCCGAACCAGGGCACCTGCACCAATGCCTGTCGCTGGAGCTACGACGTTAAGCCAGGAGAAGAAAACGCTACAGGCGATGTGGTGCACAAAATTGACCCGCAGCAGGTCATCCCGACCTTAGGCGACGGACAGCCGACCGATCAGGTGTTTATGCTTGAAGAGCAAGGCCGCCCGGGTGAATATATGCCAGCCTTTGAAGATGAGCATGGCACTTACATAATGAACTCCAAAGACCTGCGGGCTGTACAGTACGTTGATCAATTAGCCAAGATGGGCGTACACAGCCTGAAAATTGAAGGCCGGACTAAATCTTTTTACTATGTTGCCAGAACTGCACAGGTTTATCGTCGCGCCATTGACGATGCCGTCGCTGGTAAGCCGTTCGACCCGTCACTGATGCGAACACTGGAAAACCTGGCACACCGAGGCTACACCGAGGGCTTCCTCAAACGCCATGCACACCAGGAATACCAAAACTACGACTATGGGCACTCCGTATCTGATCAGCAGCAGTTTGTTGGCGAGATTTTGGGGCGCCACGACAACGGTCTGGTGGAAATTGACGTCAAAAACAAATTCTGTACCGGTCACAGCCTGGAGCTGATGACACCGCAGGGCAATATCAGCTTTAACCTTGAACACATGGAGAACAAAAAAGGTGAGCAGATCAGCGATGCCAAGGGCTCTGGACACATAGTTAAAATCCCATTACCAGAAGACATTGACCTGAGCCATGCCATTTTGATGCGCAACCTGGGTGTACAAGAAAACACCCGCAACCCGTTTAAAAAAGCCTGAACTGGCCAAAGCGGAGCGTAAACCATGGCGTTACTGATCAACAGTAAATGTATTAACTGCGATATGTGCGACCCGGAATGCCCTAACCAGGCCATCTATATGGGCGAAAAAATCTACCAGATAGACCCGGATAAATGCACTGAATGCGTCGGACACTATGACCAGCCAACCTGTGTCAGTGTCTGCCCAATTGACTGTATTAAACCAGACCCTGCACACCGTGAGAGCCTGGATACCCTGGCTGAGAAGTTTCTCAAACTCACAGGCCAAGGTTAGTCTCTGTTTAAAGCGCCTGCGGGCGCTTTTTCTTTTTATTATTATCCGGATATCAGCACTGCGGAGTAAACCTAAACTCAGCTCCCCGACGTATCATTCCCTGATAAACCTGCGCACAGTTGGATTGCAAAACCTATAGGCTGTGCCAGACTTGTTAAGGCGTCTAACTTTTAAACAGGGAGTTTCTATGCCTGGCTGCAAAACTTGCCGTTGCCACACCGATTATAAGATGGACATTACCATGGCCATGCAACCGATAGTGGATCTGCGCACCCGGCAAGTCTATGCCTATGAAGCCTTAGTCAGAGGCACACAGGGACAGTCGGCAGGACAAGTACTCGCTCAGGTCACAGAAGACAGCAAATATTATTTCGATCAGCTGTGCCGCACGACTGCCATAGAGATGATGGCCGGTCTCAGCGACACAGCCAAGCTTTCTATCAACTTTTTACCCAATGCGATTTACGACCCCCAAACCTGCTTGCGCAAAACGCTCGAAGCCGCGGATAAATTCAATCTCGCAAAGGAGCGCATTATCTTTGAAGTCTCTGAGCAGGAGCATCTCACCGACCCGGACAAACTCATCGACATCGCCAATACGTATAACAAAAACGGCTTTAAGGTTGCGCTGGACGATTTTGGCGCAGGCTATGCTGGCATTGAAGTGCTGCACCGTTTTCAACCCGACATCATCAAACTCGATATTTCACTGGTAAGCGGCATTGCACGGGACCCGGTCAAACAAGCTATTGTAGACGGCGTTTGCCTGATGGCGCGCCGACTAAATATCGACCTGGTGGTTGAAGGCGTTGAAACATTCGCTGATTATCAGTGCATATGTGATTTAGGCGTTTATTTAATGCAGGGCTACCTATTTGCCAAGCCTGTCATTGCAACTTTGCCCACCCCCAGCTTTCCCACGGAGCCAACCGAACACTGCGAGTAAGGACGACCGACCCATGGAAGCCAATAGTTTAGAGTCATTTTTTCATGATGCCTATATGCCACACGGGCACTGTTATTTATGGCAACCCCATCTGTTGTGGGGCAATGTTATCTCAGATTTACTGATTGCCACCGCTTACTTCTCGATCCCCATTGCCATTATGATATTCGCCAAAAAACGGCCCGATGTCGGTGGGCACTGGCTGTTTGTGTTGTTTTCAAGCTTTATTCTGCTGTGTGGACTGACTCATTTGATTGGGATTTATACTGTCTGGCAAGGTGCCTATGGTATGCATGCTCTGGCCAAAATGGCCACCGCATTGGTGTCTATCACCACAGCTGTGTACATGTTCCGCCTGATCCCCAGCGCCATCGCCATTCCCACCCCGAATCAATTTCAGGGGGTATCGCGCAAACTAGACAAGGTCACACAGGAAAAACATCAACTGGATTCAAAACTGGCCGAGCACGAGTTAACCCACTTTATTCTCAATACCCTGCCTGCCAGTATCGTGGTACTCGATGACAGCTTTAAAATTACTCAGTGTAACCCGCACTTTTTGAATACCCTGGGTGCAAATAGTGGCCAACTAGACGGCCAGTCTCTCAATGATTTGATTGAATTCAGCGATCCCTTTACCACCATAGACACACTGGCTCATAAACTGAGCAGTGCAGAATCGGCGGAACTGTCGACCTTATGCCATGTTACGACACAGGCTAAGTCCACCATTCCGATGGAAATGAAACTGGTTAAGGCCCAGTTCGAAGGGCAAAGCATGGTGCTGGCCCTGTTTAATAACCTGAGCTCCCTTAAAAACACCGAGCGAGCGCTCAAAGAGTCAGACAAAAAAATGCGCCGGGCCATCAATGCTACTGCCGATGGTATTTGGGAGTGGAATGTGGTGACCGGCGAGGTCAGTTACTCACCTCGTCTGATGGCGATGATAGGTAAAGCCAGCATTGAACACCCAACCTATGACGACTGGTTTGAGCATATTCATCCGGATCACCGCCAGCGTGTAGAATTGGCTATTGAGCAACACTTTCAAAGCAGAGAACAGTATCAGGTAGAATACCAGGGCCGTAACGAGCGCGGTGAGTACAGTTGGTTTATGGCAGTGGGAAATAGCCAGTTTGATGAGCAGGGCAAACCACAGCTGATGTCTGGCGCACTGCGTAATATCGACTCCAGCAAAATACTGGAGCGTAAAGTCAGTGAAAAAACCAACATTTTAAACGCAATCTATAATGGTGCCAGTCAGGCCATCTGGCTGTTACAGGTAGAAGAAGACGGCGACTTTACATTTCTGGAATTTAATCCAACTGCCTGCCAGCGTGCCTCTATTAAGCTTGAAGACATTCAGTTCAAACGCTTATCTGAGCTACGCGGAAAAATGTTTGACGACCAAATTCTCAATCACATTCAGGATAATTACCAGACCTGCTGTGAGCTCAAAAAGCCACTGGAATATATCGAGATGTTACCAACCCATGAGCAGGAGTTATGGTATCAAACAACGTTATACCCATTACTCGATAGTCAGGGTAACGTTAAACAACTGGTTGGTACCGCCATTGACATCACGGCACGTAAATACGCAGAGGCTGAGTTACGGGACAGCCAGCAATTTTTGCAACGTATCATAGATTCTGCCGTCTGTGGCTTGTACCTTTTTGATTTGACACAACAGACCAATGTAAAAATAAACCGCAGATACACACATCTGCTCGGGTATACACTCCAGGAGCTGGAAAACTGCAACATCATGGCGCTGTTTCATCCACAAGAACGCCCTTTGCTGGATGCCCATATGAAAGAAGTCATTGAGAGTCAGAGCGGTGATTTGATCCCATTAAAGTACCGTTTTAAGCACAAGCAAGGACACTGGGTCTGGTGTTATTCGCTGGATACGATAGTCACCCGCGATGAACAGGGTAAACCAGAGCTGATGTTGGGGACATTTGTCGACATCACAGAACAAACCAACCTGCTACGTGAATTACAGGAATCGAATGCCAGCCTTGAGCACTTTGCTTTTATTGCCTCTCATGACTTACAAGAGCCACTGCGTAAAATCTCGGCCTTTTCCGACAGCTTGTCACAGCGGCTGGCACCGGCCCTGAAAGAGGACGACAAAGCCTGTTTTGAAATGGACAGGCTACTGGATGCCACACAGCGCATGCGTACCATGATCCAAGACTTACTCAAGCTATCCAGGCTAAATGCGCACCAACTAAAACTAACCCGGGTCTCTCTCAATAGCCTGATCACAGAAGCCTGCGATCAGCTGAGCTTTAAAATAGAGGAAAGCCAGGCACAAGTAACCTGTGGACACCCGGATTGCGAGCTGGAAGTGGATGCTTCTTTGTTTATTCAAATCTGGCAAAACCTGATTGCCAACAGTATTAAGTTCTGCGCTGACGACAAGGCCCCCTGCGTGCGGATCACTACCCAGCGAGAGGGCACGACGCTAATGTTGCACTATCAAGACAACGGCATTGGCGTACCAGAGCAGTTCAGGCAACAGATTTTTGAACCCTTCAGGCGTTTACATGGCGACAGCCACAAAGGCAGCGGGATTGGTCTATCCTTATGTAAGAAGATAGTTGACCTGCATGGTGGGCAAATTACCTGCACCGACGGCGAACAAACCGGAGCACACTTTGTGATCACGCTTAAACAAGGGGAGCGATGATGGAAATTGTATTGGTTGAAGACGACCCGGATGACATTTATTTCTTTCAGCAAGCCTGCGCAAAACTTCCCCGGGAGCCCAAAGTCACCGTGTTAAACAACGGCATTGAGTTTATCTCTCATGTGCAGCAAAACGATAACCAAACGCCCGTTTACCTGCTGGACTTAAACATGCCACACAAGGGCGGGCTGGAAGCACTGGAAGAGCTGCAACAGCTGGGTTTGGTAAACTCCTTGTTGGTGATCTGCTACACCACGTCGGACAGCCCCAAAGATATCGCAAAAGCCTATCACCTGGGTGCCAAATCCTATTTAACCAAACCGAACCGCCTGACAGAGCTGACTGAGCTGGTCCAGACACTCATTAAATATTGGTTTCAATACAACCAAAAACGCGAAGGATAAGGTATGAACGCGCGGCTAATTTATTTGCTTGAAGACAATCAGGATGACATCTATCTGGTGAAAGAACTACTGAGCCAGCACAATGGAAAACACCAGTATGCCGTCAATGCCTTTGAAACCATAGAATCGCTGCGTGATGCAGTCGCCCAGCTTAATCCCGAAGCCATTTTGATGGACCTTAACCTGCCACAAAGCCGGGGACTGGAAACCTTGCTGCGTGTAAAAGACTTTGCCGCACATATCCCCATCATAGTACTGACGGGCATGTCAGATGAAATGTTTGGCGAGAAAGCCATTCAACTTGGGGCACAGGATTATATACCCAAGCACGAACTCAGCGCTCACTTGCTCAGACGCACCATAGTGTTTTCTAAAGAGCGCTTTGACATGCAGCGTAACCTCGAAAACCTGATCAGTCTGGACAGACTTACCATGCTCAACAACCGCGGAGCACTGGATAAGCACTTACACACCCAGGTGCAGGATGCCCGACGTTATGGCAAGCAGTTCGCCATGTTGTTTATCGACCTTGATAACTTTAAAACCATTAACGATGAGTTAGGCCATCAGGCGGGCGACCAGCTGCTCAGGCTGCTTGCCTCCAAGCTCAAAATGTACAAGCGCAGCTCAGACTTTGTGGCGCGCTATGGCGGTGATGAATTTGTGGTGATTGCCCCCAATATAGATAATCCAGCTCAACTGGAACTGTTTACCCGCTACAAGCATAACCTGCTGGCCGACAATTACTGCCTGCAAGATCAGCAAGGCAATATGCACGAAGTCACACTGGAGCTCAGCATCGGTGCCGTGCTGTTTCCGGATCATGGTGATGGGCCAACAGAATTATTGAGTTGCGCAGATAAAGCTATGTATCAGGCTAAAACTCAGTCACTACCCTTTCTGCTGGCGCAACCCACTAACAACTCAGTATAACCTCAGGGACTGAAAACCAGTTTCTCATCAGGCCTGCCTACAATCATATGACTCACTCGCCCTTCTGGAGCGCCTGACACTCGTCCAGTCTAAACCCGGTTCAACGCCTGCTTTTACTTATCTACCTGTTGCCAGCCTGCCTAATTGCAGAATTAAATGAAACAAAAATGTAAACATTAAGAAACAAAAGCCAATAACAGAGTAAAAGCTCAAATTGTACATTTATTCAACAAGAGGATATACCTGTTCGTGAACTCAACCTAATGAGGATACAACATGAAAACACTACACTACGCTGTACTGGCACTAGGGCTTAGCAGCGCACAACTACATGCACAGGGCCAGCACCATGATGCCGCGGCTTACCAGCTACCTGATGAGGCGCTGGCACAGCATGCACTTTCTCCGTTACTCAACATAGACCCACAACATTTTTTGTTCAGTAACCAGTTACAGCAAACAGACTGGGAAGCTATACTGGCAAGTCATGCCCCTCACCTGTTACCTCAGCTTGAAACCCTGCTACACTGGGCAGGTCACGCCAGTATTAACCCTAAGCTGTTGTTGGCACTAATGGAGCAACAAAGTCAGCTGCTTACCGCGCCCTCTGCAAAATCGTTAGCACAGCCATTTGGCTCATTAGTCCCGCAATCTGGGTTTTCAGCGCAACTGGAGGCAATTACCACAGCCTTGTCGCAGCGCTATTACGCTTTTGAGCAGCAACAGGGTCAACAATCAGAAGCGTTACATCAGACACTCAGTACAGAGCGCTCAATCAGCCCGGCAACGTTTGCGCTCAACGCATTACTGGGTGATCAAAGTGACGTTGCCAAAGTAGCCAGGCACTTCCAGCAGTTGTTCGGCGATGCTCTGCTTAATCCACAAGTACGCGTACAGACCCCCAGTACAGAGTCTGCGACAGTGAGCAATAATTTTTATCTTAACTTCCCCTGGCCCTCTGGTTATGCCTGGTACAGTGGCGGTGCACATTCAAATACTGGCTCTGGTTATCCATACTCATCGCTTGATTTCAACAACAACTCAGGCGGTTGGGGCTCGAATACGCCCTGGGTTCAGGCAGCCCATGGCGGGACTGTGACCCGCTACTCACGCTGTAATATCCGCGTTACGCATCCCAGCGGTTACGCCACTCAGTACTATCATATGGACGCCTTACAATATCAGACAGGTGACGTTATTGATGCAGGTGCCTGGCTGGGTCGCTATGCCAATGACTACAATACAGCCTTGTGTCAGGGTGGCCAATCCAGTGGGCCACATCTGCATTTTTCATTGCTTTATAACGGTCGCTTCGTGTCTCTTCACAACACTTATATCAGCGGCTACCGGGTGGATGTCGGCAACTACAATTACGATGACAACTGCAGTCGCTTTTACTTTGAACGCAATGGCTATCGCACCTGCGCATGGCGGGCACTTTACCGATAAATATTTAAGCAATTGAGGTGGTCACGCCAGTAAGCTGGCCACCTGCCCTCCCCCATACCTGCAAGCGCTGCGTAATGCAGCCACGCCAGTTGTTACGCATTACCTGATCAAGTCACCATCCTTGCCTGCGATCAGATGGAATGTTCCAATACGAGATACAACTGCGGTCAGTTCCAAAAATTGAAAATAAGTACTAAACATCCTGTAAAAAATATGTATATTTAAGTTAATGGAACAACAAAAGGACAGTCGAGAAAATGATGTATTCAGACAACCAAACGCGTGGTGCTCTGTTCGTCCTGACAGACCAAAAGACCAACACGCTGAGTCAGGATTTCCTCATGTTTGTCAAAATGCTTGAGGCTTGCGGTAACAATATCAAGGTCGATACCCGCCTGCCCGTCACTGAGCAACGATCACAGTACCAGCTGTTTCTGGTCGATGTCAGTCATCGTGAATGTCGCGATTTACTCAGCGCACAGCTCAGGGCGTTGGCACAACATCACAGCGTCTTGCTATTCAATGCCTGCCCGGATACCCTGAACGAACAAACCGCCTTGCTCGCGAATGTCAAAGGCGTGCTCTATCAGGGGGCCTCTCCAGAAAGTCAGTTCAAAGGCATCCAGCGCGTGCTCGGTGGTGAACTATGGTTCGGCAGAGGCGCGATTTCTCTGGCATTCAGTGCTCTGATGCAGCGCCTGCCGCAGACTCTGCCGGCGCTGTCGGATGAGCAGCGTGATATCACACTGGCCTCGCTCACCAAGCGCGAAAAATCCGTGATTCGACTACTGGCCGATGGCGCCAAAAACGACGATATTGCCGATTCTCTGAATATCAGCAGCCATACCGTCAAAACCCACATTTACAGTGCATTTAAAAAGACCAACTCTCGTAACCGAATTGAGTTGGCTAACTGGGCCCAGCAACATATTCCTTTTGGCGGACTGGCCAATTAACCAGCCTGCTCAGAGGAAGATTTTGCCGCCCAGACCCCTTTTTCGAGGCCCTGATGAACCAGTAACGTCAGGGCTTTTTCTATCGCCTGAGTAACACATATGTGCATAGGCTCATTTTCGCTGTATCCGGCCTCGGCTTCTGCGAGCCGTTTATAACTCACGTAGCGGAAAAACCCCGCACGCATTTCTTTAGACAATACTTTCTTACTGGTGGCTACCGACAATAAGACTTGCCCGGTGCGAACATCGACCGCGCGAAGATAAATACTGATGGTGTCTTCGCGATACAATTCGGAGGCACCAATACCGAAGTATTCCATCCCCATTCCACCTGTTTTAATGTTGGCGTCGTAGCTAATAATCCCGCCTTCAAAGATCAGCTTAGCGTGGGTTAACGGCGGCAAGCTGTTGGCATTATCTTTATCCTGCATCGCGGCTCGGGTGATCTTACGCTCAGTCAGCAGGTTTTGCAGTCCCTCACGCTCAATGGGAATAAACCAGTCAGTTTCGTGCAGCGCCTGCATCAGGATCGAGTTGGCCCCCTGAGTCACCGCCGTTGAAAATGAGCTGACATTTTCCTGGGGCTTATATTGCCCTGTTTGGTCGCGAAACGAATAAACAGACACAGGGATAGGCCCACGCGGCGCAGGCAATGCCTTCAATTCACTAAACACTTCAGTGGCTGCCAGCGGCTCGGCCTTAGTCATAGGCGGCGGCAGTACGGGCAGAGCGCTACAGGCGCTCAGCAGTAATATCACACAGGTAATACTCAGATACTTCATTAACCAAACCTCGGTACTTCCAGCGTCGTAATGTCTCCCGTAAGGGTATTTGTGATCTGCACCGTAATAGAATCAGGCGTACTGGTGATCACCTGAATTTCGTAATCACCACTCATAAAGGTCGAATCTTTATCAAAAATACTGTCCTCGACCTCATCGCCAAATGCGGTGGATGTGATTTCCCGCACCATGCGATTCAGGTAGGTCCGCTCCAGCGATTCCTGAAAGCGATCGCCGTAGGACTTTTCTATCACAGGCGCACGATGCTTATTTTGTGCCTGTGCTTTGTTTAACAGCATGTTGGCATTGAGAGGATTACCGCCAAATGACGGATTAATCGGCTTGTAGACCAATTCAGTGGCATACAGTGACAGACTGCATAACGCCCCAAAGCAGCATATTATTGTTGTTTTCATTGTTACCACCCGCTTGTTGCTAAATCTGGAGAGTGTTGCTGATGCTGTGCACTGGCCATGGCGTCCATAATGGCAAACAAGGCCGCCTCAACGCGCGACTTAAGTGGTCCTCCACGACGCCCCATGGCTGTGGCATACACCAGCTGACTATTCATAAATACCTGTAACCGAGTGCCAGCGCGCGGTAGCACGGTTTCTTTAATGGTGATATTCACACCTGCTGTCGCTGGTACATCGCGCCACAGCTGTGAAAAGTCAAAATAAAACTGGTAGCCAAAACGGCTAATGCTCTGATCAATGACCAGCCCACCCAGTTCGACCTCTTCGTCGGCCCCCTGGCTATACGGTGTAAAGCTCAAAAGCCATACACCCAAAATAAATAGGTAAATCTTCATGGTGTTAAACTTGGCCACAAAACCATTCGGCTTTGTGGCCATGATGGTTACTGCTGAGTTACAGTCGCGACATTATAGTCACCGACCTGAGTGATATTGATGGTCTGGCCACTGCCGTTAACGCCACCCTCAACCAGGTTACCAAAGCCGTCCTGATTAATCTGGATGTTGTTATCGCTGCCATTGACAACAAATGCACCCGTGCCAACACCGGCAACAAAGTTAGCCCCGCCAGTTTGCTCAATCGCAATGTCGTTACCATTGCCCTCAAGCATCAAGTCGATAGCATTAAGTTCACCGTTTTGTACCAGATCAAGCTGATTCAACCCGCTTTCAGTCACAGATGCCAGCGTAACTGACACGCCATTGCTGTCACCGGTTTGCGCAACATTCAGCATATTATTGTTGCTGGTCAGAGTGTTATCCGGATGCGATGACTGCAGCACAACCTCGTTGTTATCACCATTTTGGATAACACCTACTTCACTACCATTGCTGTTAAATTTCGCAATGTGTAGCTGGTTGTTGTCACCTAGTTGCAAGGTACTGTATTCATTGTCATTGCCTGCCGCGCCCAGATATGCCTGGTTATCGTTACCACGCTGCTGTGCATCAAAGTCGTTGTCATTACCAACTACATCGAACGTTGTCTGGTTGTTATCACCCAACTGTGCCACTGTGACATAGTTGCTATCACCACCAAACAGGGTCGAAGTCATACGGTTGTCATTACCTTCTTGCTCCAAATCAACCCGGTTACTCTCACCTTGCAGTTCGGCCATTTCAACTCGGTTACCATTGCCTGCACTTTGCTCTACCTGCAACTCGTTGTCATTGCCGGCTAACGTATCAATGGTGAACTTGTTGTAGTTACCTTCCTGAGACAAGCTCAGATCATTATCATTACCCTGCAGGCTCGCCAGGTTTAGCTCGTTGTAGGTCCCATTTTGGTCAACCTCGATGCTGTTCTGGTCGCCCTGTACACGGTCAATATTCACTTCACCCCAGGTTCCTTGCTGGACTGCCGTCACCTGGTTATTGTTACCCTGCATATCGGTATTATAGAACCAATGGCCGCCACTGCTTTGTTCAACATGAATACGGTTACCGTCACCTGTGATATTATTGGTCACTTCGTTGTTAATCCCCAGGTAACCAACGCCACGCTGAGTGATATTCAGATTGTTGTCGTTACCATTGAGCTCAGTGAGTGCACCGTTTTGTTCACCGTCCTGGCTGTATTCTTGCGTATTACCATCGCCTGCCGCAGTGACTTTGGTCAGATTGCCAGTACCGGCTTGTGCAACTGTGGTGGTATTCCCATCACCCGCAATCGACACTTCGCTGACATTCGACTCGCCTTCTTGCGAGCTGGTGAGGACATTGCCTGCACCATTATTAGAACGCTGGGTCACCGTCAGCGTATTTCCCGTATTATCAATCTGGATCAGCTGTGCCAACTCAGACGTTGAAGCTGCTTTTGCTTCTGTGTCGGCAGCCTGTGCTGCGCTGACACCAGATAATGCCAATGCAATTGCACAGCAGGTCAGTGATTTTGAAAATTTCACCTGGTTCTCCTTAGAGTTATTAATCGTTATTTTGCAATTTCCTTCAACTCGCATTGCTTGCCTGCTGGTATAAGACGTATCGTCATAACGGAGGTTGCCGGCTCCTAACGTACGCAAGACAGACGCAATACAATGTTTAACCCGGGTTATCTTCAGCTTCGCTCGCCACGACCGCCGTCCGTCACCGGATACCGTCGCGGAGCGGGGCCGCGTTCATACTCGCTTAGTCATCAAAGCCTGAGTCCGGTACTCAGCATCTGGCTGAGCTGTGTTTGCACGTTTTTTCGAACTCATGTAGTCACTCTAGAGTGCTGTGTTAGTGAGGGAAATTAGAAATAATTTGGATTCTATTAACTTTATATAATTCATACAGTTAAAATAAAAACACTCAATTTACCGATATTAGTACGGGACAATCTCACAAAATAGTATGAGTCAAAGAATAATCAGTTCAGGACCGTAAAACTCACAAAAAAGCATGAATAATTCCCTATAAAAACCATCCAAATGCTAAAAAAGCAGTATTTTAACGACTTTTTTACATTTTAAAATTGCATCCGCAATTCAGGCTGTTTTAGCGTGAGCTGAGTTGCCAAACCGAGTTATCGACCGTCGGCCTGAGGGCTTGGCGGATCACACATCATGCCCACTTAGTCGAGCACACCATGGCGTCATGGTTAACAAACCAACTTACTATCTAGGACAAATGATGAAATTAAAATTTTCTGCCTTAACACTGGCATTACTGCCACTTTTCAGCGGTGCAGCTCAAGCTGCTGTACAGATCACAGCTACAGAAAAAACCAATGACAACAGCGTCATCGTGGTATTCAAAAAAGAGGCATCCAGTGCGTTGCGTGCTCAGGCTCGGAGTCTGGTTAAGGCGCGTATCTCAGATAACAATGCCGACGAAATAGATGATCGTTATAAGCATGTTCTGTCAGGCCGTCTTGCCAACTTCAAACTGGATGGGATCAGCAGCAAAGAGGCCATTGCCAAACTGGCTAAACACCCAGCAGTAGAATATGTCGAGCCAGACTATCAGGTAAAAGCACTGGGTATTCCTGACGATGCGCGCTTTGGCGAACTATGGGGTTTGCATAACACAGGACAAACTGGCGGTGTGGACGATGCCGACATCGATGCACCTGAAGCCTGGGATATCAGCATCGGCTCACGAGATGTGATTGTTGGGGTTATCGACACCGGTGTGGACTACACGCACCCGGACCTGGTGGCAAACATGTGGCAAAACCCGGGTGAGATCGCAGGCGATGGCATCGACAATGATAACAACGGTTTTGTTGATGATGTTTACGGTGTCAATACCATCACAGGGTCAGGTGATCCTATGGATGATCAGGGCCATGGTACGCACGTATCAGGCACCATAGGCGCAACGGGTAACGATGCCACCGGTGTAGTGGGCGTAAACCATGAAGTATCGATTGTAGGCTGTAAGTTCTTAGACTCTTCAGGCAGTGGTTCAACCGCAGATGCCATCGAGTGTATTGATTACATGGTATCTCTGAAACAGGCTGGCCATAACGTTCGCGTTCTGAATAACAGTTGGGGTGGCGGCGGTTTCAGCCAGGCGCTGTCTGATGCAATCACAGCCAGTGAAAATGCAGATATTCTGTTTGTTGCGGCAGCCGGTAACGGCGCGGTCGACAACGACAGCAACCCACATTACCCTTCAAGCTATGAGCATGACAGCGTATTTTCTATCGCCTCAACCACAGACAATGACACTATGTCTTCTTTCTCGCAATGGGGACTGACATCAGTGGACATGGGTGCACCGGGTAGCGCGATTCTGTCAACGGTGCCGGGCGGTGGCTACAGCAGCTTCTCTGGTACTTCGATGGCAACTCCGCATGTGGCTGGTGCCGCGGCGCTGGTATTGTCGATTGACCCGACACTGGATACTTTGTCGCTGAAAAACCTGTTGATGCAAAGCGGTGATGCAAATGCTGCACTGGATGGCAAAACCGTTGCTGGCACGCGTCTGAATGCACACCAGGCACTTCTGGATGCCGATCCTGCTCCTGGCTTCAGAGTCGGTGTCACACCTGGCACCCAGGAAATCACGGCAGGTGAAACGGCCAGCTATGAGTTCAACTTCACCTCAGTTGCCGACTGGCAGGGTGACATCGCATTGACGCTCGACAGCGCATTGCCTGGTGCTGTTCTATCACAAAGCACCGTTACTCCGGGTAACACAGTGACTCTGACGGTTCCCACCACAGCAGATACTCAGTGGGGTGACTACAGCTTCACTGTTAACGCTACGTCTGGTGACCTGGCAGAAAGTAAAACCGTTAGCCTGTCTGTGCTGCCTCAAGGTCTGAGCGACTTCAGCTATGATAATACAACAGCGGTGGATATTCCGGACAATGATGGTGCAGGGATCAGCTCAGTGATCACCGTTGCTGATGACATCACCATTTTCGACAGCAACACGCTGGTAAACATCACTCACACTTATATTGGCGATCTACTGGTCACCCTGACGTCTCCGGCGGGTACCTCTGTGACGCTGCACAACCGTGCAGGTGGCAGCGCAGATAACCTGGTTGATACCTTCAATTCTGCGGCCTTCAATGGCGAAGCAGCGCGTGGTGACTGGACTCTGAACGTGTCCGATAACGCGGGTGTGGATACAGGAACTCTGAACAACTGGACCCTGACACTAACTGGCCTTGGTGAAGTCTCTGCACAGCCTCCGGTTGCGGGTTTCAGCTTCGAGAAAGAAGGTCTGAGCGTAGCCTTTACTGACAGCAGTACCGATGCTAACAACGACATCGTCAGCTGGCAATGGGACTTCGGCGATGGCAACAGCAGCAGCGAAGCGAGCCCGACACATATCTACAACGCGTCAGGTACTTACTCTGCTACCCTCACTGTGACTGACAGTGAAGGCAACAGCAACAGCACCACGCAAGAAGTGACTGTCAGCTCTGATGATATCGCACTGGAAGTGGTACGTACGAACAAGTCACGCCTTGGTTTCTATCGCGTATCATTGTCATGGTCTGGAAGCAGTGCTGAACAAGTCGATATTTACCGCGACGGCGCACTACTGCGCACGGTCAATAACTCAGGCCAGTTCCGTGATTTCGGTCGTGACCCAGCGGTTACCGGCTTCACCTATAAGATCTGTCAATCAAGTGATATCTGTTCGAACGAAGTGAGTGTGAGTTTCCAGTAACCTGGTTTGATTAACTTCATTCCAGTAACCTGGTTTGATTAAAAAACCGTAATTTACTCACAATAAGGGCCACATCACCGTGCGGCCCTTTTATTTATTACTGTCGGCAGGTTTGTTTAATAATGTTTGTTTGTCGGGCAATTTCTTTGTCGTTTTTATCGCCTTTAGCTACCGCCAGGTCAACCTTCGCATTATTGCATTTATCTCTGAGCTCTTTATCCATCAGGTAAACCTGATCCCGTTGTGCCTGAGCCAGGCCCTCAACTCCATTGTACTCCTGACGCTCCTCAGGGGCCTTGCCTTTCTCATACGGCGCCGGCTGAGATACCTTACAACCGCTCAGTGCCAGCAAGCACAGACCTAAGAATACACCTTGTTTTTTCATATTATTACTTCCTGATATGACGAGATCCCGATGGTATCATACGGTTTTAAAAAAGGAACAACCTGATACTCAGCGCCTCCTTACCCAGTCGCATTTCACTGGTCTGGCATTTCATACAACTCCAGAGGTAAACCATCCGGATCAGCAAAAAAGCAAAAACGTTGCTGGGTATAGGGATCAACTCGGATAGATTCACAGCTCAACCCTTGGGCAAGCAGTGCATTGCGTGCCGCCTCTATGTCAGTGACAGACAACGCAAGATGACGCAACCCCAGAGCTTCGGGGTAACTGGGCCGCGCAGGTGCCGAGGCAAAGTGAAACAATTCTATCTGAGTGCCGTCGGGCAGTGACAAGTCCAGCTTATAACTCTCACGTCCTGGCTGATAATGTTCAGCGACGACTCGACAGCCGACAATATCAGTATAAAAGGCTTTCGATGTCGCATAATCTGAGCAAATAATCGCGACATGGTGAACACGCGTAATAAAATGAGCAAGCATAAGTATTTACAGTTACCATAAAACCCCTACTGTGCCGCAACCCTGTTACGGTGTCCACCCGTCGCTCAACACAACCAGAACGACACAAGTACGCGCGCTGAATCACTCTGAACCGACCCGGTTCTACTGCCACTGTTGTATCGACTCTTTTGTAATCGCAGGTTCCACCAGGTCCCGGTACAATTGCTGACCATATAAATAATTCCCCAGCAACGCATGCGCCTGTGCTAGTGCCACTTGCTCGGTCACAGAAGGGATCGGCCGCAAAGGTTGATTGACCCCCTGATAGGCAAACATATGCGGTGCCTGCTCGGGCTGCAAAACCACCAAACCTTGTTCATCCAGATAGCCAAAATTATTGCCAAATTGCATCATCGCGCGCAGAAACTGCCCCGCCAGCGGTTTGCTCAGATCGTTCCCGAGCATCGGCGAGGTAACATCGACACCTGCCAGAGACAATAGAGTCACGGGCATATCCAAACTGCTGGCAATGCGCTCGTCCACTTTGGGCGTAATGTCTTTGCCCAAGATCAATGCGGGAATGTGAAAGTGCTTAACCGGCACCGGCATACTTGATTCCACCCTGGCATCATGGTCGGCAATCACCAGAAATATCGTGTTATCCCAGTAGCTGGACTGCTGTGCTTTCGCAAAAAACTCACCCAACGCGTGATCACTATATTTAACCGCATTATTGCGCGTAGCCGGCTCTGCATCATAGGGCTCAATCACCAAGATCAGAACGGGCTGAGCCTGGTTAATCCTGAATACGTACCAGTCACCATGCTGGCCGATATTATTCGTTCAAAGACATCAACCTTGTTAAATAAACACGCCTTTACCCTGAATATGGCCATTGGGCCCACTTTAACTGACGAGACCACAGTATTCGTTGATCAGGATGCGTTTGCGCAGGTGGTGATTAACATTACCGAAAACGCCGTCAAGTTCTTCGCCGCCGAGGGCATCACCGATCCGGCACGCAGACAGCTCGACATTACCTTTAAACGCAACGACCACAATCGCGACCAACTAGAACTGGAGATCCGCGATTACGGTCCCGGTGTGTCGCAACAACAATGCGATAAGCTATTTGAGTTATTCTATCGGGGCGGCAGTGAATTAACCCGCACGACTCAGGGAACCGGGATTGGACTTGCGCTGGTCGCACAACTGGTCAGTGCTCAGCGAGGCCAGATAACAGCCCACAGGATGACACCGGGGCTGGCGCTAAGGCTAACCTTACATACGCAACATCTTAGTCAAGCGATGCCCGAGTCGATGACTCAGGCATAGGCGTATCGCACAGTTATGCGGTCCAGCAGTAGGTTTTTGTCCAGCACACCGGGTAACTGTGGCAGACAATGGGGTTGCTGGCACTGGGACCATTACCACCGGCGATAGCCTGAGTGTTGTGCGTATCCAGCGTTTTGTGACTGAGGTTTTTAACTGGTGATTTTTTTAGTTTGAGTTGCATAGCTTGTCCTTACATGTGTTTTTTGAGTTGGTCAGTGCCTTACTCCAGCACCAACAGAGTACACACTCAGACAACAGCATCCGAATGTGTGGTCAAAATTCAACCACACCGTTAGCAATAGTCAATCTCATTTCCTTCAACTTAACCTGCTTTACGGACGAGTCGGCCATACTGAACTACACTAAGTAAACACAAGATTAATAACATGATTCTGAATGATAAAAATGAAGCTGCGTGGTGCCAGTCAACCCCTTTTGCTACTCTGTGCATGGCCATTTGCTGCCAGCATACAGGCTGCTGAAAACACCGATCTGTTTGAAATGAGCCTGGATGAGCTTCTTAACGTGAACCTGACAGGCTCCGCTGTGCGTGATCTGAATCTGGAAACCACTCCTGTTAGTGCGAACCCATTCAACCTGAGTGCACTGCATTTGCCCTTCAGCATAGATGTGATTGAGCGTAAAACCATGCGTGCACGCGGCCTGACCTCAGTGACCGGAGCCGTCGAGAATCTGGTGGGGGTCATATCAGGCGAGTCACCCGCAGAACCTTCCAGCTTTGCTATGCGAGGCTTTATTCGCGACTCCGTATCGGTGTTAAGAGACGGTATTAAACTGGGCCCTGCTTCTATGACGATGCGGCCACACAACACCTTTAATTTGCAACAGATAGATGTCATCAAAGGACCCGCAACATTGCAATATGGTCAGGGAACGGCGTCTGGCGTCATCAATATGGTAACCAGAAAACCACAACTGGACACCCCCACCAGCACGGAAGCCTTTATCTCTCAGTCTCGCTTCGATACCCGAGAATGGGGCATAGGCATTAACTTTCCCGTTTCCGCACAAAGCGCGGCGCGGGTCGACATTAATAAAGCGCAGTCCGACGGCTGGGTGGAACAAACGCATTCCCACTCTTTAAATGCAACCACTTCCCTGCTCTGGCAATCTTCCCCTGAGCTGAGCTGGTTGCTCAGTTTTGATTATCTGGAAGATGACCTGCCAGCCTACTGGGGCACGCCTTTTATTCCTGTGCAGTTTGCGCAGCAACCAATGGACGACATAGTCGCTACCAACGACAGCCGAGTGCTGGATCAGCGCACCCGCTATCTCAACTATAATGTTGAGAACAGTCGTTCAGACTCTGAACATTTATGGTCTCGCCTGAGTATAAACTGGCAGCCAACTGACACGCTCTCGCTGACCAATACCTTGTTTCACTTCAAAGCAGACCGTGCCTGGCAGAACGCGGAAAGCTATGTCTTTAACCCCGCTACAGGCTTAGTCGACAGAGACCGTTTTTTTGTCTTCCACGACCACACCTTTTACGGCAACCAGTTCGAAGGGGTTTATCGCCACAAGATTGGCAAGGTGCAACATCAGTTAGCCTTTGGCGCTGAGTTTAAAGTCACCGACTTTAGCCGGGAGCGGGGGTTTCCTGAAGGAGACAGCGTCTCGTTATTTGAGCCTGTGGCTGGTCAGTTCGGCGCTTTAGACAAACACCTCAGTCCTACCGACATCCAGCAATGGGGCGTGTATGTTAATAACACACTGTCTATAACTCCGAACTGGCGGCTGTTTGGCGGGCTGCGGCGCGACCACATCAGATTGGACAGGGACAATTATGACAACTCAGGGACTTTTCTTGGCGATGAAAGTTTTGAGCGTACCTTCACCCCACTTGCCTATCAACTCGGTATGACCTATCAGTTCAACGAGTCACTCAGCCTGTATACGCACTGGAGCACTGGGCACGACCCGGTCGGATCCAATATTTATCTGGTCAACGCCAGTGAAAACTTTGATTTTACAGATATACGCCAGTACGAAGTGGGCATGAAAGCCATCCTGCCGGCCTGGCACAGTGAATTGACCGCAGCCTGGTATGACATAGCTCGCCGTAACATTCTGCTACTGACATCTCATGACACGGTAGGTAACTCAGGGACCCATGTTGCACGGGGGCTGGAACTGGCGATCACCAGTCAGCCATCACCCCATTTTCGTATCGGCGGCAATATTGCCTACACTAAGGCCAGTTATGAGTCTTTTGTCGACCCGGATTTTGGTGTGAATGCCAGCGGCCATACCCCACCTAATGTGCCTGAAATTGTTGCAAACGCTTGGTTTAGCTGGGATCAGGTACTGTCATTACCTCTGGAAATTGGCGGAGGTATACGCCATGTCAGTGATCGTTACGCCAATTTTCAAAATTCAGTTACCTTCAAACGCTATGAGACGCTCACCCTGTTTGCCGCCTACCAGCTTGAGCACACCCGCTTCAATCTCAACGTACGTAATCTACTGAACGAAAAATACGTACCGTGGGCAGATATTTTCTACCCTGAGCAGGCAGCCATTGCTGCACCCAGAACGGTTGAGCTGAGTGTGCACATCAGTTATTGACCAGCTTACAACTCTTTATTTATCATAAAGTTAAAATAACTATAAACAGTCTTTGCGTGGTATTTGAATCCCCCTCGGACCTGCTGCCCAGCGCGCTGCTATTCGTCAGTACTTTCCTTTTTGTTTATTTTCCCCCGCCTGTTGCACTGGGCTGGCGCCTTAAAAACACAGCCTGTGTATATGTTTGCAAATTTTTCTTATTTTTTATCAGTGCGTTTATTGCACTATTTAATTTCCTCCTCTGCTGGTGGTTACATATGGTTAATTCATTCACCTTTTTACAATCAATGCCGTACGCGCACTGTGTCGTAATCTGGTTTCAAAGCAATTCAAATGGCTTTAAAAATATCTCCTTTTTTACCAATGGGTAAAAAACATCACTTATTATTTTGAGAACATATTTCAGCACGATATTGAACTCACACTCAGACGAATTTGGTCTTTTGTTAAGTAAACACTCACCAAAAGGCAATAATTTACAAAACAAAAACAGTAAAGAATTATGAAACAAAACACGCTGTTGATCTTTTAGTAACAAATAAATACATTACCAGCTCCTAAAAAAGGACCACAAAGACAACAGGAAAATAACAATGAAAATTAAAACGCTCTCTATGGCCATACTGGCCTTCTCGGCGCATACGGCACTGGCACAAAGTCAGCAGGTGGATGAGTATGGTCTGGTAATCGACGCATCTCATACCATTTCACTGTTTGGCAGCGAGCACAGTAACAACAAAACAACCGCTGAACGCCTGGTGACTCCATTCAAGCCTGGCGTTGCCCAAAATCTGGCTACAACAAGCAGTAGCTACGGTAACACCTGGTACGTGCAATCTCTTGAAACTTATCGTGTTTGTGAATGGTGGGATGGTGAGGACCCGCGCGGTGTTGACTTACCAGAAACCATGGGCAATGAAACACAGGCCCTAAACACTCAACCCGCAGCTGAAGAATTTGTCGTCGCACCGCAGCGCACCTGCCGCTTATGGACTGAGTACCCAAGGCATTTCTATGGTACCGCTGATGTCTATATGGGTAATGACAATGTGCTAGATAAGCCAGTCGTCGTCGTTCAGCCCTACCATGTAGATGTAGAGGGCTCAGCTTACACCAAACAAGCATTTTACGACGACGTAAACCAGGGTGGCCTGATGAGTAGTCTCAGAAGACAAGGCTATGACGTGATCTTGTATCGCTACAGAAATCAGGACAATGGTATCGAGTTCAATGCTGATGGTGTGAAAAGATTACTGGACATTATTAACGCTAAACCCGGTATCTCTTCAACCTCTTTTGTTGGCCTGTCTATGGGTGGGGTTGTTACTCGTTTTGCACTGCGTGAAATCGAAAAAACAGGCTCTCTGAACAAGGTTGCGACCTTTATTTCATTCGATGCTCCCCACTATGGTGCAAACTTCCCTCGCTCCATATTAGACAACACAAACCGCTTACTTGATAAAGTCGACGTTGTTGCCTGTGGTGAAATACCTAAGTGCAGCTCTGCACGTAAAAAGCTTCGAGCGATTAAAGACCGACTGGAAACCAAAACCTTTAAAGAGCTGATTATCAACACGCCATCAGGCTCAAGTGACAGAAGTGCATTACTATCCAAACTGGCAAGCTTAGGGCACGTTCAGACAGTACCCACTCTGGCTATCACTAACGGCGCGCAAAGCCGAACGCAGGGTGCACCGAGTTCAAAAATGACCTCACACTTTAAACTGCACCGCCCATGGTATCTGGGTGGCAGCAAATACTTCAAAGTCTATACTCAGCCAAGTGTCGATAATGTGGCGGGGGGTATGCTGATTTCTACCAGGTATTCTCTGATCTCATCGAAGATCAACCACACCCAATCACTTCCTATGTGACTCTGGGACAACAGCACTCATTTGTTTCAACTCACTCAGCACTTGCTGGCAGCGCCAACAACTGGGATGAAGTTGCGGCTTATCCAAGCTACAACGAACAACATATGACTCTGACCTACACCAAGGCACGAAAAATCCTGGATTGGTTAAACCGATATCAAAACTAATTTCAGAGCGATATGCTGTGTTGACCTAATTTGCTTAAGCTTCGGGCTTAGTATGGTGATATACAGCATGTCAAACTGAATACGAATAAGGCAGAGCACCAGGTGTTCTGCCTTTACACCATTATTCCACTGCGCAAACGACCTCCCCGGGCGGGTAGGCCACTCCCTGACTTCCCATTGCTATATTGACCCTGTCATCGCCGAACATATCCAAAACCATAAATCGGCTGAGACATCACCCTTACAGTAACAATAGGAAGGAACATCATATGAAATCACTTAAAGCACTTAGTATTGCTCTTGCCAGTGTTCTGGCCTACTCAGCCCCCGCCAGTGCCTACTGGACTGAGATCCTGGTATGTCCCAAGAAAAAAGTCACCGTTAACCATATCGCCTATCAATGCACATACAGCGGCACCTTGTTCAGCACGGTTAACCACTCGGACTCAATTCATACCAGTATTGGACAATACGTCAATGGCAGAAACTGTAGCAGTCAAACTTTCATTGGAAACCACTACGAGCGAGGGGTGAGTTACTCCGGGTACTTATCGCTGACTGGTATCACCGATCTCAGTTACACCGAAGTGAAATGGGTAGACGACCCGGCGAATTGTGAATTGAAAACCGTCTGGGTAGACGATATGGACAAAGAGTGTATCCGTAACAACAATTGCCCGGGTGACTAGTTTCAGCCCAGACCTGCATTAAGTGTACTGTACTTTGCCCAGCGTAACAGCCCGAAAAGGCAACGCGGTACGTGTACACTTAATCAAAACCAACCGCAATGCCCCATCAAGGCCGCTGAATAAAAGCCAGAATAATCTGGCTTTTCATCTATCATCCTCAAAAGCGAACGCAGCTGCTTTATCCCTAAAAGCAACGCGTATGGTATAGTTTATGAGTCGCAATGGCTTAAAAACTAAAAGGAATAACCAATGCCTGATTCCCACTCTCAGATCGCTGCGCTGAAACAAGACGTTGACCTGATACTTAAAGGCCAGGCTAAGCTCCCGGGCTTTGAACCGCTGAAACGGCTACACGAAAAACTAACTGACAAGCACCTGTTTGATCAGGCACGCCTGCTACTCTCATATGCCCTGACTGAACCACACCCTTTCACGCCAGAGCAACAACTTACGCTGGGCCAGAAACAGGTTATCGCCACCTATAAAGATAAAACGCTCAACCGCTCTATCCGCCTTGAACAAGCTCGGGATTTACTGAATGAAATAGACCCCCCTTACAGCAGCGATAACAGTGAAACATTAGGCATTGCCGGCGCCATTCACAAACGGATATTTGAACGAGACAATGATGTAAGCCAGCTAGCACATGCCCGCGCCTATTACCAGCGAGGCTACCTTCTTAGCGCAGCCAAAGGCTGGTCGGATAAAGGTTATTGTGCAATTAACTTGGCGTATGTATTGGACCAACTGGCATTGATAGCGCAAAGCCCCATTGCGACGGACGTTCGGCACGCTTCTGACAGCGATATGGCAACTCAAGTACGCAAGGAGATCATTGCCCACCTGGTCGATGGTAAGCAAGTGCAAGACTATCCGGTCATAGATTATAATGAGCAATCCCAAAACTGGTGGTTTTTGGTGACCCTGGCCGAGGCCTACCTGGGGTTGGGAGACTATGACAAAGCCTATACCCAATTGCAAAAAGCCATCAACCTGGAAGAGATGCAAAGTTGGCAAAGGGAATCCGCGGCTAAGCAATTTGCCAGGCTTCTCCACCTGCGTAAAAATGGCAAAATAATCAGACAGCAAAACCGCACTGTGGCGCAATCAGAGCAGCAAATTCATGACCTTTCCCAACATGAGCTAAATCTGATTGCATTATTTTTTAATCCAGTCACAGCAGATGCTCCTACTGAGCCTATGCCGCAAGTGACTGCTATTATGCAAGGGAAAACCGGCCTGGCCCTGTCCGGCGGCGGATTTAGAGCATCTCTTTATCATATAGGTGTGCTGGCCGCACTGGCTGAACAAGATCAGCTTCGCCATATCGAAGTCATCTCCTGTGTATCGGGGGGCTCAATCATAGGTATGCATTATTATCTGGCGCTCAAGGCATTGCTTGAAAGCAAACCGGATAAGCAGATCAGCCAGCAGGACTATATTGAGCTGGTAAGACAGTTAGAAACTGACTTTCTTCGCGGCGTGCAGCGTAATATTCGCACCCGGGCGCTAAGGAACCCGTTGTCGTTACTCAAAATGGCATTCAAAGGCACTTACTCTCTCACCAAACGCATCGGCGAGCTTTATGTTCAGGAGCTGTATAGCAAATTGGCAAATAACCAAACTCTGCCGACCTATATGGATCAACTGCCTATTTATCCATGCATTGCTGAGAAGCAACAGGACATGGACTTTCACCCACAGCAAGGCAACTGGCAGCGCAGTGCCAAGGTACCGGTACTGGTGATCAATGCCACAACGGTTAATACAGGTCATAACTGGCAGTTTACCGCTACCTGGATGGGAGAGCCGCCTGAGGTAATAGACCAAAGGCACGATACCAACTATCGTTTAAGACGCATGTATTATGATACGGCCAATCCCAATCAGCGGGTGACTATAGGCGATGCGGTGGCTGCGTCTTCCTGTGTGCCTGGACTCTTTCCACCTTTGCAACTACAAACTTTGTACGAGGGAGAGCAGGTTACACTGGTAGACGGCGGCGTGTTTGACAATCAGGGAACCGCCAGCCTGCTCGAACAAGACTGTGACAGCATACTCACCAGTGATGCTAGCGGCCAGCTGGAAGCACATGCGCAACCCTCACAGGGGCGCTTTGCTACAACCATGCGCACCAGTGAAATCCTTCAGGCCCGGCTAAGATCCGCCCAACACAGAGAATTAAAAGCCCGTACTCAATCGGGACAACTCAATAGCCTGATGTATATCCACCTGAAACAAGACCTGTGTAGCACAGATAAAGACTGGATTAAGGCCGACGATTCCAAACCAGTACAAACACCGACCCCGACGACTGAGTATGGCATTAACAGGGACTACCAGCAGGCCATTGCCAGTTTGAGAACCGATCTGGATTCATTTAGCGACAATGAAGCCTTTGCCCTGATGTACAGTGGATATTGCATGACCCGAGCGCATTTTAAGCAATCCACAACCCCCACAGATAACCCCAACAACTGGCGCTTCAAGGCCAGCTATATTGCCAAAGATATGGTCCAATCTGAACCAGAGCCCACGTTACTCAAACAACTGAAGGTTGGCAGCAAACTCTTTTTAAAGCCTGGTATCTGAGCAAGCCCTTAAAGTACATGTTCGTATTCGTATTTGTAGTGTGTATAGCATTACTAAGCTTTCCTACCCTGTTCAACTGGGTGAAAGAATGGCAACCTGGCTGGCCATTCATCTTGCAACTCTTAGTGAGCATCTTACCCATCGCAATAATAGCAGGTGCGATCAGATGGCTAAGGTTGACTCAGCGCCTGGGCAGCCTTATTCGAATAAACAAAGCGCTCCTGGCCGGATTCGTAGGCGCCCTTGTCGGGATATCGATAGCAACTCCTCATTTACTGGTATTTGATAGAGTATTTTTACGTAAGGGTCGCAACAAGCCAAGTGACAAGGATAGTACACAATGAACATACCCTCCCTAATCAAAGAGCAATCCACACGATTACTCGAAGAGATCACTCACGAGTTATTCACACAAGAACAATATGAGTGTTGGTATCACCTTGGCTTCACTCAACAAACTGACCACCCAGTTTATTTCTGGGAAGAAGCTGGCAATAATCAGGCCCTGCTTGAAGTCATTAAAAATATCCCCAATAACAACAAATAAGCAGGCCAAACGCACCACATTAACCGTTTAAAAAGGACAGCACTTTATGTCGAACGCACTGTGTTTTGTACTCATGCCATTTGGCATCAAATCGACCCAGCAAGGTACCTGGGTAGATTTTGACGCGGTATACCAACAACTTATCAAGCCAGCCATTGAGGATGCGGGCATGCAGCCGATCCGCGCGGATGAAGAGAAATACGGTGGGGTAATAGATAAGGCCATGTATGAGCGCCTGCTATTGTGTGACTATGCGGTGGCCGATCTGACGACGGCCAATGCCAATGTGTTTTACGAGCTGGGGATCCGCCATGCGCATCGCCGTGCCAGTACCACCTTGTTATTTGCGCAAAAATCAGACGACACCAGTTGTGCCAATTTACCGTTTGATGTAAACAGCTTACGCGCATTACCCTACCAGCTCGATAGCCATGGCAAGCCGCTTAATCCGGCACGAAACAAAGCAGCACTCACCCAGCAATTGCAACACTGCCGGGCGCAGGCGAACGAAGATGTGAAAGACAGTCCGCTGTTTCAACTGCTACAGGATTACCCGGATATTCAGCATCGTAAAACAGACGTTTTTCGTGAGCAGGCCCGCTACAGTGAATCACTTAAAGAGCAATTTGCACAAGCCCGCGCTCTGAGTAACAAAGCACAGGCCACAGAGCAGCTTAAGCAATTGCAACACACATTTTCTAATCTGGCCGAGGTCGAGCCTGGTGTACTGATTGATCTGATGTTATCTTACCGGGCTGTAGAAGCCTGGGATTGCATGATAAATCTGATTGAACATCTGCCAGAGCTGCTGGCACAAACAGTGATGGTGCAAGAACAATACGGCTTTGCCCTGAACCGTGATGGCAACAGCGACAAAGCAGAGCGGGTGTTAAAAGCGGTGATAAAACGCTACGGGCCATCCAGTGAAACCTTTGGAATTCTCGGGCGTGTATACAAAGATCGCTGGCAAGCAGCACAAAGTGCCGGCGAAGACGTTCAGGCAAAACGCTTTTTAACGAAAGCCATCAATAGTTATCTCGATGGCTTTAACAGTGACTGGCGAGATGCCTACCCAGGCGTCAATGCTGTCACCCTTATGGAAGCCATGGATCCACCGGATCCCCGTCGAGACCAGCTTTTACCTGTAGTCCGTTATGCGGTAGAGCGAAAAATTGAATCCGGCAGCGGCGACTTCTGGGACCATATGACCCTGGCAGAACTGGCCGTGATTGGCAGCGACCCCGGTGCGGCGCAAGCGCACCTGGATGACGCGATCAGTTGTGACTATGAAAACTGGAACCCCAAGAGTACGGCTAAAAATTTCGACATAATTTACCAAAAACGACACGCACGGGGTCAGCAAGTGGAGTGGCTGAAGGAACTGGTTGAGCAGCTAAAAGCGCTTGACGTCTAGCGCACCGCTCACCGCTTTTTTGTAAGATAAAATCAACTCAGGACTACCAGTTCACGTTAGTTCTGCATCACTGACGCAGCAAATAACAGCGGCGTCAGTTATTTTTCTACCGGTTACACCAATTTGCTGAAAGAAGCAAAATGGGTATTACCCAAACACACAGCGAAAGCACGCCCCCTGAGGCTTTTGGATATAAATAAGATCGCCGCCATGACTGACCATGATCTGCCGCGACAGACTGAGACCGATTCCCGACCCCTGTTGTTTGGTCGTAAAGAAAGGCACAAACATCATGTCAATGACGTGAGGCTCTACGCCAGGCCCGTTATCCTGGATCTCAACATAAACTTGCTGCGCCTCGTTTTGCGCCAGTGTGAGCACAATAACCGGCGCTTCAATACTGTGTGGTTGCAATGCCAGAGTTTGCTCAATCGCTTGGATTGCATTGGTAAACAGGTTGATCAGCACCTGTTCCACCTGGCCTGCGTCCAGCATCACCAGCAGATGAGTTGAGACCTCAAGCTCACAGCGGATCCCTGCTTGCTCCAGCTGGCGCTGATGGAATGTCACTAACCGCTCTAATATCGGTGCCAATGCGGTGGCATTCAGACTGGGCCGCGGTAAGCTACTGATTGCTCTGAAACGAGTAATAAATTCACCAAGATGTTCGGTACGTGCAGCCAGCGTATCCAGCGCCAAAAGCAGATCGTCTTTGTCATCTTCATCATCAAAACACAAATTCTCCGGCAATAACCCCCGGCAAGACTGCGCAATCGACGATAAAGGCGTGATGGAATTCGCGACTTCATGAGTCAACACCTGAGTCAGGCGTTTGTAGGCCTGCTGCTCTTTGTTGATCAAAGCATTGTGAATAGACGTCAGGGTGATCACCTTACGGATCTGCCCCTGGATCTGTGCCACGCTTATCTGTACTGACAAGGTATCCTGCTGCTCACCGTGCTGCCAGGGCGCACTGCTTTTAAGATGCGTATCACAGCTCAAGATCAGCTCGCCAAGATGCTCAAGCTCACTCATCTGGCTAACCGATTTGCCAAGCAAACGCGACACCGCAGGGTTAGACTCAATCACCTGACCTTCACTGTCACAAACCAGCACAGCCAAATCAATATGCAGTAATAAAGCCTGAAAAAACTGCGCCTGTTGCTCGGCTTTAAAGCGGGCCGCCTGCAAAGTATGTCGGATCTCGTCATATTCCTGATGTAACGGGTGGCTGGGGCTCAGCCGTAAAGAACTGTCTCCATTGACCAATGCCCGGATCACTGCGGTGCTTTGCTTTTGCTGCTGCACAAACAAGGAAAACACCGCACCACCACATACCGCAATTATCAGTAACAATAACAACCAGGTTGCACTGATCCCGCTCTGAAGATAGTGCCCGGTTGCAACACTGGCCAGCATACATAACATACCCAGCTGTAAAGCGAGTAACCAGCGCGGATGACGTTTCAGATAAGACATAGCCGCTCCCTACAGCCCATATTTTTCCAGTCGCCTGTACATGGCCCCCCGCGTCAGCCCCAGCGCTTTGGCGGCATGGCTGACATTACCCTGATAGTGTTTCAGGGCAGCGCGGATAGCTCTTTGCTCCAGCACTTCCAGATCAAAGGTGTCGTAGCTGGCAGAGATCCCCTCGCCAGTATTTCCCTCAGGTGTAACAGCCTGCGCAGTGGGGCCAACGACGGAGCTGACATCCAGCATATCACCGTCGGATAAAATCACAGCACGTTCAATGGCATGGGCTAGCTCCCGAACATTACCGGGCCAATGGTAGGCGCATAAAACGGCCATATCTTGCGGTGTAATATCCAGCGAGCGCTTATATCTTTGCGCAAAATGCATCAGATAATAGTTCACCAGCAAAGGAATATCCTCGCTGCGCTCACGCAATGGGGGCAAACGGATCTCCACCGTATTAATACGATATAGTAAGTCCTGTCGGAAACGCCCTTCATTGACTGCCTGTTGCAGGTTGTCATTGGTTGCACAGATCAGGCGAATATCCACCTCAACCGGTTTGGTGCCACCCACCGGCGTAATACAGCGATTTTGCAGCGCCGCCAGCAGCGTTGCCTGATGATTTAATGGTAAATTACCCAGTTCATCAAGAAACAGCGACCCGCCACAGGCCAGCTCAAAACGTCCAATCTTATCGGTTTTGGCATCGGTAAAAGCCCCTTTTTTGTGACCAAACAGCTCACTTTCGAACAGGCTTTCGGAAATCGCCCCCATATCTAGGCTGATCATGGGCTGGGCGGCGCGCAAACTGGCACGGTGGATGGCATGCGCTGCCAACTCTTTACCTGTACCACTTTCCCCGGTGATTAATATATTGGCATCAGACTGAGCTGCTTTGTCTATGGTGGCGAACACCTGCTGCATGGCCGCACTCTGGCCCAGAAAGTCAAAAGCGGGACCCGTGGATGACTCACTCAAAGCCTGATTAAGCCCTTGTGCCTGGCGGGTCAGCTTACCAAGCTGCTGTTTGTCTTTGGCGTGGGCAAATGCCGCTGCGACCGCCCCCAACAGCTGCTCGTTTTGCCAGGGTTTGGCAATGAAGTCTGCGGCCCCGGCCTTAATGGCATCCACCGCCAGCTGAATGTCGCCATAAGCGGTCATCAGCAGCACCACCATACTGGGGTCCTGACTGATGATTTTCTTCAACCAGTAAAACCCTTCCTGACCACTGATGGCATCGCGATTAAAATTCATATCCAGCAGGATCACTTCAATGCCGTGGTCTTTGACTATGTCTTCGATATCAAACGGGTTGTCGGTGGTTTTAACCACCTGATAGTGTTGTTTTAGCAGCAACCGCGCTGCAATCAGAATATCCGGATTGTCGTCAACCACTAAAATGGCCCCGGGCTGTTTTGCACTCACTGTCTGTCCCTGTTTTATTTTTTATGGGTGTATTAGCTTAGCTTACTTCGCAAGGATGTGTCCATTTATGGGCAGTTGCCCTGCTCACACTGTTCTATAAGCGGACACCTGCGACCAACACCACAGCACAGAAGAACACTAAGTTACTGTATTTATTAATTTTTAAATCTTGGCATGATGATTGATTTGTCTAGAGCATCAGCCAACACAACATGGCTCAACACAGTTTGACAACGGGAGTTGCACATGGATAAAAAAATCGAACGCTCAGGATTACAAAAGCATTTTAAAGCAGGCATCGTTGTAGCTGTGTTAGCAACAACCATGGCGTATGCCTTTACTCAACAAAGCACGAATGGACGCAGCCAGAACGTGCCACTGGATAGCCTGACCATCAGCACAGTAAAACAGGGCCCGTTTATTGATGCATTGAGCCTGCGTGGCCAGGTGGTGCCAAAAACCACCATCTATCTGGATACCGTCGCCGGTGGCCGGGTCGAAGAACGGCTGGTTGAACAAGGGGAGCATGTGGAAAAAGGTCAGCCGCTGGTGCGTCTGAGTAACACCAATCTGCAACTGGATGTGATGAGCCGCGAGGCCCAGGTGACCGAGCAGCTTAACTTTTTACGCAACACACAAATGAACATGGAAACCAGCCGCCTGAATCTGCGCCGCGACCTGCTGGAAATTGAGCGCCAGATCAAGCATCTGCAAAGACGCTACAAACAGTCTGTGCAGCTTACCAAAAAAGGCGTACTGGCGCAGGACACACTCGATGAAATCAGAGACGACCTGGCCTATTACAAAGCGCGCAAGGAGCTGACCAAGGAGCGCCAGAAGCAGGAAAACACCATTCGTGAAGTACAGGTTGCTCAGCTCGAGGACAGTGCCGAAATGCTACAAAAGAACCTGCAATTTGCCCGTCATAACCTCGATAACCTGCTGATCAAAGCTCCGGTTTCTGGCTATCTGAGTGAGCTGGATGTTGAAATGGGTGAGTCCAAGGAGCGTGGCGCACGACTGGGCCAGATAGATATACCCAACGAATACAAACTCACAGTCCGGCTGGACGAGTTTTATCTGAACCAGGTCCATACAGGTATGGCGGTACAGGTATCGCTGGGAACTGAGCAGCTCAGCGCAGCAGTCAGCAAAATCGACAGCCGGGTTACTAACGCGCAATTTCAGGTAGAAGTGGCACTACCCGCCGGACTGAAAGATATCAAACGAGGTCAGAACCTGGATGTCGCGCTGATGCTGGGAGACAGCAAAAATAATGCCCTGTTGATCAACCGCGGCGCGTTTTATACCAGCAGCGGCGGCAACTGGGTCTATGTGGTCTCTGGCGACACTGCCGTGCGCAAAGATATCGTGCTGGGCAAGAAAAACCGCGATTACTTTGAAGTATTAGAAGGACTGGCAGCGGGCGATCAAGTGATCACCTCTGGTTATGGCCACTTTGATAAAGCACAGACATTACAACTGAATTAGCCCCAAAGCACAGAACAAGAACGACAGAATTGAGGAAGCAAAGATGATTAAACTGACCAACCTAAGCCGCGTATTTCGTACCGAAGATGTAGAAACCATCGCGCTGAACGAGATTAACCTACAGGTTAATGAAGGCGATTTTCTGGCCATTATGGGCCCCTCGGGCTGCGGTAAATCAACCCTGCTGTCTATTTTAGGTATGCTCGACTCGCCCACCTCCGGCGGCTTTGAATTCGCAGGTACAGATATAGCCGGATACAGTGAAAAACGCCTCGCTGAACTGCGCAAAGCCTCCATCGGCTTTGTATTTCAGAGCTTTAACCTGATTGACGAGCTTACAGTATTCGAAAATGTTGAGCTGCCATTGCAGTACCAGAGCATCTCTAAAGCAGAGCGCAAACAACGGGTTGAGGCAATTTTAAAACGGGTTGCTATTGACCATCGCGCCGACCACCTGCCGCAGCAATTATCGGGCGGTCAGCAACAGCGGGTGGCGGTTGCCAGAGCCCTGGTGATCAACCCCAAACTGATCCTGGCAGATGAGCCAACGGGTAACCTCGACTCCAGAAACGGTGAAGAAGTGATGGCCATGCTACGCGAGCTAAATCGCGAAGGCACCACAGTCATTGTGGTTACCCACTCGGAAAAAGAAGGCGCCTATGCCGATCGTCTGGTGCGTCTGCTGGACGGCCAGATCATGCTGGATAAAGCCAACAGTGTTTCGCCAGCGGCTTAAACGAGCCCGCCTCGTGATACCCAGAATAAGAAGGAAGTACCCGCAATGATAGTGAATTATTTTAAAACCACACTCAGGGCCATGCAAAACGACCCCCGTCATTTTGCCCTTAATCTGGCCGGCTTTAGTATCGGTCTGGCGGCGGCTATTATGGTGGCCTTGTTCGCCGCGTATGAGCTGTCTTTTGACAAGCAACATCCCAACGCCGATCGTGTTTACCGTGTTCATACCGATTACCGGGCATGGGGTCTGCAACTGATCGCCGCGTCAGATTCACAGAATGCGCTGAATATGCAAAGCCATGCTCAGGTTGAGGATATCATGATGCTGGTCTCGACCGACAATCTGGCCTACTCAGCCGAGCCAATGGCACTGGATGTCAGTGTGGCGGGTGAACAGGTGCGCCTGAGCAAAGTGTACCTGGCCACGGCTAATCTGCCTGATTTCATTACTATGACGGTGCTGCACGGCGACCTCAACCGAGCTTTGAGCCGCCCGGGCCTGCTGGCCATCAGTCGCAGCGAGGCAACTCGCCTGTTTGGCAGCGAAAACGCCGTAGGAAAAACCCTGTCTTACGAACAAGGCCAATACGAAATAGCCGCCGTATTTGACAATCTGCCGGACAACACCCACTTTGTGTTCGAAACCTTAACCGCTTTACCCAAAGCCACCAAAATGCCGTTCATTGGCTATGTGTATATGCGTCTGAGCGAAGGCGCAGATGCCGCACTGCTGGCACAGCAAATGACAGATACCATGCGTGAGCAATCGACCGGCCGCCGCAAACTTCGCGCGCTGGAATTAAGCCGCCTGTCGGATCTGCACTTTAACAGCAGTGGGCCATTTGAAATGAAACAAGGGGCTCGCGCCTGGTGATGCAAGTTTGTATCGCACTGACTGTTTTGCTGCTGGTCATCGCCAGTGTGAACTTTATCAACCTCAACATTGCCGGTGCTGCGAAACGTGCCAAAGAAGTGGGTGTCCGCAAGGCGCTGGGCGCCAGTAAACCTCAGCTTATCACCCAGTTTTTAACTGAATCTTTATTTATTGTCATGATTGCGGCACTGGTTGCACTGGCTCTGGTGGAAATGATGATCCCCTATGCTAATCAGCTGCTGGAGCGCAGCCTGTCTTTAAGCTTCTCACCGGTGTTTTTGGTTGCAGTGATGGCCGTGGTGGTATTGATTGGGGTGATCTCTGGTTTATATCCGGCACTGTTTATTGCCTCTTTCAGTGCCAAACGCGTACTCAGTGGCGATCTGCAGCGAGGTAAAACCGCCATCTGGGTACGTAAACTCACGCTGGGCCTGCAAGGTGCACTGTCTGTGGCACTGATTGTGGCGGCGGCTGTGGTCTACAAACAAATGGCCTTGATCAATGATCTGCCCGTAGGGTATGCCAAGAATGACCGACTGATCATCAAAAACCTACCCGCAGAAGCCATTTACCAGCAAGCCGAGCCTCATGTATTGCGGCTCCTTAAATCATTACAGGGGGTCGCACAGGTCACTCAGTCTGATACCTTGCTAACCAATGATATGACTTCAGAGCTGTTTTTGGTGTTCCCAAACGGTGAGCGACTTGAGGGCACACAGCCCACCATAGCCACCGGCTTCCATGCCGTTGAGACGCTGGGTCTGGAGCTGGTCGCGGGGCGTGATTTTTCTCCTCAGTTTGCCGGAGACTGGATCCAAATCAGCGCTGACAACACTCGCTCATTTTCCGTGTTGCTATCACAAAGCCTGGCCAAACAAGCCGGATACGACGACCCCAGCGTGTTGCTTGGCCAGACCCTAAGTTCACACTCTGGAAATGCTCGTGCCACGGTTGTTGGTATTGTAAAAGACATAAAAATCGGCTCAGCTCGTCAGCAGCAACTGCCGGTTTTACTCACCGCGGGCGATATCAACGTGGCGATTGGCACTTTGGTCTTGAAACTGCACCCGGAGGTAAATAAAGCGCAGGTGATGCGTCAGGCTGAGCAGATCATTCAAAATGAACTGGCCATGCCAGAGGTCGAGATCAGTCTGATTGAAGACGACTATCAGCGTGCCCATATCAACGAGTTCAGAATGCAGCAACTGGTGCTATTATTCAGTACGCTGTCTATTGTGCTGACCTGTATGGGGATCTTAGGACTGGCCTCGTTCGCCACCATTCGCCGCCAAAAAGAAGTGGCCGTACGTAAGGTGCTGGGCGCCTCACGGATCAGCATAGTGACGATTTTATCCAGGGAGTTCATCACCATTGTAGGCGCAGGCTCTTTACTGGCGATCCCTGTGAGTTACTGGCTCATGAACATCTGGCTGAACAACTTCAACGACCGTATTGAGCAAGCGACCTGGGTATACGCGGCAGCCACACTGAGTGTGCTGGCCATTACCTGGCTGACCGTCGCTTGCCTGGCCTTTAAAGCGGCTAGCACCCGTCCTTCGCTGATACTCAGATATGAGTAACCGCGCCCGTTAGCCACAACCAAGCGGCAAACTGCGCAGTGCAGTGTGCCGCTTTTTCTTATTGTGTTCCAAACAAGCGTTTCAATAACACTGCCCGCTCTGTGCGAGGCATTGCCATGGCTCGGTCAATGTCGGCCTGTGTCAGCACTCGGCCATGATGCGAAGACACATACTGAGCGACTGTTATGCCCTGCTGAGTGAGCCTGTCCACCAGAGCGTCGAGACGATAATAGGTGTCGAGATCCGGCCAGCGAGCAGGCGAGTGCAGCGCATCCTCAAAGCTGCTGCCGAACATATCCTCTGTCAGCAGGATTTGCGAGCCTGGCAAATACACCACCAGATTGTGCGCAGCATGGCTGTTGGGCACATCCAGCAGGCGAATTTTCCCCCCGGCCAAAGTGTAAGATGCGGGGATTGACTCAATCTTAACCTGTGCGCCCAGTTCGTCGATCACCGCACTTTTGTCTGCCGGATGCACCAGTAAAGTGGTGTGTTCCGCTACCGTGTCTGCCAGGCCTCTCAGATGGTCGATATGATGATGCGTGACAATATGGTACTTCACGGGTTTATCCAGCGCTTTGCTTTGCCTTAATTCTGCCAGTGCTTTTGCCCAAGCACCGGCCTGCTCGTTCATCTGCCAGGTCCCCGCCGACACCAGATACTCACCGGCATCAATAAATAATGTATATCCCCAGTCTTGCCCTACAAAGTACACGCCGTCTGCCAGTGTGCGGACTGTCAGTTTGGAGACATCAAAAGGCTTGATCTCAGGAGCTTGCTGATAACCGGCTGGAATATGAAAGGCGCGCTCGGCAGGTCGCGCCACCTTAACAGTACGCGATTTGCTGTGATACTGTGGCCCCTTTGCCGTGCTGACCAGCACCTCAGACGACCAGCGTACAGCCTGTGTAGTACGATGCGCCATAAAATCATAAAAGCGCTTATGGCCTTGCTGCTCAGTCATCATGCGGCTTAATAAACCACTTTGCTGGTTCAGATAAAGCGTGTGTTTTGTATCCGGGTTATTATCCAGGGGGGCTGTGATCACGTCATGGGGCACACCTGCAATGTATGCCTCTCCCAGCCACTGGCTGGCTTGTTTATGCTGCGCCAGCTTACGAATGAGCAAGGTATCCAGCATGGCTTCAAACCCCAAAGTGGTATTATCAAAAGTGATCCGCGAACTGGGTTGATAACGCTGGAGTGCATGGTCCACGCCTGTACCCTGGTCGCTAATAAACAGACGATGGATCACTTCGGGCGCATCGCTGCCATGACTGCCCACCCGTCTCGAGTTCGCCTGCTTAAAGACCTTACGCTTACCCGCAAAATCGATGTGATAGTCGTTTTGCAGTTCACTCAGGTAAGTAACCATGGAACCCTGACGTGCATCACCACTGAGCCACTGCGAATAATGAGACAAGCGTTCATTGACTATCAGCCCTGGCATAGTAAGCAAGTGCTCACCACCATAAGCCTGAACCGAACGTTCAATGATCTGAGCTTGGCGCGATTGCGCATGAGACAATGGACATATTCCCATCATAGTAATGGCATAAATCAACACCAGAACGACGGGATGCCCGGCCAAAAATATCAACCCAGGCTCAAGGCGGGCTGCCACATTGGTAAAGTGCTTGAAGAAATGTCCGGCAGGATAAGTACAGCATTTGTTATTGTCATAGTACATAGGCTTAGCGCTCTGTTGTTATTACTTGGCGCCATTGAACGTAAATACCCAAAGCAAGGCCACAAAGCCACCCTAATGAAAAGCTGATGAATAACTGAGGGCTGCAAATTACCGTCTGGGTTTTTAGTGAGAAAAAATAAACGAATGAATTTATTGGATATATTTTTTATTCACCGTTTTCCCAAAATCCATCTTCCCGCCCCTTTTCTCCGCTATTCGTTGCCTCTTTCTCCGTCATCCCTGCCCCTTTCTCCTATATTCGTTGCCCCTTTCTCCTATATTCGTTGCCCCTTTCTCCTATATTCGTTGCCTATTTCTCCGTCATCCCGGCCCTTTTCTCCGTCATCCCGGCCCCCGAGCCGGGATCTACTCACCAGCTACACAAAAGGTGAGTTCACTCACATACATACAGCCTCATATTACTCTCCTTAGCTGCTGAGCCGTGTTTTGGATGGTTCCCGGCTCGGGGGCCGGGATGACAGGGGGCTGGCCGGAATGAAGCGGCATAGCTGACAAAGGGAGCGCTGGTCAGGGAGAGGCGACACAGCCAGGTTATTTCACTCAGATACATGCAGCCTCATGTTACTTTCCTTAGCTGCTGAGCCGTGTTTCGAATGGTTCCCGGCTTGGGGGCCGGGATGACAGGGGAGCACTGGCCGGAGTGAAGCGGCATAGCTGACAAAGGGAGTGCTGGCCGGAATGGGCGGCATAACTGATAAAAAGGTCAGGATAAGGCGACACAGCAAAAAGGCTTTGCTCAGACGTATACCTCATCACATAGCTGTCCGCTGCAAAACAATGTCACAAATTACACGCCTGCGTCTGCTGCTGTATGCCTCGACAGTGATGACGTTGCACCGTACACTCAATGCCGGATTCAGGCGGTAGCAGATTACAATGACACAGACACGATTCTTTATTAATAGCTATGAAATTGATTTGTCGCGCTCTGTGGTGATCCTGGATGGCCAGCAAACTCATGTAGAACCAAAAGTGTTACAGGTGTTGCTGCTACTGGCACAACGTCAGCGTGAGCACGGCGAGCAAGTCGTCACACATCAGGAGATAATGAACCAGGTCTGGCAAGGTGCAGAAGTGGTACCCAACGCCCTGCAACGCTGTATTGCCATCTTGCGTAAAGTACTGGGAGACGACGCCAAAAACCCTACCATTATCGCTACTCACCCAAAAATAGGGTATCGCCTGATTGCTCCCGCACGCTGGCCGGAACCCTCGGTTGAACCGGCAACCAGAGCAACTAAAAACCCTTATTTTAAAGCACCATTGTTAGTAGTAAGCACTCTCTTACTATTTTCTTTATTGTATCTGCTCTGGCCCGATAATCGACGCCCTGAATACACTCGCCTTACCCCAGTGACCCACACCGATGCTCATGAATCGCATGTTATTTTTAGCCCCGATGGCGACTACCTGATCTTTAACCGCTATGCCGGCAGTTGCACCAACCACCTGTGGGCCAGACACATCAGCAGTGGCAAAGAACATCAACTCAGTGACGCACCCGGACAATTTGGTGCAGCAAATTTTACCCCCGACGGCCGCGAGCTGGTGTTTGCCGCCAAAGCGAATTGCAACCATGAACGCGATAACGACCCCCAGTCCTGCTGGGCACTGGCATCACTGGACTTTGCACAGGCGCTCGGTCAGCCACAAACCATTGAGTCACGTTATCTGTGCAACCATACTCAACCCTATTTGCCCAAAGCACTGCCCAATCACGTTTACGCCTTCTTAAAACGCGAAACGGGTCAAACCCAGCTGGTTCAGTACAACGACTTAACTAAGACTATCAAGACGCTATACTCCGCCAAAAACGAATTTCTGTACCACTTTGATTATCATGCGCCCAGTCAGCGCTTTGCCCTGTTAAGCCAGGACAAACAGCTCAATCACATACTGACAATTGTGGATAAAGACGCACAAGTCTTACACCGCAATCAAGTTACTCTGCTGCCACACATGGACCCAAGCACTTATCTGGCGGGCCAGTTTACACCCGACGGCAACACATTACTGACAGTCAGCAATGGCCAGCTCTACAACCTGAGCCTAAGTGGTGAGGTAAACCCAGTCCCGACTCCGGCCAGCCACCTTCTCTTTGCAGACAAACACCCAATTGATCACACTCTGGCGGCCATTCACGGTGGTAAAGACATCGACATTGCGCTCCTGTTGCTGAATAACTCCCCGTCAGCCGACGCAGCGGCAGGCATAAGCCACGAATTAAACGCCCGTGCCCTGCCCTATACCAGCCTGTCGCGCACACAGGCACAGGAGCGGCAGGCACACTTTTCACCCGACGGTCAGCACATTGCTTTTGTGTCCAATCGCAACGGCACAGATCAACTCTGGATTTGGCAGAACGATCAGGCGAATGCGCTGAGCGATGCCAGTGTAGCGCATCCAATCCGCGGGTTTGTGTGGTCACCTGATGCAAGACAATTGCTCTGGGCACAGGGAGGGAAACTTTATATCTCAGACTTATCTGGCCGACAGCAGAGCCTGAGCACAACATTGCCAGTTCATTCCGTACAAGCGTGGAGTAACCCGGGACACTTGCTGGTACTGGTCAACGACCCCGTGCCCGGCGGTTTGTATCTATATGATTTAGCCGTTAACCAGCTGACAAAATTGGGGATAAACGGCGTACACCGTGCATGGCAGGTAGGCAAACAGGTGTATTACAGTGACGCTCAAGGCAAAGTAAAGCGCTTTACACTGGGTGAAGACCCCTCCCATGCCAAAGCGCTTACCGCCCTGAATGGACGCGCCATGGTCATAAAAGATAAGCATATTTATAGCGTGGACCAGACAAACCTGACACTGAACCGCTACGACTTAGACGGTAATCTGCTTAACACGCTGCGCCCCCTGAAGCCCACCGCCTGGAAAATCAGCGACGTGCATCAGGAGCGGCTATTACTGGAGCAGTTTATTGGTTTTGAACAAGCGCTGGTGCTGATTGACTAAAAGCAACCGCGCTTTTCTCAACCTTCCATTCTCTTGCCTTGTCACTCCATGACCTCTTCCCGTCATCTAGAGTCCCCTTCTCCGTCACCCCGTGCCCTTATCTGTCGCCCCGTGCCCTTATCAGTCATCCCGTGCCCTTATCAGTCATCCCGTGCCCTTATCAGTCATCCCGTGCCCTTATCAGTCATCCCGTGCCCTTATCAGTCATCCCGTGCCCTTATCCATCATCCCTTGCTTGACACGGGATCCACCAAAAAGCCCACTTGGTTTATCAGTAACAGACACCGCCCCCAAACAGCTGCGTATCGGGATTAATGACCAAACTTAATACGCACACCCGCATTAACAATAAAGCCATCGTTGCGCGACCAGATATCCGTTGTCCACTGGCCACTCACTGCCTGCTGTGGCAACAACAGTGGGTGCTCATCGGTTTGCTTCACATCCAGTAGGTTCTCGAAGTTGATAAACCAGCTGTAACGCCCGGTGGTGATCTCGCCCATTAGACCCAGGTGCCAGTAAGGATCGGACTCCGTCACAAACGGATTGGCATTGAGGCGCTGCGGCCCGGTGTAATAGGCCTCAAACCCGGCGCGGAAGTTACCGTGTTGCTCCCACATGGCCACAAATCCGGCCGAGTGTTTAGGCGTGAGCGCAATCTCTGTGCGCGTCTGGCCATCCACGCTTTGGGTTGCATCCAGGTATAAATAGCTAGCGGTCAGTTTCACGTCGCGCCAGTAATAACGCAGCAGCACTTCTGAGCCTCGGATCTGACTTTCGCCCAGTGCATTGGTCAGCCGTACCTGGGTCGGCGGCGTGCCATCCGATGTTGGCACCACTTCCAGCTCAGTCACGTTATCCACATTCGAGCCAAACAGGGTCAGGCTGGTTTCAACCGAATCAAAGGTGTAGGTAAAATCCAGCGAGGCGGTTTCGGCTTCCTCCGCCTGCAATTCACCGATGGGTGCTAAGCGCGATAAACCTGCCGCTTCAATGTCTTCCACAAAAGGCGTTGGCGCAAAGTAGCCCTGTGCATAGGAGCCGCGTACCGTCAGCTCACCCGGACGATACAACAAGGTGACCCGAGGACTGAACTGAGTACCATATTCATTGTGGTCATCCACCCGCGCACTCACCGAGGCGGTCAGCGTATCGCTCAAAGTGTGATCCAACTGAGCGAACAAGCCTGGTACTTCATAACGATAATCAAAGCTCGGAAACGTCTCGGACTCAAACACATCCGACTGATAGGCCACGCCCAGTAGCCAGTCGGTGGTGTCGTTGTACCCACTGACACTGGTTTCAAACAAATAGCTTTCGTGCTTGTCCTCTTCCAGCACCAGACCAAAGCCGTGCTCATGGTTTTGCACCATGGCCGATGAGCGCGCATGCAGCGTCAGCGTGTCGGACATCGGCTGACTATACACAAACCCACCGTCCAGGCGCTCTGAATCCTGCGTTTGCACATACGGGTTACCATCCGCCATGGTAAAGCCATCTTTGGTTCCCCCCGTGCGCTGTTCAGTCATGGCACCAGCCGTCACGTACAAGGATTCGCCCTGCTCACCTTCCCAGAATAAACGCGGCCGTGCGGTGTAACGCTCATAGCCAGCCAAATCGAACCAGCCATCGTTGTCTATGTCTTCAGACTTCTGATGATGGGCACCCAGCGTCAGCGAGCCTTTCAGGTCATCACTCAGCGGGCTTTCGATGTAAGACGTCAGATCCTGACCATCGCGTGTAGTCAGGTTCAGCAGCACCTCGCCCTTGAACTCGTCGCCCGGCTTACGAGAGATCAGGTTGATCACCCCGCCAAGTGCCGAGCCACCATATAAAGACGACGCCGAGCCTTTGATGATCTCAACCCGGCCCAGATCCGTTGGTGGAATTTGTAACAGGCCAATCGATGCTGCCTGATTACCATACAACGGCAAACCATCGGCCAGCAGCTGAGTATAACGACCATACAAACCCTGCAATCGAATATTGGCGCTGCCAAGCGCAGGCGACGTAGTTTGCATGCGCACGCCACCGGTTTCTGCCACCAGCATAGAAATATTGCCCGGGCGCATCGCCGCCTTTTCTTCGATTTCTTCGCGGTTGATTAGCTCCACCCGCACCGGCTGCTCATCGGCAATCCTGCCAGAGCGCGTTGCCTGGATAACGATTTTTTCCATTTCATGGCCATGCTCATCATGGTGCTCACCTTCAGTGTGCGCGTCATGATGACCGTCTTCATGCTGCTCTTCAGCATGGGACTCATGCTCAGGCCCAGGCGCAACCAGCGCAGCACTCACGGCAGTGGCCAGCGGACTCAGCGGCGCCGCCACACTCACCGACATCCCCAGTGATAAACAACTTAAAGACAAAACCAAACCGGCAGAACGCAACGTATCAGACATAACGAATTACTTGACCCTCAGGACAGGAATAAATGATACTGCCGATGCTAAAGGTTACAGCGGCTAGAAGGTCAATATGAAAATCAGCGAACTTGCGACGAAATCTCAGATAAATGCGAAAACCATTCGCTATTATGAGCAAGTTGGCCTGCTCAAAGCGCCGCAACGCGCCAGCAACGGCTATCGCCATTACCAACCGGGCGACGTAGATACCCTGATCTTTATCCGCCGCTGCCGCGAACTCAATATCCCGCTGGACGACATCAAACGCCTGGTCGAAGTACAAGCCGACCCCAACGCCTCCTGCGCCGTGGTCGATAAAATCATCGCCGAACAACTCGCCCAGGTACAACGCGCCCAGCGCGAACTGGCCCTGCTGGAGCAATCCCTGCAAACCCTCGCCTCATGCAGCGCCGAGCAGGTAGACCAGTGTTCGATTTTGCATAAGTTGAAGGCGCCATAAGGAGCTGAAATATGACAGAAAGTGTTATAACCTAAAGTGATACACGCCTGATAAAAACAAGAAAAATCTATTGATGCCACGACTATCGATTTACCTGCTATTCAGTCTGTTTTGCCTGCTAAATACACAGCCACTATTTGCACAGCTCAATATCGACCATACTTTAAATAGACTTATCCTGCCGTTGGCGCACCCTGTTGGCACGCATTACATGCATTTTGAGGACTTAAACCGTCCCGGCCACAGGACACAACCAGACACGCCCAGGCAACTTGGTGTACGATTTTTTTATCCCACCAAGCTAACCGCCAGCACCCAGAGATTACCACTGTTAAGCAATCAGTTTTCACGCTCGCACAGGCTGATTTATGATGAAGACGCAGATATGACCTATATCGCTCCGCTGAGCGCAATGACATGGAACATTGCCGCAGAGAGTGAAATACACCTGTCACATGGCGCTTTACCCCTGATCATTTTTTCCCACGGTTATTACCTTAACCCCGAGTTGTTTACCATCATGGCTGCACACATCGCCAGCCAGGGATACCTGGTCGCTTCCATCAATCACAGTTTTGGCTCGGATCATTATCAGCCGCCCAATTCAAAAGCGATAAAAACGATAGAGCTTCCATCAGACGATCTGGGCATTGATTTACCCATGTGGTCTGCAGATCAGCTTTTTGTCCTGGCTAAAATACAACACATGGATCACGACCCGCAAAGCCCGTTGTTCAATGCACTCAATGGTCAGGTAGGTATTCTGGGTCATTCTTACGGCGGTGCTGCGGCGTTTTATACCGCTGCAAAAACCCCCGAAGTAACCGCTATTGTTAATATGGATGGCACTGTATTTGGCTGGCAAGATATCACCGTAACACAACCTTTTATGTATGTGCAGGCAGACGAAGAATACTTTAGCGAAATCTTTATCAATGTACATAATAAAGGCTATTTAGCGCTGTTTGAATCGCTCAATCACGTCAGTTTTTCTGACATTGTGGTACTAAAAAACTGGCTAGAAAATGGCCTGAAAGACACGCCTCAATTCAATGCTATCCTGGACGTAGCCAGACTAAATGCCGCTTTTTTTGAGCACCACTTTAATCACGCCGAGGCCGCATTTGTGCCAGCAATCAAAAGCAAAACCCCATTTTCCGTAAAACTTTCTGACTGCAACGCCAGGCATAACGACTCAGCAATGACATTGCGCTGCCTGATGCATCGAATTAAGCACTACTAGAAACAACAGTTATTTTAATTTGGCAGGGAAAACGAAACAGTTCATGTTTAGCAAGCTGACAAGTATCCCCTCAGGTCAAGCGGCTGTTGGTGCTGCTGATACGGCAAGAGGCATCGCAAGACGGCGGCTTCCAATTTTGAATTACAATATAAAAGTACGACGTTTTCTGGTCACAGACATTTCTTTTCGAGTGCTAGTAATGCCATCTAAACCCGCTCGTCCGGTTTTATTGAGTCACAAGAAAATCAGCTTTTTGAACAATTTAAACGGCATACAACTTGCCCTCGTATGGGCTTAAAGTAGAGGTTTGATTGGCCAAGTTTCCACAACCCCATCATTTGTTTCACTGATGACTATTTGCCTGGACTCATCCATCGCGATGCTTAATACTGATGCGCGATCTCGGCCATCGACTTTATTCGCCATAAACTTTGCTATTAAATCCCCATCTGCAACGCGCCAGATCTGCACTTTTTGATTTGGCGAGGCAGTGAGTAACCACTGATCATTGTTAATAAATGCCGACTGATTAAACTCTATGAAGTTACTATATGTAGACAAGGAGGAACTTAGCTCTTGTGATTTTAAATCAATAAATTGACGAGCATTCACAGAGTCCAGTACGAACGCCATCGTCGCATCTGCGTTAAGAGAAACATGGTTGACTCTGGTTGAAAATTTATAAGACTGCAATTCTTTGCCTGTTTGTACATCCCACAATTTAACGAATTTATCGCTGGAACCTGTCATCGCAGTGCGCCCGTCGGCTGACAGCGCCACGGTGTTTACATCTAAGTCGTGTAATGTGTGTTGTGCTCTACGATTACTTCTGACATGTATTACTTCCGTTATGCCGCTTCTGTAACCTAACAGTAGCGTTTCACCGTCGCTGGATATCGCTATATCTCTGATAATATTTTCACCGCTAGTCCACGCGCCTAACAGCTTACCCGACTTGGCAGAAAACAGGCTAACAGACAGCCTGTTGGATATGTAAAATACACTGGCGTTGTCAGCGATACCGGTCAACTCAATATTACCTTCCGCGATACAGGGAAATACTTTTTTGTCTGAGATGTTACTCCATAAGCAAACTTCATCTTGCCTTGCAATGACAGACAAAGCACCATTTTGAGATAGGTCTGACGATTGTACCAACCCTGAGCCATGTTTCTTTTGGGCACTTGCGGGTGTTTCAAAATGAGAGTCAAACAAGCAGCCCGTCAATAGTAATGACAAGGCCGTAGCGGATATTTTTTTCATTTTTATAATCCTTTCGGTATTAGGCACTCAAGCTAATACTCTTTTTCCGTATACACGTTCACTGCCAAAGTTGTTACCCTCAGCATATTCCAGCAACTTACCTGATTGTAATGGCATAGTTAAATGGGTCACCTAACCAGAAGATTAGATGACGCATCTTAGCAGTATACAAACTTTATTATTACACTCCACCTAACACGCCTGTCCGCATGCCCAGCCGCAGCTCCAGGCGTATTGGAAGTTGTAGCCGCCGAGCCAGCCGGTGACGTCGGTGACTTCGCCGATAAAGTACAGGCCCGGGGCTTTTTTGGCTTCGAAGGTTTTGGAGCTGAGTTCGTCGGTGTCGACGCCGCCCAGGGTGACTTCGGCGGTGCGGTAACCCTCTGTGCCATTGGGTTTAATGTGCCAGTGGTGTAGGGCGTGGGCCAGCGTGTCGATTTCGCTGTGACTGAGCTGGTTGGCATTTTTTTCCGGTACGGTTTGCTCGTTGATTAATACCTCAACAAAGCGTTTAGGTAATATTGTACTAAGCAGGTTTTTCAGAGATTTATTACCCTGCTCCTGGCGCCAGTCGTGCAACTGAGCATGCATATCCGTCTCTGGCAGCAGGTTAACAATCACACCCTGTCCGGCGCGCCAGAAGGAGGAGATCTGCAAAATCGCGGGCCAGACAGGCCACGGTGGGTAAACAGCAGGTTCTCTTTGAAGCGGGTGCCATCTTCGCTTTGTGCAGTGCAGGGTAAGCTTACACCCGCCAGGCCATCAAAGCGGGCTTTATCGTGGTCGTGCAAAGTAAAGGGCACCAGCGCTGCCATAGTCGGCAGTACTTTCAGGCCAAACTGCTCGGCAATTTTATAGCCAATGGGGGTGGCGCCCAGTTTGGGCATAGTGAGGCCTCCTGCGGCCACCACCAGAGATTCACAACTAAACACCTGCTCAGAGGTGGTGACGATATATCCGCCGGCTTCGGTGCGTTCAACTTTAATGACTTCGTTACGCAGAAATACCTCAACCCCGGCCCAGTCGCATTCGGTTAACAGAATGTCGACGATATCCTGAGCGCTGTTATCACAAAACAGCTGACCCAGGGTTTTATGGTGATAAGCCAGCCCGTGGCGGTCCACCAGCTCAATAAAGTCGTGCTGGGTGTAACGGCTCAGGCAGGACTTCACAAAATGGGGATTGGCGCATAAATAGTTCTGTGGCGTAGCACCTTCATTGGTAAAATTGCAACGACCACCACCACTAATGAGTATTTTTCGACCAGCTTTTTTACCCATATCGACCACCGCGACACTGCGCCCCCGATACCCAGCCTGTGCCGCGCACATCAGGCCAGCCGCGCCCGCGCCGATGATCACCACATCAAAGTTCAACATTGTATATTGTGTCCTGAAAAAGTTATGCGCTTATTGTATCAACTTATGCCCTGGAGGTGGAGTAATGCGATTATTTAGCAAACAAAGGCACATAATTTTATCACAACTAGTAATAAAATATTAACCATTTACAATCGTTTACAATACTAACTAATTCATACTTCATACTGTAACAAATAATAATTATGCAATAAAAACAAAGAATTATTGTCATAATTGAACTATTTAGCCATCCGCTTATAACAAAAACAATAGTGTAAATAACAAAACAGCACTTTAAATAGTTTAACCAGTTCTTTACCTTCGATAACCATCTGCTTGCACACGCAAACAGAACAACAACAACAAGTAAGAAACTAGGAATCATAATAATGACAACACGCAACTTAAAAATCGGCGCTGTCGCGCTAGCGATGTCAGGCATGTTCGCCGCTTCTAATGCAATGGCTAACAACGTTGAAGCATTCAATAATAACGCAAACATTGCTCAACTGAGCCAGAAAATGCAAAGCCAGAACACTGCCGGTACCCAGTTCATCATTAAATATAAAGATAACAGCAATCAGCTTATGTCTATTTCTGGTGCCGACATGTCACCAGCTATGATGAACTCGCGTGCACAAAGTTTCGTGAAGAACTTCAAAAGCAAGAAAAAATCTTCACTGAAAACTAAGTACGTTCGCAAGATGGCGCTAAGCAACCACCACGTTATGCGTGTTGATCAAAAGCTGAGTGCAGCTGAAGCACAAAGCCTGATGATGGAAATGTCTGCTACTGGCAACATTGAGTACATTGAAATTGACCAAATGTTACAGCCTTTCGCGACGCCTAACGATCCGCGTTATTCTGATCAGTGGCATTACTTTGAAGCAGCTGGCGGTATCAACGCACCAGCAGCATGGGACAAAGCTACGGGTAACGGCGTAGTTGTTGCTGTTCTTGATACTGGTTACCGTCCACACGCTGACCTGAACGCAAACATTCTACCAGGTTACGACATGATCTCTGATCTGTCTGTTGCCAACGATGGCGGCGGTCGTGACAGCGACGCACGTGACCCGGGTGATGCGGTATCCGCAAACGAGTGTGGTTACACGCACAGCGCACGCAGCTCAAGCTGGCACGGTACACACGTAGCAGGTACGGTTGCTGCAGTTTCTAACAACGGTGAAGGTGTTGCCGGTGTTGCTTACGACGCAAAAGTTGTACCTGTACGTGTACTTGGTAAGTGTGGTGGTCTGACTTCAGATATCGCTGACGCTATCATCTGGGCTTCAGGTGGTTCAGTATCAGGTGTGCCTGCTAACTCTAATCCAGCTGACGTTATTAATATGAGCTTAGGTGGCAGTGGTGCATGTAGCTCTACGACTCAAAACGCGATCAACACAGCGCGTGCTAACGGTACAACCATTGTTATTGCAGCTGGTAACGACAACGATAACTCTGCAAACTACAACCCAGGTAACTGTTCAGGCATCATCAACGTTGCGTCTGTAGGCCGTAACGGTGGTCGTGCTTACTACTCTAACTACGGTTCAAACATCGACGTTGCAGCACCAGGTGGTGCGCAAAGCTTTGCGAATGACCCAGAAGGTATTCTGTCTACTTATAATTCAGGCAGCAACACACCTTCAAGCGACAGCTATTCATACTCACAAGGTACGTCAATGGCGGCACCTCACGTTGCAGGTGTAGCGGCACTTATCAAGCAAGCGAAACCTTCTGCAACGCCTGATGAAGTAGAGAGCATCCTGAAGAGCACGACACGTAGCTTCCCTGCAACATGTACTAGCTGTGGTACAGGTATCATTGATGCATCAGCAGCCGTAGATGCAGCACTGGGCGGCACTGGCGGTAACGAGCTGGAAGATGGCGTAGCTAAGACTAGCCTTTCTGGCGGCACGGGCAGCGAAACTTTCTACACCTTTGAGGTAGGCAGTGGCGTAAGCAAAGTAACCTTCACTATGAGTGGTGGTACTGGTGATGCTGACCTGTACGTACGCGCAAATGCTAAGCCGACTCAGTCAGCTTACGACTGTCGTCCATACGAAGGTGGTAACAACGAAGTATGTACAATTGATAACCCGTCGACTGGTACTTACCACGTTATGATGCGCGGTTACTCTGCATACAGCGGTGTTAGCCTGAAAGCTGAAACTGCTGGCGGTTCAACGGGCCCGGTTGAGTTAACTGAGTCTAACCTGTCTGCAAGTACTGGCAACTGGATCCAGAAATCACTAAACGTACCTGCGGGTATGAGCAGCCTGACAGTAACTATCTCTGGTGGTACTGGCGACGCTGACCTGTTCGTTAAGCAAGGTAGTGCACCTACCAGCTCTAGCTACGATTGCCGTCCTTATAAAGGTGGTAATGCAGAGACTTGTACTTTCACTAACCCACAAGCAGGTACCTGGTACTTCGGTCTTAACGCTTACAGAACTTTCTCTGGCGTAACATTAAACGCAAAAGCACAATAAGCACTTTCCCCAGGCTTTTTAATGAGGGCTAAACCTTAGGGTTTGGCCCTTTTTTATTGGAAATTGTTAAAGCGCCCGCTATGTCGCTTGATGTGCTTATCCAGTCATTTCGGGCTCGACATGGGATCTAGTTGCCGGCCGCTGCATAAAGTGGAGCACTCAGGAGTAAAACGCCTCCCGTTTCCATCTGTGGTAGGTGTGTTGTATTTGGATGGTTCCCGGCTCGGGGGCCGGGATGACAGGGTTTTGAGTGCGGAATAATTGAATACATCATGCACTCCGTCATCTAAAAGCCAGCTCCGTTGTCCTATGCCCCCTCCCAGTCATCCCGTGCTCGACACGGGATCTACTCACTGGCGACTGCGTAAGATGGCGTTACTCAGATGCTAAACACCTCTCGTTACTCTCTGTGGTAGGTGTGTTGTATTTGCAATTGTTCCCAGCTCAGGGATCGGGATGACGGGCTTTACAGGGCTGAGAGATGAATTTATGAATGGCTAGTTCTGCGGTCTATCAAAGCACATGGAGAAGTGATGTGCAGAGCCATATATTGGAGGTTGTGAATAACGTAATTGCTCAGCCTGAGCACTTAATTCGCGTGATATAACAATGCACTTCTAAATGAGTATTTATCGTCTAACTGGGCAAGAAAGTACAAAGGAAAGTCGATGCATGTATTTTGGGGGATATTCGAGAGTCATTCAAACTACGGAATGACTCAACGATAACGTGGCTATTCAGCGCTTGGAATATAGGAGAAAAGGTAACATGCGCTGCTACTCCACTTACATTTGTTCAAACAAGCTGTCTGTGCTCAAGCCCTCATGTTGTAAGATGTCTTTTAGACGACGCAGTGCTTCAACCTGAATTTGGCGAACACGTTCACGGGTTAGTCCGATCTCGCGACCCACATCTTCCAAAGTCGATGGTTCATACCCTAACAGACCAAAACGACGTGCAAGCACTTCTCTTTGTTTCGGGTTCAATTCACCCAGCCAGTCAACGATATGGCGGTTAATGTCTTTGTTCTGAACTTCGCTTTCCGGCTCGTAACCACGCTCGTCAGCAATAATGTCTAATAACGCTTTGTCATTATCCCCGCCGATAGGCGTGTCTACGGACGTAATTTTCTCGTTCAGACGCAACATCTTACTGACATCTTCAACCGGTCTGTCGAGTGACTCTGCGATTTCCTCCGCAGTCGGTTCATGATCCAGCTTTTGAGTCAGTTCACGTGCTGTACGGAGGTACACATTGAGCTCTTTGACCACATGGATAGGTAAGCGAATGGTGCGAGTCTGGTTCATAATGGCCCGCTCAATGGTCTGACGGATCCACCAGGTCGCATAGGTAGAAAAGCGAAAACCTCGTTCCGGATCGAACTTCTCAACGGCTCGGATCAGGCCTAAGTTTCCTTCTTCAATCAGGTCAAGTAACGCCAGTCCCCGATTGTTGTAACGCCGCGCAATTTTTACTACCAGTCGCAGGTTACTTTCGATCATACGTTTACGAGACGCCTCACAGCCTTTCAACGCCTTACGCGCGAAGTACACTTCTTCTTCAGCACTCAGCAGCGGCGAAAAGCCAATCTCTCCCAAATACAATTGGGTTGCATCTAAATTCTTAACGCTGTCGTCCTTGGCGAAAAGTTCTTCATCATTTTCGATATCTTCAAGCAGCTCCGTTTTGGGCTCCTCGACTGAAACATCTTCAAACTTCTCGTCCAATTCTGGATTTACTTTACTATTCAATTTTGCTGTTTGAGCCATAAGCATCCCCCAAGCGAATAAGTGACAGTTTTCCATCATTACGTCGATAGGCTAATTTTTAGGCAAGAACCTACCGGGATTTACGGCTTGTCCGCGGTAACGGATCTCAAACCGCAACGCAACAGATGATGCGTCTGTATCTCCCATTTCGGCAATTTTTTGCCCAGCTTTAACTTGCTGCTGCTCTCTTACTAGCAATTTGGAATTGTGGGCGTACGCGCTAAGATAATCATCTGTGTGTTTAAGTATGATTAAATTACCGTATCCCCGTAACGCACTCCCTGCATATACAACAACACCATTTGCCGCAGCCTTAACAGATGTTCCCTTTTTATTTGAAATCTGAATTCCCTTATAGCCGTTTTCTTTGACAGAAAAGCGTCGGGTCACCTTACCAACTGCGGGCCAGCGCCATCGTACCTTATTATTTGACAACTGTTTGGTATGACTGGATTTTTCGCTGGCTTGCTTTTGAACATACTCTCGTTGCTTGGGACGATCAAGCTCTTTTTTCGGTGAAATGTTATTTTTTTGTTTTTTATCGGTTAAATTTACGGTTTTTGCTGATTGCTTTTTAGACGTTTTATTCGTCTTTTTTGGATAGTCTAAGGAGATGATCTGACCAGGGAAAATCGTGTAGGGAGGCTTAATTTTATTGATTTTGGCAACAGTTCTAACATCCTTATTTGCACTAAAAGCAATAGCAAACAAAGTGTCACCTTTTTTAACCTTATATTGATTATTTTTTATTTGAATTTTTTGTTTATAGCTGGTCTTACCTTTGGAGAGATTAACAACCGGAGCGGGGGAATGTGGCGTAGTACATGCGGCCAGAAAATAGCACAACAGCAAAAGAGTATTGATGCGCGTCCGATTCATGCCTTGATTACTTTCCGCTTGTTAATTCGACCATCCACTTTAGCATACTCAACTGGATTTTCTCGCTTTTTTTGTCAAGTCTAGCTCAGTGCGCCCGGAATTAAAGGAACGAAACGTACCTCTGCCAGTTTATTTTCAATGAATTGCTGACCTTGTCTTTGGTACATAGTAAGAACCTGATGTTGCTCACCAACAGGGATCACCATCACCCCACCATCGCACAGTTGCTCAAGCAGCGCCTGAGGTACTTGCGCCGCTGCTGCGGTGACTATGATGCCCTCATAGGGCCCTTTCGAAGCCCAGCCCTGCCAGCCATCACCATGCTTCATTGCCACATTATACAGATCCAGCATATGTAAGCGGCGCTTTGCCTGCCATTGTAGTGCTTTGATCCGCTCAATGCTGTACACCTCGTCAAACAGCTGAGCCAGCACGGCCGTCTGATATCCAGAGCCAGTGCCAACCTCCAGCACTTTTTTAGCAACTCCCGCCTGGCGCAACAGCTCGGTCATTCGCGCAACGACCAAAGGCTGAGAAATCGTTTGCCCTTGCCCAATCGGCAGCGCCGTATTTTCATATGACTTATGCTGCAACACAGTGTCAACAAACAAATGTCGGGGTGTGATCTCCAGGCAATTCAGCACCTCAGGGTCGTTAATACCATGGCGCGCCAGTGTTGCAACCAATGCCTCTGCGCTGCGTTTATAGTTTTTGAGCAACGTACTTACTCCTGAGCAGCAATCCAGCTTGACAGCGAATCCAGGCTTTCATGTGCTGTCATATCAACTTTAAGTGGTGTTATGGCTGCATAACCTTGTTTAACTGCATAAAAATCGGTGCCTTCTCCGGCATCCAACTCCTGACCCAGTGACCCATACCAATAAACGTCTCTGTTCCAGGGATCCAGCTGCCGAGTCATCGTTTCGGCTTTATGCCTGGCCCCTAAGCGAGTCACCAGCATGCCTTTTAGGTCGGACAGGGGAATGTCTGGCACATTGATATTGATGATCTGATCTTTGGGTAGCGGATGGCTTTTTAGTGCTTTGATAAGTTTAACTGTAACAGCCGCCGCAGTTTCATAGTGTGCTTCACGTTTTGAGCAAAGTGATACAGCAATGGCAGGTAAGCCAAGATGACGCCCCTCGGTGGCGGCGGCAACGGTGCCCGAATAAAGCGTATCGTCGCCCAGGTTGGCGCCGTTATTGATACCAGCCACTACCAGATCCGGCGCTTCATCGAGCAGCTGATTCACCCCCAGATGCACACAGTCGGTGGGTGTTCCGTTGACACTCACAAAGCCATTATCCAGTGTTGTTGCCCGCAATGGGTTTATCAGTGTCAGAGAATTACTTGCACCACTGCAATTGCGGTCGGGCGCAATGACCACAACCTCTGCGATTTCGCACAAAGCTTTGTAGAGTACTTCAATGCCTTTTGCATGTACCCCATCGTCGTTACTGAGCAGTATCTTCATCTTGGTTGTTTCCTTTTTTATCGTAGTTGCGATGGCTGACATCTTCATGATGCACCAGCTCACGCAGTATCGCGGTGGCATAACACCCTTTAGGTAAATCAAAACTAAGCTGAATTGTTGTTGCCTCCAGGGACTTTACCAGCAGATTTCCGGGTATCACCCGAAGTGCCCTGCGCTCGTTTTTAAGCCCTAAGGAGCCTAGTCCCTGCCACCAGTCGGCAAAGGGTTTGAGCCACTCTACCTCTAGTGCGGTAAGGCCTTTTTCGCCTTTACCCAGCAAAGGAGCAGACAACACGATATCCTCTTCAAGCAGCCGAACTATCAGCTCATCACTGATGTCTTCTTCAAAAAACGCGTTGCTGCCACTGAGCATAAACACTTCACGATGCCAGGTTTTTGCCAGGCCATGCTCAGCAACCCGCCGAGAGACCAGCTGATTAAAAATATGTGAGCGCGCCGCAGAGATCACCAGACCTCGTAATTTTTTATCACGGATCCGCTCTCCTTCAAACAGTCTTTGCGCCATTTCCAGGTTATACCCATCATGACCAAAGCGTTGCTCACCAAAATAGTTGGGCACGCCCTGACGCACCGCGTTAACGCGTGACAACAGATCCAGTGGTTCACTGACATTACGTAGCGTGATGGTAAAACGATTACCTTTGTGACATCCGGTGCGTAACTTTCGGTTATGACGAACTTGCTTAAGCACAAACAGACTGTCACAGTTGAGCTTACTGAAATCCAGTGACTGCTTGATTGGCACCGGTACGCTAAACCACTGAGTACAGACACCATGGCGATCTTTGAGTCCACCGTAGCTGACATCTCTTGGCGCGACACCGGCAAATTCAGCCAGTTTGCGAGCAATAAAGGCGGTGTTCTCACCTTTTTTAACTATCTGCAGGCAAACATGCTCCCCTTCCCCGGTAAATTCAATGTCGAGGATTTCATCAACCATAAAGTCTTCAGGCTGAGATTTAAATTCAGCACGCGCTTGTGGTTTACCATACAAGTAATTGAGCTCAGATACACAGGTTTTCACACTAAGCCACCTTCGTCAGTAGCACCACAGCATGACTGGAAATGCCTTCTTTTCTTCCTTCAAAGCCCAACTTTTCAGTGGTCGTTGCTTTGACATTAACCAGGCCAATGTCGGCGTTGCAATCCGCCGCCAGATTAGCGCGCATGGCATCGATATGCGGGCGCATTTTTGGTGCCTGGGCCACTATGGTGACATCCAGATTACCGAGCTGATAGCCTAAGTCGCTGACCTGCTCCATGACCCTACGCAGCAGGATACGGCTGTCGATATTTTCAAATTCAGCCGCTGTATCCGGAAAATGCTTTCCAATATCGCCCAGTGCCAGTGCACCGAGCAAAGCATCACACACAGCATGGATAGCAACATCACCGTCGGAGTGTGCAATAAAGCCTTGTGTGTAAGGGATCTTCTCACCACAAATAGTCAGCGGGCCTTCGCCACCAAACTTATGAACATCAAACCCGTGACCTATGCGAATCATAGTGACCTCTCTTTACTTTGTTGTGACATCAGAAAACTGGCAAGCGCATAGTCTTCCGGTGTGGTAATTTTAATGTTGTCTGAGCGGCCACTGACTAATCGAACTGGCAGCCCAGCATGCTCGATGGCCGACGCTTCATCGGTGATTTGAACTTGGTTTTGCAGTGCCTGCTGCAACGCATTGAGCAGCTGCTGATATGGAAAAAACTGGGGTGTGAGCGCCTGCCATAAGGTCTCTCGTGGCACAGTTTCTTCGCTGTGACTGGTGCCGCGCTTAATGGTATCTTTAACTTTACTCGCCAAAATACCGCCTTCCTGATGCGTTAAGCATTGCTCCATCAGATTAGTGATATCGCTCACTTCAACCAAAGGTCTGGCCGCATCATGGACCAGCACCCAGTCCGGTGGCGTGTCCTGCATGGCCAGCAAGACATTCAGAACAGAGTCGGCACGCTCTTTACCACCATTAACCCGTCTGACGTTCAGTCCACTGAGTGACAACTCGCTAAAATAACCGTCGGTTTCGCTTATTGCCACGTAAATTTGGTTTAGCTGTGGCAATGTAGCCAGTTTAGTGAGCGTGTGCTCAAGCACAGTTTTGTCGCCAATTTTAAGGTATTGCTTAGGATGGTTCAGTCCCATTCTGGCCCCAACGCCAGCAGCAGGAACGACAGCTGCAATTGTAGTTGATTTATTCATCGTGCTTCTTTGACAGTACGCGGATAAAGGTTTCGTTGGGTTTGATCATACCCAGCTCGTGGCGAGCACGCTCTTCTACCCCTTCGAGCCCAAGCTTCAGATCTTCAATATCCGCTTTGAGTAATTTATTGCGTTTAGCCAGATCGGCATTGGCAGCCTGATGCTTGTCTACGGCTGTTTTGATACGCCTGAAGTCTTCAAGACCATTGTGCCCAAACCACAGGTTGTATTGGGTATATGCACACAGACATAGCAATGCAAGTTGGAAATATCGCATTCGAGCTACCTTAATTGCTTTACAGGATCATGCATTGCACCTGGCAATGTGCACTACTTGCGTTGTTGTTTTTTTCTTACGTTTGCCCAGTTCACACTGCTGGCAAGTAACATTTCTCGTAAACCCAGTGTTCTGGGCGGTAGTATTTTATGATATTGCCAGCGGTGACCACAACAGGCAGCGGTCATTAACGCTTTACTTGGTTTGAGTAAATAGCGCGTTGCTGGTAAGTCTAACTGTCCATCTTCACCAAATGCATTACCCGAGCAGTCAAACCAGCCAAACTGGTTACAATGGCATAGCCCATCGCGAGTCTGATCCAGCGTATCTAAGTACACGCAAGTAACACCAGCGTCGATGACCATAACAGGCACTACCAAACCAACAGAGGCATGTGCGGTATAAAAGGTTTTGGCTTCATCACAGTGCCACTGGGGGCATTTACGTTGTTTGGCCAGCCAGCAGCCGTTGTGGCTATCAAGTTCGAGGGGAACTTCACCGAGCACAATATGCGTCGCAGCTCGCTCAACATAATAAGGCAGGCTACTTAGCCGCCTTTGCAGACGGTCCAGATCGGGCTCAGCAGACAAGCTGGGGATTTCACGTGCATAGAACACATTAGCCAGCTCTGCATAGGCCAGCCGGGTTGCTTCATCCTGCCATATCGTGCTTTGTTGCTTAGTGTGACCTTGATTGTTCAAAATGCCTCCTTTACACAGAGGTTATATCACGACCACACCGTTAAATATAGCGCACGAATATGAAAGCCACCGGCGGTGGGTAGCCAAAGCCCTAAACGTTTTTAGGTCGTTTACCGAGTCTGGCTTCTCCGGATTCGCTGAACATCACTGCCGTATCACGCTTCTTACCCAGTAACAGGCTGCCATCGGCCAAAAACATAAAATTCTGCCAGGTACGCTTAAACACATCGAACTGAGTTTCAATGATCAACTCCCGCGACATACAAAAGTACACTGTGGTGTTATCTTCCCAGTTAAGAAAGTCACAAATGGTGTTTGGCAGGGTTGCTTCACCGGCTTCCCATGGCCCTTCCCAGTCCAGGCTTTCCTGCCAGTTTTCTTCTTTTCCTGGCCAGTCATGGGGCGTAAAAAAGTCGGGGTGATCCTGCTCTCGACTAACCATAGTGGTCCACAGCACCGCCGCACGTTGCTCTGTCATCGGCTTGATCCGAGCCAGATCGGCCTCATCAATGGGCAAATCCTGGTGGCGGAACACCCAGGCTTTCTTGAACGCATCGAGCGCAATATAATTCATGTCTGATACCTATTAATTAAAACCCTGACATTATACCTAATTGGAGCAATGACCGTGAACAAAGAACTCAAACCCGGTATTTATCAACATTACAAAGGCCCGAAATATCAGGTGCTGTTTGTTGCCACGCACAGTGAAACAGAAGAAGCCATGGTGGTATACCAAACGCTCTATGGCAACTTTGATCATTGGGTCAGGCCACTTAGCATGTTCTGTGAAACGGTTGAAGTAGATGGCCAGCAGCGCCCACGGTTTGCGTACCTGGGTGTCGCCGAATGATGAGCATTTGCACTGCCCTTACGCGCTGTGGCACACTGGGATACTATCACTCATCAGACCAGAGTTAAGAAGTTTATGTTCAAAGGTACCGAGTCATATATTGCCAGCACTGCACTGCAACAAGCTGTGAATGCAGCCGTAATCCTGGAAAAGCCATTACTGATCAAAGGGGAGCCTGGCACAGGCAAAACCCTGCTGGCCGAAGAACTGGCAAAAAGCCTGGATACAGAGCTTATTCAGTGGCACATCAAATCGACCACCAAAGCGCAGCAAGGATTGTACGAGTACGATGCGGTATCGCGTCTGCGCGACAGCCAGCTGGGCGATGCCGGGTGCACGATATTGGCAACTACATCATTAAGGGCAAGCTATGGCAGGCCTTTACTCAGGCAAAACGCCCCGTTCTGCTGATCGATGAAATCGATAAGGCAGACATTGAGTTCCCCAACGATCTGCTGCTTGAGTTAGACCGCATGGAGTTTCATGTGTACGAAACCGGTGAGCAGGTTAAAGCGCAAGTTCGCCCTATTGTGATCATCACTTCCAACAACGAAAAAGAACTCCCCGATGCATTTTTGCGTCGTTGCTTCTTCCACTATATCGACTTCCCGGACAAAGAAGAGATGCAGGCGATCATCGATGTCCACTTCCCGGCAATTAAGCCCCGCTTAGTAAAACAAGCACTGGAAGTGTTTTTTGAACTGCGCAGCGTGGCCGGGTTGAAGAAAAAGCCCAGCACCAGTGAGCTGCTCGACTGGCTTAAGCTGCTACTGGCAGAAGACATTGACCCCGAAACACTACAAGACCGCAGCCACAAAGGTGGATTAATGCCCATGTTTGGCGCACTGCTGAAAAATGAGCAGGATGTGACCTTGCTTGAGAAGCTGGCTTTTTTAGGTAAGCGCTGATCATGTTGATCGACTTTTTATTCACGCTCAGACGCTATGGGGTGAAAGCCAGCCTGCGGGAGTTGCTGGACTGCCTCAATGCACTCGATAAAGGCGTGTGTTTTGCCGACATCGACGGGTTTTATCATCTGGCCAAAACCATCTTTGTCAAAGACGAAACCCAGTTCGATAAGTTTGACCGTGCATTTGCCGATTACTTTGAAGGAGTTGAGTCTTTAGATCTGTTCAGCCAGTTGCAGCAAAACGCCCTGCCGCAGGACTGGTTACGCAAAGAGTTTGAAAAGCACCTGAGTGAAGAAGAAAAAGCCAAACTCAAAGCACTCGGCGGGCTCGACAAGTTACTGGATACCTTAAAACAAAGGCTTGCAGAACAGCAAAAACGCCATGCCGGTGGCAACAAATGGGTAGGGACTGGCGGTACCTCTCCTTTTGGGGCATATGGTTATAACCCGGAGGGTGTGAGAATTGGCCAGGACGGCAGTCGCCACCGCCGAGCGGTCAAGGTCTGGGATAAACGTCAGTATCGCAACCTCGATGCCGACAGTGACATCAGTAACCGAACTATTAAGCTGGCACTTAAGCAGTTACGTAAATTTGCCCGCAGCGGCGCCAGCGATCAACTCGATCTGAATGAGACCATACGTGCTACCGCTAAGCAAGGCGGTATGCTGGATGTGAAAATGGCCCCTGAGCGGCATAATGCTGTCAACGTCATTATGCTGTTCGATATTGGCGGCTCGATGGACGATCACATCCAGATCTGTGAACAACTATTCAGCGCTGCACACAGCGAGTTTAAACACCTTGAGTTTTTCTACTTCCATAACTGTGTGTACGAACATGTCTGGCAAGATAACGACAGGCTGGATAATACCCTGCTCGATACCCATCAGCTGATCAACCGCTTTGGCCGGGATTATCGGCTTATCTTCGTTGGTGATGCCACTATGGGCCCCTATGAAATAGCCTACCCCGGTGGCAGTGTTGAGCACTGGAATCAGGAGGCCGGTTCAGTATGGTTACAAAGACTCACCCAGCATTTTGATAAAGTTGCCTGGCTTAACCCTCAGCCGAAAGCCCACTGGCCCTACTACCAGTCTATTGGCCTGATCGATGAGCTGATGGCTGGCCGTATGTTTCCACTGACCCTAGACGGGCTTAGTGAAGCGATTAAAGAGTTAAGTTGATAACAAGTGTAAAGTCGAGCTTTTGGCTCGACCTTTGTGCTAGATGAAATGCACTCTTTTAGTGAGTACTGACCTATTGACAGTCACATCAGTTTCGCGGAAGAAAAGGTGCTCGAACTACAGCTTTTTTAAATTGCCTATGGCAAAGACCCGGCTCTCTCGGAAAGGGCATCTATTATTTAAAATCTGATAATGATTGCCAGGTCATAGTGCAACTCATGCTCACGGTGTGGCCTGTTAGAAGATCCCGCATCAAGTGCGGGATGACGCTAGTGTGGGCTTGTATGAATGGAGAAATACATGATACTTCGTCAGAAATCGCTCTGTACATCATGAGAGCAAGGAGTATGTTTGAGCCGACGTGGTTGCTACACGCAAAGTGTGGCTTTAAGTGCGGGATGACGATCGTGTTGGCTTGTATGAATGGAGAAATACATGACACTGCGTCAGAAATCGCTCTATACACCATATTCGAAAGCAAGGAGTATGGTTGAGCCGACGTAGTTGCTACACGCAAAGTGTGGCTTTACAGCTGCGGCGCCAGGTTTACCCAGCTCTATCACACCTCCAACAACTCCGTTGTCATCCCGCACTCGATGCGGGATCTGTTTAAACCTTTCTCTCGGTGCTGAGTACGTTTGTTCCGGCGTATTTGTCATACGAGCGTGTGAATTTCCAGCAGCTACAGCATTTACAGCTTTTTAAATCACACATAACAAAAAAACCGCTGCATTGCTGCAACGGGTTTGATGTACATGGAAGTACGAATGTCGATGAGATTCATGGGTGAATTGCGACCGAAGCAACGCTTCGCAGCCCATTGAGATGAGCGCAAGGACCCACATGGATGTGGGGAAGTAGAATAATGCAGGAGCAATTATCGAGATGCGCGATGGGACCCAGCTTCATGGATGAATAGGCGATGCTATTCTATCTACAGCTACAGCTCATCAGCACTTTCTTAATCACACATAGCAAAAAACCCGCTGCATTGCTGCAACGGGTTTGACGTACATGGAAGTACTAATGTCGATGATATTCATGGATGAATGTCTTTCATCGACCTACTTATAAGGCCCTGGCGATGTCCTACTTTCACATGGGAAACCCCACACTATCATCGGCGCTATTTCGTTTCACTACTGAGTTCGGCATGGGGTCAGGTGGTTCCAAAATGCTATTTTCACCAGGAAATTCTGTATGCAAGACGTTTATCAACGTCTCACTAAAATCTGGAAAAGCGTATTAAATTCTTTCGTCTACTTTAATTCTTAACTTCTAACAAACAAAACCACTTTGGCGTTGTATGGTTAAGCCTCACGGGTAATTAGTACGAGTTAGCTCAATGGCTCACACCACTTCCACATCTCGCCTATCAACGTTGTAGTCTTCAACGGCCCTTCAGTGGACTCTAAGTCCAAGTGAGAACTCATCTCGAGGCTCGCTTCCCGCTTAGATGCTTTCAGCGGTTATCGATTCCGAACGTAGCTACCGGGCAATGCCATTGGCATGACAACCCGAACACCAGCGGTTCGTCCACTCCGGTCCTCTCGTACTAGGAGCAGCCCCTCTCAATTCTCAAACGCCCACGGCAGATAGGGACCGAACTGTCTCACGACGTTCTAAACCCAGCTCGCGTACCACTTTAAATGGCGAACAGCCATACCCTTGGGACCGACTTCAGCCCCAGGATGTGATGAGCCGACATCGAGGTGCCAAACACCGCCGTCGATATGAACTCTTGGGCGGTATCAGCCTGTTATCCCCGGAGTACCTTTTATCCGTTGAGCGATGGCCCTTCCATTCAGAACCACCGGATCACTATGACCTACTTTCGTACCTGCTCGACGTGTCTGTCTCGCAGTTAAGCTGGCTTCTACCATTACACTAACCGTACGATGTCCGACCGTACTTAGCCAACCTTCGTGCTCCTCCGTTACTCTTTGGGAGGAGACCGCCCCAGTCAAACTACCCACCAGGCACTGTCCTCAACCCCGATTAGGGGCCTAAGTTAGAACATCAACACTACAAGGGTGGTATTTCAAGGTCGGCTCCACGTGCACTAGCGTGCGCGCTTCAAAGCCTCCCACCTATCCTACACATGTAGGGTCAATGTTCAGTGCCAAGCTGTAGTAAAGGTTCACGGGGTCTTTCCGTCTAGCCGCGGGTACACAGCATCTTCACTGCGATTTCAATTTCACTGAGTCTCGGGTGGAGACAGCGTGGCCATGGTTACACCATTCGTGCAGGTCGGAACTTACCCGACAAGGAATTTCGCTACCTTAGGACCGTTATAGTTACGGCCGCCGTTTACCGGGGCTTCGATCAAGAGCTTCGCCTAAGCTAACCCCATCAATTAACCTTCCGGCACCGGGCAGGTGTCACACCGTATACGTCATCTTACGATTTTGCACAGTGCTGTGTTTTTAATAAACAGTCCCAGCCACCTGGTCACTGCGGCTCTCGTCTGCTTACGGAGCAAGTCCTTCACAAACAAGAGCGTACCTTCTCCCGAAGTTACGGTACAATTTTGCCTAGTTCCTTCACCCGAGTTCTCTCAAGCGCCTTAGTATTCTCTACCTGACCACCTGTGTCGGTTTAGGGTACGATTCGATATAAACTGAAGCTTAGAGGCTTTTCCTGGAAGTAGGGCATCAACAACTTCACCACCGTAGTGGCTCGTCTCGACTCTCAGCCTTAGCGACCCGGATTTTCCTAAGTCACCAGCCTACAGCCTTTCACATGGACAACCAACGCCATGCTTGCCTAGCCTGCTCCGTCCCCCCATCGCATTTATACCAAGTACGGGAATATTAACCCGTTTCCCATCGACTACGCTCTTCAGCCTCGCCTTAGGGGTCGACTCACCCTACCCTGATTAACATGGGATAGGAACCCTTGGTCTTCCGGCGTGCGGGTTTTTCACCCGCATTATCGTTACTCATGTCAGCATTCGCACTTCTGATATGTCCAGCATGCCTCCCGGCACACCTTCAGCCACTTACAGAACGCTCCCCTACCCCGCGAACTAAGTTCGCAGCCGTAGCTTCGGTGGTATGTTTAGCCCCGTTACATCTTCCGCGCAGGCCGACTCGACTAGTGAGCTATTACGCTTTCTTTAAAGGATGGCTGCTTCTAAGCCAACCTCCTAGCTGTTTTAGCCTTCCCACATCGTTTCCCACTTAACATACACTTTGGGACCTTAGCTGACGGTCTGGGTTGTTTCCCTCTCCACGATGGACGTTAGCACCCACCGTGTGTCTCCCGGATAGTACTTTACGGTATTCGGAGTTTGCAAAGGGTTGGTAAGTCGGGATGACCCCCTAGCCTTAACAGTGCTCTACCCCCGTAAGTATTCGTCCGAGGCTCTACCTAAATAGATTTCGGGGAGAACCAGCTATCTCCCGGTTTGATTAGCCTTTCACTCCTAGCCACAGGTCATCCCCTAACTTTTCAACGTTAGTGGGTTCGGTCCTCCAGTCAGTGTTACCTGACCTTCAACCTGCCCATGGCTAGATCACCGGGTTTCGGGTCTATACCCTGCAACTTAAGCGCCCAGTTAAGACTCGCTTTCGCTACGGCTCCCCTAAATGGTTAACCTTGCTACAGAATATAAGTCGCTGACCCATTATACAAAAGGTACGCAGTCACATAACAAGTATGCTCCTACTGCTTGTACGTACACGGTTTCAGGTTCTATTTCACTCCCCTCACAGGGGTTCTTTTCGCCTTTCCCTCACGGTACTGGTTCACTATCGGTCAGTTGGGAGTATTTAGCCTTGGAGGATGGTCCCCCCATATTCAGTCAAAGTTTCACGTGCTCCGACCTACTCGATTTCACTTTAAATAAGTTGTCGTGTACGGGACTGTCACCCTGTATCGTCATACTTTCCAGAATGTTCCACTAACTACATTAAAGCTTAAGGGCTAATCCGATTTCGCTCGCCGCTACTTTCGGAATCTCGGTTGATTTCTTTTCCTACGGGTACTTAGATGTTTCAGTTCTCCGCGTTCGCTTCGTTAACCTATGTATTCAGTTAACGATGACCCAAAGGGCCGGGTTTCCCCATTCGGAAATCCTAGTCTCAAGCGCCTCTTACTGGCTTGACTAGGCTTATCGCAAGTTAGTACGTCCTTCATCGCCTCCAACTGCCAAGGCATCCACCGTGTACGCTTAGTCACTTAACCATACAACCCAAAATAGTTTTGAATTGTACTGCTAAAGACAGTTTTAACTTCGCCAGAAGTTAAGTAATACTAAAGTAGACGCTAATAAATTCTTGCGAATTTATCGGCATTTTTCTTTCGAAAACTCTATAGAACAACAATTTTCATTGTCATTCCGAGAATTTAATATCAGCTTTCCAAATTTTTAAAGAGCAATATTACTCAGTAAGCAAGCTCACCAAGCAACAATCATCTGTGTGGACACTTCGAACAAATTAGTTCTAAGTCGATAAGGAGGTGATCCAGCCCCAGGTTCCCCTAGGGCTACCTTGTTACGACTTCACCCCAGTCATGAATCACTCCGTGGTGAACGCCCTCCCGAAGGTTAAGCTATCCACTTCTGGAGCAACCCACTCCCATGGTGTGACGGGCGGTGTGTACAAGGCCCGGGAACGTATTCACCGCGGCATTCTGATCCGCGATTACTAGCGATTCCGACTTCATGGAGTCGAGTTGCAGACTCCAATCCGGACTACGACATACTTTAAGTGATTCGCTTACTATCGCTAGTTCGCAGCACTCTGTATATGCCATTGTAGCACGTGTGTAGCCCTACACGTAAGGGCCATGATGACTTGACGTCGTCCCCACCTTCCTCCGGTTTATCACCGGCAGTCTCCTTAGAGTTCCCGACCGAATCGCTGGCAACTAAGGATAAGGGTTGCGCTCGTTGCGGGACTTAACCCAACATCTCACAACACGAGCTGACGACAGCCATGCAGCACCTGTATCAGAGTTCCCGAAGGCACCAAACCATCTCTGGTAAGTTCTCTGTATGTCAAGTGTAGGTAAGGTTCTTCGCGTTGCATCGAATTAAACCACATGCTCCACCGCTTGTGCGGGCCCCCGTCAATTCATTTGAGTTTTAACCTTGCGGCCGTACTCCCCAGGCGGTCTACTTAATGCGTTAGCTTTGGAAAAGTTGTCCGAAGACCCCAGCTCCTAGTAGACATCGTTTACGGCGTGGACTACCAGGGTATCTAATCCTGTTTGCTCCCCACGCTTTCGTACATGAGCGTCAGTGTTGACCCAGGTGGCTGCCTTCGCCATCGGTATTCCTTCAGATCTCTACGCATTTCACCGCTACACCTGAAATTCTACCACCCTCTATCACACTCTAGTTGACCAGTTCGAAATGCAGTTCCCAGGTTAAGCCCGGGGCTTTCACATCTCGCTTAATCAACCGCCTGCGTACGCTTTACGCCCAGTAATTCCGATTAACGCTCGCACCCTCCGTATTACCGCGGCTGCTGGCACGGAGTTAGCCGGTGCTTCTTCTGTCAGTAACGTCACAGCTAGCAGGTATTAACTACTAACCTTTCCTCCTGACTGAAAGTGCTTTACAACCCGAAGGCCTTCTTCACACACGCGGCATGGCTGCATCAGGCTTGCGCCCATTGTGCAATATTCCCCACTGCTGCCTCCCGTAGGAGTCTGGACCGTGTCTCAGTTCCAGTGTGGCTGATCATCCTCTCAAACCAGCTAGGGATCGTCGCCTTGGTGAGCCGTTACCTCACCAACTAGCTAATCCCACTTGGGCCAATCTAAAGGCGAGAGCCGAAGCCCCCTTTGGTCCGTAGACATTATGCGGTATTAGCCATCGTTTCCAATGGTTGTCCCCCACCTAAAGGCATGTTCCCAAGCATTACTCACCCGTCCGCCGCTCGTCATCTTCTAGCAAGCTAGAAATGTTACCGCTCGACTTGCATGTGTTAGGCCTGCCGCCAGCGTTCAATCTGAGCCATGATCAAACTCTTCAATTAAAAGTTTTTTGAAACCGAAGTTTCGTGCTCATTGAATCCTGATTTTGATACCTGTCGGTATCGAATTGACTGTGCTGAATAAACTATGTTTATTCTGTTGGTCACTCAGTTCAATTGAGACTCTAAATTTGTTTGCGTCATCTAGCGAACTAGAATCTGCTGTTAGAACTCAATCTGTACGAGTGCCCACACAGATGATTGCTTCATATTTTTAAAGAACAGTATAACTAACCTTAGTTAGTTACCGCAGCCTTGCTGCGAAGTGGAGCGCCATATTAACCGCTTCACTTTTAAAGTCAACTAGAAAATTTAATTTTTCTTAATTAAGCTTTCCGTTTGGCTTTCCCTTTCACTTGGCTCGTTGCTTTTCAGCGGTGTGCCCCGTGTCGGTGGATGCGCATTATAGGGAAATCGAAACCCAGCGCAACCCCTTTTTTGAAGAAAAGTGAGAAAAACAGTGCGTTCGGACACTAATTGTACGAAACGAGCGTTTTTTGACATAAATCGGCCTGACTTAAGGTCCGTAAAACGTAAAAAAGCCAGTCAGAGCGGTCCGACTGGCCTTTATCAATCTAGTTTTAGGTCGTGTATAGACTTAGAACTTGTATTCGATACCTGCGCCCAGGTAGTCTTCTTCTACACCATTGTCTTCATCAACACTTGAGTAGAAGGCGTAAAGCTTTGCCGCTTTGCTCAGCTTGTGGTCAATACCAACAGAGATGCCATCTACCTTATCGCCTTTGTCAAAGTCGATAACCTGATATTGTAGCTTCAGGGTATTCGCACCGAAACCATATGCCGCGTTTACCATATAACCGTCAGCTTCGTCAGACCCATCTACTTTCTCTTGCATCTGGTACATTGCACCCAGTTTAAAGTCTGCTACTTTACCTTGTACTGAGAAACGTACTGCGTCGTAGCCTTTTACTTCACTATCAGTTGCAACCGCAGCATAGAATTTAGTGTTCTTTAATTTTGCATCACCATAAGTCAGTGCTGCTGAGAACCCGTTTTCACCTTCAGTGCTGTCTTCGGCAATGAATGTACCTAATACTTTAAAGCCATTAAAGCTTGCTGATTTATAAGAAATTGAATCGCCCAGACGGTTTTCACCTTTAAACAGGTTCTTAATATCTGCTTCAAGGTCGTTGAACAGGTCAAGTTTGCCTTGTGACTGTTTAAATGCAGTGTCGTTACGGCCAATAACAACCTCACCGAAATTACCTTTCAGACCGACGTATTGGTTACGTGCCGTAATATTGTCATCTTCGCCTTTTGAATCCGCATCAGAGACGTCTACCTGGAACTCCAGCTTATAGATAACTTCAAGGCCAGAATCTAGCTTTTCAGAACCTTTGAAACCAAAGCGTGATGCATTGCTTTTCACTTCAGTGAATGAGCCTTCACCTTCATCTGAACTCTGTACAGACAAATTCGCCTTACCGTATACATCAACATCAGCGTAAGCGCTCGCAGACAAAGCACCGAAAAGAGAAACAAATAATGCTGATTTGGATAATTTCATGTGTATTTCCTCAAGTATCGCAACACGTAATTTTTTAGACAGGCGCAGTCTGCCAGCGATACGTGACAAAAATATTACACACAAAATAAAAGTGACATTAAACTGTCAGCTAGCCATCATAAATAATTCAATAATCTGTAACCTAATCAGGTAAAGATGCCAACAGACTGGCAATCATCTCTATTTGCTCTAGTTGCTCATTATCCTTGTGATAGGCAACATAGATCTCACGCGCATTTTGTTCAACTGACTCAATATGAAACAACTGCTTTTTCTCTATCGATTCGACCGCCAATGCTCGGGGTATAAATGCTGAACCTCCGCACTGCATAATCAGGTCCAGCGCAATACGGCCGGTACTGGTTCTGAAATAAGGCGGTGTGCTGCCAGTAAACTGTTTCGCATGCCACAATGAAAAGGCCGTTCCCCAGTCTACATAAACATATTGCTTATCAAAAAAGTCCTCATCCGTTGTCTGTGACATTGTGCTAACCGGGATGATGGCCAGATGCTTTATTTGTTTTACCACCAGCTCATCAACTTTCGGTGGGTCAAATAGCACTGCAATATCGAGTGTCCGCTCCAGTAATAGGCGTGTACTTTCTTGTTGTGCCTTGACTTCAGCCACCAAAGAGACCCCAGGCATGGCTGTCACAATATGATTAATGCCGAATTGTAAAAAGGCATCCCAGATATTCGGCGTCCCCGCCAGTGAAAGCTGCTTATGCATGTTGTTAGCAAGTGCCACATCGACCTTTGCACGCTGCATACCTGTCAGGATCATATTGGCATGAGGTAACAAGCGCTCACCCGGCGCCGTCAGTTGAATATTATTGCGCTGACGAATAAACAAATTAACGCCAAGGCTTTGTTCTAACTGGCGGATCCGGAAGCTAACGGCAGACTGAGTGATGTATAAATTCTCCGCTGCGCGACCAAAGTGACGGGTCTTTACGACTTCGACAAATGTTTTTAATAGATCTATGTCCACATAGCCCCCTTACGATAAAAAAAACTCGTTTAATTATTTCCACACTATGGTCCATACTCCTGCCAAACAATGCTGAGGATTTCACCATGAGTCAAAATTTAGCGACCTTGAAAGAAGCTTTTGCTACAACAAAACACTTCTATGATGATATTAACTTTCCCCGGGGGTTTTCTCGAAGCGGACACTTTACCCTGCAAGAGTCTGATATTCTGGAAAACCATGGTGCGTTACTTAAAAGCTTATACACTAAAGCCAGTCATCCGCAAAATGAATTTCAGCAACGCTTTGTGGAGGTTATGGGAGGATTAGGGACTCCAGAAAATGTGATGGAAAAAACCTGGACCAAATACCTCAAGCTGACGACCTGTAAGACTAAGTTCCATACTTTGTTTGGCCGCTCTAAGGTGAGCGCAAATAAAGAAGAAGTCGAAGCCGTCGCTGTGGAAGCAGACGACGACATCTAACAGAATTATTGTGGGCACCGACTCACTCGGTGCCCCAGCACTATTATGATGTTGCCAGACGGCGCTGTGCTTTGCCCGTTCGGTAGGAATCAAAACTAAATAGCGCCAAAGCTGACCAGATAAACGCAAAGGTCAATACCCGCTCTGCGCTGAACACTTCACCATAAAATACCACAGCCAAAATAAACATCAGGCTTGGCCCTATGTACTGAAAGAAACCCAGTGTTGAGTAGGGGATCCGTTTTGCAGCTGCGGTGAAGCACAATAACGGCAGGGTTGTCACTACGCCCGCACTAATCAATAAGAGATTGGTGAGCCAGTCATTCAGCATCATGTTGCTTGTCTCACTGGGTGTCAGCCACCACCAGTACCCAAGTGCAATGGGGAGCAAAATAACCGCTTCGATTAATAATCCTGGTAATGATTCTACTGCCATGGTCTTACGCAACAAACCATAAATGGCGAAGGAACCTGCCAATGAAAACGCAATAACAGGGAATGAGCCAAAGCTTACTAACTGTAACACTACCCCAACGAATGCCAGGCCGACTGCAAACTGCTGACGAGGACGAAGACGCTCTTGTAAAAACAGCATGCCTAATAATACATTCAGTAAGGGATTAATATAGTAGCCCAGGCTAGCATCCAGCATATGCCCGTTATTCACTGACCAGATAAACAGACCCCAGTTAAAACCGAGTAACAATGCCGTAACCGTCAGCATCATCATGAGTTTAGGCTGGCGCAGTACCGCAATGACTTTATGCCAGTTCAGCTTAATCGCGATGATCAGCGCAATAAAGAGCACTGACCAGACCACCCGATGGATCAGAATTTCAAGCGCATCGACCTGATCCAGTGATTTAAAATAGATGGGGGCCAGTCCCCACATCAAAAACGCTAAAACGGCAAAGGTATACCCTTGCTTCGTTTCACTACTCGTTCCCATTCATTTCTCCCAAGCACGAACACAATTGGCTTTGTGATGGCAACCACAGATGCCAAGCGCGCAGTATACCGCAAACTGTACCTGCCAGTATGATTTTCCTGTGATCAAAAACAAAAGACTTCTGACGTAAAACCCACTAAAATGCGCTCGATGGAAAATCTTGCAACTCACTCAATCGACACACCGCACGGCGTACTGAAAGAAGTTTTTGGCTACAGTGACTTTCGTGACGGGCAACTCGACGTCATTCAGGCGTGCCTGGACGGGCGCGATAGCCTAGTACTACTGCCCACCGGAGGTGGTAAATCCCTGTGCTATCAGGTACCCGCTTTGTTACTACCTGGCACCTGTATTGTCGTGTCTCCGCTTATCTCTTTAATGCAGGATCAGGTTGCACAACTCAAAGCGCTGGGTATCTCTGCAGAGTTCGTCAATAACAGTATTGACCGAGCGCAGCAGCAGGCTATCTATCAACGCCTGCATCAGGGTGAAATCAAGTTGTTGTACGTTGCGCCCGAGAAAATTCTCCAGAGTGAATTTATTGAGCGTCTGAGTCACCTCAAGTTGGGTTTGTTCGCCATTGATGAAGCGCACTGTGTATCGCATTGGGGGCACGACTTCAGACCACATTACTGTCGTCTGCATGAGTTAAAGCAGCGCTTTGCCACCGTCCCTATGATGGCATTAACGGCAACCGCCGATCTGGCAACCCGCAGCGATATTGTCACGCAACTCGGCCTGATCACGCCGTTTATCCACACTGGTAGTTTTGACAGGCCAAATATCCGTTACACCATAGAAGAAAAGTTCAAACCTCTGTCACAATTGATGCGCTATCTGCGCACTCAAAAAGGGCAAAGCGGGATTGTCTACTGCTCCAGCCGTAAGCGCGTTGATGACATCGCCGAAAAGCTGGTCGAGGCCGGCTTTAACGCTGCGGCATATCATGCTGGCATGACTAACGAGCAACGTCAGTTCGTGCAAAATGCGTTTTCCCGTGACGATATTCAGATAGTGGTTGCAACGGTGGCATTTGGCATGGGCATCAATAAATCAAATGTGCGCTATGTCTTGCATTACGACATTCCCAAAAGCATTGAAGCCTACTATCAGGAAACGGGCCGTGCAGGACGTGATGGTCTGGCAGCAGAAGCCATTATGTATTTTGATCCGGCGGACATTGGCCGGGTTAAACGCTTTTTTGAAGATATTGAAGACGAGCATCGCCGCAGGGTCGAAGAACAACGTTTCAACTCTATGGCCAGCTTTGCTTCGGCGCAGACCTGTCGACGCCAGATTTTGCTCAATTACTTCAGTGAATATCAACGTGAACCCTGCGGTAACTGTGATATCTGCCTGAATCCCCCCAAGCGCTTTGATGGCACTTTGGTTGCTCAGCAAGCTTTATCCTGTATTTACCGGGCTGAGCAGCGCTTTGGACTCGGCTACATTGTGGATGTACTGCGCGGCGCAAATACCGCCAGGATCCGGGACAACCAGCACCACACACTAAGTACCTATGGCATTGGCAAAGAACACAGCAATGAATACTGGCTGAGTATCCTGAGACAACTGATACACCATGGGCTAGTTGCACAAGATATCACTCAGGGCGCCGCACTCAGGCTCACCGAAGGAGCGCGTTCGGTTTTGCGTGGAGAATACGCACTGCAACTCGCTCAGCCACGCCTTGAAGCAAAACATGTTTACCAGGATAAACTGGCTCAATTCAATTACGATAAGAAGCTGTTTGCGAAACTGCGTAGCCTGCGCAAAGAACTTGCTGATCAGGATGACGTGCCGCCTTATGTTGTCTTCAGTGATAAGACACTGGCAGAAATGGCGCAGCTTACCCCGACGAATGATAGTGAATTCCTGAAAGTATCCGGTGTGGGCTTTACCAAATTGAGCAAGTACGGCGCGCCTTTTATGCAGCTGATCCGAAATTACCTCGACACCGACTAATCTGACGCACTAACCGGAGTAACCTTGACAACCCACATCAACCACCAGCCTGAGCAGGACTGCATAATCGTTACTCCTGCTTCCTTACCTGATGCAGATGAATTCGAGCTATGGGGACAAATTTTCTTACACCTGGATGGCATTACCTTGCTTGAGTTTCACCTGGGCGCAGACCGTCACCAATGGCGTTTTAGTTATGCAGGGCACCCTTATAACCTTAATTTTGAACATTACAGCGATAGCATCTGGATCATGCCGGAAGGCCTTGGTGCGACTGAACATTTGCCGGATCTGGCTACATTATTTCGGTTAAATTTACAACAATAATATAGACTTAGTTGAGCAGCTATGGCTAACATAGGCCATAATTAAAAGCACGTTTATTCACAACAGGCTGGTCTATGGGTTGGGTTGTTCGCGTTTCTATACTAACAATATTCACAACAGTGGCGGCGCACTCTGCAGAGGCAGCAGCCAGCACGCCATTGAGCGCACTGGAGAGCTGTGGCAATCTTCGTCGGGACACACCCGAAGACAACAACCTCCACCGTCAGCTAGACAGTGAAGACTCCCTACCCGATGTGCAAAATGCCTCAGTTGTTAGCATTGACCTCAAGCAGCTAAACGTCTTTGATACCTCTTTGCCAGAAGAAGACAACGCGATATTTCGTTTTGCAAATCGGGCACATGTCACCACCAAACCGGACGTGATCCGTAATCTACTGCTTTTTACTAAAGGCAGTGAATATGACCCAAAACTATTACGAGAATCAGAACGGTTACTGCGTCAGCAACCCTATATTTACGATGCGAGAATATTCGCAGAGCAAACCTGTGACGGTGAAGTGGCAGTCACTGTCGTCACACGCGATCTGTGGACACTGCTGCCCGACATCAGTTTTAGCCGCAGCGGGGGGGACAATTCGAGCAGGCTCGGTTTTCGCGAATCTAACCTATTGGGCTATGGCAAACGCTTGTCATTGACACATATCTCCGACCCCGATCGCAGTGGTTATTTGTTTGTTTATGACGACCCTCAAATTCTCTCTAGCCGCTATCAGGGGCGAGTAGAGTATGCAGACAACGATGATGGCAAAGTACACTATATTGGGGTTGCCTATCCATTCTTTTCGATTTCTACACCCTACAGCTATGGTATCAGCAACCTAAGCAATCGTAGAATTGAATCTCTTTACAATCTGGGCGAAGAGATTTCGGAATATGAACAACTGAGTGAAATAACCAATCTATATATTGGTCGCGCGTTCGCACTTAACGACGATTGGACACGGCGACTTCTGTTGGGGTATCAGGATGAAAAGCAAGAGTTTGCCCCGATACGTGCCACCACCTTACCGATAGCAGAAGACCGTACTGTACGTTACCCCTATATTCAGGCACAGTGGTTTGAAGATGCCTATATCAAAGTTCGTAATTTTGATTCTATCTACCGTACCGAAGATTTAAATTTAGGATGGAATATCAATGCCCTGATTGGCTATTCAGACAGCGGGCTCAGTGATGATGATAGCCGATGGGTTGGGGCATTCAACGCAAGTAAGGCTCATTTTACTTCTGATGACAGCTTGCTACGCTTCGCCTTTAATTTAAATGGCTACTGGAATAAACGCGATAGTCAGGCCGAAAACTTAACTATCAGCTCACGACTTCAGTACTACCTCAATACCAGCCTCAGGCAATCCTGGTATGCACAACTGGAAATCCAATATGGCAAACACCTCAGTGCCGATCAGCAAATCACTTTAGGTGGAGAAACTGGCCTCAGGGGATACCCAAGTAACTACCTGCAGGGCAATCGCAGAATTTTACTCAATCTTGAAAAACGTTATTACTGGGAATACGATTTACTGCACCTGTTTAAAGTGGGTGGTGCAGCATATTTTGATATTGGCAGAGTAGACGGTCGTGCCCTGCCATCTCCTTTACACAGTGATCCTGACATTTCTCGCATACTGACACCACAGCAGCAACACGCTTTGACACATCAAATTCAGGGCCAGTTTTTAAAAAATGTGGGTCTTGGCCTTCGACTCGCTCCGAGCCGTGCGAATTCAGGCTTAGTCCTGCACCTGGACGTTGCCACGCCACTCGATGGACCTGACAACATTGACTCTGTGCAATGGTTATTTACGGTTAAAAACCGCTTTTAACCAGACAAATTTCCCTGATATTATTCTGTTTTATTTGCACATAAACGGGCAAACCACATGCCAGATACCCTTGCGACATTTTTACTCGCCGAGTATAAATTGATCGTCACCCTGCTTTTCATATTTCTGTTCCCATTGCTATTAAAGTTGGCAATCAAAGTGCTACATAAGATCACTCGGGGGAAAATTGACTTGCATCGTCAGCAACGGGCCGAACTACTGTTAAAAGGTCTGGTTGGTGCGGTGTTGCTCTGTCTGTTGCTGGTATTCTGGGGCATCGAATTACGGGGCTTGCTGGTATTGGGGTCTTCCTTATTCGCGATGCTCGGTGTAGCGATGTTCGCCGCCTGGTCTTTACTCAGCAACCTCACAGCTTTTCTGATCATGTTTGTACAAAATGATTATCGGCTTGGTAACTGGGTCAGAGTCATTGACGGTGCAAACTTTATTGAAGGCTGCATCGTAGAAATGGGACTAATGAATGTGGTACTGCGTCATGTTGATGGACACAAGGTCGTCTACCCTAATAACCTGTTCGTCACACGTCCAGTCTGGGTACTCAGCGAAGCACCGGTTAAGCCAAAACACATTGCCGAGCGGCGGGTACTTGGCCCTAAAAAGTAATCATAGGTACGAGTTGTCATATCCTGGTGACATGACGCATGATATATAGGAATCGTTTGCGTAAAGATATGATCAATTTTAAGGATTGGCTCTGACGCTAACGGCATTAAAGATGTCTCATTTATCACAGCAGAGCACTTGATGGGTTTTCGCTGAGGTTTGCTCACCTCATGATGGGCGTTTTTTTGATGCTCATTGGTATAACTTTTCAAGTGAACAAGGAAGGAACGATGAATACACGTAACCTGTTTACAGCCATGATTGCCGGTATACTGATGCTCTCAGGCTGTTCAAGCTTAGTACAAAAGGGTAACAAGTTATACGAAGCAGGTATGTATGATCAGTCAGCTGAGTTCTATGAACAAGCACTGGCTGAAGATCCCCAGGATGTGGAAGCACGTCAGGGGCTGACCTTAGCGCGCAATAAAATCATCGACCGCGGACTTATAGATGTACGTATGCTGCGTTTAGCAGGCAATCACACCGGTGCTGCACTCAAACTTGAAACGCTATTACGCAATCAGATCAGCTGGCATATCGAACCTGTCGGCCCCATGGCCGATACACAGAGCGAAGAGCTCAGGTATGCAAATACCTGGCTTAAACAAGAAGCCGAGCAACTATCTGGTTCTGCCTACCCGGATCAGTTTCGATATTTTGAAATGCGTTATGCATTTTTAATTGCTAATGCCAGACTCAGCAACACCCTGGCAAACTATCATGATCAGTTACAGGCAAGCGCCGTACACCAATGTGACAAGCTCAAAGCCGCTCAAGGCCGGGATCGCCTGTTTCTGCAGCGCTTTTATCGGAAATATTGTCAGGCCTGGAACTTAACAATCCAACTCGATGATACCGTCACCGACAAAGCTCTGTACTCTGAGATCCGTATTGACCCGATACTTTCAGTACAAGTACACGATACCAGCACCCAAAAGCAGCGCCTGCAAACAACTCTCTCTCAGCTAAATGACGCTTTCAGAGATAGTCTGTGGTACCACCCACAAGGTACAGAAACGTTCACACTTAAAGTTCACGCCGCGTTCAAACACACCCGCAAGACTGAACTGGTAAACCGGCAAAAGCACTATACATTAGAGCAAGAACAGCCCAATCCGAACGAACCGGGTATGCTCATGGACGTGGAAGTTGCAAAAGTATATCAGTACCCCGTGACTGAGTTTACCGAGCACTTTAGTCTGGACATGATGTATCTGGGTTACATAGGTGGACAACATATAGAGCACAAGGTCGACGATAATCAGGTGCATTACACGCAAAGCCATTATGCCGACTTTCCGGATCTCGATTTGTCACCCCAGAAGGCCCGCTTTTTGGATGTCAGCTCACGTCTGGATAAGCAGTTGTCTGAGTTACGGACCCAGTTTAGAGCAGATTTAGATCAAGCCTGGCAGCAAACCTATTGTGAAAATAAACTGGCCGCTGCCAGTGGTGAAAATGTTCTGCGCTGCGCCAAGCTTGCACCACATAACGACTATGTCAACAACTGGTTTAATAAGCACTTTGGGCTTAATTATCAGGCGATGTCGAGCCTCTACTCACTTTAGTCTTTATTCGCAGTGCCTGTGCAGTGCAAGCTGATTGGGAACACAATACTTGGCGAGATACCGACTTCATGCTAACTTCTCGCTCAGTTTAGACTAACAGGAAGCATTTTATGCCTAAAGCCAGTGAAATAAAAAAACACGCCGCGATTGACTACAATGGTCGCGTTATGATCGTCCGAGACATTGAGCGCTCAGTACCACAAGGCCGTGCTGGCGGCAGCTTGTACCGCATGCGTATGTACGATGTCGTCAATGGCGGTAAAGTAGATGAAACGTTTAAAGCGGAAGAAATGCTGCAACTGGCTGATTTGACACGCCGCCCTGCTATGCTTTCTTATATAGATGGCGAAGAATATGTGTTTATGGATGAAGAGGACTATACCCCTTACCATATCCACAAAGACTCAATCGCTGAGCAGGTCCTGTTCATCAACGAAGAAACCAAAGGTTTGTTGATTGTGGTTGTTGAAGGCACGCCGGTTTCATTGGATCTGCCGTCAAGCGTTGAGCTGGTGATCGAAGAAACAGCCCCATCTATCAAAGGTGCATCAGCCAGTGCCCGCACTAAACCGGCTACCCTGACAACAGGTCTGGTTGTGCAGGTACCTGAGCATATTTCCACAGGTGATAAAATTAAGATTAACACGGCAGAATCTAAGTTTATGAGCCGCGCAGACAGTTAATCGCAGCGTGCCCGCAACAGGATCGCGGGCACCTGATTTGGGTAAATAAAGTTCAGTAAATTTATATGATACAATAGCCGTTTGATGCAAAAATCGGTAACATGCTCCACAACAACAGATTAAACTGGACAGGTTTGTGGTCATACTCAGGTGGCTCTCCACCGCGTTGATAGATGGAATTGGACACGGATGAAAACAAGTAAGCTGAGTATCAGGCTTTTATGGTATATCACTCCTTTGGTGATACTACCACTGCTATTGCTTGGCGGTTTTACGCTTACCAACGTTACCAGTTCTACTCAAAAGCAGGCAAAACTCATTGTCAGTCGCTTTGTTGAACAGCAACAACAAAAAATGTTCAACTACATGGAGATCTATCAGTCCACCACCAAGCTGCTGTCAACTTCACCGGTACTCAGTGATTTTTTGAGTATGCCAGAGGTCGCCAGTCAGGAAAAAACCCAGCGCTTGGGGGCACTCATGGATGTGTTTGCCAGTTACACCGAAGCCTATCCGGATATTCTCAGCATTAACCTGGTTGATGAACTTGGCCAGAGTCATGCTTTCTATGCCAGCAATCTCAACCGGGCACCTCAGTCTTATCCTTTTTTTGCTCAGGTCAGGCAAAGCAATTTACGCCAACAACAGTTTATGCAGGCGTCACATAATGGCGGTACGCAACTGTATTTTGTGCAGCAAATCTATGGAGTGGATTTCAATCTCAACCGCCCTCAGCGTGAAGGTTATATTATCGTTCAGGTAGCCCCTTCCATTATCAGCAGCAGTATTCTCGAAGCCCCCTATGACAACACGCTAAATTTGCTGGTATCCGCCTCCGGCGAGGTGTTATTCAGCTCAGACAGTCATTTTAATCAGAGCTTTCTGAGCGTTGAAGAGATGGATCAGATCAACACCTTGGCTGATAAAGGAAAACTGGATTCTCTGGTATTGCCATCCATTGATAACTTGCGCCGAATGACTTACAGCGCACAACTCAGTGGCGGCTACTACTATATTTCTACCATCCCAAAAACGATTTTATATCAGTCGGGTAAAGCAATCAGCCTGACAACGGCTCTGATCGTCATACTGTCCGTGATCACCCTGCCGATTTTGATTTTTATTGTGGTGAGAAACCTGCTGCTAACCCCCATCGAGTTACTTGGCGAAGCCAGTCATCGCGTTGGAGATGGTGATCTTTCTGTTGCCTTACCTGCACATGACGATGATGAAGTCGGGATACTGTTTGAAGATTTTAATCACATGATCAAACAGATCCGAGATTTCCAGGGGGAGCTGGAGGACTACAAATTACATCTGGAAGAAAAAGTTGAAAACCGCACCCGGGCACTCGAAGAGATGAACCAGCAGCTCGAGGTAGCCATTGCAGAAGCAGAGCAGGCCAGTCAACTTAAAAGCCGCTTCCTGGCAAATATGAGTCACGAGATCCGTACGCCTTTGACCGCTATCATGGGCTTCACCGAGCAGATGCTGCATTCTCCCAATGCCACTAACTCAGCACTGCACCTGGATACCATATTACGTAACTCACGACACCTGCTTGAGCTTATAAATAATATCCTGGATCTGTCTAAGATAGAGGCTGAGAAGCTGGCTGTTGAGCAAGACCCCATCGAGTTACTTCACTTACTTAAAGATATTGAGTCCATCATTGCCCCCATGGCGGAGCAAAAGCAGTTGGACTTTACAATGCACTATGCCTTGCCACTACCTCAACAGCTGTTCAGCGATGAAACCCGACTCAAGCAGATCTTACTAAATATCGCCACGAATGCGGTGAAGTTTACCGAAACGGGCAGCATTGAAATTAGTGCCCGTTATCGCTCAGATACCGCCCAGTTTGAGTTTGAAGTAAAAGACAGCGGCATTGGTATGTCTCAGGGTGAAATGTCGCGGGTATTCAAACCCTTTGAACAGGCTGATTCCACCACTACCCGGCGTTTTGGCGGCACTGGTCTGGGGCTTTGTATCTCCAAGAACCTGGCACAATTGCTCGGTGGTGATGTCAGCGTAGAAAGCGCACAGGGTGTCGGCAGCCGATTTATCATTACCATCGCAGCCAATCATTCAGATAACGCTTTCGCGTGGATTGAAGACGAAGCGCAACTGACACATGATCATGTGGTCTCCACCTTACAACTTGATCAGACTCAGCTTGAAGCCGACATTCTGCTCGCTGAAGACAACCCGGATAATCAGGAGCTGTTGACGCTTCTGTTAGGGGCCTGGGGACTCAAACCGGATATCGCCAAAAATGGCGCACAAGCCGTAGAAATGGCACTGGTGAATGATTACGACCTCATCCTGATGGACATGCAAATGCCGGTCATGGGGGCCTGGAAGCCACTGAAATGCTTCGTCACGCCGCTTACGACGGTCCTATCATTGCCCTGACAGCCAACGTCATGAAGCATGATATTGACACCTACCTGGCGGCAGGCTGCGATGCTACGCTCGCCAAACCCATAGACCGTGAAAAGCTTGGGGCCGTATTACTTAAGTATTTAGAGCTGGAAGAAGACAAAAGCTCGCAATGGAACTCGCTGCTACAAAGTGAAAAATACCTGCAGATAAGCCGCAACTATGTTGAAAAGCTGCCTGACCAGCTGACGCAACTGGAGCACCTATTTGGCGCTCAGGAGTGGGAATCATTGAGAGCACTAGCGCACAGCCTGAAAGGCAGTGCCGGATGCTTCGGCTTTACTAATATTCACAACGCTGCCGGCGACCTGGAAACGTGTTTGCGCGAAGACAATCCGACAAAGTGGGAATATGCAATGCTGACGCTCACACAAGCCATCAGATATACCCTAGAGCAGGAGCATGCCTGATTTTGTGCAGTGCATAAGATAATCTGTTCAATGATCCGCCTGTTCAGGCTTAAACAGTACTTTGCCCATTAACACTGCGTCTTCTTTGCCTTGTGCGCTCGGATAGTAATTTTTGCGCACCCCCATCTCTGTGAAGCCCGCCTTCTGGTATAAGCCAATGGCTGCGTTATTACTTACTCGTACTTCCAGAAAGATATTTTCAGCATTGTCTTGCTCGCACCTTGTCATGAAATGCGCCAGCAACTGCCAGGCCAGACCCTGCCCCTGAAAAGCGGGAGCGATGCAAATATCCATCAATGTAAAGTCTGGTCCAGCGCGCTCGCCCACATAAAACCCGACTAAGCGCTCATCCAGATACAATGCTGCATTAAAGTAGCGGCCACTCAAACACGACTGCATCGTCTTGACGCTCCAGGGATGACTATGACAGGCCTGCTCAATGTCCATGAGCTGTTGTAGTGGTAAAGTGGCCAGATGATCCGACACGATAGCAACATTCATGATTGCGCGCTCCAGATCCGCTGCCACAAGATGCGTTTTTGTTCACCTGTCAGCTGTGCATCTGGCACAATCAGCTGAGCTTGTTGCCCGTTACAGGCCCAATTTACAGCATCTCCTTTGACGACACGTAACTCACCAACATTAGCGGCTCTGCATAAATCCTGTTGCAGCTGCTCATTCAGCGAGAGCGGCTTATGTTCAACAGGCGCGGAGGCTGGCATGGCTGACTGTGGATTGGGGTCAAACGCCGATTTAAGTTTAAGTGGCATTACACCAAGTAACTGAGCCTGAGCTGCATGCATGTAAAAACACCGAGAAAATTAAATGCTGGGAATTCTAGAATATGCGCGTAATGACTGCAATCTGAATTGTATTAAATATGGGAATTATCGAGAAATCGAGAAGGAAGTGGCAGGGGCGGCAGGACTCGAACCCGCAACCATCGGTTTTGGAGACCGCTGTTCTACCAATTGGAACTACGCCCCTGCAATGTCGACGCATTATAATGAGCAATTTGAAAAGGTAAAGAGAAAATATCACATTTCTGATCGTTTGCTGATTTTATCAGCAAAAAGGGCGAATAGTTACCCTATCCGCCCTTTTCTTAACCTATATCAGGTGCCTGGTGAGTGATTATTCCCACTCGATCGTCGCAGGCGGTTTACCTGAGATGTCGTACACCACGCGAGAAATACCGTCGATTTCGTTTATGATGCGGTTTGAAACCTGGCCCAGGAACTCATACGGCAGGTGTGACCAGCGCGCTGTCATAAAGTCGATGGTTTCTACACAGCGCAGTGATACAACCCAGTCGTACTTACGTGCATCACCCATCACCCCTACTGAGCGTACAGGCAGGAACACAGTGAAAGCCTGAGACACTTTGTGGTACAAATCAGCCTTGTGCAGCTCTTCAATGAAGATAGCGTCGGCACGACGCAGCAGATCGCAGTATTCTTTCTTGATCTCACCCAGTACACGAACACCCAGACCTGGACCCGGGAACGGGTGACGGTATAGCATGTCGTACGGCAGGCCTAACTCCAGACCAATCTTACGTACTTCGTCTTTAAACAGCTCGCGCAGCGGCTCTACCAGGCCCAGCTCCATGTCTTCCGGCAGGCCACCCACGTTGTGATGAGACTTGATCACGTGTGCTTTACCTGTGGCTGATGCCGCAGATTCGATCACGTCCGGATAGATGGTGCCTTGTGCCAGCCATTTGGCGTTAACGCGCTTGCCCGCTTCTTCGTCGAATACTTCAATGAAGGTGTGACCAATTGCTTTACGCTTGTCTTCCGGGTCATCAATGCCTTTAAGGGCATTCAGGAAGCGCTCTTCTGCGTCCACTTTAATGATGTTCAGGCCAAACTTATCGCCGAACATATCCATCACCTGCTGACCTTCGTTAAGGCGTAGCAGGCCATTGTCAACGAATACACACGTCAGCTTGTCGCCGATAGCGCGGTTGATAAGCATAGCAACTACAGATGAATCAACCCCGCCCGACAGGCCCAGGATCACTTCGTCGTCACCTACCTGCTCTTTAATACGTGCGACCGCATCTTCGATGATTTGGCTTGGTGTCCACAGTTTTTCACAGCCACAGATATCAGTAGCAAAGCGCTCTAGCAAACGCAGGCCCTGCTGAGTGTGTGTTACTTCCGGGTGGAACTGCACGCCGTAGAAGCGTTTCTCTTCCCAAGACATGGCTGCATGCGGACAGGTTTCTGTTTTTGCAGAAGTGATGAACTGCTCTGGAATTTCGATAACCTTGTCACCGTGACTCATCCACACGTCCAGTTTGCCAATGCCATCTTCGATGTGGTCTTCAATCGCTTCAAACAGGGCACAGTTACCGACTTTTTCTACTTTCGCGTAACCAAACTCTTTCTTATCTGAGCTGTGTACTTTACCACCCAGCTGTGACGCCATGGTTTGCATGCCGTAACAAATACCAAGTACAGGCACACCGGCATTGAACACATATTCAGGCGCGCGCGGGCTGCCTTCTAAAGTCGTAGACTCCGGGCCACCTGACAGAATGATACCCTGCGGATTAAATTCGCGGATCTGCTCCTCGGTTACATCCCAGGCCCATAGCTCACAGTAAACGCCGATCTCACGGATCCGGCGGGCGATCAATTGAGTGTATTGAGAACCAAAATCTAAGATCAAAATACGGGAATCATGGATGTCTTTGCTCATTGATAATCTCGTTTGTTAGGAAGCGATAAAACTAGTAAAGCACAGTAAAAGTACTTTACCTAAATGACCGGGCAAGTTTGCCTGCCCAACGCATTGTGTTTGTATCCACCTTATAAAAGCAGACACTAAAATTAAGAAGGGCCGGCAACCGCCAGCCCACTTATTACCCGCCGGGATTAGCCCATGCGGTAGTTTGGAGCCTCTTTGGTGATCTGTACGTCATGGACGTGTGACTCACCCATACCTGCAGAGGTCACGCGGACAAACTGCGGCTTTGTATTCAGCTCTAAAATAGTCGCGCATCCTGTCAGGCCCATGGCACTGCGGATCCCGCCCACTTGTTGGTGGATGATGGTCGCGATTGGACCTTTGTAAGCCACGCGGCCTTCAATGCCTTCTGGAACCAGTTTTTCAGCAGAATTGCTCTTTTGGAAGTAACGATCCGATGAGCCTTCTTTTTGGTTCATCGCACCCAGTGAGCCCATACCACGGTATGACTTGTAGTAACGGCCCTGATACAGTTCAACTTCACCTGGCGCTTCTTCAGTACCTGCCAGCATAGAACCAACCATCACACAAGATGCACCAGCAACCAAAGCTTTAACGATATCACCAGAGAAACGGATACCGCCGTCAGCAATAACCGGAATGTCGCGACCTTTCAGGCCATCAACCGCATCTGAAATTGCCGTAATTTGTGGCACACCACAGCCAGTTACGATACGTGTAGTACAGATAGAGCCAGGACCAATACCCACTTTAACCGCATCCACACCCGCGTCAGCCAGTGCAACAGCGCCTTCAGCCGTCGCCACGTTACCCGCGACAATTTGCAAGTCCGGGTACGCTTCACGGGTTGCTTTAACTCTGTCAATAACGCCCTGAGAGTGGCCATGTGAAGTATCGATAAGCAGTACGTCAACACCCGCAGCAACCAGCGCAGCGATACGCTCGTCAGTACCTGCGCCTACACCTACAGCTGCACCTACGCGAAGACGACCTTGCTCGTCTTTACATGCGTTTGGTTTTTCCTGTGCTTTTTGATAATCCTTAACAGTGATCATGCCTTTGAGTTTGAAAGCGTCATCAACCACTAAGATTTTCTCGATGCGGTGCTCATGCATCAGACCCAGGATTTCTTCGCGTGATGCGCCTTCTTTTACTGTCACCAGGTCTGCTTTTTGTGTCATCACAGATGAAACAGGCTTGTCTAGTTTAGTTTCGAAGCGCATATCACGGCTGGTGATGATGCCTTCCAACAGGTTGTTCTCCCCAACCACTGGGAAGCCTGAGAAACCGTTTTCTTCAGCCAATGCTAACGTATCAGCAATGGTTTTATCTGCGGTGACGGTAACCGGAAAAGAGACAATTCCCGCTTCGTACGCTTTTACTTTACGTACATTGCGCGCTTGCTCTTCAATGGTCATGTTCTTGTGGATGAATCCGATGCCACCTTCCTGTGCAAGTGCAATTGCAAGGCGTGCTTCAGTGACTGTATCCATAGAGGCAGAAACTAATGGCAAATTAAGTTCAATACCACGAGTCAGGCGGGTTTTTAAGTTCGCAGTGTGTGGTAGAACAGTCGAATGAGCGGGTACTAAAAGTACGTCGTCAAAGGTAAGGGCTTCTTTTGCAATTCTTAACATGTGTGCGGCATCTCTCAAGTGAAACTGAGTATAAGGAATTGCGAGCGCATTTTATCAGCGTTCCTTATGCGAGTAAATAAAATTTAGCAAAAATATGCTAGAGTGTTCGTGAAATTTTTATGGAGCTGAGTATGTCGTTGCCACAACAAGAAAAAGTTTATTCGGTGTCGCGCCTGAATCGAGAGATCCGCAGTTTGCTGGAACAGGGGTTCGCTTCTTTACAGCTGACGGCGAAATCTCCAATTTTGTCGCCCCGGCGTCCGGGCACTGGTATTTCTCGCTCAAAGACGATAAAGCCCAGGTAAAGGCAGCGATGTGGCGAGGCAACAACCGCTACTGTCGCTACCGGCCACAAAATGGTGAGCAGGTACTGGTGCAAGCCCGGGTGTCTGTATATGAACCCGCGGTGATTATCAGTTGATCGTCGAACAGATGGCACCGGCAGGTGAAGGCCTGCTAAAACAACAGTTCGATGCACTCAAACTACGCCTTGCCGGTGAAGGCTTGTTCAGTAGCCAGCATAAGCAACCACTGCCTGCACGAATAAACCGGGTGGGCGTCGTGACTTCTCCGACTGGGGCCGCAATCAGAGACATTTTATCGGTCCTCAAACGACGAGCCCCACAGCTGGAGGTGGTGATCTACCCGACTCAAGTACAAGGTCAGGAAGCGCATCATCAGATTGGGGCACAAATTGACTTGGCGAATCGTCGTAATGAAGTAGATGTACTGATTGTTGGTCGTGGCGGTGGCTCACTGGAAGATCTGTGGTGTTTTAACGAAGAAACCGTAGCGCGAGCAATCTTCGCCAGTCGGCTGCCAGTGATCAGTGCCGTTGGGCATGAAATCGATACCACCATCAGCGATTATGTCGCCGACTTACGTGCTCCGACCCCTTCTGCCGCCGCTGAGCTGGTCAGCCCGGACGGGGCCGAAATTCAGGCCCAGTTAGGTCAACAAAAACAGCGCCTGAGCAGTGCAATGCAGCGCTATCTGGCCATCATACTCAGCAGCTGCAAAATTCACATCAGCGGCTGTTGCTCCAACATCCGCAGGCGCAGCTAATGCAACAGGCACAAAAAGTAGATGAACTGAGTAGCCGGTTGCACAGGGCAATGAGCCACCAGCAGCACCGTGCTCAAAGTCGCGTTACGCTGGCACAACACCGTTTGGCACAATTTCATCCAGAGCAAAAATTGCGATACGCACATCAACACCTGGACAGTCTGAAAGAAAAGCTCACCCGAACAATGCAAGCTTCACAACAACAGCACACACAGCAGCTGGCTTTGCTCGCGGCCAGACTCGACAGTGTCAGTCCGCTGGCCGTTTTGTCGCGAGGCTACAGTATTACTAAATCTGGCGAGAAAGTGGTGAAATCAACCCAGGATGTAACGGCAGGCGATTTACTCACTACAGAATTGCACGATGGTCGTTTGCAAACCCAAGTCATTGATGTCACACCAGCCGATCCAGTTGGCGAAAGTAATTAATACTCAGTGGCCAGCTCACGCATACTTTTGGTGCTAAAATGCACCAGCATGCCTTGCGCCGTTTGCTGCGCTGAGCTGATCTTAAATTGCTTTATCCAGGGACTATTAAAGAGACTGTCATTCAGGCGTTGCCACTGCATGGCATCGATATCCTCACTGCGCGGCACAAAACTAAGCTGACAGACATGACGTTTGCAGCCATAACTGGCGTAAGTAAAGTATGTACTGAGGTCACTGGTGTACAGAAAGTCCCCAAGCTGTAATTCCAGCTCATCGGCCCAGACAGGGTCCCGCGATTCGGTTTCAAAGATATCAGCCAGCTGACGGTTAATATTGCCCGATGAGCCTGGTCGTTGTTGTTGCTCTGGCTGCTCCGGCTGCAATGATGTATGGCTTTGAACTTGCTCAAGTTCTTGCTGTAACTGCAGTACTTGCTGCTGCAGCGCTACCAGCTCGGTGCCGCCGGCCGGCTCAGAGGGACTAGCTAGCTGAGCCTGACCTGAGGACAATGAGGCAAGGTGTTGAGTAGCATCGCCAGAGTTAGCCACAATTGCTGTGGAAGGCTGTAATGGGCCATCAGATGCAAACCACCAGGTTAACGGAGTAGCTATGGCTGCCCCCAAACACATCCATAAAAACTTTTGGCTCAGGCTATCCATAAAGCACTGCCTGTTTACTCAGTCAGATGCTAGAGCATCGCACTGGTATGTGATTCGTTGCGGGCTATCAGATCTTCATCCAGAAAGTTCTGATCCATAGATTCTGCGGGGCAAGCACAAGGGGGTTTACCAACTACTTTCGCGGGCACACCCACCACAGTGGTGTGTGGATCTACTGCTTTCAATACTACCGAGCCTGCACCGATTCGCGCGCCTTCACCCACTTCAATGTTGCCCAGTACTTTCGCACCCGCGCCGATCAATACACCTGCGCGTATTTTGGGGTGACGATCGCCTTGTTCATTACCGGTTCCCCCTAAGGTGACCGATTGCAAAATAGAGACGTTATTCTCTATTACTGCAGTTTCACCTATGACTATACCAGTCGCATGGTCAAACATAATGCCATGGCCGACTTTACAAGCAGGATGGATATCAACACCAAATACTTCGGATGTACGGCTCTGGATAAAACGCGCGAGCTCTTTTCTGTCTTGTCGCCATAAGCAATGAGCGAGTCGGTGTGCTTGTATTGCATGAAAGCCCTTAAGGTTTGAAATAACGTTAAGATAGCTATCGGCAGCCGGGTCACGATCTTTAACCGCTTTTATCATGTGCCACATGGGTCAACATACGGTCACAATCCACAAAGGCCTGATCAAATAGTTCACGAATGGTGAATGCAGACACTACGGCATCTGCCAGCTTGTTTGCCACAATAAAGCTCAATGCCGCACCCAGACATTCATGATTTAAAATACTTGAATAAACATGGCTGGCGAGCAGCGGCTCGCGGTCAACTAATTCGGTGGCTTCTTGACGAAGCTTTTGCCAGATCTCGTGTCTCATAAACTGCACTATTTTCAATAATTCCAAGGCCTTTGCCTATCTTACCCTGCAACGCGTTAAATTAGCAGCGATAGTCAAATGCTTCTTGCATCAATTTGTTATTAATTATAACCCGAAATTGCGAACAGAGGATGGGAAACCAGGCGGATACCAGATCCGCCTGGCAAACTCAGAGCCCGACAGAGGGCTCTGGTGGGGCGTTACTTAAAGATCGCTTCTGCGTTCATCACCTCGATGTTAGCAGCCGGGATTGCCAGTTTGTAGTTGGCAATTTGCTTATCTTCATCGATAAGTGCTTGTGGTTTTTTGCGCATTGTAATGCATCGGTGACTCACTCTGATCCACCAGGCGCGCTTTCATGTCAGCCGCATCACCCGTCACAAACACATAGTGAATGTTGTCACTTTGCAGGTTTTCACGGATCACTCGATTCACATCTTCTACGGTCAGTGAAGCGAGTTGCTCGCGAACATAGCTCACAAATTCATCGGTATTGTAGAACTGGCTGTCCAGCGCATAACCTAGCTGACGATCCTGACTGGCAACCATCTGAGGCACAAAGTTACTCAGGAAGTTACGGGTAGCAGAGAAATCGCTCTCGTCATGCCTTCTTTAATCAGCTTGTCTAACTCAAACTGAGCAACACGAGTGGCAAAGTGCGCGTCGTTATTAGAACGCAGCGGACGTAACCACACCTGGAAAATTTGCTCAGAGCGGCCAGGTTGGCATCCGGTTTAGTTTTGGAACATACCGCGCGGGAAATACTCAATGTAAGCATAATCACCATAGTTCATGCCTCGTACCTGACGAATACGCTGGAACAGGTAAGCGTTTGAATTACGGTGCTCACCGAAGTAAGAGCGTACCAGCCACAAGGCTGTCCAGTCTTTGCTGCTGCGGATGGTCTCTATTGGGAAACCAAACGATACCGCAGTCGATTTCGCGCTCTTCTCAACGATAGTAGCATGTCGACCCTCTAATGCTGGCGCATCCGGGATCGTCAGCCGAGACTCCTCCCCTTTGGGCAGCTTAGCCAGATCAGTGAGCATACGTGCTTTAAGTTGCTCATCCAGCGCACCGGTGATCCCCCGTTCAGTTTTGCCTGAGTAAACTGGCTGTGGTAGAAAGCTTTCACATCATCCAGAGTCAGGGCTTCCAGATCGGACAAATCGCCCAAATTGTAACTCTCGTATGGATGGCCCTGGATACAATTTATGATACAGCACCTCTTTGCCCAGCTCTTCATCATTTGATGCTTTAAGACCCGCTTTGATGTTGTCTATCAACTCTTTTTTCAGACGTTTAAAGTCATCTTCTCTAAAGCCTGGATTGAGTAACTGTTCACTGATCAAGGCATACCATTGTGCAGCATTGTCTTTGTGTACCCGGCCACGCAGTGACAGCATTTCTTTGTCAATTTGATAATCAAAGCTACCTGCAATAGGGTATAGCGCTTTTTGAATTTCTTTGTATGACTTGCCTTGTGAACCACCATTGGCAATCATCGCTGCAGTCAGGGCAGCCACACCTTTTTTACCCTTAGGATCCGCAGCTGCCCCCGTATAGAACAGCAAGTTCACATCAACCAAAGGAGAAGCATTGGTTTTGTCTAGTACGGTGAACTTCTGCTCTTTTGGTTGGCTTTGCTGCGACACTAAGGCATCCAGTTTAACTTCTTTGTCAAACCCAGCGACTTTAGTCAATGCCGACATAGTCACTGTGGTGCGGCCACTGTCAACAAAATAACGGTTGGCAACATCGCGAATGTCTTCAGCCGTGATGGAATCACTGGTCGCATACAAGGTGTTGATGACTTCAGGGTTGCGCTCGAAATGCATATACTCCGCCAACATGCTGGCAATTGCCTGCGACGAATCCAAGCCGTTGGCAAAACTATATTTGCGGTTCGACTTCAGTGCAGCCAGCTTATCGCTGTCAACCAGCTCAGTGCGCGCATTAGCATAAGTGCGATTGATAGCATCGCGTACCACAGCTAAGTCACTTTCTTCATTGACCTTTACAAACACATGAAGCAGACCCGGATCTTTGGTCTCCGGGTTATAAGTGAACATCTGGCTGGCAATTTGCTTGTCGACTACCAGCTCCTGATATAGCTCTGAGTTTTCAGAGAAGTAAAGTTGTGAGAGCAGATCCAATGCAGCACGGTCTTTCTTTGCCGGTTCCCAGGCTGCTCCTTTATAAGAAACCAGTAACCAGTGGCCTGGCAAACCGTCATAGTGTTCATGCACATATCTGGCTTGTTGCTGCTTCGGCTCCACCGGAATATCGGCAACATAGTTACCACGCTGCCAGCCACCCCAGTGCTTTTTAACCATTGCCATGGTTTCCTGCGGATCTACATCCCCCACAATCACGATAGACACGTATTCAGGCTTATAGAAACGCTCAAAAAAGATCTGACCATATTCCATTTGATCCGGCATCGCTTCAATATCTTCGAAAAAGCCCATGGTAGTATGCTTGTAGGTGTGCTTATCAAATGCTTCTTTACGCACCGCACTTAACAACTTACGGATCGGGCTGGCGTTGTTCTTCAAATATTCGCCTTTGACTGTCAGCGCTTCGGTACGGAACTGTGACTCACTATAGCTTAGGTTTTGAAAAATATCCGCTTTGATCTCTAGGACCTTATCCAGGTGCTCTTTTGAGAAGTTCAAATGATAGTTGGTGTAGTCATTCGTAGTATAAGCACGGTTATCCACTCCGGAGTTCTTCAGAATGTCTGCGTAGACGTCCTGTGGAAACTTCTCAGAGCCTTTAAACATCATATGCTCAAAGAAGTGAGCAAATCCGGTTCTGCCTGATTCAACTTCGTTACGTGAGCCAACAGAGACTGGAATTTGCAGTGACACAACATCTGGATAGTCGGTTTTCACTACCATCACACGTAAGCCATTATCCAGCTCTTCAAGCACATAGTCCTGTGCAAACACTTTATTGCTGGCCTGCGCCTCAATGCTGGTTGACGCTTGCTGAGCCGATTGTTGTGTTGCGGTGCAGCCCGCAAGAGCCAGTGACACAGCCAGGCTCGTCGCCAGTAGTTTAAATTTCATATGCTTCCCTTAATTTTGTATCAATTTTTATTCTTGGTCCCACTCTTATTGGGACTCGTAGTTCCCAATTATGCCGCAATCCCACCTTAATTCATCTTTACTCGCCTAAATTATGTAAAGAAATATGAACTAGACAGCGCTGAATAAACCGACTAGCAAACAACAGCTTGCTCAAACATGGAGAAAACACCATGAGAGAAATTCATCAGCATTGAATTTGTTTCAAGAAAAAAATCTATCTAGACGTCTAAATGGCTGCTATATTAGATCCTATAAGCTGAATTTTTGCCGGAATCTAGACCATGGCGTTATCACTACAAGAGAAAATCTTAGACCCGAACCAAGGGGTATATTTGATTGGTACGACTCCGCCCAAATCTGGTACGGAGCAGGAAAAGGTTAAACGTATTGCAACTAAGCTGCTGGATCGCCTGCATGAAATTGAATACGACGGTGTAATCGTTTACGACATTCAGGACGAAAGCAGCCGCACCGCTGTACCACGCCCTTTTCCGTTTAAGGAAACCGTCGACCCGTGCGAATACAGCCGCCTGGTGAAGTCATTGTCGCAACTGGACGTGATCACCTACAAAAGTGTGGCACAACGAGACAGTAACGAATTTAATCAGTGGCTTAGCAACACCAAACAGGAATTTGGCCTGAACAACCTGGTTCTGGTTGGCTCTCCTTCATCACAAGGTAAAATTAACTTGCCACTGCCGGACGCTTATCAGGCCCTGGCTGCACATGAGACAGACTTTTTTTTAGGCGGTGTAACCATTGCAGAGCGTCATGCTTCAAAACGCAATGAGCATGAACGTTTGATTGAAAAAACCGCTCAGGGCTGTGAGTTCTTTATTTCTCAGGCTGTTTATAATGCTCAGGCGACCATTGATCTGATCACCAGCTATGCCCGTACCTGCAAACAGCAAGGCATTGAGCCCAAGCGACTGATCCTGACTTTTACCCCATGTGGTGGTGAGAAGACGCTGCAATTTATGGAATGGCTTGGGATCTCAGTACCTGAAGCGACCAAGTGGCGGATGCTGGATGCAGACAATACCCTGAGTGAATCGATCCGCATTTGTCGTGAAAATCTGGATTCTATTCTGCGTAGCTGTGCCCAACTGGATGTCCCGCTGGGACTGAACATAGAAAGTCTGACTAACCGCAAAGAAGAAATCGATGCATCGATCAATCTGTACCGTTTGCTCAAAGCCACTATGGAGCTGACGCTGGCAGAAAAACAGATCGCTTGAGCGATTCACAAAGACATAAAAAAACCGAGCTCACGGGCTCGGTTTTTTTATTATCAGACGCCTGATTACTCCGACTTCTGCTCTCTGCCAAGCAGCGCCATGGCTGCTTCTTTGACGTCTTTTTGTTGATACAGCACCTGATAGATCTGCTCCGTGATCGGCATTTCGATGCCTGTGCGCTTTGCCAGCAGGTATACTTCTTTAGTATTGCGGTACCCTTCCACCACCTGACCGATGCTCTGCATCGCCTCTTCGACGTTTTTCCCCTGGCCCAGCGCCAGACCAAAACGCCGGTTGCGCGATTGGTTATCGGTGCAGGTCAGAATCAAATCGCCCAGCCCGGCCATACCCATAAAGGTTTCCGAACGTGCGCCAAGAGACAATCCGAGTCGGCATAACTCAGCTAACCCACGGGTGATCAATGCAGTCCTGGCATTAGCACCAAAACCAAAGCCATCAGACATACCTGCACCGATGGCAATCACATTTTTCACCGCACCACCAAGCTGAATACCGATAAAGTCATCATTGCTGTACACCCGGAACGAACGACCACAATGCAGCAACTTAGCCAGTTCACCGCGAAACGCTTCGCAACGCGACGACACTGAAATAGCAGTCGGTAACCCTGCGGCCATTTCTTTTGCAAAAGTCGGTCCAGACAATACAGCCAGAGGAACCTCTTCACCGAGTACATCCAATGCCACATCCTGAAGCAATCGGCCGGTATCCGGCTCCAATCCTTTCGTTGCCCAGGCGACCTTCGCACCCGGCAACAAATGCGGCTTAATCGCTTCCAGCGTTTGCGCAAACGCATGGCTGGGTACTACCACTAAAACCAATTGACTGGCCTGAACGGCTTGAGTCAGGTCGGCTTCCAGTTGCAGTGACTCAGGGAAGTCAATATCCGGTAAATAACGGGCATTCTGACGCGAGTCGGCTAACTGCTCGATAGCAGTGCTGTCACGTCCCCACAGAGTAACCTGGTGACCGTTGCGGGCAAAACAAATAGCAAGGGCGGTGCCATACGACCCCGCCCCTAATACGGTCACAGCTGATAGTGCTGTATTCATCATTTATGCGTCAGCAGGTTGCTCTTGCGCGGCACGTTGCTGCATGTACTGAGCAAATAGCGCGTCAAAGTTAACTGGCGCCAGGTTTAGTTGTGGGAAAGTACCACGGTTAACCAGGCTTGCAACCGCCTCGCGCGCGTACGGGAACAGAATGTTCGGGCAGAATGCACCTAACATGTGTGCCATTTGCAGCTCTTCCAGTTCACCGATTGAGAAGATACCCGCTTGCTGGATTTCACACAGGAATGCGGTCTCTTCGCCCAATGACGCAGTTACAGTCAGTGCCAAAACAACTTCGTATACACCTTCGTCCAGCTTGGCAGAACGCGTATCCATGTCCAGCTTCACTTCAGGCGTCCACTCTTTTTGGAAAATAGCCGGAGAGTTTGGCGTTTCAAAAGACACATCTTTGGTGTAGATACGCTGAATGTTAAATTGTGGACCTTGTTGTTCTTCTGCAGCAGCTGCGTTGTTTTGCTCTGTCATTGTTCTTCCTAATTGTTCGTCTTTATTTTAAGTGGGGTAGCACCTCGGGCCCGTAACCTGGGTGCAATAAATTTTAACTCAGTAAGGCGTCCAGCTTACCTTGAGATTCAAGCGCCATCATGTCATCGCAGCCGCCAATGTGCTGCTCTTTAATGAAGATCTGTGGCACCGTATGGCCACCATTTGCTTTACTGATCATCTCTTCACGCAGCTCGGGTTGCGCGCCGATATCATACTCGGTATATGTGACACCTTTGCTGTCCAGCAACGCTTTTGCGCGATGACAGTAAGGACAGTAATCCTTTGTATAAATAACAACTTGGCTCATGTTTACTCCTATTTACCCGAGGCTGTTGGCAGGCCAGCAGTTTGCCAGGCACCAAATCCACCCGACAACACGTACACTTGCTCAAAGCCAGCTTTGTACATATTGCTGGCAATGCCAGATGCGGTCATGCCAGTGTTACACACCAGTATAATGGGCTTAGTTTTGAACTTTTCAAGTCCTGCGAAATCATTTTGTTTGGCTTTTTCCACATTCATATGCTCGCTACCAGCGATACGTGAACCATTGAACTCTTTCACCGCACGCATATCAAATACCTGGCCATCCTGACGGTTTACCAAAATAGTAAGCTGCTGAGGATTAATCTGACGGATCTTGGAAAACATGCCTTTCAACCAGCTTGAGACCAACATAGCCGCCAAAACCAGCCAGATAATGCTGAGAATGGGGTTTCTACCTAAAAACTCGATGTATTGTTCCATATTGTCTTTACCAACCAGGAAAATGAAATTGCTCGCGAGTATACTTTCTTACGGGCGCTGGTACAAACATCTGTGACATAATGCCTAACTTTGAGAGCAGTAACTGGTTAACGGCTTCCAGAGCTCATCAGCAGGGTTCAACTTGGGATTGTTACTTATATGAATTTTAAAGTGGTTGAGGATAAATCACGCCCAGAGGGCTGAATATTAATATAAAACAAGGTATCCTATGGCCAGATTTCGTGCACGTTTCAGGAGCCCAAATGACTGCAAAGAAAAAACCTCTGGTATTAATGATCCTCGATGGCTGGGGATACCGCGAAGACGCCGAGAGCAATGCAATTCTGGCGGCTAACACCCCCGTTTTGGATGAGCTATGGCAAACGCGTCCACGTACGCTGATCTCAGGTTCAGGTCTGGATGTGGGACTACCGGACGGGCAGATGGGTAACTCTGAAGTCGGTCACGTCAACCTGGGCGCCGGTCGTATTGTCTATCAGGACTTTACGCGTATAACCAAAGCCATAGATGATGGCGAGTTTGAGCACAACCCGGCACTGCTTGAGAACATCGACAAAGCGGTTGCTGCTGGTAAAGCTGTACACCTGATGGGCCTATTAAGTCCAGGTGGTGTGCACAGTCACGAAGATCATATTGTTGCGGCCATTACACTTGCAGCTAAACGTGGTGCTAAAGCTGTTTACTTCCATGCTTTCCTCGATGGTCGTGATACGCCACCACGCAGCGCACAGGCATCGATTGAACGTATTGAAGCGCTATTTACAAAATTGGGCTGTGGCCGCCTGGCTTCGATCGTAGGCCGTTACTACGCCATGGACCGTGATAACCGCTGGGAACGTGTTGAAGCCGCTTATAACCTGATGGTGTGTGGCGAAGCTGAATACCGTTTTACCGATGGTGTGACTGCCCTGAACGCAGCATATGAGCGCGACGAAAACGATGAGTTCGTCAAAGCAACGGTCATTGCCTCTCAAGATCAAGAAGCAGCGGCCATTAACGATGGCGATACGCTGATTTTCCTCAACTTCCGTGCCGATCGCGCCCGCCAGATGACTCGTGCCTTTGTAGATGCCAATTTTACTGGCTTCGAGAAGAAAAAGGCCCCTGCACTGAGCGGGTTTGTGATGATGACAGAATACGCTGCCGACATTCAAGCACCCATCGCCTTTGCGCCCCAAAAGCTCAACAATGTGCTGGGCGAGTGGCTGGCTAAGCATGGCAAAACTCAGCTGCGTATTTCGGAGACTGAAAAATACGCGCACGTCACCTTTTTCTTTAGTGGCGGCCGTGAGGACCTGTTTGATGGTGAGAAGCGGGAGTTAATTCCATCACCTCAAGTGGCCACCTACGACCTGCAACCGGAAATGAACTCTGCCCTGTTAACTGACAAACTGGTGGAAGCGATTCACAGTGGCGAGCACGACGTGATTATCTGTAACTACCCAAATGGTGATATGGTCGGCCACTCAGGTGTCTTTGCAGCCGCCGTGAAAGCCTGTGAAGCTGTTGATGCCTGTATCGGCCGCGTTGTTGCAGCTCTTGAGGAAACTGGCGGTGAGGCACTCATTACGGCTGACCACGGTAACGCAGAGCAAATGGTAAACAGCAAAACCGGTCAGGCCCACACCGCACACACCAGTGAGCCTGTACCATTTATCTATATTGGTCGTGATGCAGAACCACAAACAGGCAAAACACTGAGCGATGTAGCACCAACTATGTTGCACCTGTTGGGCATGCCTCAGCCTGAGGAAATGACAGGTTCACCTGTCATGCGGCTGAAGTAATCTATGCGTCGTACGCTTGCTGTACTTTCGGTCTGTTTACTCCTGCCCCTGAGCGGGCAGGCGAACGAAACCCGCACCAAAGCCGACCTGGCCGCGGTGCAGGCCGAGCTAAAAAAGAGTCAGGCCGCGTATCAGCAACAACAGGCCAGCTTTCGCGCTCTGCAGAGCACCTTACAATCTTTTGAACTGGAAATAGCCAAAAGTGCCAAAGCACTGGCATTGACAGAACAAGGGGTCAGCGAAAATAAGCAGCAGCAGTACACACTGCAACGCGAGGCTGAGCAACTAGAACAACAAAAAAAGCGCCTCCAGCGACTGCTGGCAGCCCAGCTTAAAAGTGCGTATGTGACTGGCAGTCACGATTATTCCAAAATGCTGCTGAACCAACAACATGCCGCGGCCCTTGAACGCACTATCAGTTACTACGACTACTTTAATCAGGCCCGCATTGCTCAGCTCGAAGCGCTTAAGTCAGTTTTTGAGAAACTGGCCCAAAACAGCGCTCAGCTGGAACGTAAAAAGAAACAACTGCAAGCTTTACAAGGTCAACAAAAAGCGCGTCAGGACGAGTTATTGTTGGCACAAAACGCCCGCAGAACCCACCTGTCAAAACTCAACGATAAGCTCAACCAGGCAAAGGCGGCAATCGCCTACCTCGAAGAGAATGAACAAACCCTCATTACAACCCTGGAAGCCCTGGCCTCCGAGCAGGCTGCCAGACCAGAGCAATATGTGGCGCAGCTACAAGGGCTACAACGCTTAAAAGGCAAACTGGCCTGGCCGCTGAACGGGCGCTTAAAGCATCGTTTTGGCCAGCGTAAACACGTTGGTATGAACTGGAAAGGCGTAGTGATCCGCGGCAGCAATGGCGATCCCGTTACTAGCGTGGCACCGGGTCAGGTGGTCTATGCCGATTGGTTGAACGGTTTCGGCTGGGTCATCGTATTAGATCACGGGGAAGGCTTTATGAGCCTGTATGGCCATGCCCAAACCCTGCTTAAAGATGTTGGCGATCAGGTCATGCCGGGTGAGCCCATCGCTCTTGTAGGGCAAAGCGGCGGACAAACCGATCCTGGTCTATACTTCGAAATACGGCATAAGGGAAGCGCTGTTGATCCAGTAAAATGGTGCAGATCCAGTTAACTGACTAACCGATGCTGCCCCCCAGTGAGGAGCAGCATATGATGACTCCATGTGTTCAACCAAATAAAAACCTCGTATGGCAATGGCTGTTTGCACTTGGCCTGATGCTCAGTTTATTGTGCACGCCGCTCAGCGCCAGACAGCTCTCCAGCGAGCAAATTGATGAAATCCTGTATCATATCCATACCTATTATGTTGAAGACTTGCCACTCAGTCATGTTAAAAAGACAATTTTGGCGAGCTACTCACCCAGCTAGATGACTATTCAAAGTACCTCGATGAACATGAACTGGAAGCCCTATTCAGTGCCGCAAATGGTCGCTATACCGGCCTCGGAATTGAAGTAGAGGAAGTTGAAGATGGCGTTGTGATTGTGGATACCCTGCCCGGCTCACCTGCAGAGGCCGCTGGTATTGAAGGCGGTGACAAGCTGCTGGCCATCAATACGCATGATGTAAAAAGAAAGTCTATTGCTGAAGTCTCAAAATTACTGCGTGAAGCAAAATTCTCAACGATTCAGCTCACCGTAAAGCGCGCCAATGCAGAAGTCACACTGGCCCTTAGACGACAGGAAATCACACTGCGTAGTGTATCCAGTCAGTTGCTGCCCGGTGGCATCGGCTATATCCTGCTAAGTAGCTTTAACAATCATAGTTATCATGATTTTGCCCGACATATCAGTATGCTCAACAGTCATCTGGGTGAGCCGCTCAAAGGACTGATTGTCGACTTAAGAGACAACCCTGGCGGCACATTGAACAGCGCTGTTGCCATTTCCGATCTGTTTTTGCAAAGTGGCACCATTGTCAGTACCCGGGGGCGTTTTTACGATGCAAACCAACGATTTTTTGCAGCCCAGGGCGATATACTCAACGGCGCTCCCATGTTGGTGCTTATCAATGAGCAGTCAGCATCGGCGGCTGAGATACTCGCGGGAGCACTGCAAGACAATAGTCGGGCGCTCATACTGGGTAACCGCTCCTACGGCAAAGGCTCTGTGCAATCGCTTATTCCCATAGGTAACGGCACCACAGCACTGAAACTGACTACAGCACGCTATTTTACCCCTTCGGGGCAGTCTATCGAAGGTACAGGGATCCAGCCTGATGTCATTTTTAGTAAACAAGTACTTTTAGAACTCGACAAAGACGCTATAATGGCTGGTGAAAAAAAGGTCAGACAGACCTTTATTGCCAACCTTGATAAACATTGGCAAGAAGCGGAACAACTATTACAAAACCATAATTTACAACAATAATTCAGGATAGTGCGCTTACTTACATTATGCTTTCTGGTGCTTTTTCTCTGCGCAGCACCAAGCTATGGCAACCAGGTTGCCATCGTCATTGATGACATCGGATACCACGAACGTGATTTAGAACTGCTGGATTTGCCCGGCCAATTGAGTTACGCCATTTTACCACATACCCCATTTTCACAACGCTTTGCTTATCAGGCCAGCCACAAGCGCCGTGAACTGTTGCTCCACATCCCTATGCAGGCTATAGAAGACAAGGCCCTTGGGCCTGGTGCCCTGACCCTGGATATGCGTAAATGGCAACTGCAAACCACACTGGGCCATGCGCTGGCAACCTTACCCCAGGTCAAAGGAGTTAATAATCATATGGGGTCAGCATTAACTCAGTATGTTGAGCCTATGAAATGGACCATGGAGCTGCTGAAAAAACGAGGCCTGTACTTTCTTGATAGCCGTACCACGGAACTAAGCCAGGCCCAGCATGTGGCAAACTTATATGGCGTGGCCAATGTCGCCCGTCATGTCTTTTTAGACAATCAAACACATCCAGATGCGTTGCGCAGGCAGTTTGATCAGCTCAAAGCGTTAGCCCACCAGCAGGGGTACGCTATCGGCATTGCCCACCCTTACCCTCAAACCCGGGTATTTCTTGCCACAGCATTGGGCGAGCTGGCAACCGAAGGCATTGAACTGGTTCCGCTGTCACAACTGGTTGAACACAAGTACATTCAACTGGCTGCCGTGCAACACTCAGCCCAAACCTCAGAATAAAAATCAGCCAAAATTGATCTGGCACCATTCACGGACACTCAGTGTCGGCTAGACTTAAGCAAGATATTATGTTCGCTTAAGGAAGTGCTTATGTTAACCACAGTAGCCGATTTAATGACCCCCGACCCACTGGCCGTCAGTAAAACCAATACACTCAACGATGCGCACAACCTGATGCGCGAAAAGAACATTCGCCATATCCCTGTAATAGACGACGATGGCATGCTGGTTGGTATGCTGACACAGAAGATCATGATCGCAAAAGTCATGGGGATCATTGCCACCTATGGCACCAACGCACTGGAGCGCAAAGAAAAGCAACAGCAGGTTGCAGAAGTCATGGCTACCGACTTTGCCAGTGTACAGCCGCAACAGAGTCTGCAAGAAGTGGTACGTTTTTTTGTCGATAACCGCCATGGCTGTATGCCTGTGACGGATGACAACGGCAAACTACTGGGTATTCTGACCTCGTCAGACTTTGTCCGCCTGGCCGCCGCCTTACTGTCATAAAAAAAGCCCCGTGACGGGGCTTTTTCTACTACTTAACCTGGCTATCAGGCTTTCGCTTGCAGGGTACGTGCAACCGTACGCATGCCTAATGTTGTAGCGCCTGATGCCCACTGTGAGCCGGCATTATTCTGGAATGACGCTGCCAGGTCGATGTGCACCCAGCCCTGTCCTTCATTTGGCACAAACCGAGACAGGAAGCCCGCGGCATTAGAGGCGCCACCAAAACCACCGCCTTTTTGCGCGCGGCTGTTGGCCGTGTCTGCATACGCCGATGGACAGTTATTCTGATGCCACTTTTCCAGTGGTAACGGCCAGGCCGCCTCAAACTCTTCCTGAGCAAACTGCTGTACATCATTGACCAGTTCTTTGTCCAGGCCAAATAATGCATTGTACTCTTGGCCGACCGCAACCAGCGCCGCACCTGTCAGTGTTGCTGCATCAATGATCAAAGGTGCGCCTGTTTCGCCAGCAGCCATCAGGCCATCAGCCAGGACCAGACGTCCCTCTGCGTCAGTGTTGACGATTTCAACTGTGGTGCCATTTTTATAAGTCAGAATATCACCCAGCTTGTACGCATGGCCTGAAATCAAGTTTTCAGCACAACACAGGAACAATTTGATACGCTTGTCGATCCCACGCTGAATAGCAATTGCCAGACCTGCGGTCACTGTCGCAGCACCACCCATGTCGCACTTCATGGTCAGCATACCCTCACTGGGCTTAATCGAGTAACCGCCCGAGTCAAAGGTGATCCCTTTACCTACCAGTGCCGCGGCAACTGGTGCGTCTTCGTTACCTGTAGGATTAAAGTCCAGTTCCAGTAACACAGGTGGACGCTCGCTACCGCGACCCACTTCATGGATCCCAATCCACTGATGCTCAAGTAGCGCGTTGCCCTTAATAATTTGATAGCTCACATGTTCAGGCGCTAGAGACTGAATGAACTCGGCCGCTTTACCCGCCAGGCTTTCAGGATAAATATCTTCAGCCGTGCCATTAATCATCTGACGGGTCCAGATAGCGGCAGTTTTCAGCGCCTGCAGCTCAGCCAGGTCTGACTGTGCGTTGTCACAGAAGGTCACCCCATCTAGTTGTTTCGGGCTTACAAAGCCCTGATAAAATGCCCACTGAGATTCAGTGCACCAGGCATCCCCCTGTAATTCAACTGCTTGGATCCCTTGCTGTGCCACGCTGCGGCCCGCTTTTTGAATAGTCTTCAGTGTTTCGTGTTCGCTCAGGTGCACCAGCGCACCGTTCTGATCGTACGATAAAGTCGCATTGCCACCCCAATGTGCAGCCGGGGCCTGATCCGTCAGTCGAACAATAAATTTGTCAGCCATATATGATTTCACTCTTGCGCTTATTAGTAACTTGCAGTGTACACTAGCGGGCAAAATGCCCCAAACGAATACGATTAATCTATGAAGTTTCACGCCCCACTGGCCAAAGCCACTCTGCTTAAACGCTACAAGCGCTTTTTGGTAGACTTACAAGACGACACACAGCAGGTATTTACCGTTCACTGTGCAAACACTGGTAAAATGACCGGCTGCGCCGATCCCGGCTTCAGTGCTTATTACTCAACCAGTGATAACCCGAAACGTAAATATCCTCACTCACTGGAATTGACGGCCAACCAAGACGGCGCACTGATCTGTGTTAATACAACAATGGCCAACAAGGTCGCCATTGAAGCCCTAGAACGTGATAGGGTTCCGGAATTAACGGGGTACCAGACACAACGCAGCGAAGTAAAATACGGCACAGAAAACAGCCGCATTGACATCCTACTCCAGGATGACAACAAGCCTGACTGCTATATTGAAGTAAAATCAGTGACTTTACTGGAAAATGATCAGGGCTATTTTCCCGATGCTCAAACTGTGCGGGGGCAAAAGCATCTGCGAGAACTGATCCAGATGCGACAGCAAGGCAAACGTGCTGTGTTGCTGTTTGTCGTCATGCACAATGGCATCCATAGTGTAAAACCAGCTGCGCACATTGATAACAAGTACGCCTCATTGATTGAAGAAGCCTTGCAACAAGGGGTGGAAATTTACGCCTACCGGGCCGAAGTATCGACGCGGGAGGTCATACTAACCGAGGCCCTCCCCTTTAGCGCGAATTGAATAGGCATCATAGCCACGGTGATCTTGCGGCATAAATAGTGCAGTATAATGAGTATTAAGCTTGAAAGTGAAAAATTTGCCTCCATATAGCTGCAAATGTCAGTGTGCCCCCCGTCAGTCGAGGTTTTATGATGCCGATCATACCTTCTAACCGGGAGTGGTCTTACGAGCAAAAAGTGTTTGCCAAGGGGTAAAGATTTTGCTATCTATAGCCGCCGGCGTTAGCTGGGGTTGTTTATTAAGGATTTAGGAGAATGCTATGCCAGACCAGAAAAAACTAGGGTTGTTGGCTCAAGCCGGTTTAGAACCTTATCAGGAAAAGCCGGGTGAAGAATATATGAATGACGCACAACGTGCGCATTTCAAAAAATTACTGGAAGCGTGGCGTAGCGATCTTCGTAACGAAGTTGACCGCACCAAAAACCACATGCAAGACGAAGCGGCAAACTTCCCTGATCCAGTTGACCGTGCGGCACAGGAAGAAGAGTTCTCATTGGAACTGCGTACCCGCGACCGTGAACGCAAGCTAATCAAGAAAATTGAAAAAACATTACAACTGATCGAAGACGATGACTTCGGTTATTGTGATTCTTGTGGCATTGAAATTGGCATTCGCCGCCTGGAAGCCCGCCCGACTGCGGACCTGTGTGTAGACTGTAAATCAATTGCTGAAATAAAAGAAAAACAACAAGGCCGAGGCTAACACACGCTCGTCTTAGCTATGCTACCCCAGTTTAATAGCGATTATCTGTCTGGGAGCTATCGTGGTCGATTTGCTCCCTCTCCCTCCGGTGCTCTTCACTTCGGCTCTTTGATAGCCGCCCTTGCCAGTTACCTGGATGCCAAAGTTAATCAAGGCCAATGGCTGGTAAGAATGGAAGACATAGACACGCCCAGGGTTGTTACCGGTGCTGCGGATGAAATCCTCAGAACCCTGGAAGCATATGGTTTGCACTGGGACGGCGAAGTCGTCTATCAAAGCCAGCGTCATGCGTTATATCGAGATATCTTAGCTCAACTGAACAAAGCCGGGCTCACTTACCCGTGTAGCTGTACCCGCAAAGCACTCAAGCAACGTGGTGGGTTTTATGACAATCATTGTCGGGACCGCCATATTGCGCCTGAAGGCAATGCCCTCAGGCTAATACAAACCCAACCCGTATACTCATTTGATGACCTGTTGCAGGGGCGAGTAAATCTGCCAACATCACTGGCCGAGGAAGACTACATTGTAAAGCGCCGGGATGGTCTGTTTGCCTATCAGTTGGTCGTGGTTGTTGACGACATTGAGCAACAAATCACGCGTATCGTACGTGGTGCCGACTTACTTGAACCAACAGCCCGTCAGATAAGCCTGTTTAAACAGCTTGGCTACCAGGCACCAGAGTACGCACATGTGTCTTTAGCTGTGGCACAGCCGGGATTTAAGCTGTCAAAACAAAACCACGCGCCGGCCATCGACAACACTAAGCCTCAACCCGCGCTGTGTGCTGCACTCGGTTTTTTGGGCCTGCCTGTTCCCACTGAGTTACATGGTGATTCGGTGAGCAATATTTTGCACTGGGCAGTGCAACATTTTTCACTGCATACCTTGCCACGCCACCGTGAAATTCAGGTCTCACTGCAAACCAATGGACACTATGATTTCACAGGGTTAACGGCCTGAGTCCCGTGCCGTCATTTCGCTTCTGGCTTTAGTGTCGATGCAATGTCGGATTTTTAATCATGAATACGTCCCCGCTCCTTCAATTTGACCCCATTTGAGTATATGATAGCGGGCCTCGTTAATTCGCCTACACTATACAAACTAAAACAAGTTCTATGGCCGTATGGTGAATATAGGTGCATTATGCACGCTTTATTGCACGCAATTTGGATTGTTCAGGGTCGTTAGGAGAGTGGTTATTATTTCCAAAATTATAAAGCTTTGCCGTCAGATAGTTAAAGGCAAGGATCCGGTAGGAACCGTGACATGTAGTGCTACACCTGCGTTAATACCACGCAGTGAACATGCTATCTCGCGCAAACAATTTAGCCCCAATGCAATCAAAGTTTTGTACCGACTCAAAGATGGTGGCTATGACGCCTATCTGGTGGGTGGTTGTATTCGTGATATCTTGTTAGGCATTGAACCCAAAGATTTTGATGTTGTTACTAATGCGACACCTGAGCAAGTCAAAAAGCTATTTCGTAATTGCCGGCTAATCGGCCGCCGCTTCAGACTCGCCCATATCGTGTTTGGCCGTGAAATCATAGAAGTGGCAACCATGCGTGGACACCACCAGGCACAAGACAACCCGGATCCAACCAGTCAGTCTAGTGAACAGGGCCAGCTGCTGCGCGATAATGTCTATGGCACGATTGAAGAAGATGCACAGCGCCGTGATTTTTCGATTAATGCGCTCTACTACTCGATTAACGACTTTAGTATCCGTGACTTTGCGGGCGGTATTGCGGCCATTGAGCAGCGTAAAATTGAACTGATCGGCGACCCTGAAACCCGCTATCGGGAAGATCCGGTACGTATGCTGCGTGCCGTGCGCTTCGCTACTAAGCTAGATATGACCATTGCCGGCCCAACGGAAGCGCCAATTAAAGAACTTGCGCCTCTACTAAGCAATATCCCTCCGGCACGCTTGTTTGAAGAAACATTGAAGCTCTTTTTAGGTGGTAAGGCGGAAGCTAACTTCCTGATGCTCAGAAAGTATGGCCTGTTTAAACAACTTTTCCCGGCCGTTGACGCTATTTTAGACAATGCAGACAGCGAGTTTGAAAGCACGTTTATCCAAAAAATGTTCGCTAATACGGATGAGCGCATTAACGCCGATAAAAAAGTCACTCCAGCCTTTATCTATGCTGCACTGCTATGGTTCCCGCTGAGAGACCGGTGTAATGCACTGATAGCTGAGGGCATGAACGAGTATGACGCCTTTATGCAAGCGATCAGTCAGATACTGGCAGAAAACGCCCGTCACATTGCCGTGCCAAAACGCTTTACACTCGGTGCGCGGGATATCTGGCACATCCAACAGCGTCTCGATAAACGCGGTGGTCAGCGCGCTTACCGTCTCAGCCTGCAACCGAGATTTAAAGCCGGTTATGACTTCTTACTTTTACGAGTAGAAAGTGGCGAAACCGAGCAGCAGGAGCTGGCACACTGGTGGACTGACTATTTGCAACAAGACGTCAATGGACAAAAAGAGATGGTGAAAGCGCTGGGTCAACGCTCTGGTGGCTCAGAAAGACGCCGCCGTCGTCCCAGAAATAAACCGCGTAGAAAACCAAACCCAGAATCATGAACACCGTATATATTGGATTAGGGGCGAACCTGAACGCCCCTGAGGCACAGTTACGCAATGCACTGGATGCTCTGAATGCATCCTCATCACTCTCGCTGGCACGCGTATCCAGCTTTTATGCCTCAAAGCCTATGGGTCCGCAAGACCAGCCCGATTATATCAATGCCGTTGCCAAACTGATGACGGATCTGCCTGCCATAGAAGTGCTCGACCTGCTACAAAAGATTGAGCTACAACATGGCCGGGTTCGTAAAGCAGAGCGCTGGGGCCCACGTACATTAGATTTAGATATTCTGCTATACAACGATGAAAAGATAGACACACAACGATTAATCGTACCGCATTATGGCTTGTGTGAACGTGAGTTTGTGGTCTTTCCACTGTTAGAAATTGCACCTGAACTCACCTTACCAAATGGACAGTTGCTGGCTAATATTGCCTCTTCACTGCCACGTAATGGGCTTACAGCTGTCGCCCAATATCGCATGACTAAATCGATTGCATAGCAAGACCTGGGCGACACGATGCGCCCAGCTTTGAATTGATCACAAAGGGGAAATATGGCTAAAGTAACCGTTTCAACATTGGCCAAGAAAAAACGTGAAGGAACCAAAATCACAGCACTAACCGCATACGACGCCAGCTTTGCTAAGCTGTTCCATGACAACGGCGTTGACGTTATTCTGGTCGGAGATTCTCTGGGTATGGTGCTGCAAGGTGGCGAAGATACCCTGGCTGTGACCACAGCGGATATTGCATACCATACGCGCTGTGTTCGTGCCGGTAGCAAAGAGTTGTTTGTGGTGGCCGATATGCCCTTTATGAGTTATGCCAACCCGGCGCAAGCTTGCGAAAACGCGGCGGTGCTAATGCGCTCTGGCGCTAATATGGTCAAACTGGAAGGCGGCGAATGGTTACTTGATTCTATTCGACTGTTGACGCAACAAGGTATTCCGGTGTGTGGTCATTTAGGTCTGACTCCACAATCGGTGAACGTCTTTGGCGGTTTCAAGATCCAGGGCCGTGAAGAGGCCCAGGCAGAAAAAATGGTTGCCGACGCTATTGCGCTGGAGCAAGCAGGTGCACAGTTATTGGTCATAGAATGTATCCCATCAGCACTGGCCAAACGTATCAGTGAAGCACTGACTATCCCAGTGATTGGTATTGGGGCGGGCAAAGACACCGACGGCCAGATCCTGGTGATGCATGACCTGGTCGGTATCTCGGCAGGCTATATTCCTAAGTTTTCGAAAAACTTCCTCGCCGAGACTGGCAACATGCCAGCAGCGGTCGAAAAGTTCTGCACTGATGTAAAAAGTGGTGCATTTCCCTCTCAGGAACACGAGTTTAACTAATGCAATCAATTACAGAAATAAAATCTCTGCGTAGCCAAATTAAAGCCTGGCGGCAACAAGGACAAAGCATTGCCTTTGTGCCGACTATGGGCAATTTGCACCAGGGGCATTTTTCACTGGTTGAAAAGGCCAAAACCCTGGCAGACAAAGTGGTGGTTAGTATTTTCGTCAATCCGATGCAATTTGGTGCCAACGAAGACCTAGATAACTATCCGCGTACGCTGACGCAGGACAAACAGGGGCTGGCCGAGCTGGACACCGACATCGTCTTTACCCCAAGCGTCGAGGCTATCTATCCAAACGGCCTCGACACACAGAGCTATGTCGATGTGCCAGGTGTATCCGAAGGCTATTGCGGCGGCAGCCGCAGCGGTCATTTCAGAGGGGTAGCCACAGTTGTGACTAAACTCTTTAATCTGGTTCAACCTGACTTTGCCTGCTTTGGTGAAAAAGACTATCAACAGCTTCAGGTGATTAAAACTATGGTGCGCGACTTGTCCATGCCCATTGAAATCATCGGAGTACCTACTCAAAGAGAGATTTCTGGTTTAGCGATGAGTTCTCGCAATGGCTACCTGTCAGAGCAGGAAAAAGACACGGCCAAAATACTCTACCAAACTTTAAATGACACAGCTCAGCAACTGACACAAGGTGCTCGCGATTTCGCTGCACTGGAGCAAGCCGCCAAATCGACTCTTGAAGCGGCTGGCCTGAAGCCTGATTACTTCTCTATCGCACAAAGAGACAGCCTAAAACCTGCTACACTGGAAGACAGTGAGTTTGTGATCCTGGCTGCTGCTTACCTGAATCAGGTGAGGCTAATCGACAATATCCAGGTCCTAACTGAAGCATAACAATGAATAGGATCCCCGGTATCACCTTGTGAACCTAACTGGGATCCTCACTTTTATTACTCTCTTGCAGGACTTGTTTCATGAAACCACAGATATCAATAATTGCCTTGTTACTGGCAGGCTGTAGCAATACTAATTCCCCTGAACTTAATCAGTGCGCACAGCAAAATTATCAATGCGAGCAAAGTTGTGAGCAACGTGCTAATCCTCAGTCTCTGGCTATGCAAGTGTGTAGCGATGGTTGCATCGAGTCCTTTAATCAGTGTAAAGCACAAGCCGAGCAACTGTCTCAGCAGCTGCGTAATAAAGCGCTGTATAAGTAATCCCAAAGTACAGTTATAAAAAAACCGCTCAATGAGCGGTTTTTTCTTTCCATGCAATGCTTATAGCAAACCTAGCTTCTTAAGCTCTTTGCTTGCAAGCTGGCTTGAAAGTGGTACATATCCATCTTTCTCTACGATCTTCTGACCTTCTTTAGACAGCACCATTTTCAGGAACTCGGCTTCAATTGGAGAAAGCGGCTTGTTCGGGTGCTTGTTCACGTATAGGTATAGGAAACGAGACAGCGGGTATTTACATTGTCCAGAGTTGCATCAACAAAGTTATCGCCTTTCTTAGACAGTGGTACCGTACGAACACCTGATGTCTTATAACCAATGCCCGAGTAACCAATCGCATTCACTGATGAAGAGATTGACTGCACAACAGAGGCCGAACCTGGCTGCTCATTTACGTTGTTACGGAAGTCACCTTTACACAGGGCTTTCTTTTTAAAATAACCGTAAGTACCAGATACTGAGTTACGACCATATAACTGGATGGTAGATTCTTATCAAGTGCAGAAGCTTGAGCAGATACCAGTGTTGTTACAGCCACACCCATTGCGGCAACTAAGCTTTTAAATTTCATTGGGGTCACTCCAAATGTTCTTCCCATTTAATTTCTGAGCACATTGTGCAGAAAACAAATGACAATAAAATTACTCTCAAATGACACTTTTATGACTTTCAGTGTTTGTCATAAAAATACGTTTTTCTTTTTCGAAGGCAAATGAGAAACACGAGCCCTTACCGAGTGTACTGTCTATTTCCAGATGTGAATCGTGGCGAGACAAGACGTGTTTGGTGATAGCCAGACCTAACCCAGAACCACCCGTTTTACGGCTGCGTGCCTTATCGACCCGGTAGAATCGTTCGGTGAGTCGGTTAATATGCTCAGGCGCAATACCATCGCCATTATCGATGACAGAAAAGCGTGGTCGTTCACCATCGAGATACCAGTTGACCGTGATTTTGCCACCTGGTTTAGTGTAATGAATTGCATTAAACACCAAATTGGAAAAAGCACTGCGTAGTTCATCAATACACCCTTTGATGTCCAATGCCTGATCAACACAAAACTCAATCTCATGATGCTTATCCTGATTCAGTGAATTCGCTTCGGTCTGAATCAAGGTCAGCATAGCTGGCACATTTACCGCTTTGTCATTGTCCTGGTTTCGCTGCCCCTCAATACGAGATAATGAAAGCAGCTGATTAACCAGACTATCCATTCGCTTACACTGCTCTATCATAGTGTGATGCGCTTTGTTCCACATTGCCGGAGGCGGCATCTGATCGCCTTCCATCATCTCCAGATATCCGGTGACTACCGTAAGGGGAGTACGCAGTTCGTGAGACACATTGGCAACAAAGTCTTTGCGCATCTGCTCAAGCTGTTTCAACCTGGAGATATCACGCACCACCATCATTAACTGCTCAGCGTAAGGCATAACCCGAAATTCTAATACGCGCTCACCACCATGCCCGGATTCCATTTCCAGGGGATCATGAAAATCATGGGCCTGCATATATTTTACGAACTTAGGATCGCGGATCAGGTTATCGAGGCGCTGACCATGATCCGTTGGCCATTGCAGACCAAGTACTTTAAGTGCAAGTTGGTTACACCAGACAATACTGAGATCCTGCTGCATCACTATCACGGCATCTGGCACCGCTTCGGCACCTTCACGGAAGCGTCGGATCAGCTCAGCCAGTTCATTGCGCTTTTTGCGATTGCGGTGTTGTAACTGGTAGATCCCTTCAAAGATCTGCTCCCAGGCACCCGATCCCTCAGGCGGGTTAAAGCTGCGCTGATTGATCAACCAGTCACTCAGTCGATACAGCTGCTGGTAATGCCAGATCAACAGTACCATGGCACCGATAAAGAGTAAGACAAACGGTGCGCCTAGCAAGATCCCAATCAGGGTTAATGGCAGAAAATACAAAAACAGGCGTTTCAATAACGCCTGTTTATCAATCACCCTATACATACAAAATGATCCTAAAGAGAATGCGCCATGGCTAGCCTACCATAGCGCCGGATGCTTTACAGCTTACTTGAGAAGCGATAACCCGCACCACGTACTGTTTGTACCAAGCGATCGTGGCCCAGTGGTGCAATCGCTTTGCGCAGGCGACGGATGTGAACGTCTACCGTACGATCTTCAACATACACGTTAGTGCCCCATACATGATCCAACAGCTGCTCGCGGCTGTAAACACGCTCTGGGTGTGTCATAAAGAAGTGAAGTAATCTGAATTCCGTTGGCCCCATTTCCAGCTCGTTACCGGCTGAGGTCACTCGGTGTGAAATTGGATCAAGGCGTAAGCCATGCACTTCAATGGCTTCTTCCAGTGATGTTGGCGATACGCGGCGCATCACCGCTTTGATCCGTGCCATGAGTTCTTTCGGAGAGAAAGGTTTAGTAACGTAGTCGTCTGCACCCACTTCCAATCCTTTGACCTTATCTTCTTCCTCACCACGTGCTGTTAGCATGATAATAGGAATCTGTCTGGTGTATTCACTTTGTTTAAACTTTTTGGCGATCTGAATACCACTGCCCCTGGCAGCATCCAGTCCAACAACACCATATCAGGATAAGGCTCAACCATAGCTGCAATTGCAGAATCATAGTCTTCAGCTTCAATGGCCTGAAAACCATTTTGTTCCAACACAAACACCAACATTTCTCTGATCGGCGCTTCGTCATCAACTACCAGTACTTTACGTGACATTCCCATTTATCTCTTACGTTACCGAAGTGGGTTTCATTATTATGACTAAGTATGACAGTTTTATGAAATACCAAGTGATAAAAGATGACAATTGGGAAAAAAATAGGGCCAACCCTTCATAAAGCTATGACACTGAAAAAGCGTAAGTTTCGTTGCAATTACACTTGAAATCAGACAATAAACAATTTAAATGCTTGTTTAGGCAGGTTTGTTTCATACAAACCGTATCGACATGTACAAATTTGCCGCTGTAAAAGTTGCGTAAGGCATAACATACAGGCCATTTAAGTTCGTTTACATTACGGCGGGACCTTGTCAGTATAAAGGCCACTAAACACAGCTCATTGACCCGGTACCAGCCTTATCATTATGACCATAGTGTCACGCACAGACGCAGCAGAACATGGCGCTTGGTAACGCTTTTTGGTTCCGCCTCATTAAATACAGAGCCAGCAAGAGACTCTAAAAGTCGTAACGCAGCGTCAACGCCATATGATCCTGATCAGAGCTGTTGTCCAGGTCTATCTTGGTATACCACAAATACATCCTGGCTTGCTTAGACAGGCTCTTCTCAACCCCGATAGAGGCTGCATCACCGGAATCTTTAAGCTTGCCCGAGGCGCCATCGGAATTTTGGTACTGCGCCAGCAACTTGTAGCCATTATCAAGCTTGAGCGCTGCACTGGCCATATAACTGTCTACGGTCTCGTTACTACCAATCGCCTCGCTCTGCTGATAGCTGGCCCCCAACGTAACCTTAGCCACTTTGCCCTGAACCGTGACACGGGTAATGTCCTGACCTGCAACTTCTTCATCCCGAGCTACACTGGCATAGATGGCGGTTTTCTTTAACTTACTATCGCCGTAACTTGCCGCCATGGACAGTCCGCTTTCGCCATTTTGCTTACTGTTGTCTTCTGCAATATAGCTGACAGTGAATTGCAAATGATTGAGTGATGGTGTCGTATATTGCAAGGTATCCCCGAGGCGATTTTCGCCCACAAAGAAGCTTTTAATATCCGCACTGAAATCATTCATCAGGTCAACTTTGCCCTGAGATTTCTTCATTGGCGTATCATCCCGACCCAGCAAGAGCTGCCCAAATCGGCCTTTTACCCCAACATACTGCGAACGTGCCGTGATGTTCTCTTCTGATTTACCATCGTTGTCGTTTTCAGACATCTCGACCTGGAACTCCAGCTTGTAAAAAGCCGAGATCCCAGTGTCTATATCCGCACTCCCTTTGATCCCCATCCTGGAGGCATAGCTTTCTACAGAAGTATCTGATCCACTGCCTGTATCACTGTTTTCCACACCCAAATGTGCACGTCCGTATACTTTGAGTTCTTCAGCTTGTGTTTGGGCACAAACTATTAGCGCCGAGCAGCCGATAACGGCAGCCATATAGCATTTCTTCATACTATGACCCCAATGAAAAGAATGTGAGCAAAATAGAGTATCCTTTAAAGCTAGACGCTCTAGTTCAGAGATCAAGTGATGAACCGCCGGATCAGAGTTTTTCTAAGATAGAATGTCTGAGATCAAATTTATACCAAGCGGATCCTCTTGGGATCATTTTTTTACCAACTAAATTTGCAGAACCGCACATGTCAGCCTACTAACTCATTGATTTTAGATCTGTTCCAGTGCCAGATAAACGCAGATCCCAGGCTTTAGTTAGTAAGATCTCGATCTCAGGATCCCGATTAGACTTCAACTTAGTCAAGATCTGATCTCTGCTCCTACAGGTAGGTATAATCGTGATCCCAACAAGATCATAGGGCGGCATTGTTAGGCTGTGAAGTGGATGAAACGGCTTGATCTTGTGCGGCTGCACATACAAAAATGCCGCACTCAGAAGAGCAGCGGCATTTGCTACTAACCAAATTTAAATAGTTAGTATTTATTTGATCTGAGGAGCCAGCTCGCCAGATAGATACTTCAGGTGCATGTCGTCTAGTGAAATAGGCTGGATACGACCTGCCTGACCCGCTGTACCAAATGCTTCATAACGTGCAACACAGATCTCTGTCATCGCTTTCGTTGCTTCCGCTAAATACTTGCGAGGATCAAAATTGCTCGGGTTATGCGCCAGGTGACGACGGATAGCACCGGTTGCAGCCAAACGTAAGTCAGTATCAATATTCACCTTACGCACGCCATGCTTTATGCCTTCGACGATCTGCTCAACAGGTACACCATAGGTTTCAGGGATCTCACCGCCAAATTCGTTGATAACCGCCAGCCACTCCTGAGGAACTGATGATGAACCGTGCATTACCAGGTGCGTATTCGGAATACGGGCGTGGATCTCTTTGATGCGGTTGATTGCCAGAATGTCGCCTGTTGGTGGACGTGTGAACTTGTAAGCGCCATGTGATGTACCACAGGCGATTGCCAATGCGTCAACACCCGTTTTCTTAACAAAGTCAGCGGCTTCTTCTGGGTCAGTCAGTAGCTGATCGTGCGTTAGCTTACCAACAGCACCAATACCATCTTCCTCGCCTGCTTCACCGGTTTCCAATGAACCCAGTACACCCAGCTCACCTTCTACTGATACACCACATGCGTGTGCCATATCAACCGTGCGGCGTGTTACATCAACGTTGTACTCATAGCTTGAAGGGTTTTGCCATCTTCCAGCAAAGAACCGTCCATCATGACAGATGAAAAGCCAAGCTGGATTGAGCGCTGACATACACCCGGAGACGTACCGTGATCCTGGTGCATAACAACCGGAATATGTGGCCATTCTTCTACTGCGGCCAAAATCATATGGCGAATAAACGGTGCCCCTGCGTACTTGCGCGCACCTGCCGAACCCTGAACAATTACCGGACTGTTGGTTTTGTCTGCCGCTTCCATGATAGCGCGCATTTGCTCTTGGTTATTTACGTTAAAGGCAGGAACGCCGTAACCATGCTCTGCGGCATGATCCAGCAATTGACGCATACTGATTAAAGCCATTGTGCTTTCTCCAATTGTTGATGAGTGATGCTGATATTATCGGCTCAGCGTTCATGCTCATCGATTTGAACGGGATAGATGTTAAGTGCTACACACTCAATTTGTTTCGGGAGTTAAATGTGAGAGAGTCCCAAAACCGGACCAGTACATCGGCCCGAAAACATGATGCTGTGGCACAGGCCACAGCAATTTGCCTGATTAAGCTTTCGCTCTTTGTTCAAGCATAGCGACTGCTGGCAGTTTTTTCCCCTCAAGGAACTCTAAAAACGCACCACCACCGGTCGAGATATATGAAATTTCATCAGCTACGCCATACTTGTCGATAGCAGCTAATGTGTCACCACCACCAGCGATTGAGAAAGCGTTAGACTTGGCAATCGCATTTGCAATCGCTTCAGTGCCGTTGCCAAACTGATCAAACTCGAATACACCTACCGGACCATTCCAGACCACAGTGCCCGCGTTAGCAATGATTTTTGCCAAAGTATTTGCAGTCTCCGGACCAATATCAAAGATCATATCAGTGTCACGTACTTCCGCTACATCTTTGATCTCGGCAACAGCAGACTCAGAGAACTCGTCACCAACAACCACATCAGTTGGAACAGGAATGTCACCGTCATTTGCACGTGCAGCTTCACTGAGCTTATTCGCTTCAGCAATCAGGTCTGGTTCGTACAAAGACTTACCAACCGGGTTGCCCGCCGCAGCAATAAAGGTATTCGCAATACCGCCACCGGTAACCAGCTGATCAACTACTTTCGATAATGAATCCAGTACCGTCAGTTTAGTCGACACTTTAGAGCCACCTACGATGGCAACCAAAGGACGTGCAGGATTATCAAGGGCTTTGCCCAGCGCATCCAATTCAGCAGCCAATAACGGACCTGCACAAGCTACTTCTGCAAATAAGCCAACACCATGTGTCGATGCCTGTGCACGGTGTGCAGTACCAAATGCATCCATTACATAGACGTCACACAGCGCCGCTAACTTTTTCGACAGCGCCTCATCGTTCTTTTTCTCGCCTACATTGAAGCGCACGTTTTCAAACACCACAACTTCATTATCTGCGATATCAACGCCGTCCAGATAGTTGTCAACCAGGCGCACGTTTTGCTCAAGCGCATCGTTTAGGTAATCTACGACTGGCTGTAATGAATACTGCGCATCGTATTCCCCTTCCGTTGGGCGACCCAGGTGAGACATCACCATGACCTTGGCACCTTTTTCAAGGGCTAGTTTGATGGTAGGTAAAGACGCTCTGATACGTGCATCTGATGTAACCTTGCCTTCTTTCACCGGTACGTTAAGATCTTCACGGATCAGAACGCGTTTGCCGTTTAAATCTAAATCCGCCATCTTAATGACTGACATTGACATCTCCTTCAAGAACGATACTTGGTTTTTAATTAACTTGTGTCATTGCTGTTGCGGTATCGAGCATGCGGTTTGCAAAGCCCCACTCGTTGTCGCACCACACCAACAATTTCGCCAACCGCTTCTGGCTGACGCGTGTTTGGGTACCATCTATGATACTGGAATGTGGATCATGATTAAAATCCACCGAGACCAACGGCTCCTCAGTGTAGTCCAGTATCCCTTGCAACGGACCTCCGGCGGCCTGTTGTAATGCATTATTCACCTGCTCAATGGTCACATCACTGTTCAGCGTAACACTCAGATCCATCGCGGTGACATTAATGGTCGGCACCCGGACTGCAATCGCTTCGAAACACCCGTGAAACTTTGGCAGGATCCGTTCGATCCCTCGTGCCAATTTTGTATCCACTGGTATGATCGACTGGCTCGCCGCACGGGTACGACGAAGATCAGGGTGATACGCATCGATCACCTGTTGATCATGCATTGAGGCATGGATCGTCGTGATAGTGCCAGAGCCGATCCCAAAAGCATCATCCAACACATTTATGACAGGGACAATACAATTAGTTGTACAAGAACCGTTGGATACTATGGTGTGTTCTGGGCGAAGCTCTTTGTCATTGATACCAAACACTATGGTCGCGTCAACATCTGCATCAGCGGGATGAGAAAACAGCACCTTCTTTGCCCCTGCACGCAAATGTGACTGAGCATGAAATCGGGAATGAAATACACCGGTGCACTCTAAAACAACATCAATATCAAGGGCATGCCAGGGCAAGTGACTGGGATCTGCTTCGCTAAATAGCTGGATTTTATCGTCGCCGACCGTCAGATAAGGCGCGTCAAGGTGAACAGGGAAAGAAAAACGCCCATGCGAAGTATCGTACTTGAGCAAATGGGCAATGCCTTGCGGATCGGCAAGTTCGTTTATCGCGACGATTTGAATGTCTCGCTGGCGACCAGATTCATACAGAGCCCGCACTATGTTGCGACCAATACGACCAAAACCATTTATTGCCAGTTTGATAGTCATTAAATTGAAGATCCACCTCGTTGTGAAAAATTGGGAGCAATCCTGTGGCGCATCAACTCTGTAGGCAGCACACGAATAAAAATCCCAAGTCTTCCGTATTAAGATGGCGCTATTGTAATCGACCAAGCAAAAATGTGTAAGAGATATGCAAAAATAATTATGTCAGTTGTCTAACTAACGCCCCCTGAGCTCCGCCAAACTGGCTATTCTGTGCTAATAACAGTTCAGCCGTACTCAGCGCATCGCTCAGTGCATGATGCTCAGAAGCGAGGGGTAATCCATAACGTTGCCGGCAGGCAGACAGAGTCAGGCAATCTGCCGCAAGTGTCTGTCCTTGCCTGAGCAGTCGGTTCCGCTCTATCTGCATGGTATCGAGGAGCAACTTTGGTCGCGTCTCAATACCGTGGTATACAAACGCCCGCTTGATGAAGCCCCAGTCGAGTAAAGCGTTATGACAGACCAGAATACGCCGCTCAAGTAAGTTACTCAGTTGCTGCAATAAAGCGTATAACGTCTCTCCCCGCTGTAGTGCCTGTTCATCGACCCCATGGATCACTGGACTTTGGCCCAACTGATGCACTTCCTTGTTCAGCACATGCCGCGCGGAGTTCAATATAATCCGGCCTTGTCGGATCTCCACCCAGGCAGCCGAGACAATCTCGTCCCGTTTCGGGTCCAGGCCGGTTAATTCAAGATCCAATACCACCATATTGGCTTCTGTTAACCTTAACTGACGATAGGTATGCCAGTTTCGCAACCGTGTAAACCAGTTCACAGGCTTCCCCTGGCAAATTTAAACGCACATGCCTGCTGGGCTTGTTTAACCAACTGAAATGCCTCTTTGAGTTGATGCCGCTCCAGAGAGCCCAAATGAGCTGGATTGATACAGTTTTCAGGTAAACCTTCTCGGTCAATCTGAGTGCGTAAACGCAGCTGAGTTAAAAATCGCCAACAGTCCTGTAAATTGGCAATGTCCTCGTCACTGAGTAGCTTGCGTCCTTTCAGGGCCTTTAATCGCTGTAATGTATTGGCTTTGCTGATCCCGGCTTGTAACGCGTAAAGACGAACAATATCGTTAATGATCACAACACCGCGCTTTTTCAGATCCAAATATTTGTGCTTATGTTTGTCTTGTTGCAGCTTAAACTGATGAAATAAACCTATCGGCACAGTATTCACATTGATATCTGCCGCCATTGCTGCATAAAACAATTCATTTTTCGGGCTCTCATTCAGATGATGTAAAAATTGCCCGAACAAAACATCAGATCCGGTTATAAAACGCAGATCAAAGTAGATTTTACAGTTCAACATGGCATGAGGGGTCGGTGCATGGATCCAGGTGGTGAACCGATCGCACCACTCACTGATCGTGCCCCGGCAAGCCGGATTGCTCGCCATAATATTACCCGGGCAAGTGCGGATCCCACATTCATCCAGCTGCTGGCACACAAACGATCCGAGCTGCGAAAAATACGCTCTTTGCTCATCAGTTATCCCCTCAGGCAACAGCAGGCCATTATCCTGATCGGAATGCAGAGTTTGCTCTTCACGGGCCTGAGAGCCGAAACAGATCCAGGCAAACGGGGTCGGAGCAGTACCATATTGCTGTTCGTATAAGTCGATTAAACGGCCAGTCAAAGCATCACTCAAGCCACTGAGCAGTTGCCCAATCAAAGAAATATCTTCGATCTTATTGGCAAATTCACTCAACAGATCCGGGATCTCCTTCGCCAACTGCTTCACTTCAGCATTGCTGCGCGCTTTATAGATCCGCCCAATCAACTGTACCGGATCGCTTTTTTGCTGGCGTAAAAGATCGGTGCTGGTGATCATGCCCATAGGAGTACGATCTTCATTGAGTACGGGCAGATGATGAATATTGTGCTTCAGCATCAGGTGGAGTGCCGAAAAAATTCGATTATTCTCAAAAATATACTTGGGTTTGACCGTCATGATCTCACGAATAGCCAGGGCAGGATCCAGCCCTTCAGCCAACACCCGATTACGCAAATCACGGTCGGTCACAACCCCCGCGAGCTGCTTGTTCTGCGTCACCATAATCGAAGAAACTCGGTGCTTTTTCATTACTTTGGCCGCATCCTGAATACTGGCCTGTGGCTCCAGCGTCACCGCAGCCCGGCTCATCAGCTCACTAACCGGGCGCTCCGACCAGCTCGCCGTCGACTCTTTATAATGATTGGACAATAAGCGTTTGGCGTGGGCACGCACAAAATACTGCTCAAAAGGTTTGTACTCTCGGCGAAGAAAATCAAACGCCATCTGAGGCAAGACATACACCAAGCCTGCCTGAACCACTTCCAGTTGATTGCTGATTGGCTCACCCGTTAACAGCGAAGGGTAGCCAAAATAGTCCCCTTCGGCTAACCGGGTGATCAGTTCTCCGCTCTCGGAGCGCAGATCGAAATGACCAGAACGACGCAAATCACGGTCGGTCACAACCCCGCGAGCTGCTTGTTCTGCGTCACCATAATCGAAGAAACTCGGTGCTTTTTCATTACTTTGGCCGCATCCTGAATACTGGCCTGTGGCTCCAGCGTCACCGCAGCCCGGCTCATCAGCTCACTAACCGGCGCTCCGACCAGCTCGCCGTCGACTCTTTATAATGATTGGACAATAAGCGTTTGGCGTGGGCACGCACAAAATACTGCTCAAAAGGTTTGTACTCTCGGCGAAGAAAATCAAACGCCATCTGAGGCAAGACATACACCAAGCCTGCCTGAACCACTTCCAGTTGATTGCTGATTGGCTCACCCGTTAACAGCGAAGGGTAGCCAAAATAGTCCCCTTCGGCTAACCGGGTGATCAGTTCTCCGCTCTCGGAGCGCAGATCGAAATGACCAGAACGTACCAGATACAGCTGAGGCAGATCGCTCTTGAACCACTGTGACTGATTCTGTGCGCTGACATAGATGATATCCAGATGTTCAATAAAGTACTCTGTGGCACTTTGAGCCAGCTGGCCAAATGCGCCTGTTGCTGCACAAAGGCCAGCACATCCTGTACATGAACCGTCATAGCCCCTCCCAAAATGACAACTACTCCACAGCTTGCGCCATGAAGTAGTTGGTTTCTTTGCAATCAGATTGAATCGCAATCCGATAGAGTGAGTATTAATGCGCGTGTGCTGCAGAAGACCCTTTAGGATTGCGGATCCCATCGACCATTTGCTTCACTTCAAGTGGCGTCTCAGCAGTCAGCTTCATCACAATGGCAGCAATACCAAAGTTTACTAACATACCAATAATACCAATCCCCTCAGGCGAAATACCAAACAACCAGTTCGCCGGTGTTTCAGTTCCGGACTGACAAACTTAAAGTAGATAATGTAGGCCGCAGTGAACCCGATACCACATACCATACCGCTGATGGCACCTTCTTTATTCATGCGTTTGGAGAAGATCCCCATGATGATCGCCGGGAAGAAGCTTGCCGCCGCCAGACCAAAGGCAAAGGCCACCACCGACGCCACGAATCCGGGCGGGTTAATACCAAAGTAAGCTGAGATTGCAATGGCCACCATCGCCGACAGACGCGCCGCCAGCAGCTCCTGTTTATCGCTGATATTCGGCTTGAGTGTCCGTTTGAGTTAAGTCATGGGAAACTGAGGTCGAGATAACCAGTAGCAAACCCGCGGTTGTCGACAGTGCCGCTGCGATACACCCGCTGCCACCAGTGCAATCACCCAGGCTGGTAAGTCGGCAATTTCCGGGTTCGCCAGTACCATGATATCACGGTCAATTTTCACTTCATTGCGGCTCGCCGGGTCATCAATTTTACCTGCTGAGTAGAACATTTTGCCGTCGCCATTCTTATCATTGAATACGATAAGGCCCGTTCTTTCCCAATTTTTCACCCACTGTGGCGCCTCGGCATAGGCCGTACCGCTGCCATCTTTACCATTAATGTGTATCAATCATATTCACACGGGCAAATGACGCAACTGCCGGTGCTGTGGTGTATACAATGGCGATGAACACCAGAGTCCAGGCCGCTGAAATACGGGTGTCTTTTACTCTGGGTACAGTAAAGAAACGCACGATAACGTGTGGCAGACCGGCAGTACCGACCATCAGCGCCGCAGTGATAGCAAACACGTCAATCACTCTTGGAGCCTTCGGTATATTGCGCAAAGCCGAGTTCGGTTACTGAGCCCGTCGAGTTTGTCCAGCAAGTAGGTTCCTGAGCCATCCGCCAGAGTACCACCAAAGCCGGTTTGCGGCAGTAAGTGACCTGTCATCATCAAAGAGATAAAAGATAGCAGGCACTAAGTAGGCGAAAACCAGCACACAATATTGTGCAACCTGAGTGTAAGTAATGGCCTTTCATGCCACCCAACAGCGTAGAAGAACACAATAACCATGCCGATATACACACCGGTTTCGATGTCGACTTCGAGAAAGCGAGAGAATACCACGCCCACACCACGCATTTGTCCGGCGATGTAAGTGAAACAGATAAAGATCGCACACAGAATAGCCACAACCCGTGCCACCTGCGAGTAGTATCGGTCGCCGATAAAATCGGGCACAGTAAATTTACCAAACTTACGCAGATAAGGTGCCAGGCACAGTGCCAGCAACACGTAACCACCAGTCCAGCCCATCAGATACACACCGCCATCGTAACCGGCGAATGAGATGATCCCCGCCATGGAGATAAACGACGCAGCACTCATCCAGTCTGCGGCCGTTGCCATGCCGTTTGCCACAGGCGGTACACCGCCACCGGCCACATAGAATTCATTGGTTGAACCGGCACGGGCCCAGATGGCAATGCCGATGTAGAGGGCAAAACTGAGCCCAACAATTATAAAGGTGAGAGTTTGAACATCCATCATAGCGCTCCTTATTCATCCACCGCCGTATTTTTTGTTCAGCGCATCCATTTGAATACATAGACAAAAATCAAAGCAACGAAGGTATAAATTGCGCCCTGCTGCGAAAACCAAAAACCCAACTTAAATCCGAAGAACCGGACTTCGTTGAGTACATCAACCAGCAGAATGCCGCATCCAAAAGACACCACAAACCACACTACTAATAGCTTAAACATTAAGGCTAGATTCTCTGACCAATATGCTTTTGCTTGTTCTTCACTTTTAAAAGCCATGATAAGTCCCCTTTCACACACCTGTCGCCGATGTGCTGGTGTTAATGACCTTTGACTGTAGCAATGGCCCGTCAAGATGAAATTGAGACCTTAGTCGTAACGACGAGGTTACGTTTACGTAAACTGTTACACAAACTTTTCTCAAGAACCCTTAAACTCATTCAATTCAACAAGTTATATAATTAACACGGCGAACAAACCCACTAAAGGTACAGACATTTGAGAGATAAGACATTAGTCTAATTAACTCAATAAAAATCGAATAATTTTTTAAAATCAGGTGATTATGCCACTTTGGATTCTCTGCAAGTGATGCTACTTTAAGGCACAAAGACAATAACAAGCATTAACACAAGGGCTCACTATGACGGCTGCATTGATCCTCGTTGCCATCGCCTATATCGGCTTACTATTCTGGTTGGCTAACTGGGGAGATAAAACCACGCCGGTTGCAACACGGATCAGTCACCATCCTTTTGTCTATGCTTTAGCACTGGGTATTTATTGTACATCCTGGACCTATTATGGCTCAGTGGGAACCGCCGCGACCAGCAGCTGGCACTATCTGCCCATTTTGCTTGGTCCAGCCCTGCTCTTTATGTTTGGTCAGGGCTTTTTACGCAAGCTGATCCTGGTCAGTAAAAAGCAGAACATCACCACTATCGCCGACTTCATTCAGCACGCTATGGTAAACGTCAGACCACAGCGGTTATGGTGACCATGATAGCTTTGCTGGCCACCATTCCCTATATTGCACTGCAACTCAAAGCACTGAGCAGCAGCTTTTGTTGTTACAACAGGGCACCCCGATCTCAGGGGGCATGCTGGCCCTGACAGGGACTTTACTGATGGCACTATTTGCCATCTTTTTTGGTACCCGCAAAGTCGATGTGACCGAATACCGCTCCGGATTAATGCTCGCCGTCGCATTTGAATCCTTGATCAAATTACTGGCACTGATGGCCGTTGCCGTCATAGCCGTACAAGCCTTACTGTCACACAATAACGCCGATATGATGTTGTTTACACATTGGCAGGGGTTTGATTTTTTCAATTTCAACTTCATTGGCCAGACACTGATGGCAGCCGCCGCCATCGTCTGCCTGCCCCGACAATTCCATGTGACTGTGGTCGACAATCAGGATAGTCGTCACCTGCGCACCGCGCGCTGGGCATTCCCACTGTACCTCATACTAATAGCAGCGATGATACTGCCAATCGCAAGCGCTGCCATTCATCCAAGTATTGGTCAGGCCGTGGCCGCAGATAGCTTTGTCCTGGCACTGCCCATGATGCAGGGTCATCCGCTGCTCACCACCTTTGTGTTTATCGGGGGCTTATCCGCCGCCACAGCCATGATAGTGGTGGCAACACTCACACTCAGTACCATGTTATCTAATGATGTCGTACTGCCGCTGCTGCTAAAGCACAAGTTTAAAAAGAATCGCCTTACCAGCAACTATAAAACCCGTATCCTGCTGATCCGACGCTTTATCATTGCCGCTATTTTGGTTCTGGCGTTTCTCTATCAACAGTGGTTTGGCCATGGTGAAGCCCTCGCAAATATGGGTCTGGTGGCCTTTTCTCTGGTGACTCAGTTGCTTCCAGCCATTGTCGGCGGACTATACTGGCGCAAAGGCCATGCTTACGGCGTTTATGCTGGTCTGCTGGCGGGGTTTTTATGCTGGATGTTATTCCTGATGTTCCCTGTGATCGAAGCCGGTAGCAGCCTAGACTTTGAAACCCGTCAGACTATCATCACCCGCGGCACCTTACTGGCACTGCTGGCCAATATCAGCTGTTACATTAGCTTCTCGTTGGGGGCGTATGAACGCCTGATAGATAAAATTCAGGCGGCCGCCTTTGTCAGTCCCTGGGAGCAGGCCAGTGCTGCCAAACGGCTCAACAAAGACGTCAAAGCGACGGTGTATGACTTTACCGTGCTACTGCAAACCTTTTTAGGGATCCAGCGCAGTCAGCAGTTACTCAGCCACTACGCCATTAATCACGATATTGAAGACAGCAACGCCTATCCAAGCGCAGATTTCATTGCCTTTTGTGAGCGGGCACTCACGGGGGTTTTGGGTGCCTCTTCTGCACGCGCCCTGATACATGCCGTTTCCTCAGGTAAACAACTTGCCTTTGAAGAAGTGGTTAACTTTTTCGATGAAACCACCCAGGCATTGCAATTCAATCAAAACCTGCTTTTCACCTCACTGGAAAACCTCAGCCATGGCATTTCGGTGGTGGACAAAGATCTCAACCTGGTTGCCTGGAACCGCCGTTATCATGAAATGTTTGAGTACCCGGATGGTTTTTTGCAAGTAGGCCAGAGCATTGAGGAAGTGATCCGCTTTAACGCTGAGCGAGGTGAGTGTGGTCCGGGAGAACTTGAAAAACTGGTCGAAAAGCGCGTGCAGCATTTGAGAAATGGCACATCGCACCACTTTATTCGACATCGCAGTAACGGCCAGGTATTCGAAATGACGGGTAACCCGCTGCCAGAAGGCGGCTTTGTCACCAGCTTTTCTGACATCACCAGCCATATCGACACGCAGAACGCACTGGAAGAGATCAATATGGATCTCGAAAACCGCATTGAAGCAAGAACACAGGAAGTTCGTCTGATCAATCAGGACCTCAAAGCCCAAATTGCCAGCCGGGAGGAAACGGAGCAAGCCCTGGTTGCGGCGAAAAAAGAGGCTGAACGCGCTAATGACAGTAAAACCCGCTTTCTTGCACTGGCCAGTCACGATATCTTGCAGCCGCTGAATGCCGCTCGCCTTTACCTGGCTGCGATTAATGAGGATAAGCTGGAAGGTAACGACCGCAGTAATCTGGAAAAGCTGGGTGCCAGCCTGGATTCGACTGTTCATCTGATGTCTGCGCTACTGGACATTGCCAAACTGGAACAGGGCGCAATGAAACCCACACCTCGCCATTTTGACATCGATGAGATCATGTCGCCCTTGGCCAGTGAATATGCCATTTTGTGTCAGGAAAAAGGTCTGGCGCTGCATGTTAGGACCAGCCATCAGGTGATCCACAGTGATATTACCTATCTGCGCCGTATCGTGCAGAATCTGGTGTCCAATGCCGTCAAATATACTGAGCAAGGTCGCGTCCTGCTGGCTTGTCGACGCCGCAGCCACAGTGTTCGCATTGAAGTCTGGGATACAGGCCCCGGTATCACAGAACACGAACAACAAAAAATATTCAACGACTTTTACCGCATTCAAAGTGGCGACAACAAAGGGGTCGGTCTGGGGCTGGGCGTTGTAAAACGACTGTGTGAACTCCTTAGCATGCCACTGGAAATACACTCCATCCCAGGCAAAGGCAGTCGCTTCAGTGTAGAGGTGCCACTGGGAGACCATCAGCAGCTCCAACAAAAAGCAGATAGTTTAGAGCAAAAGGCAACCAGTAAAGCACAGCTCAATCTGGTGGTAGTGGATGACGACCCCAAGAACCTGGCTGCCATGGCCAGTTTGCTTGATAAGTGGCAGTTTAGTTATCAGATGTTTGAAAGGGCAAATAAAGCCCGGGAATATGCCGCAAGCAACCCCGCACCGGATTTTATCCTGATGGATTATCAGCTCGATAATGATGAAAATGGTGTCAGCCTGATCCAGGAGTTAAGACAGTGCTGGGATGCAAAGATCCCGGCCGTACTCATTACTGCGGTCCGAGATGACAGTTTAAAGCTACAAGCCAAGCAGGCACAGATCCACTACCTGAGTAAACCGCTAAAACCTGCTAAGCTCAAGGCGCTACTTAGCCACAGCAGTTAATAGGCGAGCTGGATCTGATCACGGCCATTAGCCTTAGCGCGATATACAGCCTGATCAGCCATTTTTAGGGCATGACTAAATGGCATACTGGGATTCACCTCAGCGACCCCAAAGCTGGCCGTAACGTGGATCAGCATGTTTTCCTGGCGCACCTCCATATCCCGCACGGCTGTGCATAACCGGTTGGCCACCATATGTGCATCGCTGACCGAGGTTTCTGGTAGCAGGACCACAAACTCTTCGCCCCCTAAGCGACAAAAACAGTCTTCCACGCGCACCACGTCCAGGCAACACTGGGCAAACTTCTGCAGCACTTTATCACCGGCATCATGGCCAAAGTCGTCGTTGATGCGTTTAAATCTGTCCAGGTCCATCATGATCAAGCTCATCGGCCGCTCCGTGCGCTGATGACGGCTCATCTCACGCTTAGCATGCTCCATCAGGAAACGGCGGTTGTTCAGGCCCGTCAGCATGTCCTGAAACGCCATTTTGGTGAGCTTTTGCTGCATCCGATATAACTCATGTACTAACAAACGACGGCTACAGCAATCAGCAACCATTTCCGTGATTGTCACTTCCCACTCCTGCCACTGGCGAACATCAGCAAGCCCTTCACAGCACACCACTCCCAGTGCAATGCCATTTTTAAAAATGGCCGTATCCAGCATAGTCGCAATGTTGTGAGGCTTAAGGTAGATATCGGTAAATTCGCAGGTACGAGGATCTGTGCAGGCATCCTCCGCAGCAATGGACTGGCCGCTGATAATGGTTGCAAAGTAAGTAGGGAAATCTTCAATCGTCAACACTGGCAACTGCTGCGGCACCGCCTGCCAGTCAGTATTGGCGTAGTTAAGTAACTTGGTCGGCTGATGCATGTCGTCAAACAGCCACACCGACACACGATCGACCTGAAGCAAGGATTTTGCCTCAAAAATGATATCTCGCAAGAAGCTCTGATGTTCGCCGGAAACATCGACCTCTTGCGAGCTGATCCGCCGCAGTTTTTGCGTGCTCTGAGTTAATCGGTTCAAAGGTACTACCAAGTCGCAAAACTAATGAATTAGAGCATCGTCTTATTGCGATGCCATGCCGTTGTTATACTCTAATAATATCTCGCCTGCGACAAAATGCATTGTTTTCTTACCCAAAGGGTATGCATCAAGACCGGATGACCAAACTAGGCCATGTATTTTGCAAGATATTTTTTAAATACAGGATCACTCTGCGCCAGCCCCTTTTGCTCTGCCAAAATCTCTTTTAACATCTGTTTTGAGGTCAAAGGATTGGCCAGTACCACGCGAAATACCACTGTAGGCTGATGTTGATACTGAGGCGGCGTTAAGCGGGTACGGGAAACAAATGAACGCCCCGATTCGCGCTGACGCTTCTGCATACTGGCGGTAAAGCGGTTTAACGCGGCATAAATGTCAATGCGCTCTTGCTCGTCTGCACGCTCAATTGCCTGGCGGATCTGCTTTGGTACATAGCGATAGGTCAGCAAACATAACTCTGGGTCCGACACCAACTCAAAATCTTCTTCTTCACGGATCAACTCTGCAAAGTACCGCGCTTTTTCGATCCCTTTATCGATCAACATCTCGTAGCCTTTGCGTCCGATCACGCGTAAACATGCGTGCACCAGCATTGCCATACCAGGCCGACTGCCTTCGAGTGTGTGACTGCCTAAGTCTTTTGAGCCCTTACGCAGAATGTATTCTGCATGGTGCTCAATCACATCTGTTGCAGTGGGGTCTTTAAACAAAACTATGCCAGCGCCCATAGGCACGTACATTTGTTTATGTGCATCTATTGTAATGGAATCAGCCTGCTCAATGCCGTTAAGTAAGTGACGGTAGTTCGAAGACAGTAAAGTTGCACCACCCCATGCTGCATCAACATGGAAATGGCAGCCAAGCTCCTGGCTAAGTGCCGCCATTTCGGGCAGCGGGTCTATGTTACCCGTTTCTGTGGTACCCGCTACCCCGACAATCGCCATCACTTTAATGCCTTTTTCAGCCAGCTCCTGCGCCTTTGCACGCATCGCATTAACATCCACTTTGTTATTGTCATCAGTTTTGACGGCAATAAAGTTACTACGGCCAATGCCCAGTACATCCGCGGCTTTACCCAATGAGTAATGACCACGCTCAGACACCAACACTGCCAGGCCTTTATAGCCATAATGCAGCATCGCAGCCATGATCCCTTCGCTGGCAAGCCCTTTAAAGTCACCGTCCGGGCCCAGCAGACGGTTGCGGGCGATCCACAAAGCCGTAATGTTGGCAATGGTGCCGCCAGAGCAAAATGCCCCAAGGGCTGTCTTGGCACTGTGCATCCACTTTTCATAAAAGCCGTCATTTTCACCGTAGGCCAGATGGTGCATCATGCCTAATACTTGGCGCTCCAATGGCGTAAATGCCTTTGAAGTTTCTATTTTTACCAGGTTTTGGTTAAGCCCCACCATCAATTTAGACAGCGGCAGAACAAAGTGCGGCAATGCGGACGTCATATGGCCGATAAAACTTGGCGACGCGGTATGAACAGAATGCGCGACCAGTTGCTCCATAATATCCTGAGCATAATCAGACACAAACATCGGTTCTTCCGGGATCATTGCCGACTGAAAGTCTTTCTCTATCTCGTGCAATGGTTTTTCGATTGCGGCGATGTTTTCATTCAGAAAGCCAGCCAGATTACTGGAAATTTCCTGCTCTATCACACTTAACGTGGAGCTGGGTGCTTCTGGAACGGTAAAGATACGCATTAAGCTTTCTTCAGAAGCGACTGCACAACGCTTTGGACCCATTTTAATACCTAATCATGCGTGGGTAACTGATGTCGGGAGTTACCTTGCCAAGTTGATACGAAATGACTAACTTTACTGTAAAGCGATGGGAAAGTCTGCAATGCCGTCAAAAAAAATGAACTCTGCTTGATATTTTGATGAACCTCTGATGACACAGTAAAGAGAGTCAACCCAACCCTTTAGTACGATTCATGTAATGATTAGGGTTCAAAACTAGCGCGAATTCGTTAAATATTTTGTCAGCAATGTGAGAAATGGATAGTATTAGGAACAATCCACGCCATCAGACTTAAAGACTCAAACGGAAACTGACATGAATAAACGGAATTTTGCCCTAAAGGCGCTATCTCTGACCTGGATAGTCATAGGCTTTGTGATTTTTGTTGCCTCTTTGTCGGCTTATGTGCTCTACACCTATCATCAGACTCGCTCCACCATAATAAAAGGTATAGATCAAAAGCTACTGATGGCCGCACGCAGTACTCAGCTGATACTGGGCGATGATTATCATGACAGACTCAATGAAGTCAGTAGCGAAGAATACCGGCACAAAAGCGCCCAATTGTCGCAACTGGCTCAACATCTGGGCGTAGAATATGTCTATGCCATGATTTACGATGCCCCTTCTGTAAGGTTCAGCGCCTCCAGCTATACTCAGAATGACGTTTTACAGGACAAAGTCACCCGCAAGCTGGACTTGTATGCAGAAGCCACCGCAGTAAATAAAAGCGCCTTTCGCTCAACTCAGCCCTTGTACGAAGTCTCACAAGACAAATGGGGGCACTTTAAAACCATTTTTATCCCTTATGTGACACGTGACGGGCGGGTTTACCTCACCGGCGCTGACATTAAAACCTCACATATTCAAACTGAGCTGGCCAAAAGCGTTAAAGAAGCCTTGTTTACGGCTTGCTTTTTCTTTGCTATTGCTTTGCTGGTTGCCGGTATGTATTTATTAATACTGAGGAAAACACTTACTACCGATGCGCGCACCGGATTCCCGAACCGCCTGGCTCTGGAGCAGGATCTGGCCAAAAGCCCAAATCAGCACCTGAGCCTGGCTATTGTCGCAATTAAAGAGCTGGAAGAGATCGTCAGCTTTTATGGCACAGATGTTGGCGACGAAATCATGCGTAAAGTGATGACCCACTTTAGTGAGTTCACCGTGCCATTTAAAGTCTATCGCCTTGCGACCGCCAAGCTGGTGCTGCTCAGTGATGCCAATAAGGGTGAACACTACCTGAGTAGCCTGATTAATGAATTCCCAACGACTACGCCTATCCTGCAGGATCCACATTTATACATTCAGGTCACCGCAGGGATCGCCAGTGGCAATAAGCGCCTGTTACTGGAAAATGCGTTTATTGCCTGTCGTCAGGCACAACAAAAGCAGCAACGCGTGTGCTTGTATGGCCAGGATCCTACGCAGATAAAGACAATTCAGGAGTCACATATTGCCATAGCAAAAACGGTGCAAAGTGCGTTTGAGCAACATCGAATTTTGCCTTATTTTACGCCACGAATGGGCACGCAGAGTAAAGTGGTTGAGCAGTACCACTGCACCCCCAGAGTGCTGACTGAACAAGGTCTGATCCTGCGGCCTGACTCCTTTTCAGACGTTATCCGCCACTCCAGATTGAGCTCACAACTGACCAAAGTGATGTTGGAGTTGTGCACCGCACATTTTCGTAAATCACACCATGCGTGGAGCATGCAGTTGAGCTGGCAGGACCTGGCCGACCCGCAAATGATGGAATTTATTTTTGCCCAGCTTCGGCGTTATCCGCAACCGGCCAAAATCACCTTTGAGCTCGAAGAGCAGGAGGTGATTGAGCACTTTGCCGATATGCGGGTGTATATCAATGTACTGAAAAGCAAAGGCGTGAATATTATGGTGGCATCGAGTAACAGCGGCTTGCTGACCATCAGCAGAGTACTAAAACTCACCATAGACAGCGTAAAACTGACATCCAGTGTCATTGAACAGCTTGGTGAAGATACCGAACTGCACGAATACATTGAGCACATTGCAAAGCTTTGCCACGAGCGCCAAATCGCACTGCTGGTCGACGGTGTACAAAGTAAATATCAGCTGGAACAGCTACTGGATTGTAATGTGAAGCTGGTTGAGGGAAGCCTGATTGGCACACCCGGACCACACATCCACATCAGCTCGGACAACCTGAGCAAAGGTTTACAAGCAAGCGCCTGAACGAACACCGGTGCGGTATTGCCTGGCTGCGCACCGGTGATACTGCGCTTATAACTGAGCGATCAGGCGGGTGCTTTGCTGCCCACTAGCCCAGTATTTACGTTCAAACGGCGTCATAGCCGTATCGCTTTCATAGGCACTGACCTCAGCCTCTTTACCAGCCAACTCAAGGCTGCGGGCAAACTCCTCAACGTAAATTGACCAGTTACTACGTAACTCCAGCCGGCCACCCAGCTCAACGATATAAGGGAAGACCGCTGCACCATGCCAGCGCCTTTGCAGGTGTTTAGCTTTCGGCCAGGGGTTGGGATAGAGCAAGTAATGGTGTGTTGGCTGCCAGTTGGCCTCACAGGCCAGACGCCAGAAGTCGTTCAGATCTGCCTGAACCAAAATATACTGCCCAGCCTCTGTTTGTTTGTATTCAATATCGTGCTTTTCAAGGCGATGTTCCGACTTGTCGATACCAATGACTAAAGCATCCGGATGCAGTTTTGCCAGATTCGCCGTACTTTCACCTACACCACAGCAGGAATCCAGAATAATGGGGCCATCGAATGCCTGCACTTTTTCATTCACCTGCTCAAAAGCCTGTTGAGTATGGGCCGCAATGGGTTTTTTGAACGGTGTGTTGAGGTGTTTCTGGACCACTTCGTCTAACTTTTCGTGGAGCCCAGCCTGATTACTGGTGATGCTTCTGGAGTTTGCGTCTGACATAACAGCGTATCAATGCTCATCGTCTGAAAAAATAATGGCGCTATTTTATCTCAGTCAGCTCGATTTAGTAAGCGGTAGTGTGGCAGAGCAACCTCTGCCACCTTTCAGATCAATGACGTAAACCAACGCCGCGCTTGATCAGGTTCAGTGCAACCGCGAACAGCACACTAATAAAACCAATCAACACGCCAAAGGCCAGTGTGATATCGACATCAGAGACGCCCAGAAAACCATAGCGGAAGGCATTCACCATGTAGATGATCGGATTTATCTGAGACACGCCCTGCCAGAACTCCGGCAACAAAGTGATGGAATAAAACACCCCGCCCAGATAAGTGAGGGGCGTCAGCACAAAGGTTGGAATGATGCTGATGTCATCAAAGCTATTAGCGAAAACCGCATTGATCAAACCACCCAGCGCAAAGACGGCTGAGGTCAGCAATACTGTCAGTACTATCACCGCCAAATTGTGAATTTGAATGTCCACAAACAGCAGGCTAACTAAAGTGACTATCAAACCCACCAGCATACCACGGGCCATGCCGCCACCCATATAACCCAGCACGATAATGTAGTTAGGCACTGGGGCCACTAACAATTCTTCAATGCTTTTCTGAAACTTAGTGGAATAGAAACTTGATGCCACATTGGAGTAAGAGTTGGTGATCACCGACATCATAATAAGACCCGGCACAATGAATTCCATGTAGCTAAACCCACCCATTTCACCAATACGTGAGCCGATCAGAGAACCAAATATCACAAAGTACAAGGTCATGGTGATGGCCGGTGGCACCAAAGTTTGCACCCAAATGCGCAAGAAACGGATACACTCTTTGATCCAGATACTTTTCAGTGCTACGCCGTAGTTTAAGATTTTCATTCGCTGCGCCCCTGTTCCAGTAACCCGACAAACAACTCTTCCAGTCGGTTTGCCTTATTTCGCATACTCAGCACCGTATTGCCCTGCTCATTAAGCTGGGTAAATACCCCGTTCAGACCCTGAGATTTAGCCACTTCGACTTCCAGTGTGTGGTCATCTGTCAGCGTATACTCATAGCCCTCTAGTTTTACTGGGTTGATGGGCGCTTTAAGGTCCAGCACAAAGGTTTCTTTGTCCAGCTTGGCCAGCAAGGCTTTAATGGTCGTGTGTTCAACGATTTTGCCCTGATCGATAATGGCGATATTGCGACACAGCAGCTCAGCTTCTTCCAGATAATGGGTGGTCAGGATAATGGTGATCCCCTGCGCGTTGATCTCACGCAGGAAGTCCCACATAGAGCGGCGCAGTTCAATATCCACCCCAGCAGTGGGTTCATCCAAAATCAACAGCTTTGGCTCATGCATCAGCGCACGGGCAATCATTAGCCGGCGTTTCATACCGCCCGATAAGGTGCGTGCCTGCTTGTCTTTTTTATCCAGCAAGCCCAGTTGCTTCAGGTATTTTTCGGCACGCTCGTGGGCCAGCGCACGCGGCACACCATAATAGCCGGCCTGATTGACCAAAATCTGATTGAGGGTTTCAAACTGGTTAAAGTTGAACTCCTGCGGCACCAGGCCAAGGTGAGATTTGGCTGCTTCCAGGTCAGTATCTATGCTGTGGCCAAATACTTCAACCTGACCCGCCGTTTTGTTCACCAAAGATGAAATAACCCCTATGGTAGTCGACTTACCCGCACCATTTGGGCCCAGCAACGCGAAAAAGTCGCCCTGCTCCACCTGTAAATCTATCCCTTTCACGGCTTCAACGCCGTTGCTGTAGACCTTACGCAGGCCAGATATATTTAATGCCTTTGTCATCTTATTGTTTTTCCTCACATCCCCATGTTGTTGCTTTCACTTGTTTGTACCGATACGCTGTTTAACCGAGCGGCATCAATCACCATAGCCCCAGCGTTTCGCCAGCTGATGCTCGATACCTAAGTGGTCTAAAATACGCGCCACCATAAAATCGACGAGCTCCTCGATGCTTTGTGGCTGGTGATAAAACCCGGGCGCCGCAGGCATAATAGTGACCCCCAGGCGGCTCAGTTTGAGCATATTCTCCAGATGAATGGCACTGAACGGTGTTTCTCTGGGCACCAGGATCAGTTCACCGCGCTCTTTGATCACCACATCTGCCGCGCGCTCTAACAGGTTATCGGACGCGCCCATGGCAATGGCCGACACACTGCCCGCGCTGCACGGACAGACCACCATTTTCTTCGGCGCCGCAGAGCCCGACGCCACCGGACTGAACCAGTTGTCTTTGCCAAACACCTGGATCTGCCCTGCCCTGGCCTGATAGAGCTCACTGAGCTGCGCTGTGGCTTTGTCTTCGTTGCCAGATAACTTGATGTTAGATTCGGTGTCCAGCACCACTCGCGCCGCACTGGAGATCAGCACATACACCTGATAATCCAGCGCTACCAGCACTTCGAGTAAACGCAATCCGTAAGGTGCGCCCGATGCGCCGCTAAATGCCAGCGTAATGGCTGACTTAAATTGTGACATAACTTTATGACCTCTTTTCGCGCAGTGCACTTAACACTGCGGTATGGATCCCATTAAACCCACCATTGCTCATGATCAAGACATGCTCACCCGGCTTTGCTTTGGCCGCCACCGCCGCTACGATGTCATCTGTGTTGTGATAACAGTCATAGCCTGCCTGCTTAGCAGCGTCTTGTAATGACCAGCTCAAATTGGGCGGCTCAAACAGCATCACCTCATCGGCCGTCGCCAGTGAACTCATCAGGGTTTGCTGATGAACACCCATTTTCATGGTGTTGGAGCGAGGCTCCAGAATCGCGGTGATACGGGCATCGCCCACTTTGGCGCGTAACCCAGCCAAAGTGGTTTCAATGGCCGTGGGGTGATGTGCAAAATCGTCATATACACACACACCGTTTACCTCTCCCAGCAATTCCATGCGTCGCTTGGGCGAGATAAATTCACCAAGCGCCTCAATGCTGACAGACACAGGAATCCCCACATGACGGGCAGCCGCAATGGCCATCAGGGCATTTTTCACGTTATGCACACCAATGGCCTGCCAGCTCACCGTGCCCTGACTTTCGTTATTCAGTAACACCTCAAACTGGCTGCCATCGGCTTTACACAGGCGGTAATCCCAGTCACCACCCAGGGTTTCTTGCAGGCTCCAGAAGCCTTTGTCTATCACTTCACACAGGGGTTTATCCGTTGCCGGGTAAATCGCTTTACCCTGCGCAGGTAAGGTACGAAGTAAATGGTGGAACTGGGTCTGAATGGCGGCCAGATCAGCAAAAATATCGGCGTGATCGAACTCCAGGTTATTCATGATCAGGGTGCGCGGCAGGTAATGAACAAACTTACTGCGCTTATCAAAAAACGCTGTGTCGTATTCATCGGCCTCAATGACAAAAAACGGGGTATCACTGGTGCGTGCCGACACCCCAAAATTTTGCACTATGCCACCAATCAGAAAACCCGGGCGTAATCCTGCATATTCCAGCAACCAGGCCAGCATACTGGCGGTGGTGGTTTTACCATGCGTACCCGCTACCGCCAGTACCCAGCTGTTTTGTAACACGTGATGTTTTAGCCATTCGGGGCCTGAGGTATAAGGCAAGCCGCGCTCAAGCACATATTCCACACAGGCGTTCCCGCGGCTCATGGCATTGCCAATCACCACCATATCGGGTGCCGGGTCCAGCTGGGCCGGATCATAGCCCTGGGTTAATTCAATACCAAGCGACTCCAGCTGAGTGCTCATAGGTGGATAAACGTTTTGGTCGGATCCCGTCACCTTGTGGCCCAGCGACTTCGCAATCGCCGCAATACCACCCATAAAGGTGCCACAGATCCCAAGAATGTGAATATGCATGATTTTATTAACTAATAAGCTGACTAACCCGCTTAGGTTATCATACTCGCCTGAACCTTGGCTGGTTTTGTGAGCAGAACCACACAAAACACTTTTGCAGCTGGTACAAAGTCGCTTTTTCAGGCATGAAAAAACCGGCTTAAGTACATCACCCAAGCCGGTTTTTAAATACGATTTTAACGGTCTACTTAATTAAGCAACACCGTACTGGTCGCGATACGCTTTAACCGCTTCCAGGTGCTCGGCCATATCACCTTGTTGCTCAAGGTAAGTAATTAAGTCAGCCAGTTTCACGATAGATACCACGGCGGTATTAAAGTCGCGCTCAACTTCCTGAATGGCAGACAACTCACCTTTGCCTTTTTCCTGACGATCCAGGGCAATCAGCACACCCGCCAGGTCAGCACCATTGGCTGCGATGATTTCCATCGATTCACGAATAGCCGTGCCCGCCGTGATCACATCATCCACCAGCATGATACGACCAGCCAGCTCAGACCCTACCAGGTTGCCACCTTCACCGTGCTGCTTTTTCTCTTTACGGTTAAAGCAGTAAGGGACGTCTTTGTCGTAGTGATCTGCCAGTGCCACGGCAGTGGTAGTCGCAATTGGGATCCCTTTATACGCCGGGCCAAACAGCACATCGTAGGCAATGCCAGCATCTTCCAATGCGGCGGCATAAAAACGTCCTAAACGCGCCAGGTCGCGGCCGGTGTTAAACAGGCCCGCATTGAAGAAATAAGGGCTGGTACGGCCAGATTTAAGCGTAAACTCACCAAACTTCAGCACCTGCTTTTGCAGGGCAAATTCAATAAAGTCTTTTTGATACTGTTTCATACGATACCTTCTTATTTATGAATGCTTATGCCAGGGCCTGTTTTTGCAGGTCGATGATCTCACGAATTGAATGCTTAGCCAGTGCCAGCAACTCATCCAGCTCCTCAAATGAGAAAGGTTCGCCCTCGGCTGTGCCCTGTACTTCAATCAGTTTGCCGGTTTCGGTCATGATCACGTTCATGTCGGTCTCAGCTTCTGAGTCTTCCAGGTATTCCAGATCGGTAATCGCTTCGCCGTTGTAAACGCCCACAGAGATAGCCGCAATCATAAACTTCAGCGGGTTCGCATTGATCATGCCCTTGGCACGCATATGTGTCAGTGCATCAACCAAAGCAACACAAGCACCGCTGATAGACGCAGTACGTGTACCACCGTCGGCCTGTAAGACATCACAGTCGATCGTAATGGTGTTTTCACCCAGCGCGCTCAAATCAACCGCGGCACGCAATGCACGCGCGATCAAACGTTGGATTTCCATAGTACGGCCGCCCTGCTTACCTTTTGCCGCTTCACGGCCATTGCGCGTGTGAGTAGAACGCGGAAGCATCCCGTATTCTGCAGTGATCCAGCCTTTGCCCTGGCCTTTCATAAAACGCGGTACCCCCGCTTCAACCGTAGCAGTACACAACACCTTAGTGTTGCCGAACTCTACCAGCACCGAGCCCTCGGCATGCATAGTATAGTTACGTGTAAAAGTTACCGGTCTGATTTGATTTGCAGTTCTTTCGCTTGGACGCATCCACCTTCCCCTATGATCAAAGTTTCGCGATATTATAAAGGGTTCCCAGGCGCTATGCCATGCGGATCGCGAATAATTCACGCCCAGCCACTAGAGCTGGCCGATGTTTCAGCTATAATGGCGGTGTTTCGTTCATGGCGATGTGTGTGTTCAGCAACGACAGCGCTGACCCTTTGGTCACCACATGCAGACACGCCACAACCTTAAATTAGATTAGGAACTTATATGATCCATAGTATGACCGCTTATGCCCGTAAAGAGATCAAGGGCGACTGGGGCACCGGTGTGTGGGAGATCCGCTCCGTAAACCAACGCTATCTTGAAACCTTTATCCGCGCACCGGAGCAATTCCGTGGCCTGGAGCCGGTTATTCGCGAGCGCCTGCGCAAACACTTACAGCGCGGTAAAGTGGAAGTATTTTTAAAGTTCACCGCCAACCCGGCGCACGTAGGTCAGCTGTCGATCAACGAAACCCTGAGCAAGCAGCTAATTGAAAACGCCAAATGGGTGCAGTCGCACAGCGGTGGCGAGATCAACCCTACCGATATCCTGCGTTGGCCAGGCGTCATGGAAGCAGAAGAAGTGGATCTGGACACAGTGAACAGCGAACTACTAAAAGGCTTTGATGCCTTGGTTGAAGATTTTAAAGCTGCACGCGCCAGTGAAGGTAACAACCTGGAAACCATGATCACCACCCGCCTGGACAGTATTCTGGAGCAGGTTGCCATCGTTGAAGGCCATATGCCGGAAGTCGCCAAATGGCAGCGTGAAAAACTCACCGCTAAACTGGAAGACCTGAAAGCCGAAATCGACGATAACCGCCTGGAGCAGGAACTTATCTATCTTGCCCAAAAGCAGGACGTGGCAGAAGAGCTCGATCGCCTTAAGTCACACGTTAAAGAAACCCATAAGATCCTGAAAAAAGGCGGTGCCTGTGGCCGACGCCTGGACTTTATGATGCAAGAATTCAACCGTGAATCTAACACCCTGGCGTCTAAATCCATCAATACCGAGATCACCAACGCCGCTGTTGAACTTAAGGTACTGATTGAGCAAATGCGCGAGCAGATCCAGAATATTGAGTGATTCACCCTTATATTTTCTTAAAAACCTCGCTCTATGGCGAGGTTTTTCACATAAACATCATTCTATCTGGTTGTGTAAACACGGCACATTATAATGGTCGCGAGATCAATACTTATATTCTCTGGGTAACTGAGAAAACCCATCTACTGAGTAAATCTCATCAAACGTCAGCTTGCCTACTTTTCCATTTACCGCCTCTCCGTACCAACCAAATTTAAAATGGTGCTTAAACCTGTACGTAAATGGAGGATAAGCACTGGGGTTGTTGAGCGGTAGCCCAACAGTATTAACTTCATGAGAAAAAGTCTCAATATAATTGAAGTGACCTATAGGTGTATCAAACCCAAATGCCTGCCAGGAGCCACCAACAGGTTTTACGGCCGCTGCGAAGCGCCCGGTAGCGAACGTATCCGCATCATAAGGGGTCTGCCCTCGCTTTATCAAAAGAGGTGTGTCTTCTACAGTGTAAACTCTCACGCGATACCACACATCCTCAACAACTGATATTTTATCGGAAGAGTACCACTTTCTTTCTTCACCATGACCGATACATAATTGTTCGCCCAAGCTATTTTGAAATTGCTCGGCCAGATTGATTCCGTTGTAGGGGTAATTGCACTTCATTGCGACACTAAACCTTAAAAACAGTTTATTGCCAGCTTCTTTGTTCAAAGTAATGTGAGCCTTTTTACCCGAAGCGAGGCCTGAACCGTTTGTCCAATACTGCATCATAATTGCATATTGACCGACAGCATCTGTTGTACCTTTACCTATTTTAAAACTGAATGCATCCCATCTAACGGAGCCCTCATTCATTGTGGGGCGAACTGATGCCAACTCTACTCTATTTTTGTGATTGCCAGCGGGGTTTGATGAAGAACAGGGATCGTTCTTACCTATGTTGCCATATCGGCTGATTTCAACTCCGTTACCAACTAGTCCATTGGACGTGATTTTTGCGGTTCCACTACATACACTTCCTAAATCGTATCCAATATTCAAGCTTTGATTAAACTGCCCATTGACCTGATAATCTGCAGCCAATAACACATTGGTAAAAAGTGTTAAATTGGCTATTGCAGCATAGAGTATTGTTTTCATAATTTTCCTTAAAATTGATATTACATTGTAGAAAATATCAGAGACCCTGATATCGAGAGGGAATGTCCAGTAATGCTTTAGATATGAAGCCACTCGTACCAAAGAGTAGCCGAAATGCATAAGTTAGCGGATTGAGCGCTGCACATATCGCCTGAAATTCTCCACTTTGTGACTGCGCTTGTCAGGACTGTTTTTCACTCGCATGCATCTCCCTATTTATTCCTGCAGCTAACCTAGCAGGCAAAACCGCCAAAAGCAACATTTTGGAAACAAAATTAACACCAAAATAAACCCTTTATGAATACTTTGATAAGCCCATTCGATACGGATTTTTAGCTGACACCCACTGATAAATTCACAGACCAATTGTGGACAGTCTCAAAGTCGAACCGGCCTCAAAGCCTTCACGCCAGTTTGGCGTGGCTGTCCATGTTGCTCTCTCTTTTAATTCAACACTCCCGCGTTTCATTTCCTCTGCCGCCCCTCGTACAGATATAACAGAATGATTCTTAGAATTTTTAATGAATAGCCAAAGTTTTAAGGACGTGCGCAAAGCTGTGGAAATGTTCACTAAACCTGGTTGCGGGCACTCCCGCCATCAACACGCGGATCTCATAAATTTGCGCTTGCGTAGGCTGGATAAAAGAACGGTTATAGTCATCCCCCCAATTCGCCAGCTCTGATTTAATCTGACCTTCATCAAACATAGAAACGACCTGTTCGTTTGACATTAGCATCAGTAAAAATACCACTCTTTCCCACTTATTGATTTGATGAGACAGCGCGACACATGCTCGTGCGGTATGCGGATGATCTGAGCCACAAATGATATCCATCAACGCTTTCGCATTCAGATAGCCCCGTGTTTTTACAATCAGTCTTGCTGACTCCTTACATACTGAAGGAGAGGGATCTTTTAGCCCGTTCAACAGATAAGCCTTACTATTGTGGGAGTCTAATTTCAATAAACTGTTTAGCGCCTGCTTTCTGAGAGAGGGTGCGCCATGCTGATAAAAGCATTTTATTTTGTCTAGTGCATCAACACACTTCAGATAGCCAAGCCCCCAGATAGCCGCCTTAGTACTTGAACCTTTAGTAAGATGCTCCCTGTAAAATGCCACAACATCATTACCCTTTGCCAGGCAATGCTTTACAGCCAGCTCACGTACCGACGAATGGCGATCAACTAGCCCTTTTTCAGCAACCTGAGCACTGTAAGTGGCCATTAGTAGGTTCTTTAATGAGGCTTTTCGGATTGGCATAAACTTATCATTTAATAAGCTTAGGTAGTACTTCTCCAGCACTTGCGGATAGTGAACGCTAGACCAACGAAAAGCATGAGCTCTGACTAAGACATCTTTACTCGCAAAGGCCATAGGCAACAGCGTTTGGGCATCAACAACCTGATGTTCAATGACTAAATTCAAGCAGAGCCTGGCTATATAACTGTTTGCGCTTTGCACAGCTGCCAACAAATGGCCTCGGTTTGTATCTGTTAACAGCAAAGTCTCTACTTGCAGAATAACATCTTGATGATTGGCTCTATGGCAGTCCTGTAGATGATATACTTGAGGAAGGCACTGAATAAAGGCCTCAACATTTTCGTCTACCATCAATTTGCTCAACGCTTTTACTGCCGCATCTCTAACTTGAGGCACCCAATCATTCACGCGGATAATTAGACAGGGAATAGCCACCGGATCGCCCATCATACCTAACCTTAAAACGGCGTTTTCTCGTTTGTGACCGTCATAATCCTGACTCAACTTAATGAGCTCTTCAATGGTCGCTGCCTGCTCAGGTTGAGTATTTCTATTTAAGGTTAATTTTTTCAACTGACTGAATAATTGCTGCAAGTCATACACAATAGCGCCTTTTTAAATATGCCCGATTAATCTGTCGACACCAATTGAAACACAATCGGGGGACAGTTAACATCATCGTGCAGTCAAATAAAAAGGAATATGGACATGACAAAAATTACATTACTCAGCAGGCAAGCTCTCATCTCCAGCGTGGCGGTGCTTTATCTCGCAGGTTGCGGCTCATCAGACTCCAGCGCTGCACCATCAGTACAGAATACAAATGAGCGTGCAGAAACAAAAACACAAGTTTGGAACATTGATGCTTACGCTCAACATTGTACTGGAGTGGCACAACAACTATGCCTCAGGGTCAAACCCTCTGATGAGGAAAGCTATTCATTGCATTATGGCTTGATTGAAGGGTTTGAATATCAATGGGGCCACCATTACCAGCTAGAGGTGACAGAGTCTGCCGTAAATAATGCGCCTGCCGACGCTTCAAGCAAAAAGGTTCAACTCAAAGCCATTAGCTCGGTAAAAGAGGATAATATTGGGACTGAATACATTCTGTCAGATGTAAATTTACAGCCAGATACACTGGTGTATGATGACAAAGAACAAGGCTATCGTTTCTTGGGTAAACCCTTTACCTGCACCGAATATGTAGACTGTGACCAGTTGTATTCTATGCGAGAAACAGGTGCCAAAGTCAATCTAACCTTCCGTTACGAAGGTAACGCCAATATCGCTCTGCTCAACTGGAATTAATCGCTGTGGCATCTACATTAGTCGATGCCACATTACTTTAAGCGCAGAGATCCACTTTGACTCCACCATTGCGATTGACGACATCTATTTGCGCGTGCAAAACGAAGATGTGCAGGCCTGTCTGGCAGAGCAAAAAGCCCAGTAAACTTGGGCTATTTTGCGCAGGCTTTATCCGTTACAGCTGAGTGACCACATCCCGGCGCCTGGCCTGTTTATACATAAAGTGGAAAAACAGCGAACTCAGCATAAATAAAATGACACTGGGCAGGCTTGCGAGCACTATCTGGCTTGCTTCGACAGGCATGCCACTGGCCAAAGGTCTGAGTAAATACATAGATCCACTGACAGGGATATAAAGGCTTAGCTCACTTTCTATTGGCACCAAAAACACCATGAGCAGGAGCAACTGAACAAAAGCTACAAAGGTACTCATCTGCTTATTTACCAGGGCGATGGCGCCTAACAGGTAAGACACCGCAAACCCAGCAACGACTACCTGCAAAAAGACCAGCAGCATCAACGGATGAAAGCGCACTGGCAGGTCAAAATACCAATTGATAAATACAAACCCAACACCCACAACCAGCAACTGATACAGCACCAGCACCACTTTGCGTGCCAGCAATACACCAAATAAGGTTGTCGCTGACGTTAAAATATGTGGCAGCGTGCCTAGCTTGGCGTCCTCAACAATCTCTTCAGCGGCGGTAGATGAAATACCAACCGTCAGTGTCCACAGGTAATACCCCAATACCAAAGATTCCATCCGCTGCAATGATAATGCCCCGCCAGACAGATAAGAGGCGCCCGAAATAACCAGGATGAGAATGACAGCAGCAAAGACAATACTGGCATAAAAGTTCAGCGGGTATCGCTTTGAAGTCACCCACTTTCGATGGAGCTCCAGCCCGAGTAAAGTCATAAAATTCATAATAAGTTTAACTCCCTGCGGATCAACCCTTCCAGACTGGCCTGATGTCTTTCAACGGTGACAATGTTAAATCGCGTGAGCAATGTCAGCATATCATTAAGACTGCTCACAGCGGTGTCAAACCTGAGTGACTGCTCAGACAATCGCTCACACTGCATAGGGAGCACCTCAGGAAGCGTATGCTGCGTTGTAATGGTGTACTGCTCACCGCTAGTGCTAGCCAGTAAGGTTTGTGTTTTGCCAAAGCGTACCACTTCCCCTTTATTAAGCAGCAATGAATAATTACCGAGTCGCTGCGCCGTATCCATCTGGTGTGTCGCTATCAGGACAATAGTGCCTGTCTCTTTGACTTGTTCAATACATGCTTCAAACTCTTTCTGACTCTCAATATCCAGCCCTAACGTGGGCTCATCAAGCAACAAAACTTTAGGGCTGGAGATCAGGGAAAGGCACAATGCGAGGCGCTGTTGCATACCTCTGGATAGCAGTTGCACCTGCTGCCGGGCTTTGTCTGATAAGTTAAACTTCAAAAGAAGTTGCTGCGCTGTGTCTTTTGCAACCCGCCGTGATAACCCTTTTAAAACGCCAAAGTAGCGAAGGTTTTCAAATGCCGTCAATTTGGGGTAAAACGCCCTGGAGGAGTCAAATACAAACCCGATATCATGCGCCTGCAACTTTTTGTCCGGGCCAAAACAGATGCTGCCATGATAGTCGTGAGATAAGCCGGCTAGTATTTTAAACAACGTGGTTTTGCCAGCGCCATTGGGGCCTAAAATGGTTAATACCGTGCCCGGCTCTACGGAAAAAGAAACCTGCTTAAGCGCGCAATGACTGTCGAAATGTTTAGATAAGTTGGTGATAGTTAGCATACTTGATGCGTCCCAGCGGATGACTTCGAAACCAGCCTAACCAGTCTTGATAACTCGCTGTAATAATTCCCAGTGTAAAGCATAAAAACTGATAAAACAGGATATTAGCTGATTGTCCAGCGCTATTCACGGGCTAAAGCAAGATTATGTATATCTTCATAAAAAAAGCGCTGAACGCGCTTTTTGTTTTAGCAATTAAGCTGGCTTTAGCCGCCACAGCTCTTTTTCGGAGCTGGCTGAGCTACCTGGACTCTGTCTGGCAAATCAGGACTACCAACTCCTGAGCCATACACTTTTTTCAGGCTTTCGATTTGTAATTGCTTCATACTTTCTGACATCCTCCATTTGTCGTTATTTAGATGGATTGCTTACCCTCTGCATAATGACATCGATTACAATCATAAATGTTATGCTCCAAAGATATCGCCTAACTTTTTAGTAACTAGCTAACTAATAAGCCTTTTCACGCTCTACAAATTCCTCTCTGGAATTTGCCGTCATTGAGTACGCAAACAAAGCAAAACTAATCATTAAATGAAACAGCAACATCAGATTATCTCGCACATAAAGCTTGAACGGCGCTGAATCGAGTATGTAGTATTTGTAAGCTAAAACCTCAAACCACGTTATAACATTTACCACACAAGTTAAGCCGAGAAGCAATATAATCCCACATTCCTGTGCTGATAACGTCTGCAGTTTGTAAACTCGCTTGAAATAACGACTACCAGACAGAGCATATAACCTCAAAGCAAGGCTACGTCTGAATATGATCGGCAGAAGGAACATAGCATTGATCATTACATCAGCAATGTAATAGTGTGTATTCCATTGCATAGTGATTGGCAAAGTGGCGACATCAAGCACTTCAAAGAAACCGTAAGCTAATAAAAACCAACGGGCTGTGGCGACTTTCCAACTCACGACTAACCCAAGCAAAATAGCTACAAGTGGGGCATATTCCATGATGGCGTATACTTCTTTCATAACCTACTCCTTTTCTGGTTTTTCGTCGGGTGAAGGACTTTGTTCTTCAAGGTCGGTTAAGTTCAGTACACCAGTCAGGTCTTTACCAAAAACCAGAAATAGCTCGAACATCTGGGCATAACTCATATCTGTTTTGCCGGATTCGTAGTTGCTTATGGTGGCCTGATCGACACCAAGCCGCCTGGCCAGCTCTTGCTGAGACCAGCCTCTGTGATGTCTTAACTGGCGGATTGAGCGCTGTACATAGCGCCTGAAATTCTCCACTTTGTAATTGCGCTTGTCAGGACTGTTCTTCACGCGCATGCATCTCCCTATTTATTATTGTCGCTAAACTAGCAAGCAAAATTACAAAACGCAACATTTTGGAAACACAATTAACACCCAACCTGCTCTTTATGAATACTTTTATGATCTTAATCAGCTCATTCAACGAATGTACAGCAAGGTAATTTTCTTGCATTTAAGCGAAGACAGACACGCTTAAATAGGTACTTTAAACCTCCCAATTTTTTTGCTCTCAATCGTTGACCTGTCTATAACTTCATAGTTTATCGTTTTCATTTGTTACAGCCTGACGGCGTTTATTTCGTGCCGTTCAGGCATACATAGGGAGCCAACGTGGTGTATCGGATTTCTGAATTGGCTGCGCAGCTTGGATTGTCGCGCTCGACTTTGTTGTATTACGAAACGCGCGGACTGCTCTGTGGCCGTCGCGCCAGTAATGGCTATCGGCTATATGGCGAACAGGATCTGCAAAAGGTGCGGCTGCTGCAACAGTTACAGGCTGGCGGGCTAACGCTGAGTGAATGTAAACAGGCGCTGGAGGCCAAACTAGACCGTACGGTACTGAGCCGCAGGCTCGCCGAGCTGGAAGCCGAGATAGCACACAAGCAACAGGCGCATGCCTTGTTGTCAGCGCTGCTTGGGCGTGGATCGCTACGCGACTGGCATGCACAGGCCGATAAGCTGGCACCCGATGCACACCGACACTGGCTTGAACAACAAGGGTTTGATGAACAGCAGGCCCTGTACTTAAAATGGTTATCAAAAGACATGAACGAACACGATTCTTATATGGCCGACTTTATGGCGGTCTTTCATCAGTTAGAACGCTGGGGACCGGGCAGCAATACCGATACGCATAAAGCGTTGACCTATGTTCCCTTTGCTCCTCAAACCGTGCTGGACATCGGCTGTGGTAAAGGCTTTGCGACTGAGTTGCTGGCAGCACAAACTCAGGCACAAATCACGGCGGTAGATAATGAGACGCAGGCAATCGATAGTCTGGCGCAGCGACTAAAACAACAGGGACTCGATAAGCGCGTCACGCCCCTGTGCGCCAGTATGACCGCACTGCCCTTTGCGCCCGGCAGTTTTGATCTGCTGTGGGCCGAAAGCTCGGCTTATATCATGGGCTTTGAAGCGGCACTGAATGCCTGGCGCCCGCTTCTGATCCCGGCCGGTTGCCTGATGGTCAGTGATCTGGTGTGGTTACAGGATACGCCCTCAGAACAAGCAAGTGCCTTCTGGCAACAGGAATATCCGGATATGCAGGCCGTTGCAGCGCGTCTGGTGCAAATTGAGCAGGCAGGCTTTCGGGTGTTAGCGCACTTTACACTGAGTCATCAAGCCTGGGCAGACTATTATGAACCGCTCAAAACCGAAGTCAAAAAGCAGCTCAGCCACCAGCCTGAGTCAGCAGCACTGCTGGATATGGCCCGCGAAATTGCCATCTATGAGCAGTATCTTGGCGAGTTTGGCTATCAGATGTTTGTGCTGCAACGCACGGATTAAGCACCTCGGTGCTGGTAAGTTAAACGATATGGCTTTAAAATAACGCTTTTGGACAACCAGCGATGCGCGCACGCCCACATCGCTGTATTGCAACCCTATAGGTCTGACGTATGCCACATCAAAATCGCGGTAATTTGTTTATTCTTTCGGCGCCTTCCGGTGCCGGAAAGTCAAGTTTGATTAAAGCCCTGCTGGAAAGACAAGATAAGGTCCGGGTATCGGTGTCTCATACAACCCGTGCACCTCGTCCGGGAGAGAATAATGGCGAGCACTATCATTTTGTGTCTGTCGATGAGTTTAAAACCTTAATCAATCAGAATGATTTTTTTGAGTGGGCGCAGGTATTCGACAACTACTATGGTACCTCTAAGCAGGCAATCGAAGCACAGCTGGCTGCGGGTATCGATGTATTCCTTGACATTGACTGGCAAGGTGCGCGTCAGGTGCGTGAGCTGATGCCTGAAGTAAAAACCATCTTTATTCTGCCACCTTCAAAGCAGGCACTGGAAGAGCGTCTGAATAATCGCGGACAAGATTCTCAGGAAGTCATTGCCTCGCGGATGGAGCAGGCCAAATCTGAGTGCTCTCACTATAATGAGTTTGACTACCTGCTGGTCAATGATGACTTTGATACCGCTTTGAACGAATTGGAGCATATTGTGGTGGCTGCACGCCTGGAGCTGAAAAAACAGCAACAGAACCAACAGGCACTGATCGCTGAGCTGCTAAAATAAGCGATCCCTGTGGCTGGCTGTATCGAGTTTAGGTCTGCGACCGACCAATACAACCTTAAAGCCGTAACGACCCGATATTTTTTAACCATATACTTGGCGAATCCGGTGCTTTTTAGTAGACTAGCCCTTTGCTAAATGTATTGAATTTTTTTGGAGTGCTTCGATGGCTCGCGTAACAGTAGAAGACGCAGTAGATAAAATTGGTAACCGTTTCGACCTAATTCTTGTTGCAGCGCGTCGCGCTCGTCAGATTGCAGTCGGTGGTAAAGACCCTATGGTTGATGCTGAAAATGACAAGCCAACCGTAATCGCATTGCGCGAGATCGAAAAAGGCATGGTCACCAGCGACTCACTGGACATGATCGATCGCGAAGAGCAACAAACTCAGGAAGCTGCTGAGCTTGCTGCTGTTGCTGCAATTGTGGGTGGCAATCGCTAATCCACTGCGACCTGTTATAAGATAACGCCAGCTTTTTAGCTGGCGTTATTGTTTCTGCGCCCCGGGCCAACAGCTTGTGTGTCGCCACCTCTTTATTAGACTAATAAATTTGTTAGTCGATTGGCTTCGAAGTCAATTCATCGTATATTCAGTACTTAACTTATTATTAATACCAATCAAACGTCATAGCCTTTCTTCAGGATATGCTATTGCGTAATTGGTATAACTTCGCTGGAACATTGGAGTGTGAATGTATCTGTTTGAAGGCTTAAAGAAAAAAATATCAGAGTATCTGCCACCCGAAGACGTGGAACTGGTGCAAAAAGCCTACGTGGTTGCCCGCGAAGCGCATGAAGGGCAGACCCGCTCCAGCGGCGAGCCTTATATTACCCACCCGGTTGAAGTCACGCAGATCCTGGCCAGTATGAAGCTGGACCATGAAACCCTGATGGCGGCATTGATGCATGATGTCATCGAAGACACCGATTTCAGCCAAAAAGACCTGGCCGAGATCTTCGGCGATACGGTGGCCGAGCTGGTTGCCGGCGTCAGTAAACTGGACAAACTCGACTTTAAAGATAAAAAAGAGTTTCAGGCCGAAAACTACCGCAAGATGATCATGGCCATGACTCAGGACATCCGGGTTATCTTGATCAAACTGGCTGACCGTACCCATAACATGCGTACGCTTGGCTTCCTGCGCCCGGAAAAACGCCGCAGGATAGCCCGCGAGACCCTGGAGATCTTTGCGCCGATTGCGAATCGTCTGGGTATCCATGACATCAAGAATGAACTTGAAGATTTGGGCTTTGCGGCGTTATATCCAATGCGTCACAGAGCGCTAAAATCAGAAGTTGCGAAAGCACGCGGTAACCGTAAGGAAGTGATCAGCAATATCCAGTCTGAGATTGAATCGCGCCTGGAAGAAGCTGGTATTGACGCCTCGGTCAGTGGCCGCGAGAAGCACCTGTACAGTATCTACAAAAAAATGCTTAACAAAGAGCTGCTGTTCAACGAGGTGATGGATATTTATGCTTTTCGCATCAACGTCAACAGCATAGATACCTGTTATCGGGTGTTAGGTGTGGCACACAACCTGTACAAGCCCATAGAAACCCGTTTTAAAGACTATATTGCTGTACCCAAAACCAATGGCTATCAGTCTTTGCATACCTCTTTGGTTGGGCCCCATGGTATTCCGGTGGAGATCCAAATTCGTACCCATGATATGGATCATATGGCCGACAAAGGGGTTGCGGCGCACTGGATGTATAAAAAAGCCGGTGACAGCTCCGGGCACACCGCACAGCAGCGTGCCAGACAGTGGATGCAAAGCCTGCTAGAGCTGCAGCAAAGTGCCGGCTCGTCGTTTGAATTTGTTGAAAACGTAAAGACAGAACTGTTCCCGGAAGAGATTTATGTCTTTACGCCGGATGGACGTATTATTGAGCTGCCAATGGGTGCAACGGCCGTCGACTTCGCTTATGCGGTACACACCGACGTGGGTAATACCTGTGTGGGCGCACGCGTCAATCGCAAACCTTACCCGCTGAGTAAAGCACTGGATACCGGCCAGACCGTTGAGATCATTACCAGCTCGGGCGCACACCCCAATGCCACCTGGCTGAACTTTATCGTAACGGGTAAAGCGCGTCTGGGCGTGCGTAACTACCTTAAGAGTCAGCATCAGGAAGAGTCCATCCTGCTGGGCCGACGCTTACTTGACTCCGCGCTGGGCGAGCACAAGCTGGATGACATACCAACCGAACAGATAGACAGAGTACTGGAAGAGCACTCACTCAATACAGTACTGGAGCTACTGGTGGAAATTGGCAATGGCAACATCATGAGTATGTTGGTTGCAAAACGCCTGTTACAAGCTGATGATGCTATTGAAAGCCTGGCACAACAAGCGAAGGCACCAATTATCGGCACAGAAGGCATGCTGGTCACTTATGCCAAGTGCTGCCGACCTGTACCTGGTGATGATATTACCGCGTATGTCAGCCAGGGTAAGGGCCTGATGGTCCATCGCCAGGAATGTAAAAACATCAAAGGCTGGCAAAATGAACGTGCCAAGTACTTTGTGGTAAAGTGGGAAGATAACCCCGAAAAAGAATACATCGCAGCACTGCGGGTTGAGATCATCAACCACCAGGGTGCGTTGGCCAAATTAACCAATGTGGTTGCAAGTACCCAAGCTAATATTGTGGAGATTGCAACCGAAGAAAAAGAGAGCAACCTGTACGTGATTGATCTGGGTGTTACCGTTAAAGACAGGATCCACGTTGCAAATATTATGCGCCGGATCCGGGTAATGCCAGATGTACAACGCGTAACCAGGAAGCGATAAAGGAAAGACAATGAATAAAGCCATTATTTCAACCGATCAGGCGCCGGCGGCAATCGGCACCTACAGTCAGGCAGTTAAAGTCGGTACGGCGGTTTACCTTTCGGGGCAGATCCCTTTGGTGCCTGAAACAATGGAAGTCATCTCTGAAGACTTTGCAGAGCAAACACAGCAGGTATTTAAAAACCTGACGGCCGTATGTGAAGAAGCAGGCGGCCAGCTACAGGATATGGTTAAGGTAAATATCTTCCTGACCGACCTGAGCAACTTTGCCACTGTAAATGAGATCATGAGCCAGCATTTTAAAACGCCTTATCCGGCGCGTGCAGCCATTGGTGTCAAAGAGTTACCGAAAGGCGTACAAATTGAGATTGACGGCATCATGGAGCTGCCTTCAACTAACTAATATCTCAACGTATCAGTATTACGACTAAGCCCGCTTAATGCGGGCTTTTTCATACCTGCCCAATGATTTTTCATTACCTTAACTTTGATCTTAAACACTTGACCGCATACTATTAATTTAGCAATCTGGTCATACGCACATAGCAATACCTGACTATATTATGGCCGTCTACAAAGGCAATTTGAGGTACTCATTATCGTAGTAAATGATAAGCAATAAGGATAAGCCTGTGTTTAAACTCGCAAAAATGGCAATATATTGATGGACGTCGCAGCAGCGTCGCCCCCCAGTGCAGCGTTTGTGGTTGAAGCACTCGAACGCTCACCTTATGCGGACTGCGCAATTGATCACGAGTCCATTAAAGCCTTCTTTAAGCAAGACACCCCCGCGGCTCAGCTGATTGTAGCCCAGCAAAAAGATGCACACATAGAAGTTGCGCTCAGCGAAGACAAAATGCAGGCAATCGCTAAACTGACTACAGCTCAGGGTGGCAAGATGATCAGCCTCGAAGATGCCAAACGCGCCATCGTCAAAATTGGCGTAACACGTGGCTATAAACAGGTTTATCTCGAGAATTTACTCAAACAACAACTTGAATCCATGCCTGGTACTGAAGTAACCGGTATTGTTGCTCAAGGCCGGCCACCTGAAAATGGTATCCCTGCTAAGTTAATTCCCCATGTTCAAACATTGAAAGAACGCCTCAAACAGCCCAAGTTACGTGAAGATGGCACCGTGGATATGCGAGATTTTGGTGCCCTGGCCAGTGTTGCCCCCGGCACCTTACTGGTTACCCAGCGTCCGGCAACACCTGGTAAAGAGGGCTTTACTGTCACTGGCGAAAGCATTACCCCAAAACCTGGCGACACCTTTCAGCTTGTTGCCGGTGAGGGCACAGAGATATCACCTACCAATCCGCTGCAACTGGTGGCCACCATTGCGGGTTGCCCCTCTGATATTCCAAATGGTATGCGGGTAGACGACATCTTTACCATAGCCGATGTAAATGTACGTAGCGGCCATATTGAGTTCAGTGGCAGCGTGCTGGTCACCCGCAATGTGGAGCCGGGGATGAAGATCAAGGCCCATGGCGATATTACTGTTATGGGCACTGTAGAATCGGGCGAATTGATTTCAGATGGCAATATCGAAGTCAAAGGTGGGGTCATAGGCCACCTGGATCACAGCAACGACGATCAGGGGCTTACCTGCCGCCTGATAGCCAAAGGTGATGTCCAGATCACTCACGGTCAGTACACCTACCTGGAAGGCCACAATGTCTTTATCCAAAAACAAAGCAATCACTGTGATATTAAAGCTGCCAACCTGTTACAGGTTGGCCTGGATGAGTCGCCCAAGGGCAAACTGATCGGCGGTACCATTTTTGATGCAAAAATGCTGGTGGCTGGCGAAGTTGGTAGCAGCTCGGGGGCAACCATGGCTCTTTACCTGGCACGTAGTGGTATGGAGATCACCGAACGAACCGATCTGTGCCTTAAGGAACTTAGCCAGACCGATGAACAGATCAATAACCTGCAAAAGGCGGTCGAAAAAGCCGATCACGTAAAAGATGCAGAAAAGAAAAAAACCTTGCTGGCTAAAATCGGCGCTACTCAGGAACATTACTGCAAACAGGCCGAAGCTCTTGAGCATCAGCTGTCCGAATTAGATCATACTTTACACGACTTGCTCGACAACACTCAGCTGGTCGTTAATACCTCGCTGCACTCTGGCGTCGAAATACACATTTTCGATAAAGTGTATAAAACCACCCGCAGCTATCCACCATGCAGCGCCAGGCTGCTCGAAGGCAAAATCGAAATTGAATTTAAGATGTAAGGGAGCCCAACCGGGCTCCCTTACCGTGTGTTGCCATCGCGTCTAAAGTAACCCAGAAACTTCAGTTTTAATTTGCTCAGGCCACACACCAACCTGGACCTGACCAATATGTTGCTTTTGCAGTAACAGCATCACCAAACGAGACTGACCAATCCCCCCGCCTATCGTCTGTGGCAGTGCGCCGGCCAGCAGGCTCTGATGCCAGTCCTGCTCTAGCCTTTGTTCATCCTGAGTCAGACTGAGCTGACGTTGCAGGCTATCCGGACACACCCGGATCCCCATGGACGAAATCTCAAAGGCATCTTCGAGTACCGGGTTCCAAACCAGAATATCGCCGTTGAGTCCCTGATATTGCTCGCAGGTGGGTGTTGACCAGTCGTCATAGTCCGGGGCTCTGACATCATGTATTTTGCCATCCCCCAGCTCGCCGCCAATACCAATCAGGAACACCGCACCATACTCCTGAGCAATCGCTTTTTCTCTTTGCTTGGGCGTAAAATCCGGATACATACGGCGCAGCTCTTCACTATGCACAAAAGTGATGTGCTGCGGTAAAAATGGGGTCAGCCCGTAGTCAGACGCCAGTTGCTGCTCGGTTTCACGAATTGCGCTGTACAGGGTCTGAACCGTTTCTTTGAGTTTATCCAAAGAGCGCTCTGACTGCGCACAGATCACCTGTTCCCAGTCCCACTGATCAACGTACACCGAGTGGATGGGTGACAGCTTGTCTTCGTCCGGACGTAACGCCTTCATATGCGTATAGAGTCCCTGCCCTGCGCCAAAGCCATAATCGCCAAGTGTTTTACGCTTCCACTTTGCCAGTGAATGCACGACCTCAAAGTCGCTGTCACTCAGCGTTTTCACCTTAACCTTAACGGCTTTTTCAGTGCCGCTGAGGTTATCCTGAATCCCGTCTCCTACTTTTGCCAGGATAGGTGCCTGGACTTCAATCAGGCCTAACTTGTCAGTCAGTTGTTGTGAAAAAAGTGCTTTTGCACGAGCTATTTGCTGTTGTGTTTGCAGATACTGTTGCAACATATCGGTTTCCTCATTCCCAATGGTGTTGAATAACGGTGCAGGCTTGCTGCGTTAAATCTATCCTCAACAAAAACGAGCAAAGATTCAATACTCCACAACAAAAACACCTTTACACTATTTTTTTCGTTAAAAATCCGCTTTAATAATTACCGAATCAATAATTAGTGTACAAAATATCCATGGAAAATTATCAAATCGATAATCTAGACCGTTCTATCCTTCATGCATTAATGGACAATGCCAGAACACCCTATGCTGAACTGGCCAAACGCTTTGCCGTCAGTGCAGGGACCATTCATGTACGGGTCGAAAAGATGAAGCAAGCCGGTATTATCGTAGGCACCCGGGTCAGCATAAATGCCAAACAGCTGGGTTATGATGTCTGCTGTTTTATTGGTGTAAACCTCAAACATGCGCGAGATTACCCGGCCACCATTGAACAACTCGAAGGGTTTGAAGAGGTTGTCGAAGCCTATTACACCACGGGTAATTACAGCATTTTTATCAAAGTGATGGCACGTTCTATTGACCATCTTCAGGATGTACTGATCAACAAGATCCAGACCATTGAGGCGATCCAGTCAACCGAGACCCTGATCTCCTTGCAGGCACCAATAATGCGTGAAGTAATGCCTTAGAAAGGCGCTTTTTGTTATAATAGCGGCAATTTAGTAGTTAAGAGCTGTAATTGATGGAAGAAAACCGTTTTCAGCGCGTTAAGCGCATTTTGGATCAACGCCAGACTGATTTAACTGTGTGCCTGGACGAAGTCCACAAACACCACAATCTGTCGGCTATAGTGCGCACAGCCGATGCGGTCGGCTGCCATCATGTTCATGCGGTATGGCCGCAGGAACAAAGACGCCTGACCAATAACACCTCAGGTGGCAGTAAAAACTGGGTAGAAACCCATATGCACGACGACATAGATCAGGCCGTTGCCGCGATCCGTACACAAAACCCGGGTATTCAACTGCTAGCGACTAATCTCAGTGATACTGCCGTAGATTTTCGCGAAATTGATTATACTAAACCGACTGCCGTTATTGTTGGACAGGAACGTTTAGGGATCTCAGACAGAGCGCTGGAGCATGCCGATCAGCATATCGTGATCCCAATGGCAGGTATGGTGCAGTCGTTAAATGTCTCTGTAGCCGCAGCACTGATCTTGTATGAAGCACAGCGCCAGCGTGAAGAAGCGGGATTATATCAGCGTAAAGATATGCTCGACCCGACGATTAAACACAAGTTACTGTTTGAAGGCTGTCACCCAATCATTGCCAATCGCTGCGTAGAGAAAGGCCTGCCTTACCCGGCTCTGGATGAGTTTGGCGAGATCGTCGCCGACGAGGCTTTCTGGAACACTCTGAAATTTAGCCAAAAAGGATAATTATGTCTCGCCCCAATTTAGCCCAGTACGCCATCACCGACCTCAAGGGAGTCGGCCCAAAGGCCGCAGAGCGGCTGGCCAAATTGGGGATCCGCAGTGTTCAGGATATGCTATTTCACCTGCCATTGCGTTATGAAGACAGAGCCAGAACTTACCGCATCGCCGAACTGATGCCGCACACTCATGTGAGTGTGGAGGGTGAAATAGAACAGGCCAATATCACCTTTGGCAAGCGCCGTATGCTGGTGTGCCAGATAAACGATGGTACAGGCCGTATTACCTTGCGCTTTTTCAACTTCAGTGCAGCACAAAAAAATGCCATGCAAAGCGGTAAAATCATGCGCTGTTTTGGTGAAGTACGCCGTGGCCGGGTCGGCCTTGAAATGGCCCACCCCGAATACAGTATTCGCGATGAACTGAGTGATAAACCCCAAGGCGCAGATACCCTCACGCCGGTTTATCCGACAACGGAAGGGCTTAAGCAACTCAGTATTCGTGCCATTGCCGAACAGGCCGTTATTTTGCTGCACAAATACGATATTGACGATCATTTGCCACAGCAGTTCCGGCCCAATCAGCTGAGCTTAAAAGAAGCCCTGCTGACGCTCCACCAGCCCCCCCAGAACGTCGCTCTGGACCAGCTGGAACTGGGTCAGCACCCGGCACAACAACGCCTGGCCTTTGAAGAATTACTGGCACAAAACCTTAGCCTGCTACAGCTCAGGCAGCAAGGTCAGGCCGTCAAGGCCGTATCTCTGCCGCCCAACAACCTGTTAGAAACCGAATTTCTGGCTCAACTCCCGTTTAAACCCACAGCGGCACAGAGCCGGGTGGTGGCCGAGATCAAAGGCGATTTGCAACAACCCTACCCTATGATGCGCCTGGTGCAAGGCGATGTTGGCTCAGGTAAAACCCTGGTCGCGGCGCTGAGTGCACTCACGGCCATTGCCAAAGGCTATCAGGTGGCGTTGATGGCACCAACGGAGATTTTATCCGAGCAGCACAACATCAATTTCCAAAACTGGTTTGCGACGCTGGGTATTGAAGTCGTCTGGCTGGCAGGTAAAACCAAAGGGAAAGAGCGTGAACGTGTGCTTGAGCGCATCAGCTCAGGTCAGGCGCAAATGGTCGTGGGCACCCATGCGCTGTTTCAGGAGCAGGTGCAGTTTAGCAATCTGGCCCTTATCATCATTGATGAACAACACCGCTTTGGCGTTCATCAGCGCCTCTCGTTACGTGAAAAGGGTAAGTTTAACGACTGCTATCCGCATCAGCTGGTTATGACGGCCACGCCAATCCCACGGACACTGGCAATGACTGCCTATGCCGATCTGGAAACCTCAGTGATCGATGAACTGCCACCAGGGCGCACCCCCATCACAACCGTTGCCGTTCCTGATACGCGTCGCGAAGAAGTGATTGAGCGAGTGCGACGCGCCTGTATTGAGCAACAGCGACAGGTGTACTGGGTCTGTACTTTGATTGATGAATCCGAAGCCTTGCAATGTCAGGCGGCCGAAGACACCGCAGAGCAGCTCACCAAAGCCCTGCCTGAGCTGAATATAGCCCTGGTTCATGGCCGTATGAAGGCGCAGGAAAAGCAGCAGATCATGCAGGACTTTAAGCAGGCGCAAAGTCATGTACTGGTAGCAACGACTGTCATTGAAGTAGGTGTGGATGTGCCCAATGCCAGCCTGATCATCATAGAAAACCCGGAACGCCTGGGGCTGGCACAGCTACACCAGTTGCGTGGCCGGGTTGGCCGTGGTGATATCGCGTCGCATTGCCTGCTGCTTTATCATGCGCCTTTATCAGCAACGGCGCAAAAGCGCCTGGGTGTGCTGCGCGACAGTAATGATGGCTTTGTGATTGCCGAACGGGATCTGGAGATCCGCGGCCCCGGTGAAGTACTGGGTACTCGCCAGACTGGTCTGGCCGAGCTTAAGATTGCCGATCTGAGCCGGGACAAAGTGCTGCTGCCTCAGGTGCGCAGCCTGGCCTTCACCCTGCTGCAACAGCATCCACAAGCCGTTGAGCCACTGATCCAGCGCTGGCTGCCCAACCGCAGCGAATTTGCCATGGCTTAGCCATGGCTTACTTAAACGTTTCTGAACGTTCGATCACTTCAATCTGGTAGCCGTCGGGATCGGCAATAAAGAAAAAGCGTGCTACCAATGTATCGCCGTTGTAAAACGACTTCATCTCTTTAGGCTGATAACCCAGTGCCTGTGCCTTTGCATGCACTGGCGCTAAATCATCCACCACCACAGCAATATGACCATAGCCGTTACCCAACTCATAGGGCTCCCCAGTACCATGGTTCCAGGTCAATTCCAATTCAAACTCGGCCTCTTGGTTACCCAGGTAAACGAGGCTAAAATCATCAAACTCAATGCGCCTGCGCTCGCCCAGTGCTAATACATCGTGGTAAAATGCCAAGGATTTTTGCAAGTCCATTACCCTAACCATGCTGTGAATGAGTTTTGCCATCAAGGAGTCCTCTTATGTGTGAATTATATGCCTCGGCCAATCCAGCCAGTTATGAGGTCATACGCCGTTCGATGCGTATCCAGGGGGCCGTAACCAGTCTGGCACTGGAGCGCCAGATCTGGGACCTGTTACAGGAGATAGCAACTGCAGAGCAGCTCAGCGTAGCTGAATTTGTCTCAACCCTGTATCAGGAAGTACTTGAACGTCAGGGCGAAGTAAAAAACCTTGCTTCTTTGCTGCGGATCACCTGCTTAACCTACCTGGCCGATCATACGCGTAGTCGCAGCTGAAGGGGTAGTATCTGGCTACTACATTAATATTAGGCTTTTGCTTATCAGTAAAAGCCGATACACTGAGACTGATTCAGTCTTAGTAATCCTTTGAATTGTGTGAACTATTTAGGCACAAGGTATAGCGCTATCTTATGAAATCTCATTTAGGCCGCCGTGCATTTTCAAACATGGAATTGTATACCCTGTTTAACGGCTACATTTATGGTGATGAAAAACAAAAGCGTGAGCAGCCGAAGCATTGGCACTTCTGGTTGCCGGTGCTGGCTTACTACACAGGTGCCTATAGTGACGAGATTGGCAATCTAACCCTCTCAGATATCACCAAACAAGAACAAGTCCGCGGTTTCACTTTTACGACTCATGGCAAGCTACAACCCCGATTTGTACCAATTCACCCGGCGCTCTGGCATGCCGGATTACAGGACTACCTGCACTTTTTAGAGCAACAAGGCCACACCCGGCTGATGTTTGATCTACCTGCTAAATCAGGCCGTTTCAGTGAAAAAGTCAGAATTTGGTTTTCCGGAGAAGGTGAGCGACTGGGTTACTTGCAAAAGTGTGGTCTGCCCAATGTCGACCAGCAAGGCATGAAAACTGCCATCAGTAGCCTGAGACTGAACTTTGAGCAGCAGGTACACATATCAGCTATCCAACAGGGTAACAAGGCAGCCATGCTCTATTTGCTGGGACTCAAGAATGATGGACAAGTTCTCACTCAGCCCCAGGCACACCAGCTCAAGCAAATCCTCACTCAGGTCAGGGTGATTAACCCCAACATCCACTGGCAGCGCTTTACGGAGCGCCATGGACAATAAATCATTAAGATACAAAAAACCCGGTTTCACACCGGGTTCATGTTTACAGAAACGCAAAGCCTTATAATGACTTCACAAACTGACTAAACTCTTTCCCCAATTTTTCATCACGCATCGCATATTCTACGATGGCTTTCAAATAACCCATTTTGTCGCCGCAATCATGCGCACGGCCGCTCATATGAAAGGCCTCTACACTTTCGCTCTCCATAAGCATATCGATGGCATCGGTTAACTGGATCTCGCCACCGGCCCCCAGTGGCGTGCGCTCCAGTAAAGGCCAAATATTGCGCGACAATACGTAACGACCAACAACGGCGAGGTTAGAAGGCGCTTTATCGACTGCAGGCTTTTCAACCATATGATTGATTGGTGCACTCTCGCCCGGTTTGAGCTCTACTCCCTGAATATCTGCGATACCATATTTGTTTACGTCTTCACGGGGCACAGGTTCAAGCATAATCTGGCTTAATTTAGTGTCTTTAAATCGGCGTACCATAGCAGCCAGATTCTCACTCTTCTGATCAGCCGTATACTCATCCAGGATCACATCAGGCAGTAACACCACAAAGTCGTCATCACCCACAATTGGCTTAGCACACAATACAGCATGCCCCAGACCTTTTGCTTCACCTTGACGTACACTCATGATGGTCACGGTTTCAGGACATATAGAGCGCACCTCATCGAGTAAGGTACGCTTGACTCGCATTTCAAGTGTCGCTTCTAATTCAAAGCTGGTATCAAAGTGGTTTTCAATCGCATTTTTTGAAGAATGTGTTACCAGTACGATTTCTGAAATACCCGCTGCTGCGCATTCTTTAACGATATATTGAATGAGAGGTTTGTCGACAATAGGTAGCATTTCCTTTGGGATAGCTTTTGTCATGGGCAACATGCGAGTGCCCAGACCGGCTACCGGGATAACAGCTTTCATAGTTCATCCATTCGAGTTTAATGAGTTAAGTAAGAATTCAACACCCAAGTAACTAGGTAATTTCACTCAACTAGCATAGCAGTGAAACAGCAATTTAACCAAGGGTGAAACTAATCTTCATCAATAAAAAATGCCCGTAAATTATTCATTTACGGGCATTTCTAATTAAACTAGTGGGCTTGTAATGTGTTACAGGCCTGCACGCTTTTTGATAGCTGCAATCAGAGCTGAACCACCGTGACCATTGCTTTCAGCCCATGCGATATCAGCACCATCTTCCAAAGCACTTTTTGGCAAGCTCTTGACGATAAATTCACCTGCATCTACTGCATTACTAGCAATGGCGTGGCGCAGCATATTGTTACCATTACACTGAATTGAATCGTATACGTTACGGATTTTAACCCGTGAGCTCTTTAGCGTACTACGGATACGTCTTTTATCATCAGCTGCAATATACTCGCACAGAGAAACTGCTAGCTGATCGTTTGCTTTGCTCGCAAAACTTACTGTTAATGCCGAAACGCCAAGACTCACACCAATAACTAAAGGAATTACTTTCATCACCAATCACCTAGTACTTTTTTCGTAAGAACAAACGCTCAATATTGTATCAACCAATACAATTGTTAGCAACAAAGTTATATTCCTTTATTTAGAGTTACGAACTTATAACTATACAAATTTTTCTCATCTGCCTCAAAAGCTTGGCTTGCTACTTCGTGCCATTCACCTACCTGAGTATGGTCAGGAAAGCGCGTGTCTCCTGAGACTTCTAAGTCTATATAAGTTAAATAGAGCCTATTACTTAAGGGTAGAAACTGTTCATAAATATTTCCACCTCCAATGATCATTACTTCTTCACTTCCGTCCACTAAAGCTAAAGCATCTTGTGGTGATGAAACCACCTCAATGCCTTCAGCGCTATAATTTGGGTTGCGGCTGATCACTATATTTCGTCTGCCAGGCAGAGGGCGGCCGATTGATTCGAATGTTTTGCGCCCCATCACCACAGGTTTATTCAAGGTGACGGCTTTAAAATGTTTCAAGTCAGCCGGTAAATGCCAGGGCATAGCGTTATCATCGCCAATGATACGTCCGTTTGCCATCGCTGCAATCATTGATATTATCACAATACACTCCACTCATACTTTTATACTAAAAAAGGGCCAGAGGCCCTTTTTGTACCAATTCGATTAGTTAGACTCCAATACGAATTGCACTTATCTTTCGTAGACGACTTCCACATCGTAGTCGTCTTCGTCCCAGTCATCCCAGTCATCATCGTTGTCCTGAGTTGCCTGACGGTGGTAGGTATCCCACTTGAATTCGACTTCTTCTTGCTCTTGTTCTTCGAACTTATCACGCGGCATGCTATCCAGCAGCCCCTGAATGTCGTAACACAACTGCTGAGTATTGAACTTGTTTGCAGCAGAAATACGATATACATGCTCAGCATCCAGCTCTTCGGCAATGCGCTGGCATACCTCTTCCAGCTCATCTTCTGCAAGCAAGTCAATTTTGTTCAGCACCAACCAACGTGGTTTGTTGGCAAGTTTAGGGCTGTACTGATGCAACTCATTGATGATTGCAAATGCGTTATCTACCGGATCTGTACCATCAATTGGCATGACATCCACAACGTGTAATAACACGCGACAACGCTCAAGGTGTTTAAGGAACCGAATACCCAGGCCGGCACCATCCGACGCACCTTCGATTAACCCGGGAATATCGGCGATAACAAACGATTTATTTGCTTCTGCACGCACCACACCAAGGTTCGGCACTAGGGTAGTAAACGGATAATCTGCTACTTTAGGTTTTGCCGCAGATACGCTACGAATAAAGGTAGATTTACCCGCATTTGGCAAGCCCAGTAAACCAACGTCAGCCAGCAGCATAAGCTCAAGCTTTAAATTGCGTACCTCACCAGGTGTACCCAGTGTTTTTTGTCTTGGCGCACGGTTAGTGCTCGATTTGAAGCGAGTATTACCTAACCCGTGATAGCCACCTTTGGCCACCAGTAGCTTTTGTCCATGTTTTGTCAGATCGCCCAGACACTCCTGAGTATCCACATCCGTCACTCGTGTCCCTTCAGGTACTTTCAGGATTAAGTCGGCACCTTTTTTACCTGTCATGTTACGACCATGACCATTAGTCCCCGCTCAGCACGGTGGAACCGTTCAAACTGGTAATCAATCAGGGTATTGAGGTTTTCGTCTGCCTCAAGGTAAACGCTACCTCCGTCTCCGCCGTCGCCGCCATCTGGGCCACCGTCGGGTACAAATTTTTCGCGGCGAAATGAAACGACACCGCTTCCACCGTCTCCGGCTTCCGCGCGGATCTCTACTTCATCGACAAACTTCATGGTTACTCTCTTACTGGTTGTTCAGCACCTGCTATTATAGCAAGTTCATAGCGGCTTGATCAGCATGGGCAAATGCCTAACTACCGGTCTGTGGCGCGTATTTGACAGGAATAAGGTTAGAGCAAAATTCAGACTCTGCTCTATAAAAACAAAAAACCCCGCCTAAGCGGGGTTTTTCAGTATTCTTTTTACCGATTACTCAGCAATGATGCTAACGTATTTACGGTTTAAAGGACCTTTCTGCTCAAAAACAACTTTACCGTCTGCTTTTGCGAAGATTGTGTGGTCTTTACCGATACCTGCGTTAGTACCAGCGTGGAACTTAGTACCACGTTGACGAACAATGATGTTACCCGCAAGTACTGATTCGCCACCGAAACGCTTAACACCTAAGCGTTTACTTTCTGAATCGCGACCGTTACGAGTACTACCAGCTGCCTTCTTATGTGCCATCTTTCTGTACCTCTAAATTAAGCGCTAATGCCAGTGATTTTAACTTCAGTGAACCACTGACGGTGGCCCATCTGCTTACGAGAATGCTTACGACGTCTAAATTTAACGATCTTAATTTTCTCGCCACGACCGTGAGATACAACTTCAGCTGTAATCTTACCACCGTTTACGAACGGCGCACCGATCTCGATTTTTTCACCATCAGCTACAAGAAGTACTGAATCAAATTCAATTGATGCACCAGTCTCAACGTCTAGTTTCTCTAGACGAATTGTTTGACCTTCAGTCACACGGTGCTGTTTACCACCACTTTGGAAAACCGCGTACATAATTAACTCCGTCTGTGCGCCCTCAAATCGACGCAACTTAATATTCTTCAATAGGGCGCGAAGTTTACGCTAATGCGCTACTTCGCGCAAGCCCTAGATCGCAAATAAATGAATAAAAAATAGCTAACTTGAGGGCGTAATAATATTTTCATTTATTCTAACGAAAAGGTGTGATAAGCCAAGCTCTTTTTTGCTTTCTTACTCACGAATTTTGATAGGAAATGACCACAAAGAACAAAAAACAAACAAAAGCATCGATTTTTTAACCTCTATCAAGGCAAGTTATCGAGTCACAGGCATTTTTAATGTACACTTGCGACTCGAACATCCCTGAATGAGGCTTTAGCTCGGAGCGTTATGGATATCAAAGCGATCCAGAGATTGATTGAGCAAGACATGCTTGCCGTTAATCAACTTATAGGCGACCAAATGCAATCTGACGTCGCACTGGTTAATCAACTTGGCTTATATATAGTCAATAGTGGTGGGAAACGTATCCGCCCTATGCTGGCACTTTTGGTTGCTAAAGCGCTGGGGTATCAGGGCGATAAGCACGTTACACTGGCGACCATTATCGAGTTTATCCACACAGCCACTTTACTGCATGACGACGTCGTTGATGAATCAGCTCTGCGTCGAGGTGAACCCACTGCTAATGCCGAATTTGGTAATGCGGCAAGCGTGCTAGTTGGTGACTTTATATACACCCGTTCTTTTCAGCTGATGGTTGGGCTTGAGAATATGGAAGTCATGCAAATTCTGGCAGATGCAACCAATGTCATCGCTGAGGGCGAGGTTTTACAGCTGATGAACTGTAACGATCCGGACACGACAGAGCAAAGCTATATGCAGGTAATCTATAGTAAAACGGCTAAACTGTTCGAAGCCGCAACTATGTTACCCGCAGTTATTCTGGACAAATCAGAGGCCACCAAAGACGCCCTGAAACTTTATGGCATGCATCTGGGCACAGCTTTTCAGTTAGTGGATGATGTGCTCGACTACAGCGCCAATGCTGAGCAACTTGGAAAAAACATTGGTGATGACTTAGCCGAAGGCAAACCAACCCTGCCGTTAATTTATGCGATGCGCCACGGCACTGATCAACAGGTTGCACAGATCCGTGATGCCATAGCAAACGGTAATGGCCTCGATAACCTGAACGAAATCCTGACTACGCTTGAGCAGACCAGCGCGCTTGAACACACTATGGAGCGCGCCCGGACTGAGTCGCAAAAAGCCATAGAGCAACTTAGTGTACTCGAGGAGTCAGAGCACAAAACAGCTTTGGTTTCATTGGCAAAACTAGCGGTAGAGCGCAGCTATTAAGCTGATAAAAGACATTAAAAAAGGCTGCTCAGGCAGCCTTTTTTAGTTGAGGTGATTACCCTTCTTTTGGGCGATAACCTTCAATCTCAACGTCTTTACCTTCAAACAAAAAGCCCACCATCTGATCTTCGAGTTGCTGGCGGTGTTCAGGATCCATCATGTTTAGATGTTTCTCATTGATCAGCATAGTTTGTTTATGCTGCCATTGCTGCCACGCTTCTTTACTGATGTTGTTGAAGATACGTTCGCCAACTTCACCCGGATACAGTTGAAAATCCAGTCCAGGAGCTTCTTTTTGTAACTTTTGACAAAATACGGTACGTGCCATCTCTTTACCCTTTATGCATTCGTTTAGGTTAAGTTTACCCCATTGCCTTTAATACTTTAACCAACTTTTTAGTCGGTGCTGCCAGGCCCACTTCGGCAGGTTGTGCTAACTCGTACCACAATAATGGGTTATCGTGCACACAATCTGGGATTTGATTTAAGTCGATAACCACAGGGGTAATGGTCAACTCAAAGTGCGTGAATATATGAACAAAAGACGCCAGTGTTTGACGATTACCCACTATCCCCTGTTGTGCCAAAAATGCTTCAAGTTCTGCAAGCTCTGTGAACTCAAAGAAACCAAACAGTCCTCCCCAGATGCCACTGCTTGGCCGTTTTTCCATTAATACTTTATCCTCTGCACGCATTATCAGATGATATGCAGCTTTCTTGGGCTTCACTTTTTTTGGCTTAGAGTTAGGAAATTCCTTCACCCTGCCCAGCTGATACGCCTGACAACGACTGACCAAAGGGCAAGCCTCACAATCAAAATTGCTGCGACTACATAAACTGGCCCCCAGATCCATCATTGCCTGATTGTATTCTGTCACCCTGTCTTTGGGTGTCAGCGCATCGGTCAATGCCCACAGGTGGTTTTCAACCTTCTTAACGCCATACCAACCTTCAACCATAAAGAAACGGGCCAGTACACGTTTTACATTGCCATCCAGAATCGGGTGCGGCTGCCCCAACGATAGAGAGAGCACAGCCCCCGCCGTGGAGCGACCAATACCTGGTAGCGCCATCACCTGTTCCAGCGTTTCAGGAAACTTCCCCTGATACTCATCACGGACAATTTTTGCGGTCTTGTGCAGATTTCTTGCACGGGCGTAATAGCCAAGCCCAGTCCAGTGGTGTAACACCTCATCTTCTGGTGCATTTGCTAAATCAATGATGGTTGGAAAGCGCGCCATAAAGCGTTCAAAATACGGGATCACAGTCACAACCTGAGTTTGTTGTAACATTACTTCTGACACCCAAACTTTATATGGGGTCTTCTCAAGTTGCCAGGGCAGCGTTTTACGCCCGTGTAACTGGTACCAGTCGACAACTTGCTTGGCAAACCACTGGGCTTGCTCATTATTTACTGTCATTACGAGACTCTGCTTTTTGCTTGCTAATACACGCGCCAGTGTATGAAGCTTTTTTCAAAGGTCAAGCTCTTGTACTTGGCGCTGTGAATAGCGATAATGTGCGCCCATTTTTTACACCGAAGATGAAGACCATGAACGAATCGAGTAAAACCGCTCTGGAACAAGCTGAGCAGGAAGGCAAATACATTCGCAAAGTGCGTAGCTTTGTAAAACGTGAAGGCCGCCTGACCAAAGGGCAAGCTGCAGCTATTGAAAAATGCTGGGCAACGATGGGCCTGGAGCATGCTCAGGGTCGCCTGGACTTTGCAGAGGTGTTTGGCAACGACAATGATGTTGTGGTTGAGATTGGTTTTGGTATGGGCAAATCGCTGGTAGAAATGGCGAAAAATGCACCGGACCAGAACTTTATTGGCATTGAGGTACACCGCCCAGGTGTCGGTGCTTGCCTGATGGAAGCCGATGAGCAAGGTGTCACCAACCTGCGTGTATTCGAGCATGATGCAGTTGAAGTACTGGCAGATTGTATTCCAGACGCTAGCCTGGCAAAACTTCAGCTGTTTTTCCCAGATCCATGGCACAAAAAACGCCATCATAAACGCCGTATCGTTCAGGCCGAATTTGTCGAGAAGCTCCGCACTAAGTTACGTATCGGGGGTGTTTTCCATATGGCAACAGACTGGGAAAACTACGCAGAGCATATGCTGGAAGTAATGCAGTCAGCGCCTGGTTTTGCCAACCAATCAGACAGCAACGACTATGTACCTCGCCCGGATTTCCGCCCCCTGACTAAATTTGAGCAGCGCGGTCACCGCCTGGGTCATGGTGTATGGGATCTGATGTTTGAACGCACAGCCTAACCTGTCATTGCTACCGGGGCGCCCTGCCCGTCTAATCTGGATCTTAGATGCAAAAATTAACCAACCCCAGCTTATTGCTGCTGCGCAACGAAGAAGAGCTGACAGGCCAGCATATTTTGGTGATCAACCATCAGCGTGATAGCTTTCTATCTGAGCTGAAGCAATTAAATCCACAGGCAAACATCAATGCATTTAGTTATGACTTTGCCAATCACCTGGCTTCTGATTCGCTCGCAGATATTGACAGCCATGTGTCACACACCTTGCCAGCGCTCGATGATTTAGACCTAATCATTTATTACTATCCAAAGTCTAAGCCAGAAGCACAAATGATGTTCGACAATATTCGCGCACTGTGCTCTGAAAAGACCCGTTTACTGGTGGTTGGAGAAAATAAAGGCGGTGTTAAGTCGGCAGAAAAGCAGCTGCAAGATAAATGCGAAGCACATTACAAGCTCGATAGTGCCAAGCATTGTATTTTGTACGAGTTCGCCCAGCTGCAACCTGCGACAAATTTTGACATTGCCAGCTACCAACAAACCTTTACCGTTACGGTTGCTGGGCAACAGTTTGAAGCTGTCAGTGTCCCCGGCGTGTTTAATCATGGCAAGCTGGATATCGGGACTAAATTACTGCTGGAAAACCTTGAGTTGCCCGCCCGCGGTAACATGCTCGACTTTGGCTGTGGTGCAGGGATCATTGCCACCTTTGTACTCAATCAGTCTCCAAAAATTCGCTTCAGCTGCCTGGATGTCAATGCATTAGCCTTATATGCCTGCGAACAAACTTTGCGCTTGAATGGTCATGAGGCTGAACTGGTGCTCAGCGATGGCCTTAAACAATTAACAGGTCGCTTTGATGCCATTATCAGTAATCCGCCTTTTCATACCGGTATTAAAACCGATTATGATATAGCAGAAGGGTTTATCAACGGCGCTACCTCGCATATGAAAAAAGGCGCTCAGCTACATATTGTTGCTAATAGCTTCTTAAAGTACCCTCCACTTATAGAAGCACGTTTTGGGTATTGTGACACACAAATAAAGAACACCAAATTTGCTGTCTATCGCGCTACCCTGAGCTGATGTAACGCCAGTTCAGAGTTATGCTGAACTGGCTTCCGCCCCACCTCATCGCCATCCCAACCTCATTTATATCTCTGTAAAAGAGCAAAGTGCTGAATCGTTTCGTAAAATGTGAGCTTTTTTGTGTTCTATACTGCTAAACTAAGGTGAGTGAATAGCAGGCAAGCGGGATTTGTGGTCTCCCAATGGGTAAATACGCAACAAAAACAAGTATAAGAAAAGTGCTGATCAGTGCCGTCATGCTAGTTACGGCGCTGTCTTTGTCCCTGTCTATCTCAATTTCGACTTATCTCGACGTTAAAAAACAAAAGCAGCTGATCATCAACAAATTGGAAATGATCGCCGAGATCATTGCGTTTAACGCCCAGGTAACACTCATATTTGATGACAGAAAGACCGAAGAAAAGCGCCTGAAATCGTTTGATAAAGTAGATTTAGTCAAGAACATTCACATCTATGCGATCGATGATGTAACGAACAGGCCCGTTTTTTTCACCAGCTATAACGCCAGTAAAACACCTCCCGTGCCGCTCAAAGTCAATCAGATAGAGGAACTCAGAACACCAAAAATATCTGAAGACTACATAGAGCTTATTCTGCCCGTCGAGTACGAAGGTAATATTGAAGGGTATGTTTATCTGCGTGGCGGCCTTGAGCACCTGGCCGAATACATTAACAGAAAAATTCTGGTCGACATCGCATTGACCCTGTTTGTACTTGTGCTGGTGATGTTTGTTGCACGAGGGATCCAAAAACGGATCGCCACACCTATCGAATCTCTCTCACTCTTGTTACAGGACGTTTCAAAGAATCATAACTATGCTACTCGGGCCGAAAAAAGCGATATAGAAGAAATTAATATTCTGGCGAACAACCTCAATATCATGCTTACCAGGACGCAAAACCAGCTTGAACGCCACCAAGCTGACAAGCAGGAAATAAAGCAGCTTAACCAAAGTCTGGAAGAAAAAGTAAACCAGCGAACGATAGCACTGAGAGAAGCAAACCAGGAACTGCTCAACACCCTGGAGCGTATGCACCAGTATCAGAATCAAATTGTTGAAAATGAAAAAATGGCGTCCCTTGGGCAAATGGTTGCAGGCGTTGCGCATGAAGTTAACACTCCTATTGGTCTGGGTGTAACAGGCTCGACATTGCTACGCGATAAGCTCAGTGATATAGAAATCGCCTTTCAACAAAAAACATTGACCTCTAAGCAGCTGGAACGCTTCATTAAAGAAGGGATTGAGAATTTAGATCTCATCTATCGTAACCTCAACAGAGCGGCCGATCTTATTTCCAGCTTTAAGAAAGTGGCTGTTAGCCAGGATATTGAGATCAATTCAGACGTTAACATCACTAAGCTTCTCAATGCAGTAATGGGGGCGATGCGCACTGAGCTGGATCTTAAGGCACCACAGATACATATTGACTGTCCTGCCGATCTCACAATCAGAAGTAAATCTGGCTTACTACAACAGGTGTTTGAACAATTGTTTTCAAATTCTCTGGTGCACGGTTTTGAGAGTAACGAAAATAACGAAATTGCTATAAAAGTGAACCGTGAAGACCCGCAATTAACGATTGTATACAGCGATAATGGAGTGGGTGTGCCTAATGCGATTAAGAAGCGTATTTTTGATCCATTTGTTACAACACGACGAGGAGAAGGTGGTAGTGGTCTGGGTATGCATCTGGTGTATAACCTGGTTACTCAGGCACTGGGGGGAAGCATAACATTACAAGAAGATTATAAATCAGGTACTCAATTTGTGATTAGCCTGCCTCTGAAAGGAGGTACACAGTGAGATTAATGTACCTGTTTATTTTGTGCCTACTTACGTTTTTTTCTACATTTAGTTACGCGAAATCACCCGAGGAAATCCGTTCAGCTTTTTTATATCAAATGGCAAAGTTCATTGATTTTCCAGAGCAAAAAAATAAGAAAACGACTCGTTTTTGTTTTTATGATATCAAAAAAGGTCCAGGCGCTGTTTTATATAGTAATCGTACCTTAAAAATACGTTCAAAGCCGATCGAAATAATCGAAGTGAAAAAGTCTGACTCGTTGCGGGAACTTTCCCAGCAATGTGATATCACATACATTGATGAAACAATGGAAGATGATATACTCTCCGCTTGGACCGATACAATGGCCCTAAGTATGGTAACTGTGGGCGAAAGTATCGAATTTTTGGAAGGGGGTGGGATTGCGTCCTTGGTCCAGGAAGGGAGTAAGATAAGGCTGTATATAAACAAGCAAGAAGTCACTCAGCACAACTTTAAAGTGCTTTCTCGGTTGCTTGCCGTCTCCAAGTTTTATCCTAACTGATTTTACTTGTTAACAATTGAATATACTCCTATAATCGTTAACATTCGGTTTTATTATATAACGCCGAAGATTTTGTAAATACAATATTCCGAAAAGGTTAATTAATAATGCAAACGCCAGTCATTCTAATTGTTGAGGATGAAGACGTAACTCGACTGAACCTCGTTAGTTTATTTGAAGCCGAAGGTTATAAGGTAATTGAAGCCATTGATGGCGATGATATGCATGAAAAATTGACATCTAACGATGATGTCAACTGTGTGATCATGGATATTAACCTGCCAGGCAAAAATGGCCTTATCCTGGCCCGTGAGTTACGCCAGAAGAAAAACATCGGTCTAATTTTCTTAACCGGCCGTGACAACGATGTCGACCGTATTCTTGGTCTCGAGATCGGTGCCGACGACTATGTAACTAAACCTTTCAATCCACGCGAACTTACAATTCGCGTACGTAACCTGATCTCTCGCACCGGCTCAAACCCGGAAGAGACCAGCATTGACAGCAATGGTGTCATCACCTTTAATGGCTGGGAACTGGATGAGAATAGCCGCTGCCTGACTTCTCCAACTGGTGAGTCAAAACGCTTACCAAAAGGTGAATACCGTGCGCTGCGCCTGATGCTTGACTCACCAGGTCGTATCTTTAGCCGTGAGCAACTAATTAAGCATATGACGGGCAGAGAGTTGCGTGCAAACGACAGAACAGTTGACGTAACTATCCGTCGCATTCGTAAGCACTTTGAAACCGACAACAACACTCCTGAATTGATCAGCACCATTCATGGTGAAGGCTACCGCTTCATTGGGAAGATCGATAGCCAGTAAGTTTGCGTTACGAGTTTTCAGCGAGTTTTGCAATTAATGAGTGAAGGGCGGTTTGCCCTTCTCTTATTTTTACTTCCAGTTCAACCAACCACTCAGCACGTTGTGCACTGCTTACTTCCGTCCCTTCAAGTTCCATTGTCTTAGCATGTAACTGGACGTTCTGCAGTCCTACTGACCCTGCCGCGCCTTTTAATTTATGTGCAACGGAAACGTATGTCTCGGTATCACCGCCCTGATTAGCCTCATCAAGTTCATTACAGTAAGTCGGGTTCAGTCGTGTAAACAAATCACAACTGCGCTTAAACGCCTCAATACCCATAGAAGAAACAAAGTCGGTGATGGTTTCCACATCCAGTAAAGCTTGCTCCTGCTCGCTCAGTTGCAATGGCTCAGCTTCAGATGAAGATTGCTTCTCTTTATTTGCTTCGATACCAAACAGCTCCGCAAGCATTTTATCTAGCTTGGTCGTATTGATTGGTTTGGCCAACGCCCCCTGGATATTTATTCCCTGTAGCTCTTGTTCTGCACTGCGGACATTGGCAGTCAGAGCAACAATGGGAAGTTCATCAAAATGGCTATCGGAGCGAACCTGCCTTGCTACTTCATCCCCATTAATATCTGGCAGCTGCATGTCTAGCAGGATAAGGTCCAGTTCGTCTTCAGTTTCAACCATGGACAAAGCATCTTCTCCGGTTTCAGCCCAGATAACTTCATGGCCACGCTGCTCCAGCAAGTTTGTCGCTATCTCGGCGTTTAGCGGCACATCTTCCACCAACAGAATATAGAGGCTGCGCCCTGCATAGCTTTGCTCATTCGGTGCGGCACACAACTCCAACGGCAGCTCAACATCAAAGCGGCTTCCCTCTCCTTGCATACTGCTTACATGAATTGTACCTTTCATGGCATGCACCAGGGCTTTTGTCACGGCCAAACCTATGCCCGAACCAATGGCATCATTGCCACTGGCATCCGGCGCTTTATAATACATATCGAAAATCCGTTCCTGCTGATCAGATGGGATCCCCATACCTGTATCGATCACACTGATCGACAGCCATGGACCGTCTTCACGGTTTTCACGGCGACATTCAAGTGTAACACTACCGCGGTGCGTAAATTTTACTGCATTATTGATCAGGTTCCACAGCACCTGGCGTAGTCGGGTTGGATCCAATAAAGCATAGATATCCAGCAGACCAGTACGTTTAATGTTGAACTCAAGACCCTTTTGCTCTGCAATAAGACCAGCAAAGTTCACTACATCATTAATAAAGTCCGAGACATTAATGCTGTCTGTCGCAATATCCAACTGTTCCCTGTCTATCTTGTCGAGGTCAATAATATCATTGAAGATATTACCCAAAGTTTCCGCACTGGAAAAAACGGTGTTACACCAGCTCTTTTGTTGCTTGGTCAGCTCAGTGTCGAGCAACATACGGGTCAGTCCGACAATGCCATTGAGCGGCGTACGAAGCTCATGGCTCAATGTGGCAATAAATTTCCCTTTGTCTTTGTAGGCAGTCTCAAGCGCCTGCTCTGCTTCTTTACGGCTGGTAATATCACGTCCGAAAGCCAGTAATCCGATATATTGCCCATCGTCATTTATGAAGGGCAGCTTACGCATCTCAAACCAACAGTTTTCATTGGCTACCGGATACTCAACATCTACATTGATAGATTGCTGGGTCTCAATCACATGCTCATCGGTTTGCAGTACCTCAGGAATATCTTGTTCACCAAACACCTGTTGTACCGTATGCCCGATAAGCTGTTTGCTGGTTTTGCCAATAACTTGTTCGAATTTCTTGTTACACCCGGCAAACACCCCACGCTCATCTCGGTAATAGAACAGATCGGGGGAAGAATCCACGATACTGCGTAGTAGCATACTTTGTTGCGCCAGTTCTTGCTCAGCTTTACGGCGCTCCGAAATCTCTTTACGTAACTCTGCTATCGCCCGGTGTTTGGCATGCAGTGCCATTTTCCGCTCATCAATTTCATTATTGAGCCGGTTAATATTGTCTTTGAGGGTCTGATTGAGCAACTTTTCCTGCTGCGTGGCTGATTCCAGATACTCCTTTGAGGCATCAAGCTGGCGCATTGCATAGATAGCAACAGAAAGCAGCAATGGCGAGGTTAAGGCTGCAAACAATACGACGGACAACACATTGACCAATGTCACTTCACCGAGTGCAACGTAATAAAACATGCACGCCAACACCAGAGACACGATCAGCACAAATGCATAGGCGACAATACCCGCCCAACGGTCTCCGTAGTTCCTAATCAAATTTGATAAAATTCGGGCCCAGGTCCCAAATGAAGAGTCAAGCATAATAAAATCACCTAGTTAACTTCTACATTATACCTGACCCAAACACAGAAGCGAGTGACCAAAAGTCGCAAGCGACATTGCGCAAACCAAAATAACCTCGCCAGCTCCCGTATTCAGGGTCTTTCGTGGATGTTTAGAAAGTCGACTTAAGCGTATGAATTTTTGCACACTTGGGCGATTTTTTTACCAGATAATTTCCATTAGGCTCGGCAAGTTGTGACATTTTGGTGTAACATGCCTCCCCCTTATAGTCGTGATTAAGAGAGTTCAAATGCCAACTTCAATGCCTGACATTGCACATTCTGCTGACGCCTTACAAGAAGGTAAGCTGGACTGGGTAGGAATGGGAAATATCGAGCTGCCTTTATTGTTATCCAGCAAAGGGTTGAATGACACGCCTGTGACTGCCAAAGCAGACGCGTTTGTCAGCCTGGACAGAAAAGATGCCAAAGGCATTCATATGTCACGACTATTTTTGGCACTTGATGAGTTATCATGTGAACAGACACTATCTCCGGGGGCTATTCGTGCGGTGCTGGACAGTTTTATTACCAGCCACGAAGGCCTGAGCCATAGCGCTAAAGTGACCTTCAATTTTGAACTTCCCTTGCGTCGCTCCTCTTTACTGAGTGGGAAACAAGGGTGGAAAAATTACCCAGTTATTATCACTGCAACTCTGCAGGACGGCCTGTTTAATCTGGAGTTAGCTCTTGATGTTACGTATTCGTCAACCTGTCCCTGCTCGGCCGCTCTGGCTCGTCAGCTGATCCAAAACGCTTTTGAGCAAAAATTTGCCGGTCAGTCTCTCGACCATGCCAGTGTGCATGCCTGGTTAGGTACAACCGAAGGCATTTTAGCTACTCCACACTCACAACGCTCTGTGACCAACATCAAAGTGAAACTGGATGAGCACTGTCAGGAGTTTGACATTCTGGGGTTAGTAGACCTGGTGGAAGATGAATTGAAAACCCCAGTTCAGGCAGCGGTTAAACGCGAAGATGAGCAGGAGTTTGCCCGTCTTAATGGCCAAAACCTGATGTTCTGCGAGGATGCTGCCAGAAAACTCAAAGCCTTGTTTGAGCAGGAAAACTACCAGGATTACTATATAAAAATAAACCATTATGAGTCGCTGCATGCACATGATGCTGTCGCCTATGCAGTCAAAGGACTGAAGAACGGTTATCGCGCCTAACTCCCAAGGATGCTTTTGGCCCTGTTTAAGCTCGGTGGCAGTAATCTACCGAGCAAACCCCATCATTATCTTCACCAAAAATCACTTTAGGCACGCTCTTTGCTTAATAATCACCAAGTCAAATTGTTGTCGTGGAGTGATTTATGGAACTAACATTACTATCTATTCTTGCGCTGGTCGTTATTGCTTCCATTGTTATTTCAAAGTATACGGATACCGGTGGTAATCCCTATCCGTTTAATCGAAAAGAGTCTGTATTTACAACAGTAGAGGCCTCTTTCCTGCAGCTGTTAGAGCGTTCAGTGGGTGACAAGTTTAAGGTTGTGAGCCGGGTCAAACTGATTGAGATCATCGAGTGCAAACCTGGCTTGTCTAAAAAGGCGCGTCGTTCAGCCATCACTAAAGCACAAAATAAACAGCTAGATTACGTATTGGTTGATAAAGAAACCCTGAATATTGTTGCCGCAGTCGATTTGGTTAACAACGCCAACAAGAACGGCCACAAAGCGCAGAAAGACTGGTTTGTCAGTGGCGCTCTGGAATCTGCCGGCATACCGCACATTCGCATGAAGGTCAAAAGTGGTTATAAAAGTGCAGAAGTGCGTGCTGCAATTCTGTTCAAACTGGGTAAAAAGCCAGAACCACAAAGCAAGCCGCGCAATCGCAATTACAAGCCTGCGGTACTCTCGCCCTCTCAGGCCAAGGCCGCAGCCACTCAGTTAGCCGAGATATAGCCACGCCTATTTGCTGTCAGCCCATCATATGGGCTGACAGCAAAACCCTTTCCCCACCTAACTCCATATTCTCAGCGCCCATTTATGATATATAATGAGCAGCACAGTAAAAAAATAAGAGAAGACTATGAAAGTAGGCATTATTGGCGCCATGGAACAGGAAGTCACTATCCTGCGTGGCGCAATGAAAAACACACAAACCGCAACCAAGGGCGGGTTTACCTTTTACCATGGTGAACTAGGTGGTCATGAAGTCACGCTGGTTCAGTCTGGTATCGGTAAAGTCGCAGCGACCGTTGCTACCACTTTGCTTATCGACAACTATGCGCCTGATTGCGTGATCAACACAGGCTCTGCCGGTGGCTTCGACCCCGAACTCAATGTCGGTGATGTGGTGATCTCTTCAGAAGTGAAACATCACGATGTAGACGTTACCGCATTTGGCTATGAACTGGGTCAGGTCCCGCAAATGCCAGCAGGCTATAGCGCACACGCAGCCCTGGTTGATGCCGCTCAGCAAAGTGTCGGTGAATTGACAGGTATTCAGACTAAAGTTGGTCTAATCTGTACAGGCGACTCCTTCATGTGCGATCCCGTACGTATCGACAAAACGCGTCAGGACTTCCCTGAGATGCTTGCCGTTGAAATGGAAGGCGCAGCAATCGCGCAAGCTTGCCATGTGTTAAACACCCCTTTTGTTGTGATCCGTTCATTGTCTGATATCGCAGGCAAAGAATCGCCGCAGTCGTTCGAAGCTTATCTGGAAATTGCCTCAGTAAACTCCTCAAAGCTGGTTACTGCTCTGCTGGCTAAGCTGGATCAGGTTTCGCTTTAAGGTGTTAACTGACCAATTGCAAGCCCATACGGGCTTGCTGATATTTCTACTGGCTACACTCAGCGCAATAGGATTCAGAACCTCCAGTCTGTATCATCCCAACGTGCTCATGACCTTGCTGTTTGCGAATCTCGCACAGAAAGTCTACCGACCAAAAGCAGCAGCAGGTTATCAGTTGCTATCCGGTAGTCTCGCATTTGTATTGCCAATCCTGACCACTTTGATCTTACTCGCAACACTCGGCTATTTATCTTTCTATCCCCAGTGGCTTGGCGGCCTGGTACTGTTTCTTTGTCTTGATATCCAGCATGAGCGCCGTGCAAAGCGTATTGCCATTTTAGTAAAGCAACAACAAAAGGCCGCCGCGCGCCAGTTGCTAAGTGCTATGGTCAAACGAGATGTCGAAAAACTCTCTGCCATGGGCATTTGCAAGGCTTGCCTGGATAGTCTGGCACTGCGGGGGATCAGACACTTTTATGTGGTGATTGTCTTCTATCTCATTGGTGGACCTTTACTGGCCCTGAGCTATAAACTGATGCTAATGTGTGATCAGGCATGGCGCAGCAAGATGCAACCGGATACTTCGTTTATGAAACCTCTGCAAGTGTGTTTGATGGTATTTGAATGGTTACCCGTAAGAACATTAGTCCTGATGATGGCACTGACACAAAACCTGAGTAAAACACTCCATTACCTCAGGCATTATGGCCAGTTTTACCGGCCCGGTAACTCAGGCTGGATTTTAACGTTATTCTCGGCGAGTCTGAACACACAACTGGCAGGACCCCGCTTTTATCAGCAACAGCGCTTTGACAATATGCGCATTGGCAGCGATACCCCGCCTGAACCCGAGACCATAGCACTGATGCTGAAGTTACTGGCGACCATGCGCTGGTTTTTCCTCTGCGCACTGTGTTTATGCTGGTTGACCGTTAATATTCTGACTCATTAAAAAAGGCGACCTGATGGTTCGCCTTTTTTATGCTCGTATTCGCTTGATCAGCTGGTCAGATTATTCAACGCTGATTTTGGCGAATTTACGTTTACCAACCTGATAAATCGCAGTTGAGCCTTTTTCCACACTCAGTTTAGAGTCAGTGACTTTCTCTTCACCATTGAGTTTAACCGCGCCTTGTTTGATCATGCGCATGGCTTCTGAAGTACTGGCTACCAGACCTGCTTCTTTCAATACATTGGTAATAAAAGTCGCCGATTCCGCGATGGTAATGGTCACTTCAGGGATATCATCTGGCAATGCATTTTTCTGGAAGCGTTTGATAAAGTCCTGATGCGCCGCCTCAGCATCCGCTTCGCTGTGGAAACGTGCGATCATTTCTTTGGCAAACTCGATTTTAATGTCTCGAGGGTTGCGACCACCTGCCACTTCTTCTTTCAGACCAGCAATCTCTTCCAGAGATTTAGCACTAAGTAACTCATAGTAGCGCCACATCAGCTCATCAGAAATCGACATCACTTTACCAAACATATCGTTTGGTGCATCTGTGATACCAATGTAGTTACCCAAAGACTTAGACATCTTCTGCACACCGTCGGTACCTTCAAGCAGTGGCATCATCAGCACGGTCTGCGGCTTCTGACCTTCTTCTTTTTGTAACTCCCTGCCCATCAGCAGGTTAAAGCGTTGATCGGTACCACCCAGCTCAACATCCGCTTCCAGCGCTACGGAGTCCCACCCCTGAACCAGAGGGTAAAGGAACTCATGGATGGCAATTGACTGACCGCCAGCATAACGCTTTTTGAAATCATCACGTTCCAGCATACGGGCAACCGTTTGACGTGCTGCAAGCTTGATCATGCCCGCACTGCCTAATTTTTCCATCCACTCGGAATTGAACGCCACGGTGGTTTTAGCTGGATCCAGGATCTTAAATACTTGCTCTTTATAAGTTTCAGCATTAGCCAGAACATCGTCACGTGTAAGCGGCTTGCGCGTGACATTTTTACCAGTCGGATCGCCAATCATGCCAGTGAAATCACCGATCAGGAAAATGACCTCATGACCTAAGTCTTGGAAAGTTTTTAGCTTGTTGATAAGGACAGTATGGCCCAGGTGTAGATCTGGCGCTGTTGGATCAAATCCGGCTTTGATCCGCAACTTTTTACCAGATTTCAGTCTTTCCTTTAAATCTTCTTCAATCAGAATCTCTTCAGCACCACGCTTTATCTCTGCCAGTGCCGTTTCTATGTCCACAGTTGTCACGCCAACCTCACTCCAACAATTTAATCAGTTAATCGCCCGATTTTAGCTTATATTCGGGGCAGTTTAAATGTATAAAAGACTGGTATTTGCGCATTATTACGTATATGCTGCACTATTATTTGCAATAATTCTTGACAGCGGAAAAGGCACGTTATGGTACATGCAGTGCACAAACTCCCAAAAAAACACAAGTTGCTGATCCTGGGCTTGCTGTCAGCAATGGTCGCTATTGCACTCATCCCATCTGAGAAGGCAACAGCCTCCCGAGATCACGACAAAAGCGCGCTCGAAGTTGGCAAAAGATATGAGCTGCCACTCAACGTCGGTGAGCAACAATCAGAGCTCACTGAGCTCAGCGAAGCGCCTGCAAACATAGCGGAACCGGTTGTCCCGGAAGCTACCCAATACGACTTCAAAGACCACCAGGTACGCAACGGCGATAGTCTGGCTGTCATTTTCAAACGTGCCGGCTATTCGGCACAGACACTTCATAAGCTCGTCAATACCAACGCAGAAACACGCAAGCTGACCAAAATACACCCAGGTGAGGTGCTTAGTTTTGCTAGCGATGAGCAAGGTGAATTGCTGCAGCTTAAATATGTGTTGTCCAAAACAGACACTCTGTTGATAAGCCGGACCGATGAAGGTAATTACGCTACACGCATAGAAAGCAAAGAAATTGAAACGGTCGAAAAATCCGCAGGTGGTGAGATCAAGTCCAGTTTTTGGACTGCGGGGATTACCGCGGGCTTATCGGAACGCCAGATCATGAACTTTGCCCATATCTTCGGTTGGGATGTCGACTTCGCCAATGATATTCGCAAAGGCGATCGTTTTACACTGATATATGAGTCGCACTTTGTTGACGGTGAAGAGATTGGTACGGGTAAAATTATCGCTGCTGAATTCATCAACCAGGGAGAGCGTTATACAGCAGTTCGCCACTCTGACGGTGACTTTTATACCCCTGAAGGGCGCAGCATGAAAAAAGCTTTCCTGCGTGCTCCGGTTGATTTCAAATATATAAGCTCTAATTTCAACCCGCGTCGCTTGCATCCGGTCACCGGTCGCGTATCGGCCCACCGCGGTATTGACTATGCCGCCAGAACAGGCACTCCAGTGGTGTCGGCTGGTAATGGTAAAGTCATAAAATCTGGCTACAACCGTCTGAATGGTAATTATGTGTTTATTCAGCACGGTAGCCAGTATGTGACTAAATACCTGCACTTACATAAGCGTCACGTAAAACAAGGTCAGAAGGTTAAACAGGGCCAGAAGATTGGTACCGTTGGTGCTACCGGCCGCGTTACTGGTGCCCACCTTCACTATGAATTCTTGGTAAATGGCGTACATCGTAATCCGCGTACGGTTAAGCTGCCAAAATCACAGCCATTACCAGCAGCTGAACTGACAACCTTTAAGCCTCTGGCGCAACAAATGTTGGCTAAGCTGGAGCGAAATCGCGAGCTGATGCTGGCTCTGAATAATTAATCAAACGCCCTAATGCAAAAAAGCCACCGAGAGGTGGCTTTTTGCTGTTTAACAACCTGACTCAAGAGCCTGTTATTTTCAGATTTAAGAACTTTTCAAGTGCCTCAGGATCAGCAGCCAGAGACTGAACTTGCTGAGAAAATGCGTTGAAGTCCATCGCCTCATCTAACGACACATTGACCTCCAGCGCATTTAGACCAGCCGCAAAACCACTGAGCCCCTGCTTGGCTTCTTCAGAAACCGGCACCTGAGCAAGTTGCATTGTCAGCATCTGCTGAAACTGCTCTTTTGTCAGTCCTTTACTGGTTAGTAGTTCTGTAACTAATAGTTCCAGCTTTGGCTGTCCGTCAATTGCAAAGGTTAGCTTTTGCGGTTCAAGGGATTGTATTGCAGAAAGCAGCTTGCTTTGCATTTGCAATTCCTGCTCCAAAGTCATCTCTGCTCCCTGTTGCTGCATCTCAAGTGACGTACTCATCAGCTCAGCACTGTTGCCAAGATCAAAGTTAAACTCAAGACCAACAACACCCGCAGCCTCAATCGCCGATTTAAATTGACTGTCGCCACTGTGTTCATCGTAACGCATAGACGATGTGAGTGCGAAGTGTGTGCCAGCCAAAGCGGTAGATTGCTGTTCGAGCTCAGCTGCAATGGCCGGGCTTAGTGTCACATTGGTCAGTTTGACCTCGGTAAAGTCGCTAATTTTATCTGCTTCATAGCCCTGTAAACTGAATTCACCGATGTTTAACAGCGCCTGTTGCTCAGTAGCATCTTTGACCACCAGAGACTGCACTTTAACAGTATTGGTAAACAAGTTGTACGACGTTCCCTGATACTCGATCAGCATGTCAGATTGTTCTGCAAATTGTGTGATCTGCTGCTCAATAACGAGTTCAGCCTGCTGATTAGCATAGATATGCGCACCAACAACAGCGGCTGACATTACACCACCGAGTGCCAGCATGATCGTAGATTTTTTCATTTTCGTGAGTTTCCTTTAAAACAAGGCTTCAAGTGCATCACTGAGGCTGGCAACGGCAACGACCTCCATGCCCTCAATGGCGTCCTTTGGTTTATTTGCGATGGGTACAATAGCACGTTTGAAACCATGTTTCGCGGCTTCGCGCAGCCTTTCCTGGCCACTGGGTACCGGGCGGATCTCTCCACCAAGGCCAACTTCGCCGAACACCACCATCTGGCGCTCCAGCGCATGATTTTTAAAGCTGGACACCAACGCCGCTATTAATGCCAGGTCAGCACTGGTTTCAGATACCTTAACCCCACCCACCACGTTCACAAACACATCCTGATCCGCTACCTGCAAACCACCGTGACGATGCAGTACGGCTAACAGCATTGCCAATCGATTTTGCTCCAGGCCGACCGTCACGCGTCGCGGATTGGCCAGTTGGGAGTAATCCACCAGCGCCTGCACTTCCACCAGCAATGGCCGAGTACCTTCCCAGATCACCATCACCAGAGAACCTGGAGTTTGCTCTTCTCCGCGATTGAGGAAAATAGCAGAAGGGTTACTGACTTCTTTTAACCCCTGACCTGTCATTGCAAAGACCCCAAGCTCATTGACAGCACCGAATCGATTCTTGTTACCACGCAAAGTTCTGAAACGACTGTCGCTACTGCCTTCAAGCAAAATGGAGCAGTCGATACAATGTTCCAGCACTTTAGGTCCAGCCAGAGATCCATCTTTGGTCACATGGCCGACCATAATAATGGCAACCTGGTTTTGCTTGGCAAAACGGGTCAGGTAAGCGGCGCTTTCTCGCACCTGAGAAACACTGCCCGGTGCGGACTGCACATCACTCATGTGCATCACCTGAATGGAGTCAATGACCATAATGGCCGGCTTTTCACGCAATGCCAGCTGGCAAATGCTCTCAACGTTTGTTTCGGCCAGGGTACGTAGTTTGTTGGTTGGCAGGCCAAGGCGTTTGGCCCGCATCGCAACCTGCTGCAAAGACTCTTCACCCGTTACATATAGGGTAGACATAGTCTCGGCAAGCAAACACATGGTCTGCAACAGCAAAGTACTCTTACCGGCACCGGGTTCTCCACCAATCAAAATGGCGCTACCAGGCACCACCCCACCACCGAGCACACGGTCGAACTCTTTGAATCCAGTAGTAAATCTTGGCAAAGATTCGAGGTTGACTTCATCCAGCGTCTGAACTTTAGCTTCGACGACACCGGCATACCCAGCCATAGTTCCGGCCCGTGGAGCCGCTTTTACAGAAGGGACTCTGAACTCAGTAATCGTATTCCAGGCTTTACATTCAGAACATTGCCCTTGCCATCGAGCAAATTCCGCTCCACAATCACTACAGACAAATGCGGTTTTCTTTTTTCCCATAAAAATCAAGGCATAGTTATTGCTTAAATTAAAACTCAATTAAGCTTAGTTCAACAGTAAGCGTTAATACTGACATAAATTTGGCAAAGGCTAAAACAATAACCGGGTAAGATCTGCTGATTTAAAATGTGTACCTATGGCTGAAGATAAATTACAACAATACCAAGACTTAATAGATGAATTAAAGATTGATCTAGGCGATCCTAATTTTGACTTTATCTTCAAGCAAAAAACGGCGCAACTCAGTAAGCCCGATCAGTTCTTGCTGAAAATGGAAATGACTCGGCTGTCGCAACCCGTTGCCCGCTTTATTGACCTGCGCGGCCAGGTTTCAGGTCAAGTTAAACCCTATGAATACGAAGGTAAGCAACATTTTATGGACGATGTTGCTATTCGGGTGTTCGAACAGGAAGTCGCCCGTTATGGCGGTTATACCTTGGCCGTATACGAAGCGGTCATGAACACCGACAACAATTTTAAGGTGATGCAGAAACAGGCTGCCCAGCAGCAAGATGAAGATGTCACCGGACTGGACGTCTCTCTGGCAACTCAATATATCCGCTTTGCTTCTTATGAAAGCCGCATCGAAGAGCGGATGAACTATTCAATCAAGATCACCGTCGAGTTTGGTAATCAACGGCTCGCCAATGCCAGTACCTCGGACATATCGCTCAGTGGTGCCAAAATTAAGCTGGCACCAAACTATCATCTGCATAAAGGGGATCTGGTGTCGCTCAGACTGGTCGGGTTGGAGCAAGATTTTGAGCTGGGCCTGAAAAGCGGCATCCAGTACGAAGTCGTCGCCGTTGACCCTGTATCCAATGAGTATAATCATGTTCGCCTCAAACGTACGTTTGTGGAGAACAACAGCGGCTTTGACGACTTCCTGCAAAGCTTTATCCATGGCAACAAACGACGTTATAAAATCAACCTGGATAATACAATGGATGCTGTTGTGTGTAAGGGCTATGAACAATACTACTTACCGCGCGTTAATTCCCTGTTTGTATTTTTCAGCCAGGCCAACACCATGCTCTACCCAAGCTTGGTCCTGACCAATGAAAACAATGCACACATCAACTACTATTTTGAGGATGAGCGCAAGACCTCCTCTCTTTATAGCGTTTTTAATCAGCAACGTCTGGATATGTTGCTGCAGCGCCCGGAACCCGTAAAAGAAGCTTTCTGCTACACCTTCACGCATGGTAAAACGGTAAAATCTACTTTTACTCTGCCTTTGACTGGGAGCTGAAAAAGTCTGCGGAATTGCGTGATTTGTTTATGGGCTTTGGCAGTCAAAAAGACAGCTGGCGGATCTTTAAAGTGCAGCTTATGCCAAGTCATCATGAAGATGCCTTTATTCCTCTGTCGCTGCCATCCAGTGCGGGCAAGAATGTAGAAAAGCTCAATAAGCGCCCCACCCCTCGCGTACAGGGGCTGATAGAAAACGTCAAGTATCTGATGACCCTCAGCGATATTACTACTGAGCAGCAAACCGCTTACTATCAGGCATTGCAATACCCTAAAGAGCAGGTCAACCTAATCAAGCAGTTCGGTCACGGCAAGGCAAAAGTCCCGCCCCCGCTCGAAGTTGTAGCACTTGAATATGTTAACCTGCGCTCGCACAAACGCTATTTATATAAAACCGCAGCCACGGTGGTACAAGACGACGGACAAGCTTTACACGGCTACACCCGAGACTTCTCAGTAATGGGCTTACAAGTGGCACTGGAAGAGGCCACGACGCTTCACAAAGGAGATATTGTACACCTCGACCTACCCGAGCTGCAGAAAATCACTAAACAACATAACCTGACGAAACTCAGATATGAGGTGATGGCTGTCAATAAAGCAAAAACCATCATTAACCTCAAGGTGAATATTCTCAGCAATGTGCAGCATACCGCCATTACGTTTTTCAAGATCCTGATTGAAAGCAATAAAAATAAGCTTCAGCCCTGCGAAGAAGCACCAAGGATCCCCGGTCTGTCCCATGCTCTGCGTAATATGGTCACCAAGAGTATTTGCCAGTTCCCTCTGTACCTGCACAAAGCAGCGGCCCATTTTAGGATTGGTGCAATAGGCCAGGGGCTCTACCCTACAGCACTCCATACAATTTTACTCTCAGAGGTGATCAATCATAACCATCAGGAATATGTCCAGACACATGGCCTGTTACCCAGCGACTTCATTGGTGAATATCTGAGTGAGCGGCTGCGCAAACAATCACGTCAGGACAAGCCCCTGCAATACACTGTATTTCTGCGCTTTGATCCGCAAGCCTCTGAACTGAAAGACGCTCTAAAAAGCCAATGTGTTGCTGCGGGAGAATCGTTCGAACCCTTATTCCTGTTCATTAAGCGAGCATTGAAAAAAGAGTTACTGTTTGTTTTTCATTTGTATATATCAAAAACCGGGCGTCCAGATATGGACTACCTGGCCAACGAGCTAAGGTATGTTAGTCATTATGCAATACATAAAGCAAAGGGACTCGAAGAAGCACTGTGGAATGTCGCCGGAGTCTGTGATCTGATAGACGTTACGGAGCAGATCCTGCCTACTCTGGACGTGGATCAAAACCAGCTGGATGTTATGTCAGAGCGCAAAAAAGCCTGGTTATCAACTCAACCTGGCACCTGACAGAGACACTCTGTCAGGTATTATGCACCACATGCCTAACTCAGGCCGCCAAACAGGGTCAGTAAGGCAGTAAGTACCAAAAAGAAAAGAATGTTGCGTTTAACCAGGCGCATCATGCAGGTCGCTTCGTAAGTACAACCAAAAAACTGCTGCTCTATCTGCTCAGCTGCTAATGCAATATCACTCACCACGCGCCGGTTTGAAGTTTCAAAATCGAGCAAATATTTGAGCCAACACCCGGTGCCCTGGGTAAAGTTACCTATGATCAGATAACCAAAACTGGCAACTCTGGCAGGCAACCAATCAAGCCAAAATAGTAATTTGGAGAAGCGTTGTATATGTGCCCCCAAAGTACTGCGCACCTGCGCCACCTGTGCCGACATGTCTTCTTCCTGGCGTTCAGTCAATGTACTGACCAATGAGCGCGCAGTTGCATAAAGCACGGCACCCGGCGCACCCAATGCAACAAACCAGAACATTACCGCGCAGTAGTGCTGAAAATTAATCCAGACTAAGGTTTGTCCAAACGTTTCGCCATTACGTTCTGTTTCCGTGCGTTCTTGCCCCATCTGCAATGCATAAAGCGTAACGGCTTCGGAATCACCACGAGTCAATGCATTGAGATAACCTTTATACAGTCGGCGATAACGACCACACCCAAAGCAAACTAGCAATATGAGTACATTCAACACTAACTGGAATAACACAAAATCAGAGAAATGAAATACCAAAGCAATCAGCACAGTAGGCACAATAAACCAGATCATTACACCGAGATCAGAGCCAAAAATCCCCCTCTCACTTAGCTGCTTTTTACTCCAGGTCAGATACTTTCCTAAATAGAAATCAATCTGCCAATGCTCTGAGCGGGCGCCTAAACGCTCGATCACTAAAGCAATTATGATAGAAATTAACATCATGTCCGCTACTCTTTCGTTATCAACGCAAAATATTTATCCCAATCAAACGCGACTCCGGGATCCTTCTTTCTGCCTGGTGCAATATCACTATGACCCACAATACGCTCTTTAGTCAGCTCAGGAAGCCTGTGCTGCAACCACACTGTGAGTTTAGCCAACGCCTGGTATTGCACCTCGGTATAGGGCGACCTGTCAGTGCCCTCCAGCTCAATGCCTATGCTAAAGTCATTACAGTTCGCTTGCCCGGCAAACTCTGATAAACCTGCATGCCAGGCCCGTTTATCAAACGGGACATACTGGACAATAGTGCCATCACGACGGATCAAGCAATGTGCAGACACCCTGACCCCACGCAATGATTCAAAACTAGGGTGCGCCTGACAATCGAGCGTCCCCATAAATAAATTGTCTATATGATCACCACCATATTCACCTTCAGGCAATGAAATGCAATGGATCACCAATAGTGAAGGCCAACACTCTGCCGGACGCTCATTATAATGTGGCGAGTGACGTTGAAGTGCACCATCAAGCCAATTTAACTGCATGAATAGAACCACTTAGCTAATCAATATTGTTATTACCTTAGCAAGTTTGCCATGCTTTCACTATGTTATTTTGACACCCAAATCTGGCGAGTAGAAAGGCAAGCTCCCCTGACCCTGTTAAACGACGTTGTCATTAACGGACTTAACGCAGTAGAATTAGGTTATTGAATCACAAAGCCAAGATAGCCCATGTTAAATGAACAGCTCGCCCAGCTAGTTAAGCTGGCACTTGATGAAGACCTGAATAACCAAAATGCCGCAGATGGCGATATTACCGCCGCCCTGATCCCAGCTTCACAGCAGGCACAAGCCTATGTGATCACACGTGAAGAGTGCATTTTTTGCGGTAAAGACCTGATCCTCGAGGTGTTCAGACAAGTTGATCCCAGTGTTAAGGTAAAAGTGCTTGTCGCTGACGGAGACAAGCTGCAGCCAAATCAACGTATTTTTGAAGCTCTCGGGAGCGCACGCGCGATTCTGACAGCGGAACGCACTGCACTGAATTTTGTTCAGACCCTCTCTGGGACAGCCACATCTACGGCACACTATGTAGCAGCATTGGCTGACACGAATACTCAGTTGCTGGACACACGTAAAACAATCCCAGGTCTACGCGCTCTGCAAAAATATGCTGTTACCTGTGGGGGCGGCAAAAACCATCGTATCGGGCTGTTTGATGCTTTCCTGATCAAAGAAAACCACATTGCCGCCTGTGGTGGAATTGACAAAGCGGTTGCACAAGCCAGACATAACCATCCGGACAAACCGGTAGAAGTCGAGGTAGAGAATCTGGACGAGCTGCAACAAGCACTTGAAGCTGGTGCCGATATCATTATGCTCGATAACTTTACCGTTGAGGACATTCAAATTGCCGTTAAACATACTGCGGGTAGAGCTAAGCTGGAGGTGTCGGGTAATATGACGTTAGATAAACTGGCGACGTATGCGCAAGCAGGTGTTGATTACATTTCCAGCGGCGCATTGACGAAACACCTCCAGAGTATAGACTTATCTATGCGCTTTGAGTAACAGGTGTAACGGCTTTGTAAGAAAATACAGAGCCGGTTCGTTGACAAGATCAAGAAAACTCTTTTTAATACGAACAAATAATTAGCACATAAATTATTCGTGTTCTTGATTCAATGCCAGCGCACCGTATTAACAGCTGTTATTTAAAGGTGTAGATACTACGGATGATCGCGGGTGAACAGAAAAAAGACCTAAACTGTCATAGTAATGTAGTAGACTATATAGGACTATTCATTACCATTGACTAGGCCAAAGTAATGATAATCTACTTTGATTTACAGCAAGTTGGCGATAAGAAGAACGACCTATACTGGGTCTAAACTCTGAGAGCACAGATTTAATAAACCCCTGGTGTGAGTGGTTGCTGGCATCGGGTCTAATATCCCTTAGGAGACACATCATGACGCAAAGACAACAGGGTGGTTTTACCCTTATCGAATTAATGATTGTAATCGCAATCATTGGTATTCTTGCTGCCGTTGCACTGCCGGCGTATCAGGATTACATCAACCGCTCTAAAGCATCTGAGCTTTTAGCCGCATCGACTATGCCTAAAGCCTGTGCGACAGAAACAGCTCAAATCGGTGGCAACCCAGCTGTATGTGACGACGACTTCGACGGCACTCAGTATGTAACTACCCTTACTGTAAGCGCTGCTGGCCTGATTACTATCACAGGTCAGGCTGACATGGCGGGTCTGGTTGTAACACTAACGCCAATCAATGGCGCGGATGGTGAAGCAGCTGAAGCCGGTGACTTCACCGCTGGTTTCCAGATTTCCAGCTGGCAATGTAACGGCTCTGTAAGTGGTAATGCACAAGCGAGCTGGTTACCTGCAAGCTGTACAACTAACTAATAGTTAGCACTTAAATTTTGCAAGAGGGGCAGTCCCCTCTTGCAGACTCATCGCATATGAATCAACCCGACAAAAATTCTGCCAAGGTCGATACCTTTATCTGGGTCGGCGTCAGCGCCCGTGGCAAACGCTTGCAAGGCGAACTTACCGGAACCAGTGTAGCATTAGTAAAAGCGCAACTTCGTAAACAGGGTATCACCCCGTCTAAGGTTAAACGCAAACCTAAGCCATTATTTGGTCTGAACAGCACGCAAAAAATCACCCCGAAAGACATTGCCGTTGTGACCCGGCAAATTGCAACTATGCTGACCGCAGGTGTCGCTCTGGTGCAGGCACTTGATATGATTGCTTCCGGGGCAAAGAACAAAAGTGTTAGCAAGCTGATCACCCACATTGCAGATGAAGTCAAAGCTGGTCAACCACTGGCAAAATCGCTGCGCAGCCACCCAAAGTATTTTGATGAATTATATTGTGATCTGGTTGAATCGGGCGAACAGTCCGGTGCCTTAGACCGTATTTTCGACCGGGTTGCATTATACAAAGAAAAAGCTGAAGCACTGAAGTCAAAGATCAAAAAAGCCATGTTTTACCCCATAGCGGTGTTGTCAGTTGCCCTGATCGTGACCTCAATTTTGTTGATTTTCGTTGTCCCTCAGTTTGAAGAAATTTTTACCGGGTTCGGAGCTGAATTACCCGGTTTTACCCTGATGGTATTGGGCATTTCTGAATTTATGCAGGAATACTGGTGGCTATTTCTCATCGGGCTTGGTGGAGCTGGTTACGCCTATAAAGAAGCACTTCAGCGCAGCGCCGCGGTGCGCCATTTTAACGATCGGATGGTACTGCAGATCCCGGCAATTGGTGAAATCCTGAAAAAGCGGCAGTGGCCCGCTATGCCAGAACCTTGTCCACCACCTTTGCCGCAGGTGTTCCTCTGGTTAATGCGTTAGAATCTGCAGCCGGCGCATCCGGCAATATTATCTACAAGAACGCGATTTTAGACATCAAAGGCGAAGTCAGCTCTGGTAATCAGATGAACTGGGCAATGCGTAACTCCAGAATTTTCCCCGACATGGTCGTGCAAATGGTGGCCATTGGTGAAGAGTCCGGCGCACTCGACAGCATGCTGGCAAAAGTCGCAAGTATTTATGAGCAGGAAGTAGATGACGCCGTTGATGGATTATCATCACTACTTGAGCCAATGATCATGGTGATTCTGGGCGTACTGGTTGGAGGCTTGATTGTTGCTATGTATTTGCCTATATTCCAGCTCGGCACCGTCATTTAACAATAAAAAAGACACTATTATGCAAGAAGTTTGGCATCTCATGGAGCAGCAAACCTGGTTTTGGTTGCTGACCGTCGCTCTGACTAGCCTATGTATCGGCAGCTTTTTAAACGTCGTAATCTATCGTTTACCTATCATGATGCAACGCGGTTGGCAGGCAGAATGCAGGGTGATTTTATCTCAGGAGCCTGAACATCCCGAACCCGCTCCATTTAACCTGATGACGCCAGGCTCAACCTGTCCGAAGTGTAACAGTAAAATTAAAGTTCATCACAACATTCCCCTGCTCAGCTGGTTATTTTTGAAAGGTAAATGCGCATACTGCAGCACGCCTATTGCCAAACGTTACCCACTTATCGAATTACTCACTGGAGTTGCCTCCGTGTGGCTGGCCTGGCATTTTTCTGCAACTCCACAGGCAGTTGTTTACTTACTTGTGACCTGGGTACTCATCGCACTGATTTTTATCGACATTGACCATATGTTACTACCCGATCAGCTGACCTTGCCCTTACTCTGGTTCGCACTGTTGGCCGCCGTATTTGGTATAACTATTACGCCTTCTCAAGCGATCATTGGCGCAGCTGTTGGCTATTTGAGCCTGTGGAGTATTTATTGGGCTTTTAAGCTGCTGACAGGAAAAGAAGGCATGGGATTTGGTGATTTTAAACTGCTGGCGGTATTTGGTGCACTTATGGGCTGGCAGTCATTATTGCTGATTGTATTGTTGTCTAGTGTCGTAGGTGCCGTGATCGGTGCTACTCAGCTTGCCGTGCAAGGGAAAGACAAAGCCACTCCTATCCCATTTGGCCCTTACCTCGCTATTGCTGGCTGGCTAACCTTGTTATATGGTGAGCAAATCAGTCGCTGGTACTTTTCGCTATTAGGAGTTTAATTAGATGGCTAAATGGATCTTGGGCTTAACGGGCGGGATTGGGGCCGGTAAAACAACGGTATCCGACTTTCTGAATCGATTAGGAATTGTCGTTGTAGATGCAGATATTGTTGCCAGAGAAGTTGTTGAACCCGGTAGCGATGGATTAGCTGCCATTGTTACCCACTTTGGGGAGCAGATACTGACAACTGAAGGGACGCTTGACCGCCAGGCATTGCGTGAAACCATTTTTAGCGATGAAAAAGAAAAACTCTGGCTCAACACCTTATTACATCCGATGATCAGAGAGCAGCTATTAGCTCAGTTAACCCGCGCCCAGAGCGATTATGTGATTTTGTCAGCACCTTTGCTATTTGAAAACGGACTTGAGCAATATTGTGACAAAACACTGCTCGTCGATGTCCCTGTCGAAGTCCAGATTGCGCGAACCTGCAAAAGGGACAATAGTCAGCGGCAGCAAATTGAACGCATCATAGAAGCACAAATGAGTAGAGCTGATAAACGCGACAAAGCCGACTTTATTCTCGACAATGACCAACCTATTGAAGCAATGCACAAACAACTGAACACATTGCATCAAACCTTTTTACAGCAGGCCGCAGCAAACCATGCTTGATATGTGTTGAACAGACTCTGACATAGCCCAGATCGTCATCAATTCTCTATCCGCATCTAAGCATTTTTGCTACATTTAGTGTAACTCGTTGAAGTCTTAAGAGCATTATGGAACATCACTCGCCATTACTGAGAAAGTTTATTACCCTTGGCAAACTGACTGCTGAGCAGGTCAAAGCCAAACAAGCCGACGCCCACTCCACCGCTGAACTTATTTGTCTGTGCAGCGGCATGAGCGGTCAGGAAATGGCCGAGCAATGTCTGGACCTTTTCAGAGTCCCCTACTTTGACCTAAGCGGTTTTGATATTACTCAGGTACCTAAAGAGCTGGTAAAGGAAAAACTGATCCGCCAACACCACCTGCTGCCACTGGTTAAAAAGGACAGAAAACTCTTCATTGCCACGTCAGATCCGACTGACTACGGGGCATTTGAAAACTTTGAGTTCAGTACCGGTTTACAGTGTGAGGTTGTCGTCGTAGATTACAAACTGCTCGATCAGAAAATTGATCAGCTCTTTGACGACAATAGTAGCCTGAGCCTCAGTGAAGACGAGTTTAAAGAATTCGCCAGTCTGGATGTCGAAGACGAACCAAAAACACAAAACACGGACGAAGAGAAAGATGATGCGCCAATTATTGTCTACATCAATAAAATTTTGATGGATGCGATAAAAAAAGGCGCTTCGGATCTCCACTTCGAACCTTATGAAAAAAAATACCGAGTGCGTTTTCGTATTGATGGCTTATTACACGAAATGGCCAGTCCGCCACACGCGCTGTCCAGCCGCTTATCAGCTCGTATCAAGGTTATGTCACACCTGGATATCGCAGAGAAGCGCAAACCACAGGATGGCCGCATTAAACTGAAAATCTCGGAGCGCAAGAGTATTGATTTTCGTGTCAGTACACTGCCTACCATGTGGGGCGAAAAGATTGTAATGCGGATCCTGGATTCATCCGCCGCGAAACTGGGGATCGATGCTCTAGGCTATGAGGCTGACCAAAAAGACATGTACCTCAATGCCCTAGAGCAACCACAAGGGATGATACTGGTGACCGGCCCAACCGGTTCGGGTAAAACGGTTTCTTTGTATACTGGTCTGAATATACTCAATAAACCAGAGCGAAATATCAGCACCGCGGAAGACCCAGTGGAAATCAACCTCGAAGGGATCAATCAGGTTCAAATTAACACCAAAGCCGATATGACCTTTGCAAATGCCCTGCGGGCATTCCTGCGTCAGGATCCCGATGTTGTCATGGTTGGTGAGATCCGGGATCTGGAAACCGCCGAGATTGCCATCAAAGCTGCACAAACAGGTCACCTGGTGATGAGTACCCTGCACACCAATTCAGCTTCAGAAACCCTGACCCGACTGCTCAACATGGGTGTCCCCGCCTATAACGTGGCAAGTTCAGTCAGTCTTATCATTGCACAGCGCCTGGCCCGGCGTCTCTGCCCCAAGTGTAAAGTGCCAGAAGATCTGCCAGCAGAAGAATTGCAACGTCAGGGCTTTAGCGAGGAGCAGATACAAAACATGACAGTCTATTCACCCAAAGGATGCGATCACTGTACTGATGGCTATAAAGGGCGTGTGGGCATTTATGAAGTGATGAAAATCACACCGGAGATCTCTCACGCTATCATGGATGGCGGTAATTCTCTGGAAATCGCTGAACTGGCTACCAAACAGGGCTTTGCGAATCTGAGACAATCTGGACTGAAAAAAGCAGCTGATGGGATCACTTCACTGGCGGAAGTAAACCGGGTTACCAACTACTAAATCCCGGCTCCCCCGTGACTGTGTGACTGCTGCAAAGTACAATAGAGTAAAATAGTTATGCTGAGGTGCTTATGCCTGTATCTGTAAAATGTCCTACCTGCCAGGCCGCCGTTGTCTGGTCGGCACAAAGCCCACATCGCCCTTTTTGCTCGAAACGCTGCCAGCTCATTGATTTAGGTGAGTGGTCAGAAGAGAACAATAAGATCTCAACGCCACTTAACAGTGCGGATTTATCGCCTGAAGCAGCACGGGATATGGTGGAAGACTTGGAAGCCTTATTGGCCAAAAATGACGATAGTTTCTTTAAAGACTAATCGATACAACGACAAAGCCCGAATAAATCATTCGGGCTTTGTGTCTTTGTCCAGTGGCTCAGGACGATTGATGCTGATGGTGTTTTTTCCCCATCCGTTTATGGCGTAACTGCTTAAGCTTGTCACGCTGCTCTTCTGTCAGAATATGGAAGACTTTGTGTTGCGTCTCCAGTCTGATCAACATCATGTCACGCTTTTGAGGCTGAAATTGCTCCAGTAACACCTGTGCTTGTGCTTTATCAAATTGCTCGGCCTCGATCAGTGCCTTAAATGCGCTGTGATGCTCACCTCTGTCGTTATCACCACGTAGAGACTGAACTTGCTCCTTCTGTGCGTCGAAAATACTTTTTAGCTCAGCTTGCTGGCTTTCAGTCAGCTCAAGGTGCTTCACAGCACGTTTTGATAACAGCATATGGCCCATCGCTTTCATTGGCTTCGCGTGCCTGGCCTGAGCCTGTTCCCCTGCCGTGTCGGTGTCAGCCAGAACCGCGCCGCTGCCAGCCATAATAGAAGCAAGCAACAACGCATTAAATGTGTGGCGAATTTTCATCTTGGTGTGTGTCGTCATAATAGCGTCTCCTGTTAAGTTAGGTTCAACTTTAGCAACGCCAGAGCAAAGCAACGTCAAGGTCGTGTAAAGTTTTGTCAAGAGCTGTTGCAGCCCTTACACATCCCGAGTTTCAGTATCATTTCCAGAGAGTAAAGAAGTGTAAAGTCAGCCATCTAGCCTCTATAGTAAGGTAAGATAGGCGTGGGAAGAGTGATTGAGTGACAGTATGAGCGCGAAAGTACTGGTAATAGACGACGATAGAGGCTTGTGTGAGCTTCTGCAAGACTATCTGCAAGACGAAGGGTTTGATGTTCACACCGCGAATACCGGCCCTGTGGGACTGGATATGGCGTTAGACCGGGAGTTTGATGTGATCCTGCTGGATGTGATGTTACCCCAGCTGGATGGCTTTGAAGTGCTCAAAGCATTGCGTGCAAAAAAAATGACCCCTGTGATCATGTTGACCGCCAAAGGTGATGATTTTGACCGTATCTTCGGACTTGAACTTGGTGCCGATGATTACATTCCAAAACCATTCAATCACAGAGAATTACTGGCACGGATCAAAGCCATTACTCGCCGTGTCGCCCATTTACTTCATAGCACAACAGGTCCGTGCTTCGAATATCACGAACTCGCGTTGGATTTATCCTCACGCACCGCAAGCATCAAAGGCACACCACTGCCATTGACCGGCACAGAGTATGAAATGCTCCACCAGCTTATGAAATCAGCGGGCCAGACCGTGACTAAACAGAGCTTGTCTCAAACTGTACTGGGACGCCCTCTGACACCTTATGACAGGTCCGTGGATATGCATGTCAGTAACGTGCGGAAAAAAATCGCAGTACATAGTACACATACTTACATCAAGACCTTGCGAGGTTCTGGCTATATTTTCCTTAAGGCATGAAATGAGGAAGTACTTACTGATAAAAATCTTTCTGTGGTTCTGGGGCACAATTGCCGCCACGCTATTTGTGCTGATGAGTATAAGCCTGTTACAACCAGACATACTGGAAACGCGCCGCATCAGCCCTGCCATGATGAAAAACCTGCACCATCTAAAACGTAGCATAGAACGACGAGTACAGAGCCGACCAGAGCAGGCTCTGGGCACCTTGTTACCAGGTCGTCATCGCAATCACGGACCAAAAATTTACTTACGTCACAGCGATGAACAACTCAATATTTTGAGCCACGCCACACTTCGGGAGTGGGACTTATCTTTGCTGAACTTTACCACCAGTGCGCAACCACAGGTTGTCGATACCGAGCGCTATCGTGCATACGGTCCACTGGATATTCAGCTGCATGGAGAAACATATCAGTTGTTTCAGCTAATGGACCACCGCGATCCACATATTCTGACAAAGATCCGAATGCTACCCAACTGGGCAAAACTGACGGTGTTAGTACTGGCAAGTTTTGCATTTAGTCTTTGGTTTGCACGCGGATTGTTAAAACCTGTGCGTCAGCTACAACAGGCAGCCGCCTCCCTCGCCCTGGGAAAGCTGGATGCACGAGCAGGGATTAACGTTTCGCGCCAGGATGAATTAGGACAGTTGGGTAAAGATTTTGACCAAATGGCGAACCGCCTGCAGGCTCATGTGATACAACAAAAACGGTTACTGGCTGATATTTCCCACGAATTGCGCTCCCCCTTAACCAGATTACAGATGGCAAATGGCATTGCCAGTGATAAAGCCCCTGCACCTTTACTGCCTTACTTGCAGCGCGTTGAAAAAGAAGCACATTTACTTGAGCATATGCTGAGTGATATTTTGCAACTGTCCCGACTAGAATCCCAGCAACTGGTGATCACCCCTCATCCAATTTCATTGGCCGAGCTATTAGAACCGATTCTTGATGACGCCAGGTTTGAAGGTCAGCAATTGGGAAAACAGGTCGATTGGCAAACAATACCTGATATGACATTAACAGTTGATGCAGCCTTACTAAATCGCGCATTCGAAAACATTCTACGTAACGCTATTAAATACGCCAATAAACAGGTTAGTTTGTCGATACTGTGCAATGATGAGCAACTCACTGTCACGATCAGCGACGATGGCCCAGGTGTTAGCGAGGCTATGCTGGAAAAACTATGTATCCCCTTTTTCAGGGCCTCCCAAGCGCGTACCCCAGAAGGTACATCCGAACCAGGTGGGTTCGGGTTGGGGCTGGCAATTGCGCAGCACGCTGTAAAAGTGCATCATGGTCATATTCAGTTTAGTAATCACTCTGGTCTGCGTGTTACCGTAACGCTGCCAATAAGCAACCATGTATTATAGCGAAAGCACACACTTAGCAGAAAACCTTATCCACATCCGGGCGCACTGGGAGCGTTGCCACAAAGGCACATTTTCCAGTGGGCTAGGACCACTCTTTTACGCCAGCCATATTCCTGAGCGGGCAAAATTTGCCGTTGTTCTAGTCAATGGCCGCATTGAATCAGCGCATAAATATCAGGAGCTAATGTGGGAGCTCGCCCGCAACCAAATCGCCGTTTTCACCTTTGATCACCCGGGCCAGGGCCTATCCGGGCGCTTCCTTGCCAATTTACATATTGGCCATATTGACACCTTTACACAATATGGCGATTGCCTCGATGCATTTATGCAAGAAGTGGTAACCTCACAGTGGCAAGGTGATACGATTATATTGGCACACTCTATGGGAGGAGCGATTGCGTGTGATTATTTATCCCGTTTCACCACTTCTGTTAACGGTGCATTTCTCAGCGCGCCAATGTTTGCGATCAATACCGCCCCTTACCCTGCCTGGTTTGCTCATGGTGTTGCATCAACAGCCTGCCTGCTAGGCCTGGGAAAACGTTATGCGATTGGTCAGGCTGACTACTTGCCAAAAACCTTCGAAGATAATGAGTTGACCCAGTGTCCACACCGTTACGCATTATTCAGACAACTATACCAGGACAACCCGGGGTTACAGCTCGGTGGTGTTAGCTTCCGCTGGCTTCAGCAGGCACTGAGTTTTACTCGCAACATCGAGCAATTGCAGATAAACCTGCCACTGAGTATCGCCAGTGCTGAATATGACACTATCGTCTGTCCAACAGCCCATGAACAGTTTGCACAACGTCTAACGCATTGTCAGATACAGTCCTATCCAGGTAAACACGAGCTACTGTGTGAAATAGACACCATTCGGCGTGCGGTGCTGGCTCAGTTTTATACTTTTTCCGAACAGCTCCTTGGCTGTCAGCCCCCCTCACCAAACACCGCCACTTACATTGTGGATGAAGTCGGTGATACGGACAGTGACACCGGGTCCTGATGGATCAGGATATCCATTTCCGACTCAAAAGCGGCTTTAATATGTGCTACGACTTCATCACTGATCTCATGCGCACGAGCCAATGGAATATGGTCGTCCAGTTCCAGGTGCAGCTGTACAAACTTCACCTTGCCACTTTGTCGGGTGCGCAAATCATGTACTCCATAAACCTCTTCATGGCTGGACGCCAGCAGAATGATCTCAGTTTTTTCTTCGTCAGGCAGCTCTTTATCCATCAAGTGATCCGCACTTTCTCGGGCTATTTCCCAACAATTGTAAAGCAGATAAGCAGCAACACCTATCGCAAACAAAGCATCGGCATGCTCTACCTGCCAGTGGCTCAACAACAGCGCCGTCAACACGGCCAGGTTCAGTAGAATGTCCCCTTTATAATGTAAAGAGTCGGCTTTAATGGCAATTGACTGGGTCCGCTTAACCACATGATGCTGCACAATAACGACAGCCAATGTGCAGCCTACAGCAAACAAGCTAACCCATACACCCAACAGGCTATGCTGAATTGCGACCGGATTAAACAAACGCTCAATACCATGAAAAGTTAATAAACAGGCTGAGCCGGCAATAAATGCAGCCTGTCCAAGGCCCGCCAAGGCTTCCGCTTTGCCATGACCAAAACGATGATCATCGTCTGCAGGGCGAAGCGCATAACTGAGTACTAAGAAACTCATCATAGATGCACTGACATCCAGTAAGGAATCCGTCAGCGACCCCAACATTGCAGCACTGCCAGACGCCAACCAGGCCCAGGCCTTAGCTGTGATCATCAATGCCGCCATTGCGAGTGTAAAAATACTGGAAAATCGGACTAAAAAGTCATAATTGTGGGACACTTATTACCTCAACAACCTCGTAAAACTCCTGTTTAGGCTTATCTTATAGTGTAAGTCATGAAAATGAAAAATTAGTGACGCGACTTTAAAATATTGGCCAGGTATGTGCCCTTGTGCTGTACAAAGGTTACACCCTGGCTTTTAGCCTCCCCACCGGATGCGCTATACTGCAGGCAACATTATTTTGAGGTTATCCATGTTAGACATCGTATTGTATCAGCCTGAAATTCCCCCTAATACAGGCAACATTATTCGCCTGTGTGCAAACACAGGGTTTTCGTTACACCTGATTGAGCCTCTGGGTTTTGACTGGGACGACAAACGCGTCAGACGTGCCGGTCTGGATTACCATGAATTCAGCGAAGTTAAGCGTTACCCCTCTTTGGATGCATATCTGCAAGCGCGCAAACCCAATAGAGTTTTTGCATGCACCACTAAAGGAACACGATACCACCACGAACCTGACTATCAGAGCGGTGATTGTTTGCTGTTTGGACCTGAGACTCGGGGCTTGCCAGAAGAGCTCATTTTCTCCCTTCCGCCGGAACAACGTCTGCGGATCCCGATGCGACCGGATAGCAGGAGCATGAACCTGTCAAACGCAGTGTCGGTTTTTGTCTATGAATCGTGGCGTCAAATGGGATTTGATGGCGCGGTTTAATATCCAATATGAATGAAGCCACCGATAGGTGGCTTCTTTTACTTTATCTCTAATTCAGGTTCATTTCCTGAATGATCTCGTGGGCGATTGGCGGAGTCGTACTCACAGGTTTTTCATGTTTGTTGGCCTTGAGCTGACCTTTTCTGTGTTTTAGTGCCGCATCTAACTTTTTAGCAGCATTAGCGATGGCCGGATACATGACATCGTCTTCTCCTCTTACAGATATCCGGGCGCCTGAATAATTGGTGTTGATCTCAGTATAAAATTTCTTGTGTTCCTTACTGACTATGACATCTATCGACAACAGCGACGGGAAGTGGTTAGCTACTTTGGCAAACTTTTCATCAACGTGTTGCTTTACGGCTTCTGTCATATCTACATGGTGGCCTGAAAGGTTAATTTTCATAAGCGCTCCCTTTTGTTGTTTACCTATTACTAAGTATTGGAGCGAAAGACACAATTCTCAAGCATAAATTTAAGATTTTTGTCATCAAACTGAATTTATTTGTGATAGATCACGGTAGCGTATGAGTTGGAGAGAAAGTGTTCTGAGAAGGACTGATTTTTTAATGAACAGGCCAGGTTTCTGATACAAGCAACCTGGCACTGTGTTGGTCGGCTTACTTATATGTCAGGTACGCCTCACGCAGTCTTGCAAGGTTTGCATAAACATAGCTGCCAGACAAACGCCCCTGATTCAGATAAGTGCGGTCCAAGCTAATTGAAGTTTCCGGCACATAGCCCTTTTTATAAACTAATGTATTTTGATCATCGCCAATGCGTGTACTCACACCGTGACGCCATGCCTGATTCCCTTTCACCTGACCATACTTAGATACATTCATATCTTTTCTTGGCGTAAGTGGGATACTAAATGAAATACCGGCAACCTGAACATCTGTGTCGTAGGTATATAGCGATACATAACTGTCACCAAACCAAAACTTGGTTTCAACCTTCACCCCTTTATCTCTTCGCCAGAATTCTCCTCCTGAGATATGGAATGAGATGTCTTGCTCAACCCAGTGGTACTGATAACCCATAACATGATAGTCACGGTCTTCATTGTAATCTCGATAGTCGAAGAAACCGTAAGTATTGTAGAGCTTATGGCGCCCTGAAGGGCTTACCCAGGCTGTTTCATTAATTAACCCAGTATACTCATAAAATTCTCGGAAGAGTCCGATTTGAGTTTGGTTATAGAAGCCGAAGGGTAAATCAAATGTCTGATAAAAGACCGCTCTTTCCAGGCCATTTCGTTCACGGCGTGCTTCAAAAATATCACCAGCTTCAAAATCTTCAGTATCAGCAACCAACGTTTGTGCGGTGATGTTAATACCTGCACCTCGCCATACCGGGATCTCCAAATCAGCTCTGAGCGCTAACGAGAAATCATAGACTCCCAGCTCAGTTGCATAAGTTGAGCTTAATGAAGGCCCAAGCGTAAGCCGAGGCTTAAAGTACGGGCTATTAACTGCACCATCACCTATCCAGGCTACCCCACCTGGGACATCCATCATTCCTTGGCGAATAGTCAATCCAGGCGAGATGTTGTCAGTAATAAACCGTCGATAATTGCTAACCTGTCCTGACAAAGATAACAGGGGAATGTCATGTTTTCCCAGCTGAACGGTAAAGCGCGCGTCATCGTCGCTGATATATTGTGCAACTCGGCCCAACACAACCCCTATTGCGTCAATATCATTTCGGTTGAATACCGGGTTTTCAAATTTCACGACAACGACAGGCTCACGATTGACCCCAACTTGCACATTCTCGAACCCATCAGCAACAAGTGCATGTTTAAGTGCACGTATCTCAGCGTTCAATTCGCTGATATTCACTTCCTTAGCTGAACTTGAGCTATGACTTTGAGCTCTGGTGGTGAGGTCATCCGACTTTGCAGTATGAGCACGAACTGACTTTTCTGACTGTGCTCCTTGCTCAGACAAATGTGCTAACACACCTGCGTTATCGGGCGCGGATTTTATTTCCTGATAGCCTGCTCGGGACTGTTCAGATAAAGGCATAGAGAAATTAATGCCATAATAAGTATCTTTATCGCTGTGATCTGTGTTGCTATAAAAGCGACTCGTCAGGGTCAGAGTACCAAGGTCTAACAACCAAGCTTTAGGCACGGTTACGCGAGCAGCAGCATTTACCGCTTCGGCATCATGTTCAACTTGCAAAGCAAACCAATCCAGTGGCTGCCATTCGATACCTGCAAACACCCCGTCCATCATACCGATTTCGCTTTTACTGGAGCTTACACCAGCCGAAAATCTAAAATCTAGCCAGTCTTTTGAGGCCACAGCAAAATAAGATTCATAATAGTTAGCTGCCCCCCCGATATCTTTTCCACCAATCGCCAAATCAAACCAGTCCTCAGGAACAAAAGGGATTTGATACTTGGCGTTGAAAGACAGATCCCTTATCTGCTTGTCATCTAATGCTATAGCCCTAAACATGTCATCATGCATAGTACTGGCTGCAATTTGCCCGCTGACTTCTAGCCCCTGCCACAAGCCAGCTGTAAAAATATAGTTATGGCCGTCTTCAAAAGTGATTCCCCTATAATCAAGCTGGTTATTGTAGCCAATATCAATCTCGCCCACGTTTAAGACTTCTGCAGAAGGAGTATTGATTAAACCAGTAAAACCAGTGAAATTTTGGTAATGCTTGGGAGACACTTCTGCAACGGTGATAAAGGAGCAAGTCAACAAGCCACTTGCTAAAATAGGAGTTAGTTTAGACATAGTCCTCTGCTCAGTTAAGATATTACTATAATTAAAATTTGCACCGTACTATATCATTAAGGTGATTACGGTTATGCAAGAGATGTTCACCAGAATCGATAATTTTCATAGGCTTTCACTGTTACAAACAGATATTCAAGACCTATAGATTTTCAGGTTACAATTACCCAGGGTTGCGCAGTCCACATTATTTGTAAAAAACTTCACTATGAAGCGTCTTAAGTATGTGAACTTATTTAAGATTAACGATATTTTTCTCTGGCACAGCGTCAAGCTTTTGTCTGGCATTCCACACTAAGTCACATATGCCGTCAGTAGGGTCAAACCCAGTTGGAGCCTCTAGTAGCAATTGTCGGATAACTTGATGATCAAAGTCATGGCACGCTTTATCGAGCGTCTTTAAGATCTCTTCTAGCTCTCGTAATGGCAACATTACTTCTTTGGCTGTCATAATCCTTTCATGTGAGGTCTGCTCAACATTGTCACCAATCAATAACTCTTCATACAGTTTTTCACCGGGCCTCAATCCTGTGCATTTAATCTCAATATCTCCATGCGGATTCGCCTCACTTTTCACTTCCAGGCCAGACAAGTGTACCATTTTAGTTGCGAGGTCTTTAATTTTTACAGACTCTCCCATATCAAGGACAAATACATCTCCACCTCTGCCCAATGCGCCGGCTTGAATAACCAGCTGCGCTGCTTCGGGTATGGTCATAAAGAAGCGGGTGATCTCTGGATGAGTGAGCGTAATTGGGCCCCCTTCTTTAATTTGTCTTCGGAATAAAGGCACAACCGATCCTGACGATCCCAATACATTGCCAAACCGAACCATACAGAAACGTGTATTGTGCTGCCCTCTTTCCTTATTTTGAGCAAGGCCCTGTAAACAAAGTTCGGCCATACGTTTGGTCGTTCCCATTACATTAGTGGGGCGAACAGCTTTATCGGTGCTTACCAAAACGAACGTTTCTACTTTTGCATTGATAGCAGCCTTTGCAGAGTAGTAGGTACCAAAAACGTTATTTCTTACCCCTTCGACCACATTATGCTCTACAAGTGGGACGTGTTTATATGCTGCAGCGTGGTAAACTGTTTGCACACCAAATGCCATCATACATGTTTCCAGACGATTAATGTGCTGAACAGAACCCATAATTGGTATCAGCTCAATGTTCAACCCTCTGGTTTTAATGATTTCACTCAACTCTTTTTCAATTGAATAAAGTGCAAACTCAGTCAGCTCGAAGAGCACCAGCTTAGATGGCGATTGCTTGATAATTTGTCGACACAACTCAGAGCCGATAGACCCGCCTGCCCCAGTAACCATTACTGATTTACCCAGGATCGTTGCATTCAATAAAGCCTGTTTCGGGGCTACAGGGTCTCGACCAAGCAAGTCTTCAATTTCAACATCTTTGATTTCGTCTAATGTTGCTCGTCCTTCTACAACATCAGCCATACCAGGGATGGTCAAAACTTCAACGGGTAAACTCTCTAATTGGGCTAATATTTCTTTTCTTCGCGCCCTACTTTCACTGGGCATAGCAAGTAATACTTTTTTTACTCTCTTGCGCTCAATTAATGCATACAAACCGTCGAAAGCAATAACAGGTATACCCTGGAGTATGGAATCTTGCTTAGTTTTATCGTCATCAATAAAAGCTGACACATAGTATTCGTCACCGGCTCCTATAGCAGGAGCGAGTTGCCGACCAGCAGAGCCTGCTCCATAAATAACAACAGGTGTTTTATTAACAGTAGCCAGGCGGCCAACCATGGCACGTACCATGATGCGTGAGCCACCAACTGATAAAACCAACAGCCAAGCATAAATGACAGGCATAGTACGAGGAATAGTCACATGAGTGAAAAAGGAAGCCATCACAAGTGCGACAGTACTAATTATAGCACCAATCAAAATAGCACCAATGGCATGTGCGCCTACGTAGCGCAGCACAGCTCGATATAGCCCAAGGTTGATAAAAGCAAATATGCTAATTGGTAATACAAGAGAAAGCAGTAGCCAGTTCCCCACTTCAAAAAATGGAACTAAACTATCCAACCGCACGACCAGCGCCAACCAAAAAGCACTAAAAACAAAAATTGAATCAATAAATAAAGTGATCAGCCGCTTTTTTGAACGTGATACATTAAGAAGAGTACGGAACCAACTATCCACTGTAAATCCTTGAGCTATAAATTTTCAACCACTTAGACTAATGATTTAGTCATAGTCTTTAAATATACACAAATTTTCAAAAACTGTCATTGCAGAATTGTTAAACCACGCGACTCCTATTGGCCGCAAGCCCCTTTAACTACCGCAATTAATAGCCATCACGCCCGTTTGGATTAGGTGCTGGATTACGGTGCCTTTTAATTCGTTCCCGCAACAAACTCAAAGGGCCAACACAGTTGCCCTCCAGCTCTTCTTACCGTTAGCCAATACTCATAGCCAACGTTATTACCAACTCAAACTTACAGCTCACTTGACGCGATCCCCTGAGCCCTTCCCTGCAACTGTCATAAAAATATACTTGAAGTAGTTACGCATGCTCATAGTATCGATCATCTCCCTGTCGGTTTTAGCCAATAACTCAGGTGTAGACATATCAATCTCATTGACCTGAGACAACCCTGTGATGCCAGGTCGCACATCAAAGACTTTTTTGTCATCACGAGCAATCGTTAACTCTTGCTGATTAAATAGACCGGGTCGTGGGCCAACTAAGCTCATCTCACCTTTAAGAACATTCCATAATTGTGGCAATTCATCTAATTTAGTCCTGCGTAGAAACCCACCGAAAGGAGTGATAGAGGCAGTACTAGCTAAGTGGCTGGCTACTGAAGCCGTATCAACTTTCATTGTTCTAAACTTAATGAGTGTGAAAGGCTTTTTATGTCGGCCTACCCGCTCTTGCATAAAAATGGGTGAACCTGTATCAAATAACCCTATTAAAAATAAAATAACCAGTATAGGAAAGGCAAAAACCAAACCAAAGAACGCAAAGCAAAAATCGAGAAAACGTATCATAAAAATTCCAAAAGTTATTATTTGGCAGCAAGCCTAAAGCCATGCTCAACAGAGTAAGGAGGTTGCCACTCTAATGTATGTTTAGTATGTGTAATATCAACATGTAAGGATCCTGTAAGCCTATCTACCATGTCCTTCTTACCCAGAACCTTGCCAAACATTTTAAATAAAAGAGCCGGTATATAAATCGAACAATTCTTTTTCCCTTGCACTTTTGCCATTAGAGCAATCATTTCTGCCGTAGAGAGATCATGGTCATCGCTGGCTAAAAAGACTTGATTTGATGCTTTTGGGTGTCCAATACACACTTTAATCAAATCAACCAAATTATAGACAGAGATCAAACTTCGTTTGTTACTGTTAATCCCTCTAAATGGCAGCGGTAAGCCTTTACCCACTAAGTTCATCAGAGCAGCAAAGTTGGCCTTTACACCTTCACCATAGACTAGGGGCAATCGTAGTATTACATAATCCGTAGAACAATCTGAGAATCCATTTTTAACAATACTCTCTGCTTCTAACTTATAATAGTTAGTATTTTTTTTAGTATTAGTAGGTGTTGTTTTTAAATCTATTTTTCCAGGTTGCTCCTGATACAAACCAACGCTACTAATAAAAACAAACCTTTTTACACCTAAGGATTTTGACTTGCTAACAATACTCTGAGTCAGTGTTTCATTTGCCTGCTTAGCATCTTCATCAGAAAAAGCCTTATGAGCTGCACCAGCGAGGTGAATAACCGCTTCAACATCAGGTAAGTCATTTTTATCTAACTGATAAAACTCTTCATATGTTAAACATTTATTATCTTGACAATCAGGTATAGCCTTGTTTCTGACTATAGGAATTATTTCAAAGTTATTGTCAGATAAAAATTTCCGCAAGTGCTCACCAATAAAGCCTGCAGCGCCTGTTATGATTACTTTCATAAGATAGTCTCAAGTACTCGATTTACATTTTTTTCTCGTACATATCTTTCGGAAATTAAAGACTTATTGAATTCAGATTCAGAGTGAAGAAGCTGTTGTGACTTTGCCAATTTAATAGCGTCAACCAATTCGGCAACATTATTTGAAGGTATCACACGACTCATTTTAAACTGCTTCAGTGTTTCTGCGGCTTGACCTTCACCACCATAAATAACATAGCGACCTGTAGCTAAATACTGGAAGAGCTTAGAAGGCATTGCCCCAGAAAACAATGGTCCTAACTGTGCATACAGAACATGAGATGTATTATAATGTTTTAATACTTCAGACCAATTAACATGGCCTGTAAATTCAACATTACTTAACTTCTTTTCTTTAGCTAAAGCTTCCATCTCTTCAGTCTGCGGCCCGTAACCAACAATCTTAAAATTAAAGTCAGGTAGCAGGCTTGCCGCTTCAATAAAGATTGATAAATTCTGTGCTACACCAACTTTTCCGCAATATGTTATTGTGAAAACAGAGTCTGGAGATGGAGCACTTAAATTGTTGAGTTCTTTAAACTGCTCTTCGGTAACACCGTTTGAGTACTTTAGAACTTCTCCTCGCCTTTTAGACATATATTCATATTCAGTGTCGTTTGTTACTATCTGATAACTAGAATACTTGACATTGACGTCGGCAAGGAATCGAAATAAAAATTTAGAGAGTCTTTGTACTAAACTCCCATCATCTAAATACTCCCAAGTTAAATCTCTGACATCCAAACAGACCTTTTTACCTTTCAGCAAGTAAAGGTTAAACAAGAGAAACATAGAAGGTATTGTAACGATGTACAAATCAAAGCCCTCAACGGATGCCTTTTTGAGTATACGCCTTGATTCTCTCCACTCAAAAATAGCTCTTTTGACAAATGACTTTGGTCGTTGTCGCTCAGAGAATATGGAGGTGTGTTTTACTTTCTTACAAATACCTTGCTTAAGCTCAGAATCAGCACTAAACAGCGTCACATCCGCTTTCTTATCCCCTAAACAATCAATATACGGGAGGAGCCTATTTTCAACCGTAGGCTCATCATTAAGTGCTAAATTAGTAACCAAGCAGATTTTAGGTTTCATATTACTCACCATTTCACCAACATTGAGAAAGGTTTTTTGGGATCAGTGCTCTTTAAAACAAGTTTAGTACCTGTGACTGACACTCCAAACTCAGGGTGATAATCATACTTTTCTATTGAGAGCTGAGCATTATCCACCTCAACTAGTATATCGAAATCACTCGAGTTCTTATGCTTCAAACTAAGAGTGAAGCCATTAATCTCAGTAACAATAATATCAGGGTGCAAATGATAATGACCAAAAACCCCCTCTTCTTTTTTTACAGGTATGTGATCGGTAATTTTAAAGTTGAATTATCACAACATACTTTTCTTGTATGTATATAGCTAGAGTCTATCCTAGCGTAACCATCGTGGCTAAGATTAAGCACAACCCTATCTGCTGAGTTATCTGCGAGTTCACAAAAAGAACGAGCGCGTCTTGCAACTCTGAAGCCACTCCAAACTTCGGAAGAGTTTATATTTTCAATGGTGACAGTATTATGTTTTGAAGTTCCCCTTTCAGCTTCTCGCTCCTTTGAAACTCCATACATAGAAGTGCCAGAGTTAACAAAAACTCTCTTTCCCATAGAAGAAAGCTCAAAACTCAAGGAGTCTGCATGTGCATGACCAGGCTGATATGATGGTCCTATCTCTGCATGATTAATAATAACTTTATAAGTTGAACCATTTATTACCGAAAAGCCAGATTCATTATGCAGTGTGTATGCATCAGGCTTTGTCCTTTCGACTGGTATTTGCAATTGCTTGGCATACTCAAACAACTTTGCCGGGCTCGGGGCGATTCCGATGGCGGCATCGTTAAAAAAGGATATTTCATTATCTTGATGTAACATACTTTCAAGCCAACAGAGCCCCTTCTTTGCAATGCTTTTCCAACTCTCCACTCTATCGAGAAGTTGTTCATGCTTAGAAGTAAGCGCTAACTCTATCAACTCCAAAACATCCCACAGCATAACGCTATGGTACATGGGACTGAGTTCGTAATGCGCACCATCTTTCAAAAACTGCTCATTAAACTCAGCATCCAATATCTCTAAGCCTCGTTGCAAATAGCTTGTGCCCAAAGGGCCGAAATAAACTCCAGAAAAAGTGAGAGCTTTACCATTAGCGAATAAATGATTAGCTAATATATGATACTCACATTGCTGCATTAATGCTTCTGACTGTTGACGCAAACTGGCTAAAAACCGGCTATCTCTATACTTGAACTTTGATGCCCACTTTATGAAATTAACGATTCTCAATGAAAGAGTATAAGGCTCCCAGCCATTTCCTGTACAGGCAGGGTTTTCATTGATCCACCGATTAACGAGGGACGTGTGGAAATCAACTCTATCATATGCATCCGAAGAACTGAGGTCGTCAAAGTAATGCAAATTATAAAGCCAAAGCTTTTCTAGTTTTGTATCATTCCAAATTGCTTTGTCCTTAATATTAGCTTTTTTATTAAGGAATGTGGCTTCATTACAGCTGGTTATTAACTGTTCTTTATAACAAACGCCGTCCCACTCAAAATCACCAACCTGATTAAAATCAGATTGCGCTTCCGATGATTCTAAAGTTAACACGGACGGCTTCACAAAACGGTAGTAAAGGCGATAATATACTTGTTTGGCGGTGAGGTATCTCACCGTCCAAAATAATCTAGAAAGCTTAGTCAACATGCTAATCTTGATTCCTCAATTGCTCAGCGATATCAATTGATACCTTAGCAACCTCAAAAATCTCTTGGCTAGAAATAGGCATTTCATGACCTTGCTCGATGGCGTCTAAGAACAATCTAGAACATTCATCTTGACCTTTATCTTGTTTCCACAAATTCATTTTATTAAAACCGGACCAGCCAAAGCCTTTTAATTTAATGAAGTTGTCAAGTTGAAGAACTTTCCCATCTACGAAAGCCTCGATCCTTTCTTTAGGAAAACTATTAGAGCCATTTGCATAGTAATGAATTGTACCTAGAGAACCATCTTTAAAACCTAAGATAATAGCAGCCTTATCCTCTACGATACTCCCATCACATTGCTCACCGACTCTTCTGGCTTGAACAGAGACGATTTCGGATCCAGCTAAAAACCTCATTAAGTCAATATAATGGCATGCCTCGCCGATAATTCTCCCACCACCCTTTTCAATATCATGAACCCAGTGCTCTGCGGGGATATCACCAGCATTCATGGTCATAATAAAGGTCTTTGGCTTATTTACAGAAGAAATCAAAGACTTCATTTTTTGAACATGTGGTGAAAAACGACGATTAAAGCCAACCATCAGAGCTGATGCAGAACCTTCATACGCACTTTTTACGTTATCAAGCTCTTCGTATGTCAAGGCTAGCGGCTTTTCTACAAAAACATGCTTACCAGCTTCTAAGGCTTTGCACACAAAGTGAGCATGGGAATTATGTTGAGTTACAACAGCCAGAGTGTTGATTTCATTATTCGTAAACAAAGAGTCGGTGTCGCTAATTGCATTCTCGAAGCCCAACTTTTTGCCGTAGATCGAACTATTCACTCCTCCTGAAGTAGATAACGAGTGTAATCTACAACCGGCTTTTTTAAATGAAGGTATTAAAGTCCTAGACGCATAATTACCTGCACCAATAAAGCCAACCGAAGGTTGGTTTGCAGAAACAGGTCTCGCTACTTCTTCTGCTAAACGTAGGGTATTAGTATGGCGCTTATCGACTTCAGATTGGTAATTCAGTATCAATCCTAAAACTGATTTATCGACTGTAAGCAGTTCATATGCATCTTGAGCGTTTTCAAACTCAAATACTTTTGTAATGAGTTCATCGATAACGAGTTTACCACTCGACATCATATCGAGTACTGCTTCAAAGTTTCGCTGCTGAGTCCAGCGAACAAAACCTAAAGGATAGTCATTTCCTTTGTCTTCATATTCTTCATCATATCTACCCGGACCATAAGAACAGGAAACTTGAAAGCTAATTTCCTTTTCATAAAAGTCAGAACGATTTAGCTCTAAACCGACAACACCAACTAGAACAACTCGCCCTCTTTTACGGCACATTCTGGCGGCTTGAGTTACTGGATCATTTGATTTAGTGGATGCAGTGATAACTACACCATCTACTCCATTACCACGACTAAACGCCATACCTGCAGCAACAGGGTCCTGCCCCTTTCCTGGATTGCAAATTTCAGCTCCATACTGCTTAGCCAGTGCTAATTTGGCATCGTCGAAGTCAATTGCCAGAACCCTACATCCTTGCGCTATCAGCAACTGTACGGTCATCAGGCCAATCAGACCAACACCTGTTACAACGATAGCCTCTCCTAAAGTCGGTTGAATTAGACGAATACCTTGTAAACCAATGCTACCAACAACCGTAAAACTTGCCTCATAATCCGAGACATTATCAGGTATCTTTGCACATAGGTTTTTAGGCACTCTTACAACATCTGCATGAGGACCATTCGACACAACTCGATCGCCTACTTTAAACTGCTCAGCACCTTTTCCTACGTTGGCAACGACCCCGACGTTGCTATAACCAAGAGGCAAAGGTTGGCCTAACTTTGTTTTAACAGCATCATATGTTGTCATTAATCCATCAGTCTTGACTTTATCAAGCACCATTTTTACTTTTTCGGGTTGCTGTCTGGCTTTATCTAAGTAGCTGGCTTTACCAAACTCTACCAGCATTCTTTCTGTTCCAGCAGAAATTAAACTTGCCGAGGTGTTAACAATCAAATGCCCTGATTTTGATTGAGGTACAGGTGCTTCGATGATAGAAGTTCCGCCTTTTTCTAAGTCTTGGAGTACTTGTAACACAGTAAATCCTCAATTTGTCCTAATTATAAAATTCATTAATGTCTAGCTTGGTCGGTGTTGGACAATCTATAAATTGTCTAAACCACATTTCCATCGTCAACAAAGCATATATTGAATAAGCATAATCACCTCTACCTTCAGCATCTGCTTTTATAATCTTCTGGACCTCGCTATAATCGAATACCCCTCTTTTACTAACTGATTCTTCAGACAATAAATGATCAATGAGAGGTTTAAGTGGGCCATGCAACCAACTTCTTAATGGTGCTCCAAAACCAGTTTTACTTCGATAAATGACAGATTTGGGTAACCATTTTTCTGCTACTTTTTTCAAAATCCATTTTCCTTCTTTTCCTTTGAGCTTTTGATTGGTTGGTATCTGTGAAGCTACTTTTGCTAACTCCAGTGAAACTAATGGAACTCTAACTTCCACACCGTTTGCCATACTCATTTTATCGGTGTAATTAAAGTTATGATCAACTAAGAAAAACTCTCTTTCAAGGTCAAGTACTTTCTCAACGTTATTAGAGCTTGCAGAATTAGCCAGCTTAGAATTTAACGTGTCGTATCCAGAAAATGCTATCTTGCCTCTCAATTCCTCTTTGAACAATTTCAGTGAGTCCTCTTTAGACATCCAAGAAAATAACGAAATGAGGGCATCATCACCTTTTTGATTCAAAGCATTTGACAGTTTATGAAATCGTCTTCCAAGGGTAGAGTTTGTTTTAAATAGTCTCGAACTATAGCCGATTAAGCTTTTTAAGAACTGCGGCACCTTTTCTGCCTTATCTATCAGCTGAGCGGCAAGGTGCCTTCTATAACCTGTGAAAAAATCATCTCCACCGGCTCCTGAAAGCAGCACCTTAATACCTTTACTGTTAGCTAACTGGCATATTTTGAACGCGTTAATGATAGCAGGATCTGCTTGTGGTTCATCAAGGTAATAAATACAGGACGGTAGATCAGAAACATCAGTTGAAGACGCTGAAACCAAGTTTAAATCTAAACCCAGCTCCTCAGCTACTCTCTTTGCATAGGGCAAGTCGTCTGTAAAACCATCTTTATCATCTGACGTAATATCGATTGAAAAAACTTCTTTAAAGTCTTTATTCTCAGATTTAGCAATCGCACAAACTAAAGAAGAATCTAAGCCACCAGATAAGAAAGCACCTACTTCAACATCAGAAACCAATTGACTTTTGATTGTATTTACAAGAGCGGTATCAAGAGCTTTTTCCGCTCCGGCCTCATCCAAAGAAGCAGAATAAGATGGAATTGAATAGTATTTTTCAACATTAACTATGCTCCCACCGTTAAATACGATATAGCTTCCAATAGGTACTTTCTTTATAGCACTAAGAATCGTTGCTTCACCAGGTGACCACAGGAATTGAAGGTGTGAAGCTGCAGAATCAAGATCTATTTCCCTTGATACGCTTTGGTCTTGCAAGATAGCTTTGATCTCGCTAGAAAAAATTACGCCGCTATCACTTAAGGAGTAGTAAAGTGGTTTTATTCCAAAATGGTCTCTAGCAACAACAAGGTCACCTGTAATTTGGTTATATATCGCTAAAGAAAATATTCCATCAAGCAATGAAAAGGTATCGAAACCATGATGGGTCCACAACGCCAAAATAACTTCACCATCGCCCTCAGACTTGAAGTTATACCCCTTTGCTAGCATTGATTTACGAAGTTCTTTGTAGTTGTATATTTCCCCATTGAAAACGAGAATAAGATTACCACAATCAGAGTATATAGGCTGAGAGCTAGCTTCTGACAAATCAATGATCGACAGGCGTACATGCCCTAAAGCTGTATTTTTGTTTTGAAAAACACCATTTCCATCTGGACCCCTATGAGAAATCGCATCATTCATTTTGGTGATAAGGGAAAGGTCATTACTACCTTGAATTCCATTAATTCCACACAACTTAAACCACCTTTTTTCAATTCAGTTTTTTGATAATTCGTTCGACTTTGACGTCCCAATAATCGACATTCAAAGCCTCAAAATATGGACGGCATTTAGAATCTGTTCTGCTTGAACAAAGCTCATTTAATAAATTAAAGAGTTCACTTGAGATGCCATATTCGATAGCATAAACAGGGCCTTTTCCTTTGAAAGCATCAAACGTCGAGATACCCTTGTTCGTTATAAATGGCGTACCAGTAAAAGCACAATCAAACCATTTATTCGGTTCAGCTTTTCTGTTAACCTCAATAGAAGGGTCGTAAAAACACAAAACGACATCACTAATAAAGTAATAAGATAAGGCCTGAACATTTGATAGCTGTCCTAGATATTCAACAATTTCAAGAGAGATCAACTCAGATATCGCCTCACACTCACTTGGACCGGCTACTATAACCTTGAACTTGGCTGGGTCAAGTAACTTAACTGTCTCTAAAATCGTATCCGCACCGCGAGTATTTACAAGCCAGCCATTAACGTAGATCACAAACTTATCATTACGGTGATGGGTAACACTTAAAGACTTCGCTTCATCAAAAAATGCTTTAGTTGGAGTGTTCTCAATCACACAAACATTGTCTAGCTTGGTGAAATCTCGACTTTGTCCAGGAACGAAATGCTTAACAGACTTCTTTGCAACTGCCATTTCAATCTTTTTTACTAACATAGTTAGCAATCCAAAATTATAGGTCAGATGATAAGCGTCCCTATCTAGGTAAACATACCTGACTTTTTTGCCAATTAAATTAGCAAAGAATGCTGGTAAGGCACAATCTAACCTTGAGCAAAAATAAACCTTATCAAAGTCTTTATTATTACAGAATAGGAAAGTTAACTTAATTATCCAAAGCATGTAGCCAAATATCAAACCTATCTTAGACTCTGGTTTATAAGTAAAAAAACTATTTTTTTCTTTTCCTACTTCACCACGATTCCATGTTATTTCACTTACATCCCCAAGCGAGTCAAGAATACTGTTTAACTTCGCTAAATATGGATAAACATTTAAGTCGCCACCTATGGCAACAATACAATATTTATTGTTTTGCTTCATAAGCACCTCGTACATTTGATTGCAGAACCTTATAAAATGTGAAAAGACTAGCTAAAGATCCACAAGCGAAGCTTAAAAAACTTGCAAAAGCAGCTCCACTTAAACCGTACAGAGGAATAAATAACCAGTTACATACAAAGTTTATGACTAATACTAAAATTGAAATTTTGACATTTATGCCGGCTTTCCCCATTGCATTAAAAAAATTTCCCAGAGGAGTACGTACTAGGAATGTGAATAAGATTGCCAGTGAGAACCAAATAGAAGCCCAAAAGTATTCAAAGATACTCACATCGAAGCTAAATAAAAACAAATATTTAATCACAAAGGGGAGTAGCAATGCAATTATTAAAGCAATAGGGATAAAGATAAGCAGGTAATTTTTGTAATACTTTTTAATTTCATTAGATTTTTGTGATATACCGACTAAAAATTTAAAATCCGAGCCAAGATAAGTACTTGGTACGAATAGTAAAACCGTTGGTACCAAGCTAATGAAACGATAATAGCCAGCACTTTCACTTCCCATAAAATAATCCACAGCGATAGTGTCAATATGGAATATGGCTAAAGAAGCAAAAACGCCTACCGTGATTGATACAGAATACTTCAGGTTTTCTTTACTAGGTAATGTAAAGCCCCTTAAGCTTTTTTTTAAGTAGATATCCTTGTATCTAGAAATCAAAAATATAGAAAATAGAAAAGCAGAAGCCAAATAACCTTCAAAAGCTTCAAACCCCAGAAGAACTAGTACGATTGTAATGACTATCAAAAAAGTAGCTTGAATAGACATTAGCCTGCCATACATCTTGTTTAAATTGCAGACTCTGAAAAATGATATTAATAAAGAATTTGCTACACTGAAGAAGCAAAAAGCGTATACTTGAAAAAATTCAATCTCTCCAATCCAATCAGAAGCAAGTTCCTTAACAATATTTGTAATAATGAACGCTAGAAAAATAACAAAGAGAGTTAGTAAAATATATCCGTTAAGCAACACGACCTTTTTGCTATTTGAAAAACACTTTCTACTACCAAAGTAACAAAAGGTTTCTACTGCAGAAATAGACAACAAGGGTATAAATACCGCTGTCAATGCTAACTGGACACTTAACACGCCAAATTCAGAGCCTGTTAATAATTTAGCTAGGGTGATAGTCAAAAGTAAAGTGGCTATCTTGTGGTATATTGAGCCAGCAAAAAAACTAGCCCCACCTCTTTTTAAGAATCCAGAAATTTGTAACTTAACGTCCATTTTTATAGTGCTCTTCCGCTATAAATTGAAGTTCCTGCCTATCTTGTTCAGTTATTTGTTTATTAGAAAAGATGCCACTAAAACCTTTTGGTGCAGGCACCAGAACGCCTTTTTCTTCGCATTTATCTATATACTCAGCCACGGTACACATAAACCGCGCGGGATTGCCACATACGACAGCGTTCGCAGCAACGTCTTTGGTTACAACGCTGCCAGCACCAACAATTACATTGTCACCAATAGTCACTCCTGGCATCACTGTCGCATTTGCGCCTAAGAATACGTTGTCACCTATCGTTGTTTTTCCAACTCTGTATTTTCCTGAGTGAAAGTAGGTACTAGCGTCATGAGACAAAATTATAGAACCTGGTGCAGATACAAAATTATCTCCTATTTCTACTAGGTTAGGAGTTAGAGTATCTACAAGAGTATTATGAAACTTGACATTACCTATTTTGTATAAAGGCGCTGGTCTTGGAAACAATCTTCGAAAAACCTTTCTCATAAAAGCAACCATATCACCCCCTAATTCGAACATTATTAAAGAAATATATAATGACAGCAACAAACATAAATGCTGAAAAGGCACCTAAAAACTCAGCGTTTACAATAGTCATAGACAAAAAGTTGGTAGTTAGTAGAAACAGAGCAATATCTGTAGTTTTAGTGAGCCTATGTCCAAAACAAGTAACTTTGTAAATCAAGAAGCCATGTATAATGGCGAAAACAAACACACCCACAAAGCCAAAATTAAGGTACGATTCTATCACAACCCCAGTCGTCAGTGAGGAATTCCCCTCTTTACTACCTAACTTATAAGACCCAGGAGCAACAATGTTTGCAAGCATAGGTCCACCACCTAAAGGTTTGCCAGGCCAAATTACTCGGGGAACAAAAGATACAAAACCTGCCACATATGTCCGCCCTAGGGCAAACTCATAACGATCACTATTATCCAACACAAACGCTAATAACTCTGCATGACCGAAACTTGCTTGCAATTCTTTTGTCACAACCTCCCCTAGTTCGATTTCTTCAGCAATTGCGCTTTTACTTAATACCGCATCATCTTGCTTAATTATATCGCGAACTTTAGCGAGCGAGGAAGCAAACCCGAATATTAAAATAAGGGCCAATAGACTTTTCCCTAAAGATCTATAGTTAATTTTAGTTTTAGAGATAAAATATATGTTATGAGCACATACGGCAACATAAATAAAGCTTGAGCTCTAGAGCCAAGCAACAAAGATATGATGAAGACAAGACTGAAGGTAATTATTAATAACAGCAGGCTGTTCTTTTTATTTTGCCTAACAAATTCACATACCAAAAGAACACTGAGAGGCAAAGAAAATACCAGCATCTTAATAAAGTAACCATAACCAGAAAGCAGGTTAATCCTGTTATACATAAAGTAAGCAAACTGATTGACGTATTGCGCCACTACACCGAACATCACAAAGGAGCCAACAGCTATGAAGACAATGCAAACCACTTTAACTAATTTGGTATTATCATTGCTAACAAGTGAAGCGGACGAAAGAACACTATAGTCCAATCCTGATTTACCCAAGATAAAAACGGTAATGGTACATATTATTAAATATAAGAATGCAGAACCAACAGAAAGAAACATCGAATAACTATCAGTATTTGAAACCAAATAAGATGGAAACCGGCTTATTCCATAGAGTTCCTGCAACATAGGCATTACAAAAAAGATAAAACTATGAAACAGTATAAAAAGACCAATCGGTGTTAATATTTTCTGTGCAAAGTTTTCACCTTTAATGAAAAAAATAAAAGCTAGTGCAATAATCAGACATAGCAAACAGAATAGAACTAACATTTATTTGCCTACATATAGATTTCGCCACTTAGAAGCTTGACTTTTCCAAGTGTACATTTTCGATATTACATTCCTATTTTGGTCTAAATCACACTCTTGTCGCCCCTCAAGAAAGAGAGTCAAGCTTTCTGATATGTGGGAAATGCTCTGAATTGAAGAGAATTGCAAACCAAAACTTTTTAAACACTCATATGGCAGCCAGCTTCCTGTTATAATGTAATTTTTAGCATAAAAGGACTCAAGCATAGCGGCAGACAGTTGGTCATGCTTCTGCAGTTGTATAAGAACATCTGTTTTAATTCTTAAAGCAGCAATTTCATCAATAGACATCCGTTCTGTGATAATATCAAAAGTAACACCAGCTTGCTGAAAAGCAGTATATACTTCGTCAATATAAGCTTGGCTTTGAACACCGTATGTCATAGGTATAATAAAATCAAAGCTAGCTTTTTCTTGTTCTGACAATTTAGAAAGCTGCTTAGCTATGCTCACATGCTGCTGGTTAGCTGAACCATTCGTACCAACAACACAAACAAACTTACCTTCCTTAGATACTTTAGTATTTAATCCATCATTTTCATCAATGGCGTCAAGAATCACTAAACCAAAACTAATAACTTCTATGTCAACCCCAAGGGCTTCAATTTCATTCTTAAGTTGAGGATTTGTCACGTTAGCTGCGGCTAACGAACCTAACCACTTGGCTCTTTCTACCTTCTGGTGCGGGCTTAACAAATTAAAATCCCCTCCCCAAACTGTAGCGACTCTTTTTAACCGCTTAAAAGACACTAGCTTATCGAGTAAAACCATATATTTTGAGACATAGTGGAAAGCTAAAACATCCCCTTCTTTTAAAGAAAAGATGATTCTAATTAACAACCTAAACCAAGAAAGTAAGTATCTAATCTTTGATGTATCACCAAGCTTTCTGATGCAATATAAATCACAATTTAGACCTTCTCTCTTTAAATTAAGGTGCAACTCTTTTACCAGGGTGTGTTCAAAATCACATATTAATAGAATATTTTTTTTGCGGTCCATTATAAATTCAAGCCCTGGAAATTATAATCACCCGATAAACTTTTAACTGTTTTTATATACTCTGGCCACTCCCCTATATCTTTCCATGAGCTTTCACTGATGGGGAAAACACCAACCTTCGCCCCCATATTGTTAACATCATTTATAACATCAGTAATATGGGTGAATTTATTTACCTCAATACTATCAATAAAACTTGGCTCTAAAACATATACACCAGTATTTATTTGAAAGTTTAGTTCAGGTTTTTCGTTCATTGATTGCAGCACACCACCAACACCAGTTGTAAGTGTCCCGTAAGAGATCTTATGACTTTTAATAGAGGAAACGATTGTTACGTTGTTATTATTGTTTTTGTGATAATCATATACTTCACTAAAATCTTGATCTATCAAAATATCACAGTTTGTAACTATAAATGTTTCTTTTATATGGCTTTGCAAAAAGGCAAGCGCTCCCCCCGTACCTAATGGCTTAGGCTCAGAAATGAAGGTTACACTTACATTCTCAAAAGTTTTAGATTTACTTAAAAAGTACTCAATTAACTCTTTTTTGTAGTTAACTGTGATGTAAAACTTAGTACATCCCTGAGCAATGAAACGCTCTGCAATTTCCTCAATAATAGTTTTTTCGCCAATTGGAGTTAAGGGCTTTGGGAAAACATTTGATATGGGTTTTAATCGAGTCCCTTTTCCTCCTGCCATAATTACTACTGGCAAATTTATTTTATTTTTATAGGTAACATTACTCTCAAAAAGTTCTTTCCACTCTAAGATATTGGTGATCGAGTTAAGCTCACTAATTACAGGCATGAACTCTAACCTAAACTTAAACATAGTCTGCTTGATTATATCCTGGCTATCACCTTCCTTTGATACAACCTTATCGCTTATCTCAACATTGTTAATAGCTTCACTTAGTGACACACCATTCAAGATTCCTCTTTGAATATCACCAATCGAAATTAAATTTACGTACTTGCCGTCAGAGTCAACAACTATTAGCAACTTACAATTAGAAGCGTCCATTTTTTTTAGCGCATCAAGCAAACTTTTGTCATTTTGAATGCTAAACCTGGTAATTTTATTTTCAAGCATAAGGCCAAGTTAATCCTGTATAGAAATAGCAAAGTTCAACACTTCTTCATCAATAGGTAATGAGAAAACTAAGTGTTCGTAAGAAAACTTCATAGGCCTATTATAGCTATCTTTGGATTCCAACGATTGCAAAACTGTTAAATTTAACACATCAGCCCCAACCTATAGGTTTTCAATATTTTTTCAAAATTTTCCATGCCAAAGTTTGGAAATGCAAACTGGGCTATTTGTTTACCTTCATCTACTTCTTTACTTACATAGTGAATTGTATGACCTAGTAGACTGATATCTTGTGAAACCAGAAACTCTTTGTTAAACAGCCCTTTGAACGCAGGTAAAAGTGAGTGATGCGTATTAATAAACCTTACACTTTGTGTTAGAAAACTTTCTGGCAATATAAATTTGAAACCAGCGAGAAAAACATAATCAGGCTTATCAACATCAATCTGCTTTTGTAATGCATCTAAAGCGGAAGCCTTACTTCCCGATTTGTAAGTTTTAATACTTTTTGGTGCATTGCTTGCTTTAAAATAGCTTAATAACTTGTTTTCGCTCTCAGCGAGCAAACAAGTTATTTCACAGTTTTTCAACACATTAGCATTGATAGCTTTTATTATAGCAATAGCGTCGCCTCCGCCATCCCCACAAAGCAGCATTAGCTTCAGTTTTTTTGTCATATTAAGCTCTATATTGCAGAAACATTTTCTTAGGAATACTTCCTTTGTTATTAGCTAAGAAACTATTAACTAAGGAGTTGTATCGTTCATTATTATAAACAGCCCCTGATATAAAAAATGGCTTTACATCCATACAGAACTTTTTCTTGAACCTTAATAATGAATCGTCACTTTGCCCTGTTGTCCCCCCGCCCAAATAGAGTTGTTTATATTTTTCATTAGAGTAATACTCTATTGCTTTATCAAAAAGAAGTGGATTACCATTAAGCGAATAATATTCTGTTTTGGTGGCCCCTAGGTGGTAATAAACATTCCCCTCTTCAGATCTCAACATAAGCAACATATTGACAATAACGTTTTCATTTTTAGCAATGAAAACATCGGCAGAATTACTATTGGCTAGAGCCTCGAAATAAGAAAATGGAAACATATAAAATTCATCTGCCATATTCTTATTCATAGTTTCTAAATAAAGTTTATAAAAGTCTTCAACACACTCTCGAAGGGGTAAAATAAACGTTTCTAAGTTATTCTTTTCTGCCTTTTTGATATTTCGCAGTAAGCTTTTGGCATATTGTGCTCTATGTCCTTCAGGGCAAATTAATGGAACACTTACCGTATCTCGGTCATGTATCCACATATCCATATGACTTTCAAACATCTGGTTTACTGTAAGGGGGTTATGCCTAAAAAATTCAGCAACGATGTTTTCTCTTTTACAGAAGTCTTTATAACGTATCCAAGCCTCACTAAGGAGGTTACTATCTGTTATATTAGTTTCTAACCCAGTATAGCCATACACTGACTCTAGATCATATATAGTCTCACCATCAAGAGTGCCTATTTTTCTTTTTAAAGACACATTCTTGAAATAATGACTTTTGTCGTTATATTCATATTCAAACAACTCAGCGTCCTTACAACGGGCTAACTCAGCTTGAAGGTATTCCTTAGTGCTATAGATCGTCATAAATACACCTGTCTAATCAGCTATATAAGAGCTAGGAAGGTTTATTAAGCGTGATGAAATGAATTCCGAATTGGACAAAGAACCTTTTAACGCTTTCTCGAACATAGGCAATCTATCCATTAGCTGCCAAACAGGCCTAGTCATTACTCCTAAAGAATTAGTTGTCTCTAGGAATTCATTTCGCTGCTGTTCATCTACACATATAATAGAATTAAGCCAGTAGTTTGAACGAGCATAATCTGGCTCTAATACGAATTTAACCTCACTATTATCAAAGAAAGAGGCATATTGCTCTGCCAAAGCTCGTTTAGATTTTAGATACTGCTCTAAAACCTCCATTTGAGCACACCCTAATGCGGCATTAATATTTGGCATTCGATAGTTAAAACCAGGCTCATCATGGAAAAACTCATATTTATGCGGAACTTTTGCGGTTGTTGTTACATGCTTGGTATGATTGCCAGATTCCTCGCTTCCACAAAGTACCATGCCACCACCACCTGTAGTGATGATTTTATTGCCATTAAAGCTAACGGCCCCATAGTCGCCCAAAGTACCTGTATGCCTACCCTTATAAAAAGAGCCTAAGCTTTCAGCCGCATCTTCTATGAGCGCTAGATTCCATTTAGAGCAAATTGAGACTAGTTCATCTAATTCAACTGGGTGACCAAAGGTGTGCATGGGAATAACAGCTTTAATACGCTGCCCTGTATGCTTATGATAACACTCGTTTTCTGTTAGCGTCGCATTTTCATCAAGATAAGACTCTAATGCTTTTGGGCATAAGCCTAAGCTTTTAAGAGAAACATCTACAAAAATCGGTTCAGCTCCCATATGATAAAGAGCATTGCATGTAGCAACAAACGTCAGCGCCTGCGTTATCACGAGGTCACCACGTTCAACGCCTGCCATGTAAAGTGCAGTGTGCAAGGCAGCAGTACCATTGACTGTTGCTACCGCCTTGGGTGTTCCAGTAAAAGCTTCCATTTTAAGCTCAAACTCATTAACAAACTTACCAACACTGGAGACAAACGTACTTTCGATCGTTTCTATTACATACGGTTTTTCATTGCCAGCAAAGGTTGGGGCATGTAATGGAATAAAATCTTGAGTTTTGTATTGATCACGAACAAACTCAACCAGTAACTGTGCATTCATTCTGATTTCCCACTACATTTTACTATCAAGGTACTTGCCTGTCTCTTTGTGGCCAAAGTCAGGGATCATGGCAAAGAACAGCTCTACAATTTGCTCTTTACTCCAAGCCTGATCAGCTTTCATTTTCGCAACTTGTGTTTCAAAAAGGCTTAATAGCTCTTGATCATAATCAGGCTCATTTTTAATGATGCCCAGACTATCAAAACGAGTCATATTTAGCTCTTCTTTATCAGTAAAAAACTCTTCAAAATCTTTTTCACCCGTCGTATCACTTTTAGTGAATAGACATGGCCACTTACCTTTTGCAGGTAGCGTTTTAGCAAGCTCTCTTGCTTCTTCCTCACTTTCGCACAAGTGTGCTTCATACCCTCTTTGCTCTAGGTACTTAACAGCAATATCTGCAAAAGTAATAAGGTGTAACGATTCACTTAATTTTGGAAAGAAAATATCGCGATTATCGCCAAAAATACACGACATCAAGCATAATTCACCCGACTCCTGCGGTATGACAAAGTACCTTTTGATATCGCTAGGTGCAACAATCGGCTGCTGCTTCTCGATGCGCTGGTTAAAGCCATGCAAAAGAGAACCATCAGAAAACGCCACATTTGCAAACCGGGCAGTAGAAATATCAATTTCTTTGCTTCGGCGCATAAGGAACATCTCCATAATACGCTTTGACGCTCCCATCATATTGACAGGATTAGCGGCTTTGTCTGTCGAGACACAGAAATACTTTTTAACTCCCGAATCAATTGATTGTTGGATTGTTTTATCCGTGTTAAATATATTAACGTCAATCATTCGCATGAGAGTAAACGGATCTTTTTCACTTCGTACATGCTTTAACGCAGACAAATTCAAGACAAAGTCATATTGTCCATCAGCTTTAATAAAAGCATCGTACTCGGTCGAGCCTATATCAAGCGCAAATGTTTGAAAATCGCCATTAATGTAGCCGAATGAACTACGGATATCGCGAACTAATTCAACCATGTTATTTTCGCTGATATCTACAACATGTAACTTAGCTGGATTACGCTTAAAGATCTCTTTTGTGACAGCCTGGCCAATGGAACCTGCTCCACCTAAGACCAAAAAACGGGATTCAGTTACAATGCGCTGTAACTCTGCTTCATATTTTGTAATATCTTGTTTAAAAAGCTCTTTTTCCCGGCCGATGAGAGATAAAATATTCTTCACTTACCAAATCCCTTTTGTATCAACTAAATATTTCGCTTTGAATTTTGAGGCTTTAAACTGACTGTGATCGACTAAAACTACATGAATGTCTGCATTTTCTTGCGCATTTTCCAGACTAGTTAGCTCGACTGTAGACGATATATTTTCTAGGCTAGATATGTTTGGCTCTACAGCCCAAACGCTACCAGCGTGCATATCAGATAATGCTTTGGTTATATTTAACGCAGGGCTTTCTCGCAGGTCATCTATGTCTGGCTTAAACGCAAGACCATAACAAGCAACAACGATATCTTGAACCGTTTTAGTCGGGTTATCTTGCAAAAAGTTGGCGATTTCAAGCTTAACTTTATCCACCACCCAGCTAGGTTTTCCATCATTGACTTGACGGGCAGTATGTATAATTTTTGCTTGTGTAGGTGTTTTACTAACAATAAACCATGGATCTACTGCTATACAATGGCCTCCAACACCAGGCCCTGGTTGTAAAATGTTAATACGTGGGTGACGGTTAGCCAGTGATATAAGCTCCCATACGTCGATATCAAGCTTATCGCAAATGATAGATAACTCATTAGCAAAAGCAATTTGCACATCACGACATGAGTTTTCAGTTAACTTTGCCATTTCTGCTGTACGAGCATTAGTGATCACACATTCGCCTTGTACAAATGTTTTGTAAAGCTCTACAGCTCGCGCAGAACATTTAGCGGTCATACCACCAATAACACGATCGTTCTCAACTAGCTCACGAACTACATGCCCAGGTAATACACGTTCAGGGCAATGCGCCACATTTACGTCAGCATTATCACCTGCGATTTGTGGGAAAGTTAAATCAGGGCGTACTGCTGCTAACCACTCAGCCATTTGCTCTGTAGCGCCCACAGGAGAGGTTGACTCAAGAATGACCAAGTCACCTTTTTTCAAAACAGGTGCAATAGCTTTACTTGCCGCCTCAATATAAGACAAATCAGGCTCAGGTATCTCTGAGTCATTATTTTTAAAGGGGGTAGGTACAGCTATTAAAAATGCATCCGCAGGCTCTGGAATAGTTGTTGCTTTTAAATACCCTTCTGTAACAGCTGCATGAACTATCATATCCAGCTCTGGTTCAACAATATGAATCTCACCGCGATTGATAGTATCAACAGCATGCTGATTTACATCAATTCCGATTACTTTTTTCTTACGTGATGCAAACATTGCTGCTGTTGGTAGGCCTATGTAACCGAGGCCAATTACTGAAATCGTTTCAAAAGACATGATAACCCTTTTTATAAATCCTTAAGCTGTAAGCAAAAATTAAATTCTTTAAATGTTCGTTATTTAGCTAAAATATCACAAATTCGTGAGCATGCATTACCATCACCATAAGGGTTATGCGCTCGGCTCATCTCCGCATAGCTACTTTCATTTGTAAGCAATTCAGTAAGAGATGAAGTAATTAAGTCTACATTTGTACCTACGAGCTTAACAGTTCCTGCTTCAACTGCCTCCGGTCGTTCAGTTGTATCACGCATAACTAAAACAGGCTTACCAAGGCTTGGCGCTTCTTCTTGTATACCACCTGAATCAGTTAGAATAATATGCGCACGATTCATTAAGTAAACAAATGGTAGGTATTGTTGAGGTTCAATTAAATGGACGTTGTCAACATCAGCTAGAATTCGATTAACTGGCTCTTGAACATTGGGATTTAAATGAACTGGATACAATATTTGTGTTTCTGGATGTTTTTTAGCTGTTTGTGCTAATGCTTCACAAATTCGTTCAAAGCCGCCACCAAAGCTTTCACGACGATGACCCGTTACTAGAATGAGTTTCTTTGAATCATCTAAAAACGGGAACTGTGCAGCAAGTGTCGAAGACAAACCGGTATCTATTTCTATTTGCGACTTAACCATTAATAGCGCATCAATCACGGTATTGCCTGTCACAAAAACGTTTTTCGCATCGTAGTTTTCAGCCAGTAGATTGTGTTTTGATGTTTCTGTTGGTGCAAAATGGAACTTTGTTAAAGCACCAGTTAACTTTCGATTAGCTTCTTCAGGCCAAGGAGAGTAGATATTACCTGTACGCAAACCTGCTTCAACATGGCCAACCGCAATTTGTTCATAGTAAGCTGCAAGGCTTGCAGCAAAAGTAGTGGCTGTGTCGCCATGCACCAACACCACATCAGGTTTGAATTCCTTTAAAACAGGTGTTAATTCTAACAAAATCCGACTTGTAACTTCAGGAAGAGTTTGACCCGCTTTCATCAAATTCAAATCGTAATCAGGCGTAATCTTAAAAAGCTCTAGTACTTGATCAAGCATTTCCCTGTGCTGAGCTGTTACACAAACTTTAGCCTCAAAACGCTCATCATTTGCAAGCGCATGTACGAGCGGTGCCATTTTGATTGCTTCTGGCCTTGTACCGAATACTGTAAGAACTTTCACAGGTGTTCCTTTATTTATATGTTATTTGCCTTGAAACGAGTTCAAGATGTTAATTAGTTTTTGTTTCACGACGTGAAGTCGCTGCTACCGAAGATTCAGATTTAATTTGTCTTCGTAAACGACGATCTACACTAGAGCTGTTTTTGTCGCCGTAAACGAAAACCTATATCCACTCTTTCTTTGTCGCCATGAATGACGACCTACAATAAATTATTTATCAGACTTATATTCGTAGTTGTAATAACCATAGTAGCCATAAGCATTACTTGCTTTTTTAACTACACCGTTGAATACCACACCTTTCACATCAATGCCATTTTGTTCAAAACGGTTACGAGTTAACTCTAATTCCTTTATATGGTTTTGACCAAAGCGAGTAACTAGCAATGTACTACCTGCATGCCCACTTACAATTGCAGGATCTGTTACCGCTAAGATTGGTGGTGTATCTATGATTACTAAATCGTATTTGGCACTGACTTCTTCAACGAGCTTTGAGAAGTTTTCATGCATTAGTAACTCTGACGGGTTTGGTGGTATTTGACCACGAGTCATTACATCTAAACCCTCAACTTGGCTTTGTTTTGTTGCTTGCTCTAGGTTAAGTCGACCTGAGAGGTAATCACTCAAGCCGTTATCCCATTGCATACCAAACTGGGTCTGCAGGTAGCCTTTACGCATATCGGCATCAATAATAAGCACTTTTTTATCGCTTTGCGCTAAAACTGTGGCTAGGTTAACCGAAATAAATGACTTACCAACACCTGGGCTCGGTCCCGAAATAGCAATAACATTATTTTTCGCTTCCATCATTGCAAAATGAAGACTAGTGCGGAGGCTTCTTAACGCTTCAATAGAAAGGTCTGCCGGGTTGTCCATCGCAAGAATTGATTTCGCTTTAGCAGTTTTACCTTTACGAGCTTTAGCAAAGCCAGTTAGTTTAACTTGGTACTCAGAATAAGGTACGCTTGCATAAACAGGTAGGCCCAGAGCTTCGATTTCACTCGGATCTTCAATACCTTTGTGAATTGCCTTTTGGATCAATACAATAGCAACTGCTAACATACCGCCTAGCATAATCGCCATCGCTACGATTAACGCTTTTTTAGGTTTAACCGGTTTTGAGGTGTTAACTTCAGCCAAGTCTATAACACGTACATTACCTACTGTGCCTGCACGCACAATATCTAGCTCTTGAGTTTTGGCTAGTAGCAAGGTGTAGATTTCATTATTGACTTCTACATCTCTGGTTAAACGTAGCAATTCTTGTTGTGTCTCTGGTAACACTTTAACTTCTGCTGCTAAGCGTCGCTTTTGATTTTCTACTGCTTCAATCTGCTCAACTGCGGCTTGATAGCTTGGATGGCTTTGCTTAAACTTTCTCCCAAGCTCAAGCTTCTTAAGCTCAAGCTCTTGCAGTTGAGTCTCCAGCTTGACTAGTTGCTTTAAGACGCCTTCAGTTTCCAACGTAATGTCCACAGACTTCTGTTTTACCTGGTAGTCGTTAAAGCGCTGTTCAGCTGCCTCGAGCTGTTTCTTAACTTGTGGCAGCTGATATTCCAAAAAGTCTAAGGACTTCTGAGCTTCCGCACTGCTACGCTCTACATTTCGACGAACATATATGTTGGCCACTTTGTTGAGCACTGCTTCAGCATATTCTGGGTTTGGGTTTTGTAAACTTAAGTTAATTATACCCGAATCTTTGCCTTTTTCGCTTGCACTAATAGCCGCTTGCAAGTCTATTATCGTATTTAAACGATCACGTTTGACCAAGGTAAATTCGGTATCAGGACGGGCAGTTAGGGTTTTAAGTGTTAGAGTGAACGTACCATTTGATACTTCTTCTCCTACCTTCCCTTCGAGAATAACATCATCATCGCCACCTAATAATTTGAATCGATTATTTGCGAGTGTTACCAAAGTAAACTCTTGATTAATCGCATTATTCGGAACTAAGAATTTAAATATCTCAATTTTTTCACCGCCCCAAGCATAGCTAGATGCCGCAAAACTCGGTTCAGCCAAATCACCTGGCTGCATGGGTGTAAATTTGCGAAACGCACGGCCACCGATAACTGGGTAAAGCTTTGGCTCTGCTACTATATCTAACTTAAGGCTATCAACCGCCTCGCCGATAATGCTCCGGGATTTAAGCAACTCAATTTCAGTAACTGCAGCAGAAGTGCTTTCAAACATTCCTCCCAGCTCGTCAAAACCTGGAACTGAGCCCCCTTTTTCTTCAACCTGTATCATTGCAGTGGCTTGATAAACGGGTGCGCTAAAGACAGCAACTGCGACACCTATTATCATGAACAAGACTGTGACACCGACTATGAATAATTTACGGTCGAGTAAAGCACCTAGCAATGCCATTAGATCGATTTCTTGCGCTTGTTGCGTGGTTTGCTTTGGTTGCACTCCACTCAATAGGTTCGATTGAGCGTTCATTGACTCTTTCATCCTTATAAATACTTCTGCCAAGCGCCACACGCGCTATCGATTAAGTCGTATACATGCTCGAAAGCTTCTCGACTTTGACGGTATGGATCTGGTATTTCTTTATCTCCTAGCCATTTGCCCAGTAGGAATGTTTTTCCTCGCGCTTGCGGATATCGGGAGCAAAGATCTTCTAAGTGGCGCTGCTCCATCACTAATATGACACTGTTTTGAGCGACCAGCGATGTGCTGATTTGCTGCCCTTTATGCGCAGACATGTCAACACCATTTTGAGCTGCTAACTCCTGAGCCAGCGGGTCAGCTGGCTTATCCACCAACGCTGTCAAACCAGCCGATGATACCTGTATTGAAGGATCTTTAAGTTTGCTTTTGAGAAGATATTCGGCAGTGGGGCTACGACATATATTGCCTGCACATACCATTAAAACACTATCAAACATGAACTTTCACACTATTGATTGTCGATATCTTGAAGCGCATCCACCGTTGCAAGTGAGGGCAGCAAGAGACTGATAACTTTATTCCAGCGAGCAAGAGGTGCACTTGTTACATAAACAATGTCTTGTGGTTCCAGCTCGAACTGCTCTGCGAGTACTAACGACGTAATATTCTTTGCGTGCAATTGATATACATCTGCAATTACGCCATCTTTCTGTAAATCGCGTTTACGCAGCACAAACACGCCATTTGCGTTGGCGCTACGTTCATTTATACCACCCACTTCGCTGAGGGCTTCAGCCAGGTTAAGACCATATCTGTTTATATCAACCTTTCCAGCTTTAATGACATCACCCAGCACATAGACGTTTTGCTTATCATTCCGGCTAACATGAACTATATCGCCATGCTTTAACAAGCGATTCTGCGAAATATCACCTTTGCCATAAAACTCATCCAGGCGAATACGCTCCACTTTTTCTCCCCTGATGAAGGTCACAGTTTTCCAGTCAGCTAGCTCAGTTAGGCCTCCGGCTTGATTTATCGCATCGACAAGTGTAAGCGGAGTCTCGGTGATTGGCTGGACGTTGGGTTTGTTGACTTCACCAGTGATATAAACTTTCTGGCTTTTAAACCCGACAACCTTCACATCGATCTGAGGGTCCTCAATGACACGGCTTAACCGGCTGACAAGGTCCTGTCGAAGTTCAGTCACCGTCCTTCCAGCAGCTGGTATTTTTGGGGCGTATGCAAAGGTGACAGTACCATCTGCCTGAACACGGAAGCCGTCAAATTCAGCTGTTCTTTGAACTGCTGCGGGGATAGTTAACTCCGGATGGTCCCACACACCAATCGTAAGCACATCACCGACTCCCAATCGATATTCGAAATCTGATACATCGACACCGACAACAGAGCCGCTTGGACCTAATGTCTTCTGAGGCTGATTTAGCTTAGATTCCTTGATGAGTTGAGCATCAATCAAATGAATGTTTATTTTCTCAAGATCGTTCTGCAAGCTAGTAGCTTGTTCACTTGAAGTGATTCCTTCGAAATGACCGCCGGGAATGATCGAGCAGCCAGTCATTGCAAGAAATACAGTAGAAGCAATGATAGTTTTACAGCTTAGCGCCATTATTTTTTCCCAAAATATATCGTTTTTTTCTTTCAGTTTTAATGGTGTAGTATTTCGCAGCAGCAATTAAAGCACGCACTAATGTTAATCGCAAGTGACAAATCAGCCTAAACCAAAGTACCAACAAGCGGCACCCAGTCAAGGTAACCTCTTGCACCATACCCCTTAAACGGGCTTTGCGTACATATCTTCGATAAGGTTGGTATTCAGGCTTCATTAGTGTGGCGTCTCCCCATTTTACTGCCACCAAGACAATTTCCAACGTAGCTTGTAACCTACACCCTCTGAACCAAAAATAAATAGGCATAAAGAATTATTTATAGTTCAAATTCATACATTATTTTAAAAATAACAATAGTTAAATCACTTAGTTTTGTTGCTATGACACACCAGACGGACGACTATCGCAAACCTATGCTGGATGTGTACACTTTTGTTAATGCGATAACTATACAAATGTAGGGTTCTATGAAATCACGCTGAACATGGTCAAAGCCCTGTCAGTACTTTTCACAAAATAATGCGTTAGGTAGGAAGCTAGATCACACTCTCTGTTTTTTACTTCGTTAGTAGAAACATAACAGAGCAAAAGTAGCGTTCCATGCATCGACTCCTCAAGGGAGGAACCCAAAATACCTAGTACGTCATTATACCGATTTTGCAACACGAATCTAGCTTTGTATAAATCAGACACCAGGCAGTAACAGGCTATCAATCTTATCGTGTCAATGTTGCTCTCCACGACCTGGATTCTAGTTCAGATTTCTCCTTTCTCCCAGTCACTATCTAAAGTAACTGCAAACACATTTCAAGACTAAGCCTAGCTCTTTAGTCACTACCAAACAAATCCCGCGTATAAACCTTATCAACAACATCATCCAGCTCTGTCACCATCCGATTCGTAACAATCACATCCGATAAGCGTTTAAACTCAGCCAAACAGCTAATCACTCCTGATTGAAAAAATTCCCGCTCTTTTAACACTGGTTCATAGATGACAACTTCGACACCTTCACTTTTAATTCTCTGTATCACTCCAAGGATAGCGGAAGATCTAAAGTTGTCTGAGCCAACTTTCATTATTAATCTATATATTCCAACAACTTTTGGGCGACGCTTAAGAATAGACTCAGAAATAAACTCTTTACGCGTGTCATTAGCATCGACTATGGCACGAATCAGGTTATTAGGCACATCTTTGTAGTTTGCCAACAACTGCTTAGTATCTTTAGGCAAACAGTAACCGCCGTAACCAAACGATGGGTTGTTATAATGCAATCCGATCCTGGGGTCTAACCCCACACCTTCAATGATTTGCCTGGTATCTAATCGATGCTTTTCTGCATAAGTGTCAAGTTCATTGAAATAAGCAACCCGCATCGCTAGGTAGGTATTTGAAAAAAGCTTAATGGCTTCTGCCTCGGTCGAATTAGTGAACAGAACATCAATTTGAGCTTTGCGTGCGCCCTCTGATAACAATTCAGCAAATACACGAGCACGTTCAGAATGCTCCCCAACGATGATACGAGAAGGGTGCAAATTATCTTGCAATGCCCTCCCTTCACGTAAAAATTCCGGGGAAAATATTATGTTTTCAGTATCAAACTGTTCTTTTATCCGCTCGGTGAAACCAACAGGCACAGTTGATTTGATAACGATTGTCGCACTGTCATTGAAGGCTAAAATATCACTAAGCACCAACTCAACGGACTCTGTATTAAAGTAATTTGTTTCAGGATCATAATCGGTAGGAGTTGCAACAACGACATAATCTGCGTCTCTGTACGCCAAACTTCTGTCTAATGTTGCCCTAAAGTTTAGGGCCTTATTTTCTAGAAAATCTGAGATTTCAGAATCTACAATTGGAGAGCACTGTCGGTTCAACAGCTCAACTCGCTCTGGAGATATATCCAGGGCAATAACGGCATGATGCTGTGCAAGCAGCATGGCGATTGATAAGCCAACGTAACCAGTTCCGACTATCGTGATATTCATCTATAACTCTATCTCCCGAGATAAGCCTACATATCAATTATGTGTAATAGTCCTATCGAATTGTTCGATGGCAACAAATTTCGAACTCGTTTATCAAATCATTACTCTTTTAATAGCAACTCAAGCTATAGCTATGAGCTGTAGAAAGGATAAGTCGCTTAGAAGACTATTTTATGACTATTTCAATACCAAAGAATGACACTGAAACTACGCAGAGCGCTGGGGGTTGGGTTTAAGATTTGTATAAGGAGCTGATACAAGCTGAAAGCATGCTTTGTAGATATTAATGAGGCGAGGTCAATCCAGGAAAACCCATTTAGGTTTGTTAGCCATACTTGCTCAAATCGCCTCTCAGATGGACTTCTTGACTTTGGTATTTAACTGGATCTGTGAATTCCATCAACCCGCAAGTACCGTGTTTTATTCAATACTGAAAAATAACAATAGATTGTGATACGAATTAGATGTCAGCATTCCTGTAAAGTAAAACCTGACATGAATGAAGACATCGAATCGAGAGGTGCGATGGTCAGCGGTTTACAATAAATCAAAACCCCCCCATACAATTTTCCTCAGGGATAATGGAAAGCGACTTATTTCTGTTTAAACAGCATAGCGATAAACTTAAGCAATTTGATTTGTCTTCCAATTCTGCTTGGTTGGGCCAGTAAACGGTAAAGCCATTCTAAACCGAGATTACAAAAGATACGTGGGGCTCTTTTGACATGCCCTGTAAAAACATCGTAGGTTCCGCCGACTCCCATCATAACAGCCTTAACTCCATTGGCCTTACATTTAAACATGAACTGCTCTTGCTTCGGCGATCCTAAGGCCACTGATACGAATTCAGCTTTGGAAGCTTTTATTTTCTCAATAAGCGCATCTTCATTATCGAAAAAGCCATCCTCGTGTCCTACAATATTCGCCCCATAAAGCTGAGCTGCTTTCTCTGCTGTGGCTTGGTTTACTTCTTTGGAGGCACCCACAAAAAAAATGGGCAGGCCAGTCTTACCAGCTTCCGCAACCAATGCTTCCCAAAGCTCGCACCCCGGCACACGCTTAATCGATTCACCGTGCTTTAACTTTACAGCTTTCACTATGCCCATTCCATCAGCATAAAGGACATCGCTTTTCTTTAAAATATCGCCGATTTCTTTTGATTCCTGGCCTTTAAGTACCTTTTCAGGGTTCAGAGCTGTCAATATAATGCCTTTGTCTTTTATATTCATACCCATGATATGACTAACAGCGTTCTTAATGTCTGGAAAGCAGTGGACTTGCAACCCAAAAACTTCCAGTAACTTAATGTTCATTTGATTTAGAAACCCCAATTAAAAAGTATAGCACTAGAGCATAGCAACATATTCTAAGAACAGAGAAACTCAAGTTGAACGAGTTCTCTTGTAGAAAAGAAGCGGACAAAATTGACGCACTTGTCGCAAACAAAAAGTAACCGATTCTAGTTTTGCTTAACACCGCTTTTTTTAAGATAGTGAGACAAAACATAACCAGAAAAAACAGACCAAGGATCCCGGTATTATACATAACGAGTCCAACGAAACTTTCAGCTCCCTGATTTACCCAGCCGCCCATATTACCACCCGTACCCAGGTCATGACCTATGAAGAAGTTCAACCAAGAGTCAAAGGTGATAAACGGTAGGACTAAACCCTGCACATGAATTGCAGAGCTATCTGTCACGCCACTTTGCAATGCTCGAAGGGAAATTATTATAACAGCACAACCAACAGCGAACAAAGACAACCTATATTTAGTAGTCCCTGAAACTTTTAGCCTCAAGCAGATATTAATTGCCAAAAAGCATGCCAATAGAAAGAAAAAGGCCTTACTTAATGTTGCTGCGGCAAGCAAGATACATATAACTAAACCAGACAGCTTCAGAGCTGGATTTTTAACAAAATAATAAATATACGAAAAAAACAAGAAAAACGAGTAAGCGGCTAATATCGGATCAGCAAACACCCCTGGAAAACGCATAAAAAACATGCCAAAAAGAATCGTTCTGTTATTCCCTTCTGCCCCTCCCCGCCCCAACGTTTTTCCAATGTCCAGAAAGACTTCATTCAGACTAAAATCGAATGCTATCTGAAGTGACATAAAGAATAGCGAAATAAATAAGACGACGGCAATTATCAGCTTAAAGAGTGGGCTTCCATGATACCTCACTTGAGCGCAGTGCTTTGCTTTGAGTAAGTAGCTACAGCACCATGAAATCAAAAGAAACTGTAGTAAGAAAGGGAAGTAGACATTAACAAAGTAAGCCACTGAGACAAATGCATCTGTTTTCAGTCCCTTTACCAGGGAAGCCAAAAGAATCAAAACAAAAAAGAAAAAGTACTTATAGCTAGTATCTGTGCTCGATAATTTAAAGTTAGAACACGCTAAAATAGCAATAATAATTGGAAAAACCAAAGCAGCTTTAATTATTGCCCAATAACTGCTTGACATGTAAAAGTCCAAGTTCAAAACATAGCTTAAATACAACCAATAAAAAACCGACAATAAGCTAGTAACTGTCAACGTGAGAATAGCAGCTGCTCTGGAGTAAAAAGAAATTCCTGACATGAAGATCGCAAACGCCAACAATGCCAGAGGTTCACTTGCAATAAGAAGCACCGAAATACAAGCCACTAATAGCATTAAAGAAGCACGCAATACAGCGCTGTATTGGCAAGGTATCCGCAATAGGTGCGTCACGTAATTATCCTGATTCATTTCGGCTTTCTCAAAATAACGAGATATTGATTGGCTCGTACTCGGACACGAGATAGTGCGAAGAGTAACAAGCAGACTGCAGATAAACCAACCCATAGTTTAGCTTTTTCTTGCAATAAAGCGTCAATTGAAGCGCATACCAACAAAGCGCTGATCACAAAGTAATCTCTCCTCTGATAAACCGGCTTCCAGACTTTTCTTGAAAACTCACTCCTAAGCACATAAAACACCATAAAGGCACTCATGGTGGCTATCGCCGCGCCTGGAGCTCCTAAGTGAGGTATTAGCAGTATATTAAAACCGAGTGCAACAATTAGGCTTAGAATCGCTGATGCGACTGAATATTTTGTTTTCTTTGTTATTCCTATTCCGACCTTTGTACATTCTGAAAGCATATACATCAGAGGAGCAACAATACAACTTGAAAGTAAATATTGAACACTTACATACGAATCCGGAAGGAAGTAACTAACTAGGGGCTTGAATAACAACACTAAAGAGAAAATAATGACCACAGCATCTCTTACTAGTTTAACAAAGGTATTAAATACACTTGTGTCCCCTCCATATGAATTAACCTTGTAAACATACGGGGTCCATATAGTGGAAAAAACTTGCTGAAAAATCATTGCGACACCAGCAAGGTTTACTGCTAAGGCGTAGTTTGCTAATTCTCCTAAACCCGAATACTCTTTGAGTAACAACCTATCAATTGAGACTAAGCCCCAATACGCCAAACTGGAGATAACAAGTGGTGATGCATAAGAGAGCACTTTTTGAACAAGCATTTTGTCAAAGTTACTCAAATTGATAGCAGAAATTGAAGGAATAACTTTCCATGCAACAAAGGAAAACGTAATAACATATGATGCCGTAAAGCCAAGCAAGATATACTTAAAATCATTAAAATCGTATAGACTCGCGGCAACAACACTCACTAAAAATAAAAATCGTGGTAAAACCTGAACAACCGAGTATAACAGCGCACGCTCACTCATTCTGGATTCAATTTGCAAAAATCTTATTAGGTAATTAGTGAGCAATATGATGCAAACAAGTATATAAGCAAAATACCATTCAAAGTTAAACCATAACTCAATAAACTCGCTGGAATAGAAACCAACTAATGCACTAGCGACCAGCAGCAGAATAAGCCCGGGGAGGCTAAATGAAACTAAAAATGCTGACCTATCTTTGGCATCATGGTACTCACGAACATAAGCCTGATCCAATCCAAGTGTAAAAAACAGCAGAGAAAAGGAAACTAACACTTGTATAAGTGCGTATCTGCCTATATCTTCACTAGAGAACAGCCAAGACATAACAGGTAAGGTAATTAACCCCACTAAAGCAGTTAAAACTGGTCCAAGTGAGAAATGTAAAATTTTCTTAAAACTCATTATAACTCAAACTAATATACCAATATTAAGGTCCAGCAAATAAAAGCTCTGATAGGCGCTTAACCTATCCATAAATATTTTCTTGTGGAGACAGCTTTCATCCGGGGTTGCCGAATATAAAAATCTGCTGTATCCGTTTGCACTTTTGGATAGCCCCGCATCTTACCGTGGTACTTTCCGTCCAAGAAAGCATGCCTCCCATCAATAAGCTTCATTGAGTAAATAAATCAACATGAAGCTTACCGAAAGGTCTTAAGCAAAAGACTTTTTGTTAGGAGCCCTGAAAAAACCTCTTTATTTCATTACATACATGCTCAATGTCTTGCCCATCCAAGCCGTACCAAAGAGGTAACCTAAGCAGCCTATTACTCTCTAGAGTTGTAAACTCGTCTTGTCCACTGAATCTTGAAAACACTTTACCTGCTGTCGAAGAATGAAGTGGCACATAGTGAAAAGCCGTTTGAATATTAGATTCGCGTAAAAACTGAATTAGCTGTGTCCGAGTTTCAAGAGAATCTAGCTTTACGTAAAACATATGGGCATTATGCTCGCACTCTTCAGGAATTGATGGTAGTTCCACATGCCCTTGTCTCTCGACCTCGGCCAGACCGTCATAATATCGTTTCCAACTATTCAAACGATCTTGGTTAATTAACTGAGCATTACCGCCTTCCATCTGTGCCAATAGATAAGCAGCGCTAATATCATTCATCAATAAGCTGCTGCCTATGTCAACCCAAGAATATTTATCAACCTGTCCTCGTAAAAATTGACTTCGGTCGGTGCCTTTTTCACGAATGATCTCTGCTCGCTCAATCAAAGTTTCATCGTTGATCAATAACAAACCACCTTCTCCTGCACTCGTATAATTCTTGGTTTCATGAAACGAGAATGCACCTAAGTGGCCAATAGTTCCTAAAGGCTTCCCTTTGTAAGTACTCATCACCCCTTGTGCGGCATCTTCAACCACGAACAGCTTATACTTTTGCGCGATACTCATAATTGTATCCATCTCACAAGCAACGCCAGCATAGTGAACAGGAACTATTACTTTGGTCTTTTCTGTAATGGCAGCTTCGATCTTAGATTCATCAATATTCATCGTGTCTTTTCGAACATCAACAAACACGATTTTAGCGCCTCGCAGAACAAAAGCATTTGCTGTTGACACAAAGGTATAGCTGGGCATGATCACTTCATCGCCCTCTTTTATATCAAGCAATATCGCACTCAGTTCTAACGCGTGAGTACAAGAAGGTGTTAGCAGTGTTTTCTTTACAGAAAATGCATTTTCAAACCATTGTTGACACTTTTTCGTGTATGGTCCATCACCGCATAACTTATTATTTCCTAGAGCTTGTTTGATGTAGTCAATTTCATTGCCAACAACAGGCGGGTTATTAAACGGAATATTATTCATGATTGGACCTTTACTTATTGAGGCAAAATTGAGATTTATCTATATGGTGTAAGAACTTTATCAGAAGGGTTCTTTTCATTGTGTTCGCGTATTTTTTGAAATAGCTCTTTATCTTGTTTTAAGAAATACCGCCCGGAGCCAGTTTGTGGCCTACCTTTATCTCCGAGAAATACCATTTCTAATGATTTAGGCAACTCATTTGCTATTAGCTCACACATTCTGTAGTGCAAAATCTTTGGTGTTTCTTCAGGGAAGAGCTTAAGCTTATTTTGTGCCAAGATATTGCCAGCATCGACTTGTTCACTAACATAATGAATCGTAATACCATAATACTCTTCAATATTTGCCCAATAATGCATATAAGCTCTTGATCCCTTATAGTCAGGCAAGTAGGAACCGTGACAATTTATTAACTTTCCATCTAGCGCATTTATTTCTCTAGACTTTATTATGTAAGGCCACCCTAGAAGCACCAAGATATAATCATCACAATCAGCAGTGAAAGATTTAACTTCCGATGGGCAAATTGCTTTTCCAGTAACATGGTATTCGATATCCAAGTTATTTGCCGCGGCGACAGCGCAGCCTTCGGAGCACGAAGAGAAAAACATCAGTTGGTAATCACTTTTCAAGCTTTGATGGGTTAGCTCAATAATAAGCTGTGCTTTAAGGGAGTTACCTTCACCGACGAATATAACCTTATTCATACAAACTAGCCTCGAATAACGATATTAATATCAGAAAGTAAGCTATCGAGCTCTGATCCAGCATCCGCAATAGAGGAACCACTAACAACAATATGACCTATTCTGTCGGGACCTACCGCGAACTTGCGCACACTATCAGAAACATCGTAGTCGAGTTGAAATGCCTCAACGTTTTCCTTTGAGCTAATATCAGGCATATCTATACTTTCAATAACGCCAGCCTTATCACTAATTAATAGTCTAGATACATTTGCTTTCCCTGAACCTGAGAAGCTCATGTCTATATCTCTACCTAAACACAAATTAATGATCAGCTCGTACATATCCACATTGTAAAAGGAAGCTATGTTCTCTGGTATACACGTCGCCCCCATTCTTCCACCAATTTCAATGATATAAGCCTGATCACCAACAACCATAATATCAGAATTAGAAACCGTGCATGTGATATTCAAAGCTTCAACGGCCTTCAATAGCTCAGCTTCAATGTTCTTTTTCACAATATCACTGCATTGCGATGGAATGGCATGACCGATTGGCACGTCGGTTTTCCCACTGAAGTTTATTCTATCGTGAATAATGACTTTCGCATTGCCACTGCGATCGATGATGACTTCAGCCCCCACCTCTTCGCCTTCGAGAAACTCTTCAACAATAATTTCATTGCTTTTACTGATTTCTGTGGCCAATTCATAGGCACTCACCGCCTCATCGACGCTGTATACTTTAGTAATACCCCGACTGCCAGACAGGTTTGGCGCTTTGACCATAACTGGGTATGTGAAGGACTCTAAGGCTTGATGCATGTCAGCTTTTGATTCTATAACAGCAAACTTGGCTGTGTTGACGTTAGCATCCAGTAGCTTTCGCTTCATACTTACTTTGTTCGTACACGCCTTGGCATTTTCATAGCCAATACCACTCAACCCCAAGTGCTCTGCAACGTAGCCAATGGTAGGCACGCCCACATCGCTCCCCGTCGTAACTATACCTGATATACCATGTTGCTTTGCATGCTTTAATACCTCGACCTCATCCTTAATATCACAAAACACACACTCGTCCGCGATCAGTAGCCCTGGATAGTTACCATTAGGAGATACAACTATGGTAGTAAAGTTTAACTCTTTTGCCTTTTTGATAAGAGGAACCTGATAAACACCAGCTCCTAAGATCATTATTTTTTCACTCATCAGAAAATAAACCGTTCAAATTTTTAAGTAACTGTGCTTGGCTATATTCGGTTCTAACAATAGCGACATTTTCTTCAACATTGGGCAGTACTGGGCTGCTTAAAACTTTTTCTTTAGAGTATATTTTAATTCCAAGTTGAGTTAAGTGGTTGTAGCTTGAAGTGCCTTCGCGCATGCATACGACCTTACCCATAGCAAGTAGCTGTATGATATTGCCCATCGCTTGCTGTCTGTTCATATCAAATATAGCAACATCTATCGAAGCTAGAAGTGCATTGTATTCGTCCAGGGGCAACATTTTTCTTAATGCGGTAAACCTGTCACCAAATAACTTTCCCCCCAAAGACTCCACCTCATCTCCATAGGCAGAATCTCCGTAATTGAGAGGACAGATAACTTCAAAGTCAAACGTTACTTGCTCTTTGATGCGACGCAACACCTCAGCATGGTTATTAACGGCGGTAGCCGAATTTCCAACTAAGATTCTAACTTTTGCATTGCTTGACGAAGGATTTGTTGTGACAGCAATTGAATCAGGCTTAACTGTAACACTTGGATAGGTAAACCCCTTATAATGCCGGGCTCGAGTTTGATACCACTGTCTCGCTAGTGCAAATTCTCCGTCCATAGACGTGGCTATGGTCGAGATGTTTTTAATTAGCCTGCTACGAAAATACTCATAACATCTTTTCGCAATAGAGAGTTTCCTCTCGTTATAAGCATACAGGTCATTTCCCCACAGTATCCAGACAGACTTTCTAAGCACGCCTGTCATAAGTGAAAACAGCACAACCAGAATATGCACAAATAGACCATGAAAATAAACTCTATCGGCCCTTTGAGCATGTTTTACTGTTGCGATGAGTTGTTTTAGGTTTCTCGAGCTGAGTTGAGTAACATTCGCTGGGTAGTTTTTATCCTTACTCCCCTCAAAAACCAAGAAATGATGCTCTCCTTGCGGAAAAGCATCATTAATCGTTTCAATTACTGCTGGTACAAACTTTTCGCTCTTCATTAGATGAAGGTGTTTCATTTATTTGATATTTCCTTCAAATAATCTCCATAAGAGTTCTTACCATACTTTTCTGCGATGCCCTGTATCTGTTCTTTGCTCAGCCACTTATTGTAAAATGCAATCTCCTCGAGACAGGCAATCTTAAACCCCTGGCGTTTTTCGATTGTTTCAACAAACTGAGCCGCCTCTAGCAGGCTGTCATGCGTACCAGTATCGAGCCATGCAAACCCTCGCCCTAACAGCTCAACATTGAGTTCACCTTTCTCTAGGTACATTTGGTTGAGCGTCGTTATCTCAAGCTCACCTCGATCAGAAGGCTTAACTTTTTTAGCCATCTCTACAACATTGGAGTCATAGAAATACAGTCCGGTGACCGCGAAGTTTGACTTCGCTACACTCGGTTTCTCTTCGATTGACACCACATTACGATCTTTATCAAATTCGACAACACCAAAACGGTTAGGATCCTTCACTTGATATCCAAACACTGTAGCGCCTGTCTGGTGGGACATCGCTGCATGCAACTTTGGAGTAAAACCTTGGCCATAAAAAATGTTGTCGCCAAGCACTAGGCATACAGGGTCATTGCCAATAAACTCTTCCCCGATGATAAAAGCCTGTGCAAGCCCTTCTGGTTTAGGTTGCACGGCATAGCTCAGTTCTATTCCGAAACAACTACCGTCACCTAAAAGACGCTTAAAGCTTTCTAGATCTTCTGGTGTGGTAATGATCAAGACTTCTTTGATCCCAGCAAGCATCAGCACAGAGAGTGGATAATAAATCATTGGCTTGTCATAAACAGGCAACAGCTGCTTTGAAATACCGTGAGTAATCGGAAACAGACGAGAGCCTGTTCCGCCAGCCAATATTATACCTTTACGCTTAATCATTTATCTTCAACACCTTTGCTTTGTTGATAACTACCGTCAAGCACATGCTGCCACCAGGTTGTGTTGTTTAAATACCACTCTACTGTTTTACGAATGCCTGATTCGAATGTCTCGAGAGGGGCCCACCCTAGCTCTTTCTCAATCTTACTCGCATCTATTGCATAGCGTACATCGTGACCGGGGCGATCCTTAACAAATGTAATAAGATCTTCGTACCTTGCCACATTTTCCGGCTTTTTGGGAGCCAGCTCCTCAAGTAGCTGACAGATCACTTTAACAACATCTATGTTCTTTCTTTCGTTATGACCGCCAATATTGTAAGTTTCGCCGTCTATACCATTGAGAAGAACCGTATACAATGCTCTTGCATGATCTTCAACATAGAGCCAGTCACGCACTTGAGTACCATCGCCATAGACAGGTAACGGTTTACCATGAAGTGCATTTAAAATGACATGTGGGATCAACTTTTCCGGGAAATGATATGGTCCGTAATTGTTACTACAGTTGGTCAGCAAAATTGGTAAACCATAAGTTCTTCCCCAAGCTCTAACTAGGTGGTCTGAGCCAGCTTTACTCGCAGAATAAGGACTGCTAGGTGCATAAGGAGTCGACTCTGTAAACAAGTCCTCTGTCCCTTCTAAATCACCATAAACTTCATCGGTAGAGACGTGATGAAATTTAAACCTTGATTTTTCTTGTGCTGGTAAAGTGTTCCAGTATTGCCTGGCAACTTCCAGTAAGGTGAAAGTACCGACTAGATTGGTCTGTATAAACTCCGCTGAATCGTCGATTGAACGATCTACATGAGACTCAGCAGCCAGGTGCATGATAGCATCTGGTTTAGTCTCCTCGAAGACACGAGTAAGCGCCTGTCTGTCACAAATATCAACTTGCTCAAACTGATAGCGTTCATTTGTATCGACAGAAGCCAGTGACTCAAGGTTTCCAGCATAGGTTAACTTGTCAATATTAACAACGGAGTCATTTGTGTTTTCGATGATATGTCTAATCACCGCTGAACCGATGAATCCGGCTCCACCTGTCACAATAATCTTCACAGCCAAACCCCTTTCGTATCGATTACAACCTTACTCTTGTCTATTACAGTAGACTTAAACTCTTTATGATCAACTAACAATAGGTGAATGTCGCATGTAGATACAGCGTCCTCCAGCTCTACTAGTTCTACTTCTCCCAATTGCGTAGGGACAGACTCGACATTAGGTTCTACGACTAGAATTTTTCCAGCATGAACTTCTCTCACCTTTTGTACAATCTGCATTGCTGGACTTTCTCTCAAGTCATCTATGTCAGGTTTGAATGCCAGTCCGTAACACCCTATAGTCACAGATTTTGCATTACGTTCGGGATGTCGTTGTAAAAACTCACCGACAGCTTGGTTTACTTTGTCGACTACCCACAAAGGCTTTGAATCATTTACCTTCCTAGCCGTGTGTATTAGCTTAGCAGCATCCGGTGATTTCGAAATAATAAACCAAGGATCAACAGCAATACAGTGCCCACCAACACCTGGACCTGGCTGTAAAATGTTTACTCGCGGATGACGGTTAGCAAGCTTGATTAGCTCCCAAACATCGACATCTATTTCATCACAGATTAAAGACAGTTCATTTGCAAAGGCAATTTGCACATCACGGCTACTGTTTTCTGTCAATTTGGCCATTTCTGCAGTACGACTATCTGTGATGATGCATTCTCCCTCGACAAACGTTTTGTAGAGCTCGATTGCCGCGGCAGAGCTTTCAGGAGACATACCACCAATCACTCTGTCGTTTTCTACGAGTTCTCGCACAACGTGGCCTGGCAAAACACGCTCTGGACAATATGCAATTTTGATATCAGCATCGCTACCTGAGCTCTGTGGAAAAGTAAGCTCTGGCCTCAACTCAGCAAGCCAAGCCGCCAATTGCTCCGTTGCACCAACTGGAGAAGTTGACTCTAAAACTACAAGGTTACCTTTTTCAAGTACCGGCGCGATAGACTTAGCTGCTGCTTCAATATACCCAAGATCAGGCTCCGGTATAACTGAGCCACCGGCTTTGAAAGGAGTAGGGACAGCTATCAGAAAAGCGTCTGCAGGTTCAGCTGTGGTTGACGCACGGAAATACCCTTGCGTCACGGATGCATGAACCAAAATATCTAACTCAGGTTCAACAATATGGATCTCACCACGATTAATGGTATCTACCGCCTTCTGGTTGATATCCACTCCGATTACTTTTTTTCTTTTTGATGCGAACATTGCGGCTGTGGGCAACCCAATATAGCCTAATCCGATGACAGAAACAGTTTCAAACGACATACTGGCTCCTAACTTAGATCTTCTTTAAAGTTGCTAACACATCACAAATTTGCTTGCTCGCTGTGCCATCACCATAAGGGTTATGTGCTAAGCTCATATCTTTGTATGCGTTAGTATCATTGAGTAACTTCGAAACTGCTCCGGTAATTCTATCAAAATCGGTACCTACCAACTCAACAGTGCCAGCTTCAACAGCTTCAGGTCTCTCAGTCGTATCTCTCATCACCAGAACTGGTTTACCCAGGCTTGGCGCCTCCTCTTGAATTCCTCCTGAATCCGTTAATATCAAATACGCCTCATTCATTAGGTAAACGAAAGGCAAGTATTCCTGAGGTTCAATCAAGTAAACATTGTCTAGACCATTTAAAGTTCTATTGACTGGTTCCTGTACACTCGGGTTCAAATGCACCGGATAGACGATTTGAACATCTGGATACTCAGTCGCGATAGCGGCTAGAGCTCTACAAATACTTTCGAAGCCCGAACCAAAGTTCTCACGCCGATGGCCTGTAACAAGAATCAACTTTTTTGTTTTATCTAAAAATGGGAACTTGCCGCCAAGCTCTTCTTGAAGTGAAAGATCCTTTTCGATTTTTCGCTTTACATCTAACAATGTATCAATAACTGTATTTCCAGTTACATAGACACAATCTGCTGGATAGTTTTCATCTAAAAGGTTCTTTTTTGATTTGCTAGTAGGAGCAAAGTGCAAACGAGTAAGACAGCCAGTAAGACGGCGATTCGCTTCTTCAGGCCATGGCGAATAAATATCACCAGTCCGTAAACCCGCCTCAATATGTGCCACCGGGATTTGCTCATAATATGCAGCTAAACTAGCCGAAAAAGTCGTTGCCGTATCTCCGTGCACAGCAACAATATCAGGACGAAACTCTTTTAAAACAGGTGTAAGTTCAAGGAGAATTCTAGATGTCAGTTCTGGCAAGGTTTGGCCTGCCTGCATCAAGTTTAAATCAAAATCAGGGGTAATCTGGAATAAACCCAACACTTGATCAAGCATTTCTCTATGCTGTGCAGTGACGCATACTTTAGACTCAAACCGAGGATCCTGCTCTAACGAGCTTACAAGAGGAGCCATTTTTATTGCTTCGGGCCGAGTTCCAAAAATAGTTAAAATTTTAATTGCCATAATACCTTGATAAAAAGTCGGTGTTTATTCACTTACGTCTCAGCCAGCTTAATATGCGCCAAACGTGCGCTAGAGCATAATTGTAGACTAAAAACATACCTATGAAAATGGAAAACATTATCCACTCAGGTGTATTCCTAAGCTCTAAAAAACCACCTAAAAATGCAATAAATGCAGCTGCCAGGGAAATTATAATTAAAGCTCTACGTCTGCTATAACCAGCCCTTTCAAATATATGATGTAAGTGATCTCTATCTGCTTTGAAAGGCGAAGTACCTTTTTTAATTCTCCGATACATTATTGCTACCATATCCATTAATGGAATAGCGATAATATAAAGCGCTGTTACTGGTCTAAAAGACTTAACATCTTGTTCGATACCAATCACTAGCAACCAAATTATTGTAAATCCAATCAGCATGCTACCAGCGTCGCCCATGAAAACTTTTTTCATTGATTTGCTAGGCCAGCGAAGGTTGAACATTAAAAACGCGGCAATTGAAGCAACAAAAAGAATAGCTAATAAAAACCACTCACTGCCTGAAATCCAAAGCAATGTTCCCAAGGCAAGAAAAGATACAAGGCTCAATGCTCCTGCCAACCCATCTATGCCGTCTACCATATTAAAGGCATTAATTGTCCCAATAACACCCAACACAGTAATTACAACACCAAAATATCCAAGCTTAAATTCGAAAAAGCCAAATATAGAACCAAATGAGCTTAAATGATTTCCTGTTCCAAAGATCATAAAAATAGCAATCGCTAGCTGCACTATAATTCTAACCCTTACAGAAAGGTCATATTTATCATCCAACACTCCAAGAAAAAGGATAAATGAGGCCGAAATTATATATACACTAAAGTAGACGCTATATTCGAAAAACAGCATCGATGACATTAAAACACCAAAATATATTGCAACACCGCCTATCAACGGAATATGGCCATCATGATGCTTTCTTGAGTTAGGGACATCAACAAGCCCAGTTCTAATGGCAACTGGCTTAGCAATATAAATCGCCATGACGCAAAATATAAACGACGATATTAAAGGAGCCAGGTATAACATTTAACCTCCATAGCTGACAGCAGAATTGACACAGCTTACTAACCAGACGTCATTAACCAGAGATTGATCACTAGGCAAACTCACTTCTTCCTTTAAAAGCAGAAACAGATACAACAGTAAACATTCCTAACAGTAATCCGACAAAAGCCCCTAAAATGCATAACATTGCTCTTTTAGGGCCTTCTTTTTTCTCAGGCATTATCGCAGGATCGATCGTGGTAAAAACATACTCATCTCGTACCTCGGCAAGCATGATTGTTTTAGTTTCATCTTCCAGTAACTTATATAGGATCGCCCTGAGACTAGTAATATCATCCGTCTTTAGTTGCTCATTGAGAAAATGAAGGCTTTTCTTTGCTTCATTTACATCTCGCTCTTTCATTGTCATGTTAATTTCAGAAATGATTAAATTGACCCATTCCTTTGCTAAGAGCGGCGAGTTGTGTTCAATAGAAATTCGAACCAGTCCAGTTTTCTTAATATACTGAACATCCAACATATCAAGGAATGCCTCAAATGCCTCTTGCCTGGAAGGCTTAGGAGTGCGCGGTAAGTCAACCTTTCTGACCCACTGTTGATTCTTTACATCGTAAATTTCAGGGTCATATGAAAGCTCTTTCTGGACGGGATCCCATGACTTGGCAGCCATTATGTCGACTAATAAATTATGCTTCTCAATGAACTCACTAATAAACTTGCGAGACTGTAAAATCTCAATCGCTAGGCTAGTTTTATCTATACCACCACCAGTGCTCAGTTCAATCCCAGCAACAGAAGCTAACCCCCCTAATTGAGAGGCCAGCCCGCTGTCATCCTGAGAACTCACAGGGGCAAGCAAAGCTTCTGACTTGTATACGTCATGCATTTTAAAAGCTATCACAGCAAATATGCATAAAAACACAAATGAAAACAGCAAGACGACTACCTTACCTTTCCATATTGAAATACAGATTTCTCTTAAGTCTAACTCTCCAGGCAAATCAGATATTTCAAAGACTTTTTTACTGGACACTGTTCGTTCTCACTTTAAATACCAATAGTTGTTACCAACCGAATTCGAATTACTCACACTTTTTACAGTTTTAAATTACAAAAATGTTATCTACAAAGAGATCTCAAAAGTATGATTATGCCTCTATAGTCGAGCTATTGCGGCAACCCCTACACCTAGCTGATAGAATATCTGCGTAGCTGTACTCCAGAGCGTCAAATTGTCCAAATGCGAAGCATCCATTGGAACAACAATGGTGTCACCTGCCTCAAGCTCTGTGTCATGGTTAACAGCAAACCAAGAGTTTCTGTTGGGTATAAACACAGCCCCATTAGCTTTAATAACATATATTTTTTCAGCGTCTGCACGATCTCTCAACCCACCACTCAAGGTGATATATTCTTCGATCGATGTGCCGGACTTGAATAAATGAGAAGAGCTGTAATTCACCTCTCCAATGATTGAAATGGACTCTCGTTTACCTGGGACATAAAGCGCATCACCATCTTGTAAGACGAGAGAGTCGACTTGTGAAACGATGTTTGGCAAATCGATGATCAGTCTACCCAGTGCTTTAACATTAGCGAGGTCTTTAAGTAACCGGTTGGCATCACTGTAGCTAAGTGAAGAGTTAGCTCCAATTGACTTCTGAAAACTCTTAGCTGCAATATCCTTACGCAATTCATCTGAGAGCCTTGCTAATTGCTTACGCTCTTGTTCCTTTATCGCCTCTCGAGTAAATACTGCGGCTCTGGGTTCTGCATACTCGGTCAATCCGCCAGCACGATTCAGAAGGCTAAACAGTGTCTCTCCCCGCTTAACAATGTACTCCCCGGGGAATACAACTTCTCCCTTCAGGGTGACGCGATAGCTAACCTGCCAATTTGGCTTCATCAATATATTGAGTACATCGCGGCTGTGAATTGAGCTCTCTATACCTTCCGAGGTTAAAGGAACTTTGATATGTGCAACTTGCCCATCACCTTGTTCGCGGGAGATTTCTGCAAACTCAGTATATGCAGACTCTAGTAAGCCTCCAGCTGCAGAGATTGCGTCGCTCGCACTCATATCGTTTGATATGGGGTATATACCAGGAAAACGAACTTGCCCCAAGACTTCGATAATCTGACTCTCTGACGAAGAAGATGACTGATATTCAAGCTGCGCAAGAACAGGCGCGAGTAGAGTCTCCCGACCAAAAACCGTTGGTATATAGCTTTTTTCTTCGATTTCTTGGTTTTCTGTGTTTTCTTCTTTTTCTGCGTCTTTACTATCTTTGTCTGTCTCTTTTTTGTTATCTGCTGACTTATTCTGGATGTCTTGTATATCCTGTTCGAAGGATACCTTGTTCTCAAACTGACGTCGTTTATAAAGATGCCAAAGCTTGACACTCTCCTGCAACTCTTGTTCTTGAGCTGACATTGCCAGATTTTTCAGTGCGCTTTCTTCTTGTTCCTGTGAGTTGAAACGACTAAAAATGAAAACTTCGTCATTTTTTTGTAATGGAATACTTTTAGAGTTAAGGGCGTCGGACAGCGAGAACTGTAGCACTTCGATTTTTCCTAACTGCTTACTCTCTCTGACAATGATTGAGTAGCCCAAATCTGCTTGCGGAAGTAGGTCAGATCTTGGATCTGCTATGTAAGACTTCAACGTAGCACCTTCGAACCATTGGTAGTTGCCTGGTCTGGCAACAGCACCGATCAGAGAGACAGAATCAACAACTTCATCATTAACAGCCTGAACTTTTATTTCATCGCCTCCTTGCGGAGCATATTGGATCTGGTTTTCACTGAAATTGACTGAGATTACAGATTTAACGGCATTATTCAGAACTCTATTGACCTGAACACGCTGTAAGAATGCACCTTCTTTAAAGCCACCAAACATTTGAATTAAAGAACCGGCAGTGTCCCCTTCTTTTAACTCAAAAATAGCCGGGCGCTTGACCTGGCCCTCAACTTTCACTTGCGGTCCAACAGAAGGGATAAAAACCACATCACCAGATTGTAACGTTACGTCTCCACTACTATCCCCTTTTAACAGGAGATCGTACAAATCCATAACCGCAATTGTGTTCCCCTGCCTTTTCACCTCGATATTACGTAGAGAGGCTATTTTGGTAACACCACCACTTGCGAATAGAGCATTAGTCACGCTGGATAAAGGTGAAAGCGTGTAACTGCCTGGGCGATACGCCTCCCCTACGATCAGTACTTGGATACTTCTTAACTCTGCCATTGAAACAAATGCACTAAGGCCAATGGCTTCATTTCTAACTTTCTCAGTAATTACTTGCTTTAATTCTGCATAGGTCAAACCGACTACGCTAACAGGAGTAAACTCAGGTATGCTAAGACGACCTTCACGGTCTACCATAACCATGTGTGTAGCAGATTCTTTTCCGTATAAACTAATCGTAACCGTATCACCGCTGGCTATAACATAGTCATTGGGCACAAGCTGCAACTCAGTTGGTGCAAAGCTGGTTGGTTCACCAGAGAATAGCTCATATCCGAAAGGTTCTAATTCCTCAACTACTGGCTCTAAAGGGTCACGAGGCTCCAGCTCTTCCTCATCAAGCTCTCTTGGAAAAACGCTTGGGCTGCTGGGATTTTGCATTTGAGTTGGGTTGGTTGAAGTTCCACCAGAAATGTCAGATAAATTAATTCCGTATTGCTTTGCCAAAGCCTGCTGTTGGCTTTTTGGCAATTTCTTAAACTGCTCTATCTGTTGCGCGGTAGGTGTAAAAGCGATTGAAACCGCACTAAACACCAGCACAATTGCTGCAAAAATACGTTTAAAAGACATCCGGTTTTGTATCCTGTTTCACGATAGACCAAAAAGATTGCGTATTTTACATAAAAGTGCTGCTATAAAAAAAGGGCTGATCGCCCTTTTTTTGATATATCTTTAGTTAATTATGTTAAAAGCTGTAAACCAAGGTCAAAGAAGTCTCTGTATCCGTGTTTTCTTTACCTTCATCAACTGTTGAGTTATGGGTAATATTGTACGCCACCTTCATTTGCAAAGAGCCATTGATTTTGGTTAACAATGCGGATTCCGAGGTAGTTTTGGTGTTGGTATCGCCATATTCCACCCCTACAACCTGCGTGAAGCGCGCATTATCAGATACCTGCCACTCGAAATCGACTTTCGCGACACCAATCACTTCGCTCTCAGTCGTTCCCGCCAATGGGTTACCATTTTTGTCTAATTCAGTGCTGTCTTCCTGATATTCAAAACGCTTCATACCCGGACCAATTTCAGCATCCAAATACATATTGTCGAGATTCAACAAGCGTAAACCGTAACCAACGGATAAAACCGTTTCGCTGCGATATGCACCGAAGTAGTCTGAATCATAAGCACCATAGATAAACAAATGGCTGTGATCTTCATTTAACTTATAATTCCCCTGCATAGAAACAGAGTATTTTTCGTTGGTACGCTCGCTTACTCGCTCACCATCGTCGTTTTCAATTTCATCTTCTTTGTAAATCCCATCCAGCTTGTACTCATTGCGCCAGTTTTTAAGGTTATGCTTGGCCTTCAGTGCGCCTTTGAGTGTTGTGGTTTCGGTATTACCACTGGTAACAATGGCCCCAACTTCACTGGTGATATCCCAGGTTTTTTGCTCTTTTGGCTTCTTATCAGAAGCTTCTTCTGCAGCTACATTCGAGCTTACAGCTGCCAATACGCACAGAGATAAAAATTGTAATTTCATTGCCTATAAACCTGTCATTAATTTAGTCTTTGTGAAGGTGAACATCCATCTGCGGGAATGGAATTTCGATATTAGCATCGTCTAATGCTAATTTTATATTCTCAACAAGGTCAAAGTAAGTGGGCCAGTAGTCTGATGTTGCAACCCAAGGGCGAACAACAAAATTGACACTTGAGTCTGCCATTTCTAATACAGCAACCGTATATGCTGGCTCTTTCAGGATCCGCGGTTCTTTGTCCAGCACGGATTTTAACACATTTTTTGCCTCACGGAGATCTGCTTCATAGCTCACACCAATCACTAAATCGATACGGCGTGTTTTTTCACGAGAATAGTTAACGATGGCGCCCGACATAATCGCCGAGTTAGGCATAATAATGACTTTGTTATCTGGTGTTCTCAATTCAGTCGAAAAGATTTCGATGCGTTGTACACTGCCCGCTTTTCCTCCGGCCTCGATATAGTCGCCAGACTTAAAGGGACGCAGAATAATGATCAGCACCCCTGAGGCGAAATTCGATAAGGAGCCTTGTAAGGCCAGCCCTATTGCCAGACCAGCGGCACCCAGGATAGCCACAAAGGAGGTTGTTTCTATGCCAACCTGAGACAGTGCCATCAATAGCGTCGCAGCAAACACTATGCTGTAAGCAATATTACCAACAAACGCACCAACCGCCTTATCCACTTTGCGTTTGCTAAACGCTTTTTCTGTCAGGTTTGCTGCAAGCTTTGCCAGCTTCATACCAATAAAGAATATGACCAGGGCCAGCAGCCCCTGAAAAAGGTGGTGTATGATAAGAGATGAGTTATCATCGACCCAATGAACAATCGTTTCCATAGTGACTCCTGTAAGCACTTGAGTGAGATAGCGGGGCGATTTTACCCAGCCAGTATGAATATTAGCTGTACAAGTCGGGGGTTCTCAACGTACTTCTTTAAGATTTTTTAATTTAACCCTTTGCAAAGCCCACGTTTTTATGTATTATGCGCGCCACACCAGCAAAGGTGTTCTTACCTATTATGGCGGCTGTAGCTCAGTTGGTAGAGCCCCGGATTGTGATTCCGGTTGTCGCGAGTTCAAGCCTCGTCAGTCGCCCCACTTTCTCTTATAAACTCAACAATTGTATACCATTAGTTAATTTACTTACATTAATTGTGTTACTTATTCAGAATATGCCGATACAGAGCTTCTTGGCCAGAGTATTCATACTGATGAAACTACGACCGCAAGATAACGTTTAATACTGTTTTCGGTAAGTACAGCGCCAGCCACTTCAGCAGCCCTTTCGTATCCAATAGTCAATTTACTAAAATACCCTTAAGCGTTTTTATCTATAAACTTCATAAAGTTACACTTTATCAACTATACCACACTGTACAGCTCACAAGATGCCGCTTTGGTTACAACCAGGATATTAAGGAGTTTTCTGTATATGTAAGCTGACCTCTAAGTGCGCCTACAACACAAATGAATGGTGTTACTGATAAAGGAGTGACATAAAAAATGCCACCTTTCGGTGGCATTACACACGGGATTATTTCTACTTTACAGATAGAAATTCTGTTTGCTATTTCCAGCTTCTCATCTTGTGGCCTTTTAAGGCATAGAAAAGAATAAACAGATAGCTGGGTAGCATTAAACTGTAAGCGCCCTGAGCACCAAGCCCAGCAACGTTTCCAACACCAATCAACAGAGGCCCTAGCGCGCCACCTGCAATACCCATGATTAACAGGCCAGATGCTGTGCCCGTTAAACGCCCTAAACCATCGAGCGCCAGAGGCCAAATAGCAGGCCAAACCATGGCATTAGCAAACCCTAGCAGAGCAATACACAGGAGTGGATCTGGCAACTGAGGACCGCCAAAGGGTACAAGCAAAATATTTGCCAGGGCTGTCGATTCATTGTCCCCTAAAACTACAGCAAAAACGGTAACAATACCAGCAATTGCAGACATGACGAGTGCATTTTGTTGCGACATAAAACGTGGAATTAATGCAATACCAATTGCATAACCAATCAGCATACAACCCATTGTGTAAGAAGTCATGACCGAGTAATCGGCAATTCCTAACTGTAAAGCATAAGAACCAATGGTATCAGCTGCAATCACTTCTACAGCAACATACAGTGCTATACCAATCACCCCTAATGCCAGGTGAGGATGACTCAAAGCTTCCTTAACTTCACCCTTACTGGTTTGCCCTTCTTCTTCAAAGACCAAATCAGGCAATGGAGAAAACTTGGCAAATGCCGCAAACAGGAATATCAAACCCGCAATAGCCAGGTAAGGTGCGATCAAGCTATTAGCCATCATATCTTTTTGGGCCTGGCTAAGAGATTCTCCTTCATTCACCACTCCACTAACAACCACAGCAGCAAATACAATGGGGACTATTACGCCAGCAGATTTGTTCAGCAAGCCCATGATACAAACACGGACCGCAGCCGAACGCTCAGACCCCATTTTAACAACGTACGGATTGACAGCAGTCTGAAGGACAGTCTGTCCAACTCCTATCATTAACTGTGCAAACAAAAAGATTTCAATCATTTGCATTTTAGCAGCCGGGATATACATCAACGCAGAAAGCGCCATGACAGCACACCCTATCGCCATGCCATTTTTGTATCCAACTCGTTTTATCAGCATGGCTGAGGGGATACCAGCAACCGTTACTGCGATGTAAAATGAGGAAATAATGAAAGAGGCCTGTAGCGGGCTCAGTTCCAGCATTTGCTGAAGAAACGGCGTGATTGCGCCATTCAACCAGGTGATACAACCCAATATAAAGAACATTGAGCCGGCAAGTGTCATCGGTAACCAGACACTTTGCTTTTCGAGGTCATCTTTTTCCACTGTCGCTTCCATAAAACTCTTCTTGTTGCTAATTAAGATTAATACAGGTCGGATTAAAACGAATTAAAAGTAATCCGGATTATTATATTCTGTGCTATCTGCCTTTATGAACGCATCCTCAAACCGGTGGTTCAACTATCTAAAATCAAAATGACAGCGCTGACATTTAACTTTACGTTAAAATTTGGCCTTTTTCTAGTTAGTTTTGTAATCAAATGTCTTCAATCTGGGGAAAGCACTTGGCCTTCCCCGAGATGACGTCGCCAGGTGACTAGTCTAACTCAGTGGTGCGGCTAAACTTTTTATCGCCTAAACGGGTACGTAATAATATGCTACCGGGCTGGCTAACACTCATCGGAGCTGTGTAAGTTTGCCAGTTATTGCCATTATCAAGGCTCACTTCAATAGTTGAGTACGGGAATGCACTGTTTGCATAAAGCTGACCATCAATGATTTTAGCGCCCGGCACCGGGAGATTCATATTAACACCGGCCTTGTCCAGCTTAGTCAGTTCTTTTAATGCCAGTGCTCCGGAAAAACCATACCAGTCCTGAGCGAAGCGTTTCTTATCAAGGCGCTCCCCTTCCCAACCCGCTTTATGCCAGGCACGCTCAGCCATGGCAAGTAAGCGTGGAAAGACCATCGCCTGCATCTGGTCTTCAGTGCGAATCGTTTCACTCCAGACCTGCCCCTGAATACCGAGAATATTTTCCGGCTTTTCAAGCTCGGGTAGCGGACGCCCAACCAGGGCTTCTAAGTTTTCAATGACCTCTCCACTGCGGGTAAAATCAGCGTTGGCGTAGACATCATCAGGCATGTAACTGAAAGTCTTCTTGCTGTCCGTGTAGCGGGCTGCCCAATAGTAACCGCGTTCAGCCGGGTGTGGCTCATAAGGGTGGTCAAAGTACAAGTGCGTACCATGAGACAGCACTACCTGGTAGCCATCATTGGCAAGTCGATGCGCCCTGTCAGCGACGCCCCACTCCCAGATATTATCCCAGACATTGGCGGTAAAGACCTCATTGGGAAATGCATCGCGGTTAAACGGGTTGACCTTGTCATACATCAGGCCATCTTCCCACGCGCCCGGTGCAATTCCTCGTTTTGCCAGTAAAGTTGCAACTCGCTGGGTAAAATAGGGTTTGAGGTCGGTCGGACCAGCAATGCCATTGTTAGGATCGGCAAATAATGCCTGACACACGGGCGAGTCTACCCAGGAGCCAGCCCCAACTTCGTCACCACCAAAATGCAGATTTGTAAGGCGCGTGCCGGCTTCACGATACATACCTTGCAACTCATAGGTGACCTTTTCAATAAATGCATAAGTCGAGTCCTGACAGACGTTCATAGAGTTATCGGTATAATTCTGTACTGTGATGTACTTTGAGGTGTCTTGAGGATCGCTGAGCAGATAAGCTTTTGCCTGTTCCGGTTTGCCCGCTTCCATCAGAGTATGATAGCGCGCTTCCATTGCCTTGATAGATGCACGGGCATGGCCCGGACCTTCGATCTCAGGAATGATCTGAACATGACGCGCCTTGGCAAACTTGAGTAGTTCAACAAATTCATCCCGGGTCAGATACCCATTGCCCGATCCCGATTTATGCGGGCCAGTACCAAGCTGAGTCAGTAAACACTCTCGCTCCTGTAAGTCAAAGCAGCGATAGCCGCCAATATCCGTCAGCTCTGGTAAGCCAGGGATCTCAAGTCGCCAGCCTTCATCTTCAGAAAAGTGCCAGTGAAACTTGTTCAGTTTGTAACGGCCCATCTGCTCGACCAATTTGAACAGCGCCTCTTTGCCATGATAGTTACGGCCGTTGTCATAGTGCATGCCACGCCAGCCAAAACGCGGGGCATCTTTAATCTCTACATTAGGCACCTGTATCTGGCCTTGTTGATCGGCCGGAAATAGCGCGAGCAAACTCTGAATACCGTAAAACACCCCGGCATTGTCATGGCCGGTGATCACAATTTTATCGTCGTCTACTTCCAGCTGATAGCCCTCACTGCCGAGGTCGGTCAGGTCCGCTACTTGCAGATAGATTGTTCTGGTTTTGCCGGCACTGATATGATCCGGTTGTGCTTCCAATGTCAGACCATAATCGGCCAAATCTTCCTGAAATACGGCGGCTTCACTTTTTAATCTGCCCGCATAACGGATCTGCCACTGACTGGACAAGTTTGCATAGCCTCGGTTGAAATCAACATCCATCGGCTTCGGGATAATACGTTTCAGCGCGTCTTCGCGAGACAGCTTACCGGTCTGCTGGTTTTGCTCATAACGCCATGCCGCGGTCGCGCGAGGAGATAAGTCTTTTGGTTCGGCGTGACGATCCAGTTGGTTATCACGCACAATCGGTGCGACAAAGTCCAGCATGTTTTCGCTGTCTGTATTGGCGAACACGGCCGGTTTGGTATTACCACTGACCATAAATGCCCGAGGCATAAAATCTGTATAAGCGGCTATCCATGCGGCGGCCTCATAAGGAATGGTCAACGTTTCGCCAGGCTTTAACCCGGCAAAATCCTTAGTTGGCACCAAACGGTGTAAGTCGCCATTCACATGCTCAAACTTCAATCCACTTGCCTGCTCAGTGGCCACTTTTCGGATTGAATGAAAGTAGATCTGCCAGTCGCTTTCGCCAGCTGGTAGCGCTATCTTTGAGTTATTTTGTAAGGTGATAGAAGCCAGAAAGCTGCTGCTGCCATTGTGATGATTGCTTTCTACCGCAAATGTAAAGGTGGTGTTGTCAGTAAAGGTTTGCAGTTGCGAACTATCCCAGGCAGCTTTTGCCATCATCGGGACTAAAAGCGTGGCCGCGATGGCCCGGGTGAGCAGTTTTTTCTGTATTTTCATTCCGGCTCCTTAACCTGCGCTGAGCGCAAACTTCAAATTGTTGTAAATACCATCATATAGAAGAAAAAATGACAGCGCTATCAATTTTTCCTTACAAGATCTCTATCGTCTTTTTTATCAGATAGTTAATACAAAAAAGCCGCCAGTGACTGGCGGCCATGATAGCAGTAAACACTTACCAGATTTTGACCCGCTCTTGCGGTTTAAGATACATTTTGTCGCCTTCTTTGACATCAAACGCATCGTAAAACGCTGGCATATTGGGCAGTACACCAATAACACGATAGTGACTCGGTGAGTGCGAATCTGTCATCAAACGATTACGCAGCTCTTCATCACGGTAGTTTCGGCGCCAGATCTGCGCCCATCCCATGAAGAAGCGTTGCTCACCAGTATAACCATCGATTACCGGGGCCGGTTTGCCTTGCAGAGACAGCTGATACGCCTTAAGCGCCACACTTAAACCGCCAAGGTCACCAATGTTTTCGCCTAATGTTAGCTCACCGTTTACATTGGCATCTTCAAAAGGCTGATACTGGTTATATTGCTCAACCAGCTTTTGGCTGCGCGCCTGAAACTGAGCCAGATCTTGCTCACTCCACCAGTTGCGTAAGTTGCCATCGCCATCATACTTAGCACCCTGATCGTCAAATCCATGGCCCAGTTCATGACCTATGACGGCACCAATAGCACCATAGTTAACGGCATCATCGGCTTCCAGGTTAAAGAAAGGCGGCTGGAGGATAGCTGCAGGGAAAACAATTTCGTTATTGACTGGGTTGTAGTAAGCATTGACTGTCTGTGGCGTCATAAACCATTCGCTGCGGTCAACTGGCTTGTCAACTTTGCCGACCATGTCCTGATAGGCCCACTCATTGTAGCGAACATAGTTGCCAACCAGATCATCGGCACTGATCTCTAACCCTGAATAGTCTCGCCACTTGTCCGGATAACCAATCTTAGGTGTGAACTTGCTGAGTTTAACCTTAGCAGCCTGCTTGGTTTCTGCGCTCATCCACTCCAATTCATTGATTGACTGCTCAAACCCTTTGATCAAGTTATCTACCAGCTCACCCATGCGAGCTTTGGCTTCTGGCGGAAAATACTCTTTAACATAGATCTTACCCAACAGCTCGCCCAGCACATCATTACTGGCGTTCACGGCCTTTTTCCATACCGGTGCCTGCTCTTCCAGCCCGCGCAATGTCTTGCCGTAGAAGTTAAACTTCAGATCTACCGCCGTTTTGTGCAGCAGCTGTGCATAATCACTGGCAAAGTGAAAGGTCAGATAATCGCGCCAGGCAGCCACATCTGTTTTACCAATTAGGTCTGATAACCCTTGCAGGTAGCTAGGCTGAGTCACGACTAGCTCATTCGTAGTCAGGCCAAACGCTTTCAGATAAGCCGCCATGTCGAAATGTGGCAACTGTGCATTGAGCGTATCAACCTGAAATTTATTGTAGGTTTTATCCGCATCGCGACTTTCAACCCGTGACCACTGTATTTCAGCCATCGCAGTTTCAAGTGCCATGATATGCTTCGCCGCCTGCTCTGCACGAGGTTGATCATAGCCCATCACCTGCATCAGACGCTCAATATATTGACTATATTCAGCACGAATTCGTGTGAACTTTTCCGTATCCTGAAGGTAAAAATCCCGGTCCGGCAGCCCTAAACCCGATTGCCATAAATAAAGCGTATTCATGGTGGAGTTTTTGGCATCATTATTCGCATACCAGCTCAATGGGGTTGTACCGCCCTGGAATAAGGCACGAGCAAATAACGCAGGCAGCTCAGATTTACTTTGTAATGCCTGAAAAGGGGCGAGGTAAGATTGCAGTGGTGTAGTGCCTAATTCTTCACGTGCCAATTCATCGGTGTAGCTGCGATAGAAATCACCCAGTTTGGCCTCGTCTGAACCAGGCTTGGCTTGATCGTTACTGGCTGCCTGCTCCAGGGTTTTACGCAACGCTTTTTGTGATGCGTCGTACAGCTCAGTAAACGAACCATAATTTGACTTGTCCGCCGGTATTTCAGTGCGTGCTAACCACTTACCGTTCACATGGTAATAGAAATCATCCTGTGCCCGTACGGCACTATCGATATTGTCCAGTGCTACCCCAGAGTTCAGAGTACTCTTTGCTTGCATCACTTCGGCTTGCGAGTCTGTATTCACCTGGTCGCTGCACCCTGTCAGACCCAGCGCAACCGCAACCGCTGCGGCAATGACTGCTATTTTTTTCATTTTTATAATCCTTACTAGTAAATTTGCTCAACGATCGCTGTTACTGCTGCACATCATATTGTTGCGCCAGTGCGTCAAGAATAGCCACATTGGCTGCGGGAAAAGCCAGCTGCTTTAATCCACTCCAGCTAACCCACTGGCTGGGTTGCCCCTCTAACCCTGTTGCTTGTCCCGAAAAATCTTCGACCTTATGCACTTCCAGTTTAACCTGTTTGTCGCCATAGTCATGTTCAATTGTCAGTAAATGTTCAGAACCATGGACATCAATACCAATTTCTTCTTTCAACTCTCTGGCCAATGCCTGAGTCACGCTTTCCTGCGCTTCAATTTTGCCACCGGGAAACTCCCATAAGCCGCCCTGATGTTGCTCCTTAGCCCGCTTACATACAAAAAACTGTGCATCCCGAATAATGACACCCACAGCTACATTCACCACTTTTTTCGTCATATCTAACTCAAATAATCTGTTTTTCTGAGATAAAAAAAGCGACACAAGGTCGCTTTTTCTTCATGTTGCTCAACTTAGGATAGTTTACCGCAACACTGCTTATATTTTTTGCCTGACTTACACGGGCATGGCTCATTACGGCCAACTTTAGGCTCAGTGCGCGCCGCTACCGCAGCACCTTGAGGCGCTTCTCCACCAACCGGTGCAGATTCTTCATGCTGATACTGGCGCGGAGCCTGCTCGCTGCGACGATGTTGCTCTTCTACTTTTTCAACATCTTCTTCAGCACGTACCTGCACTTTACTCAGTACACCAACCACGTCCACTTTAAGGTTTTCAAGCATTTCCGAGAACAGCTCAAACGACTCTCGCTTGTATTCCTGTTTCGGGTTTTTCTGTGCATAACCACGCAGGTGAATCCCCTGGCGTAAGTGGTCCATTGCAGCAAGGTGATCTTTCCAATGCTGATCCAGACTTTGCAGCATAACCGCCTTTTCGAACTGACGCAGTACCTGAGCACCCACCATCTCTTCTTTTTGCTTGTAAGCCGTCTCAATCTCCTCGCCGATACGCTCACGCAAACGCTCTTCGTATAGTTTATTATCTTCCTCAAGCCATTTGGCAATCGGTAATTCAACCATAAAGTCGTTCTTCAGACGTTCTTCGAGGCCAGGGATATCCCACATTTCTGCCAGACTCTGCGGTGGAATGTATTGATCAATGGCAGCATTGATCACATCGCCACGGATAGCAGAAATAGTTTCTGAAATGTCGCCCTCTTCCAATAGCTCGTTACGCTGCTCATACACGACGCGGCGCTGGTCGTTAGCCACATCATCGTATTCAAGTAACTGCTTACGAATATCAAAGTTACGTGCTTCTACTTTACGCTGCGCATTTTCAATGGCACGGTTAACCCAAGGGTGCTCAATCGCTTCGCCGCGTTGCATACCGAGTTTACGCATCATATTGGTCATGCGTTCACCAGCGAAAATACGCATTAGCGCATCGTCCATTGACAAGTAGAAACGGCTTGAACCCGCATCCCCCTGACGACCTGAACGACCGCGTAGCTGATTATCGATACGACGAGATTCATGACGTTCAGTACCGATAATATGCAGACCACCCGCTTCTAGTACATCATCATGGCGTTTCTGCCACTGCGCTTTAATTTCATCAATCTGCGCATCGCTTGGGTTGTCCAGCTTAGACACGTCATTCTGCCAGTTACCACCCAGCATAATGTCCGTACCACGACCTGCCATGTTAGTGGCAATCGTCACTTTACCCGGTAAGCCTGCATCTGCAATGATATCCGCTTCCTGAGCGTGGAATTTCGCATTCAGTACATTGTGCTCAATTTTTTCTTTGCGCAGGAAGTGTGACAAATACTCTGAGCTTTCGATTGAAATGGTACCCACCAGTACTGGCTGACCGCGTTTTTGACAGTCGCGGATATCGGCCAGAATGGCTTCAAATTTTTCGTCCTGGGTCAGATAAACCAGATCGGCACGATCATCACGGATCATCGGTTTGTTGGTCGGAATAACCACGGTATCCAGTCCGTAGATTGACTGAAATTCAAACGCCTCGGTATCGGCAGTACCTGTCATCCCCGCCAGTTTGTCGTACAAACGGAAATAGTTCTGGAAGGTGATGGAGGCCAGCGTCTGGTTTTCATTCTGAATGCGGACATTTTCTTTGGCTTCCACCGCCTGGTGCAGGCCTTCTGACCAGCGACGCCCTTCCATCGTACGACCCGTGTGCTCATCAACAATGATGACTTCATTGTCTTTGACAACATAGTCGACATCTTTCTGATATAGCTTGTGTGCACGCAGTGCTGCATAAACGTGGCTCAGCAGGGTAATGTTACCCGCTGAATAAAGTGAATCGCCTTCTTCAATCAGGCCATTTTTAACTAACAACTCTTCAACTTTAACCTGACCACGCTCGGTCAGGTGCACTTGCTTGCTCTTTTCGTCGAGCGTGAAGTCGCCATCGCCTTCAACCCCTTCTTCGTCTTCTTTCTCCTGCAGGATCAGCTCAGGTACTATAGTATTGATCTTAGTGTATAGCTCGGAGCTGTCTTCTGCCGGACCAGAAATAATAAGAGGTGTACGGGCTTCATCAATCAGAATGGAGTCGACTTCATCCACGACAGCATAATGCAATGGACGCTGAACACGTTCTTCAATACTGAACGCCATATTGTCGCGCAAATAGTCAAATCCGAATTCGTTGTTGGTACCATAAGTGATATCGGCTGCGTAAGCTTCTTTTTTCTGAGCAGGCATCATGCCCGGCACGTTACAACCAACGGTGAGGCCCAAAAACTCAAACAGTGGGCGGTTATTTTCGGCATCACGCTTCGCAAGGTAGTCGTTCACGGTGATCACGTGCACACCTTTGCCTGTCAAACCATTTAAGTAAGCCGGAAGTGTCGCGGTCAGAGTTTTACCTTCACCGGTACGCATTTCAGAAATACGGCCCTGATGCAGGACAATACCACCGATCATTTGTACGTCAAAGTGACGCATTCCAAACACCCGTGTCGATGCTTCACGCACTGTGGCAAAAGCTTCCGGCAGCATGTCATCCAGGCTGGTACCTTGCTCAAATCTTTGTCTGAATTCCGCGGTTTTAGCTTGCAGTTCTTCGTCTGATAGCGCCTTATATTGTTCTTCTAGGGCATTGATCAGGGCGACCGATTTTCTCAGATTTTTAATCATTCGGTCGTTGCGGCTACCAAAAATCTTGGTAAAAATTTTCGTTATCATGTTTAAACCATTTCACTCATCTATTTGCGAGCACCTATATGGGTAACGCGGTTGTCACGCTCGCTCGTCCTGTTGGCGACAAAGTCGGACCTTGCTGTGTGCCGGGTTAAATTTGTGCCCTATCATACCAGACTATGCGCGTCTGCAAACCATCAAAAAGTAATCTGTTCCTATTTAATCATACAAGGCAGGGAAACACACCCGAACCACTTAATGGCAGCTGGTGATATCGACTTCCAAATACAGAAAGTAGGTAAGGTTTTTGACGTACTGCTCCTATATATTGAGGCAATAGATGCGTATTTCAAGCATAATCTGTTTCGTGTACACGTGTCTACTATCTGTCACGGTATGCACACGTTATACTTGTACATGAAAGAGCGAAACACCAGTAAGGTAGGCGTTGTGGGTGGGTATTATGAGTAAAAATCGGTTTGACCCCAAGCCGCTTGGCGAGCTGGCCGGTGGCTGGTCAGATAAACTAAGTGGCTACATGCAAAAAGCGCAGGGGATCACTGAGCTGCAGCAGCCTCTGCAAAACGCATTGGGCCCTGTTCTTAGTAAAAAGTGTCGTGTTGCCAACTATCAGGAAGGGACTTTATATGTTGAGGCCGCTTCGGCGACATTAGCAACTCGGTTAAATTACCTGAAAATGGAAATCCTCAGTAGCTTCCGCGCGGCAGGCTACCATGACTGTTGCCAGGTTAAAATTGGTACTAACCCCGAAGCACAACAGCGGCTCACCAAACCTCAGAATCAGATTAAGACACCAAATTCGAGCTATTCAGGGCGTCAAATGAGCGAACAAACTGCAGGTGATTTAATGGCACTCGCAGAACATGCTCCAGCCGGGCTCAAAGAAAAACTACTGCGACTGGCAAAACATGGCAGGCAAAAAAAATGACGCACTCAGCGTCATTTTTCATCTAATACTTTTATTCAGGCAGTGACTAAAGACGTATCTACGTCCATGCCTGGTGCTGGCATAGTCACTGGCTCATCGAATGTTGCCCATTCCCAAGCAGATTCTGACGCCATGATCTCACGCAGTAGCTTATTGTTAAGGCCATGACCTGATTTGAAACACGTGATCTTACCCAGAATATTGTGCCCTGCCATAAACATGTCACCCACACAATCCAGGATCTTATGCTTCACAAACTCATCTTTATAGCGCAACCCGTTCGGGTTCAAAACCTTGAACTCGTCCAAAACAACAGCATTATCCATACTGCCACCCAGAGCAAGATTGTTTGCATGCATATACTCGATGTCTTTCATGAAACCGAATGTACGCGCGCGGCTGATCTCTTCTGTAAAGCTCTGTGCGGTAATGTCCAGGCCAATACGCTGACGACTGGCGTTAATTGCCGGATGGTTGAACGCAATCTCAAAGTCGATGTGGAAACCGTCATAAGGCTCAATTTCAGCCCATTTGTCGCCGTCTTCCACACGCACTTTTTCTTTGATGCGAATAAAGCGCTTTGCCTGATTCTGCTCTGCAATACCGCCTTTTTGCAGCAAGTAGATGAAAGGTAATGCACTACCGTCCATAATCGGTACTTCTGCACTATCCAGCTCAACGATTAGGTTATCAATACCCAGTGCCGCAACGGCCGCAATTAAATGCTCCGTTGTTGACAGACGAACACCATCTTTATTGGTCAAACAAGTACACAATTGCGTGTCGCCCACAGCTTCGGGGGTTGTTTCAAAATCGACAACCGGGTCGAGATCTACGCGACGAAATACGATCCCCGTATTTACGCTCGCAGGTCGGAGAGTGATCGTGACCTTTTCACCTTTGTGTAATCCTACACCTGTGGCTTTAACGACTTCAGCAATCGTTCGTTGTTTTATCATAGGTTCGTCCGCTTCTGACTGGTTAATGACTAATTAGACCGCGAATTCTACCATAGATAGAAGGCGCTGCCAATCGTTTGTTTTTTAACCTGACGTTAATCAGATTGTTTGCGCAAAAACGCAGGGATATCAAAGTAATCCCCTTTTTCCTTACCACTTGAGCTATTCGACGACGCAGGTGTACTCGCCGGCTTAGGCTCTGACGTTGTGACGCTGTTTTGCTCAGGTTCACTACTTTCACCTGTGGTTTGCGTAAAGCTAGGGACAAACATATTCTGCCCTTTACCACCTTCGCTGTCAGAACCGACCGCCCTTTTGAGGCCATTGTCAACAATGCCAAATTGAGGTCTACGCTCGCCACCAAGGCCAGTTGCGACCACAGTCACACGCAGCTCTTCACTCATCTCTGGGTCGATAACAGCACCAACCACCACAGTTGCATTTTCAGACGCCAATGCTTTCACATGGTTCCCCACAATCTCAAACTCTTCAATTGTGATGTCCATGCCAGCCGTAATGTTAACCAAAATACCTTTAGCACCAGTTAAATCAACATCTTCAAGCAATGGGCTGGAAATCGCAGCTTCTGCCGCTTCCTGTGCCCGATCTGGACCACTGGCCGCCGCTGTGCCCATCATTGCCGTACCCATCGCCGACATAACAGTGCGCACATCCGCAAAGTCTACATTGATCAAACCAGAACGCGTGATCAATTCGGCAATACCCTGTACCGCGCCGTACAATACGTCGTTTGCTTTAGCGAAGGCATCTAATAATGTAGTACCTTTACCTAAAACTTTAAGTAACTTGTTGTTAGGAATTGTGATAAGAGAATCTACAATTTCTGACAACTCGCCAATTCCCTGATCGGCTGCTGCCATACGCTTTTTGCCTTCCAAATCGAAAGGACGCGTCACCACTGCTACAGTCAGGATGCCTAACTCTTTGGCTACACGCGCAACAACTGGCGCCGCACCTGTGCCTGTTCCACCACCCATACCGGCAGCGATAAACACCATGTCTGCCCCTTCAAGGCTAGCTTTGATGGCATCGACATCTTCTTCTGCTGCGCTACGACCAACTTCCGGGTTTGCACCGGCGCCTAACCCTTGAGTGATCTGCGTACCCAGCTGTACAGTGACATCGGCTGAGGACTTGCGCAATGCCTGCGCATCGGTGTTCGCTACGATGAAGCGAACGCCTTCAATTTCCTGCTTTACCATATGCTCTACAGCGTTACCACCGCCGCCACCGACGCCGATGACTTTAATAACGGCTTCTTCACCGTGTTGTTCCATAATATCAAACATCTTCACTCTCCGACTTGAGCTTAAAACTCACCTTGGAACCATTTAGTGATCCGGTTCCACCAACCATCTTCGGCATCCGCTTTCGTCCTGTGTGCATTTTTGACTTGCAGCGTTCGGCCGTATTGTAACAAACCTACCGCTGTTGCGTATGCCGGATCATCAACATAATCGGTTAACCCTGTTATCCCTACAGGCTTACCAACACGAACGGGCATCTGAAAAATGTCTTCCGCCACTTCCAGTGCACCTTTCATTTTCGCACTGCCGCCGGTAAGTACAATCCCCGCGGCAATTTGATCTTCAAATCCAGACCGACGTATCTCTTCAAGTACGAGCTCAAACAGTTCTCTAAATCTGGGCTCAACAACCTCAGATAAGGTGTGTCGAGACATAATCCGCGCAGGTCTTCCTCCTACGCTGGGTACTTCAATCGTTTCTTCGTTGCTGGCCATCTGGCTGCTCGCATAGGCATATTGTACCTTTAGCGATTCAGCGTGAGAAATAGGGGTGCGGAAAATTTTTGCAATATCCCCAGTTACCTGATTGCCAGCAACCGGAATAACGGCGGTATGGCGCAATGCACCATTGACGTAGATGGCAATGTCCATGGTACCACCACCAATATCAACAACCGCCACGCCCAGCTCTTTTTCGTCTTCAGTCAACACTGAATAACAAGAGGCCAGAGCCGTAAAGGTCAACTGATCGACCTGTAACCCACAACGCTCAACACACTTTTCGATGTTTTTCGCCATGTCGTTTGAACAGGTAATGATATGCGCCTTGGCTTCCATTCGCACACCGCTCATTCCCAGTGGATTCTTAATGCCTTCTTGCATATCCACGCTATATTCCTGGGGCAGCGAATGCAGCATTTTACGCTCTGCTGACATTGGTACCGAGCGTGCGATATGGATCACATTGGCAATGTCATCATCTGTGATCTCTGCATTATTATTAATCGCAACAACGCCGCTTTCATTCTGACACTGAATGTGCTTACCAGAAATACCGAGATACACGGAGCTGATCCGGCAATCCGCCATCAGCTCAGCTTCGTCAACAGCACGCTTGATAGAATCAGACACCAGATTGAGGTCGTTGACACCTCCTTTATCCATACCATGGGCAACCTGATTTCCGACCCCCACGATGCTCAGCTGGTTGTCTGCGGTGATCTCCCCAACCGTTGCAACCACTTTAGAAGTGCCCACATCCAGTCCAATCACTAAGTTTCTCTCTGCTGACTTGGTCATGCTTTACTCTTATCTTTATTGTCTTCGTTCTGGCTGAACTTCCAGCTAACCGCCAGTCCCGTATCATACCTCAGGTCAATCGCATCTACCTGAGCGCCCTCAGGCTTTTCCAGCCTTGGGTAAACATCTATAAACCTCTGAACACGCTGTGCTTTATCTTCACGGCCCAGATTAAGTCGAATGCCGTTGTCCAGCCATAACTGCCAGGCAAATCGCTCTGAAAGTGCCAGACTGACCAGATTAAACCGATTTACAGCCAGCATTTCTTTTAATTGTACAAACGTCTGCCAGGCTTCTACTTCACTGCCTTCGGGGCCGTATAGCTCTGGTAGCGTCTCTGGCAGTCGAGTGCTGTTGGCCTGAAACACACCGCCAGCACTATTTAACAACAGGTCACTATTCCAATAAGCAACCGGTTTATGTTCAACCACATATACCTGCAAGGCATCTGGCCATTGCTTCCTGACCGAGACGGTCGCCACCCAAGGCAAAGCTTGTACCTGATCGTGTACTGCCTTTACATCGAGTTCAAAGAAACTCGATAGATCCGCTTTTCGGATCGCTGCCACAATGTCTCTTTCCGCCGTGTAATAGGGCTGCCCAAGTACCGTCAGGGTCTTGATTTGGGTATCTCTGTGTTGAGTCAACCAGTCACGAGCCCACAAGCCAGTTTGCACCAGACCAATTAGCACAATCAGGAAAAAACCCACACCAAAAACCAATGACCAGTTGACACTGTGTTTTAGAGCAGCGATTTTTCCCAAAAGAGCACGCATATTAAAGGGTTTGCTCCAAAATGCGAATAACTAATTGCTTAAATGACAACCCATTTTGCTTTGCAGCCATAGGGACCAAAGATTTTTCCGTCATTCCCGGTACCGTATTCACTTCCAGCAGATAAAACTGACCATTGCCATCTTGCATGGCATCTACCCGACCCCAGCCTGTTGCGCCAACCAGCTCAAATGCATGTTTGGCCATCACCTGCAACTGCTCGGTATGCGCCGCACTGATATCTGCCGGACAATAGTATTCTGTGCTATTGGCCTGATACTTTGCCTGATAATCATAAAATCCCCGAGGTGTGCGCATTTCAATTACAGGGAGTGCCTCTTCTGCAAGCATAGCAACGGTAAACTCTCTGCCTTCAATCCACTGCTCAACAAGCACTTCATCATCATATTTAAATGCTTCATTAAGTGCATCCTGCAGCTCCTGCGCCGACGTCGCCTGAGTCATACCAATACTGGAGCCCTCGTGACTTGGCTTAACCATAACTTTGCCAAATTCAGCCATGAGTACGCAGGTATCGATATCCTGAGATGCTTTGACCACACAGTAGCGCGCCGTACTCAACTTGGCAGATTCAAACAATTGTTTGCAACGGATCTTATCCATCGCCAGGGCACTACCAAGCACACCACTACCAGTGTAAGGTAACCCCATAAATTCAAGTGCACCTTGCACTGTACCATCTTCACCACCTCGGCCATGCAAAGCGATAAATACCCTGTCAACCTTGAGACTTTTCAACTCCCACAGGTTGCGCTCAGCAGGGTCAAATGGCACGACTTCTACCCCAGCCTCTTCAAGCGCATTGATAATTGCCTGACCAGACTTCAGCGATACTTCGCGCTCGGCTGAGTGCCCCCCCAGCAGTACAGCAACTTTGCCAAACTCACTCATAATGCACCTTGTTTTAATTTTTCGACCGACAACTCTGTCGCTGCCAGTTGCTTGACGATTTGCCCAATGTTGCCGGCTCCCTGAGTGATCACCAGATCATTGTCACGCAATACATCCGCCAGTACGGCCTGCAAATCCTGACCATCTGCGACATGAATTGGTTCAACACCACGCTGACGCAGGCTGCGGCAAAGGCTCTTGCTGTCAGCTCCGACGATAGGGTTTTCACCCGCACTATATACATCTAATAACAACAATTGATCGACTTCACTGAGGACTTTCACAAAGTCCTCATAGAGATCACGGGTACGGGTATAGCGATGTGGCTGGTAAAGCATAACCAAACGTTTATCAGGCCACCCGGCTCGCGCCGCACGGATAGTTACAGCCACTTCCGAAGGATGATGGCCATAATCATCAACCAACATGACTTCACCACGCTCATTTTGGAAACAACCATAGTGCTGAAAGCGACGCCCAATTCCTGCAAATTTTTCCAGCGCCGCTAAAATAGCGTCGTTACCTATGTCATGGTCTTTCGCCACGGCTATAGCCGCGGTCGCATTGAGTGCGTTGTGCTTGCCAGGCATGCTGAGTGTTACTTCTAGCTGTTCGCCAGATTTATGCACCACTTTAAATCGGCTCTGGCTCTGCGTTTGTTCAAAATCTACCATGCGGTAATCCGCTTCAGGGTTTTCCCCGTACGTGATAGCAGGGCGAGCAAAGCGAGGTATCAGTTCTTTTGCCACATCAGAGTCGGTACACACCACAGCTAAACCATAGAAAGGCAGGTTATGGATAAACTCAACATAAGTGTCTTTCATCTTTTCAAAGTCGCCGTCATAGGTGTCCATATGATCGGCTTCAATATTTGTTATCACCGAGACCATCGGCTGCAAATGTAAAAATGAAGCATCACTTTCGTCTGCTTCTGCAATCAGATAATCGCTACTCCCCACCTTGGCATTACTGCCCGCACTGTTTAGCAAACCACCAATAATAAAAGTTGGGTCTAATCTCGCCTCGGCAAAAATACTGGCGATCAAGCTGGTTGTCGTGGTTTTACCATGAGTTCCGGCCACTGCGATACCATGACGAAAACGCATTAGTTCAGCCAACATCTCGGCGCGTCTGACGACAGGTACCCGAGCACGTTTCGCTGCCACAATCTCTGGATTGCTGGTATCAATGGCACTGGAAACCACGACTACATCGGCATCTTTAATATTATTTTCATCATGGCCAATGAACACCTCAGCCCCTGCGCGGATAAGACGTTCCGTCATCGCATTCTGAGCAATGTCAGAGCCAGTAATTCGGTACCCTTCAAAAGCCAGCACCTCTGCAATACCGCCCATACCAGCACCACCTATGCCAATGAAGTGGATGGTATTTATGCGTCTCATGGCTCTGCGTCTATTTATTTCTTTCACTGTTTTCTCTTTTAATTCGTTACTTCTTCGCATATGACTGCCACTGACTGAGTTGCTGACAGCTGCGCACAGGCTTTAGCTTTATTTGCTTTGTCCCAGATTAATGCCTGATCGCGACAGTACGGGAGTAAAGTGTCACACAAATGCTGCGCAGATAAGTCCGACTGGGGAACCAACAGCGCCGCCGACTCATCCACTAAAAATCGCGCATTAGCAGTCTGATGGTCGTCTACCGCATGAGGTAAAGGCACAAAGATGGCCATCTTACCTGCCGCGGCAATCTCACTTACAGTCAGCGCCCCTGCACGACAAATCACCACATCAGCCCAGTCGTAGGCCTTATCCATATCATCGATAAATTCCGCCACATTGGCCTGTAAATCGTAGCGCTGATAGTCTGCCTCAAGGCCGACATGGTTACCTTTACCACTTTGATGCCAAATCCGGATATCACCGGAAGTCGCCTTGCGCAGGAGTGCCATGGCTTCAGGCACAGTGTCATTGAGCACTTTCGCCCCCAGCGAACCACCAACAACCAGCACATTGATCGAGGTACCCGGCTGTTTCGGCTTGAGCTGTGCCACACTTGCACGCACCGGGTTACCGACAACATCATGGTCACACTCGGCAAAAGCCTGCGGGAATGCCGCTAATACTCTGTTAGCAATCCGAGCAAGTAGTTTATTACTCAATCCAGCCACGGCATTTTGTTCATGAATTACCAGCGGCACTCCAGCTAATTTTGCTGCCAGCCCTACCGGACCTGTAACATATCCTCCCATGGCGAGGACCACATCCGGGCGTCGGTTACGAATGATAGCTTTGGCAGCAAAGATGGCTTTTATCACCATCCAGGGTGCCGCCAGCAATCGCTTAAATCCATTGCCACGCACCCCTTTTACTTCTATAAAATCGATTTCAATGTCATGCGCAGGCACAACTTGCGCTTCCATTCTGTCAGCAGTGCCCACCCATGATATCAGCCAACCCTGAGCTGCTAACGCTTTAGCCACTGCAATACCCGGAAAGATATGACCGCCCGTTCCACCGGCGACGACAAGTAACCGTTTGGTCATTTTTTACCTCCACGGGAAGTGGCCTGTCGCGTCGACAGTTTGGTTTCAAAATCAATGCGCTGCAATAAACCTGCGGCGATCGTCATAATCAATAAGCTAGAACCGCCATAGGATATGAAAGGTAACGTTAATCCTTTGGTGGGTAGCATTCCTGCACTCGCCCCAACATTCACTACAGTTTGAAAGGCAAACCAGATACCTATGCCCAGCGCCAGATAACCTTCGTATTCTTTGCCCGCTTTCAACGCTTTTTGTCCGATAAGCAACGCTCTGAACACCAATGTTGCAAGCGTCATCAATACACAAATCACACCAATAAAACCAAGTTCTTCAGCTACAACCGCGAAGATAAAGTCATTATGGGCCTCAGGTAAATACTGTAACTTTTGTACACTATTACCCAGTCCCTGGCCGAGCCAGCCCCCCTGACCATATGCCATCAGCGACTGGACCAACTGATATCCTTTACCGAAAGGATCTTCCCAGGGCTCCAGAAAACCAACTACCCGAGCCATTCGATAAGGCTCAAAAATAATCAACATCACAACCAGCAAAACCCCGGTCAGCATCAGAGCAAAAAACTGCCAGAGTTTTGCTCCTGCCAAAAATAGCAAACCGACCGTTGTAACAAACATCACCACCACGGTACCTAGGTCCGGCTGCATCAGAATTAAAAATGCGTAGACCGCAAATACAATAATAGGTTTTGCAAACCCTTTAAGGTTTTCCTGCACTTCGTCGCGCTTGCGCACCAGATAACCGGCAATGTAGCTAAAGAAGAAGAGTTTCGCAGCTTCAGCCACCTGGAAACCTATCGGCCCAACGGGCAACCAGCGTTTTGAACCATTTACTTCACGCCCGACAACCAGTACAACAGCCAGTAACACCAGCCCCAGCAACAGCAGGTAGGGATTGAAGCGCTTCCACCAGGTCATCGGCACTGTGGTACTGAGCCAGAACAACACCAATGCCATTACCAGGAACATGCCATGGCGCGTCACTATGTGATACGGGTTATCGTACAAGCGTTCTGCTACAGGCATAGAAGCACTGGTCACCATCACAAAGCCAATTCCGACCAGACATAACATGGCATACAGCAGCGGAACGTCGAACAACGAATCCGAAGGGGTCGGGGTAAAAGAGCGCCGCAGAGCGGTCATACTCAGCATGCTTGCCCCTCAACCAGTCGGCAGAATTCTTCGCCTCGGGCCATATAATTGGCATACATGTCAATGCTCGCACACGCAGGCGCCAGTAACACCAGGTCCCCAGGCGTGGCCTGTTGAGCTGCCAGCGCTACCGCTTCACTCAGATTGTTGACCATCTGACTTTTAGGATGCAAAGGCATGAAATCCGCGCCATCTTTACCAAAGCAAAAGATGGTTTTGCAGTAGTGTTGTAAAGGCAGCTTGAGTGGAGACAGGTCTGCGCCTTTGGCATCACCACCAACGATCAACAGGATCTGCCCCTGCTCACCGGCCAGACTTTCCAACGCTGCTACTGTCGCACCAACATTGGTTGCCTTGGAGTCATTAAAATAACGAACCCCTTTTACATCGGCAACCAACTGACAGCGATGCGGTAACCCTTTGAATGCTCTAAATGCCCTGATGAAAGCACTCTCTGGCAAAGACAAAGGAGACAAGAGCGCCATCACAGCCAGGGCATTAAACTGATTATGTTTACCAGGCATGGCAAGCTCATCAACCGAGCACAGTTTTTTGCCATTAAGCGAAAAATAGCTCAGTCCATCCTCTTCTATTAAACAGCATGCAGCCCCCTCAAGCGCCACACTTAATGCATTGTCGTGGGGCAGATAGGTGCGTGCATCTTCGGCGTTGTATACAAGACAGTCGACTTGCTGATAAATGCGTAATTTTGCTTCGCAGTAGGCGGCAAAATCCGGATATCTGTCCATGTGATCTTCAGTGATGTTAAGGATCATCGCACTCATACAATGCAAACTGTGGGTGGTTTCGAGCTGAAAACTCGACAGCTCCAGCACAAATACATCAAAGTCTTGCTCCAGAAGATCCAACACAGAGGTACCAATGTTCCCTCCTAAACCAACCTTAAGACCTGCTTGCTGACATACCTCAGCAGCCAGGCTTACAACAGTTGATTTACCGTTCGAGCCTGTCACAGCAACCACTGGCTTTTCATTCAGACGTGCAAATAACTCCACGTCACCAATAACTTCAACGCCGGCAGCGATGGCCTGAGCAACACAGGTCTCATATAAAGGTACACCCGGGCTTATCACGACCAGATCAGTGGCACTCAGTGCCGCCTCTGCTAGGGGGCCAAACACAGCTTCGCACTCTGGCAAATTATGATTCATCCAGTCGGCCCCGGGAGGCACAGGTCGTGAGTCAACTACCTTAGGGGTAATCCCATGGCGTACTAAAAAACGAACTATGCCCAGACCAGTAACACCCAGTCCGAGCACAGTAATATGTTTATTTTTTAAGGTGTCTAAATAACCCATATCATGACCTTAGTGTACGGCTTTAGCGGATCTTTAAAGTTGCCAGTCCCGCCAGCACTAATATGATGGAAATAATCCAGAATCGCACAATTACCCTGGGCTCCGGCCAACCTTTTAACTCATAGTGATGATGAATGGGTGCCATACGGAAAATCCGCTGACCACGCAGCTTATACGAGCCAACCTGTAAGATCACAGATAAAGCTTCCATGACAAATACCCCACCCATAATTAGCAATACCAGCTCCTGACGCACTAAAATGGCAATGATCCCGAGCGCCCCACCGAGCGCAAGCGAACCAACATCACCCATGAAAACTTGAGCCGGATAAGTGTTAAACCACAAAAAGCCAAGGCCGGCGCCAACAATTGCCGTGCAAACCACCACTAACTCACTCGCAGAGGCTATATGAGGAATATGGAGGTAATTTGCAAATACGGCATTTCCTGTTACGTAAGCGATAATTGCCAGTGCCGACGCCACTAAAATGGTCGGTACTATGGCCAGGCCATCCAGTCCATCCGTCAGGTTCACGGCATTCGACGTGCCTACCAGCACAAAATAGCTCATCACCAGATAAAACAAGCCCAGTTGAGGCAATACGTCTTTGAAAAATGGCACGACGAGCACAGTTTCCGACGGATCAGAAGAAGTGAAGTAAATAAAGGCCGCGACCGAAATAGCAATCACTGACTGCCAAAAATATTTCCATCTGGCTATCAAGCCTTTGCTGTCTTTGCGTATTACTTTACGGTAGTCATCGACAAAACCGACAACGCCCAGCGATCCAATCACAAACAAAGTAATCCAGACATACTTATTGCCAAGATCACCCCAGAGTAAGGTGCTGGCAAAAATAGCGCCCAAGATCAACAACCCACCCATGGTTGGGGTGCCTGACTTAGATAAGTGTGACTCAGGACCATCATCCCGAACTGTCTGGCCAATCTGCATCCGCTGTAACGCGCGGATAAGCTTTGGCCCGAAATATAAAGAGATCATTAACGCGGTCAGGATCCCCAGGATCGCACGCAGCGTCAAATAGGAGAAAACGTTAAAGCCACTGTAATATTGCGTAAGATATTCCGCTAACCAGGCTAACATGGGCGCCCCTCTTCACTGTCAGAGCTATTATTGGATGCTTGCTCGACTGCAACCAGATCTGCAACCAGTAGCTCCATACGGGCACTGCGTGACCCTTTTACGACCACGGTACAAACCTCATCGCGTTGTGCCAGTAATTGTACAATTGCCTGCAGCATATGCTCTCTTTGTGAGAAATGCCGATTGGCAGTTTCAAATACATCGCTGGCATAACGGCTCAGCACACCTAATGAAAACAGCGCATCAATGCCTTTTTCTTTGGCATATTCACCCACTTCTTCGTGATACCGACGCGCCTCTTCTCCCAGCTCGCCCATATCACCTAACGCAAATACACGATAACCCGGCATGCTGGCTAACAAATCAATAGCCGCTTTGACTGAACGAACATTCGCGTTATAGCTATCATCAATGACCCGCAGCGTATCTGATACCTCGATCAGATTAACACGCCCCTTTACCTCTGCCATGGCTTCCAGCGCCAGTTTGACATCTTCCAACGTCGCACCCAGCTGCACGGTACAAGAGGCTGCTATCAGGGCATTCATAACGTTGTGCTCACCAGGTAAAGGGAGTGTGATGGTGACGCGTTGTGTACCCTGACACAGTGTAAAAGTGGCACGGCCCAGTGTATCCAGAGTGATATCTTCTACCCACAGATCAAGTTGTTGTGTCATGGAGAATCGGCTGGTACGTTGTGTTGTCAGGCTTTGCTCCCACATCGGTGCAAAGCGACAGTCACAGTTCAACACAGCAACGCCGTTTTCTTTCAGACCGGAGAATATTTCCCCTTTGGCCTGCCCAACCCCTTCAATCGAGCCAAAACCCTCAATGTGTGCTGGTGCCACATTACAAACGACCGCAACATCTGGATTTACCAGAGCACTGGTATAAGCAATTTCACCGATATGATTTGCGCCCAGCTCTATCACGGCGAACTCGTCGTCTTCGCTGAGGCGTAATAACGTCAGCGGTACACCAATGTCGTTATTGAAGTTACCAGCGGTGGCTAACACTTTGCCCAACTGCGACAAAATGGCCGCAGACATTTCTTTCACAGTGGTCTTGCCGACACTCCCTGTAATGGCTAATGTTTTTGGCGCGACCTGCCGAATCACAGCCTGACCGAGTTGCCCCAATGCCTGCCGTGTATCTTTCACCACAAACTGCACAATATCAACGTCTACCGGATGGTCAACAATGGCGGCAATCGCGCCTTTTTGCTGCGCCTGGGCAACAAATTTGTGGCCGTCAAAATTCGGCCCTTTTAATGCCAGAAACACTTCGTTTTCGCTAATTGTGCGTGTATCTGTATTTATATTTAAAACACTGCGGTTTTGCCCGTCAAAAGGGGCCTTCAGTACATCCGCAAGCCAAGAGAGATCCATCTTGATCATGCACTTTCCCCTGATAATATTTTCTGAGCCCAGCCAATATCACTAAAAGCCAGACGTTGGTTACCTATAATCTGATAGTCCTCATGCCCTTTACCGGCGATCAGAATCACACTGTGTTGATCGGCGCTCCGAATTGCGTCACGTATGGCACTCGCCCTATCAGGCTGACAAAGAGCATACTCGGGCTTACTGAGCCCAGCCTTAATGTCTTCAATTATTGCTAATGGATCCTCACCACGCGGATTGTCACTGGTGATCACCACGGTATCTGCATATTGTTCAGCCGCCTGCGCCATTAACGCACGCTTGCCTTTGTCGCGCTCACCACCACAGCCAAATACACAAGTTACTTTGCCTGGTACATGCTGCTGCAGCGCCTGAAGCGCCAGCGCCAGCGCATCGGGTGTATGGGCATAGTCGACCACACAAGTTGGCTGCCCGACCACTTCAATTGCCTGCATTCGGCCGGTTACGGGTTGTAATTGCGCAGCCCCTTTAACCAGCTGAGTCAGTGGTATACCCTGAACCAACAATACAGCAAACGCTGCACTCAGGTTGTACAGGTTAAACTCTCCGAACAAAGGCGTGCTAACCTCGGCATCGCCCCAGCTGGTGTGCAATCTGACATGTATGCCCTGACTGTCAAACCGTGCATCACTAAAATAAACAAACTGCTGCACAGTCTCGCTCAGCGTGACATCAGCAGGCTTGCGACCAAAGCCTATTGGATGAGCAATTTTACCTGCGCTTAGCCAATCTTGTGCCCAGGGATCGTCAATATTCACTACCCCGTAGTTTGGCTGGCAGTCAGTAAATAGCTGTAGCTTAGCCTCGGCATAGCTTTCCATTGTGCCATGATAATCAAGATGGTCGCGGCTCAGATTGGTAAATACCGCCACATCAAACTGACACTGTGCAACCCGCCCTTGTACCAACCCATGAGACGATACTTCCATGGCAGCCAGTTGGTAGCTGTGACGCAGCTCGTTCAAAATGCGTTGCAAATCAACATGAGACGGAGTGGTATTGTTCAATGGCGTCAGCGCATCTGGAGCACCATAACCCAGCGTGCCAATCACCGCACCAGGTAAGCCACACGCACTAGCCAGGTGTGCAATCATTGCTGTCGTGGTTGACTTACCATTAGTCCCAGTAACACCTACGAGCTTCAGGATACGACTGGGCTCACCATAAAATGTCGCCGCTAGCAGAGCTACTTTGTCTGCCAGTGCATTAATCCGTAATACTCGTTCATCTTCTACGTCGAGGGCACAGCTTGTATCGGCCAATACCACAGCTGCGCCACGCTTTAGCGCTGCACCGACATATCGGCCACCATCTTGCTGATGACCCCTAAGTGCAATAAAGCAATCGCCCGGACACACATCTCGGCTGTCCAGGCGTAAATTGTTAACTGATATAGCAGGGGATGACACCCCAATATTAGCCAGTGCAAGGCTCAAGTCATGTATCATTATCAGGCCTCGACAGATAAGCGACACGGTCTTTGTCCGGTGCCACATTTAAAATTCTCAATGCATTGGAAACGATTTCGGCAAATACCGGCCCCGCCGTATGACCCCCATAATACACATCACCGCCGGGTTCATTGATCATCACAACCACCGCAAGACGGGGATTACTGACAGGCGCAACACCAGCAAAATAACCGACATATTCGTCGCCATACCCGCCAGCAATAGCCTTTTCCGAAGTACCGGTTTTAGCAGCAGCCCGATATCCATCGACTATGACATTCGAGGCCGTCCCGCCTTTTTCAAACACCGACTCCATCATCTCGACCACAGCCAGTGCATCTTCTTCACGGAACAGGCGCTCCCCGGGTACAGGTCCATCCTGCTTCATTATGGTCAGTGGTCGGGAAATCCCGCCGGCACCAAAGGTGGCGTACAGTCTGGCGACCTGTGCAGTACTGACTGAGACTGCATAGCCATAAGACAAAGTCGCAATTTCGAAGTCAGACCAGCGACGGTTAGGGTAAAACAGGCCCGAACTTTCACCAATCATCATAGTACCCGTATCTTCGCCAAACCCAACCTGCTGATACAGGCCAACAAAATATTCTTTAGGCAGCATCTGGCTGATTTTAGCCACCCCCATATTGCTGGAAATCTTAAGGATTTCGCGCAGTGTCATTTCCCCATGATTACGCTCGTCTTTGACCAGACCGCCATTAAGACGCATCCAGCCCGGATAGGTATCTATGGTGTCATCCGCCTGGATCACGCCATGGTCTAACCCGGCCAATACAGCCAGTGGCTTAAGCGTTGAACCCGGCTCAAACAGATCGGTTATGGCGCGGTTGCGGCGTTTATACGGCGCCGCATCACTCATATCATTGGGGTTGAAGCTTGGACTATTAACCATGGCCAAAATTTCGCCGGTGTGTACATCGACTACCATCGCCGAGCCAGACGTTGCCTGATAAGTCAGTACTGCCGACTTCAGGGCCTGATAAGCAATAGCCTGGATCCGTAAGTCAATACTCAGGTGTACATCTTCTGGCTCTACGCGTTCCTCTTCGGCCAAAACCTGAACCTCGCGCCCCTGTGCATCCTTACGTATAGTGCGACGGCCTTCAGTACCAGTCATAGCCTTATCGTAAAGCTTTTCAATGCCTTCGATGCCAATGCCATCAATATTAGTGACGCCCAATACATGGGCTGTGACTTCCCCATTGGGGTAATAACGTTTCGACTCGTCGAGTAAGTGGATCCCGGGAAGGCGCATCTGACGAATATAGTTGGCCACCGCAGGCGTGACCTGACGCTTTAAATACACAAAGCGACGCTTAGGATTGTCGCGCAGGCGTTTATCTATCTTTTCTTGTTTGATTTGCAGTACATCTGCCAGTTCCCGCCAACGCACTTCGTCCCGATAAAAAGCGTGTTTACGAGCACTCAACTCTGCTGCGTTGTCGGCTAGTGCCTGAGTATCTTCACCATTACGGCGGGCTTTTCTCAGCACCTTTTTCGATAATGCCTTATCCAGCGCCTTAGGATCTGCATAAACACTGACCACAGGCACACTGACCGCCAGTTCCTTGCCATTGCGATCGAAGATCATCCCACGTTGTACCCGCACAGTCTCAACCCGTACGGTGCGCTTGGCATTTTCAGAACGTGCTTTATCAGGCTCAATCACCTGCAAATAGGCGGCACGCGCGATCAGTGCGGCAAATACCAACACCAGCATCACGCTAACCAACGCAAAACGCCAGCTGATTAAATTGACTGTGGTCTTTTTCGCCGGGCTCATGGTAGTACGATCACCTGTTCTTCTTTACTGGTTGGTCGCTTCATCTGCAACTGGGTTCTGGCCACTTCTTCAATTCGTGCATGTTGCGAGTAAAACTCCTCTTCAACTAACAAGTAGCGCCATTCCAGATCCAGTTCATCTCGTTTTTGTAATAATTTATCCTGTTCAATCAGTTGCTGGCGGGTTAGGTGGGTCACCTGCACCACCGCAAGTGCCGATCCTAAGGTCAATGCCAGCAACAAAAACGTCAGCTTGTTGGCCAGTAACAACTGGCACATTTCTAAAAATAATTTGGGCTGACGCTGATGCTTTTTCATTACAGTTTCTCAGCAATTCTCAGCACTGAGCTACGCGCTCGTGGATTTGCATCAATTTCTGCCTGACTCGGCTTGATGGCTTTGCCTACAGCCTTCAACGTCAGATTTTGTTTAAGCTGTGCATCAGTGAGGGGTAAACCGCGTGGCACAGCCTCACCTTTACTTTGTTTTTTAATAAATTGCTTAACGATGCGATCTTCCAGCGAATGAAACGAGATCACCACCAGGCGCCCACCCGGTTTTAATACCGTCAATGCAGCCTGCAATGCTGTCTGGATCTCTTCCAGCTCACTGTTTATATAAATACGAATCGCCTGAAAGGTGCGGGTAGCAGGGTGCTTATGCTTGTCTTTTACCGGCACAGCTTCATCAATCAGATCCGCCAGTTGCTTGGTTGACGTGATCTCAGTGTGGGCTCGGGTTTCTATGATTTTGGTGGCAATACGACGGGCAAATTTTTCCTCGCCATATTTTTTGATCACAAACACCATGTCTTCCAGCTCGGCTTCCGCTAACCACTGTGCGGCGCTGCGCCCTGCTGTGGGGTTCATGCGCATATCCAGCGGACCATCTTTCATAAAGCTAAAGCCACGCTCGGCATCATCAAGCTGCGGTGAAGAAACGCCGATATCCAGCAAAATGCCATCAACCTGCCCCAGCAGACCGGCATCACGGGCAACGCTCTCAATGTGAGAGAAGCGATTGTGGGCAATACTAAAACGCGGATCATCAGCAAATTTCTGCGCTGCGGCAATCGCATGCGGGTCCTGATCAATGGCCTGCAATTTGCCTTGTGCGCTCAGTCGCTTGAGTATTTCACCCGAGTGACCACCGCGGCCGAATGTGCCATCGATATAAGTGCCATCAGGTTGGATATTCAATGCATCCAGCGTTTCAGCCATCAGCACTGAAATATGTTGCCATTCTGTCGCCATAAAATTTGGTTTTCACCCCAGTTATAAAGAAAAGTCGTCAAGCTCAGGGCACGCTTCCACGTCACCACTGCGCTCAATCTCAGTATCGGCCTGCATTTGTTCATACCAGCGCGCTTCGTCCCAAATCTCAAACTTATTGAGCAGTCCGACCAGCATTAGCTTTTTGCCAAGGCCAGCATGAGCACGAAGCGTGGGCGCCAGTAAAATGCGACCATTTTTGTCCAGCTGGTATTCTTCCGCATGCCCTAAAAGCATGCGCTGCCAGCGTCGGACTCTGGGGTTGGTGTTGGATAGCCGTTGTAATCTGGATTCAATTTCGCGCCACTCAGAAAGTGGATACAGCCACAGGCATGGTTCGTTGATCGCAATAGTGCAAATCACAGCGCCCTGTTCTTCAGACAGCAGTGGCTGGCGATACCGAGTTGGTATCGAAAAGCGCCCTTTGTCATCGAGGCTCAATGAGCTTGCGCCGCGGAACATACTTACCCGCTTGGCCTGCTACGATAAACGAATCTTTGATCCAATTTGATCCACTCTAACCCACATTTTCCCACAGGATGACAGTCTAGGGCTTGACAAGCCTTTTTGTCAAGTTGGATCACTCACCTTGACTGGCCTACAGGCCAGAAAAATCGCGGGTTTTACGGAACTCCATGAAATCGGTGGGAAAATGTGGGCAGACTAATAATTCGAGATCTTTTGACCAAAAAACGTACCTAATTTGACTACTGTAGAATATTTCATTCATGAGATTTTTACGCCAGATGGTGTTACCAAAAGGCCGAAAATTTAATAACTCTCGACTAGTATTTAGGTTAAACGGGTTGGTTAAAGCGCGCTGCGCTTGTATCATGCCGCCACCTCATAACCAGGCGAGTTTGTATTATTAAAGAAATATCAATAAAACAGCGATTTTACCGATTGATGCTAGTGCTCAGTCTGCCTGGGTTTTTATTGATCCTGGCTCTGCTATTTGCACAGCGAAGCAATATGCTACAGATGCAGGAACAACAAGCGTTAATGTATGCCAACCAAGTTGCCACACTGCAACATGCTGAAATTGCCTCAACACAACGATTGCTGCAGCAATTAGCCTATCAGCCAAGAGAGTTGCAACACCAGCCAGGCGTATGTCCACAGCTGCTATCGAGTGCACAGCATCTGTCACCCAGCTTTGCTAATTTTGGCCTGGCTACGCCGGATGGTAATGTCACCTGCTCGCTATCTCGAATATCAGGTCCGATTTCGATTGCCGATCGCCCCTACTTTCAGCAAGCGATCGATGAAGGCACATTCAGCATTGGTGAGTACCAGCATGACAGAAGTATTAACAGTGCAACACTCAATTTTGCTCACCCCGTCTATCAGGACGGACAGCTTGCCATGGTGATCATTGCCGTCAAACGCCTGTCGCACTGGAGCCGCTCGCTATCCAGGCTGACGCTGCCGCAGGGTACACGTGTGATGGTGGCCGATCATACCCGCGCGATTGTCGCAGAATACCCTTACAGCAACGCGCCTTTAGGCAGAGCCGTTAGCGAAGACTGGCCCGAAGACCTGAATGAACAGGCGGTGCTGCTCAATGATGCTAACGGTCATCACCATGTTTACATTCGTCTGCCTTTGCTTGCAGCACGAGGTGAGCTGGCTATTTATTTCGCTTTCCCCTTTGAAGATGCCTGGCAACAAACACAGCGCCACTTCGCCTTGGTTTTAAGTAGCTTTTTTATCTTGTTGTGCCTGCTTATCTGGCTGGCCCGCTACCGCCTGCACAAAACTCTGTTACAACCACTGACACAGTTCCGACAGGCCATTGCCGCGCTCGCGCAGGGGCGCACACTGGATCTCACCAGCCATACTATGCCTCAGGAGCTGGCCGTACTGGGCGAGCATTTTGAAAACATGGCCAACGTACGCCTGCAAACCGAGCAGCAATTAACGCATAAACATACTGAACTACAAACCTTGCTGTCGGCACTACCCGATAGTTACTTACGCGTTGATGCTCAGGGCCAGGTGCTTGCCAAGCATGGCGTACTAGTGCAGCAGGGCAATACACTGAGTGAGCTATTTCCCCATCATATTCATAAACGGATCCGTGTTGCACTGACACTACTCAAAGAGCAGTCCCACCTGTTACTTGAATACACACAGGGCGAAAACCAGCAGGGCTATGAAGTCAGAGTTCAGGGCATGAGCCATGCTGAAGAGGCCGTCATTGTTATCCGAGATATCAGCCATCGCAAGCAACAGGAAGAAGCACTGAATCTGGCAGCACTGGTTTATAACAACTCAAGTGAAGGCATGGTGATCACGGATGCCCATGGTTATATCCTCGATGTGAATCGCGCCTTTACTGAGGTAACAGGGTTCTCTGCACACGAGGCAATAGGCAAAACCACCGCAATCCTGAATTCAGGCAAACACGATCGTGCCTTTTACCGCCAAATGTGGCACGCATTAAGTGATACCGGACGCTGGCAGGGCGAAATTATTAACCAGAGAAAAAATGGAGAACTGTATACTGAATGGCTGACTATAGATACCGTCTATGATGAACAACAGGAAGCCTATCGCAGAGTCGCGATTTTCACCGATATAACCGACAATAAACTCAAAGATGAGCAACTTTGGCGACAAAGTCACTATGACTCATTAACCGATCTGCCCAACCGGACCAGTCTTAAAAAGCACCTCAATAATCTGCTGGCTGAGCCAGGAAAGCAACTAGCCATACTGTTAATGGACATTGACCATTTTAAGGATATCAACGACACCCTGGGGCACTACTACGGCGATCAACTACTCACCCTGGTAGCCAGAGCATTGCAATCACTTGAGCAAACCGGCGTCACTCTTTCGCGGATCGGCGGTGATGAATTTGTCATCATTTGTGAGCACTGCAATAGTGAGGCAAAAGCCATCGCCCTGGCAGAGCGGGTTCAGCAAGTATTTAAACAGGACTTTGTTTTGGATGGAGAGTCCTGCCATGTGGGTGCCAGCATTGGCATTGCACTGAGCCCCCGTGATGGTGACAGTAGTGAGTCATTGCTAAAAGCAGCCGATCAGGCCATGTATAGAGCCAAAGATCAGGGCCGTAACGGATACGCGTGTTTCGACTCGACTTTACGTCAGCAGAGCGAGCAGCGCCTGTTGATGCTCAGAGATATGCGCCAGGCGCTATCTGACGAACAGTTTGTGATGTACTACCAGCCCATTGTAACCATGCAAGATCAACAGATCCATAAAGCCGAAGCCCTGATCCGCTGGCAGCATCCCGATAAAGGCATGATCAGCCCCGGCCACTTTATCCCACTCGCGGAAGAAACTCAGCTGATCCATCAACTGGGAGAGTTTGCCTTCCAACAAACTCTGCAAACACTCAGCCGCCTGCAACAACGTCATGGTGCGTTCCAGATCAGTCTGAACGTATCGCCGGTGCAGTTCAACGCCAAGCACACCAGCCTGCTGAAGTGGCAAGAACAGCTCCACAACGCCAATTTGCAACCCGAAGACGTGGTCATTGAAATCACTGAAGGCCTGATGATGCAAGGAGAAGGCCGCAGTCAGGCACGGCTTGGTCAGCTTATCCAGCAAGGCTTTTCGGTCGCGCTGGATGACTTTGGCACCGGCTATTCATCGCTGGCGTATCTTAAGCAAATGGACACCGACTTTATCAAAATAGACAAACGCTTTGTTGACGGCATAGAACACAACGAAGACGACCTGGTGCTGTGTGAAACCATGATCATGATGGCGCATCAGCTAGGTCTTAAGGTCATTGCCGAAGGCATAGAAACCGCCACGCAACATGAACTACTCAAGCAAGCAGGCTGTGACTATGGCCAGGGATACTTTTACGCCAAGCCTATGAGCCAGGCAGATTTGGAGGCTTTGTTGTTAGATAAATCACAGTAGCTGAAATAAGTTGCGCTACTGTAACCCATTTTAAAGCGCATCCGAGAGGGCCTTGTTTTCGGTAAAACAAAAAAGGCCACTGCACTGCAGTGGCCTAACAAGATCTCCAGATCTTACATGTTTGTTATTATGGATTATCCTTAAAAGTTAGTACTTACTCTGCGTCTTGTAAACCCAGCGCTTTGATCATCTTAGTACCGATGTCGACATGGTGTTGCAGCGTAGAGAACTGCTCAGTCACGCCCGCCGGACCAAAGGCATAGACAGGTACTGGAGCCGCAGTGTGCGTACCTGTGCCCCAAACTACGTTTTGTTGCTTCGCCACTACACGACCGATTTTTGCAGTAAAGTCTTCTGTGTCATATACATAGAAATCGGAGAAATCTTCAAATTTAGGCAATGGGTAGTTGCTGCTATTCAGAGCGTCTGAGGCATTCACTTTTGCAGCTTCTTCTAATGTCACTGTGTATGGCGTGTATTTCTCAATAGCCTCTTTCCATTGCTGATCTGTCGCATCGGTGTAGTTGTAATCACCATTCACTTCACCCAGCACGTCGTAGAAGGTGCCCACTTGTCCATATAAGGTATCCAAAATGCCCAGCCCACCAAAGTTAAACTTAGGCTTATACTCGGCGCCATTCATACCATCACCTGGTAACAATACGCCTTCTGGCTTGTTGTGGCTTGAGTAACTAAAACCAAAGCTGCCGGTTTCATGGTCAGCGGTGACCAATACCAACGTATCTGTACGCGCTTTAGCCCACTCATGAACGGCTTCAACAGCTTCATCAAACTTCAGCAGTTCGTTCAACATCCAGCCGGCATCATTCGCATGGCCTGCCCAGTCAATCTGACCGCCTTCGATCATCAGGAAGAAACCGTCTTCATCTTTAGACAGGATATCCAGTGCCTTAACCGTCATCTCTTTTAGAGACGGCTGCGTACAGCTGTCATCTGCTTTACAGTCTCTGTAAGCAATGCCATCTGCCATACCCGAGTTGGCAAACAAACCAAGCAGTTTGTCAGTATCCGTTTTTGCTAACTGCGCCTTATCAAACGCCAATGCATAGCCATGCTTTTCTTTTGCTTCAACAACAACATTACGGTCATCACTGCGCTTAGATTTTTTATAGACACTGGCAGGCATACCCAGACCTGCAAGTACCTGTTGGTCAGCAGCATCTTCTTTAATATCAGATGGGATAAATACGCGTGCACCACCAGAGAGCATGACATCAACCATGCCACTTTCAACCATTTCAACGGCGATTTCAGGTTCTAAGGAACGATGTGGTTGGTGCGCTGCAAAGGCCGCTGGCGTTGCATGTGTTAGGCGAGTATCAGAAACCAGACCTGTCGCTTTACCGGCTTTTTTCGCTTTTTCAAGAATCGTTTCAATGATGTAGCCCTGGTCATCCAGGCCAATCATCTCTGAGCCCGATGCTTTACCAGTCGCCAGCTGAGTTGCTGAACACGCCGAGTCTACAACCAGGCTGCCATTTGCACCATGAGGTGCGTTCAGAGACAGACCCAAATGACCACCAGCAGCTAGCTTAGACAGCGCAGTTTGGTTGTTTTTAGTATTATATGTTGAGTTAGGTGCACGGCGAGCATACTCTTCCAGTAAACCAACCTGCTGGGCACCCATACCGTCGCCAATCATCAGGATTACATTCTTAACCTGAGTCACGGGAGTCGGAGGCACTTCCACCTCTTTTACGACTTCAACTTTTTTTACTACTTCTTTTTCAACTTCGACTTCTTTTGCAACTTCGACTTCCTTTACGACTTCAACCGTTCTGGTGTCGTCATCGTTACATGCGGTCAATAAGACGGCAGATACCGCCACTGCTAATAGCTTTTTATTCATTGTAGTGTTCCTAAAACGTAATCATCTGAGCCGCGGCACAGTTTAGGGACACTTGATGACTTTTTTATTTCAGATGGGTGACACTTTGTGTAAATGCACTATTGTTTTTTCATCAAAAAAGAGCCTGCAAGATGGCCACTTACACCAAAGATAAAAATACTTAGCAGTACCGTCGCAGCGGTAATTTTCGTCAATAATAAACTATACGTTAGGCTGGAACCCAACAGCATCAGACTCAGCACTACAGAGGCAAGCCCCTTGGGCCCAAACCAGGCCAGCGTCACCTGTGCTCGCCAGTCCAAACGAGTCGGCATTAACAGCAGCATGACAGGAATAAAACGAAACACGACGACAGCCAGCAAAGCATAAAGCCATACCTGCCATTCAAAAGCAGTAAACAACAACACACTGGCGCTGATCCCAAAAATGACCCACAGGACATAGGCGGCTAACTCTGCTATTTGTTCACTTTCCTCTATTAATTTGTCTTTAAAGGCATCACGAAATCCATAGTCAAACAACAAGCCGCTGATAAACACCGCAATAAAGCCGCTCCCCCCCAATAGCTGAGTAAGCGAAAAGATGGCAATAGCAATGCCGATAAATAAAAACGGGCTGCTTTTAGCGGCAAAAAAGTGATGGTGGTAGGTCAATTTTATCAGCCATATGGCGACAACAGTTAACACTAATGCAACAGCAAGTGCAATCCCAACCTCCTGCAAAAACAGCATCAAAAGTGAGTCTCCTGAAGGCTTTTGAGTATGAAGGCCGCTGCTTAATAAAAACAGAAAAACAGGTACACACAAGCCATCATTCAGACCACTTTCGACATTGATGGCCTCACGAAGGTTCGCTGGTACTTGTTTATCCTGAATAAAGCTCTGACACAGCGCAGCATCAGTCGGTGTCAACATGATGGCCAAAATCAGTCCCGGTAACCAGGGCAATGAGAGTATCCAATGTGCCCCAAGCGCGGCCAGACCCATAGTCAGAGGCAATGCCAGCAGTAATAACAGGGGAAGTTGATAAGAGTGCAACAATACTCTGAGCCGTGTTTTTGCTGCGTCAGAGAAAAGAAAAATGGCCAGGATCAGCTCCACCAGCGGCAAAAACTCACGCAAGTTCTCCAGACGCAGAGACAGTGATCCCTGGAAGTACCATCCCAACGCACAGCCAAACAGCACAAACCACATCGGCCCGGTAAACTCCGCCCGCTTCAGCTGGCGAATAGCAATGGAATACAAGAAAATAGCCAGCCCCAGCCAGGCCAGCACCAGATAAGCTTTTTCCATTTAACGCCTCCTTGGCACTACCAGAACCAACATATGTATTCAGTAATGTAGCGATGAAACTTAGGATAATCAATTATCTGGGTCATGTGTGTTCACCCGAAATGAGTAAACACACAAAGCAGCTTACGCTCATTTAGCGCGGCGGTACCACAGTTCAGCTAACTTACCATCCCGTTTAGTTGCACTCAAAACAGGCAAACCAAACTCATCGAAAAGAAAATGCTCTTCAACATTGCCTGCTCCTTTTCTTATCCAAACGCCATTGTCATGATGCGTTTCATAAGATGACACGACATGAAAAAGCTGCGATTAGCCCCGCTTATGCTGTTTTCTTGTGGTTAATTTTTGCTAGAATGGCGACAAATTTTTTTGGAGAACCGTCAATGGCAATGTATGTAGTGGGACATAAGATCCCTGACTCAGATTCAATTTGTGGTGCAATTGCACTGGCTTACCTGAAGAACCAGATCGGTGAAGAAGCAATCCCAACACGTTTGGGCGATATCTCTCCTGAGACTCAGTTTATTCTGGACCGCTTTGGCTTTGAAGCGCCGGAGTTAAAACTAAGCTATGCGGGTGAAGAAGTCTATATCGTTGACCATACCGAAAAGACTCAAGCACCGGATGACATCGATGAAGCAACCGTTGTAGGTGTAGTAGATCACCATAAACTGGGCGACCTGACTACCTCAACGCCGCTTGAATGCTGGATCCGTCCGGTTGGCTGTAGTAACACCATCATCAAAATGATGTATGACTTCTACGGCGTTGAAATCCCACAAGGGATCGCAGGTCTGATGATGTGTGCAATCCTAAGCGATACTGTGATCTTTAAGTCACCGACTTGTACGACAGCAGACATTAAATGTGTTGAAGCGCTGGCTGAAATTGCAGGCGTAGAAGACTTTAAAGCACTGGGCATGGACATGTTCAAAGTAAAATCAGCGGTTGAAGGTACACCAGCACGCGATCTGGTTATGCGTGACTTTAAAGACTTCAACATGAATGGCAACCTGGTTGGTATTGGCCAGCTGGAAGTGATTGACCTGTCTGTATTTGATGACATCAAAGCCGACCTGGAAGCTGACATTGCTAAGCTGAAAGAAGAAGGCGGCCGTCACTCAGTATTACTGCTGCTGACCGATATCATGAAAGAAGGCTCACAAATGCTGATCGCATCTGATGACGAAAGCATTGTAGAAAAAGCCTACCAGGTCACCCCTGAAAATAGCCGGGTATGGCTGGATGGCGTACTGAGCCGTAAAAAGCAGGTCGTTCCGCCACTACAGGATGCGTTTGCATAATCCGCATTACTGTCGGTAACCCTAAATTAAGCCCTGATAATATCAGGGCTTTTTTGTGGTTTAGCTGTTATGTACCACTGACGGCGCCTCTTGTGACGCACTGCCGCGTTTGCCCTGATACTGATAAACAAAAATCGCAAACATGATAATCACCAGACTCACCAGGATCCGAGAGTCAAATGCCTGATCCGTCACCAGATAAGACAGTAATACCCCAACTGTTGGTACCAGGTAATTGCTGAACGAAGCAAATGCAGGTCCTTTACTCATGATCAATTGCATAAACAGAATATAGACCACACCACCACAGAACACGCCGAGATAACCGCTGGCAAGCATCGCATCAACACTTATCTGTGTGACATTAAGATCCGCAAACAACATCGCTAACGGTAGCAATTGCAATGCGGAGAGCGCGATAACGTCACGGGCAACTACAACCGGATGCAAATGCTCAAGCTTTTTCACCAGAATTAAGCTCAGCGCAAAACTCAGTGCTGCAATAAAGATGGCCGCGGCACCGACAAACTGGGATGCTGATTGCGCCTGAAGCTGAGGTAAAAACAGATAAAGCAAACCGGCAAAGCCTATTAATCCGCACAGGATGCCTTTGACGCTAAAATCGCTGTCCTTGAGTAACAAAGGCGCCAGCAAAATCGTCAGTAACGGGTTCATGCCTGTGATGACAGCAGCGTGAGACGCCGCCGTCGTTTGCTGACCCCAGGCAACCAGCAAAAAGGGTAAGGTGGCTTCCAGCAATCCAATCACAAACAGTAATCGCCAGTGACCTGGCTCACGCTTCAAGCCCAGAAAGTAACAAGCAACAATCAGCACCAGTGCGCCAATGGTAGAGCGCAATGCTGCGATCCACAAAGCAGGCATGCTCTCAAGGGCAATGGCGTTAAAAATATACTGAGACCCCCACAGAAAACCACACGCCACCAACATAACTATATATTTCATTAAACACTCCTTTTTTAATTGGCTGCACCTGATTGAGAAAAGGCACGCTCCAGTACCGATGCAACCGCCAGCACCTGATGCTCACACCACAACTGCCCAACCACCTGTACTCCAATTGGCAAACCGTTATTATCTTTTCCAATACAAACAGTTGCAACAGGTTGGCCACTTAAGCTGTAAGCCATGGTAAAGGTGTAATTGTCAATCTGGTTTACTGAGTGTCCGTGGGCTTGCGCCGTTGTGGCACTGACCGGGCACAAAGTGATTGGATAACGCTGGCTAAAGGCCTGCATGGCAAAATTGTATTGATCCCACTCACGCAGCCGGCCGCGTAATTCAGTGACCGTCAGCTGACAAGACGATGCAGACTCCAAAAAGGCCTCAAACAAGGGAGACAATGCTTTGCTACCCAATAATTTCGCCCCCTGATACCAGCTTTGCCCGCCATCAGCGCCAAACGCAATCATCTCCAGAGCCAGCGACTTAACTTTATTCAGACATGCCGGCGCCTCATTGGTCACTGAGCCCACAAACGGAGCCAGTGTATCGACGGCACGTCGCAATGCCTGCGCGATCTCCGGCTGAACTTCGCACCAGCCATTGTTTTCATACCAGGCCACATCCAGCGTCGAGATATCACAGCGCTGGTAATCCTGTACGGGCACAGGCATGGTGTTCGGATCAATGCCATCTGGCCCGGCAATGATCTCCAACAGTAAAGCCACGTCATCAATATAGCGACCCATAGGGCCATAAGATGCTGATCTTACGTGCAGACTGGCCCCTTCCATGGGCACCCGTCCGGTTTGTGGTAAACGACCTTGTGTGACTTTTAGCCCGGCAATGCCCACCATGCTGGCTGGTACACGAACACTGCCCATAGAATCTGAACCGAGTCCGGCTGGCGAACATCCCGATGCAATAGCAGCCGCTTCACCCCCACTGCTGCCACCGGGTGATAGTTGCGAGTCAAGTGGATGATTGGTTCGGCCATAGACCAGGTTATCGGTCTCGAACGCCATCAGTAATTCAGGCACATTGGTAATGCCCAGAATAATGGCTCCTTGCGCTTTGACCCGCGCAACTATAGTGGCATCTTCTTCGGCCACAAACCCTGTCAGCCCCTCCGTCCCCATGGTGCAGGGGAAACCGGCGACCTTACACATGTCTTTGACTGTCATGGGCACACCATGCAGGCGGCCCAATGGTGCGCCACTACGTACCTTTTCGTCCGCGGCTTGCGCCTGTGCAATCAGGTCTTCAACCCGGGCCACCTGAACAATGGCATTCACTTCGCCATTATGTTTTGAAATCATATCCAGATAATGACGCACCAGCGCTTCACTTGATAGCGCACCAGACGCTATCAAGTCAGCCTGAGTGCGCAATGATAAAGTTGCAATATCCACTCAGACCTCCGGCTTACTTGGCAATTAGTGGCTGGTCATACTGGATCTTCTCCAGACCATTAATAGGGAACATGATTTGGTCGTGGATCACAATGCCGGGTGGTTGCGTGCTTTCGAACACACTGCCATCTTTGTCAATAACCGTTGCAGGTGCTGCGGTAATGAAGGAAGAGGCACCTGTGATAGACGCATTCGGGTGATAACTGATGATCAGATACAGCAGTGAGCTACCATCCTCAGTAGGCAGTAGCGGACAGCCGTTAATTTCTTTTTCATAACGCGCATTACCACGCTTGTCGGTGATAAATACATTCGGCAGCCCACCGAAAGGCTGTACCACTAACTCGCCTGCCCGATCCCAGACCGCCAGCATCGAGTACATTGAGTTGGGGAACAAGTGTTTGAACCTGGCTACAGTTTTTGCCGAATTATCGTTATAACACTGGAACTTGTAACGACCACGCGCTTTAGACCATGAGCCTAAGGTGATCTCTTCTTTCGGCCCGTCAAAAAATGGCACAGGGTTCGAGTGCTCTGGTAAACGACGCTCGATGTAGCCATGATTACCGATCAGGTCGACATAGGTTGGCTTATCCATAATGGGGCGATTTTTAAGTCTGGGATCGGCGTCTGGCATATCAAGAAAACTCTGTAACCAGGCTACATTGATAGGATCCGTCGTTGAAGCAAGAATGGTATCTGACTCGCAGTTCTCGGCACTCAATGGTTTGGCGTCCAGCGCACCCGGCGTTGGATCGTATTCGCCAACAAACTGAAAAGACAAGTCGTTGAGGCTATCGTAAGCCGCCGGGAATTCGAATAATTTACGTCCACAGTAGTTATTTACCCCCGTGGTTAAATGACCTTTTACGGTGCGTTTGGCAATAATTTGTTTATCGTGTTCACTCTGCTGGGCTTGTGTTTGAGGTGCAACATACAATCCGGTGGCACACAGCAGTCCGATGATCAGTTTGTTCATGGTTTTGTTCCTTTTATCCTATTGGGCTAACAGCGTATCTGCGGCTCCAAAATCTACTGGCGCTTGCCAGGACGAGCGTGAGCCGCAATATTGAACTGAAAAATTAGATGCTAATGACAATCTTGCCGCGCACATGCTCGGTTTCTGATAAGGCATGGGCTTCGCCAATGCTTGTAAAAGGCATTTCAACAATTTCCGGAAGCTTGATTTCCCCGTTATCAATTAATGCCCCAATTTCACTAAGCTGACCGCCGTTTGGCATTACCAATACGCGCTCGTGTGCGAAGTCATATCGGGCTGGTAACTCGTGTGTTTTAAGTGTTGAAATATATTTGCCAGTTGCTTTTACTGTGTCGTAAATACCCGCAACATCGTTGTCGACAATATCAAAGACCACATCAAACTGACCCAGATCTTGCAGATAGTCCGGTGTATTGTAGTCAACCACTTGATCTGCGCCTAAGGTACGCAAGTAATCATGATTCTTTGCTGATGCAACCGCCGTAACGGTGGCACCCAGACGCTTTGCAAACTGCACAGCGAAGCTGCCAACACCGCCGCTGGCACCATGAATAAGGATCGATGTCTCAGAATCGATATCAGCCAATTGATTGATCGCCTGCCAGGCGGTCAAAGAGGTAAGCGGGACAGATGCTGCTTGTGCAAAATCCAACTTCTGTGGTTTTTTTGCAAGCAAAGCAGCATTCACACTGATAAACTGTGCATAAGCACCGTCTTTGGTCAGATCGCCGAATGCATACACCGGCTCGCCAACCTGAAAATCCGTCACGTTCTCGCCGACTTTAGCAATAGTCCCGGCAACGTCCCAACCCAGAATCAAAGGCAACTGATGAAGCTCTTCTTCTGCCAACCAGCCTTCGCGGACTTTCCAGTCAACCGGATTAACACTGGTATATGCCACTTCTATCAGTACGTCGTCCTCAGCAACGTTGGGCAGTGCGACCTGCTCTTCAAGCAGTTTACTCTGCCCACCGTATTCGTGAATTCTGAGGGCCTTCATAGTCGTGATGTTCGTCATATTTGCTCCTGATTAAATGTAATGAATCAACCAGTCATATGCTAATACGACGCTGTTTTTGCGCACCTGTCCAGGCAGTCAGGTTTGCTCAGATAGGCCACTTGGTGGCGTTCAGGCTGCACCTTTCAGGCAGCCACTTCCAAATGATTCAGCACTTTACCATGCTCATTCAATCTCAACTCAGCGACCTGGTATTTGCCAAATAATAAAGGCAAGGTACTTTGCAAACTGGCAGCCAGGTCAACTAACAATACTTTGGGATTATGTTCATAGTAGCGCCCCCAGGTCGATTGCTGCTGTGGTGGTAACATCTCGACGCTGGCCCGCGCTACTTCATGAAAATAAAACCCCAGCCGGCCAATCATTTTTTCAACGATGGGGGTAACAGTCACTAAGGTATATTTCTGACCTTTTGACCACATAATATAAGGTAAGGACTCCAGTAGTTTGAGCGCACCACCTCGTCCCTTAAAAGACGAGAATGCACCAATCTCACAAATTTCCTGACGAGACAGCTCTATGCCTAATGTATCGAGCACATGGGTTTCAATGTTATCTCCTTCTATATATTGCTCCGAGAATAAGGCTTTGTTTGCTGCATAGGTAATCCCATAGGCCGCCAAATACTCTTCACAGCCATTGGCGCTCTTTTTCAGTGAGACGAACTCGTCAACCTTAGGCTCAATAATGGCCTCGTGAACCAGTTCATAGTGACTCGCGACCAGCTGTTTAAGAATAGAAAAACAGGATGAGTCAGGGTTTATGGTATTAATCGTGGACAGTGTTTTTGTACAGTTTTCAATTGCAGTCATGATATTTCCTTTGTGCTAGTTTTTGATTACCTGTCCACTGTACTGCCCTATCCCCATTACAGACACAACGCAATATTTCGTTTCATTTCATACAATTACAATTAACGCTTGTATATTTCAGAGCCTTTCACTGTCCAACAGTACAGCTGCCCATTGGATCGGTTATGCGATTTTCAGCGCTCCCTATAATGGGTCGTATTGAAGCAACACGGCTTAACAAAAAACGTAGTAATGCGAAACGGCTTAATTAAAAAGGAACTGAACCATGACTAAGGCAATCTCAATCATCGAAAACAACTGGCAGGTACTGGTAACACGTGCATCAAACAAACTTATCGACTGCTTTAAACTCAGACACAGTGTTTTCTCTGAAGAACTGCGCTGGGTAAAAACAGAACAAAGTAAAATGGAAATCGATAAGTACGACTTTGCCAGCACTCATGTCATGGCCTATCAGGAAGATACTGTGAAAGGTTACATGCGTATCACTCCTGAGCATTCGCCCTGGCTGCTGAATGATACATTTAGCTTTCTGATTGAAGATAAAAACTATCAGTTTGAGAAAAACAGTGCAGAAGTAACACGTCTTGCTGTAGACATCATTTCCAGAGATGCCAAGGTAAAAGACACCTTTACAGTGTGTGACCTGCTGATAAAAGGATTACTGGCACATGCACAGCAAAATAATATTCAATACTGGTATATCGTTGTTTCAAGACAGATTTTGTCACTACTAAAGCGTAAAGGCCTGCCATGTGAAATACTGGGAAAAACGGTGACTATGCCAGATGGAGTGAGAACCGTTGCAGCCAAAATTGATGTACGCCAGTTTATTTCTGCCTGTAACCAATTTTATCTGACAAATACCGCACCAGAACCTGCAGAAAATATATCTTATCTGCAAGCTGCATAAAATATATTTAAAAAGCCGGAGCTTGGTTACCATCCGTTCCAGTAACCAAGCTGTACCCGGGACAAAAACTTCACAAATTAACACTTGACTAACCATGCACTCACCATAGAATAAAAATTCTCATTAAAACGTAACTATGGTGTGCTTAATATGATTGATAAGGATAAATTGATCCAAACACTGGATTTTGTCGATAGCTGTGTAAAATCGGAAAATGACAGTACTTCAGTAAATAACTTATTTAATAAACTAGACAAACTCATTCCCATCAAATCCGCGATTTTGGCCATTGATGTACAAAATCAATTCCAACTTACAAGTCCCTCTCAACTATTTTCCTACAACTTGAGCAATGAGTGGCAGGATATCTACTTTCAACGTAAGTTCTATCAACAAGATCCTGTTCTTAATGCGCTTTCTCAAAGCAACCAGGTGGTTGACTGGCAAAGTGCGTTTCAGTTCTCTCCAGCGAAAGAGCAATACTCCAGTGATTTTCAGTTTTTATCTCAGAAATATGTGGGGAGTCACGGCTTATCTATTGTTGTCAACAACCACAGTGGCTCTACCTTACTGTCTATTTCGACCGAGGCCATAACCAATAAAGCAGACGCGCATATCTTGTCTTACATCGCGCCGCACTTTCACGAACTGTTTTCACGCGATGGTGAAAACACACGACGAAAAATTGGCATGCCGCAACTATCCAAGCGTGAACTTGAAGTCTTGCAATGGGCCAAAGAGGGTAAGAACAATGGTGATATTGCTATCATCCTCAGTATATCCGAGCGTACAGTCAAGTTTCATTTGTCTAATATATTCACTAAGTTGAACGTGGTGAACCGTTCTCAGGCGATAGCTAAAGGTATGAGTTTCGGGATTATCTAAGGCAGTACCTTAAAAAGTAAAAAACATATTCTGTTACAAATAATATATCCACAAAATAAACAAACCTATTTAAGTGGATATATTATTTCAAGATGATAGTTAGAATAATACTAGCTTTTATTGAAGATAATAGAAAAATACCATTCACAACAACAATTCGACATTCAGCAGTTACAACAAAGACGATAAAAATATCATATACCAAATATTGAAATTAATCATGAACCATCATGGTGCATTATTTACACTTGATTCACGAAATAACCTATGAGTGGTATTGTTGTATTTATTCACACAGATACAGAAATACAATACCCTGTAGTCGTGCTATTAAGCTGCCATTGCCTGTTCATCAGGTTCAGGTTCCGCTATTTGCCAATTTTCAATAGCGATTTCACAACTATTCCCTTTGAGGACTTCAACATGGCTAAAATTAATACGCAATGCGCCCTGCCTGTAGGCACAGGGCTCAAAGACATCCAGACCCAGAGCTTTTGCAGCATCATTTAACTGCTTTTTAGCACGGCACAGTTTGACATTAAACTGAGTTTCATTGTCGCCAATCATACGATGCAATAGCTCACGCTCAACCCACCCCGTTAGCAAAGGATCGACTTTTTCACCCGCTTCCCAGGCTTTCATCGCTTGCTCATGATATTCACGCACCAATAACAGCAAGATATAGTGATGTACCCGCTCGCCCAGATCCACGCTCTGCGAGTCGCGCTTGAGCAGCAAACGCACATGCCAGTCGTTGTCACTGACCTCAAAGCGCAGTGAGACAGGAGCATCGTTTCTTATTGTCGGCGTCACTTGCACTTTCGCAGTTCCAGCTATGGGAGCTGGTGTTACTTGCAGCGCTTCTTGCTCGACAAATGCTTCATCACCACCAAATAAGCGTAGACAGATATATTTTTCGAGCAACGCTAGGTCAAAAAATCGCTGATAGTCACCATAGCTTTCCAGCACAGAGCCTACTGCCAGAGCGCATCGCTCTCGATTAAAAAAGTGAGCACTCACCTGCAAGTAGTTGCAACCGTGCTCTATTGCACGCAGAGCATTATCATGAGCGTCAATATTTGAAGAATAAAAGATAAATTCCGTACTCAGCTCATAGGCCAACGCCTTGGGTGCGAGCCACAGCATAAAATTCTCAACCCCGGCAGGGCGAAACCCACCCAGGCAATCTTCAAATGCGATCCGATCGCAGCCAATCAGGTCGCAGACTCGCAATGCCTTTTTGAGCTCCTGGCTGCCAATACGATATGCCTCTTGCAATACCAGCCTGAAGCGAAACACTTTATGTGTCAGTGCCGACTCCAGTGTATCGATCAGATCAGCGACTCGCGCTTTGCTTGCCAGTAATTCAGGCTCAACACGCACATAACATAACCGAGGCAAGTCAGCACCGCCTTCCTCTAACATCTGTTGCAGCTGTGCCACTGTCATCGTGCTCCAGACATCGTCCATACAGGCATCAGCCCCAGACCAGACGATGTCCGCAAAATTTGCCTGTTTACTCAGAGCCAGCAGCTCAGCCGCAACCGGCTGCTCCACACGCTCAACAAAGCCCTGAAATGTGGCGGGATACAGCTGTCTGTTCCAATTTTCCACGTGTTTTCGAACGGTTCCCATTTGTTGCTCTCCTTTTAATCCCTCATAATCTCGACGGTAAACAGAACCACATCGTTAACTGCTGACTAGACGGCGTGCTGTGCCTGCGCACGCTGAGCCAACACAAAGTACACCGCAATACCACCCCAGATAAATGCCAGTCCCAGCCACTGACCTGCCATCACGACTTCTTTAAACAGGAGCACCGCAATCAACAACATCAGTGTCGGATTAAGGTACTGAGACAGAGACACAAATGCGCTGCTGAGGTGTTTCACAGAAAAGTTATAAAGTAACAAAGGCAATGTGGTTACCACACCCAGAATGCACAGTTTCACTATGTCGCCCTGCTGCAACTGATGGGATAAACCGCTACCCGACGCAGTATAATGAGACCACGCCAAATACAATAGAGCGGGTAATGCAGCACACACATGCTCCGCCGCCAGAACCACTACCGCAGGTTCGCGCAAGTAGCGTCTGAGCACCACATACAGTGCAAACGTTAAGGCGATAACCAGCCCCTGCCAGGGTAGCGCAGCATAAGCTTGCATCTTGATGTACAACATCACGCCACACAGGCACAAGGTCAGACACACATATTCTTTGAGCTGAAGCCCTTCACGATTAACCAGCTTAAGTAATAGTAAAGTCAGGACCGGTGCCAGGTAGTATCCCAGACTGGCACTGTTGAGCTGCTCACTGCTAATGCTGCTGATCACCAGCAGCCAGTTGCTGGCAATAAGCATGGCACTGAGAGCGATTAACTTAAACCGGCCACGCAGCAACGCAAGCAACGCGCTTTGCTGCCCCATCAGCGTTACTAACACCAGACACATCACGGTCGCCAGGACAATTCTCAGGCTCAGTAAATCAAACAGGGCAATGTGTGTCAGCTGATGAAAAAAATCGCTGCTGACGCCCACAACAGGTAGGCAAGTAAATTACTTGCCTGCGCGGTTTTAGTGCGCCTCAACATGGCTGCGCACTCACTTGCTGAAATAGTACAAAATCCTGGCCACTGGCCACACTCAGCCTGTCACCATTTCCCACTCGCAGAGGCCCGACCTGAAGCGTGCCCTCATTACTGAGTATGGCGGCCACCCGAGTAATATCACGACGACAGTCCGCCAGCAGCTCCTGTACTGAACAACGCGGCAGCTGCTCCATCAGCAGGTTAATTGGTACCAGACTGTGTAAACTCAAACCTCGCCCATAAAGTGCCCTGGTCGGGAACTCCCGGTGATAATGGAAGGTGAAGAAATCCCCATCATGGCAGCACAGTGGCAACAGCAGCTGCGGATCAATCACAGGCTCCAGTTCTATCACAGTGGTAAAGGCTCCCTGTAAGGCATCTTCTTCCAGCTGCACTGTGGTGACAGTCTCAATCCCAGCAACCTGGCTCTGGATAAGCGTCTGCTTTTGCAGTTTATTATCTACTAACAAGCTCACCTGATAGCCAGCTTCTAGCAAGGCATCTGCAACCAGGGTGGTCGACAACCGATCGCGGCCCACCAGCAAAACCCGTCCCTGCTGAACATGTTTGAGTTTTTGCCGTATCAGCCAGGCTTTGCTGTACGGGTAAATAAGGTTACCCAGCAACTTATCATCAAGTTTCTCAGGTGCTTTAATCACATGCTGTTCACTCACCAGCACAAAGTCCGCCAGCGCGCCCAGCCGCTGGCTTTCTGCCAGCAAACACCCAAACACTCGCTCGCCAATTTTTAGCGAACTCTGACTATCTGCCACATGAACCACTTCGCCGATAAACTGACTCAGCGGTACCAGAGCACTTTGCGACAACAGCTGGGGATATTCACCCGCTAAAATGCGCTGGTCCAGCTCCGAGAAACCACATCCGGTCACCTTCACCAGCACTTGTCCGGCAGCCACCACAGGACGTGCTACAACCTGCTGATGCAAGGTCTGATCCTCGCTGTTTAACCGGCTTATTCGCATGACCTTATCATTCAGGCTTCGCTCCAAAAAAGCGCTCAGTGCACGGTTAAACTGCTGGGCATCCTCAACATGGGGACAATGATGACAACCCGTAAAAGTGTGGGCCTGAAACTGTGCAATTTGCTGCTCCAGGTCCGTGACATACTCGCAGTGAATGAAAGGATCTGCCTCACCTGTGATGGCCAGTGACGGGATCTGAGCTTGCTGTAACAACGCAACTTCATCGCATATTGGCCCGCTCTGCAGACCTGCCAGGATCCCTTCGCGCACACCGGGCTGAGTCAGTTCAACACTGTGCGACACTTTCAGCCACTGTGCCAAAGAAACTTGCTCTTTATTGACGAACAGACCACACACCTGCTCAACATCCTCATCGCTCAATTCAGAGCGAAAAATACGCCCCTGAGATGGCTCTTCTTTAAACGCTTGCGCAGCAGTATCGGCTGAAAATGGTGGTGCGCCTACCAGTACGACGCCTTTCACCTGAGGTAAGTGAGGCAAAGCATCCAGTGCCACGTGTCCCCCAGGCTGTGGCCAATGATGACACATTCATCCAGCTGCAATGCACCGATGAAATCACGTAATTGAGTCACACATCCGGCAAAGCTGTAAGCATCACTCTGATGTGCAGCAGACGACTCACCATGGCCAAGAAAATCCACAGCCAGACAATGAAAATGCGCACCGAAGTAGTTCATCTGGGCGTCAAACGCCGCCGCTTGCGAAGAGTTCCCATGCAAAAATATCAAAGTGGGGCCACGTCCGGTCGACTCCAGATAACTGATGGTGCCCTGGGAGGTGGTGAGTCTAGCTCGCTTCATGATAAATCTCCTGATATTGTTCGATAAACGCGCTCACCTGACGACTAAACAGCGCATTAATTTGCTGTGCCATCGCCGTTGACATCAGAGGCTCACAGTAAGTGAAGACACAGTTCAACCTGTGCCCTGAGGTTGCCAGGTGACATGCAATCCCAACGTTTCCGGCATTGCGATTGGCAAAATTGGCATACTCCCGAACAACCACGCCGTGTCGGGCGGTATCAAACTGCACCACACCATGGTTGGTCATGGCAAAATCACAGCCAAAGCGTGACGGGTTGTCCGCACTCTGGCGTAACCGGAGCAAAGATTGCTCATCCATTGGCGGCACATAGCCAAGCTCAGCATCAATCGTTTGTGCTAACTGCTGATCAAATTGACGAGCAAAAGTTGGCCAGTTCGTGCTGCCAGGCATATCCAAAGCACTGACGGCAATCAAACACCCAAGTGCAGAAGAGGCGCTTTTTACTGAGGTACGCTGCCTGAGTGAGATAGCCATTAACAGGCGTAACTTGCCTGTGCTGTGCACCTGTTTAATGGCCTGAGTCAAAATGTATGTCAGGACCGTATTGAGCGCACTGTCACTGTGTTTGGCAATGGCTTTCAGTGCAACCAAAGCGTCTTGTTCAATGGTTTGTCGGCAAAACCGGGTGTGTCGCTGGGCCGGTTTTGCCTGGGTGACAACGGGCCACCCCATGTGGGATGGCAGGGTCGCAGCAGTACCTCGCGCCCGCTCCAGCTGAGATTCAATCGCCGGTGCAAGTTCACTGCGCTCGCTATGTGTCAGGTTGTGATAACAATGCAGCAACTGGTCAAGCAGGTAGGCCAGACTGTGACCATCTACCAATGCATGGTGACAAGTCAGGGCAATGTGGCTTATCGCCGTATCCTGCTGCTGGATAAGCAGAACAGAGCACAATTGCCGCTGCGGCTGTAATGGCGTGTTCAACACCGCCTGGATCAACGACTCCAGAGCCTTGTCATGTGCAACTTCCGCCAAATCTAGCTCGTGCAGCTGCCCAACTGCAGGCGCCTCTGTAAAAGCATCCTGCTGATTATTCAGTGTCAACATCAGTGCCGGATTAAGCTGTAACCAGCGTGTCATCGCTTTAGCCAGCCTTGTCTCGTCGAGCTGTTGTCCAAGTGTCAGTAAAGACGTTGTCTGAGCATTCCCCTGCACATCGTGCAGAGTTGCCATTTTTCGCTCTAAAGTGCCAAGTGCTCTTATTTCATTCATGATCAGGCACTCTCAGCCAGTAACAGTGTGTCATTTAAAAAACGGCTGCACTGTATTTCATTGCCACTGAAGGCAATGATCTTATCGGGCCGGACCAGTACACACTCGGCCTCAGGATCAAATTGATGTGCCACTGTGTCTCGTTGACATACCTGGATCCGAGCCTGTTCACCTGAATACGCCACTTGTTGAGCCAAACGCTCCGCGCATGCAGCATCACTGGCAAACAAGGTGTATCCAGTGCCCTGGTGCCGATAACCTTGCAGATCAAGGGGTAAATAAATACGGCCTACACCTTTGACTGACTCAGTTGCAGCATAATCAAGCTGATAACCAGCCGCCGCCTGAACAAATTGGCGAATAAAGGGACGATTTTTCTGTTTGGGCGTAAATAGCGCTTCGTCATCTGCCGAGTGCCGGTCAAGACGCGCGATCAGCGAGGTATTTTTATCAGTCAGGCGCAGTAACGATTTGGCGTTCTGGCGGCGCTCTGTGTCATAGCTATCTAACAGCACGTCTGGCGCTTCGCCTTTAGCTACCTGAGCCAACTTCCAGGCCAGATTATACGCATCTCCAATGCCTGTATTCATACCAAAACCACCGATCGGGCTGAACAAGTGACAGGCGTCGCCGCAGATAAACACATTGCCACGTCTGAACTGGCTGGTTTCACGATTATAAAAGGGGGCTGAGGAAATCCAGCTGGGTTCGAAAATCTCCAGATCAGGATCAAGGCGCCGTAAATAGGCCTGGATCAGGTCAAAGTCGATGGTCTGCTTAGGGTCAAACGCCCCGGAAACCTTAATAACAATTCGGTGATAGCCCTCGGTCAGTGGCAGCAAAATAAAGAACCCATCTTCGCTGACCATGTAATAGCTCTGACTGGTGTCACGGTTCCAGCGCACCTTCACATCCGCCAGAACAAAATGCATATCATAATCGTACCCACTGAAGGGTAATTTGAGTAACTCCCGGGTACGACTGCGCGCGCCATCACAGCCAACCACATAATCATAGGTATCTTTATATACTTGGCCATCTCGGGACAGCGTCACCTGTACCTGAGCACCCTGCTGCTGCAAATCGACCAGCGCCGTGCCACGTTCCACCTCACAGCCCATTTCGGCCATACGCGCCTGCAATGCTGCTTCGGTATCTGGTTGTGGCAGCATCAAAAAGTACGCAAAGCGACTGTTCAGTTGTTTAAAGTCCAGCTTAAACAAACGCTGACCTTCATAAATTAAGTTTACACTCTGGTTTTGTTTGCCACGTGCAAGCAACTGCTCCGTCACGCCCAAATCATCCAGAATATCTAACGAAGCCGGGTTCACACTCAGCGCTTTAGAACCGGACCCGGCAGCCACACGTGAATCAATCACGGTTGCATCAACGCCTAAACGTTTGAGTTGTAGCGCCAGCACCATGCCTGTTGGTCCGGCCCCTACAATTAAGACTTGCTTAACCATTACACATACTCTTTTGTTGAGGGGCACCCAAACCTGGGTGCCGGAACTTAGAATTACAGGTTAGTGCCTGCCAGAATCGCTTCCGGGTAGCGCTCACCCGCAACATTGTCGCGAGAGAACAACTCATCCAGAGACGTAATGATCGAGTCAGACAGGGTGACGTTCTGTGCCGCGAAATTGTCGCGCAGATATTTCACGCGTTTGGTGCCTGGGATAACATGGACGTTTTCATGACGGCTCAGTAGCCACGCCAGTGCAACCTGGCCTGTTGAGCAACCCAGCTCGCGACTGATCTCTTCCACTTTATTAACCAGCGCCAGGTTAGTGTCGATATTTTCTTTCTGGAAGCGAGGGAGTTTGGCGCGGAAATCTGAAGCCACATCCGCCTGCTCGATTTGTTCTTTACTGATCTGCCCGGTTAAGAAACCACGCCCCAGCGGGCTGTAAGCGATAAACTGCACACCCAAGTCAATACAGGCAGGCAGGATCTCAGTTTCAATATCACGGCTCCACAGTGAATACTCACTCTGCAGTGCTTCAACCTGGTGTACCTGGTTTGCACGACGCAGTGTATCGGCAGAGACTTCAGACAGACCAATGGCCTTAATCTTGCCCTCTTTAACCAGCTCAGCCAGTGCTTCCATAGGCTCTTCGATAGGCACATTCGGGTCACGGCGGTGCATATAATAAATGTCCAGCGCTTCGAGGTTCATACGCTTCAGAGACGCCTCGCACGCTGCTTTGACATATTCTTTGCTGTTATCAATGATCAGGTTGTATTTGTCGTTTGGATCGCGGCGAATACCAAATTTTGAGGCAAAGACGATATCATCACGCTTACTACCAATGTCACTGACAAACTGGCCCAGCAACGATTCGTTGTGACCCTGACCATACATATCCGCAGTATCGAAATGGTTATAACCCATATCCAGCGCAGCGTGCAGCGTTTCCAGAGATTGCGCATCATTACGCTCACCGTAGAACTCACTCATTCCCATACAGCCTAAGCCAATTGGAGATACCAGTTTGTTTGCTAGTCGTTTAGACATAATTCTCTTCCATTTTAGTTAAGTTAAATTGTGTTCAATTACATTACCTGGATGCCAGAAAGCGCCTCCCGCTGTACGGTGCTTCTTTCTGGTTATCCTGCTGTGGTTATCCAGTTGCGTTTATTGTTGATTAAAATTAGTGGCAGACGTACTGCCTGAACGTACAGTTCTGATCAGAAATCGTGGTGAATACTTCATACCCGACGTCCTGATTTGCAATCAGAGTTGGCGCCAGCGGATCCACCAAAAACCCTTTATTAACAGCACCTAACATAGGGAAGTCACTGAGGTCATCACCAAAAGCCAGGCAAGCATCGGCAGAGATCTGGTGCTGACATAAAAACTGCGCGATAAAATGTGCCTTCCCCTGACCTATGCTCGGCAGGTCATCCAGCTCGCCTGTATAGCGTCCATCTTTTTGCTGTTGAGGCGCACACAACACATCACTGACCTGCCACAATGCCGCAAAAGGTGCCAGCAGGTGATACCCGGATCCGGAGACCAAAATGGTGTTATACCCGGCTTGCTGTAATGCCTTCAGTGCAGCCAGCGGAGCCGGCTTAATGTAGGCATCAGGCTTGGGTAACGTGGTAAACCACAGTTGTGCTGCCTCAGCAAACGCACTGACTGCAACCCCCTCAAATAAGGTGTAGTAAAAGCGATTGATTTCACTGCGTGGACGCTGTGCTGCAAATAAGCGCTCCAAGCGCTCGCGCCAGGCTCCGAAACGTTCAGCCGGAACCAAAAGCGCGTTGTCCTGTAAAAAATCGGCGAATGAAAACATACTTTTCAGGTCGATAAGCGTGTTATCGACGTCAAAGAACGCGCAGGGTCTCTGCGCGATGACGTTAGGCTGCCACATCACAGACCGCTCCTTGCTCTGCCAATGCCGTTTGCAGGTGCTCCACCGCCTGCTTGGCCATGCTGCCTTCTTTGCGAGACAGGAATTTCTCCGGGTAGGTACTGAACTTGGTCTTCACACGGGCACAATCCTGGCCGTTCTGCGATAAGGTCATCTCTACATCGAAGCACAAAGTGCCGCGTCCTTTGTCGGTGAAGCTCAAAATGCGATATTCCAGCTCCAGAGGCAGTGGAAACGCAAAGCTCAGATACTCACTATCCAGCGAGTTAATCACGAAGTAACTTTTTTCAGCATCGGCCAGGAAATAGCGTTCGGTAATAGCCAAAAACGCCTGACGTGCAGACTCTGTCAGCACCATGCCCTGAATATGGTGCCCGGTGACATGGTCACCCATTTCATCGCAGGCATCGTCGATATAAATAGGCAGACGGTATAAATTGTCTTCAATTTGTTGCGGTTCCCCTAACATACCGTTGCGTTTTTGATGCTTATGGGTTTCCTGTTTATTCAGCTTATTAAAGGAAGGAGTTGCAAACGCTGCTGCCATGCCTTTTTCCTCTGCCAAATTAAGTAGCGCCTGGTAAGCATCCGCACAAATTCCCTGACCTAATACAAACTGGGTGGTCGAGAGTTGCTCATCATTTGTTTCCAGCATAGTGCGTGCTTGTTCATAAGTGGTAACGCCCGGGTTTTGTGCAAAGTTAGTGAACTTATTCCCGACCAGTACTTGGGTTTGCTTAACTGTTTTCATGATTATCTCCGTTGATGTTGGTTTATTAAGCCCGCGGCAATATTGTTGTTGCTGTCTGCCGCTTTGGTGTCTCCCATTAAAATCAACAATCGCCATGAAATATATTTCACAACCCAACACGCTGTTTCAGGTACACCGTGAAATGGAGCGATAAGCAAAGAAATACCCTGAAATAGTCTGAAATAAAGTTCCGGGTCAGACTGGTAAGCAAGTCAACACCACGTTGACAACCAACAATAACGAACTCAACTTCCACACTAAGGAACAAAGACAATGAATAAATTTCTGACTCTGGTAGCAACCACCGCACTGACTTTTGGTACAACCAACGCAATGGCGCAGGATGATGACTGGCAGGACCATGAGATGGCTTACCAGCAAGAACAAGATGCGCCGCCATTTAACATTAAGCGCATTCTCAGAAATAAAACCTTTTTACGCAGCCTTAATAAACAACATGCATATTTTGAGGGCAGCCAGATAGTACGACGTTTTTTCCTGTGCATTCCGGAAGCCTCTAACTTTAAGGAGGATTATGTCCGGGTTGATGAAGTCAAAGCCTGCTTTAATGACATTGTCAGCCCGGCGATTGAGCTGGATCTCAATGGCAGTCTGTCCACCGGGATTGATTCCACCATACAGATCGCAACAGAAGGTCTGGCACAGCTGAGACAAAATGCGTCTTTTTCGCCCACTTCTTTCTATATTAGCCATTATGAAGAGGGTAACCGCCCGGGTACTGGCAGAATGGAGTTAAACTTTAATGTGCTGGTTCATCAGGAAATTGTACAGTCCACGGATGTTGAGTTGCCGTTTGAACCTCTGCTAGGGCCGCAGCTGTTCGTCAGCAATAACACCTTAGGCGTGATTGCCACTAAGCCGGGTGAGTGGAAGATTGATTTACTAAAAGTGCGTTCCATTTTCACTGAGCAACGCCCGGATATCAGTTACCAAAATCCATTCCCTAACTATCCGATCAACTAATTGGGTGCGTCCGCGTCATCGCGGGTGAACTTCCATCTCCAATGTGGTCCCAAGCCCAAAAGACTGGCCTCGCGCCAGTCTTTTTATTTTTTGGTTACGCCGCTTTGACACCGGTAATTTTATATAACCACTTTCTGGGCATAGTGAACTGACGTTTGATCAGCGCATTCATCAGCTTCAGGAATAGTTTTGGACGCTTACCTAAGGTCGCAAGCACCCCTTCCAACGCTGTGATACAACGCGTGATCTCATCATGAGACACTGTCAGTGGCGGATAAAATCGCAGTACCGGATGCGTTGCCTTTTCATTCATGGAGTGACCCAGATGAATGTTGTGACGTCCCATCATCATAGTAATCGCCGTTTCAACTGCCGGACTGGCACACTTTAACCCGGTCATCAGGCCAACTCCGGGCACATCTAATACCAGCTCTGGATATTTAGCCGCCACCCGGCGCATTTCGCTAAGCAGATACTCACCTTGCTTTTGCGCACGCGCCACCAATTGCTTCTGCTCGATAAAATCCAGCGCTGCCAGAGCGGCGCTGCTGCTATAAGGGTGACCCCCGGCAGTCGCGAAGAAAGCCTCATCCACTTGGATGTCATTGCGCAGTCGCTTGTCCAGGCGCTCGGAGAAAACCGCAACAGCAATCGCCGCATGTCCACCGGTCAGACCTTTAGACAGGATCACGATATCCGGCTCCACCTGATCATAGTCAATCCCAAACATTTTGCCGCAACGGCCAAACGCAGTCTGGATCTCATCCGCAACCAGGTAAGTACCATACTCCCGACACAGGCTTTCCACTTGTTTCAGATAACCCAGCTGAGGCACCTGCAGGTAAGGCCCGCCAAGTATAGGCTCGATGAAAACGGCTGCGGCCTCTTGTGCAATGGCTTCACGCATTTGTGCAATGTCACCAAAATCCACATACACGACGTTATCTGCCAGCTTACCAAATGGCAATCGATGACCACGCTGACCAAGAATATTCAGCGCCCCCAGAGTTTTACCATGGTAACTGTTACGGGCTACCACGATCCGGTCGCTGCTCGGGTGAGCCGTGATCACCGCACGCATAGACAATTCACTGGCCTCAGCACCTGAATTACAATAATAGCTACGATTCAGGTCGCCCGGCAGCATCTCTGCCAGACGCTCTGACAAACGTTGTGTTTGCAGGTCTTCAACCCCAACAGCACCAATTGATACTTGCTCCAGTTGCGCCGTCACCGCAGCCTGGATTTCAGGCTGGGTGTGACCGACGATGAATACACCGTAGCTACAGGCAAAGTCGAGGAACTCATTACCAAGATGATCGCGGATCACTGTATTGTGTGCGGTTTGTTCCATAGTACGACGGCTCACTCGGTACAGGCTTGCAGCTGTCGGGTTCCAGTGTTGATCTAAAGTCTCTACTGTTTGTTGCAGATCCATTATGCTGCCTCCTTGACGTTAACTTGCTTGATGATTTTACTTAATGTGGCGCAGGCCTGTGCTAGTTCACTGTCACTGATCATCAAAGGCGGAGTCAGATGTAGTTCTTGCCCCCGTGTAGCAACCAGTAACCCGGCTTCACTGAGCGCTTGCTTCATGGCATCCGCTTGTGCGGCGTTTTTCAGCGTCACATACACCAGACTCCCCGCCTGCTTGCAGCTTGCCTGTCCGTCTATGCTGCTCACCAATTGCGCACCAATCTGAGTTTGTCTGTTCGCAATCCCCTGCGACTCCAACGCAAGTAGTGCCTGTAATGCCGCCACACAACTGGCCGGGTTTCCGCCAGTGGTGCTGCCATGCAGTGATGGGTTTTGCTTGCCGTAGACCAAATCATTCAGTGCCTTGTGTGTGACATATCCCCCACTGGCACACACCCTGCGTTCAGGGCACCACCAATGACCATCACATCAGGGACCACTGAAGTCAGTTCAGTCGCGAAATTGCGACCACAACGACCCATGCCCGTATTCACTTCATAGGCAATCATGGTGGCACCTGTACTCTTGGACAGGGTGCGCATGGTCATCAGGAATTCTTCGCTCAGCGGCAACAACTGCTGTTGCGTCAATACAGGTTCATAAACCACAGCAAGCGTTTGCGCGGTAATAGCGCTGGCTAACGCCTTACTGTCATTGGCTTCGACAAAGACAGGACGCAATGGCAGATAATCCAAAGACACGCCTGATTGTGAGAAATACTGGCCATAGCTCAGACAACCTAAATGGCTCCCGGATACCACCACCACCTGATCGCGATCCGGGTTTGCACCGCGGGCCAGCTTCAGTGCCCCATCAAAAGACTCTTCTCCGGAGTTACAGATATAGCTGACAGACAGCTCGCCTGGCATCAGCTGTGCAATTTTATCCACCAGACTTGCCAGTACTGGGGTGATCATTACTCGGTTTGACAATGGCATGGCCTCGACCTGGGCCTTAACCGCCGCGACAATCTCGCGCTGTCCATGACCAAAACCGCCACTGCGCAAGTCTATTGCTGTACTACCGTCATCAAATGTCAAAGTAGCGCCAGAGGCGCTTTGCAGCGTCCGGCTTGTTGTTTTTACTGTCATCATTTGCTCCTTTATGCTGCGATATCAGCAAAGAAATCCTGGGCTATCTTGTCCCGCATCGGACGCCCGGTTACGGTAAAGTAGCGGCGTCTGAGTGACTCACTCAGATGTTGCACCCGCACTTGCTGGATCTGACAATATGTCGGCAGTCTCGAGGCCACCTGTGCCAGCGCAGTCTGGATCTGTGCTTCGTCCATTTCTTGGTTAGTAAACACCACACCTGAAATGCTTTCCTGTGCTTCACCGAACACCACCACATCAGCCACATCATCCAGCTCTTTGTAGGTCGCCTCGACCCACTCCGGGCTGACATTACGGCCACTGGACAAAATGATGACATTCTTGATCCGACCTTCGATATAGAGGTAGCCCTGTTCATCAAAATGAGCCAGGTCACCGGTATGCAAAAACCCTTCGTCGTTGAACTCGCATGCACTGATATCGCGATTAAGGTAGCCTGCGCACAGGCTGGGACTCTTGATAAGCAGTTCACCTTCTTCAATCCGCGCTTCAAGTCCGGGTAATAGCTTGCCAACACTGCCCAGTTTTTTTTCCGACACCAGTATTAATCGCCACCACCGATGAGTTTTCGCTCAGCCCGTAGCCTTCATCAACCTCCAGTCCATACGCTTGCAGGTCAATCAGCAGTTGTGCCGACACTTTTGCCCCACCAGTAACAACGTGTACCTGATTAGAGCCGAAGATATCCGCCACACTCATTTCACCACGCTGTAATATGCTGAGTGTCTCCTCAAGTAGCTTAGGAGGCAGGTAAAGGACATTGCAGTTGGCATAACGGACACTTTCCAGATATTCACCCGCCATACCGCTTTGCGTACTGAAAGGCCGGATCCCCCTCGGTAGTAAAGTGCAGGAACCACCACTGCTAAAGGGCAGATAAATGGCCAGTACCTGCTCAATCAGCAGCGAAAACGGCACCATAGAATAGTAATGCCAGGGACCCAGATGTTGATATACCTGCGCCAGCGTCTCTATCAGACCACCCAGTCCGGCATCACGGATCAACACGCCTTTTGGCGCTGACGTTGTACCTGAGGTATGAATGATTTTAATCACATCCTGCTGTTGTAGCCGGGAAAGCAACTCCGCATTAGGTGCTTTTTCAGTGGCTTTGATTAGGGTGCCATCAGAGAAGATCACGCCAACCTGAGGGGCTGCGGCCATGATCCGTTTTGCCACCTGAAAATCATCCACAAAGCAGTAGCCAACCGGCTCAAGCAAATGCGCAATTTGCTCGTCACTGAACTCAGTTGGAATGGGAACACTGATTGTTTTGCTCACAATGCAGTGGGTATCCAGCAGAATCCAGTTCGCACTCGGATCTATCGCTATCGCGACAAGATGCTGATCGATGTCTGCTACTTGTGCGGTTAGTCTGGTGTTAAGCTGTGCCAGTGCATGACGAAAATCCTGCATCGTCAGCTGTTGTGCACTGCCACACTGCTTAACAACAACCTGCTGCGCCTCTGTATTTTGAAGAAATTGTCCGACGATCTCGGTTAATTTAGCCTGTTTCATGTCCACTCCTATGCCACATAACTGAGCGCGTTGAATAATTCGCGATCGGTGTCGATAATTTCGCGACGACCATGCATCACTCGGGTGTTATCTAGCACCACGACATCATGATCCTGCCAGTCAATGTTTTTGGTATGCGCTTCAGTGACCTCATTAATGTGCTGCCAGACAGCCTCATCAATTTTCTGATCGTCCCCAAAGGTGATCTTAGGTGGTTCGTAGTTATAGGAAGGACCCAGTAAACTGTTGGCAAACCCTTTAACCTGACTGAACTTAGACTGGCGAATTGCGGGCACAACCAACTCTGAGTACACCACTCCCTCTTCAAGCAAGGTAAAAGTCTGACCCGGATTATGTGCAGCCAGTTGTTGTAAGTGCTCAAAGGTCACTTGCTCGATACGCTCCAGGCCATCCACTTCATTGAGCGTATACTTTTTCCATAATGCTTCAGGTAAGTGACGTGCATACTTGATTTGTCGCTCAGTAAAGTCTTGGTTGTAGGCAGGATCCAAGTCATCCAGCACGCTATAGCCATCGCAATAGGTTGTCTGAGAGCCTCGTTTCGCCGCTTTTTTACAGTAAAACCAGGCGAGATCCGGCAAGTTTGGTGCATTACCATTTTCTAAGTGCAGTCCGACCGGATCGGTACCGGCATCGACCAGCTGTGCATTATCAGAAAAGTGCTTACGTGCAGGGTCCAGTGTCACTTTGTCGCTGGCGCGGGAAACCAAGGCTGAAAATGCATCCAGATTGGTATCAAAACCACGGAACAAAACCGCCCCATGTGCTTTCACCAATTCCAGTACATCTTTTCGTGTCAACGCATCCAGGCCCAGTGCAGCATTCGCCTCGACGATTTGGATTTCCCCTTTCTCCCGAGTTTTCAGTGTATATTTCATTACCATCTCCTTTTTGAATTCGATCGGAGATAGCCTAAGGGATTGCCTGACAGGCAATAACTGTCCAACTAAACAGGTAGGGCTCAAAGAGGTGAGAGTTCTAAACAGGTCAGTATGAGTAAGAAAAGTAGGTAGAGTGACGAAATACAGGCAATAAAAAACCCGGCCGGAGCCGGGTTTTTCGAATCTGAAAGCGAATTACTTGATTTTCGCTTCTTTGAAGATCACATGCTTACGTACTTTAGGATCGTACTTTTTGATCTCCATTTTTTCAGGCATGTTACGCTTGTTCTTGTCGGTAGTGTAGAAATAACCAGTACCAGCAGTAGAAACTAGACGGATCTTATCACGCATGATTTAAGCTCCTTATACTTTTTCGCCGCGAGCACGGATATCAGTTAATACCGCGTCGATGCCTTTTTTATCGATGATACGCATACCTTTAGTAGTAGTGCGTAGAGTAACAAAGCGCTTTTCGCTTTCAACCCAGAAACGGTGTGTTTGCAGGTTAGGTAGGAAACGACGCTTAGTTGCGTTGCGCGCGTGTGAACGGTTGTTACCAACAACCGGGCGCTTACCTGTAACTTGACAGACTTTAGACATGTCTATATATCTCCAATAACTTCGCTCGAGCTTAATTTCCCCTTAGGCCTTCAAACTGTTTGCCCTGGGTAAAATCAAAGGGCGCTCTTTATACAGTATTTACAGGCAGAGTTCAAGGATCTGATGATATCCTAATCAGCTCATGGGTAAATTTGATAGCGGCCAATTATAATGATCCATAGCCGCTTAGGAAAGTAAAAACTGCATTTAAATTAAACTATTTTTAATTTATGCTAGGAAAGCGGGGTGAAACCAGTCAGATAGGGCAAAATCAGGCTCTATAACAGCCCTCTTTGCGCAAATGAAAGGCAGCAACTGCCCGCCACTATCATGTGATCCAGTACCTGAATGTCAACCAGAGCCAACGCGCGCTGCAGCTTATTAGTGATCAACCTGTCTGCTTCGCTGGGTTCAGCAACACCTGATGGATGATTATGTGCGAAGATTAAAGCTGCCGCATTATATTTGAGCGCAGCTTTGACCACTTCTCTGGGATAGACACTGGCGGCATTGATGGTCCCTGAAAATAAAATTTCATCGCGGATCAGGCGATTCTGATTATCTAAAAACAGCGCCATAAAGACTTCATGATGCAACCCCTTGAGCTGAATTTTTAGGTAGTCACTGACCGCCTGAGGCGAGCCAAACTGCGCATCACGTACTACTTCCTCCAGCAAGTAGCGTCGACTTAGCTCAAGCACGGCCTGTAGCTGTACATACTTGGCTTCACCTACTCCTTTATATTCACAGAACTCACCCAATGTTACGTTCATCAGGTTGTGTAACGAGCCACTTTGTTCGATCAAAGACTGAGCCAACTCAATCGCATTCATGCCAGCCACGCCCGTGCGTAAAAATATAGCCAGCAATTCGGCATCACTCAGTGATCCCGCACCACACTTTAATAAACGCTCTCTTGGTCGCTGCGCTTTCGGTATTGCCATCAGTTGCATAATTCCTCCTTGTTAACCCGTCAATTTGCAAAACAGAGGGTGTAAATTGCCTGCCATCACGTCACTGTGATGATCTGAGTGTAGACGGACGGCAGAATAATTCAAAACCACAGGCGGGCTATGCTATCTTAGCGCTAGTTTCAATTTGCAGGGGCCGAGCATGAGCCAAACACACAAGCGTATTCTTCTGGGGATCAGCGGCGGAATAGCCGCCTATAAATGTGCCGAACTGGTACGGCGGTTAAAAGATCAGGCATGTGAAGTCAGAGTCGTTATGACGGAGTCAGCCAAACAGTTTATTACCCCGCTGACTATGCAGGCTGTATCCGGCGAGCCTGTTGCAGATTCATTGCTCGACCCGGCAGCGGAAGCGGCTATGGGTCATATTGAATTGGCCAAATGGGCTGATCTGGTATTAGTTGCCCCGGCTAGCAGCAATATCATCGCCAAGATGGCCAGCGGTATCGCCGATGACCTGTTAACCACCTTATTGCTGGCAACCCCCGCTAAAGTTGCCATTGCACCGGCTATGAATCAGCAAATGTACGCACATCTTGCAACCCAAAGTAACCTCGCCACACTGGCAAACAGAGGCGTTGCAGTATGGGGGCCAGGTCAGGGCGAACAGGCCTGTGGTGATGTAGGAAAGGGCCGCATGCTAGAGCCCAACGAACTCGTCTCCCTGGCACTCGATGCACTCACCCCGAAGCGCCGCTGCTGGCTGGTAAAACAGTCACCATCACCGCCGGGCCCACACGTGAAGCACTCGATCCGGTCCGTTACATCAGCAACCACAGCTCAGGTAAAATGGGCTATGCGTTGGCCGAAGCAGCACTGGCACTGGGTGCCAAAGTCAACCTCATCTCAGGTCCGGTCACGCTCACTCCCCCTCAGGGTTGTAACGTCCACTCAGTAAGCAGTGCATTAGATATGCATCAAGCCGCAATGACATTGGCGCCGGGCTCAGATGTCTTTATTGGCTGCGCCGCGGTTGCAGACTATCGTGCCGCCGATATTGCTGAACAAAAAATCAAAAAGCAGGGCGACGAGATGACGCTGACGCTGGTGAAAAATCCCGATATTATCGCCGATGTAGCCGCGCTGACCGCACAGCGTCCCTATACCGTAGGCTTTGCAGCTGAAACTCAGGATGTTGCACAATATGCACAAGGCAAATTGAAAAACAAAGGCTTAGATATGATCTGTGCCAATGATGTGAGCCAGGCTGGGATCGGTTTTAATGCCAATGACAATGCACTTACCCTGTTCTGGGACAAGGAGCAACAATCTTTACCGCTGGCAAGCAAGTCAGAGTTAGCGCTTACTGTCGTTAAAGCAATTGCGGGTAAACTTAATTAAGTTCATGTTAAAAGACTGGAAAGAAGCTGAATAAAGCATTAACATGGCCAGATAATTGAGTACAGGGCCCATTGTACGGTCGTTCAGGTGTGCAAAACGACTGTCTTTTCAAGGGCCCGCTCCTACTAAAATAACGATAATCATAAAGGAAATCTCATGCCAGCGACTAAACGCAGTAATCGCAAAGAGCAAATACTTCAATCCCTTGCGCAGATGCTTGAAACCAGTCCCGGGCAGCGTATCACCACCGCCAAGTTGGCGACGGAAGTCGGTGTTTCTGAGGCTGCGTTATATCGTCATTTCCCCAGCAAGGCCCGCATGTTTGAAGGGCTGATCGAGTTTATTGAGGATACCCTACTGTCTCGCATTAATTTGATCCTGGAAAATGAGAAAGAAACGCAAAGCCGTATATACAACATCCTGATGCTGTTACTCACCTTTTCCGAGAAAAACCCGGGCATAACCCGTATTCTTACTGGCGATGCGCTGCAGGGTGAACAGGAACGATTGCGAGAGCGTGTACAGGGTTTGTTTGAAAAGCTTGAGACACAGTTCAAGCAAGTACTGCGGGAGCGCAAATTACGCGAAGGCAAAACCTTTGCAAGCGATGAAGCCGCTCTGGCGAACTTTTTCCTGGCTTATGTGGAAGGTAAAATGAACCAGTTTGTACGCAGTGATTTCAAAGCTAAACCCGCAGCAAACTTCAGCAGTCACTGGCAAGAGCTACAGCGTATCTGGCTGCCATAAAGCGCGCCTGACGTTTTTAACTTGTGGTTTGTATGGCGGGCCTTGTCCGCCTGACTTTATCCAGTTTTTCCTCACACCCAACGCAGCACTGTTTTGTCTCCCAGATAAAAGTGTTACAAAGTTACAACTCCTATCGAACAAGAATCATATTATGACGTTTGCTAAATCTTTACTCACGGCCGCGCTGTTTTCAGCTTCTGCACTGGCCGCTAAACCCAATTTGGAGTTTAGTGATGTATTTGACTTTAAATATGCACAAGGCAGAGTCTTGTCAGAAGACGGGCGCTTTGTTGCGCTCAGCGCTAAGCCCTACCGCGGTGATAGCACAGGTCAGGTTTATGACCTCAAAACCAACCGACTGATTGCCAGCGTTGAACGTGGTACCAAAGCCCAGCTCAATCGCGCCGCTAACTGGGCTGCTTTCACTCAAGTCCCCAGCTTGCTGGCGTCAGAAACGTCTGATAAAAAAGCCCGCAAAGAACTCAAACGAGCGCTGGTACTGGTCAATACCCTCACTGGTGAGCAACGTACCTTTAATGCGGTCAAAGACTATCAGCTGAGCGACGATGGCCGCTGGCTGGCATACCGCCAGGATGTAAAACCCGAGCCATCAGAACAATCAAAGCAAAGCGACGACGCTAAAATCCCTGCCGATAAGAAGGACAAAACCTATCCACTGGTTATTGTGGACTTGAACTCAGATCAGCAGCACCAATTTGAACAGGTTGGCCGTTATGCATTGAGTCCGGCAGAATACGGCGTACTCATGAGCCAACACAGTGAAGACGGCGCAGACAATCAGATTCAGTACTTTGACCTTGCTCGCGCTCAGGCCAGTGTGTTGATAGATGAACCGGGTGTAACCCTGTCACATGTCGCCTGGCATCCCTACTCGTCATTGGTGGCCTTTACACAGGGCAATTATGTCAACGACGATACGCGCCGTCGTGCTTATCAGGTCCGATTGTGGGATGCCAAAGTTGACCGCTTTACAGAGGTCGCGCAACCACAAGGCTGGTACAGTGCAAAATCAGCGGCATTAAGCTGGTCGGAGCAAGGCGAGCGGCTGTACTTTGAAAACCGTCCGCTATTGGCACCAAAGCCGGTTGAGAAAAAATACCAGGATCAGGCGTCACTGACAGATTTGGATACCATTATGGCGCAGTCAGGGCTGAAGGTCTGGCATAATAATGACACCCAGATCAAACCCCGAGAGATCAAAACCTGGGAAGAGACAAACCGCGATCGCAATTACCAGGCGGTGTACCACTTGAACAGCCAACGTGTTGCGCAGCTTAGTGATGAAACGGCCCGTGACCTCACGCTTAACCGCGAAGCAACCTTCTTACTTGCCAGTAATGATCAGCCCTATCTGGAACAGATCATGTATAAAGGTTTCTACGCGGACTATTATGCCGTTCAGGTTGCCACAGGGGCACGCAGCTTTATTGTGAAAGAAGCACCCAATCGCCCGACCTTGTCACCCACAGGCAAACACGCCGCTTATTTTATGCATGATCAGCTTTGGCTCAAAGACTTGCATGCGCAAAAAGAAACGGCCGTGAGCAAAGCCGTTCACGATGCTTTGTTTGGAGATGATCGCCACGATTATCCAGAGCCTAACCCAGGCTATGGATTTGCCGGCTGGCAACAAGACGGCGGCACACTATACGCCTACAGTAAATTCGATATCTGGGCTTTTGATGCTAAAACAGGTCAGGGCACGCGCCTGACACAGGGCAAAGAACATCAGACACAATACCGGGTTATCAAGCTGGATAAAGACTTTGTCGGCTTTACATCAGATGAGCAGGTGTATCTCTCAGCGCATAACCTGGCAAACAAGCAAACACACATTGCAAAGCTCAACCTGGCAACGGGCAAGCTAACCACTCTAACCTCCGGAGAAGCCAAGTACAGCCTGATAGAAAAAGCTAAACAGGCAGACACGCTGCTGTTTACCAGGCAGAGTTATCACGAGTTTCCGGATCTGTGGCAAACAGACAGCACCTTTGATAAACGCAACAAAATTACCAACCTGAACCCTCAGTTGAGTACCTTTGCATGGGGACAAAAACCGGAGCTGGTGCAATATCAGGGTTACAATGGTGAGCAATTACAGGGGGTGCTGATCAAACCCGCTAACTATCAGCCCGGCCAGAAAGTCCCTGTGGTATTCTATTTTTATCGATACATGAGCCAACGCATGTATGACTTCCCACATATGGTGCTGAACCACAGGCCAAACCTGCCGATGTTCACCTCCAATGGTTACGCCATATTCCTGCCTGATATTCGATTTGAAATCGGCTATCCGGGCCGCTCCTCTACGCAGACATTAGTCAATGCTGCACAAAAGCTGATTGATCTGGGTGTGGCTGATCCTGACAAAATTGGTCTGCAGGGACACTCCTGGGCGGGCTATCAGAGTGCCTTTGCTGTCACCCAAACCGATATGTTTAAAGCCGTGGTTTCCGGTGCACCGGTTTCAAATATGACCTCAGCCTATAGCGGTATTCGCCTGAAGTCTGGTCTGGCGCGCCAGTTCCAGTATGAAACCGGGCAGAGCCGGATCGGTAAACCCCTGACCGAAGCGCCGGAGCTATATATAGAGAACTCACCTGTCTTCTATGCCGATAAGGTCAAAACCCCTATCTTACTGATGTTTGGTGACAAAGATGGCGCTGTACCCTGGCAGGAAGGGATCCAATATTATCTGGCACTGCGTCGTCACAATAAAGATGCGATCTTCTTGCAGTACGAAGGCGAGCCACATCACCTGAAGCAATTTCCAAATCAGGTCGACTACTCCATCCGCATGAAAGACTACTTTGATCACTATCTGATGGGCAAACCCGCTGCAGACTGGATCAAATCAGGGCTCCCTTATCGTAAAGAGGGCAGCAACTAAACTAAAAAAGCCGCTATACAGCGGCTTTTTCTTTGCTCAGTTCACTAGCGTTTGGCGCTACGGCCTGAAGGTTTATTCTTACCCACTCTGGGCTTGGTATTAGCCTGATTAAACTGGCCAAAGCCACTGTGGCGGGTCAGTGCTTTCGTGCCCGGCTTACGTCGGGTATTGCTCTTACCTTCATTGCGACCAGCTTCAGGCACCAGGCAATGTGGTCCCCGCCCAATCAAGTTTGCCTTACCCATTCTTTTCAGCGCGTCACGGATCATCGGCCAGCCCGCTGGGTCGTGGTATCGCAAAATTGCCTTATGCAGACGGCGCTGCTTAGCCCCTTTTGGCACAGCCACCACTTCTTTGTTGTTTTTGATATTACGCAACGAGTTCATCTCAGTATGATAAATGGTGGTTGCGTTGGCCATGGGTGATGGGTAGAAGTTTTGCACCTGATCTAGTTTAAAGTCATGGGCTTTCAACCACAGCGCCATATTCACCATGTCCTCATCCGTGGTGCCCGGGTGTGCAGAAATAAAGTAAGGGATCAGATACTGCTTTTTGCCCGCCTCTTTGGAATACTTATCGAATAGCTCTTTGAACTTGTCGTAAGTGCCCATGCCCGGCTTCATCATTTTAGACAGTGGCCCCTGCTCAGTATGCTCCGGCGCAATTTTCAGGTAGCCACCGACGTGATGGGTCACTAGCTCTTTGACATAGCGTGGATCCTCTATCGCCAGGTCATAGCGTACACCCGAGGCAATCAGGATCTTTTTCACCCCGTCAACATCCCGCGCCTTACGGTACAAATCTATGGTTGGCGTATGATCTGTGTCCATATGCTTACAAATATCAGGGTACACACACGACAGACGACGACACGTACTCTCTGCTTTTTTACTCTTGCAGCGCAGCTTGTACATGTTGGCCGTTGGTCCCCCCAAGTCAGAGATCACACCGGTAAACCCAGGGACTTTATCGCGGATCTGTTCAATCTCATCAATGATAGACTGCTCAGAGCGACTCTGAATAATGCGCCCTTCGTGCTCTGTGATTGAGCAGAAACTACACCCGCCAAAACAGCCCCGCATGATATTCACTGATGTTTTTATCATGTCATAGGCCGGGATTTTGTCATCGCCATAACTGGGGTGCGGTACACGTTGGTAAGGCAACCCGAATACTTCGTCCATTTCCTCGGTTTCCAGCGGAAATGCTGGTGGGTTCACCCACACACTGCGATCACCATGGCGTTGAAACAGTGCCCGGGCACAACCTGGATTGGTTTCCTGATGCAAGATCCGCGATGCATGGGCGTACAGCGGCTTGTTTACACTGACCTGCTCATAGGCTGGCAGCTTAACATACACTTTTTCCCAAGGTTTTAACCTGGGTGGCTGCACCACAATGGGCTGTGCCTGAGTTGCGGCCTGCTCTTTTTCAGCCTGAACAAACTCCGATTTACTGCAACCTACATCATCGGCCCCATACGGGTTAGGGATCGGGTCGATTTTACCTATTTTATCGATCGCCGTTGAGTCGCTACCACGCCATTCAGGCAAAGGTTCCTTACGGATCACGGCTGTCCCGCGCACATCCTGTATGGTTTCGATTGACTCACCGTTTGCGATACGATGTGCGACTTCAACCAGCGGGCGTTCAGCATTACCATAAATCAGCAAGTCTGCTTTAGCATCAAAGATAATGCTGCGGCGCACTTTTTCCTGCCAGTAATCATAATGGGCAATTCGGCGCAGGCTCGCCTCAATACCACCGATCACCAAAGGTACTTCTTTGTAGGCTTCACGGCAACGCTGGCTGTATACCACCACGGCACGATCGGGCCGTTTACCACCCACATTACCGGGTGTATAAGCATCATCATGACGAATACGCTTTTCTGCGGTGTAACGATTGATCATGGAATCCATGTTACCGGCTGTCACCCCGAAGAACAGATTCGGTTTACCCAGGCTCATAAAGGCATCTTTGCTCGACCAATCAGGCTGAGCGATGATCCCAACTCGAAACCCCTGTGCTTCTAATACCCGGCCGATCACCGCCATACCAAAACTGGGGTGATCTACATAGGCATCACCCGTGACAATAATGATGTCGCAACTATCCCAACCCAGCGCATCCATCTCTGCACGACTGGTGGGTAAAAACGGGGCGGGACCATAACATTCGGCCCAGTATTTGGGATAAGAAAAAAGCGGGCGCTCTGCCTGTAACGCATTCATGATGACGGCTCAATGCTGAAAAAAGAAGCGGATTATACTGAAAAGCACCACAGCTTCCCAGTACTAGCTTTTCAAATATGCGAGCAAGTCATCTTGTGCCATGGGTCTGGCGAAGAAAAACCCTTGCACTTCATCACAGCCTAACGCCCGGAGAATATCAGCTTGTTCCTGTGTTTCCACGCCTTCGGCAATGGTTTTCAGGCCAAGATGACGGCCTAACGAAATCACCAACTCAGCAATGGCACCTGAGTCTTCCTGAGGGATCCCTTTTACAAAGGCACGATCAATTTTGAGTCGGGCTAAAGGTAATTTTTGCAAATAGCTCAATGACGAGAAGCCTGTACCAAAGTCATCAATCGCGACCTCGACACCAAAGGACTTAAGTTCACTCAATGTGTGCACCACAGTGTTAATTTCATCCATCACGACACTTTCGGTGACCTCAAGCTCAATTTTCTCAGGTGGCACATCGTGTTCCATGATAGTTTGTTTAACCTGCTGAGCGTAATTGGCCACTTTAAATTGTGGTACAGAGACATTGACCGCCACGCTAATATCATGGCCAAGCGAGCTTAATTGCTTTTGCATACTACATGCCTGCTCCAGCACCCACTGGCCAATTTCGACGATCAAACCCGCATCCTCGGCTAACGGCACAAACACCCCAGGAGAGATATAGTCACCTTTCCCGGTTGGCCATCTTAGCAGGGCCTCACAACCTATCACCGCCATAGTTCGTAAACACAACTGCGGCTGGTACCATACTTCGAGTTTTCTCAGCTCAAAGTCTTGTCTTAGCTGGCGAATGAGCCCTAATCGCCAGGCCATTTTTTCTTCCAGATCTGAGCTGTACCAATTGAGTGTTTGTCGTGCTTGTTTGGCCTGGTTCAGAGCAATATAAGCCAGCTTCAGAGTCTCCAGACCCTGCGGCGAGAAATCACTTTGACAGCACACACCAATGTGGAAATGCATAGTCAGGACATGCTCGCCAACCTGATAAGGCACGGTGAGCGCATCCAGAAACAAAGTTTCGTCGAACCCTTGCTTTGGTAACAACACGCCAAATACATCGGCACCAATGCGTGAGAGCAATTCCCCTTGCGGGCACTCTTGTTCCAGCCGCTCTTTGACTGCCAGCAGTAACAAATTCCCGACTTCCTGACCAAGCCCGTTGTTGATATCTGAAAACTGGGCGATATCAATCAGCACAAACACCAGCTGATCTTGCTCAGGTTTATAATATTGCGCGATTTGGTCCACAAAGTTTGCACGGTTTGGTAATCGAGTGAGGGCATCTTTATAAGCAACATCGCGCAATTCGTTAATTAATTTAATGTTGTCCAGGCCTACACTGACATTGGTTAAAAAGATTTCAGCAAACTGCATTTGCGCTGCACTCGGCGGCTCTGCCACCTCAAGATAAATGGCTGCACGACGATTTTTGCCTTGTAATAAGAAAGTGACGTCATGGTCGGTTTGTTGGTGCGCATCCATGTCAAAACAATTTTGCACTTGCATAATCACCCGACCATTGTCGACTTGTTCCAGGCCTTGACCGATATGGGTTAGGTAAGTTTGAGTACCACCAAAGACAATCACTTTGGCGTCCTTTTCAATCACACCAGCAACCAAGCCATGTGGCTCAGAGCCAAGGATTTTGGCAAGTTGATTCACCACAGACAAGCCAAATGAAGGCATATCTGTGTGACCTAAAATGGCATGAGAGGCTTCCAGAATATTGGTTAGTGCCAGACTCTGCTGCTCTAACTCACAGATCTGTTGATAAGAACGAATGGCTGTTAGCAAGGATGTAACCAGCTTACCGCGCGTCAGCTCGGTTTTCATTTTATAGTCATTGATATCATATTCTCGAATGACTTTTTCTTCCGGTGCATAACCGGGCTGGCCCGTACGTAAAATGATCCGAACCGCGTAATTACCAAACTCTTCGCGGACTTTTTTAACCACAGACAGTCCGGCATCGTCACTTTCCATGACAACATCAAGTAGTAAGATGCAAATTTCAGGATTCTGCGCTAAGACTTCAAGCGCCTCTTTTCCAGAATAAGCATGATGAAATTTAAGTGCACGTCCCCAAAACTCAACACCAGATAAGGCCAACTTAGTAACGGAATGAATCTCTGGGTCGTCGTCCACAACCAGTACATCCCAATACGCGCTGACCGTCTCTAGTGAGTCATGCGTTGAGTCTTGATCCGCAAACAAAAACTCTTCTTGTTCTGACGCCATCATCAACCTTATGTTCAACTACTTAGTTTCTGCCCACACGGCATATTTGCCTATGTGTTTTCTTATAAATTATGATAGGTTTTTACTATCAAGATCCATACCCGTTAACACTCAAGTAATATTATAGTCGATGTTCAACTACTTGTGCTCGTTAACTAAATAATATAGCGGCTCAAAGCAAGTTATGACAGCAACTATTTTCCGAGCATTTCTATTCGGTCTCGTTTTTATATTCAGCCTGGTTGTGCTGACCGCTTTGTTGCCCGCTCGCTATCAGGCCCACGCAGAGCAAACAATCGCTGTGCGAGATGTGCAAGCTGTAAAGCAGTATTTAAACGTAGCGAATTGGCAAGGATTATTGACACCGCAATCAGATTTACAGCTGTCTTTTCTGACACAGGCTCAACGGGTAGGTGGCTATGGCGAGTTGGTCCACCCTTGGGGATTGGCTGAAATAACCGTACTGGGCCTGAACGAGCATAGCGTAACAGTGCAAATCAGATTTGATACAGAACACGTCGCACACATTCAACTCACTTTGAGTCAGCAAGAAGAAAGCGTGGTGGTAAAACTGAGTGCCAAAGGTGAAAACCATGCGCCGCTGGTCGGAGGCCTGTATGCCCATTTTGCCGCTTATTATGTTGAGCAACAGCTAAAAATGATGATGAACCAAATTGTCAGCCAACTAAAATTACACAGACAGGGATAGGGATGACTATAAAAAATGCTCAGGCGCGCTCTAGTTTGGCACTTCTGATAGAAGAAAAGCTCGGCTACGCCATGATCAAACAGCCAAAAGCCGCGATTCAATCCGAAGATCGGCGCTTTTCAAACACACCTAACCCCAATCAGAATCAATTTATCGTACGCAGTGGACATGGTGTACTAAAACGGGCACTTAAGCGAAATCAGTTACAGCGCATTGCCCAGCAGCGTAATATTGAATCCATTATGGGCATGTCGCTGACCCTATGCCCCGATGTAACAAGTCGCGGCCGCCCTGACCCTGACTGGCTGGAACACTTCATTGCACTTGCCGAAGACATTGCTAACAGCGCAATGCAAAAACTATGGGCGAAAATATTGGTTGGAGAATCTATCTCTCCAGGTACCTTTTCCATAAAAAGTTTGCAGACCCTGAAGCAAATGACACAAAAAGAAGCCGATGCATTACAACGCTGTGCATCACTGTGCGGTTACCTGGAAAAAGAAGACAGTTACCTGATTTTGCTTGGTTTTTATAAGAAACCTTCACTATTTGATTTACTTAGAAAGGGGGCAAAAGAGTCGCTTAATCTGGCTCAGGCAGGCTTGAGTTTTCCGCATATTTTGACCCTGATGGATATTAACCTGATTTATCGCCAGGAGATTGAATCAGCAAACCTGCAAAAAGGCCAGTCTATGACCCTGGCATACCAAGGTAAACACCTTACTATTGAGGCCAACAGCAACGATCTGGTACTCAGTTATTACAAGTTAACTCAAACCGGAGATGAACTGAAAAAGCTCATCAATACACCGGTCAATAAAGTCTACAGGCAATTGCTTGGTAAAGCACTGGAAGAAGAATTTACTCTGACCTGGGAATCATGAAGGATGTAAACGTATCTAAGCACCCAGTGGAAGCTTAGATACGCTACTGCTAAACGCGGTTCTTAGAAGTGGATCTGTAAGCCAGCGAACGGGCCCGATGCATCCAAATCAGTAGTGATATCGTCGACATCATCCAACTCTACCACCATAGAGCGGTAGCCCGCACGTACCGCAATATCCACAGCCATGTTGTCGATGAATTCCCACGCAACTCCGACCTGGAAGTCCTGAATTTTACTGTCATCAATGGCCAGTAAACTACCTTCAGCAAAGACACTCAAGCCTGTGAGTGGCAGGCCGACTTCTCCTCTCAGGTAACCTAGTGGAATAAAACCAGAAAAGTCGACAGTCTCAGTGGTCGTTTCACCATTAGCAAAACCCGTTACGCTGATATCACCGTCAAAGTGCTTGGCATTCAGACCGAAGTCAAAGGACACCAAGTCATTATCGAACAGTTCATAGTACAGGATGTAGTCCATATGATTCAGATCGCCCACAGTATTCACTGTGCCACCCACGGTGAAGCTCTTGTTACCGAAGTCGAAGGTTTCATTCAGTACCGCTGAACCATCTAGTTTTAGCTCGGTATACTTAAGTTTGACGTTCGGTACTAAAGGCACTGGGTGTTCCAGTGCAGCATAGAAGCTCGAAAAGTTCTTCTTTTCAAAGTCAAATTCTTGCTGGTTACCCTTGTTCGCAAAGCTCCCCTCAGGTTCTGCTCCCCAAGCTTCACCACCTAGGTACAAACCTAACAGAGTGTCTGCTTGTGCTGCAGGTGCGAGGCAGGCCAGAGATAACGCTGCCGCTAAACAGTACTTTTTCATTTATTTATCCTTGCGCTAAAAGTTCACTGAGTTCAATAAGAGCCGCATTGGCTCGAGAAATATAGTTAGCCATCACTAATGAGTGATTGGCCACCAATCCAAAACCACTACCATTTAAAATCATCGGGCTCCACACGGTTTCTTGTGTGGCTTCAAGTTCCCGGATGATCTGTTGGAGGCTCACTTTTGCATTTTTCTTCTCAAGCACATCCGCAAAATCGTATTCAACCGCTCTTAAAAAGTGTAACAAGGCCCACGTAGCCCCACGGGATTCATAAAATACATCGTCGATTTTCCACCATGAAGTTTTGACTTCGTGGTGATTGGCCGCGTAGGTTGCCTGGTTAGCGGCACTGTCACCTGCCAGGTCGGTATTCAGTCTGTCCTGCCCGACACTCGCACTAAGGCGCTGGCTTAAACTGCCCATGCGCTTCTCGGCCTCTTTGAGCCACCCTCTCAGGTTATCTGCTCGGGCATAAAACTGACTGGTCTGATCAACAGGGTTAGATATCTGCAGCAAATAATCGTTTAGGTGCGCGATACCAGTGCGGTACTCACCTTCTGCACTTGGCCATAACCAGGCCGTCGAGCTAATGTTAAACTGTGGCTGCGCTTTTTTAAGACTGGGGTGCTCCGTAGACTGAGATTGCGAACGACTAAAATCCTTGCGCATCGACAAAGCCATGTCTCTTATCATTTCCAGTGCACCGTATTCCCAGGCAGGCATGTTGTCCATCATCACACTGGGAGGTAGTACGTCATTAGATAAGTAGCCACCGGGTTTATCGAGTAAAGTCTGGGACACGGTGATTAATGTGTGCGTGGTAACGTAACCTGTGACCAACTGAGTATTTGACTGTTCAGCATGACTTTTCGCACTGCCGACCACATCGAACTGATCCGGTTCGGCACTCCAGTATACTGCCAGACCGTAGCCCAGCACGAGCAACAAAGCCAAAGCAGCCCAGATTTTAGCCATGTGATTGTGTGTATTGTGATCCATCAAGACTCCTAGTGATGCTGATGTCCATTGTGCGCGTTATGCATCTGCGTTTTAAGCGAAATCACTTCAATCAAACCATAGACGCGATTTCCATCAGCAAAATATAGTGTAAGTTTACGATTTTCGCCCACTTTTAATGGTTTTGTCGGCTCAAAAGCCATCAGATGATACCCGCCGGGCTTAAACTCAACCTGGCTATCAGGCGCAATCTCCAATTTATCTAGCTTCTGCATACGCATCATACCATTGGCATGTACATGTTCGTGGATCTCCACTCTTCCCAGCCCTTCAATCTCGGCTTTAACTAAAGTCATTGCCTGCTTGGTGGTGTTAGACAAAGTAAAATATCCCGCGGTCGACTTAGCGGCGGGCAGAAAATCCCGAATAGTGGCTTGCGTTAATGTCACGGGTGCCTGTTCAGCATGGGCATGCTGGTGAGGCTCGCTATGTGTGTGGCCGGAATGAGCCTGCGACATACAAGGCAATGAACACAGCATAAAGAAGGCTAAATTTTTGATCATAAGCGCTTTCCTTGTTGAGTATAGACTGTTTACTATACCACATTGCCCTCAGTTTACCGCGCTTTCATCACCATTTCTTTACAGCCGCCAGCTGTTCAGCCGGCCATTTCTGAAAAGCGAAATATCCGGCTAACCAAATTAACAAAGTACCTCTTTGTCACTCACCAGCCAGCCAATGGCAACCAGAAATAACAAAGGGACGGCAATAAGAATCGAGTTAAATAACAGTGCCAATACTAGCCCAATGAGCACTACTAATAGTACGCCAAGCAACCCTATGCTCAGCAACGCCAGAACAGCAAAAACGGCAATCATAGCTACAAAAAGACTGAGCATTTCGATCCCTACCCAGCTCACATCTGTGACCACTTCTGGAACATTGAGCCAGGCAAGGGGTGAAGACACCCAGGATAATGCCGATAACACAACCAGACTAATCAGTAAGATAAATGCCGCTTTCATAATGCCTCCTCAGGAACGCTCCGACAGTACGATCCAGGCAATAAAGTACGCCATCAGCACAAAAACCGGTGCTTTCAGTGCCAACAACACTGTAATAAGGCGAACCAACCAGGTTGGCATATCCAGCCTTTTGGCTAAATTGGCACATACCCCCGCTATTTTTTTACGAGGCTGCTGCGAACGTGTGGTGCTGTAATAAGTGTCATGATCTGTCATCAGAGTTCTCCTCATTGCTGCTATATTCGTACCCATCAGGTATCTGAGTTTGCCAATACCTAAGCTGGGTGTGTTTTTTGTTTCAGTTCGGCCAGCGCCTTATCGACTTGTTCTTCGCGCGCCAATGTCTCCAGCGCCTGCCATTGCGCTTGCTCTTTGCTGACCAGCTCATAGCTGTCTACCTCAGCCTCCACTCGCTCAACCTTGCGTTCCAGATGTTCAAAACGTGCCAGAGCCTCATCTATCGACTGCTGACTCACTACACTTCGGGCTTTTAGCTGAGTGGCGGCGGTGTGTTCACGGCGAGCTAACTGCGCTTCTTTGTGGCGCAGCTGATTGAGCTTTTCTGTCAGCATCTGTGCATCCTGCTCCAGCTTGTCGTAAGCCTGTTGCAGCTGTGCCGCTTCATCTTCAATCTGTTGCTGCGCTTCCTGGCATTTTTGCTTTTCCAGCAGTGCAGCACGAGCCAGATCTTCACGATCCTTTTGCAGCGCGTACTCAGCCTGTTGCTGCCATTGCGCCGTTTTTTTGGCCAGTGCCTGCTCTCGGCGAGTCAGCGCTTTTTGCTCACAAATCACCTGAACCACAGTGCTGCGGCATTCACTGAGTGCTTCCTCCAGCTGAGTCAGTAGCTGGCGCTGATCCTTCTTGGGATCATCCGCTTTGTCGAGCAATGCATTGAACTCGGCTTTGATTAAATCTTCAATTCGGTCGATTAAGGCCATGACAGGCTCCTTGATAAGCTAATGTGATTTAACTTATTCCAAGGTTTGTGCCAAAAGAAAGTTACTTATATAAATCAGAAAGTTAGAAAAAAGAAGAAAGGAAAGAAGAGAATTCCATGAGAGGATGTTGGTCAAAAAAACTCATAAATAGCCTTTTTGACCATAATTACCATTAGAGTTCCGGAACAAAGGTCAGGGCTTTCTCCATCACACTGATATCAGCGCTCTTACCATGACCATTTTCAGACAAGTGACGACGGAAGCCTCTCGCACCTGGCTGATTCTGGAAAATGCCCAGCATATGACGGGCAATGTGCCAAAAGTTTGCCCCTTTAGACATTTCCGACTCAATGTAGTCGTACATGCTACGGACGACCTGATGGCGGGTCTGAGTAAACGCTGGGGCGCCATACAGGGCGCTATCTACTTCAGAGAGCATAAACGGGTTGCTGTAAGCCTCCCGGCCAATCATTACGCCGTCCAGATGTGCCAGATGATGCTGACATTCTTCAATGGTTTTAACACCACCATTAATGCTGATGTGCAGATCCGAATAATCCTGCTTCAGCTTGTACACACGAGGGTAATCCAGGGGCGGAATTTCACGATTTTCCTTCGGGCTTAAGCCTTGCAACCAGGCCTTACGGGCGTGAATGATAAAGTCATCACAGCCGGCAGCCTTTGAAGTCTCAATCAGCTGGGTCAGAAATTCATACGAATCCTGCTCATCAATCCCGATGCGGGTTTTTACTGTCACCGGAATAGATACTTCGCTTTTCATCGCTGAGACACATTCAGCCACCAGCTCAGGTTCAGCCATCAGACACGCACCAAAACGGCCATTTTGCACCCGATCCGACGGGCAGCCCACATTGAGATTCACCTCATTATAACCATATTGCTCAGCGCGCTTGGCACATTCAGCCAGCGCTTTAGGATCTGAGCCACCCAACTGCAACGCCACAGGCATTTCGTGCTCACCAAAGTGCAGGTAATCGCCCTTACCAAAGATAATGGCACCTGTGGTGATCATCTCTGTGTATAGCACCGCGTGTTTGGTCAGCTTACGGTGAAAGGTTCGGCAATGGCGATCCGTCCAATCCAGCATGGGTGCAACGGAGAAGCGGCGAAACGCTGTATCGCTTGTATTTACTGGGCTTGTGCCTGATTTATCTGAGTTTGTCATACTACCTCTGAAACGCCCTGATCACGGTTCCAAACCGCCACCAACGTCAATAAACAAACCACATCCCAGCCCATGTTCTGCGAATAAGGCGCCGCTTGTGGTCATCAAAATAGATAAGAGAAGAATTATACACGCTGTTGTGATGAGTTTCATCCAGCGCAGCTAGATTGGGGAGCAGGCGACCATAGGGAGCCGCCTGTTAAGGGCTAACCCTCATATCCGTTTGGGTTTTGACTTTGCCAGCGCCAGGTATCCTGCATCATTTCATCAATACCACGTTCAGCACGCCAACCCAGCTCATTCAGGGCTTTTTCAGGCGCGGCGTAACAGGCCGCAATGTCACCGTCGCGGCGTGGTTTAATTTCGTAGTTGATGGATTTTCCCGCCGCCTTTTCAAAGGCTTTCACCATATCAAGTACCGAATAACCATTGCCTGTGCCCAGATTGTAGATATGTGTACCGGACTGCTCAGCGATCTTATCCAATGCCTTAAGGTGACCAATGGCCAGGTCAACCACATGGATATAGTCCCTCACGCCTGTACCATCATGGGTATCGTAATCGTCTCCGAATACGCCCAACTGTGCCAACTTACCCACCGCAACCTGGGCAATGTAAGGCAATAAGTTGTTGGGTATGCCATTGGGATCTTCGCCAATCTGACCCGAAACGTGCGCACCAACCGGATTAAAATAGCGCAAAATGGCAAACGCCCAGCGCTCATCAGACTTAGCTAAGTCCTGCAGGATCATCTCCACCATCAGTTTTGACGTACCATAAGGGTTGGTTGTGCCACCAACGGGAAACGTTTCACGAATGGGCAAACTAACCGGGTCGCCATACACAGTTGCAGATGAACTAAACACCAACTGGAACACCCCGGCATCGCGCATCGCGTCTAATAAGGTGAGCGTGCCCTGAACATTATTTTGATAGTACTCAACTGGTTTTTGTACTGATTCGCCCACCGCTTTCAAACCAGCAAAGTGAATAACCTGACTGATCTGGTGCTGAGAAAACACATTATCCAGAAAGGCTTTATCGCAGATATCACCGCGATAGAAAGTTGCATGTCGCCCAGTCAAGGCTTCTACACGCTGCAATGACTGCTGCGATGCGTTACTCAAGTTATCAACAATGATGACGTCCTTCCCTTCAGAAAGTAACTCCAAAACAGTATGTGAGCCAATATATCCAGCACCACCAGTAACTAAGACGCTCATATTTCTTTTCCTGGATCCATAATTGTGTTCATTGTAATTGATCATGTCTTATGTGTCAGTGATTGACCAGCAATGCATTACTTCGTCTTTACCTGATCGCACACAAACACCAGCCGCTTGCCTTGCTTACTCAAACGCGAGATTGTACCCGGACAGTATGCTGACAAATTACGCCATATATTGACCTGCTCAGGATTATCTAAATGACGCGTATAAATTCGACCTGCAATGGCATAAGCCACCGTATTGTCATCAAACCAGGTGTAGTACTGCACCTGGGCTGGTAATGCGAAGTGCCTGGTGATGTCCAGGGTTCGCGCATCCAAGCTGGCAAACCATTGCAGTCCCTGCTCGGTATAGGTAAAGCTGTATATTTTGCGCGCAGCGTTATAAGCCAGAGTGCGGCCAATATCACTGGCTACAACTTTCGGCAGATGCCCTTTTAAATCGGTAAACTGCAAAGTGTGCGGTTCACCAAGAATAAACATCACCAACTGTTCATTTTCGCCCCAGGCATGATACCCCACAGGCGCAATATGGGCGAACAGACGTTGAGGCGACTGTTCCTTAGAAAATGGATAATACCAGAGCTTTTGTGACCCATCGGCTTCAACCACCACCGCGGAAAGGCCGTCACCATAAGGGTATAGGGTCGGAGAGTACTCAGATACCGGGGTGTTAGTCAGATTACGCGCTACCTGAGTGGTAAAGTCGTAGAAAAACAGATCTGTTTGTACTCCATCCACACTGGATACTTGCTGGGTGAAATAAACACCATTGTCGACAACCAAAGGCTGGTTATGGTAACCATCAGCCGTACTGATTGGCCTCACCGATAGCGTCCCTTCTTGCTCTTCAGCCAGCCAAAGCTGTGATGCAGGCATGGCACTTAGTGTCTGCGTTACGCCCAACAGTAACCAGGTTGCGATAATCTTTTTCAACAATGTCATTGTGTTATATTCCTTGTTTTTTTCGCTATCATACCGAGCAACAGCAGGAACTCAATCACTGGCTTGCAAGTCACCGCGAAATGCCTTGCGAATTTTCCCTTATCGAGTAACATCGAAAGGTGTTAATCGGAAGTTACGCTCAGTCCAGCTGAGCCAGGTAAGGGGACAAAATGTCTGCAAAGCATCCTATCATCGCGATCACGGGGAGTTCTGGTGCCGGTACAACCACCACCACAGCTGCGATAAAGCACATCTTTCGCAGCCTGGACGCCAAAGCCGAAATCGTAGAGGGTGATAGCTTTCATCGTTACACCCGCCCGGAAATGGATAAGCTCAAGCGAGAAGCTCTGCAAGAAGGCAAACATCTGAGTTACTTTGGTCAGGAAGCCAATGACTTTGCAGCACTGGAAGAGTTGTTTGCCACTTATGGTCAGACAGGTACCGGTCAAGTCAGACGCTATCTGCATACGTTTGACGATGCAGTGCCCTACAACCAGTTACCCGGCACTTTCACCCCTTATCAGGAGCTGGATAGCAACAGTGATATGCTATTTTATGAGGGACTACATGGTGGCATTGTTACCGAAGAACATGATGTCGCCCATCATGTTGATTTGCTGATTGGTATGGTGCCCATCATCAACCTGGAATGGATCCAGAAGCTGATCCGGGATACCCATGAGCGAGGACACACACGCGAAGCGGTCATGACTTCCATTGTACGTAGTATGGATGATTACATTAACCACATCACGCCACAGTTTTCGCGTACGCATATTAACTTTCAGCGCGTGCCCACCGTAGATACTTCCAATCCGTTTAGCGCCAAAGACATCCCATCACTGGATGAGAGCTTTGTGGTTATCCGCTTTCGGGGTATTAAAGACGTTGATTTCCCATACTACCTGCAGATGATCCAGGGCAGCTTCATGTCCCGTGTAAACACTTTGGTTGTCCCGGGTGGTAAAATGGGACTGGCAATGGAGCTGGTATTAACTCCACTTATCAAAGACTTGCTCACCAAAAAACGCGCACTTGAGCAAATCGTTCCACTCGATCTACCGGTTTAACGCCTGGTTACACTTACCCGCTTGCAGCAGTGCCCTCACAGCCGTTACACTAGCGATTTTTCAGGGCATCACTGATGGCAGCTATTAAGGTACTCGTCGGGTCAAAGAACCCGGTTAAGATCAATGCCGCACGGCAAATTTTTACGCAGTATTACCCGGATCACGATATCCAGTGTGAGGGATTGCATGCCCCAAGTGGGGTCGCTGATCAGCCATTGGGAGAGCCGGACACTCTGTTAGGTGCACAAAATCGTGTGCATCACTTAGTTGAACACCACTCAGCCGATTATTACTGTGCAATGGAGGGCGGTGCACACCAGTTTACATATGGCCCCGCTACCTTTGCTTTTGTGGTGATCTCCGACGGAGAAAAAGAAAGTGTTGGTCGCAGCGCCAACCTGCCACTGCCACAACGCATTTATGATGCGTTGCTTGGTGGTGAAGAACTGGGCCATGTCATGGACCGTATGTTCGATACTGACAATATTAAACAAAAAGGTGGCGCGATTGGGTTACTAACCAATCACCTGGCGACCCGGGAGAGTGCTTACACTCAGGCCCTGTTGCTGGCAATGGCTCCCTTTAATCATGCAGAGCTGTATTCATGAAATATACCCACATTCTTTTCGATGCCGATGAGACCCTGTTCAGTTTCAATGCCTTTTTAGGCTTGAAAACCCTGTTTGCCCGCTATGGCGTGGACTTTAGTGAAGCTGATAATGAAGAATATCAGCGCATCAACAAACCGCTATGGGTGCAATATCAGAACGGCGAAATCACAGCAAAAACCCTGCAGGTGACGCGATTTAAATTCTGGGCCGAACGCCTGAATGTGTCGGCTGAAACCCTCAATCTGGGTTTTCTGGAAGCGATGGCTGAGCTGTGTACCCCGCTGCCTGGAGCAGCTGAGTTACTGCATGCCCTGCAGGGCAAAGCGACCCTGGCTATCATCACCAATGGCTTTACAGCCCTTCAGGAAAAGCGCCTGGCTCATACCGGATTTAAAGATTATTTTCACAGCATTGTGATTTCTGAGCAGGTGGGTGTGGCGAAGCCCGATCCAAGCGTGTTCGAACACGCCTTATCATTACTGGGTAATCCAGATAAGTCGCAGGTGTTAATGGTTGGAGACACACCCGCCAGTGATGTATTGGGTGCCAATCGTTTCGGGATCGATAGCTGCTGGCTACGCCACCCCGGTGTTGTTTGCCCAGCCGAGATCAGCCCGACCTATACGGTCGATACCCTGTCTCAGTTGCAGACTCTGCTGCTGGACTCAGAGACAAAAAAGGCAAGCTAAGCTTGCCTTTCTTATACGACAGACTGTAGTGCTACTGAGCATTTCGCTGACGCAACACCTCAAACAGGCAAATGCCGGTGGCCACCGACACGTTCAGGCTGGACACTGTGCCTACCATCGGTATTTTCACTAAAACATCACAGTGTTCGCGAGTTAAGCGGCGCATGCCATCCCCCTCGGCTCCCATCACCACAGCAATAGGGCCTGTGAGACTGGCATCAAACAGTTCAGTGTCTGTTTCGCCTGCAGTACCAACGACCCAGACACCCGCTTCTTTGATGTCTCTGAGGGTACGCGCCAGATTGGTTACCTGAATAAGCGGTACTGTTTCTGCCGCTCCGCACGCCACCTTTCGGGCGGTGCCGTTGAGTTTTGCAGATTTATCTTTTGGCACGATCAAGGCATGCGCCCCCGCAGCATCAGCACTACGTAAACAGGCCCCCAGGTTGTGCGGATCGGTAACGCCATCCAGTACCAAAAAGAACGGCGCAGATTCTCTGGCTAAAATTTCATCCAGATCGCGCTCATTGAGAACTCTGGCGGCTTTCACATTGGCAATGATCCCCTGATGTTGCTCACCATTGGCTTTGTTATCCAACGCCTTACGTTGCATAAACTGGACTGAAATACCGAACTTACGTGCTTCATTGACCACCGCATTAAGGCGTTTGTCGTCCCGCCCTTTTAACGCATAGATCTCTAAAAAACGCTCTGGGGTGGTAGATAAAATGGCTTCAATAGAATGGAAACCATAGATTAATTCATTACTCAAAATTATGCTCCCGCACTCGATTTGTTTCTTTTACGCGCGTTTTTTCCCGGCCGCTTTGCCTTGGTCTTGCTGGCACTTTTCTTAGCTTTCTTCTTTGAGGTCAAAGTGGCAGCTTGTTTGGCTTTTTTAGCCTTACCTTTGGGCGTGGTTTTCTTGCCCTTTTTCGGCTTTTTACCGTCGCCTTTAAGCGCTTTCGCGTCTTTGTCGGCTTTGATGTCTTTACCCGGGATCTTACCGTCTTTCAGTTGTGCACGAACACTTTTAGCCGTACTGTCTGTCGTTGTTTTACGACGCCGTCTGGCATAGCGATCCGGCACCGCTTCTTCCGCCAGGGCCAGATTGATGCGTCGCTCATCCAGACTCACGGAGTTCACCACCACACTCAGCTTATCACCGAGTCTGAATACACTGCGACTGTGCTCGCCAATCAGGCAGTGTTTGGCACCATCAAAATGGAAATATTCGTGACCCAGATTGCTGACATGGATCATACCATCGATTTGCAGCTCATCGAGTCGTACAAACAAACCAAAGTTCGTTACAGAAGAGATCACTCCGGTAAACTCGTCACCGACATGATCCTGCATAAATTCACACTTAAGCCAATCCGCAACCTCGCGCGTGGCATCATCAGCTCGGCGCTCGGTCATTGAACACTGCTCACCCAGCTGGTCGGCCTCATCACTCTCATAGACGTAAGCACCTGACACCTGCTGACCCTGCTGCGCTAAAATTCCTTTGATGGCACGATGCACCACCAGATCAGGATAACGACGAATGGGCGAGGTAAAGTGTGCATAGGCTTTCAAGGCAAGGCCATAGTGGCCAATGTTGTCTGGCTGATACACAGCCTGCTTCATAGAGCGTAAAAGCATCGTCTGGATAAGCTCAAGCTCTGGCCGTTCACCCAGGCCTGTCAGCGCTTCTGTGATCTCTAACGGGGTTGGCTCATGCCCCAGAGTGCTTTCAATACCCAGATCTTGCAAAAATAACCGGAACTGGCTGAGCTTTTCCGGATCGGGCTGGTCATGGACTCGATATAAGGCACTGGCTTCATGTTTTTCCAGCAAGCGCGCTGCCGACACATTGGCCAGGATCATACATTCTTCGATCAGCTTGTGTGCGTCATTACGCACCACAGGGACAATCGACTCAATCTTACGATGGGCATTGAAAACAAAGCGGGTTTCCAGGGTTTCGAACTCAATGGCACCGCGGGCCTGACGCTCCGATTTCAACGCCATATACATTTGGTGTAATTCACTGATATGCGGGTACAGTTCGCTATACTGCTCGCGCAATCCTTCATCGCCCTGCAACATCGCGTGGACCTTGGTATAGGTCAGACGGGCATGAGAATTCATGACGGCCTCATAAAACCGGTAGCCAGACAAACGCCCCGCTTCCGAGACCGTCATTTCGGCCACCATACACAAGCGATCCACTTGTGGATTCAAAGAACACAGACCATTGGACAGCACCTTGGGCAACATGGGAACCACCTGCTCAGGGAAATACACTGAGTTCCCCCGAGAAATGGCTTCTTTATCCAGTGCACTGCCTTTAGGTACATAGTGAGACACGTCAGCAATGGCAACCCAAAGGCGCCAGCCGCCAGACTTTTTACGCTCACAGTAAACTGCATCATCAAAATCCCGGGCATCTTCCCCGTCTATAGTGATCAGCGGCAGCTCGCGTAAATCGACCCGGCCGAGTTTATCCGGCTCGGCAACAAACTCGCCGTGTTCAGCAACCTGATCCAGCACCGCCTGTGGCCACTCGTAGGGGATCTCGTGGTTCCGTAAAGCCACCTCAATCTCCATACCCGGTGCCATATGATCGCCAAGTACTTCGGTGACTTTACCCACGGCATTCATTTGTTTACTGGGGCTCTGAGTGATTTCCACCTGCACCATCTGATTGTGACGGGCACCATTTTCGCTGCCAGGTAGAATGACTATGTCCTGAGTAATGCGCGGGTCTTCGGCACAACCACCGCCATGCCATGCTCAACAAAAAAGCGCCCCACCAACGGTGCTCGTTCTTTTTCGAGTACGCGTACAATACGCGCATCCACTTTACCACCGGAGCCACGAGAGCCAGCTTTGGCCAGCACCCAGTCACCGTGCAATACTCTGTCCATCTGATACTTAGTGATAAACCAGTCTTTGGCCTCCCCTTCTACTTCCAGAAAACCAAACCCGTCGCGATGTCCGATGACACGCCCCTTTACCAGGCCGTCTTCGGTTGGGATCACGTAACATTTAAACTTGTTGAAAAATAACTGACCATCACGCTCCATGGCCCTCAGGCGACGTTTAAACGCGATTTGCCGCTCATCCTCAAAGACTTTTAGGTCCTGACAGAGCTGACTGAAGTTGGTCTTGTTATTGCTTTTATGAATATGCTCAAGAATAAACTCGCGGCTGGGCACCGGGTTGTCGTATTTTTCTTGTTCTCGGCTGAGATAGGGATCCTGTTTAGACATTCACTGAGTATGTAGAGAAGTTATACCTGTATTCTAACTCAAATCCTGCCAATGGCCCACCTAACCTTGCGCTTTTTCAAGCACTCAGGCATTCATGCGCTGATGGCAGGATTGCAGAGCCGAGGCACTTTGCTTAGCAAACTGATGCAAGGCAGTCCAGTCAATATCACGCTCCTGAGCCGCACGCCGCCTGGTCTGGTGTAATGCCTGACGCAACGCATACAACCCTAGCTGTTCAACTTCGTGCTCCAGTTGCAATAATTTCTCACGTAAAGATTCGTCGGCTTGAATATCAGCCAACCCCCGCAACTGCGCAAACTCGTAATCCAGCCTGTCACTAAGGTACACTAAACGAGAAGAAAACTCTGAGCGTTCGGTTGACTCACTTAACTGGCGCTCAACAAAGGCCAGGTCAACATAAGCCGCTTCGGTTGCTGCCAATCCACTGTTGTTCTCCTGCACGATGCGCTCTAATGCCTGGCGCAATGCGGTGATACGCAACGGCTTTTCCAGACAATCATAGATACCCGCCTGCTGATATGCCTGGCGGGCTTGCTGGTCCACATCGCCCGTCAGCGCCATAACAACCGCAGATGCCAAGGCTGGTAGCTGGTTAAAGTTTGCCTGATACCACTCCAACCCATGGCCATCCGGCAAATGCATATCCAACAAAACCACATCAAAATGGCTGCGTGTCAGTTGCGCATGGGCCGCAGCAAGGTTCTCAACCATGCAGTATGAAAGGCCCAGGTTATCGAGATATCCGCGTACCACTTCCCGGTTCAGATGGTTGTCTTCCACGACCAATACAGACAACTCCCCAAGTGACGTTGGCTTACTGTCTGTCACATCAAGCTGCTCTGTCAGCTCAGAATTGACCTGCATTTCAAAAAAGAACTCACTGCCTTTATTTGGCTCGCTCTCGACTTCCAGGTCAACCCCCATATTCTCCAGCAGCTGTTTACATAAAGCCAGGCCCACTCCGGCACTATCAGCAATTGCTCGCGAAGCACCAAAGGTGACAAAGGGCTCAAATACCTTTTTTTGCTGAGCTGGGTTCAGCCCGACACCCGTATCTTTCACTGCAATGCGTAACTGATGACGTGTCTGGCTCAGCGCATAACCATAAACGATTAATTCAACCTCACCGCGCTCTGTATACTTGATGGCATTAGAGAGCAGATTCTTAACCACCAGTGTAAAAGGGTCTTTATCCAGCATCACTTGCAGGTTGGCATCGATTCCCTGCGTTGTGAGTGTCAACTTTAAGTGTTTTTTCTCTGCAAGAGGTCTGAAAAACGTAATAAGCTCACTCAGGTGGTTTGCGAGGTGGACCGGTTCAATGGTGGTGTTAGGAACAGTACCACGTGCTTGCAACAGGATTTGGTTGGCCAGATCGGACATAGACATGGAAGTAGCGATGATCACATCACAAAACTGGGCATGCTGTTTTGGCTCTCGAGGCGCACGTTTAAGCAGCTCGGCGTGCCCGACTATGGCATTTAAAGGCGTTCTGAGTTCATGGCTTAGCAAGGTCAGAAAGCGTTCTTTATGCTGTGCTGCCAGCTCGGCACGATGGCGTAACTCGTGGAGCTCTTTTTCACGTCGCCCACTGCACAATAAACATAGAGAAAAGCACAAAATCAGAGGCATCACTATCACGGACACTGAGAAGAACTGGTTCACCCAATTGTTTGTCGTCAGACTATCATGCTGAGTGTAATGATTGAGCATCAGCACCCGCACGGTAAAGACCGCAAACAAACACATACAAGACAAAGCGAAGGCCCAATGAGCCGGAGAAAAGCTCTGCCACTGGCGCCGCTGGCCCAGCCATAATGCACGCAAGCATAAGAGCATACTTAACGCCCAGCCAAGATAATTGAGTATCACGCGGGCAATGAAATTGGCATCAATATAGGTGTAATACAGGTAGCCTGGAAAGAAAATGGCGCCAAGTAACCACCAGGGCCAGCTCAGGCGCGGCACAGAAAAAAACGCTTCACTGCCCCGGCTCAGACAATACAAACCAATTAAGATCAAGCTGTTTGGGATAAAAATAGTCCAGGTCACGGGCAGGGAAAAGGAGGCGATAAAAATACACCCCAGGGCAGTACAAAGCGAAAAACCGGCCCATAATGCGGTGCCCAGCAGGCGGCGATGAATAAACCAGTTGACCATCATAAACAACGCACACACGCACGAAGTTAAAGCCAGGATCTGTAAAAGTTGTTTAGGATCGCCCATACCGCATTAAACATCGTCAAAAAGAACTACTAGTATAGTATTAATTTTGTGCTGGCTGGAAGCAAAATCTAATCCACACGGCATTACACGAGATTACACCTCATCCTTTCATCTTAAAAAGAATCAGCAGGGTCGGTTTTTCCACTGTGTGAGCGCCTGCATATTCACAGGTCTTGTGATTTGTCATTGTGCTTTAGTCACATCTGTTTACCATGGTAAGCTGATGAAAAACATACCGAGTTCGCTATGCGCCCCGAACAATCCTCATTAGTTAATTTACATCTGGCTGTACTGCTGTTCGGTGGTACCGCGTTATTCTCTAAGTTGATCTCCCTCTCAGCGCTGGATATTACGGTGTACCGCACCGCCATCGCCTTCGTCACACTGGCATGCATACTCGCCTTCAAGGGCAGTGTATTTAAGCTCAATGCGGCAAAAGATTATGCCATAGTGCTGCTGCTGGGTATTTGCGTCGGATTGCACTGGGTGACGTATTTTGCCGCCATGCAAATGGCAGGGATAGCTGTGGGCGTAATTGCGTTTTTTACCTACCCTGTGATCACCGTTCTGCTTGAGCCATTGTTTTTCCGCAGTCGCCTGAAACGCAAAGATGTGTTTACAGCTATCGTTGTGATGTTAGGCATTTATTTGCTTGTCCCATCGAGCGATCCCGGAAACCAAATCACGCTCGGCATATTCACCGGTATCGCTTCAGGGGTCTTATTTGCACTTAGAAATCTGCTGCAAAAAAAGCTGTTTTCCAGCTATGGCGGGCCACACACCATGTTTTATCAGACCCTGATAGCCGCTCTGATGTTATGTGCTTTTGTTGAAGTGCCACCGACAGAATTAAGCACCGATAATCTCATGCTAATCGCCCTGGCAGGCTGTGTCTTTACGGCAATCCCTCATGCCTTATTTGCGTCCAGTTTGCGTTACTTATCAGCAACAACCGCAGGGCTGATTTCTTGCTTGCAACCCTTGTACGCAACGGTGTTGGCTTATATGCTGTTGGCAGAAACCATAACTTTAACCACCCTGGCAGGGGGCGTCCTGGTTGTCAGTGCAGCCTGCTATGAAACGTGGTCGATTACAAGGAATAAGCTATGACCCAGGTTTTTGCACACCGAGGTGCCAGTGGAAACTATCCGGAGAACTCGCTCAGCGCTATTAAAGCAGCGCTGGAAGTGGGCGTCGATGGCGTAGAACTCGATGTACAAAGTTGCCTGGATGATTACGCCATAATTCACGATACCTGGCTGGATCGCACCACCAATGGACGGGGTAAAGTCAATGAAACCAGTCGCGAGGCGCTGTCTCAGCTCAAGCTCAGTAATAACGAGCCTGTACCTACGCTGCAACAAGTGCTGGATACCATAGGCCAGCAAACAACCATAAATCTGGAGCTCAAACATACCTTCAGTCTGGATAAGTTTGTGGCAACCATAGAAGATAATGTACAGCGTGGCGTGATAACCAGAGATCAGTTATTGCTGTCGTCTTTTGATCATCACCAATTATTGTGGCTTAAACAGAAACTGCCCTGGGTCAGGATTGGCGCACTGACGGCGTCAATTCCGCTTACTTATGCCCAATTTGCTCAGCAACTTCATGCACAAAGCATCCATATGGATAAAAACTTCATTAATCATGAGTTTGTTCAGGATGCTAAGCAGCGTGGCCTTAAAGTTCTGGCTTACACCGTCGATAAAGCCAAAGACATTGAATTAATGTTAGATTATGGTGTAGACGGCATATTCAGTAATTATCCATGTTACGCCAAAATGGTCATTCAGCAGCGGCTTAACCATTCGTCTCAGGCAAATTGAAAGGGCAGACAACTCACCGGATTATGCCGCTGACTAAAATAAATTGCTTAACCTGTAAACAGTTGCACCTGCCGGGTTTACTCTATACTGTATGCTAAAAGGCACAGTGAAGAGCCAAATATGAGTTTATACATGCGCATATATAATTTGATCGAAGAATCTTTGTTCTTCACCCTCACCCGTAAGATTTTTGGCAATCTGGGGTTTTTATTAGTTTTCAAATCATCACCTTGCTATGGCTACACGGTGAGCTCACAGAGCACGGCGGATCTACCGGAGTATTCTGGCTGCTTGCGCTTATTTCAGTCGGTGCATTTATCTTTACCTTTTTTTATATGCGCTACCTCATTGTACGCCCCGTACAGGCCATGCGGGATACACTGGAGCAAATCAACCGTCAGGACGGCGATCTGGACGCCAGGCTGCCCCAGTTTACCTACGACGAATTTCGCGACCTCAGTGAGCAATACAATACCTTTACGCAACACCTGAGTGAGTTGCTGGCTGCCACCTATCAAAGTGCAGAGGCAGCGAACCGCAGCAATCAGCAGGTTACCGACTCTATGAAGCAAACCGCCTTACTGGGTGGCCAGCAGATAGATCAAGGTGACACCATTATCGCTGCCAGCGATCAGGTTACGCATAGCCTGCAAAGCATAGTGCACAACACCGATCAGGTTTATCAGGCCAATACAGAAAGTCTGCATTTTGTGCGTGGCTCTTCACAATCGTTGAGTACCCTGGTTAAAGAGGTTCAGCAAATTACCCATCTGCTGGGCAGCTTTTCATCCACCGTTGCCGGATTAAAAGAAAACAGTGAGAACATTCGCAGTATTTTGAAAATGGTCGAAGAGTTTTCCGATCAGACCAACTTGTTAGCGCTCAATGCCGCCATTGAAGCTGCACGGGCTGGAGAAGCGGGTCGCGGTTTTGCCGTAGTGGCCGATGAAGTGCGCAACCTGTCAGTCAAAGTTAACGATGCCACCCGTCAGATCAGTGATTTTATCAACCAGATGGACGTCTTGGTGGGTGAAACCCATCAGGAGTCAGAACAGCTGATAGATCACTCCAGTTCCGCCGAGCAAGCCATTCGCACCACCTCACAGGGTTTTGCCGATATGTCAGAGGACTTTGAGCGTAATCAATCACAACTTGAAGAGATTGTCAGTGCTGTGCATCAGCTGGAGTCGACGCAGCAACATACCCATGGCTCCGTACAACGAATTGTAGAGTTAGGGCAGTCGGCCAAAGCGCAGATAGATGCGGCCCTGGCGGACTGCCAGGACGCACAGCAACGCTCAACCAAGACGCAACAAGAGCTTAAGCGTTTTGTGTAGGGCCTGCAAAGGCCCTTCCAGCTTAGTCTGGCTTATGCTCTGTCAACATCAAACGCAATAACCTCTTTGAGCTGGGTTTTACCAGTCGCCAGCATGACCAGGCGATCGACGCCCAACGCGACCCCGGCACAAGCAGGCAAACCTTGTGCTAGTGCCGACAAAAAGCGCGTGTCTTTGGCCACCGGTGCCAGCCCCATTGCTGTGCGCAGTGCGTTGTCCTCATCAAACCGGGCACCCTGCTCAAGCGCATCCGTCAGCTCATTAAAACCATTGGCCAACTCCATACCACGATAGTACAACTCAAACCGACCCGCGACTCTCGGGTCGTCGGCGTTGAGCTGAGCCAGTGCAGCCTGAGAGGCCGGAAAGTGATAGACAAAACACGGTGCCTGCTGGCCAATTAACGGTTCAATTTCCATACAGAACAGCAATTGCAGTAGCGTATCGCGATGTTGCTCCTGCGCTGCAATGTGGCCATGGCCGCGCAGCGATGCCAACTGTCTTAATTCATCCATCGAAGCGCTCAGCGGATCCAGGCCCAGATGAGTGATAAAGGCCTGCTGATAGCTCAGTGACTCGGCTTCAGGGCAGCCCAGAATTACCTGCATTAAGTCGTTCACTTCCGCCATAAGCGCAAATTCATCAAATCCGGGGCGGTACCACTCCAGCATAGTAAATTCAGGGTTGTGGTGGCGACCTGACTCTTCATTGCGAAAGGCTTTGCCAATCTGGTAAATCGCGCCACTGCCTGCAGCCAGTAAGCGCTTCATGGCAAATTCTGGCGATGTTTGCAGATACAAAGGCGTACCCGCCGCATGACCCGGTCCAACAAACGTGGTTGAAAAAGTCGCCAGGTGGACATCTGTAACTGATGCCTGCGCCAGGCTTGGTGTTTCCACTTCTAACACATCACGCTCAGCAAAGAACGTTCGGATTTTTGCGAGGATCGCGGCGCGTTGCCGTAAGGTATCTATGCTGGCACTGGGTGCCCATAGGCACTCAGATGCTGTGTCTGATTTTGAATGACTCATAATGGCTCCAGACAAAAAAATCCCGGCTACTGCCGGGATCCGTTTAACTATGTGCTTTAGCAGTTCACCTACGCTTGGGCAAACTGATAATAAAGCGGGTTGGCTTACTTAACCCGGCTGACGTATTCACCGCTGCGCGTATCTACTTTGATCACTTCGCCAATCTGTACGAAAAGAGGAACACGTACAACTGCTCCTGTGCTCAAAGTCGCAGGTTTACCGCCTGTACCCGCAGTGTCTCCTTTCAGGCCAGGATCTGTTTCAGTGATCTCCAGCTCTACGAAGTTAGGTGGTGTCACTGCAATTGGGCTGCCATTCCACAGTGTGATGGTACATACATCGTTTTCAACCAGCCACTTCACGCTGTCACCCAATGCTTTTTCATCGGCAGCGATCTGCTCAAAGGTTTCATTGTTCATAAAGTGCCAGAACTCGCCATCTGTATACAGATAAGCCAGATCTGTGTCCATGACGTCCGCACCTTCAACCGATTCGCCAGACTTAAAAGTTTTCTCTAAAACTTTACCTGAGATCAGCTTACGGATCTTAACGCGGTTAAACGCCTGGCCCTTACCGGGCTTGACCACTTCATTTTCCAGGATGGAGCAAGGCTCTCCATCGATCATAATTTTTAGGCCGCCCTTGAATTCGTTGGTGCTATAATTCGCCATCGTATCCTCTAATCTTTGTATTTCGAGTAATAAACCCGCTAATGATACAAATAAATGAAGTAAATTTGCATACTAACTGGCAAAAAGAATTGGCGAATGTCGTCACCGATGCCGATGAACTACTCAGACTGGTCGGTCTGGAGGGCCATTTTAGCGAACAGGATTTGGCCGCTAAGCGTTTGTTTCCACTTAGAGTTCCACGTCCATTCATTGCAAAAATGCGCTATGGGGATGCTCAGGATCCACTGTTGCTGCAGGTGCTTCCTCAGCACCAGGAATTCTTAGCTAAAAGCGGATTTAGCAAAGATCCTCTCGACGAACAACAGGCTGCACTGCCAGGATTGCTACATAAATACCGCTCCAGAGTGTTGTTAATGCTGAAAACTGGCTGTGCCGTTAACTGCCGATATTGTTTTCGTCGACACTTTCCTTATCAGGAAAATCAACTCAATAAGCGCACTTTGCACACCGTTTTCGACTACCTGAAGGCACATCCCGAGATTAACGAGGTCATTTTAAGTGGCGGTGATCCGCTGATGGCCAAAGATGACATGCTTGCCTGGCTAATTGAGCATCTCGAAGCTATCCCACACCTCAGACGCCTTAGAATACACACACGCTTGCCTGTGGTGATCCCGGCCAGAGTCACAGACAGCTTATGCGATATACTGAGTAATAGTCGCCTGAAGCCCATTCTGGTAAACCATATAAATCATGCCAATGAAATTGATATACACTTTTCAGCGGCAATGCAAAAGCTCAAACGTGCCGGTGCTACGCTGCTAAATCAGGCGGTATTGCTCAAAGGTATTAATGATAGCCTGGCTGCTCAACAAGCGCTGAGTGAAGCCTTGTTTGACGCAGACGTTATACCCTACTACCTGCACTTGCTGGATAAAGTAGAAGGAGCGAGTCACTTTGACGTCACAGAACATGAAGCCATTACGCTGATGCATGGATTATTGGATGCCTTGCCCGGCTTTTTGGTCCCCAAACTGGTAAGAGAAATCGGCGGCCAACCTAGTAAGACGCCGATTGATTTGGGACTGAGCCCGGCCTGATACCACACACAAGCAAAGGCTTGCGAATTCAGGTTAGGCACAGCATATCAATGCCTAGACGTAGACGTTGATATTATTGCCCATGGTGGCCGTGGTTGATTTTGCTGGAGCTGAATTCCCAGCAGATTCAATTAAGGCCAGGGCGGCTTGTCCATCTGCTTTTTGCTGTTTTTTGGCTAGCTGCGCGCTCATTACTTCGCCGCTTTGCCCCGTCCCAGACATAGCAGGTAGGTTACTTCCGGATATATTCATAAGCTTATACCTGACAAGATTGATGGATCCAAGTACAATATCGGCCAATTCCCGTAAGTCTTTAGGAAAAATATGCAAGCCGTTATCGAAAAGCTGAATGAAAACTTAAAACTCGTTTACCGTCAAGCGCTTGATGCCGATAAAAAATTAGACGAGCTACAACAGCAAGGTCACGGAAAATTCCAGGCGTTATTTTCTGAAGATGCAGGGTTTGACTTTGCAGCCAAACGTTTCAAGCCCTACGTACTTGACGTTGCTGCCGATGTTGACGCACTGAGTAAGGCCGAACAACTGGACGAAGCACAACTTAAAAAAGCGGTTTTTAAACTCCAACAGCTAATTCAGTTACTGGCTACATTTAAGTAGTACACGCTATCAAACACCGCCGGGTCTGCTAACCCGGCAAAAAACCTTTAATCCGTGACTCACAATTATCCCTTTAACTTGTCTGCAATTTCCTCTTTATACCAGGTACTGAGCAGCCGTTTGTCATAGTAAAACTCACTATCTCGTCCAGTTCGTACCCGATCCATAAACGACAGATCTTTAAGCACCTTTTCCTCAGCCTGCGCCACAACGGCACCGCTGCTATCGGTCAGCGTGTAACTGATTTTCAGGCGTGGAAAGAAAATCGGCTTTACAATGCGAATATCATGCATGTTAAAGCGTACATCGCCCGCTAAGTCAATATCATCAAAAGTGATGTCAAGCTGATAACCTTGCGGCGCGTCAGTCATCAACTTGCTAAGGTGTTTCTCAAACTGAGAGACGATCCGCTTATGATAACCCGCTTTGCTCTCATTGGCAGGCACCACATCACGATACTCTTTAAAATCACGCCAGGTGACATTTGTTTCACCAGCCAGCGTAGTCAGAGGACTCAGGCAAACCAGCGTGATTGCATATAGATATTTCATGGTCTTCTCCTCATGATTGCGAACCCATCTGCGGTCGCTTTTACACCAAGCCGCATTCACCATTTTATAATCTGCATTTTTTGCTGAACGCGCAATGAAAGGTAACATTTGACGACAAATTGATACCAATCCACTGACTTTAGCAGATTGGTATCTGAGTCCTATGCTATGCCTTCAGCGAAATACGGTACAAAAGCGCATATAAGACAGGCACCACACCTAATGTCAGTATAGTTGAAAACAGCAGGCCTCCCATAATCGCCAGCGCCATCGGCTCCCACATTTCACCGCCTCCAAGATACAGAGGTACTAATCCCAGCACAGTGGTTGCAGTGGTAAGCAAGATTGGCCGCATCCGCTGCTGCGCAGCCTGAATAATGGCCAGTACCGGTTCACCACCCTGATCTAGCTCGTACTTAATTCGCTCCAGCAATACAATCGCATTGTTGATCACTATCCCTGCCAAAGAAATGATCCCTAGCAAAGTCATAAAGCCGAAGAAGGATTGCCCCGCCAGTAACCCGGCAACGACGCCGATAAAGCCAAGCGGTACGGTCGTCAATACTATGGCCGATTTACGTAACGAATTAAACTGACCAACCAGAAGGATAACTATGATAAATACTGCAATGGGCATTTTCTCTGCAATGGACTGGTTTGCCTTACCTGATGACTCTGCTTCCCCCCCAGTTCATAGCTATAGCCAAATGGCCAGGTTTTTTGCTGCTCATTCAACCAGGGGATCAACTTAGAAAAGCCCTCGTCTGCGGTGATACCGTCCAGCTGAGCGCCCACAGTCACAGACTTGAGGCGGTCACGTCTGAGGATTTGTGCGTTTTCCCATACTACTTCGATATCCGCAACCTGCTTAAGTGGTACCGACTTACCCGATGCCTGAGAGTAAACGACCATGGCTTCAAGTTTGCCAATGTCCTGTCTGTCAGCAGCCACAGAACGCAGTGTCACCGGAATAAGCTCATCTCCCTCGCGATATCGCGTTAACTCCAGCCCACTGAGCCCGGTTTGCAATGAACTGGCAATATCCTTACTGGATACACCGGCACGCCGGGCACGAGTCTGATTGATTTTAATCTGCAGCTTTTTAATGGGTAATCCCCAGTCATCGCTCACAGCCTTTAACCCCTCAGTGTTACGCATCTGCGTTTTCAGCTCATTCACCAACCCGGTCAGGACATGAATGTCATTACCAGACAGCCTCACTTCAACCGGGTTTTCTATGGGTGAGCCGTTTTCAATTTTACGCTGTTTGATAAGCAAGTCAGGGTGTCGTTGCAGGGCATAAGCCTCTATCTTCGCCATAAGTTCGTCGATATGACGATAAGAAGTCGTTGAGACTATCATCAAAGCATAATTCGAGCTGGTTGGCTCGGGCGTATGCGTTAACAAAAACCTCGGTCCGCCATTTCCCACGTAACTGACCCAATTGGTAACCCCTTTTTCACGGCTCTCATTCACTTTGAGATCGCGAAGTAAGAACGCTTCCATGTCTTTGACCACGGCTTCCGTTGCGCTTAGCCGCGTACCGATCGGCAGCTCCAGTTCAACCTTAAAATAATCCCGGTCAGACGGTGGGAAAAATAGTTTAGGTACCAGCTGCAGACCCTGTAATGCAATGAAAAACATCAGCACACATCCACCCACTGTCATCCAGCGATACTTAATCAGTCCCATCAGGATTTTCTTATAGGTTAAGTACACCCCGCTGTCATAATTGGCTGCCTCTGATTTTACTCGGGTAAACAGTACACAAAGCATCGGGATCATGGTCATTGCCAGTAACCAGGAACACAGTAGCGTGATGGTGACCACTTTAAACAACGACGCGGTGTACTCACCTGTGGCCGATTCCGCCAGAAAAATAGGTAAAAATGCTGCCCCTGTTGTCAACGAAGAGACCAGCAACGGGATTTTCAACTCTTCAGCCGAGTCAACTGCGGCATCGACGGCAGACTTGCCCCGCTCCATCTGTACCATAATACTTTCTGACATCACAATGCCGTTATCCACCAGCATTCCTAATGCAATGATCAGTGCCGCCAGAGAAATTTGATCTATGCTGATATCAAAAAACGACATGGCGAGTATGCCGAAAACCATACTCATCGGGATCAGGCTGGCCACAATCAAACCCGTTCTCAACCCTAAGCTGAATAACATCACGACCGTGACCACCAGTACAGCCTGAATTAGGTTTGATACAAAGTCATCGACTTTCTGCTCAACTTCTCGCGGTAAAAAAGACAGTAGCTCGAAGTCGACACCTATCGGGTACACTGACTCCAAATAATGGATTGCGTTGAGCACTTGTTCACCCAGTAGCAAATTATTACCACCATGGCGCATAGAAATAGCAATGGTCATGCCTTGCCTGTCGGCGACCCGTACCTTCACTTTGGCCGGATCGACATAATCTCGGTACACTCTTGCGATATCACTGAGCAAAATGACCTGCTCAGAGCCGGCAATATTTATAATGGTACCGGCTATGTCCTCTACCGACTCAAAATTACCACTGGGCTCCAGTGCCAGTGTTTCATCATCAATAAAGATTGAACCGCCCGGATTCACAATATTACGAGCTGCCAATTGATCTTTCAGTTGCCCAGGCGAGATCCCCAGCGATGCCAGTTTGGCGTTTTCGAATTCAATAAAGACGCGCTGCTCCTGAGCACCAAAAATATCGACTTTGGCCGCTTCTGGGAGTCGTAATAGTTCATCTCTGACCTGTTCAGCTACTTCCTCCATTTCCCGATAGGAATACCCCTCGGCGGTCAGCCCTATAACAACCCCAAACACATCGCCAAACTCGTCATTCACTATGGGTTTTTGCGCATCACTGGGGAGATCGCTTTCGACGGTTTCAATCTTACGACGCAGATTATCCCAGATTGGCCGCATTTCCTTGTAGCTTTCTTTGATATTTACGCTGACAATTGAGACACCCGTTTTCGAGGTACTTTTAACAAAATCCAGTTCTGGAATTTGTTGCACAACCTTTTCAATTTTATCGGTAACCAGCTCTTCGACTCGCTGCGGGCTGGCGCCGGGAAAGTAAGTAACAACCTGGGCTGTTCTGATGATGAATCCGGGGTCATAATCTTTGGGCATTTTGTTAAATGCCACAATACCAAAGAAGACCAAGGCAAAAATCAAAACCCACGTTGTGCGATTGTTTTCTAACGCTAAACGGGTAATGTTCACTCACGACCTCCCTGGAATTTCACAACTTGCTGATCCGTCACTTTGCTCATGCCTGCAGTAACCACATGAACGCCCGCGGTGACGCCGGAGATAACCGGAAAGCCCAGCGAAGATACTTCGCCGATCTGTACAGGCGTTTTACTTATTTTTCCCGTTCCTTCTCCAAGCGATGATACGGTCCAGACATAATGCCCTTGTTCATCTTTCAACACTGTGGATAAGGGCAAATACAGGCGAGACCGAGCTTCACTTGGCGCGCTAGCCATCACCTTTGCCGTCATACCCGGCAAAATATTATATCCGGGAGGGGGGAGCATCCCCAGAGTAACTTCATAGGTTTTCGTCACCTCATCAGCTTGCGTACTCACCTCGACAAACTCCAGTTCAAAGCGCTTCCCCTCAATCGCTGCAAACTCCGCAAACACCTGTTTTGGCGTGTCTTTACTGACATGGATCATCAAGCTTTCCGGCACATTCACTTTCAAATTGATGTGCTCTATATTCTGTAATGTGGCCACAACTTGTTTGGCCTGCACTTCCTCAAATTGCTCCACATGGGTACGTGCCACGATCCCCGAAAAAGACGCCTTCAGCTGTGTGTAGTCAAGGTTATTTCTGGCATTGGCCAACTTGGTTTTGGCACTGGCAAACTGAGATTTCAGCAAGTCATAGTCAGACTGGCTGATAGTACCTGTTACTATCAACTGCTTACCACGTTCAAAATCAGCTTCTGCTTTTTCAAATGACGCCTGCGCTTCTTCCACTGCCAGTTTGTAATCAGTGTCGTCCAGTTTCGCTATCACATCTCCCTTGGTGACTTCCTGACCTTGTTTCACATTCAGGTGGGTAAGCTCCCCAGACACTTTAAACGATAAGTCAGCCGTACTGGCCGCATCTACCACTGCCGGGAATTCCTGTAGCGGTCCGAAATTATTAACACTGAGCTCGATGGTTCTAACTGGCCGCAATTGTGGCGCTTTGTCAACCGTAGTCTGTTGTTCAGAACACGCGGACAGATAAGTCGTCATGGCAACGACTAAAAGGAAGGTGTGCTTTCTTATCATAGGTGATCACCGCTATATCATTTTTGATTTACTAATTGCTGTTACGAAGTTATCTATCCAGATGTCGAGTACCGCTTTAACAGCTTGTGTATTTTCTTCGCCATTTTGCTTGAGCACTGATTCCACTTCTTTATGAGCAGACATCATCAACACAGGCTCTGTGCTTTCGCCTAAGTAAAACATGCTTTCCAGAGACACTGAGGTCACAACTTCTGATTGCTCCGTTGCCATCAGATAGGCGCTTTTACCCGCACTATAAACCAGACGGATAGGAATAAAGTCGCGCACTTCCATTGCTGTTTCTGAGAACTCAATTTGAGTAAACGCACCGCGAATTGTCAGTACGTCAGAATTACGGTTCTGCGGTTGCTCAAGCACAACCCGATAATAGGGTGACAGTTTTTTCTGCAATTGGCTTTGCATATAGACACTTAATTTCGCCAAATGTTTTGGACTCAGTGCCATTTTTCTTTGTTCATCAAATTGCAGCCAAATCTCAAAGTGAGGCAGGTAAATAGTACGCACCTTCTCCAGCGCACCTGATTTAAGTACGTCTGCTACATACAGAGCTGTATCAGGATAAGTCTCTGAGGGTGCTAAACGCTGATAATCAGGGAGAAACCCCGATTGGGTTGTTTGTTGGGTACTGGCACAGCCTGTCACAAACAGGGCCAGAAAAAACCATAAGATGGTATGACGCATCGTCAAATCTCCATTTGATATTCAAAATGCATTTAATACATCAGTTCAATGCAACAGTCTGATCTAACGTGTTAATTGATGTGTTCACGTTGGTATTCAAAGTCTTCTATAAAAATAGCAGCCTTTTGCTCGGGTGCAGCCATACTTCCCCAAAAAGACACCATTTATCCATAAGACGTTCTGACAATGCATAGATCCAGAAGTGGCATCTGTTGCGCCACTTCTGCATTAAAACAACTAAACGCCTTCAACCATAAGACGTGTATCCGGCAGACACGCCAAGTGAGGAATGGCCAAATCAGGACGCTCCATGCGGTTCAACGCATTCAGTGCAGCCGCGATAGCCCCTTCTTGCCAGCCTGGTAATGACGACAGCTGGTCACCAACGATAAAGAAGTTTGGCTTAGTTTGTGCACCATCAGTGGTCGTCACTGAACTCCCCTGTGTCAACACGTTAAAGTGATGCACAGCTTGATCGCCAACGACATGCCACTGAGCCCAGCCCCCTTTGATATAAGGCATGTTTTGCCAGGCAATCGCCAGACCATGCTCCAAACCATCACCAAATGCATGACCAAATAACTTAGCGCCTTCACGTGCTTTATCCAGGCGGGCTTGTACCGGTAACTTGCCCCACTCATAAGCGATTTCAGAAAAATTATAAGCCCCTGTGAGCACGCCTTTTTGATCATGATAAGCCGTAGAAGGATACCAGATCTGGGTAATATCATTATCTGTCCAGGAAATACCGCCGAAAATGGGAACCACACCAATTTCAGAGTCTGGTACACTCAGAATATCTATATCAGCACTATCATCATGGACTTCCTGGACCTGGCTACCCTGCCACAAGTAACGGTCTGCCTGCCAGCCCACTTTGGTTGTACAAGCCAGGAACTTAGCCTGGTAACCACCTTGATCATCGATAAACTGCGACTGATATACCGCCTGCAGCGCCGACTTAAATTCTTCATTGAGGCCCAGTTTACTGTTTGGATCCTGAAGCTCTTCTGACAATATTTCTTTTAAGAAAGGGATCGCCATATTGCTAAAGCAATAGTCAGCATACACAACATCAACATCTTGGGTGCCGATTTTAGCAATAGAGATTGCAAACTGCTGACGTGATGCGTCCCAGTCAATACGCTTGACCGGACTATTAAGTAATATGGTGCCACCCAGTGCAGCGACCTGTTGTGCAAATGCATGCTGAACCTGATCCATGCCCCCTACCGGCTGAAACAAAGTCGCCTGCCAGAGAAAATCAACGGGCTGATAAAAACGCGTCTTGTCCCAAAATTCTGAGCCCAGTAAGCTATCAAAACTCAAAGGCTCAGCTATCGTGCCGGCATCCACACCAGGAAGTTCAGTATAGCCTGCCCGGGAGCGGCCATTCTCCATGCCATCCTGACCAGCAGTGACCACATACTTGCCCATATTCGGCCCGCTCGGAACTAGCTCTCCAAAGCTGATCATAAGCTCCCTGAGTTGCTCGGCGCGGCGCTGAACATCCTGCGCACCGACACCACACTCAGTGGTTTTAATCAACTGCTCTGCGTTTTCAAATACCATTTGTGCCAGCCAGCCACGCGTATTATGGTCAAGGCGTCGGTATACCAGCGGTAGACCCGCAAAACTATCCGACATCTGAACCAGGTTTGACTCACTGTTCATCACGTAAACTTCCACATCTACACTGAACTGTTTGAGGTATGACAGAAGACGTTTATGGCTTGAAGGGATCCGTCCAGGACCGGCATTCAGATAGGGTTCCGCGTCGCCTTGTGGTCTGTCAAAACGGACCACCTGAGGCAGGCCTGGTTTGGAATTAAATAACTGGCTGTCGACATCTTCGATTAACGTGTCTCCGGTACGCAGGCTCAGACAGCGGCCTCCTGTGCGACTTTGCGCTTCTAACACTGTGACTTCCATGCCCGACTGTTGTGCTAACAACTCATAGGCCGTCGTCAGCCCGGATACACCCGCTCCGATGATCACGGCTTTTTTGCCCTGATATTTATTTTTGGTCAGGGTAACAGGGCCCGGAGTAACTTTAAGTTGCTGATTGGTTGCATCGTCCAGCGCGGCATGTGCTCTGGCTTTGGGATGCTGTTGAAAAAAGCGTGCGCGTGATTGGTGTTCTGTCATGACTTGCTCCTTAAAAAACACCGCCCCTGCCAGCTCGTTTACTGTGGTTAACTGGTACACATTAAAAATGCGCACAATGGCATAACACATAGAGCCAGCCTGGTGGCCTGGGATAATAAACTGTCCCTACTACCAGCTGACTCCAGTAAGGTTTACCGCCCGTATCGCAGAGTACTATCTGTGGTACAAACAAGGCGCGATATCAGGCTCTGTAACTCTAGCTCAGTCACGCATATTCTGCCTGTTCAATAGGCTAATATATCCCGGGTTATCACGAAACAAACGGTGCCTGCTGAACCTTTCCAACGCATCATCATTTAATCAAAATACTCAACAGTTGGCATAAATCACCATAGACATCCAAGCAAAACCACTATAATCAATCACTTAAAAATGGAATGTCCATTGCTTCATACCTTGCACTGTAACCAAGAACGATCAATATAAGGTAAACAAAGTATGATTACGCAACCACTCAGTCAGACGAGAAATATGTTTCTCGTTGCCGTTCTGCTACTTCAGACTGCTCAGCTCATTTGGGAACACTTCAACGGAGGAGTCGTCACTCATCATTTATTAATGCGTGCCGATCTACCGGGCATTTCAAACTGGTGGGGGTTACTCATCTTGCCTGCACTGGTATTGGTAACTGGTATGCATGTTCAGGCAAGGCTAACTGCGCATGCACAAGACGAAACCGCGCGCCTTAAAATCTGGAACAATGTACAATTGGGGTTTGGTATGTTGTTGCTGTTCAGTTTGTGCCAGGCAATCGTATTCAGCCTGGGCTTTCATACGCTGGCCAAATTCATGTTACTGGGGCTGTTGATCACCGCGCTGTTTATGCCACTTTATAGAATGGAGTGCATTTTGGGCTATGTTCTGGGCGCCAGTTTAACCTCAGGGCCCGCGATGCCCTTTGTCGGTGTGGTCTTGTTTGCAACGGTATCGGCTTTGTCTCATTTTGCGATAAAACCGGTGATTGCACGCGTTATTACCAGAAAACACATCACAAACTGATGAAGTAAGAAGCAGGGTGAGCACAGAGCTACCCCTGCGACTCGGTATAGCGATTGATCAGTAAACTGGCAACCTGCTGCTTCACTGCGCGCTTGTCGGTCGGGTCCACACCAAAACGTTGTGCCAGTAAGGCAATTTCTTCATCGGTGAGGTTAAACGATAACCGCTGCCGGGTCTTTTTGGATTTGACCTCTAAATCGAGGATTTTCCGAATCATATCCGACGGCGTGAGTTCTTCGTCAATAGCCTGCTTTTTAAGGCTTTTCTGAACCTCAGTGGTTAAATCAAACGCCATCTGGGTGGCACGCAACGCCCGTTCCTGACGTTGCCATTTAGCTTGTTTATCAGTCACTATCAGGCCCCGGGAAACAGATCAACAATGTCGCTAAGCGGTCGGGTTAAAACCAGAGATACGTCTGTCTCACCGCCATCCCAAATTTCAATATTGATACTGTGCTTTTCATCGGGAGATACCAGTTCAATCACTTCACAGATTTCACCGCTTTCATCCTGGTAACGTGGCAATGTGCCCCCGATAATCCTGCTCGTAATAATACGCCACATAAGGCGCCTCGCTTTGCTGGTAGTTTTGTCCCAGAAAACGCTCAAAGGCTGCCGGCCTGGTCTGTGTTTCAATTTCTGTCAGGGATTCTTCATCAAAAATCCGCGCAAATTCGTCGAGTGTGAATATCGCGTCCACATCACTGCGCTGGATCTTCACCGCAAAGTTAGCAAACTCTTTGCCGTCATCTTGGTCTATCTGTAAAAAGACCACTTTGCCTGATTCTGACTCAAGCACAAACTCATACTCAGCACTGTGCTGGTATTGATAGGTCTGTACCGCTGTAACTTTGAGCGTCTGACCTTTAAGCCAATCGGGGTAGGCAAAGGAATCTATCACTGTCAACATGTCCCCCACACGCAAGTCGCGGGCATGATTAAGCTGGCGCTCAGGGGTTTTCTTAGATTTGAAAAAACCAAACATAACTCACCTTTAAGAAAATAATAAAAGCAAAAAAGGAGGCCAGGCCTCCTTTTATCATTCAAGCCATATTATTTGGCTTGTTTTGCCTTAATGCGATCCAGAATATCATTGCTCTTTTGTGTGGCACCAATACCTGCTTCTGCCATTTTTGCTTTAAGATCCGCGCCTGTTTCAGCGGCTTCCAGCTCTTTGGCCGCGGCCAGTTGATCTTGTCTGTCCAGCTGCCGTTGCTTAATACGCTCCAGAGACTGACGTGCATTCACCATAGAAGACTCATTGGTGTTTAGCGTACTGTTTACCGCCATTGTCGCTTTTTGTACGCTCTCGGTGGTTTTAACCATAGTTAATTGACGCTGATTTTCTTTGATCGACTTTTCTGCATCCTTAACTTGCTGCTTAAGCAGAATCACATGCTTAGTAAAACCATCCAGCACTTGCTGATGCTCTTCTTTCTCTGTCTCAAATTCACCAATTTTTTCGGCAATTTCGACTGCCAGCGCTTCGTTACCCTGCTGTAACGCCTGGCCTGCGTAGTCTTCGTGCTCGGCAATGCTCTCTTCCAGGGCAGCCAGTTTGCGCTTAGTCTGCATCTCTTTCGCCATCACTTCGGTCAGGCTTTTTTGGCTTTCGCCAGGGCATTTTTGGCGTCGGCAATTTCCTGCTCAAAGATACGAATGCCATTAGCATCGACAATCGACTCACCCACTTCACGGGCGCCGCCACGTACAGCTGTAAATAATTTCTTTAAAATACTCATCTCACTACTCCACTATTAATCTTTTAAATACACAGTCACGGCGTCAAGTGCTTCGATGGCATTGTCTGCCAGTGTGACCAGTTCGTGCGTTATCTCATCGATGGAGGAGGAAACAGCCAGCGCGCCAAAAATAGCGTACTGTTCATCAATCTTAGCAAACGCACTCAAAGGGATAGGTACATTGAGTTTTAGCAAAGCTTCATTTAACTCGTTTAATAACTCAGGCTTGACTTCGTTTTCATTAAACAGGTAGCTAATACACACCAGCTGTTCTTCAGTTTGAGTCACAAAAATCGGTAATTCGTCATTTCCCTCAACAATCACTTGCAATACATCTTGCTCACCCTCATTGCTGATCAGAAAGGACTCGAAGTTAGCACCTTCCGTTTCAAACGATGCCAATTTGATTGATAGTTCATTTAATTCCATCTTTTTTTACCTTTTCGTTTTGACATATTATGTCTGAGTTAAGATTTGCATGTGCGACATAATATGTCAACACTATTGCGTTAATTTTTATACAACTCATCTTCCGTTTGCCATGCCTGGCGATAATAGTCGTACAGAACGCCAGAACCTAAGCGATTGACTTCAATATCTTTATTCTTATCAAAGAAACGTTTAGGAAACGTGAAAGAGGACAGTAAATATTTTTTGCTCACCCAGTTACTGGCAACCGGCAGGTACTCGGCTGATGCAATTCTTGCACTGGCAGGCTGACCGGTACGCGTTGCGATTGTCCATCCCCATTGCCCAAACGAAGGAATATTCTGCTGATACTGCTCTACATGCTCGAACCCGGCCTGTTTTACCGTTTTTGCGATACTGATAAAGGCACTTTTGGCATGGTAAGGTGATGTCGACTGAATAGCTAATGCCCCATCGGGTGCCAGCAATTGACGAACATGATTATAAAAATAATCACTGTAAAGTTTATTCAGATCCGGATGATTAGGGTCTGGCAGATCAATAATAATCGTATCGAATTGCTCACCGCGGTCGAGCATACTTTCGACTTCTAAAAAAGCGTCTGCCACAATCACGTCTGCTCTGGGGGAATTAAGCGCATCCTGATTGAGCCGCATCAGTTTGGACGTTATCTCTGGTCTTGCCTCAAAGACTTGACCCTGCAAACCAAATAACGACAGCAGCTGAGCATCCAGATCAATCAACGTCGCGCTTTGTACCGGCCACTTAAGCACATCACGCAATGCCAGGCCATCGCCACCACCAATGATCAGCACTTTATCATGGCGATTGGACGCCAGCATAGCCGGGTACACTAGCATAGTGTGATAGATTTGCTCGTCTACTGATGAAAACTGTAAGCGCCCATTTAAGAATAAATCATTGATAGGAGTCGCCTGTGTACGACTGAGGCGCTCTGTGATCACCACATGCTGATATTTGGTCGACTCGGAGTAAATCACTTTGTCTTTGTATAGCACATTGCTGAGGTCTTTCATCCATGCAGTGCCAAAGAGTAGTATCACGGTAAACACGCCCAGCAACAGGATATGACACATCAGCAAGAGCCTGGCAAAGCGTACATACGGATGATAACGCCACAAAAAAATCAGCCCCGCAACAATGTTAAACAACGCTGTCCAGGCAGCGGCCTGCATAATGGGCAGCGCCAGCATGATCATGACCCAAATCGCGGCGCCGACTCCCGCACCAATATAGTCTGCCCCATAAATAGTGCCGGCATTATTTTCTAAAAAGCGGCCATAGACCTGCTGACGAATACGGGCGATCAAGGGAATTTCCATACCGATCAGTATCCCCAGAATTAAGCCAAATACATACGGCAAAAAGCGGGCAAACTCTTGTAACTGCTGGAGCGGCCTACCCTCAAGCAAACTATCGGGTGGCAGGTTGTAGAGACTGGAGAGAGTGTGCGGTAAAGTGTAGGTCAATGCGATAATGCTGGCGATGATCAAAATGCTGCTCATCCCCAGTAAGGCAATCAGACTTTCCAGCCAGGCAAATGCTGTGAATGGGTCTTTAAACCAGCGTGCTAAAAAAGCGCCAATTCCCATTGCCACTATCATAGTGCCTATCATGGCATAAATGGCGCTTTCGACTGAGCCAAGCACCCTACCGGCATAGTGAGAGAGTAAATATTCATAGATCAGGCCACAGCCAGCTAAAATGGCCATCACACCGATCAGTAAAACATCGTGACCAAACAGCGACATGCTGCCGGTCACTTTAGGTTGATTAGGGGGTACAGATACGCTCAAGAATTACGCACCCAGCAAGGTTGCCATGGTAACACCGACCGCAAAGGACACCGCTGCAGAAATGGTTGCCACACCAATATTCTTCTGACGATTCACTTCATCAGAAATATCAGTACCGGCCAGAATAATCTTGATCATCACCAGATGTAACAGTGCGAACAAAACGATACTACCCAGCGCGGCAATACTCCAGTACGTCAGGCTACTGATCATATTGTCGGCCACATACGGTGCCAGGCCAGACGCGGCAGTCAATGCCAATGCTGCACCAATAAGAAACCCGGCATAGCGAATACCGACCGCCACATTGTTGTCCACAATGGCCTGTTGCAAACAGTCACCATTGCGATTGGTACGTTTGAACAATTGTACCCGGTATTGGCTTACCAGCAGCATGCACACGTTGCCTATAACAAAGGCAGCAACCACGATAGGTAACCCATACCAGCCTTCCGTCAGTACCCACAGCAGTGCTGAGCGGATAACAATGGCAACGCTGACCACATGGCCAAAGTCAATCAAAGCCGATGTGATGTTGCCTTTAAGAATTTCACTGTGTAAATCCACCTTGCGCAGCGCCACTTTGTCCTGAAAAAAGTGCCCCAGTTTGATCAACACAATCCCCACGGCGCCATAGCCTGCCATTTGCAGGGCTTCCTGAGTCAGTGTACTTGCGAAAGCACCGCTGGTTATCCCCGTCAGTACAATGGCAAGCCCGGTCAAACCACCGGCAAAGCTTAGACCAAAAGCAAAGTTGTCCCGCTCAGTAATTTCGTCATTGGCGTGCAGGTTTGACACCCACCCCTTGATATATTTTAAGCTCACAAACAGGGCAATGATCACCGCCATATCGATGAGAAGTGCCTGAAATGTCCAGGCAGTTAATCCGTTAAATTGATACATGTATTAACTCCGCTATCTGATGCACTACTTGCCCCGGCTAACGCCGCGAGAGGTCCGGTTTGAACTATTGCGAATTGAGCCTGATCCCGATTTTGCTCTCGAGTAGCTGCTTCGCGATACTGATGAGGGGGTGTGACTGGCACGACTGAGACCAGAAGCGCCCGGCTTTCTTTTTGCATAGGGGCTAGTGAACTGCTTACCCTGGCGCTGATAAGACTGCCGGGTACGCTGCTCAACGGTATTCTGGCGCTTGTAGCCCTGATAACTGGTGTATCGTTTTCGGCCATAATCGCTGTAGTAGCTATATTTTCGACGCTTACTCCAACTGCTATATTCCACGTCTCCCACCAAATCACCAAGCATTCTGTACATGCCATACCACATCCAAAAGCTGGTGCCATTGGAGCTGGTCTGCCACTCACCATAATTGGCGTTGCCAACCAATTGGTTACCCACTGTTTGCTGACCATTATTAGCAGCCAACTCTGCGGACTGACTGACAGCACCGACCCGGGCTAATGTGCCATTGGACATGTCGGCAAGCACATTGATGGGATCAGTCAGTGCATCGTTGAATAAGCTCACAGAGGCCGCCTCTTTGAGCAGTACTGCTTGTTCAATGATGTCATCACTGCTCATACCTGGCTGAGGGGATTTGAGCGCCTGATAGCGGGTCAGTAAATTTTGATATAGAGGACCGGCACTGGTTGCATCCTGTGCGATCAATTGAGCAATGTTGCTCAATTGTGGATTCTGCTGACTCAGGACATTGCCATACTCGGTTAAGAGATTGGCATTGCGCACTTGTTTTTTATCAAGTGCATCACCTAAGGTGTTGATGGCCCTTGAGGCGTCCTGAAGTGTGTAAGTAATCGTTTGCTGAGTACGTTCTTCTTTCGATTCACACCCCAACATTAAACACATTACACAGAGCAGACTTATCAGTTTCCAAACTTTAAAATCGGACATTCACTGTCACCTGATCTACCTTGATATGAATTCAGATTTTCTATTCTACATAATTGCGGTGGATAACCAAGCGCCAATATTTAACTCACTTCATAAAATTCAAAAAATAAAGGTACACAGGTTGAAGCCTGTATGTGCAGACATACAGAACCATTGAAATAAAAATGATGTTTAAATGAGATAGAGGTACTTGTGCAAAAAAGATGGTATTAACAATTAATTTAAGAATAATCACACTGTGAAGAAAAATGGACAGATTTATTCTGCCCATAAATACGCAGATACAAAGGTTAGAAAGTCACCAGTACTTCAACATCATCACCTTCATATAATGCTGTGTAATTGATGATTGCGGGCTTTTGACCACCAGGGCTCATCATACTGGCGCTGCACCATATTTTTTGTAAACTGACGTCCTGAGAGGACTGCGCGATATCTGAGTACCTCAGGTCCTGCTGTTCTATCGCTTCGTCGACCGCATCGAGCACTTTTGCCAAATCTGCCGAGCGCCCTTTCACTTCAACAGCTCGCTCGTAAGTGATTTCGCCTGCTTTGCCAGCCTGAGTTAGCATCACATTAAACAACTGAGATTTTGCCTCTTCTTTTACGATGTCATGAACCAATTCCATGACATCATCATCGTCGCATTGCGGCAGCTCTGTGGAGGGTTCTTCACTACCACATGCAGTAAGTAGCAATAAGGCTGGGATCGTTACCAAAGAAGTGAGTGCTTTCATTATCGTCCTTATAATTATCTATAGAGTAGTCAAGTGCCTGCGGTATAACTGCCATGTTGTATACCGCGGGCCTGGCAATAAAACCTGAGTTTTAACAGTTATCCTCAAGCAGGTCATAAATCAGATCTTCAAGGTCCTCTAGATTATCTTCGTCGATAACCAGGCGGGCTTTCGATTCATCTAAATCGAGTGCCTCGGCAAAAAATCCTCTGAGACCCCGAGCTTTGCGGTCAATTTCAAAAATAACCTCCAGCTGATTGCCCCGATTGAAAAAGACAATCTCTACTTCGTCGAAGCGACCATGAAATTCGCCGGCAATGGTTTTGAACTCCAGCTCCTGTACGAATGGCAGGCGAGAGAAAGAAGCCTCTTCAATGCCTTCACAGTCTGATTCATACAATTTGAAACCCAGTTCTTCCATGCTATCGATAACGGCTTGTTGCAGGTCGGTTGGCACAACACGGATATAATCACGGTCGGACTTATCCAACGCCATGTCGATATCCAGATTAGTGGCAATCCAGGTTTGAGACTCGCCGACTGTGATAGGCGTTTCCAGGTCTAAATCAAATGCAAAGGGAATATGTTTTTCATCACCCGGCTCAATAGTAAAACGCTCATTAATACGAAATTTGGCCAAAGTATGTTGCTTAGTGACAGTTTCCGACTCACCTTCACTGTTTTCTCTTTCAACGGTGTAAGTACACATCACTTTGAGATCGATTTTGTTGATCTCCTGAGCGACTTTGCCGCCGTTAATTTTAACTGTGCCGGAAATTTCCTCGCCAGGTGCAACCTGGTGATGGTCTAACAATGTGTCTACTTTTGCTGCGCCAATACCAACTGCGCCAAGTGCTTTTTTGAAAAAAGACATATTCATCCTTATTAATTTTACTACCCTCAATCTTTGAAGGTTTTCATGGTCGATTATAGAAAAGAATATAAACGCGTCAATCGCTTTTTCTTTGCAAATATCTGACGATAATAATACAAAACCAAGAAGCTCACTGCATTGAGAATATATTTACCAAAACAAATATACACCAACAGTGAGCCCCTAACTTTTTTAAGTACTAAGGTGAGAAGAAAACCCCACATAAATATGATTATATTTATACATCCCTTTTAAATTAAATAGATTTACATCTATTAAAAAAGATATATCGCACAAACCTGATGCTCGATTTCTCCAGCACAAACAACACCAGCGACTCCATCACCCATTCCCTTTGCTAAACTTTTTATACACACAAAATGAAAAACCCGGCAAAGCCGGGTTTTTCAAAACGTTAAGTGCTGGGAAATGATTACATCATGCCGCCCATACCACCCATGCCGCCCATGCCGCCCATGTCAGGGGCACCCGCTGCTTCTTCCTTCGGAATTTCAGCAACCATGGCTTCTGTGGTGATCATCAGGCCAGCAACAGACGCTGCGAACTGCAGTGCAGAGCGTGTTACTTTAGTTGGGTCAAGGATACCCATTTCGATCATGTCGTCATACTGACCATTCGCTGCGTTGTAACCATAGTTACCTTCGCCGCCTTTCACTGCATTAACAACCACAGATGCTTCGTCACCCGCGTTTGATACGATTTGACGTAGCGGTGCTTCCATCGCGCGTAGCGCAACTTTAATACCGTGGTTCTGATCTTCGTTGTCGCCTGTCAGTGATTCAATCTTGCTCGCAACGCGAACCAGTGCAACACCACCACCAGGTACCACGCCTTCTTCAACCGCAGCACGTGTTGCGTGCAGGGCGTCTTCAACGCGGTCTTTCTTCTCTTTCATTTCAACTTCGGTTGCCGCACCGACTTTGATCACTGCAACACCGCCGGCCAGTTTAGCCATACGCTCTTGTAGTTTCTCTTTGTCGTAATCTGAAGTCGCTTCTTCAATTTGTGCTTTGATTTGCGCAACGCGACCATCAATGCCTTCCTGCTCGCCCGCACCATCAATGATAGTGGTGTCATCTTTAGTGATAACAACGCGCTTCGCAGTACCCAGGTCTTCAACCGTTGCTTTTTCAAGCTCCAGACCAATCTCTTCAGAGATAACTGTACCGCCAGTCAGGATAGCAATATCCTGTAGCATTGCTTTACGACGGTCGCCAAAACCTGGCGCCTTAACCGCTGCAACTTTTACGATGCCGCGCATGTTGTTCACAACCAGAGTCGCCAGCGCTTCGCCTTCAAGGTCTTCAGCGATGATCAACAGAGGCTTGCTGGTTTTGGCAACCGCTTCCAGAGTTGGCAGCAATTCACGGATGTTAGATACTTTTTTGTCAACCAACAGGATGTGTGGGTTGTCCAATTCAACCTGGCCTTTTTCAGCATTGTTGATGAAGTAAGGAGACAGGTAACCGCGGTCAAACTGCATACCTTCAACAACGTCTAATTCGTTCTGTAGTGACTGGCCTTCTTCTACAGTGATAACACCAGATTCGCGACCTACTTTTTCCATTGCTTCTGCAATGATGTCACCAATTTCTTTGTCAGAGTTTGCAGAGATAGTACCTACCTGAGCAATCGCTTTAGCGTCTGAACAAGGAACAGATAGCGCTTTTAGCTCTTCAACCGCTGCAATCACGGCCTTGTCGATACCACGCTTCAGATCCATCGGGTTCATACCCGCAGCCACTGACTTAAGACCTTCGTTCACGATAGCTTGTGCCAGTACCGTTGCAGTCGTAGTACCGTCACCCGCCGCATCATTTGCTTTAGACGCCACTTCTTTCACCATTTGTGCGCCCATATTCTCGAACTTGTCTTCCAGTTCGATCTCTTTTGCAACAGATACACCATCTTTAGTGATGGTAGGGGCACCGAATGACTTATCCAGTACTACGTTACGGCCTTTTGGACCCAAAGTTACTTTTACTGCGTCTGCCAGTACGTTTACGCCTTTAAGCATTTTTGTGCGGGCATCGCCTGCAAAACGAACTTCTTTAGCTGCCATGATATTTATTCCTCTAAATTCTTTTCGATTAATCGTTAAATGTTGAGTGCGACGACCAGGCTTATTCTACGATGCCCAGGATGTTATCTTCGCGCATGATCAGGTATTCCTGACCTTCGATTTTTTCTGTTTTCTCAACGTACGAGCCGAACAAGACTGTGTCGCCCGCTTTAACTTGTAATGCTCTCACTTCACCATTGTCCAACACGCGGCCGTTGCCTACTGCAATCACTTCACCACGGGTTGATTTTTCAGCAGCAGAACCAGTTAAAACGATACCGCCAGCAGACTTAGTTTCTTCTTCAAGACGCTTAACAATAACGCGATCATGTAAAGGACGAATGTTCATGTGTTTAGTTCTCCTAACAGTTTCTGAACAATGACAGAATACATAGTGTAAGATGTTTGCCCGCTCAAACTTAATTGTTTACAAGGGGCTAACTAATTAATTTCTAAGTTGCTTCACTTAATGGGGATGGGCAAAACAAAATCCAAGCATTTTTTTCAATTTTTTTTAGTCCTTGCGCTTAAACTCGCCTTCTAACGTGGTATTCCCCTCATCACGCTGCGATTGACCATGACCAGATGGGCGACCAGCAAACGGGTCGAACTGCTGCTCTTGTTGCTGTGTGGTGTGTTGGCTGAACATACCACCGCTTTGCACCTGCACAGTGGCACGTTGCAGCAGCGCTTTGGCTAATTTTTGGCGAATGGCCGGCGTGAGCAGCATAAAGCCCAGCACATCGGTCATGATCCCCGGCGTCATCAGTAATACACCGGCAATGATCACGCAAATACCGGCAAACAGATCGCTGGCGGGTAACTGGCCACGTGCCATTTGTTGTTGTACGTTGGCGTAGGCACCCAGACCTTGTTGTTTGACCAGGCGTGCCCCAAACACCGCGGTCAGGATCACCAGTGCCAGGGTGGCAAACCCGCCGATGACTTCACTGACTTGTAGTAACAGGGCTATTTCAGCGATGGGAATAACAATAAAGAGTAGAAAAAGGACTTTAAACATAAGATCTCCAAAATAACTGAAATAGATGTATGGGTCCTCGGGTCTTATTTCAAGCCCGCGCATCAGGCACGGCAAAGCACACGACCAATGCGCTGAAAGTAAAGGTGAAGCGCTTGGGATAGACCGCGTGTTTGGTTACACTAGAGCAAATTTAGCTCAAGTGAAAGGATAACCATGACGACGCCTTACCGATTGGTCTTGACCACCTGCGGCACTCATACGCAGGCCCGAGACATTGCCAGGCACCTGGTGGCAAATAAACAGGCAGCCTGTGTGAACATTTTGCCAAACGTTGAGTCCATCTATGTGTGGCAGGGCGAGGTCACTCAGGACAGCGAGTGCAAATTAATGATTAAAACGCATGTTGACTTGGTCGAGGCTGTCATTGAGACCATTCACCGTTTGCACCAATACGATGTCCCTGAAATTCAGGTCATCGAAGTCTGTGCTGGATCGCGGGACTATTTTAACTGGATTGATGAGGTACTGAATTAATGCGAATGCTGACGCGCTTTTTACCCAGCGGCATACTGGCCGTTTTGACCGCACTGTTGATGCTGATAAGCACCAGCAGCCAGGCGGCAGGCAATGCCACTGTGCTCGATAGCTTGCTCGCTCCCAAGCAGCAAACGTTTTTACCCGTCGAAGAAGCGTTTAAGTTCGACTTCGACCAGCAGGGAAAAGTGCTGTTTACCGGCTGGGATATTGCGCCCGGCTACTACTTATATAAGAAGAAACTGGAGATCATTGCCAAAGGGGCAGACATTTCAGTGCCCGAATACGCGCAGGGTGAAATGATCGAAGATGAATTTTTTGGCAAAACCGAAGTTTACTTTGATCAGTTTGCCGTGATCTCCCGACTCAGTAACATCACCGACGGTGCAGTAGTCAAAATTCGCTATCAGGGCTGTGCCGAAGCCGGGTTGTGTTACCCGCCCGAAGTGATCACTGTGCCTTTAACTGTGCTCGTCAGTGGCGGCGATGCTGATGCAACCCCACCCGCCAAAGCAACCAGCCAGCCTGAGGCTAACCCCGCTAACGGCGAGGACTTGAGCTTCACGGAGCGACTGGCTCAGCAATCATTGCTCACCAACCTGGCGGTGTTTTTTGCGGTGGGCGTGGGCCTGGCGTTTACGCCGTGTGTTTTCCCGATGTTTCCTATTCTGTCGAGCCTGATTGCCGGTCAACAACATCTGTCGACCAAAAAAGCCTTTAGTCTGTCTTTTGTTTATGTACAGGGCATGGCCGTGACGTATGCCGCGCTTGGCTTAGTGGTGGCCTATTTTGGTGGTCAGGTGCAGGGCTACCTGCAACACCCGGCGGTACTGATAAGCTTTAGTTTATTGTTTGTGTTACTGGCCTTTGCCATGTTTGGTTGGTACGAAATCAAACTACCCAGCGGTATGATGAACAAGCTTACCGAGATCAGCAACCAACAAAGTGGCGGCAATTATATTGGCGTATTCTCTATGGGCGTTTTATCCGGCCTGATCGCTTCACCTTGCACCACTGCGCCATTATCGGCCGCGCTGTTATATGTCGCCCAAAGTGGTGACTTTATGGTCGGTGGCCTGACTCTGTACGCGCTGAGCTTAGGCATGGGCCTGCCGTTGCTGCTGCTTGGTACCTCAGGTGGTAAGTTACTGCCCAAAGCCGGTGGCTGGATGGAGCAGGTTAAAACCCTGTTTGGCTTTGTTATGCTGTTTGTACCGCTTATTCTGCTGGAGCGGATCCTGGACTTTAATATCATTCTGGGACTGGCGTCGGTACTGGCAGTGGCAACCGCTCTGTATTTACATCACTGGCAAAGTGGTCAGTCACAAGGTAAAGGCAAAACCCTGCTCTGGGCGATGGCAACCAGCTTATTCGTAGTAGGCCTAATGACTGCCAGAAGCGTGGTTTTCCCTCCCCCTGAAACAGCCCAGGTGAGTGCGGCAAATCAAGAGTCCAAACAAGGCTTCAGACTGCTGGACGACCTGGCTGCACTGAATGTGGCAGTCGAGCAAGCTAATAGCAATGGTAAAATCGCCATGGTGGATCTGTATGCCGAGTGGTGTGTGGCCTGTAAGGAGTTTGAGAAATATACTTTTCCCACCGAACAAGTACAAACCCAGTTTGCTTATTTCGATACTCTGAAACTCGACCTGACCGAAAGTAACGACACCACCATAGAGATCATGGAAGCGTTTACGGTTTTCGGTCTGCCCAGCATTTTGTTCTTTGATGCACAGGGTAATGAGATCCCCGAACTGCGCGTAACCGGATTCCTGGGTGCCGACGAGTTCGCCGCTCACTTAGAAAAAGTACGCCAACACGTCCTGTAACCTGCTTTTTAGCGAGCGAATCGCTCCCCACGACACAGAGGCCTGAAGATTTGCCTCTGTGTCTCGTCTCTTCCTATGCTGATTAGACCAGTATTTTGCTGCTATTTACCTTGAACTCTCTATAATAGTTCGCGAACGTGAGAAATATTTGCTATTTACTGTGCATACGCTTAAGTTAACAAGGTCTTTTTCGAAAAAAGTGGCTTTGTTTTCTAAATAAAGGAATTTCACGCATTATGTCTACAAATTTGAAGATTTTAGTCCTGAATGGCCCAAACCTGAACATGCTGGGCCGACGTGAGCCGGACAAGTACGGCACCCGGACCTTAAAAGACATCATGCAGAGCCTGACGCAAAGCGCGGTAAATTACGATGTTGAGCTAAGTCACTTTCAGAGCAATAGCGAAGCAGAGCTGATTGAGCATATTCATGCTCAATATGATCGTGTTGATTGCATCATCTTCAACCCAGCCGCTTTTACACATACCAGTATTGCTTTGCGAGATGCCCTACTAAGCGTCAGCATCCCGTTTTATGAAGTGCATTTATCAAATGTCTATGCACGCGAGCCCTTTCGCCATAAGTCCTACTTTTCGGACGTGGCGCAAGGCGTAATATGTGGATTAGGTGCGCTTGGCTACGAAGCGGCATTAATGGCCGCCGTAGCCAAGCTGCGCAAACAAGATAACTCAAATTAACTAACAGGCGGGTCAAGTTATGGATATTCGCAAGATCAAGAAACTTATCGAATTAGTAGAAGAATCAGGCATTGCAGAGCTGGAAATCACCGAGGGTGAAGAGTCGGTACGCATCAATCGTCACAGCAGCGCACCAGTTATTGCTCAGCCACAGCAGTACTCTGTACCAACAGCAGCGCCAGCCCCAGTTGCAGCCCCTGCGGCGGCACCAGCAGCTGAAGCACCGGCTGCAAGCAACACACCAGCTGGTCATCAGGTTAAGTCACCTATGGTTGGTACTTTCTACTCGGCGTCTTCTCCTACAGCTGCGGCATACGTTGAAGTTGGCGCAAAAGTCAACGTAGGCGATACACTGTGTATCGTTGAAGCGATGAAGATGATGAACCAAATCGAATCCGACAAAGCCGGTGTTGTAAAGGCGATCCTGGTTGAGAATGGCGATGCGGTTGAGTTCGATCAACCTCTGTTCATCATCGAATAATGCCCCTGGAAGGTTAACACTATGCTAGATAAAGTAGTCATTGCAAACCGAGGCGAAATTGCGCTTCGCGTATTGCGTGCCTGCAAGGAGCTGGGGATTAAAACGGTTGCAGTGCATTCAACTGCCGATCGTGACCTCAAACACGTGCTACTTGCAGACGAAACCATTTGTATCGGTAAACCCGCTGCCAGCGAAAGCTACCTGGATATTCCACGCATCATCGCTGCGGCAGAGGTAACCGATGCGGTTGCTATTCACCCAGGCTACGGCTTTCTGTCTGAAAATGCCGATTTTGCTGATCAGGTTGAGCAAAGCGGCTTTATCTTTATCGGTCCAAAAGGCGACACCATTCGTCTGATGGGTGATAAAGTGTCGGCCATTGAAGCAATGCGTAAAGCTGGCGTGCCTTGTGTACCTGGCTCTGACGGCCCGCTGACTGAAGATAATGAACGAAACGTACAAATCGCTAAACGCATTGGTTACCCGGTAATCATCAAAGCCGCCGGTGGCGGTGGTGGTCGCGGTATGCGTGTTGTACGCTCTGAAGAAGAGCTACTTGACTCAATCGCACTGACGCAGACAGAAGCACAGCAATTCTTTGGTAATGGCATGGTATACATGGAGAAATTCCTTGAAAACCCACGTCATATCGAAGTACAAGTCTTAGCAGACGGACAAGGTAATGCCATCCATCTGGGCGAGCGTGACTGTTCAATGCAGCGCCGTCACCAGAAAGTGGTAGAAGAAGCGCCTGCACCGGGTATTACCGCAGAAATGCGTAAGTTCATTGGTGATCGCTGTACGCGTGCCTGTATCGAGATCGGTTACCGTGGTGCCGGTACGTTTGAATTCTTGTATGAAAATGGTGAATTCTACTTCATTGAGATGAACACCCGTATTCAGGTAGAGCATCCGGTGACTGAAATGGTGACTGGCGTTGACCTCATCAAAGAGCAGCTGAAAATTGCCGCGGGTCAACCGCTGTCTATCACTCAGGATGATGTTGTGATCCGTGGCCATGCCATTGAATGTCGTATCAATGCCGAAGATCCGGAAAGTTTTATTCCGTCTCCAGGCAAGATCACGCGCTTCCACCCAGCAGGTGGTTTGGGCATTCGCTGGGACAGCCATATCTATGCTGACTACACAGTACCACCGCATTACGACTCGATGATCGGCAAGCTGATCACTTACGGTGAAAACCGTGATGTGGCCATTGCCCGTGCACGTAACGCCCTGAATGAACTTGTGATTGACGGTATTAAAACCAATACCCCGCTGCACAAGAAAATTCTGGCGGACGAAAACTTCCAAAATGGTGGTACCAATATCCACTACCTGGAAAAGAAACTGGGCCTGTAAGCCCGTCTACGCAGGGGATGTCATTCCCCTGCGTTAATCTGATCTACCTCCCTGTGTAGACACTTTCAGAACTCACTGCATATTTTTCATTGCATCCAGACGCCACTTCCGTCACTTTAATCACCTGATCTACAGACTGGCTCAGTAGAAGAGAAGATGATGACTTTATCCAGTTTTTTACGTTTGATCTGTTTGGCTGCAATCTGGGGCGGTTCATTTTTGTTTATGCGTATTGCCGCGCCGACCTTTGGACCGGCTTACTTGATCGAATTTCGAGTGAGCTTTGCCGCACTTGCTTTGCTCGTGACAGCCTTGTACCTGAAGCGATCTCTGCATTTTCGCGCCCACGCCCGGCACTATTTTATTTTGGGATTACTCAATACAGCGCTACCTTTCGTACTCTTTGCCTATGCGGCGCAAACCCTAACAGTCTCTATGCTGGCAATTTTAAACGCTACGGCTGCCATTTGGGGTGCTTTGATCGCTTTTTTCTGGCACCGAACGCCTCTTTCAGTGAAGTCTCTGATCGGCATGGTGCTGGGGATATTTGGCGTGATCATCTTGGTTGGCTGGGACCAGACCCTTGTCTCAGAAAAGCTGACTTGGCCGGTCCTGGCGGGGGTACTTGCTGCTGTCAGTTACGGTGTTGCGAGCAATTATGCTAAAAATGCACCCCAGATCCCCGCGTTTGATAATGCACATGGCAGCATGTGGGCAGCCGTCCTTTGGCTACTGCCGCTGCTCCCTTTCATACCCATGCGGGCAGTGCCGGATAGCACAGAAATCTCTGCCGTTATTGCACTGGGCGTGATCTGTACTGGCATTGCTTACTTATTGTATTTTAGATTAATTTCAGACGTAGGTGCGGCTTCTGCGCTATCGGTCACATTCTTAATCCCCCTGTTTGGGATTGTCTGGGGCTATCTGATATTAGACGAGCAGGTTGGACTCAATACATTGGGCGGGATGGTGCTGGTATTAACGGGTACTATGCTGGTGACGGGCTTTTCACCCGCCACCTTACAAACTGGGCGTACTGTGCGCACCCAGTAGATCATACATGGCTACTGAAAAACCACGTTTTCGCTGCCTGGCAGCGGCTTAAAGCGACTCAGTAGCTTTTCACAGTCTTCCAGGATCTGTGCTTCAAGACGCTCTTCAGCGCGCCAGCGCTGCGCATCCATTTTATAGATCTCTTTCTTACTGTATTTTTTGCGTGCGTCATGGGTCGGCATTTCTTTGACTTCCTCGTACATCTCATGCACACCCGGATAACTCTGGCTCAGCTCGATTTCCTCATCAAAGCTGTATTGAGACATCAGCACCCATACCCGCAAACAGCCTTCAGAGTACTCACACTGCTTCTGCTGCATCGCTTTGGCTATCAGATTGATACTATCGGACAGCTTGGCATTTCGTTCCTCACGAGACCGTGCCAGCTTCTCTTTTTGCTCCTGCTGCAATTTTGCTATCGTGTCTTTCTGAACTTTCAACTGCCACAGCAGCTTGCCGGCGTAAAATGCCAGACCGGCGATGATCAACGCGCCTACCACAATCGCGGCTATCCACATAGTTTAACGCTCCTCGTCTTCGTCTGTTAACCACTCATTCGCCAGATCATTACTCATCCACTGATCCAGCTCGTCTTCCTGCGGCATATCAGCTTCTTCGAACTCATCATCAATGCCCAGTAACTCACATAACTCCTGATGGCGTGCCACCGACTTATTGAAGTACTTGGCATCTTTGCCCGTTAATAGCTCACCACGCTCATGACGCTCTAACAGCGCCATCAGACGCTCATCATTTTCCAGTTGGCGCAGTTCTTCTTCCGGCGTTAATGTCACCGGCGCGACCTTTTTCAGCTCCACCTGAGGTTTGAGGTCACGATTGAGCTTAGGCTCGCTGGCCTGCTGTGGCTGAGGTACCAGCGCAACTGGCTTTTTACTGCCCGCACGCGGATCCTTCTTGCTGCCAGAAGTCTTACTCTCTTCTACTTTGGCTTCTTGTGCATTACGTGAGCCCGGCTTTTTACCTTTGTGCTTTTTGTTGCGCTGCTCTTTGAGCGCTCTCAGTTCCTGAAGTTTCTCTTTACTCAGCCTCGGTGTGCCAATGTTGCCCACCTTACGGGATTTCTTCTTTCTCGTCATACTAGTCTTTACTCATTCTGTACTATCGCTTAGTCAAAATGATGACATCATTGCCTATCACTTCGACCTGGGTATTAAATTGCTCTGCAATGTAGGCAAACGTCTCACGACTAAAAAACGCGATATGGGTTTGGTCGTTTTTATAGTGCCAGTTTGCAAAACGTACTGGATCTATTACCAGCTTAGTCATTAATGCCAATGGTGCGCCAGGCTTGAGCATGGCCAGCAACTGGTGCAGCACTTTACCAGGCTGGCCCAGGTGTTCTATCACTTCACTACAAGTAATAAAGTCATACTGCTGTTCCAGCACTTTGGGATCATTGGCATAGTATAAATCATATAGCGCCATCCGATGGCCGGCCTCGGTTAGCATTTTGGCTAACAGGGGGCCTGGACCACAGCCAAAATCCAGTCCTGATTGAGCCACCGGTAAACGCTCACACAGCGGTTCAGCCAAGCGAGATAGAAAGCGCCGATAGCCGGGATCCATCAGATCATTTTCATGACTGTCATAAATGGCTTTTTCCTGCTCAGCGCTTAATCGCTGCTCGGGGAGACAAATACCAGCTTGCAGCGCTGACACTGCCAGTAGTCTCTGAATTTGTCCTGATGGTAGTGCGTCAGTGAGTCGCCTTCACAAAGGCCGCAACGCCATGACTGTGGATTTTGCAACTGAGATAAACCGAAATGCCTTAAAGGCCGTATTGTAACAGCAATCAATTAGTGAACAAATATGCATACACAAATAAAAAAGCGGCAGAGATTGCTCTCTACCGCTTACTAATCTGAGCGTCACAAACTGGACACTTCTCCCTTCGACTTTTAAGTCTTTATTATTTTTATTGTGGTATCTTCCGTTTTGTTTTTGTTGTCACTTCCGTGAACACTTTCCATATTGTTATTGTTATCAAACTTCCAATGCATTTTTTATTTTCGGTCTTCCTGACACTTTCTTGGTCATCCTGTGTATTCAAAGAGAATACCGAGTCTTGCCACCGACGCTTCCGTTACGTATTGTCCCTGTTTTTGTATTATCTGGCGACAACGAATAATCTACGCCGATCTGAAACAGTTACAACTAAACAATAACAAAATTATTACCTGAATATTTTAGAACAACATTAAACCAATTTTATTACAATAGGTTACAACTGAACGCAGGATGAAATTAAGTCAAGTCCTACACACTTCATAAGCATATATCCTACATCAACATTGAGATATATCTCACAAAGTGAGATCAAAAAAAGGCAGCCTTGTTGCTGCCTTTTTTACAATACCCAGAGTTTACACTGGGTATGCTTTGTATCTATACGACTTTAGTGTAGGCCACCTAAGTATTTAGATAATACTTCGATGTCTTTATCCGTCAGTTTCTTCGCGATGTCACCCATCATGCCGTTTGGATCGTTGTTACGATCGCCGCTACGGAACTTTTCAAGCTGCGCCTTGATGTATTCAGGGTGCTGGAATGAAATTTTCGGGAACTTAGACAGAGACGTACCGTTACCACGTGGACCGTGACACGCAGCACAAGACGGGATACCACGCTCAGCATCACCGGCTTTATATAGTTTTTGCCCAGCTTCAACCACATCTTCAGGAGTAGTACCTGACGACATTGGTAAAGACGCAAAATAAGCAGCCAAGTCTTTCATATCTTGATCCGATAAAGGCATAGCCATGCCACTCATCACAGGATCCATACGACCTTCTTTACCACCCGACGTCATGCCAAGCTTAAACTCTTGCAGCTGCTTGTAGATGTAATCCGCATGTTGGCCAGCGATTTTCGGATACATAGTAACAGGAGCATTGCCATCCGGACCGTGACACGCCGCACAGGTTGCTGCCTTTGCTTTACCGGCTTGCGCATCGCCATCAAATGCCGCGACGTTGCTGGCTGACAAGGACCCTAGCAACATAGTTAAAGTTAATGCTATTTTTTTCATGGTAAATTCTCTGTTTCCGACCCTGTAATTTTGACCCCAGCCGAAAAAGCCTCGTTTCTTTTACTGCGTGGGCAAATCTTATTTGAGACCGACTGACCAAGCTTGCTAATTGTGCACTAATTGGCACCGACAAAGTCAACGGGCTCGAGTTTTACGTTGCAATTGCTACATTCTACACGATATTAATTTCTCTGGCACGTTTTCTGCTCACATTAAGCCCATAAATTATAGGGATTTGACCTGGATTAAGTTTCCCCTTAAGGACATAGCGTAAAAACTCACCCAAGGTGAAGATTTTATCGGCTTTTGCTTTAGCAACCAAGTATAATAAAATAGACAATAATGAGATCAACCCCCTTGAGGAGTCGAAGTGCTAAAATCCCGCATGCCGTATAATCGTGCTCAGTTTGTGACGAGTGCCCCAGATATTTCCCGATTACCCGCCGATACCGGCATTGAAGTCGCGTTTGCCGGACGCTCCAATGCGGGAAAATCCAGTGCGCTAAACGCCCTGACTGATCAGAAGCTGGCACGGACCAGTAAAACGCCGGGCCGTACTCAGCTCATCAATACCTTCTCACTCGATGATGATAATCGCCTGATCGATTTACCCGGGTACGGCTTTGCAAAAGTGCCGCTGGAAATGAAAAAGAAATGGCAGAAATCACTGGGCGAATACTTACAAAAGCGTCAGAGCCTCAAAGGTATTGTGGTGCTGATGGACATTCGTCATCCGCTCAAAGACCTGGATATGGATTTGATCAACTGGGCTGCTGGCAGTGACATTCCTGTACTGGCACTGTTAACCAAGGCCGACAAGTTAAAGCAAGGCAAGCGCAAAGCAGAGGTACTTCAGGTGCGTAAAGCACTGGCTGAACTCAACGCCGATATTACTGTTCACGCGTTTTCTTCTTTAAAAGGATTCGGTCTTAAAGAGCTGGCCTGGCAGCTGGATGACTGGTTCCTAGGACCATACGTCAAAGAAGAAGCAGAGCAAGACACGCCTGCTGCTGAGTAATAGACTTCAGGCTGCGCCCCAGGCGTAGCCTATCCAATCACAAATGACGAATTCGCCGACATCAACACAAACTCGTCACCCCGAGACTGCGCCAACTCAGCCCACTGATAATAGACCGAACGGCTAATTCGTGCCGATAAGCCATAATTGAGCATCAAATACGGGACTGACTGACCTTGGTAGGATTTAAGCACCAAGGGAAACTCGCTGCAAACAGGCCACAACCGGCCCAAATTATCCTGGACGATTAAAGTGGTCGACAAGCCCAACGTAGGTGCCAGGTTACAATACTGCCAGCTTACAATCATAAAGGGACTATCTGCGACTTTTACCGGACACGTCTCGGCGGGTGATTTTAGCAGATACTGGCCCTGCTCATAACACAACACACTGGCGAACAGCCTGACCAGTCCTTCTCGATTGATCGGTGCCCCCTCGTGAAACCAGCGACCCTGTGCGTCAATTTCAAACGCGCCAACCCCACATTCATCGGCATGCCAGCGCCCAGTGGGCGCATGCTGCGTCACATAATGCGAGATCAGCGCATCAATATTACTCACTGAACACCAAGTTGAAAGTAACAGGTACGGCGGTTGCAATAGTATTCAGACCAGCAACTTTACGCAGTGCTTCAATCCCCGCATCCAGGCCGAAATCACGACTATTGATCAGCACAGCGCGCAGTGGTGTCACCTGAAGTTGCTGATTAGCTTTGTTCACCACCAGGTCCACGTTCAATGTGGCAACCTGACCATGCAGTGCCAGCGTAACAGGCACCTTTTGGATAATTTGAACACCCGGTTTTAGCGACTTGAGATACTGACTCACATTAGCGGTGATTTTAGCCTCTGGGAATTTAGTCACCTCAAACAGCATCTTTTGCATGCGTTCATTACGAATGGGGATCAGGCTTTCAACGCTGCTCAGATCCAGTCTTAGATCCAGTTCACCGGCCTTATTTATGGTGCCAGACAACTGTTTAAAGTGATGATTTTCAGCAACACTGCCCGCTTTAATAGAGGTAAAACTCACATCGCTATGTGCGGTGTCTAATTGCCACGCCTGAGCAAACTGCGCCGACAGGCCAAGGATTGAAAAAAGAAAGGGTTTAAGCATGACGTATTCCTTGAAAATGAAAGTCGTCATCTTAACTGTATCCCGTAAGCAGATGCAACGACATGGCACCTAATACTGGCCTTATAGCGCAATCAGAAAATGGCTTATATTGAAAGATTAATTGACAGGAAAAACCGGCTCGCACCATTCACATTGCGAGCCGTTATAGCAATCTGGGGAGAAGCTATCAATACACTGTATCTTCACAAGGAGAGATACATCATCAACAGGATGTCCTACAGGAAGAGGACGCGCGCACTGTAGCAAATCACTTAGGGGAAATAAACAGCCAAAAGCAAGTTATGCGCCAATTTGATATTTTTTAAACATCAGATTGCGCATTTTTACCTCTGAGTTACACAAGATACATTTGCAGGGCCCGCCATTACTGGGATCGGGGCAATAAAAAACACGGCCTGAGCCGTGTTTTTTTGGGATAACCATAACGCTAGTGCGCCTGCTCCCAGTTTTCACCGTGATCGGCTTCAACCAACAAAGGAACATCCAACTTGGCTGCGTCACTCATAAGCTGACAGACATGCTCGCTAAACTGCGCCACTTTATCGGCTTTCACCTCAAAGACCAGTTCATCGTGCACCTGCATTAACAGCTTAATATCACTGTCCTGCTGAGTCGCCAGCCACTGAGCTACTTTAATCATCGCCTTCTTGATAATGTCCGCAGCTGTGCCCTGCATTGGGGCATTGATTGCAGCGCGCTCAGCCGCCTTGCGACGGGCACCATTGCGTGCCTTGATATCCGGCAGATATAAACGTCGACCAAACAGAGTTTCAACATAGCCCTGCTCTGCGGCTTTCTCCCGCGTCGACTCCATATACTCCAGCACACCCGGGAAGCGTTCAAAGTACTTATCCATATAGTGCTGTGCTTCGTGGCGCGGAATATCCAGCTGTCTGGCCAGACCAAAGGCACTCATACCGTAGATCAGTCCGAAGTTTACCGCTTTGGCCTTACGGCGCATATCCGATGTAACCTCTTCAAGTGGTACAGAGAAGACCTCTGACGCAGTGGCACTGTGGACATCTTTACCTTCTGCAAAAGCTTTTAACAGACCGGCGTCCTGCGACAGATGCGCCATGATCCGCAGCTCAATCTGGCTATAATCCGCTGCCATAATTACATGGTCTTGATCCGCCACAAATGCCTGGCGGATCCGGCGTCCGGCTTCATTACGGATCGGAATGTTCTGCAGGTTAGGATCGGTTGAGCTAAGACGACCTGTGGCAGTGACGGCCTGATGATACGAGGTATGAACGCGCTGAGTCTGCTCGTTAACCATCTTAGGCAGTTTATCGGTATAAGTAGATTTGAGTTTGGCCAGACCGCGATGCTCGATGATCAGTTTAGGTAACGGATAATCATGGGCCAGCTCCTGCAATACTTCTTCCGCAGTAGACGGCGCGCCTTTAGGCGTCTTCTTTAAAACCGGCAGCTCTAGCTTGTCAAACAGGATTGCCTGTAACTGTTTAGTCGAGCTGAGGTTGAACTCTTCTCCCGCCAGCTCAAAGGCTTCCTGCTCCAACTCTTTTAGGCGCGTTTCAATGTTGTGACTCTGCTGTGCCAGCATATCGCTGTCGATCTTCACACCGGTGCGCTCAATATCAGACAACACACTGACCAGCGGCAGCTCGATGTCTTCAAACACACTGACTAAAGTCGGATGCTGCTGTAGTTGTGGCCACAGGTGCTGATGCAGGCGTAAGGTAATATCGGCATCTTCCGCTGCATACGGTGCAGCTTTGTCCAGTTCAATCTGATTAAACGTCAGCTGGTTTTTACCTTTACCTGCGATCTCTTCAAAGCTGATATTTTTATGCCCCAAGTATTTAAGTGCCAGCGAGTCCATATCATGGCGCGTACCCACACTGTTAAATACGTAAGACTCCAGCATAGTGTCAAAGGCAATGCCATTGAGCTCCAGACCGGCGCGTGCCAGCACGCTCTTGTCGTACTTCAGGTTTTGTCCCACTTTTTTATGCTTGGGATCTGCCAGGATCGGGCCAATCAACTCAAACACCAGCTGCTTGTCAAGCTGTTCGGGCGCGCCCATATAATCATGTCCCAATGGAAGATACGCCGCTTCGCCTGCTGCGACCGCAAAACTCATACCGACCAGTTCAGCCTGCATATAGTCCAGACTGGTGGTTTCGGTATCGAAGGCAAACAGCTCAGCCTCACGCAGCTTATCGAGCCAGCGATCCAACTGCTCGCGCTCTAAAATAGTCTCATAGTCCACCTCAACCGGTGGCGTGACCACAGAGTCCTGCTCAGTGTCAGCGGCCGTTTCCGGCGCGCTCTTACCATCGAGCAACTCAGCCAACCAGCGTTTGAACTCACATTGGCCATACAGCTCAATCAACTGATCTTTGTCCATTTCCCGGATCTTGAACTGTTCCAGGTCTTGTTCTACCTCACAATCCAGTTTAATGGTTGCCAGCTCGTAAGATAGCTTCAGTTGTGCTTCGTGCTCTGCCAGTTTCTTAGCCATGGTTTTTGAGCCACGGAAACCCAGATCGGCGATTTTATCCAGGTTGGCATAGAGATCGTCAATCGATCCCAGCCCCTGCAACATGGCCAGCGCGGTTTTTTCACCCACACCAGGCACACCCGGGATGTTATCCACTTTGTCACCCATCAGCGCCAGATAATCGATGATCAATTCTGGCCCGATACCAAACTTATCCACTACGCCCTGCGGGTCTAAAATGGTGTTGGTCATGGTGTTGATTAACGTGACATGCTCATTGACCAGCTGTGCCATGTCTTTATCACCCGTGCTGATCAGCACATGCCTTTGCTGCTCTGACGCCAGGCGCGAGAACGTCCCAATGACATCATCTGCTTCGACCCCTTCAATACTGACCAGCGGCAGGCCCATCGCACGAATGATATCGTGGATCGGGGCTATCTGCGTACGCAGATCATCCGGCATCGGTGGGCGATGTGCTTTATATTCACTGTACATCTCATTTCTGAAAGTCGGCCCTTTGGCATCAAACACCACTACCATATGGCTGGGCTGATATTGCTTGAGCAAGCTTTTCAGCATGTTGATGACACCGTAAATGGCGCCTGTGGCTTCTCCTTTGGAGTTGGTCAGGTGCGGTGGCGCATGATAGGCACGAAACAAATACGACGAACCATCGACCAGGATCAGCGGATTTTCAGGGATCTGAGACATAGTTATAGGGATCCTAAAATTGGAAGTTTTAAATCTGGGTTAGCATGCCATAAGGACGAGAATAAAACGAGTCTGGCACAGTCCAAAACGCCCCATAAGAAATGGGGATGGCCTGTGGATAACTTTGTAGATAAACATGAGCTATCGGCCCACACATCAGAAAGACGTCTAGGATAAAAAAGTAAAACACTGAATATAAAAGGAAATTTATTTTTACTCTTTTATATGCTTTAAGCTAAGATTGTGGACAGTGACTTTGGAGTCAGTTTACAGCCAACTACTGAGTGGCTATAAATTCACCGCTTTTCCATGAGCGGAGGCGTATACTAACACAAACGATCAAAGATCAAAGCAGATCCTTTATATTTTTTTATTACTGGCTTAATGACAAAATTGCATATATCGCAAAACAAAGACTTTAAACGGAGATCCCGATGAAACAAGTAGCGATCATTTTAAGCGGTTGTGGCGTCTTTGACGGTGCTGAGATCCATGAATCTGTACTCACTATGCTTCACCTCGAGCGCCTGGGTGCAAGTTATCAGTGTTTTGCACCCGACATCCAGCAACATCATGTGATCAATCACCTCACCGGTGAAGAGCAAGACGAGCAACGCAATGTCCGGGTTGAGGCCGCACGCATTGCGCGTGGGGAAGTTGCAGATCTCGCCACACTGGATGCCAGTGCATTTGATGCATTGATCCTACCAGGTGGCTTCGGCGTCGCAAAAAACCTATCCGACTTTGCCTTTAAAGGGGCAGAATCCAATATCCTGGAGGTGCTCAAAACAAGCTGTCAGGCTTTCAACCAACTAGGTAAACCCATCGCTTATCTGTGTATTGCACCTGCGCTTATTGGTCATATCCACCCAGCTGGTACGCTGGCCACCATCGGCAATGATGAGGCTACAGCTCAGGCAGTTGAAGCTTTGGGTGCCAGCCACGTTGCCTGCGATGTGTCTGAGATCGTGGTCGATGACAACCACAAAGTCATCAGTACCCCAGCATATATGCTAGCAGGCTCGATTAGCGAAGCATCAAGCGGTATCGAAAAAGCCGTACAAAAGCTACTTGAACTGGCTTAGCACTAAACCCGGGCGGCACCATGCCGCCTCTGCCAACCTGTTCAATAATCAAGCAAACTAATTCAATTCATCTACGCTCAACTCTATGATTTTTTGCCCTAACGCAATAAATTTTATTTTTTAGTCGCTTATACTCAAGTTTACGTTTTATAAATTAGTTGGTGACGTTATAATCGGCTTAATTCCGTCATCCATCGTGATAGATCACGTTCAATTTGAAGTGAGCAAGGTAAATGAAGAAACTTTCAGCAGCACTGTTATTGCTATCTACTGCGGCAATCGCACAGCCATTCGACAATTCTTTAACTGAAGAAGCGATCAAAAAGCGTCTTGAGCCTGTGGGCTCTGTCTACCTGGCTGGTGCCGAAGATATTGCTGCCGCGGCGCCTACCGGTCCGCGTTCAGGTGAGCAAGTGTACCAGGCTTCCTGTTTTGCTTGTCATGGCACAGGTGCACTAGGCGCGCCTAAAACAGCTGATGACTGGGCACCGCGTATTGCAAAAGGCAAAGATGTGCTACTTGACCACGCAATCAATGGCTTCAACGCGATGCCTCCTCGTGGTACCTGTATGGACTGTAGCGATGACGAAATCGCCGCAGCGATTGATTTTATGATCAAGTAAAAATCGCCGTGCGGGGGGAGTTAATTCCCCCTACTAATGGCGTGTCATGTCGCAGAATTTAAGACAATTATCACCATAATGTTATTAAAATTTTGCACTTGACCCCCCATTGTAAAAATGAAAATATAAGAACAATAAATAGACAATAATAACTCTTGGTTTCATCATTGGAAGATCCCAGCGTCTTAGTTCGCAAACTGACTCGAAAAAATCGCCGTTTAGAGTCCTTGCTGAAGAAATATAAACAAAACTCGCACTTGCAGCATGCTTTGATCCAATTATCAGAGCAGGCCAGTACGGTTGCGGAGTTGACGCTGCTGTACCCCGCTATTCACAGCATTTTAGAGCAGTATTTACCCAGTAAAAGCTTTTATGTCGTGTTACAGAACCAGTTTACCCAAGGTCTGGAACTGTCTTATTTTGTTGATGAAAAAGATGGTATCTCGGTGCCATTGCACGAGGCGAACCACTTTAGCCAGGGGATCACAGGTTACGTCTTTAAAAATCGACAAACCTTGTATCTTAAGCGCCAACAAATGGAGCACATGAGTGCTCAGGGTCTGTTTAAAGCGCTGGGAACTCAGGCTGAGCACTGGGTCGGCGTGCCTATTTTCAGAGAAAAAACCATCATAGGTGTGATGGTTTCGCAAAACTACTCTCAGGATGAACATTACAGTGAGCAGCAAGTCGAGCTGCTCGAAGTCATGTCTTTATATCTGGCAACGGCGATTGAACGCGTTAAAAAGCGTGAATTATTGGAGTCTGAGGTAAAAATTCGAACCCGTGCTCTAATGCAGAGTAATGAAGCACTGAATACCGAAATTGAGCAACGTAAACGAGCGCTGGAGCGGCAGCAGATCCTATTTAAGATCGCCGAGTTAGCCACCCAGTTCAGCGATATCGACGATGTTTACCAGCAAGTCCACCAGATCATGCGCTCCATTACCTTTGCCGATAACCTCTTTATTGCGCTGCATGACAAAGAATCTAACTGGCTAACTTTCCCGTACAGTGTAGACGAGATGACAGACTACAAACCTCGTCCGTTTGCCAATGGCTACAGTGAGCTGGTGATCACCACCGAGCGAAGCCAGCTGATCGACACTAAGCGAGCTCAGGTTCTGATCGACAATGAAATCGTCAAGCGGCCCAACAATTATCAGCTAAAGGATGCGGCTACCAGTTGGCTGGGAGCCCCGCTGAAAACGGCAAAAGGGGTCATTGGGTTGATCGCCTGTCAGGCATACAATCATGAGTACGAATACAACCATGAAGATGTTGAATTAATTTCATTTGTCTCGAATCAGATTGCCTCGGTTTTACAAACCCATTTGGCTAATCAGGCACTCAAAGCCAGTAACCTGGAGCTGGAACATAGAGTTGCGGAAAAAACCAAAGAACTGCGCCAGACTAATTTGCACTTACAAATGCAAATAGAAGAAAGAAAGAAAATTGAGCAGCAGCTCTATCATGATGCCCACCATGATCCTCTGACTACGTTACCTAATCGGTTGCTGTTTCTCACTCAGCTCGAGAAAACATTACAAAAATACCAACGATATCCGGAAAACAATTTTGCTGTTTTATTTATCGATCTCGATAAATTTAAAGACATCAATGATGAACTCGGTCACCAGGCGGGCGATCAATTTTTAATCTGGGTCAGTAAGGCATTTGCCGAGTGTATTCGAGAACACGACTTGCTGGCACGGCTGGCGGGAGATGAATTTGTGATCCTATTGGATCACCTGAGCGATCGCCAACAAGCCGAAGATGTTGCCAAGCGTCTCATCAGAGTAATGCAACAGCCGTTCTGTATGAAGGGCGTTTGCATGCAAAGTGGCGCCAGTATTGGTATTACCTATAGCAACAAAGATTACAAAAATACCGATGAAATCATCCGCGATGCAGATGCGGCTATGTATTACGCCAAAAATGCAGGCCGAGGACGGTACGAGTTTTATCACCCGCTGCTCAGCGCAGCCAGTGCGCCAAGTAAACAAACGGAGTATCACCATCTCAGTGCACTGCCAGTTCACTTCCGCAGTACTGAAATAGTTAATATGGCCAATCATGGTCAGCAAATCGTCATGCTGGAAGCGTTTGGCGAACACCCGGTGCTGGGTAGCACCAGCTTCGATATCCTTAAGAAGTTTGCCGCAGCCAAAGATGAGCAACTAAAAATTGAAATGCAGCTGCTCACTCAGGCGCTTGACCAGGCCAGCTGTATTGCCAAAAGTAGTGATATCGATGTGTTATTTGCCTGCTCCTGTGCCATTTTAGAAAGCACAACATTTGCTGAGCTGAAGCAACTCCTGAGCGTCAGAGCCAGCAACTTATGCTTGTTGTTTGATGAAAATGAGATCCGCTATGCCTCGAGTATGCAACTTGAAAACCTCAAGGAGCTGTGCAGCCTGGGCATTGCGGTTGGTCTCAATGACTTTGCTAAAGATCGCTGCGATCTGGCACTGGTCAGCCACATTGATTTTAAATATCTGCTGCTCAGTTCAACGTTTAGCAAACGCGTATTACAACAAAATAGCTATGATGTGCAGTTACAAGGGATCCTGGCAGTCACCGCCCTCAAAGCCATTCAGGTTATAGCGAAAGGGCCTGCAATCCTGAACTTCAGAAGTCTGCTGGAACGTCACGGACTGAGTTTGTTTTTTGGTAAGCAGCAAAGCTTGACTGGCACCAGCCAGAGCGAAGCACGCTCCGCTCACGAATCGCTGCCACTTTAACGCTTCAGCATAGCCCGGAGGTTTGCCACCCGGGCCTGACCTTTCTCCATACGCTCGGCCTGTGATTGCACAGGCTTTTTACCCTCGCTTTGAATATCATCCTGCGGCATTTCCTGCACAAAGCGACTGAGTTCTGGCGTGATCTGCTCACCGAACTGACGACGGCTCCTGGCATACGTCATGGTCAACGTCTGCTGCGCCCGGGTTACGCCCACATAGGCCAGACGACGCTCTTCCTCAACATTGTCTTCATCAATACTGGTTTGGTGCGGCAATAAGCCTTCCTCCATCCCGACCATAAAGACGTGTGGATACTCCAGTCCTTTCGAGGCATGTAAGGTCAGCAGTTGCACCGCATCGCTGTCGTCCTCTTCTTCATTACGCTCCAGCATGTCTCGTAAGGTCAACTTACTCACAACTTCAGGCAATGTCATGGGAGGATTATCGGCATCGCCCGTCAGCATGTCGCTGATCCAGCGATACAACTCTGAGACGTTTTTCATTCGCATCTCGGCGGCTTTAGCACTGGGCGAGGACTCATACAGATAGGCTTCGTAATTAATCTCACGTACCATGTCCTTCACAGCTTCCAGAGTATCTCCACGGGTTGCCCTGTCACTCAGCTCCACCACCCAACGGGCAAATCCCATCAGAGCATTCAGACCACGGCCACTTAGTCGCTGCGGTAGCTCAGGTTCAAAACAGGCAGCAAATAAACTGATGTGTTTATCATTAGCCAGGCTGCCTAGCTTTTCTAATGTCACCGGCCCAATCTCACGGCGCGGGGTATTCACGATACGCAAGAAGGCATTGTCGTCGTCCTGATTCACCAGCAGGCGCAAGTACGCCATGATGTCTTTTATTTCACTGCGGGCAAAAAACGACATACCACCGCTGATCTTATAAGGAATACGGTTGGCCATCAGGGCTTTTTCGAATACCCGCGCCTGATGGTTACCACGATACAAAATGGCGTAGTCTTTGTAACTGGTGCGCTTCATGAACTTATGGGAAATGATCTCCGCCACCACCCGCTCTGCTTCATGCTCTTCATCGCGGGTTGGGATCAGGCGCAGTGGATCCCCATACCCCAGCTCACTGAATAGTTTTTTATCAAATTCATGGGGGTTATTAGCGATCAGAATATTCGCCGCCTTCAGGATCCGCCCGGCACTGCGGTAGTTTTGTTCCAGTTTGATCAGACGCAGCCCCGGAAAATCCTTGCTCAGCAACACCAGATTTTGTGGTTTGGCGCCACGCCATGAATAGATAGATTGATCGTCATCCCCAACCACTGTAAAGCGGGCTCGCTCGCCCACCAACAGTTTTACCAGTTGATACTGGCTGGTGTTGGTATCCTGATACTCATCCACCAGCAAATAACGAAAACGGGCCTGCCAGCGTTCGCGCACTTCTACTGAGCTGTTTAATAACAAGGTTGGGATCATGATCAGGTCGTCAAAATCCAGCGCGTTATAAGCCCTGAGCTGGGTCTGATAGCGAGCATACAACTGAGCAAACAGCGCTTTTTGTGCCTCACCGGCTTCACGAATAGCCCGCTCAGGCTGGATCAGTTCATTTTTCCAGTTACCAATTTGCATTTTCAGCAGATTGAGTAGATCTTTGTCGCGATCCAGCTCTTTTTCGGTCAGTTCAGCCAGCAGCTGATGGGTATCCTGATCATCAAACAGAGAAAAGCCCGGCTTATAGCCCAGCGTTTTCACTTCCTTTTTAATGATCTCCAGTCCCAGGGTATGGAAGGTCGAGACCCACAACCCTTTGGCTTCTTGTTTGCCCAGTGTCTGCGATACCCGCTCGCGCATTTCTTTGGCGGCCTTGTTGGTAAAGGTCACCGCCGCAATGTTGCGCGCCTTGTACTCACATTTTTGCACCAGATAGGCTATTTTGTTGGTGATCACCCGGGTTTTACCAGAGCCGGCACCGGCCAGTACCAGACAGGGTCCGCTGATGTACTTAACGGCTTCGTCTTGTTTCGGGTTCAGTTTCATATTCTGTGATCACCTTTAGTCAATAAGCTGCTAAGTTTACCGTAATGCTCAAGTGGATCCCAAGCGCTTTTAACCGGTGACCGCTTTAGGTAAGATAGAGACTATAATCAAGCTTAGAGGCCAGCCCATGATCAACCCAGCAAAAATTGAAGAAATCGCCAAGCAGATCTCCAGTAACATGCCACAAGGTGTGAAAAATCTGGCAGATACCTTTGAAAGCAAAACCAAACAAGCCATTCAAAATAAATTGGCAGAAATGGATTTTGTCAGCCGTGAAGAATTTGATATTCAGAGTAAAGTCTTAATCAAAACCCGCGAGAAGCTGACAGAGCTGGAAGCCAAAGTGGCTGAACTGGAGGCTAAACTGGCAACTCAGAATAACGACCAGCCAGAGCAGTAATATTTACAACTGGTAGCGCTTAGCCAGGTCCACCAGGGCCCGCTCGTAGTGCGCTGCCAGCTGCTCCTCCTGCCCAACCTGCGTATTGAGCTCTTTCAGCAGCCCGTCTGCCAGACCATAAACCCAACCATGAATGGTTAGTTTCTGCCCTCGCGCCCAGGCATCTTGTACCACATTGGTCCGGCACACATTGCGTACCTGCTCTATCACATTGAGCTCACACAGGGCATCACAACGCTGTGCTGGCTGTATCTCATTTAACATTGCCTGATGCATCTCTTTGACATCACCGACATGGCGCAGCCAGTTATCTATCAGGCCCAGGCGGGCATCTTCCAGTGCCGCACGAACACCACCACACCCATAATGGCCCACCACCAATACATGCTCTACTTTTAGCACTTCGATGGCATACTGCATCACAGACAAACAGTTGTGGTCGGTATGCACTACCACATTGGCCACATTGCGGTGAACAAATAGATCTCCCGGCATTAGGTCGACAATCTGGTTAGCCGGTACCCGCGAGTCGGAGCAGCCGATCCACAAATAATTAGGGTTCTGCTGCATCGATAGCTTGGCAAAAAACTCCGGATTGTTGGTCTGAGTTTGTTTCGCCCACTGGCGATTTTTTTTGAGCAAATGCTGCAGCTGGCTGTCAGACTGACACATGGCTTTTCCTTATTCTGCTGAGTGACACCGCGTAGCCTGAATTAAGATGTTTCTTGGTGTCAGTGATTTATGACAAAACTCTGAGAGACTGACATCATACCCAGCTTGCTCAAGATATAATACCCTGTCGAGTACCAGCCACAGCTCTATCGCCCGGCGGAATGCATGACGGACCAGCTCTATACGCTCCGTAATACGCTGACGTGCACGCCCTTGTGCCAGGTAGTAGTCAGCATCAAAGTGCACCGGTAAGTCTAGTTGTTTTTGTTCTGCCGCCCAGTGACAGAAATCAACAAACTCTCCGGAAAAAATCGCCTTATTTACAGAGGGCACACTCAGATACCGGGTGTCACCTGTCACATCACGACGCAGTGTATCAAAGGCCAATCGCCACTGCACCTCTCGCTTACGTACCTTAGCCACTCGGCCCGGCGCGGTCACTGTTTCCTGCAGCGCCAACTTCATATCACTGTGTGACAAATTGAGCGTGCTCTTTGCGGCAGCATCGCTCATTGCTTGGTAGGTAGGTTCAGTAAACAGATGATAGCAACAGGGTGACAGACTGATCTGCTCACACCCTGCGGTGCAGGCCTGCGCCATAAAAGTTTGATGCAAACGGCCACAGGCGTGTAAAGCAACCGCCTGTTGCTGTGGTTTAAAATAATGCTCGACGGGGTCTTTTAGCACGTCGGCACAATGAAAGGTCATAGCCAGGCCTTGTTGCTGCGCACTGTGTTGTCCTTGCTGACACAAGGCAGCTTGTAACTCCACACTGTCGACATGAACTGCGCCCTGATAAGCCAGTAAACGGCCCAAATGGCCCTTCCCTGCACACCATTCAAGAACAGGTAATTTCGCCTGATATATCTGGGCGACAAAGTCTTGTAGCTGCGTCAGTTTACGGCCTTTAATGCCATTACTTAGCCAGAAGGGAAACTCTGGCCGGCTCGCTTGTTGGAATGTCAGCGCCGTCAGTGTTGGTAGCTTTGACAACTCAGGAACGTAGGGTGCCAAAAACGACAGCAATGCACCTGGCTCGTGGTCCAGCGCCGTCACTTGTTCATCGCTCAGCGACAACAATCCACTTTTGAGTTCAGGCCAGGGAATATCAGTATGATCGAAAGCCAGTAACTGCCAGTACTGACGGGTGTCCGCAAGCAACGCATCCAGGGCTACAAACTGAGAATGAAAAGAACTGCGCATACAAGTCACCTGCACCGAACGAAACAAAGGGCGCTCATTGTATGCGTTCGCGCCCCGCTCGCAAAGCTCTGGCTGTCATTTTAAGGTAAAGCGCCGGTGGCGGAAAAAAATGAGATGTATGTACATGGGCACACAAATCACGGCCACTATCACCGCTAAAGTCAACATCCACGACCAGCTGTCTTCTTCCTGATCTGGCTCGGTATAAACAAATTGATGTTTTTGCTCATGAAAATGGGTAAGGTCGAGTCGGTAAAGTTGAGCTATCCACAACCAGCGCGCCTGCGACATTGCGCCCAGTGCAATCCCAGGGGCTTTAATAAAAGGCATTAGTTTGTCGGCTTCGTTGGCCAAAGCCTCAATGCTCTTTCCCGTCGCATACTCCGACTGTGTCACTGCGAGAGCCTCGTCCGGGTTACTCATGGCGTAACGCCAGCCCTGCAAAGATGCCCGGCGAAAGCGTGCAACGGTTTCTGGTCGGTACTTCAACACATCTTCGGAGGTAAACAAGATATCGGCATACACATTCAGACCAAAGTGTTTTGGGCAGATCTGCCGTGTTGCAACGCCTTGCTGTGCAAGTTTGAAGGGTTCATTTGAAATATAGACCTGCAAGGCATCAAAATGCCCGGCAATAAAGTCCTTAATGGGTTCTAACCCGGCATAGAGTGGTAACTGGGTCACGTCAATCCCGGCACGCTCGAGCATCACCACCAGTTCAGCGCCTTCCACCCTGCCTAAATGACTGATCTTCTTTCCTGCGAAATCTTTAGGCACATAAATATCGCTCTCAGCGCGGACCATCCAGCAATAGGGAGAAGACTGAAAAACCGCTGCCAGTGCAACCAAAGGCTTGCCCCTCAGACGTTGCTGTAAAATACCTGAGTGTGTCACACCGAACTGTGCTTGCCCCGACAAGACTTTAAACTGTTCATCCGGATTATCCGGATCGGCTGCGACAATTTTGACATTCAGCCCCTGTTGGCGATAGAAGCCTTTTTTTTCTGCCATATAGTAACCAGCAAACTGGAACTGATGGGTCCATTTAAGTTGTAGTGTCACGTCTTCCAGTGCGGCGAGCATATCACACCACAGCAGCACGACTGCCAACACCAAAGGGGAATAACTCATTGTGATATGCGCCCGGAGCCTGCCTTGTTACAACTATAGAAGGCACCGGACGGATTGCAATACTAGCTGACGCGACGATCTGCCTGTGGGATATCGTGCTGAAGATACTGTTTAAAGCACGGGTTATCTGTTTCTTCCTGATACTGGTAACCCAAACGTTGCAAATGCTCGTCAAAGCGCACACTGTCCTGCGCACCCAGTTCAAACGCTGCCAGTACATTGCCCTGTGCTGCACCATGGTTACGATAGTGAAATAGCGTAATGTTCCAGTTGCTGCCAAGGGTATCTAAAAAGCGCGCCAGTGCACCGGGATATTCGGGAAACTCAAATCGAAACAACCGCTCGCTCAGGGCTACGGGCGGTTTGCCGCCGACCATATAACGAATGTGTAATTTTGCCAACTCGTTGTCGGACAGGTCGGTAAACTGATAATTCGCCTCGCTCAGACTGGCTTTGAGCTCCTGGAGTTCCTGCTCGCCGCCACGTAATCCGACACCGGCAAAAATCTGGGCCGTTTCACCACCAGCATATCGATAGTTAAACTCAGTGATTGCACGACCCGATAAAGCATGGCAAAAGCGTTTGAAGCTGCCTTTAGATTCTTCTATGGTCACCCCCAGCAACGCTTCGCTGCGTGCACCCAATGCCGTGCGCTCGGCAATATACCTTAAGCGATCAAAGTTGAGGTTGGCACCCGACAACACAGAAGCCAGTGTCAGACCCTGTTCATCACTGCTCTGGCACCACTTCTTTAAGCCAGCTGTGGCCAATGCCCCGGATGGCTCTGCAATAGCCCGGGTTTCAACAAAAATATCCTGCACTGCTGCGCAGATCTCATCTGCACTCACAGTGACAACCTCATCACAATACTGCTCGGCTAGGCGAAAAGTTTCACTGCCAATGCGCTTTACCGCAACACCATCCGCAAAGCTGCCAACCCGCGCCAGTTCAACCGGGTGACCGGCTTCCAGCGCCGCTTTCAGACAGGCACTTTCCTCAGCTTCAACACCTATCACGCGGATCTCGGGACGCAACGATTTAATGTATACGGCCATCCCGGCCAGTAAGCCTCCGCCTCCTACGGGCACAAATACCACATCCAGCTGATGTAACTGTTGCATCAACTCTCGTGCAACTGTCCCCTGGCCGATGATTACGTCTTTATCGTCAAATGGGGGACAAACACACCACCTTCTGATTTACATAAAGACTGAGCGTACTCCTGCGCGGCATCAAAATGATGACCATGCAAGACCACCTCTCCCCCCTGATTACGCGCCGCATTGACTTTGATCTCAGGTGTCGTCACCGGCATTACTATGATGGCACGATGACCCAAGTGTGCGGCGCTCAATGCCACCCCCTGTGCATGATTACCAGCGGATGCCGTAACAACCAGACTGTTGGCGGGCAGTTTACTCAGCTTGTGGTATGCACCACGCAGCTTAAACGAATAAACCGGTTGTTGATCTTCGCGCTTGAGCCAGATCTGATGTCCGAGCCGGGCGGAAAGCCCGCTCAGCTCACTGACCTCGGTTTCCCGGACCAGTGGCGAGACATTGGCCTGCACTACAGCACGAAAATAATCGAGCTCTTTTGCCACCATAATTAACTCAATGCCTCCAGCTTCTCAAAGTCGCGTACCGCGCCTTTATCGGCACTGGTCGCTAACAACGCATAGGCTTTCAGTGCTGGACTCACATAACGCTGACGGTCCAATGGCTTGTAGGCCATTTTACCTCGGGCGTCTTGCTGCTCTTTACGTGCTTGCAGCTGCTGCTCATCAAGTAGTACGTCAATGCTGCGCTCAGGAATATCAATGCGGATCATATCGCCATTTTCTACCAGCGCCAGCGCACCACCACTGGCAGCCTCTGGCGAGGCATGACCAATCGACAGACCAGACGTACCACCGGAGAAGCGGCCATCGGTTAACAAGGCACAGTCTTTATCCAGCCCCATAGATTTGAGATAGCTGGTCGGATAAAGCATTTCCTGCATCCCCGGTCCGCCTTTTGGCCCTTCGTAGCGGATCACCACCACATCGCCTTTTTTCACCTTGCCACCGAGGATCCCCTCTACGGCGTCATCCTGAGATTCAAACACCACGGCCGGACCTTCAAAGCACAGCATGTCATCATCGACCCCGGCACTTTTCACGATACAACCATCCAGCGCCAGGTTACCGGTTAATACCGCCAGCCCCCCATCCTGACGAAACGCGTGTTCAACACTGCGAATGCAGCCGCCCTCGCGGTCCAGATCCAGCTCGTCCCAGCGACACTCCTGACTCATAGCTTGTGTGGTGCGTACGCCAGCAGGACCTGCACGATAGAAGGTTTGCGCACGCTCATTACTCGGATCGGTGGCATCCCAGCGCTTAATTACTTCGCCAAGGGTGCCACCTGCCACATGGCCAACTGCTAAGTTGAGTTTGTCGGCTTTGGCCAGTTCATTCAGAATCGCCATGATGCCACCGGCGCGGTGGACGTCTTCAATATGATATTGCTGAGTTGCAGGTGCCACCTTACATAAGAAAGGCGTGGTACGAGATAAGCGATCGATGTCGGCCATATCAAACTCGACCCCACCTTCGATGGCTGCCGCGAGCAAATGCAGCACGGTATTAGACGAGCCACCCATGGCAATATCCAGGGTCATGGCATTGGTAAACGCAGCCTGGTTAGCAATGTTACGCGGCAGTGCAGCCTCATTGTCTTTGCCATAATAATCTTCGCATAACGCCATGATGCGCTTTGCGGCCCCTTCATATAAAAAACGGCGATCGGCATGGGTGGCCAGGGTAGTACCATTACCCGGTAATGCCAGGCCCAATGCTTCGAGTAAACAGTTCATAGAGTTGGCAGTAAACATGCCTGAACAGGAACCACAGGTTGGGCAGGCCGAGCGCTCTACCTGCTCGGAGTCTTCGTCGCTGACACTGGGGTCCGCGCCTTTGACCATGGCATCAACCAGGTCGAGTTTGATGTCGATGTCGGCGAGGCGCGTTTTGCCGGCTTCCATCGGCCCACCCGAGACAAAGATCACCGGGATATTCAGCCGCAGCGCCGCCAGCAGCATGCCCGGGGTGATTTTGTCGCAGTTTGAAATACACACCATGGCATCGGCGCAGTGGGCATTAACCATATATTCTACCGAATCGGCGATGAGATCCCTTGATGGCAAAGAATACAACATGCCGCCATGGCCCATCGCAATACCATCATCGATGGCAATGGTATTAAATTCGCGTGGTACACCGCCGGCGCCCCGGATGGCATCGGCCATCAGCTCGCTGAGTTGATTGAGGTGCACGTGCCCGGGCACAAACTGGGTATACGAGTTCACCACTGCCACGATGGGCTTATGAAAATCACTGTCGGTCATGCCCGTGGCGCGCCAGAGTGCACGAGCGCCTGCTTGTTGTCTGCCTTCAGTGGTTGTTTTGCTGCGTAACTTTGCCATGTTGACCCCTTTTCCAGTTTGCGCTGCCTGGCTGGCAACGGCTTTCCTCATTCCAAAAAATGTTTGCCGGATCAGCCGATCCGGCGTGTATTTATTAACAGTGCCTGAGCCTATTCGTTTACGTAGTCCAGCCAGCCTTGTGGATCGTCACTTTGCCCTTTCACCAGATCAAAGTACGCCTGTTGTAACTCTGCGGTGATAGGTCCGCGTTTACCATCACCCACCTGAATTTGATCAACGCTACGAACTGGCACGACTTCGGCAGCGGTGCCCACCATAAAGAATTCATCCGCCAGATACAGACCTTCGCGGGCGATAGGCTCTTCTCTGACCTCATAGCCTCGGGCTCTGGCCAGGTGCATAATGGTGTCACGGGTTAAACCAGGCAAAATGCTCGCTGTCGCTGGCGGGGTATAGATGATGCCCTTGCGGATCACAAAAAGGTTCTCACCGGCGCCTTCACTCAGATAGCCGTTGACATCCAATGCAATGCCTTCAACATAGCCGTGACGTTTAGCTTCTGCCGTTATGAGCTGGGAAGACAAATAGTTACCGCCCGCTTTAGCTGCAGTTGGCATAGTATTGGGTGCAAGACGCTGCCAGGAGGAAACACATGCGTCCACACCATTCTCTAAACTGCCTTCGCCCAGGTAAGCGCCCCACTCCATTGCCGCAACAGTCACTTCCGCGCGGTGTGATTTCGGGTGTACACCCAGACCAACGTGGCCTAGAAAGGCAAAAGGACGCAGGTAAGCATTGGTGAAACCATTTTTAGCTACCGCGTCTTTACACGCCTGCATGATCTCTTCCTGAGTGTAAGGGATCTCGATGCGATAGATTTTGGCCGAATCAAATAAACGCTGAATATGATCCTTGAGACGGAAAATAGCCGGACCCTTTGGCGTATCGTACGCGCGGATCCCTTCAAATACGGAGCTTCCATAATGTATGGCATGACTGAGCACGTGCGTGGTAGCTTGCTCATAAGGGATTAGTTCGCCATTATGCCAAATGTATTGTGAAGTTTGTGTCATTGTTTAAAACCTTATTTATTATATTGCCTGCTGTAGTGTGTGCAGATCGACTGACTGCACTTCAACCAGCTTATTTAATTGTGACGTCAATAGATAGATGGGTTTGTCACTATCTACCGTCATTTTGACGTGAAATAACTCTTCGTGGCCCTGAAGCTCCAATTGTGTCAGGCGAAACCCGCGATGACGGGCTACGCGCAAAAAACGCTCGACTGCGATGGCCTGGTTGTTTACCGCTACGGTGAGTTGATGTTTCATGGTGTTCGCTCCGTCAAAGGAAGTAAGTAAAATTAATCTTGCTGTTGCGATTGCGTCAGCATTTCATGGTTTGCAGCGCCCGGCGGTACTAATGGCCAGACATTTTCTTTGTCGTCGATGCAGGCATGCAATATATAAGGGCCCGTTGAAGCCAGCAGCGCATCGACCGCTCCATCGACCTCATCCGCGCGTGTGATGGTCTGTCCCGGAATACCGAACACCGCAGCCAGCTGGACAAAATCCGGGTTATCCGACAGATTGGTCTCACTGTAGCGGCCATCAAAAAAGAGCTGCTGCCACTGGCGTACCATGCCCAGGCGCTGGTTATCGAGAATGACAATTTTGACCGGTAAGTTATTGCGTCGTATGGTCGCCAGCTCCTGTATATTCATCATGATAGAGCCATCGCCGGATACCGTTATCACCATGTCTTCAGGACGAGCAACCTGAGCACCTATGGCAGCCGGTAAACCAAACCCCATGGTGCCTGCGCCGCCACTACTCAGGTGATTACTTGGATGGCTGAATCGCATATGTTGTGCCACCCACATCTGGTGTTGACCCACATCACAACACACCACCCCCGTATCCGGCATCAAACGGCTTAAGCGGTTCAGCAGATAAGGAGCATATACCTTGTCACCAGGGTAGTCATAACGCCATGCATGTTGCTCAGCCAGCGCACTGATATGGGCACGCCAAGATGCAGGAGCTACCTCCCCTTGTAATAGCGGCAATGACACTTTCAAATCAGCAATCAGTGAAGCAGCCGCAGGTTTACGCTTACCCACTTCAGCCGGGTCGATGTCCAGGTGGATCACTTTGGCCGCAGCGGCAAACTTCGCCAGATTGCCCGTTACCCGATCATCAAAGCGCGCGCCGATACAAACCAGCAAATCACATTCCTGTACAGCCAGGTTTGCAGCCTGACCACCATGCATGCCCAACATCCCCAGATCGTATGCATACTCAGGCTTCACGCTGCCCAACGCTTTGAGTGTCGACACCGCTGGCATCTGTGTACGTTGCAAAAAAGCCATCAGCTCGGCCTGTGCATCTGCACTGTGAACGCCTCCGCCCACATAAGCCACCGGCTTTTTCGCCTGCGCCAAAAGCGCATTGGCTTTGTCCAGCTCAAAACTCGACAATGGCGTTGGCTGATACGCTTCGGCTTGCCAGGCAGTCACAGGAACCTGGGCCTGCTGAATGTCTTTCGGAATATCCACCAACACCGGGCCTGGACGACCTGACTGTGCAATATGCATGGCCTGCTGCAGCACTTCTGCCAAATCTTCACCGCGTTCAACCATGAAACTGTGCTTAGTACAGGATAACGACATACCCAGTACATCAACCTCCTGAAAGGCATCAGAACCAATCGCGGCAGTAGGCACCTGACCGGTGATAGCCATTAGCGGTACCGAGTCCATCATGGCATCGGCCAGAGCAGTCACCAGATTGGTTGCGCCTGGGCCTGATGTCGCAAAACAGACGCCCAGCTTACCTGTGCTTCTGGCGTAGCCAACCGCTGCAAACCCGGCGCCTTGTTCATGGCGAGTCAGATAATGCTTCAGTGGCGCACCGTATAGCGCATCGTAAATCGGCATGATGGCTCCACCCGGATACCCGAATACCGAACTCACCCCTTGTTTTACCAACATGTCTATTACCAATTGTGCGCCTGTCATTGTTTTGCCTATTGCCCTTTGTCTTTGAATTTGGCCCTAAAACGAAAAAGCCCCCCGAACTTCTCAGTGCGGGGGCTTTTTGCTAATACTTTTTAAACAGCACTAACCAGCCCCCGCGGTAATAATAATCACCACGTTGATAATCACGACTAGTAGAGAAACTGTTTTCATCATGTCACTGCTCTTTTAATAAAACCGAATACGTTGCACGCGCTCGAAGCGCTCCTGTGTGCTCTTTTTTTATTAGTAACCCGTGAGCGGCTAACAAGTCAACCCTCAAAACTATGCTAATTAGAGAGTGTTCTCGAGTCGATTTTGAAAATAAATCTAAAATATCGAACTTTTAGGAATAAAAAATACCAATTTGAAAACTCACCTCACCTTAAAGCCAAAGAGAGTATTTTTTCTCACACGATTCATCCTTACGCGTAACAACATTAAATTTTTATGATTTACTCCGGGAATTGATTATGATGTACCCACTTTAATCGTATTCGGAGGGAGCCATGCCCCATCTTACTCGCCTGACCCTGCTGTTCTTTGTGCTCGTTGTGTCACTACTCAGTCACCCTGTCACAGCAAAACCAGCTCTGTGGAGTGTGGAAAAAAACGGCGTTACCTCTTATTTATTTGGTACCGTTCATGTTGGTGACGCGTCTATGGAGGGGTTAGATAAACGCCTCAAAACAGCCATAGCCAACAGCCAAACTGTGGTGGTCGAGCTAAACACCAAAGCCATCACCGCAGCACAGCTACAGCGCAGAACCTTGCCATTCATGCTGCTTGAACAAGGGCAGACACTAAGAACCAATTTGACACCCGAAACCTACAAACAAGTTGAGCAGTATTTATCAGCACGTGACATCAAGATAGAGCTGTTCAATCATTATCAACCCTGGTTTGTGATGCTCACTATTTTACAACTGGAGTACACCAAAGCAGGCTTCGGTGAAGAATTTGGCATTGACGGGCAAGTCATAGAGTATGCAACTCAGCTCAACAAGCCAATCATGGAGTTGGAAAGTCTTGAGCAACAGCTCACCATATTCACAGCGCTAAGCACGCAAAGTGACGCCATGATAGTCGACACACTCAAGCAGGTTAAAGACTTTGACCGCTACTTCACCAAGATGCTCTCGGCATGGAAAAAAGGCGACTATCAACAGCTTAATGAGTTTTATGATATGAGTTTTGATAACACTCAGTACGGCCAACAGGCAGAGCAAGTCATGCTTATTCAGCGTAACAATGCCTGGGTGCAAACACTCACACCCAAGCTCGTCAACAACGCCCACTTTATTGCTGTCGGTGCACTACACTTGCCCCAGGAACATGGCTTGATCAGTCAATTCCAAAACCTGGGTTTCAAGGTGCAACGCATCTATTAACCATCTGAAAAGCGACTTTTTTGAGTCGCTTTTAAACCTTTGGGCTTTCATGTGCGTCACACAGATATCAATACGACACCAACAAAGGACAACAGGATGAGAAGCAATCTGATCACTGCCGCACTACTGGTACTGAGCGCAACAACTCAGGCTAATGAAACACGCACGTTAACCCATTCCTTCGACATAGCTGACAGCTCAGAGCTGGAAATTCAATTTCCGATAGGCAAGCTGAAAACGGTGAGTCATTCAGGTAAAACGATCGATGTAACCATTGAACTGGAGCCCGCTGAACACGATATAGACTGGTTGCCAGACGCATTGGCTGACGTACAGTTAGACAGCCGCCGCGAGGGAGATGACCTGAACCTGAGCATCAATAATAAGTATGTAAAACAAAGCTGGATAGTTAAAGTCCCAGACTCAATGGAACTCGATATTGAGATTGACGTAGGTAACGTCAAACTCCTCGGTTTACGCAATGACGCAGATGTTGAAATTGGCGTTGGCAATGTCAATATTGAGACTGCGGCTGGCGATTTTCGTCGGGTACGCTTCGATGCCGGCGTAGGGAAAACGCGCTTATCTGACATGCCAGGAGAGGTTGATACCGAGCGCAACATGGTAGGTGAAACGCTGCGTTATCGCGGTAAAGGCGAGCACAGCATTGATGTTGAAGTCGGTGTTGGCAACATCACTTTGCGCCGTTAGCAGACAAGATTTTAATCAGAGCCCGCTCCAGGGCATCTTGCTCCACTGGCTTAAACAAATAATCGGTCGCGCCCAGCTGCATGGCCGATTTAATTGCCTGCTCAGAGGTATTGGCCGTCAGCACCAGAATAGGAGTCGACAGTGCCAGCGTCTGACGAATTTCTTTTATTGCTTTAAACCCATCCATGATCGGCATATTCAGATCCATCAGAATGACATCGAAAGACTGATGAGCCAGTACCTCAATTGCTTGTCCACCGTGGCTGGCATGGATACTGGTTAACTCCAGACTCTCAAGCATTTTTTCGATGATTTTTGCATTAAGCAGGTTATCCTCGACCAGTAACACTTTACAGCGGGTAATGCCGAGTGCCTGATCCGGTTCAGGCAGTCGCTTCAGCGGCACGCTCAATGACGCTTTAGTGCCATGAGGCTGGCGAGCGACAAACGTCAACTCGCCAGACATAATTGCCAAAATCAAATTGCAACGCGCCAGTCCCAGCTGTAAGCCCTGAAAGTGATGTCTGTCCAAGTTATTTTCTGTTGGGGGCGCATTCACATGTGCCATATTAAAGCCGGGACCACTGTCTTCTACTTCGCAATAAAAGCGCCAACCCGACTCGTCTTCATCTGGATTAGGCAGCTCAACCCAGGCAGACAAACTCACGATTCCCTGCTCAGTAAATTTTACCGCGTTATCGAGCAACTGCCCGATAACCCAGCTCAAACGTTCGTGATCACACTCAAAAATTTTCTCGGTATGACTACTAAAATGGTAGCTAAAATCTAAGCCTTTTTCTTTGGCGAGCAGACGATAAGTGGCGATGGACTGACCCAGCGTATCCGTTAAGCGCGCCGGATGAAAATTGAGTTCAGGTTGCTGTTCATCAGACAATCTATTGTAGTCTTCCACTGAAGCAATCAGGGCCTTCAGCTGCTGTGCCGCTTTATTAGCCTGTGCCAGATAGCCCTCTCGCTGAGACTCCTGATACAAATGCAAATATCCCAGCACTGCCTGCAAAGGCGTGCGTAATTCATGGCTGGCGCGGGCCAAAAACATCGCCCGGCTTTGATTAGCATGTTCTGCTTTCAGACGCGTTTGCTGTAAACGCTCAATTGCGCTGGCAATACTGCGCTCCATCGGAAAAAATATCCATTTGATCTCAGCAATTAGCAACGCCAGCCCTACCAGCCACATCAGTAATTGCAGATTCCTCAGTTTTTCAATTTTCTGATTCGCTGACTGTTCGAACAACAGCACAGCATGATCTAAATCTTGTAGCAGTAATTGAGAGCGGGTATGGATCTCCTGGATCTGGTCCGGGCTAGGTTGCTCAGCGGTGTTTGAGAGCAAAGATAAATACTGATTTAACTGGTTGTTCAAATCCCCGGGCTGCTCAAAATACCAGGCAGACAGTTCGGCGTTCAGATGCACAAAATCCTCGCCATCACGCATAGTCAAAAAGTCGTGGTTACTTTGTAGCAGCTGCAACGCGTTGCTCAAAGCCTGAAGGTCAGCAGCAACATTGCGCTCACGCATAATGATCACATATTCCAAATGCAACGCCGCTTTTTGCGATAGCATGCGCTGCATACCAGCAACATTGATCACTCTGGCAGCCTGCTTTTGCTGGTCCAGTAAATACAGGGTCAGGCCGGTTGTCATGGTCAGCAACAGCAACATAATAACCAGCGCCACCAGGTATTTCAGGCGATAGCGTGTAACCAGATTGTTCAAATCATCCCTCCACTTGCCAGTCGATTCGTCCAGACTCCTGACTCATTCCCAGTTTAGATTAAATTTCAAACTTTTGCCGACGGCGACTTGACACCCAGACGGCCAAAATGTTTCAATGCGCCCGTACCCTATTTTATCCAGACGGCCATACATACAAGATGTATGGGTGTCTTAGGGCTGGAAGAGGTGCGTTATTCAGGTATTTGAGTGGAGGAGAGCAAACTCCCGAGAAACTCAAAGAGGGGAATTAACGCCGAGAAGTATTGTGTTTTGCTTACACTGTGCTTCGGGCGACTGGGCTGAATCCCAGCGACTGTCACCAACACATTTGGTGGAGAGCTTCTGGTCTTAGAAACAATATGGCCAGCGGCCTATTCTTTTTAAGTCCATTGCTCTTCGAATTTTAAACGGTTCGGAGCGGGACACTTCCCTGACTACCGGGCCAGCAAGAAGTTCGGTAGAGATGAAATCACACACTTTGCAACCTGAACAGTTATCTGACTACCCGTTATGGACGGCTTTAGTTACGCCTTTTGATGCGTACGATCAGGTCGATTACCACAGCTTAGAGCAACTCGTTGCGCAGCAAGTCGAAGCAAACAATGGCATCTTGCTGTTGGGAAGCACCGGTGAGGGATTAGCCCTGACCCTTGCTGAACAACGAAAAATCGTTGAGTTTGTTTGTGCGTTGGAGCCACAGGTACCCATTATGGTTGCAGTTGGCGGCATCAACCTGTCAGCCCAGCTAGAGTGGGTTGAGTTTTGCAATACACAAAACATTGATGCCCTGCTACTGGGCTCCCCACTCTATGCCAAGCCCGGCGTAGTTGGCCAGACTCAGTGGTTCGATGCGCTACTGTGCGCCACTTCACTGCCATGTATGTTATACAACGTTCCTGGTCGCAGTGCCGTTGCCATTGCCCCTGAAGTGCTGACTAATCTGGCACATCATGACAATTTGTGGGCACTCAAAGAAGCCAGCGGTGACATTGCCACGTTTGAATCCTTCCGCCGTGCGCTGCCAAAACTGGCAATTTACAGCGGTGACGATGCATTGCTTCCCTACTTTGCTCAGGCAGGTGCTGTCGGCCTGGTGTCGGTGGCATCCAACGCCTGGCCAGCTCAAACCGCCGAGTTTGTACGCCGCGCACTCAGTGGCACCAGTCCAAACCTGTTTACCACTTGGGCCGACGCCATCAGCAGCCTGTTTGCCGTTGCTAACCCCATCCCGGTAAAAGCACTCATGCACCTGCAAGGTAATCTGGCAACGCCTCACCTCAGGCCGCCACTGACGCACCTGGAACTAACCAATAATGCGGCTCTGAGCGCCGCCAACGAACAGATTTTATCCTGGAATTAAGAGAATCCCTATGACCTGGTCAACACTTTTAGATAATTTAGAAAATGGCTCACAACGTGCGGCAAGCCAAGATGAGCATGGTAACTGGCATGCTAACGTCGAAGTAAAAGAAGGTATTCTGGCAGCATTTCGTGCCGGTCAAAATACAGAATATCCAGGCGGTTTTGTAGACAAAGACAACTTGGCACCGCGTGGTTTCTCAGCCGATGATGCGGTACGTATGGTTCCTGGTGGCAGTAGTGTGCGCCGCGGCGCTTATGTTGCGCCTGGCACCATTATCATGCCGCCAGCTTATGTCAATATCGGCGCTTACATAGACAGCGGCACTATGGTCGACAGTCATGCATTGGTTGGCTCCTGTGCTCAGATAGGTAAGAACGTTCACCTTAGTGCCGCAGTGCAGATCGGTGGCGTGCTAGAGCCTGTCGGTGCCAGCCCGGTTGTAGTGGAAGACGACGCCTTCATCGGTGCAGGATGCGTACTGGTTGAAGGCGTAGTCGTGAAGCAAGGTGCAGTGTTGGCACCTGGTGTTCGTCTGTCTGCCAGTATTCCGGTTTACGACTGCGTTAATGAGCGTACACTAGACAAGGGCGAAGCCATTCCCCCGTTTGCCATTGTTATCCCTGGCTCGCGTCCGGCTTCCAGTGACTGGGCCAAAGCCCAGGGGCTGAGCATGTCCTGTGCTTTGATAGTCAAATATCGTGACGAACAAAGTGACGCATCATTAGAGCTCGAAGAGGTGCTTCGCTAATGTTAGCCTTGAGTACGCCTTTGCGCGAGCAACTTAATACGCTGTGCACAGAGCAAAACAATTGTGACCTGGCAACGCCCTTTTTTGTCTATGATCTCGATGCGCTGCACGCCCATGTAAGCCGCCTTACCACCCAGGATGTGGTAAAACTCTGGTACGCGGTCAAAGCCAACCCGCTTTCCAGTGTGCTTAACACACTAGACAAAGCCGGGTTCAACTTTGACGTTGCCAGTCGCGGAGAGCTAACACAAGTGCTATCACAGGACATCGCAGCTGAGCGCGTACTCAACACCGGGCCGGCCAAGTCGCCAGCCCAGATCCAACATTTCCTGCAGGCAGGCGTAACAACTTTTGTGGCTGAAAGCCTGAATCAGGTGCGCTGGTTGAATGAAGCCGCAGAACAACATCAAAAAACTCTGACTGTGCTGCTGCGCGTTCAGCTGCGTTGGCCAGCAGGCGACAAAAATCCGCTTGGTGGCGACAGCCTGACGCCCTTCGGCCTGGGATGTGAGCAGTGGCAACAGCTTACTTTAAGCGAGTATCCAGCGCTGGACTTCGCCGGCCTGCATATTTTCCAATGGGGTAATATGCTGGATGCCGCCAAACTAGCCAGCCTCTGGCAACAAATGGTGCCACCTCTGGTTAGCCTGAGTGCACAACTCGGCATGTCACTGAGGATCCTTGATCTGGGTGGTGGATTGGGTGTCCCATATGACCCCACTCATCAACCCCTCGACTGGGATCAGGTTATCGATAATCTGGCCAGGATCAAAGCGGATGCAGGTGTCGAAGAGCTGTGGATGGAGCTGGGTCGCTACGCCGTGGCGCACTGTGGTTATTATCTCAACCCAGTAGTTGAGCAAAAGATCAACTATGGCGAGCATCAGCTGATCCTTGCCGGTGGCGTTAACCATTTACTGCGTCCGGCTGTAACGGGCCAGGCGTTTCCGGTTAAAGCATTGCGTGAATCCACAGCAATTAGGCGCGATTATCATTTACATGGTCCCTTGTGTACCGCCATTGATCACCTCGGTACCCATAACTTGCCTGACGATCTCGACTATGGTGACTGGCTGATATTTGGCCAGTGTGGTGCCTATGGCTTTACCGAAAGTATGCCCTATTTCCTGTGCCATGAACTACCGGCTGAATACGTCTTTAAGCAGGGTCTGTTGTACTGCATTCGTCAAAGCGAAAACGCCGACTATTATCTGAGGTAGCCATGAACACAATTACACAGCAACATATCCAGGTTGGGGAAATCGCCAATGGCCTGCCACTGACCATTCCTGTCTATCGCCTGCAAGGTAAGGGAACGGGCCCAAATGTATATATTCAGGCCAATATGCATGGCGCCGAGGTACAAGGCAATGCCGTAATTTACGCTCTGCTGGAGCAACTCAAGCACCTGACACTGGCCGGTGACATTACGCTTGTACCTTATGCTAACCCGATTGGCTGTAATCAGAAGTCGGGGGAATTTACGCTCGGGCGCTTTGACCCTATTACCGGGGTAAACTGGAATCGCATGTACTATGATCACAGTGCACAGGTGCAAACTTGTCTTGCAAAGTACAGTCAGGCCCCCGATGCAACGCTGATTGCGGCCTTTCGCGAACAACTATGCAAAGTAACCGACACCTTGCTTGATGCACCCGCACATACACTGAATACAGGCAAGCGAATTGCACTGACACTGCAAAAATTAGCCCATCAGGCAGACATTGTCTTGGATCTGCACACAGGTCCCATTTCGGCAAAGCACTTATATTGCCCAGAATATGCTAAAGACAGCGCACGCTATTTTGATATTCCCCATGTACTGCTGATCCCCAATGAATTCGATGGGGCAATGGATGAAGCCAGCTTCTGTCCCTGGTGGCAGCTAAGTGATGCGCTAAAAGAACAAGGTCGTGACCTGCCCGTCCCCGTAGAAGCATTCACTGTTGAACTGGGCTCTCAGGAAAAAATTGATCTCGATGAAGCCGTACATGATGCCAATAGCATCCTCAGTTACCTGACTCACAAAGAAGTGATAGCAGATGGCAGCCATCAACCAAGAGACATCAAACGTTACGCCTGCGCACTCAAAGATTACCTGACTTACTATGCACCTATGGGCGGTATGGTGGAGTATAAAGCGCAGCTTGGTGAGCACATTAAGGCGGGAGATTGTATTGCGCGGATCTTACGCATGGAGCAGTACTTATCCGAAATGCCCCTGCACAGCCTGTCATTAACCCAAGATGCCATTGCGATACTGCATTTCGCGTCGGCCAGTGTTAATCAGGGCACTGAGTTATATAAATTTTTTACTAACTACTATGAACTGTAATGGGGTCCTGCGCATAGGTCAGTACTCAGTTCGCGTAACGCACAAAACGAAGCAACGATTGCGTGAGAGTAGGTGAGCAAACCCTCACTTGCTAAGGTGAGGCGGCAACACACGTTGCCGCCGGCCTTTTTATACCAATTTGCTTAATTAAGTGTTCTATTTTGAGGCGAGAAAATAGGATCGATAACCAGGCAAAAATTTGCAAGCTCAAACCTTAGGTAAAGGTTCTAAATGAGAAATTTTTAACGCCGTTAGCGTCATATTTGCTCCTTCACATTGAACTGGTATTAAGTGAAATTGTTATAAATCCGGCATACAGATTTCGTTACGAGCAGAGTAGCAGTCCCGGCCAGTAGGGCAACCCAGGAACACGGCGGTATCGCACCCAAACGAGTTACAAGCTGGATAGCCAGAGGCTCCGCCAGCAATATTCGGTGTCTGAGCCAATCCAAGCTGCTGGTTATTACTCAGTTGTTTTATACATTTTTTGTTCAGTGATATTTTCATGTCCATTTCCTTTTATGTAGTTTGCTCAATTAACCTACTGCCATATTGAACAAAAATCAACCACCACATATCTTGACAAGAGACTCTGCTATTAACTTTGTCCTTCTTCGTTTTCTCTTCCATGATAAAATGACAACTTATTGCTTTTGACTAAGGACTTCACCACTTATGAAACTCAGGATGCTCGCTTTTTTGCCATTATTGGCGTCTGCACCACTTCAGGCCAAGGAAACGCAGGACAAGGATGACCTGGAGATAATAAAACAATGTGTACTGAACGAAATCATCGCCGGTGATCAACAACAAACTGTTGCTGAGCTCAAAGCTTATTGCGAGAAACTGCAAAAAACGAGCCTCAGTCAGCTGGATCGCCGCATGGCGCGCGAGATGATCACGGAGAACAACCGCAATGTGCTGACACCGCACAATCGCAACTATATTTTGCCGGTTACCTATGTCAAAAACCCTAACTCCAGACCCTTTGACGGCCTAAAAGCCATTCAGGAAGAAGAAGGTGAACCACTCGATCATATGGAAGTCAAATACCAGATATCGATGAAAGTGCCCCTGTATCGGCACTCTAAGGACAAGGACCAGGCTGTTTATGTCGGCGTGACATTGCAATCTTACTGGCAGCTCTACAACAAAGATATCTCCTCCCCGTTTCGTGAAACTAATTATGAACCGGAGATCTTCTGGATCAACTTCCTGGACGATGAAAACGTTCTGTGGGGCGATGAAATGGCCATCATTCTGGGAGCATCGCATCAATCAAACGGCCGTAGTCAGCCGAATTCACGCTCCTGGAACCGTATCTATGCCAATTTTATCTGGGAGTATGAAGGCTTTGTGTTTAGCTTTAAACCTTGGTATCGCCTGCCTGAAGACGACAAACCAGAACAGCTAGTCGCCAAAGGCGATGACAACCCAGACATTCACAAGTATATGGGTTACTTTGAGCTTAGTGGTGCCTATCGCCATGGCGACCATGAGTTTGGTTTTATGACCCGTAACAACTTTAACAGTGATAACCATGGCGCCATACAGCTTGACTGGTCATTCCCACTACCGGGCTCTTCCAGGGTGCGCGGTTATGTACAGTATTTCAATGGCTATGGCGAGAGCATGATTGATTATAATGCCCATATTCAAAGACTTGGCCTGGGCATTGCCGTCACAGATCTGCTCTAATACTGACATGATGCGGCCCGCCTTTGCAGGCCGCATATGGGATTATTTGATAACCACAAACAGCCCTTCAAATTTCGCCACCAGCACATCACCATCATAGACATTAACCGGCACACGATATTTGGCTTTACCCTCATCGTTGAGTGCACTCAGCTCGCCACTACACTCGGCCAGCGTGACCGTTGCACTGGGCGCGGTGGTCAGCGGTTTAAGATACTGAATATTGGCGTCAGCCAGGACAATATTGCCTTCCAGAGCCAGCTCTTTGAGTGCCAGATAGGTAGCACCCCACCCGGTCAGCGTCGCCATACTATAAACCGAACCAGCAAACATCGAATTGTGCAAATTCAGGTTAGCTTTAAGGTCTGCGCGAGTTGAAAACTGCCAGTCGGTGTAACTTTCTACCTTAATCCCCATCGCATCACTGATAGGGATCGACTCGCGCCAGGTATCCTGTAACACCTGAGTCCACTGCGGGTGACGGAACCAGCCAGGCTCAGATGGACGTTGCTTAACCATTTTCCAGTGCTGCACATCACCATAGGACAAGTGGGCTTTTTCAATCATCTGATAACCGTGGCGTTCATAAAATGCCAATGCGCGCTCTCTGGCAAACAACACCAGCTCTTGGGCTTGTTGTGTCCAGGCTATTTTTTCCAGCTCATGCAACAGCCGACTGCCCAAATGATGGCCACGATGTGCCTCATCTACAGCCATATAACGCACTTGTGCCTGTTGCTGATTGTTGAAATGCAGACGCGCCACACCGAGCACCTGACCTTCGTTATTTTTGATATAACGATGTTCGGCCTCCTGCTCAAGATCATCCTGCTCGCTGCCTCTGGGCTGATCCCAGGGCGCCCGTAAAACCTGCCATCGTAGTTGATAATACGCTTGCCAATCTTCACTGCTCTGTGGCGCTGTTACTTGAAACATGGTGACTCCTGTGCTTTTCCTGTCGCCGGGGCGATACGCCCGGCCCGTGCAACCTGCTCCCACTTTTTAACGGGGAACTTTTGTCTAATTTATGGACCTTACCTTACAAGAAAAGTGCGCAACAGGGAATGATCGGCCAGATTTGGCCAATTTGTCATGTAAATTCAACGAAACGCAGTGGCAGAACTGTGAGGCCCAGCTATGCTGATGTAACTATGCAAGATTTTATTATCGAACCCGGCACTATCAGTAACGAGTTTGTACATCAGAGCCATCAACTTGGGCATCTGTTGTACTGGCATAAACATGGCAAAATCAGCATACAAGTACGCCAGGAAAAAACCTTACGCTGGTTACTGATTAACGACACTCTGCAATCCGTGATTGAGCTCAATCATCCGGAGAAGCTGCTTTTTCCCCATTTACAGGTGTTAGCCGCGTTGTGGCAAAAGTGCCCCACTCCTGGCAAAGTACTGGAACTGGGTCTTGGCGCTGGGGCTATCCGGGATTATTTGCATATCAGCTATCCCGACTGTCAGATAACTTCTATCGATAATAACCCTGATATTATTCATTGCTATAAACGCTATTTTGGTGGCAATCCTATCTCTAACGTCAGTTGTAGCGATGCCTACAAGGCGCTGGAGAACAATGGCCATTATGACTGGATCATCCTGGACTTGTTCAGCCAGCTAGATGCACCACGATTTTTGTACGAACACAAGTTTTACACACAAATTCGTGCCACGCTCAATGAAGGCGGCCGCCTATATATCAATTTTCTTGCGGAGCATGATTCGCAACTAAAACAGCTTGAGCACCTGCTTATCACCAACTTTGGCAAAAAACCCTTCGTACACAAAGTGCCCGATTACGCCAATCACATTATTTCTTTAACCCGCTAAAGATGTCCGTCAGACCGACAAATTAAACGTGACCGGACCGTCATTGCACAGGCTCACTTGCATATCGGCAGCAAACCGCCCAGTGGCCACCTGCAACCCAGACTCTTTCGCCTTCGCTACAAAATACTCGTAAAGTGCTTCGGCTTGCGCAGGCGTAGCAGCAGATGAAAAGCTCGGGCGCATGCCCTTTTTGGTATCCGCCGCTAACGTAAACTGAGACACCACCAGCAACTCACCCTCAATGTCTCTCAGGCTCAAATTCATTTTGCCCTGCTCATCGGTAAAAATACGGTAGTTACTGATCTTATGCAGCAAGTTGTCTGCACTTTTTTGATCGTCAGCCTTCTCTACTCCGAGCAGCACCAAGATCCCCTGACCAATTTGACCGACACACTCGCCCTCCACGACCACATTGGCCTGACTGACCCTTTGAATTAATCCCTGCACGCTTACCTCTATGATTCATGACGTAATTTATATCTACTGTGGCGCTAATGCGCCAGTTTACATAACAGTAAATCGGCGGCACGCCGTATCGCTTCGGAATATACTGCATTTGTGGCGCAGTGCCCAACTTCTTCGAGGATCAGCAAACGCGCATTAAGCTGCTCGGCCAATGCCTGAGCCATCGCAAAACGACAAACATAGTCATGGCGGCTATGGATCATCCACACAGGCAAGCTTGCGATTTTATTAGCCTGTTGAAATATCTGTTGTTCTTCAATAAAACAGCGGGTATTAAAGTAATGCACCATAATCCGGGCTTGCTGAACCACGGCCTGTTCATGATCCAGCTGATAACGCTGCGCCTGGCTGCCAACGCTAAGCTGGCGATCCCAGTCATGCCACTGCTGCGCAGCGCGGCGTACCGCCACTTCATCATCGCAATGCAATAGCTGGGTATAACGGGACAATATCGCTTTGTAATCCCCTTGTCCCTGACTGAAAACCTGATAACGCTCCGGGTAGAATTGTGCACCGGCACCGCTGATCCCATAGAGCCACTGTAAATCACTTTGGCACCCCAAAAAGGTCGCCCATAATACCAACCCCAGCACGCGCTGCGGATAGCGCTGCGCAAACAAGAGGGCTAACGTGGCCCCCCAGGAACCACCCGCCAGTACGCACTGACTGATATCTAAGTACGACAGCAGACTATCTATATCCTGGAGCAGGTATTCTGTGGTGTTGTGTGTGAGTTGCTGGGGGGAAGACTGGCCACAACCGCGCTGACTAAACAAAATTATACGATAGCGTTGTGGATTAAAATAACTGGCAGAATGGCGACATAAGCCGCTCCCCGGGCCACCATGACAAATAATCACAGGCAACCCGGTCTCCAGACCAAACTCTTCTACATGTATTTGATGTCCATGAGACACCGCCATATGAAAACTGCGTCGTGGCGATTCCAGCCGATACAATTGAGTCATTGCACACCTCTTTATTGTGGTGTGTCTTGTTCCTCGCACTCCTTTTCGGACAAACAGGCAGTAAATTCAGCACCCAGCAGCACCACCATCCAGGAAAGATAAACCCAGACGAACAGAATTGGCACTGTGGCCAGCGCACCATAGATCACCTCATAGGAGGGAAAATGGCTGATATACAGAGCAAAGCCTTTTTTGGTCAGTTCAAATAGCAAAGCTGCAAAAAATGCCCCAGGTATCGCTGCCTGATAAGACACGCGTGTATTTGGTACTAAAGTATAGAGCATAAAAAAGCCTGCCATGGAAATAACATAGGGCAAAAGCTTCAATAAAAAACCGCTGAACCCCGGGATCCCCTGATCGGCAAAAGAAACCAATGACACAATATACGACGTTACACCAATACTGGCTCCCAATAATACCGGGCCCAACGTCAGCACCATCCAGTAAATAGCAAAGGAAATCATCATAGGTCGCGATTTTTCGACCCGCCAGATACGATTCAACGCAGCATCGACGTTGCGGATCAGCAATAAGGCAACGGCGGTAAGAAAACCAATCCCCACCGCAGTCATCTGATTTGCATTGCCAGTAAAGGCACTGATATGGGATTTAATGGTGTCTGTCGAGGTGGGCACAAAATTATTAAAAATAAAACTTTCTATGGCATCCCGGGCATCCTGAAAGCCGGGGAATGCACTGAAGATCGCCACCCCGACCGCGACCAGAGGGATCAGAGACAGCAGGGTCACATAAGCCAGATAGCCCGCATTGATCATGAGCTGGTCTTGCTGGCAGCGCTGGTAGAAGCACAACCACCAATCGGGCTGGCGCCTTAAAAAGGCCTTGCCTTGCTGTTTCATTGACAACAAGCGCTGTAGCCATAATTCATTCATCATTACACAGGTTCACAGAGTGAGTTTTGCACATCTTACCAATCCCAGTCATAATTCATAGGGTCAGATTTAAGTATAAGCCGTTATGTATCAACTGCATTAGGAAAGCCGATGAACAATTCTGTGTTAAAAACGAGCCTCATAATCTTGAGCCTGAGCCTGCTTAGCGCCTGCCAAAGCGCGTACTACGCAGCCTGGGAAAAAGTAGGGGTGCACAAGCGCGAGATCTTAGTTGACCGTGTAGAAAATACCAAAGAAGCGCAACAAGCTACTCAACAAGAGTTTCAGTCTGCACTGGAGCGTCTGACTACCCTGATCAATTTTGATGGTGGCGAATTACAAAGTGTGTATCAACAACTCAATGACGATTATCTCTCCAGTGAAGCCGCAGCGCAGGACGTACGTACGAACATAGACAAGGTAGAAGACGTTGCAGAGGCCTTATTCTCTGAATGGCAGGATGAGCTGAGCCAATACTCCAGTGCCAAACTGAAGCGCCAGAGCGAACAAAAGCTCCGACAAACGCAACGTCAGTTTGACAAGTTGCTACGCTCAATGCGTGCCAGCGAAGCCAAAATGCAACCAGTACTGGATTCACTCAAAGATAACGTATTGTATTTAAAGCACAACCTAAACGCACAAGCGATCGCCGCCATCAAAGGCGAATTCAGTGGCCTGAAACGGGATATTCAATCTCTGATCAGTGATATGAATCGCTCCATTGAGGACTCCAACGCCTTTATCGCCAGTATGAATAATACTAACCAGCCATAAAGGTAAAGCTCTGCTCAGTCACGGTTAATCCTGCCAGTTAACCGTGACTACTATGCTAATCGGCATAGATTACCTGCAAATCACAATTGAAAATGGGGATGGCTGCATAACTGCGGTGGCCCATCACTTGGAAGGTAACCGCAGGTTTTTCTCCAAACCGCGTCTGTACTGTGTGCGAGCGCATCTGATAGGCCTGTTGCATCGCGCCACGGCCATCATTCCATATCAGGGTCAAATAGGGGTCAATGTATTGCCACTGCCCCTTTGTTGCCGTCCCGGTCAGGTTCCAGTCTCCGCTCGTGCTCAGTTCAATCTGAAAGGGATCCATTGCACAGTCGTGCGAGTGTACGACGTTAGGCAGTCTCACCTGAGAGCCATCGCCAGGAAAATACAAACCATAATTGCCCTCACTGAAACGATGATATTCGCCGTTAAAGTCCTGCACATTGAGCCCGGCATACCCCAACCCACGTACCACCTCAGACAACTGTGAGATCAGAGCATCATTTTGATCTGCCGGAAAGCGATTGAGACGAACAGTGTTACTATCACTGGTGTACTCTACAGGCACGGGAAGGTCATTCAATACATAGTTGATATTGGCCTGTTCCAGCTGGTTCACCAACAGCTGCTGTTTTGTGTCGTCCAAAGATGAGTGAAACACATGTACCAAAGGCTGATTGCTACAGGCGCTCAAAAATAAGCACCCAGCCACTGACCATACTTTCATGAAAAGTCCTTGTTCTTATTATTATGGTCAGAGTAAACCACAGCCGCCCGACACCTGTCCATTGTTCCAATGTGACTCTCGGCATCAGTGACTACGTGTCAGCCAGTTTTGCACCGCGGTTTTGGGATACACAATCTCTTTAAACAAGCGGTGACGCTCAAATTTAAGATCGCTCTCCTGACTGGGTAGACCAGCCTGGACCTGACTGTGATGCTCATTGAATCGAGAGATCAAAGTCAGCTTGTCTCTGCCCTGATTGAGCTGAGTGTTGAGATAGCCACGCACATCATCTGCTGTCATTAACCCCAATGCCTCTAAATTCATCAGGTCTTTTTTTAATGCAGAACGGATCCCCATGGAATGTCTCCTGTTGTCATAATTTACAAAAGTCGCAGCGAATCACTGCCAAACGTCTCGACCAATGGCCGCCCGACTCCGTATCGGCGTGCAAGATACACACCAAATGCTGCAATTACATTAAAGACACCACGATGATCGAAAAAGTTTCGTGGTTCACCGCAGCGTCGCGCTATACTGTCGCAAAACATCCAACGGGGTTGTGATATGAATCAAGATTATATTGAAATCGAGCTCGAAGAAGAGCCAATTGAGCTTTGTAACCTTTTAAAAGTATTAGACTTTGCAGAAAGTGGCGGGCAAGCCAAGCAACTTATCGCCGCAGGATATGTGGGCGTCAATGGTGAGCTGTGTACGGTTAAACGCAAGAAATTGTACGCAGGTGATACCCTCTACTTTAATGAAGAAACATTCATGCTGACCCTCGCAGAGGGCGCTGTACCTGCAGAGCGTAGCCAGCCAAAACCATCCCCTGCGCACCAGTCCAGTGCACATTCAGCAACTGATAAGGGCAAGCAGCCAACCCAATCTGGCAAAAAGCGACGCAATAAGCAAAAGAATAACGTGGATAGTGTCACGGGCAGAAAACCCATTTCGTTTGGATAAAACAGGAGATCACACAGTGAGTATCTGGTATCGCCCAATCACACTGGCACAGTGCCAAGCCCTGGATGAGGGACTCCATCAAAAAGGCACGCTGATGCAAACCTTAGGGATCAGCATCAGTGAAATTGGCGATGACTACCTCGTTGCCACTATGCCCGCCACCCCAGCGCACCATAATCCGCTAGGCATGGTCCATGGTGGTGCCAATGTTGCTTTAGCCGAAACTGTGGCCAGTTATGCAGCTAATTTTGCAGTCGACTTTGAACGTTTTTACTGTGTCGGACAGGAGATTAACGCCAATCACCTTAAAGCCTCACGAAACGGGACGCTCACTGCCACGGCACGACCCCTGCATCTTGGCCGGCGTACTTCAGTCTGGGAAGTGAAAATCGTCAATGCGCGTGATGAGTTATGCTGCGTCGCTCGTATGACTGCCGCAGTCGTAGAACGACGCTAGCCCTAACCTCACCGAAATTGATATAGCGCAAGCCGCTCTACTCTTTACAATATCACAATGATCTCAACCCCAGTTTGTGGAGGCTGAGATCATGAAGAAACAAAAACGCCTGATTATTATTCTGCACTGTGTGATTGTATGTGGCCTGTTACTGATCTTCACAGGGCACACTCTGCTGAGCGCCCAGTGGTTGACGGCACTCGGACCCACGGGGTATGCGCTAGGTGCGGCCTGCATAGCCATAGGTCTGATCTGCTCATTACCAACTAAGATTTATCTGACGATTTTGTTAATGCGCCGAGAAAAGTCAGACTAATCCAGATTGCATTACAGCCCAATTCATCACCTGGGGCTTTGCCTCTGTACTGGCATTTCGCTACAATTTTGCTTTCAGTTACTAATTCAGACACATCCATGGACCATATAGATACAGTGATCATAGGCGCAGGAGTCGTTGGCCTGGCCATCGCGGCACGCCTGAGTCAAACCCGCTCCGTCCTGGTCATCGATCAGATGGGACAATTTGGCGAGCATACCAGTAGCCGCAACAGTGAAGTGATCCATGCTGGTCTCTATTATGATGAACACAGCCTTAAAGCACATTTGTGTGTCCGTGGTAAAGCCTTGCTGTACGCACATTGCGAGCGCTTTCATGTTCCGGTTAAGCAGCTTGGTAAAATTTTATTCGCTCGTACGGCGCAAGAGCAAGGTAAACTCGCTGCAATTGAGGCGCAGGCAAAGCGCAACGGCGTGCATGATCTGGCGCCTCTCAGCCAAACACAAATCGCGGATATGGCTCCTGGCCTGCACACCAGTGCGGCGTTGTTTTCACCTTCAACCGGGATTGTCGACAGCCACCAGCTGATGCTGTCTTTAGTCCATCAGCTTGAGCACGCAGGTGGCAACCTGGTCTGTCACACCCGCTTTGAATCGGCGGAAAAAACAGCGTCAGGATTTGCACTGACGCTAAACTGCGACGGTGCCCCCTTTGAGCTGAGTTGCAATACTCTGATCAACGCTGGAGGCCTGTTTGCACAAGACAATGCTCAGCGAATCACGGGACTTGACAAGGACCAGATCCCACAAAGCCATTTATGCCGTGGTCAGTATTTCTGTTATCAAGGCCCCCACCCCTTCAATCACCTGATCTACCCGATGCCTGAACAACATGGTCTGGGGATCCATGCTACTTTAGACATGGCAGGTCAACTCAGGTTCGGGCCCGATGCCCAGTTTATTGACAAGCTGGATTACCAAGTTGACGCACAGGCCAAAGCCCGTTTTGTGCAAGCAATACAAAGCTACTGGCCCGCTCTGGACCCTGAGCGGCTGCATCCCGACTACGCGGGAATAAGACCTAAGTTGTATCGGGATCAGGGGCAAGACTTTGTGATTGAAGGGCATCAACACCATAGTATTAATGGTCTTATCAACCTGTTTGGTATTGAATCACCCGGGCTGACCGCCAGTCTGGCGATCGCCGAGTATGTTGAAGCACAACTATAGGTTAAATGCCTTCGAGCTTCTTGCTGCGCTCCTGCATTAACTTTTCAACGTTTTGTGCATCCTGGATCAACTTTTTAATGTCAGCCGGACTCATGTTTGCCGGTAAATCTTTCGGGATCCGGCCGGCATCCTGCTGCTCTTTTAGCTGCTTGAGAATGTCAGTATTTTCCGCCGCCATAATGGTGATCTTGCTGGGGTCCAGTGTCATTTCTTCACTCTGCCCACGTGCATTGGGACGGTCTGAATAGTGCCAGTTGCCCTGTGCGTCCTGCCATTTATAGATTTTTGCGGGTTTGTCCTGCGCTGTCGGTGCATCTTTACTGCTGACCATATCTACAGCTTTGTCTAGTTGCTGCTTAGATTCATTCAGCACTTGCTGTGCCTGAGTCTGCGCCTTGCCAAGGATATCATCCAGACTCAGCCAGGTGCGCCCGTCAGGCCGCTTCAAAACAAACAGTGACGCCACACCAACCAGCATCACCATAATTAACAGATAACTTGCGTACTTCATTGCGGCACTCCTTTTATATCGAGGCCATACTTTAACAGTATAGAGCGATATTCGGTAGAGTGACGAAAGCGCATAAAGAAATCACGAAATTGCGTGCAGCCCTTTAGCCCCAGAGCACTGCGATTAAACTGCAACTGTAATGCCGCTGTATCGACCACCTGATGTACTTTAAGGGCACTCACAAATTTGGGACTATTGAGCTGCAACCAGCGAATGGTAGGCAGACTCATAAAAGCAAAGCGCTTATCACCGCTGACAGGAGAGGCTAAGGTGTCGAGAATGGCTCGCTCTGAATAAAACAGCGTTTGCTCCAGCTCTCCCCGGGACAGTGCCTGCTCAACTGTTGGATAGGTATAACCAAAGCGCCCCAACATTACAAACCCCCGATAGTCCCCCTCGGGCACGGACGCCGCCTGATGGGTTATCAGCACATCTTTTATCCAGTATAAACCTGGACTCCAGCACATCGGGCTGTCACCCCGGTACCAGGACTCTGACTCCATTCGCACCTGTATCTTGTCGCGACTGATCAGTTTTTTTGAGCGCTCTTCCGGGATATAGTCTACATCCACCGCCGCGCCATCCGGAGTAAAATGGGTTAGCAGCTCAGGGAGCACACCAGGACGCTCGGGGTCGCCGGTCACAAAAGGCGGAAAAGCATTATAAGGCAAGGCAACACGCAACACCGGCAACTCAGCTCCTGCCGGAGGAAGGGGAATTGCAACACCATGACCACTCATTGGCACCAGCCACAGCAACAGACCAAACAGACTGTACATTGTGCGCATCGCACTCACCTTCTCTTTTCCCTCGTAATTCACAGTGTAGTGCTTGCATCTCAATAGTGACAAAAAAGCGGACTGGGCTGTATAGCCGAGTCCGCTTTTGTAATTGTGCTCTGATCAGAGCCGCTTAAATGCCGTCACCATCAATATGTAAACCACATTCCCGGTTAAGACCGAAGAAGCGCGTTTCCTCTTCGCTCATACCCGGCTCAAGTTTACGGGTGGTGTGCACATCACCCATAGACACATAACCCTGCTCCCATAACGGGTGATAAGACAATCCATGTTTGGTCAGGTACTGATAGACGTCACGGTTGTGCCAGTCGATAATCGGATATACCTTCACCGTCCCACGGCTGATCTCCAGGATCTGTTTGTCGGCACGAGTCGAAGACTGCTGACGGCGTAAACCACTGAACCAGGTGCCTGCCTGAAGCTCTTTTAAGGCCCGGGTCATCGGTTCTACCTTATTCAGGGTGTTATAACGCTTAATACCCTCTTCGCCCTGCTCCCACAGTTTACCAAACTTGGCTTCCTGCCATGCCGGACCCTGGACCGCACGATAGACTTTCAGATTCAGGTTCAGTTGCTCTGTCAGTTCATCAATAAAACGATAGGTTTCCGGGAACAAATACCCGGTATCCGTCAGGACCACCGGAATATCTGGACGCTGACGGGTTACTAAATGCAGCATCACCGCAGCCTGAATACCAAAACTAGACGATAATATCGGGTTCTCTGGCAGATTTTCCAGTGCCCAGATCACGCGCTCTTCAACACTTTTTTGCGCCAGCATACCGTTGGCATCATTCAATAATGCCTGCTGTGAGGCCTTATCCAGTGTCAGGATTTGTTTAAAGTCACTCATTACTCATTCCCAGTATTCCACCACCGCTCAAAGCTGTGGTCAGGGGCGCCGAGCGCCCACTTTATTATGCATGGAAGTCGGTTTTAGATACCTTAACTTCAGCCACAATTTCCTTACGGATCACAAAGTCACCAAAACATTCATCCGGCTGACGCTCTTTGGCCCACTGGCCAATCAACTCGTCCAGTGCCGGCAGGTATACCTCTTCACCGACATTTTCCAGATACAGTTTCGGGATCCGCGTCCCGGCACGGTTACCGCCCAGATACACGTTATATTTGCCCGGACCTTTACCCACGAAGCCAATCTCTGCCAACATGGCGCGGCCACAGCCGTTTGGACAACCGACAACACGCAAAATAATGTCGTCGTCGGCAATCTCATGTTTGGCCAGGATCGCTTCGGTTTTTTCAATCAGATCAGGTAAGTAACGCTCAGCTTCCGCCATGGCCAATGGGCACGTTGGCAAAGACACACAGGCCATCGAGTTTTTACGCTGCTCGGTGTGCGCATCATCGATCAGGCCGTGTTCACGGGCCAGCTGCTCAATTTCAGCCTTTTGCTCAGCAGGCACGCCTGCGATGATCAGGTTCTGATTTGCCGTCATACGGAAATCGCCCTGATGGATCTCGGCAATCTTGCGACAACCGGTTTTCAGCGGCTTGCCCGGGTAATCCAAAATCCGGCCACTTTGAATAAACACCGTCAGGTGGTGCTTACCATCAATGCCTTCAACCCAGCCAATACGGTCGCCACGATGGGTGAATTCATACGGACGGCTCGGTGCAAAGGTCACACCGGCACGTTTTTCGACTTCCGCTTTAAACGCATCGGTGCCAAAGGTATCCAGGGTATACTTGGTTTTCGCGTTTTTACGATTCGCACGGTTACCCCAGTCACGCTGTACGCCAACCACATGCTCAGCCACCGCCAGCGTGTCGTCCAGGCTGATAAAGCCAAAGTCATCTGCCTTACGTGGGTAAGTGTTCACATCACCATGAGTCATGGCCAGACCACCTCCCACCAGGACGTTGAAGCCGACCAGCTTGCCGTCTTCGGCAATGGCCACAAAGTTCAGGTCATTAGCGTGCACATCCACTTCGTTATTCGGCGGAATAGTCACTGTGGTTTTGAATTTACGCGGTAAGTAAGTACTACCTAGCACCGGCTCTTCTTCGGTGGTTTCCTGTTTTTCACCGTTTAACCAAATCTCGGCGTAGGCACGGGTTTTTGGCAGCAAGTGCTCAGAAATACGTGCCGCCCACTCGTAAGCTTCCTGGTGTAGTTCAGACTCAACAGGGTTTGTGGTACACAGTACGTTTCGGTTTACGTCACCCGCGGTGGCGATGGAGTCGATACCCACATCGTTCAGCGTCAGGTGCATTTCTTTAATATGTGGCTTGAGCACACCGTGAAACTGGAAAGTCTGACGTGTGGTCAAACGAATACTGCCATACTCAGTTTTTTCTTCAGCAAACTTGTCGATCGCCAACCACTGGTGTGGCTTGATGATCCCGCCCGGCATCCGCGCACGTAACATCACATTGTGCATCGGCTCCAGCTTTTGCTTGATACGCTCGGCACGAATATCGCGGTCATCCTGCTGATACATACCGTGGAAACGGATCAACTGGAAGTTGTCGGCGGTAAAGCCACCCGTTAATTGATCGCCCAAATCATTCGTAATGGTGCCACGCAGCAGGTTGCTCTGAGTTTTCAAACGCTCGTTATCAGACAGTTTGGCGTTCGGGTCGAGCTTACTGTTGGGTTTGTAATCGCTATTGCTCATCTTTATTCCTAAATTCTTACACTGTGACGGTGTGTACTGACTAATCCCGCAGGATTAGTACACGTCTTTTTGATAGCGACCCGCGCTGCGTAGCTCTTTGAGATACTCTTCAGCTTCCTCGTCGCTCTTACCTGCATACTGCTTAACGATGTCTACTAATGCCTGATGAACGTCCTTGGCCATACGGCTGGCGTCTCCACACACATAAAAGTGCGCACCATTTTGCAACCATGTATACACGTCCTGACCCTTTTCGCGTAAACGGTCCTGAACGTAGATTTTTTCTGCCTGATCGCGGCTAAAGGCCAGATCAATGCGATTCAGTACGCCCGATTTCACGTACTTTTGTAATTCAACCTGATACAGGAAATCCTGAGTAAAGTGTGGGTTACCGAAGAATAACCAGTTGTCGCCCTCAGCATCGCGTGCCTCGCGCTCTTGCAAGAAGGCGCGGAATGGCGCAATCCCGGTACCCGGACCAACCATGATCACGGGGGTATTGTCGTCTGCTGGCAAACGGAAATTGTCGTTATGCTCACTAAACACTTTAACTTGCGTGCCTTCCTCAACGCGATGCGCCAGGAAACCAGAGCAACCACCCTGATGGGTTTCACCAAAGGCCTCAAACTCCACCAGACCCACAGTCAGATGCACTTCTTCTTCCACTTCGGCCTGACTCGACGCGATGGAGTATAAACGTGGCTGGATCTTACGACAGCTGTCAACCAGCGCCTGCGCACTGAGTGTTCCCGGCTGTTGCTTGATGATATCGAAGATCTGACGCGCTTCGATATACTCACGCAGCGCGGCTTTGTCACCGGCCAGTGTACTCAGCTCTGCGTTATTCGTTGCAGCCGCATACTTTTCGACAAAGCCTGGGTAAGACTGAGTCAGCTCAAGCTTTTCAATCAAGGCAGTGCGCAGTGTCAGCGTCTCAGTGCCCAAAGTCACTTCGCTGTCGCCTTCAAGACCAAGCAGGCCGATAACCTCGTCCACACGCTGCTCATCATTGAGGAAAAAAACGCCCAGTGAATCACCCGGCTGATATTGAATGTCTGACCCTTCGAGTGAAATTTCGACGTGGCGAACATCTTTGGTCGAGTTACGGCCAGTGATCTTCTGTACCACAGAGATTTCTGCGCTGAACGGGTTTTGCTTAGTGTACTGGCTGGCATGCGCACCGGCCGTTGCCAATGGCATGGCTACTACATTGGCACCGCCGTCTGCCTGCTGTGCCTTAAGCGCAGGTTCAAAGGCATCTAATGCACTGTCAATCCAGGCAGTTGCCTGATCTTCATAGTCCACGTCCAGATCAGCGCGCGCAACCACGGACTCCGCACCCAGCTTTTGCAAGCGCTCTTCGAAATCAATGGCCGTCTGACAAAAGAACTCATAGCTTGAGTCGCCAAGGCCCAGCACTGCGATTTTAACGCCGTCCAGTTTAGGGGCTTTTTTGCCAGCCAAAAAGGCGTGTAACGTCTCAGCATCTTCAGGGGGTTCACCCTCACCATACGTTGAGACCGCAACGGCAAGAAACTGTTCTTTTTTCAGGGCTGAAGGTTTGTAATCAGCCATATTGACCAACTTGGTTTGCAAACCACGTGCCTTCGCCGCACTCTCTAGTTGCGCCGCAACACCTTTGGCATTGCCCGTCTGAGAGCCATATAAAATAGTCAAAGGCGCGGCCTCTGAAGCAGCCGCAGGTGCCTGTCCTAAAGTCCCCGCGAGCGCGGCAGTGTTGGCATTGGCAGCCAGATAACCACTGACCCAGGCCTGCTGGATCGGATTAAGCTCCGCCACTAACCCCTGTAATTTTTGCAGTTGTTCTTGTGTCAGCGGACTGGCCGCGGCACTGAGTTGACTTAACAACATGATGATTGTTTCCCCATAACCCTTATATAGCTTGCCCCGCCGAACTGCCTGCGGCTCCACAGCACAGACATGCAATTCGGTCATTTTCTTAGCATGCAGGATACGCAACTCACTGCGCGACAAAAAGAACAGTATCTGCTTTGTTATTCCATTTGGTTATGGATATTCAAAAACTCCAAATAAAACAGATTAAAAATCATTGTACCGATTTATACAATTAAAAAGTTAACGACAATGTAACAAAACTCCTTTAAACTCCCACTCGGTTTTTTACAACCAAACAACAATATTAAATAAAAAATAGAACACGGGAATAATAAAATGATTACAAGAAAAGGGCCTTTGTGCCTGACTATGGGCCTGGCTGGCAGTGCGTTAAGCCTGCTCAGTACCATGGCATGGGGACAGGTAGACAACGGAGATTTCGAACAATGGCAGCTGGGTAAGCCCAGCAACTGGACCACCATTGATTCGGGTATCTCATTGACTACCGAGCAGAATCGCGTTCACAGCGGACAAACGGCTGCCGCCGTCAATGTACTGACTACAACGCAGGGGAATACAGATCTGGCACAAACCGTCACGGTTGAGGCCGGTAAGACCTACACTTTCAGTACCTGGGTTTATCACACTGAAGGCGGCGTCAGGGCTCGTCTGGTCGCTGACGGTTATCACAATTATTCGGATCCACAACAGTTAAACCAATGGCAACAACTGAGCCATGATTATACGGCCACCAGCAATGGCCAAATCACGGTGGGTCTGCGTTTTTATGATGTCAGCGGATTTGACGGCAATGAAACCGTCTATGTTGATAACTTCCAGCCCAGCGGCACCACAGGTACACCACCGCCAACCGGTGGAACCTGCCAGGCCAATGCGCTGACCTTCAACCTGACCACAGACAAGTACGGTGAGGAAACCAGCTGGGTCATTAAAAATGCGTCAAATACGACTGTTGCCAGTGGTAAGAATTATGGTGCCAGTCAAAACTACACTGAAAACCTGTGCTTAACTGACGGCTCATACACTTTTACGATATCTGACAGCTATGGTGACGGCATTTGTTGCAGTTATGGAAACGGTTCATATAGCCTGAACGGTCCTTCAGGGACGATAGCGTCGGGCAGTCAGTTTACTTCATCGGCTTCGCACAGTTTCACGCTGGGAACGGATAATGGCGGTGGCGATGGTGGTGGCGATACACCGACAGGTTACTACAGTGCTGCGGCAGGTTTATCGGGTTATGCCCTGAAAACGGCGCTGCACAACATCATTGCCAGCCATAATAATCAGGGTTATGGTGCTATCTGGTCGTTCATTGATCAATACGAGCGCGATCGCTACTTTGAGAACAATGGCACAGTGCTGGACCGCTACTCTGAAAAGCCAACCGGTACGGACAGTCACGAGTTTACTGCGGTAGGCGATCAGTGTGGCACCGCCCGCGTTGAGGGCGATTGCTACAACCGTGAGCATTCATTCCCGAAAAGCTGGTTTGGTGGCAAAATTGAACCTATGAATTCAGACATTCACCATATCTTCGCCTCCGACGGCTATGTAAATAACCGCCGCAGCAGCTTCCCCTTTGGCGAAGTCGGCAGCAGTACTTATGTCTCAAGCAACGGCAGTAAAGTGGGCAGCGCCTCGGGCATAGGTTACAGCGGTACGGTGTTTGAGCCTATCGATCAGTTCAAGGGCGACTTTGCCCGCGCCTACTTCTACATGGCTACCCGCTATCAGGATCGTATTAGTGGCTGGCAGAACAATTCCAGCTACAGCGATGCGGTACTCAATGGCAGCAGTGATCAGGTCTTTGAGGCCTGGGTGGTTGCTATGCTCAAACGCTGGCATCAGGCCGATCCGGTTGATGCACTGGAGCGTGCCCGCAACGAAGGTGCCTATCAGTTCCAGGGCAACCGCAACCCGTTTGTGGATCACCCTGAGTTTGTAGAGCAGATCTGGTAATTCACATCACTCTATAGGTAAAAAAGGTTCAGCGCACAAGGCTGTGGCTGAGCCAAACCAAAAAGGCAGACTGTGGTTCACCTTTACAGGTTTACCCTCACAGGTCTGCCTTCTTTATTTTATATATCGACTTTTAATCCACCACCGCGCAAAATCATCCTGACCGCCTGGGTCACGGTATGAGACAAAATACCCTGGTGGGTTGTAAGTCATTGAAACAGAGCCCCCACCAAAGCATTGAGCAGCGTTTGACTCACCGCTCCGATATGCGCGGTATCAGGGCGCGTATCCAGCCACTGGCTTTCGTCTATGTCAGTAATAAACGCAGTAAAAATATCACGGGCTTTCTCGAGATCATCCTTATCTCGTTTAAGTAACGCACTGAACTCATCGGTATATTCACACTTAAACAAGATCACTTCCTGAAAAGCAATCAGGGCCTCTGACTGTTCCAGAGTCTCAAAATAAAAGGAGATTGCCTCAATCAGATTCGCGCAGCTGGGCGTCATGGTTTCCAGCTTCTGCTGCGCCGCTTCATCCAGGGGCAGCGCTGATAAAGCTAAATAAAACGGAATCTTGGCTAAAGCTGTGGTTAAAAATGCAGCTGAGTGGGTGTGGAAGCTTAAAGTCCGGCGGGTGGTGCCGCATGTGATTTGCCCACATGCTTTAGACGGAAAGACAAAGCAAGCCTGCACCCTAAAAGGGAGAGGCTCGCTGCAGAATAAAAAACCGGTCTAGTCCGTTAGACCGTAACCTACTCAACGGGTTGTGAGCTAATAAGCTAAGACAATGGGCTGGCCACTGGCTGTTATCTTGGCTCTATGGTTAAGGGAGATAATGTGATTTTTGCATTATTGCTGGCGCCCATATACCCGCTATAGTTCTGGCCCTCAAACAAGGTATAAAACACATCAACATAGTCGTCATCATTGCTGAACCAGTGATCTGGCATCGCTTTGATCAGCTGATTGGTAAGCTGAGGAATAATCGCATAACCCTGTACATTGGGATCCGGGATAGTACGCATGACCTGAGTGACGATATCCAGGAAAGTCGTCGCTAAGTCTTTGTAGTTGGTGTTGTCATCCTGCTCCATGAGCAATACATCAGCCGCTTGCCAGCGATAACGCTCCCAGTGGATAAGGATTTGATTCGGTGTATAGTCAGTGCCGTCATGGTCCAGATAGGGCATATCAACAATATCCAGAACTGGCTCATCGCGTGATGGGCTTACCCCGGTGACAATGCCATATACTTCCGCTTTACCCAGCACCCAAGGTTCCTGATCATTGTTAAGACGAATACGTTTCAAAACGCTGGTCGAAATGGCCTCAGACTGTATATTCATCTGGTTCGTTTGCAGCATATCGCGAGATAAGCGTTCAGCGCCTTGTGTCTGTCTGGCGCTGCTAAAGATGTCTTGCATCACGGCCAGACCTTCGCGACGTACCTGCTGCTGATCAAGCTCCAAAACAAGCACAGGACGCTGCGGCATTTGCTGTGCATCCAGCAGATGCAATTGGCCTTCACTGTCATAAGCCTCTACGTGGATCCAGGTTTTATCATCCCCTTTAGGAGCAAACGCGATCAGCGGCTCTTCGCCTTCCTGCCATTGGCTCAGCATGTCAGCAGAAGCCAGGCGCAGTTGATACAAGTTACTATCACTTTGCGGCAATCCTTTCAGTACCCGGGTCTGTGTGCTGGCCTGGCCGATCAGTGACTGCGCCTGTTGCGATACCTGCATGTCCTGTACAGTCAGGCGTGACTGGCTTGCCAATGTTGACTGCCAACGCGACCCCTGGCTTGACAACTCTTGGGCCAGAGATTTCGCCATCACTTTCTTAATGTCACTTACCTGAAAGGCCTGTGGATTAAAGCGGTCAATTTGTGCCAGCGGTGCTGCCAGGTTATTCACGGTATCAAGCGGGGCTGCGGTTGCGCTTGCTGCTGCACTCAGGCTCAGGGCCAGTGCAGATAAGGTCATCTGAGATATGCGTTTCATTGTTATAATTCTCCAGAAATAATCCTGTTCTGGCCTCACCTAAACCATGGGAAGCCACCTCTCGTGTGCCAAATCAAGATAAAACACGAAAATCAAATTATCAACAAATTAATATAAAATTTACACAAATTATTTAACAAAAATACACAAACATTTGTTTTACATAAGCTTTTTATGTTAAAAAAAGAACACTTATTAGATCTAGTTGGTAACAAGAGTGATGACTCTATTTGGATTCAGTCACTATTATGGGTTAGGAAATAATAGGTTAGGAAATAATGGGTTAGGGAATAATGGCGAGGTAGCAACATCAGCATGGATCAGTGCGATTTACCGCGCTGATCCACTCAATGAGCAGTGAGAGGCTCAATAGAAGTGATTACTTCTCGGCTGGATATAGGGTGATCTCCATTCCGGCACCAATAGCCGAGATGCGTAATAGCGTATCGACATGCAGTGCCTGAGAGTAACATTTAGGCTGTTCGCCGCAGCTAAAACCGATGTCAAAGGTCCGCTTAGAACACCCCAGCCACTGCTTTAGCGCAGCCTTAGAGCATGACTCTATTAATTCGCACAGGTGATTGATGGCTTTATCCGGGCTCGTCACCTGGGCACTGGCTTCTATTCTCGCCAGTTGGCGATACTCGTCCTGATCATAGTGCAGTACCACCGCGTTCTTCTTAAGATCTGCAACCAGGGCAGAAATATCCTGCTTGGATTCTAACTCTAAGTCGACATTTAAAAACTGGATTTCAGACATGACGGGGCATTTACCTTGTTTCTTTTTGAGTAGTTCGCTGCCAGACCTGAGCCATGTTCAAGCGCCAGAACACAAACGATTGGCAGGTGCGACAATATGTCACTATGGATTTTACGCGAATTCTCATAAGCTATCAGCAATTTTGACGAAAAAACAGCACTATGAATAAATCCAGCTTTAAACCCATCCGACAATTTCACAAGCTGGCCGGCTATCTGCTGGCATTACAGCTTTTTGCCTGGCTGCTCGGTGGCCTGGTGATGAGCGCGATCCCTTTGGAAATGGTACATGGTAAACACCTCGCCAAGCGTAATCTGGATAACCCTTTCACGCTCGCCGACTATCCGGCCGATTTAGACCAACTGGCACACCGGGTTGATCAATTCAAGACACTGACCTTGAGTCATTTTTTGGAGCAGCCTATGATCATTGTCACTGGTGCAGAAAATACCTACTTCACCGCCACTGGCGCCCCCTTTCCCAATCCAACCGAAACCCAGATCCGTGCCAATGCCCGCGCCCATTATCTGGGCGACAGCGCAATTGAATCTGCACAGCAACTTGCCCGGGGACCACGAGAAGTTCAGTATCGACCACAAGTCTGGCAGGTCATCTTTGCCGACACCCTGAGTACCACCCTGTATCTGGATGCCAACAGCGGCCAAGTGATCACCGTAAGAAGTACGCTGTGGCGTATTTTTGACTTTTTCTGGATGCTACACATTATGGATTACGACGAGCGTGATGACTTCAACAACCCACTACTGATTACGTTTGCAGTCACTAGCGTGTTTTTTTGTCTCAGCGGCATGCTGTTACTGTTGCAATCCCCGCCCTGGCGGCGCCGTCGTTCGCGAGGTTGAACTTTTATTTTGATGTCGCTGTCCTACACTTATGAATTGTGCTGCCGTTGACATTAATTAACAATCAATCCGGTCTTTATATTGTATTGTAGAAACAGTATTGATAGTTTTTAGTGCAATGACTAAACAGGATAGAACCATGAAGCAATTCAGTAGCTTATACCTTGCCATCGGATTGGCTTTGACCACTGGCGCACTTTCAGGGTGCGGTGGTGGCGGTACCGAAAGCGGGGCTGGCAACAATACCGGTAACGTAACAACCCCCACTGACACCAATAGTAATGGCGGTAATAGCACAGACGGCAGCACAGCACCGAGTTGGCAGGCAGGTGTATTTGCACCAGCCAGTAACTTCATTAACTTCTGTGCCAATCCGCGCTCGGGGACCGATAAATACAATAATGATCAGCCTTACCCTGACAAAGCTGGCACTGTGATGCACGAAAAAATGTGGTTGCGCTCATTCAGCCATGAAACCTATCTTTGGTATGACGAGCTGCCCGACAATAACCCGCAGGACTTTAACACCGTTGCTGAGTACTTCGTACAACTCAAAACCACACAACGTAATCCTGATGGGTCGTTAAAGGATCAGTTTCACTACTCAGAAACCTACGAAAGCTATCAAAAGAAAGTCAGTCAGGTGTAACCACCAGTTATGGGATCCGCTGGGCTGCAATAGAAACTGCACCACCACGTAATTTTACCATTGCCTACGTTGAACCCAATTCACCGGCAGCGCAAAGCGGACTCGTACGCGGTGATAGCCTGCTGAGTATTGATGGCCTTGATTTCATCAACAGCGACGAAGTGGCACAACTCAATGAGGCTCTGTTTCCCACAGAAACGAAAGCCCACACGTTTGTCTTTCGTTCTGTTCAGGGCGATGAGAAATCAGCCGAAATGACCGCCATCGATTTTGCACTTTCCCCGGTACAAAATGCGAAGTACATTGATCACGGTGGAAAACGAGTCGGCTATGTACAGTTTAATCAGTTTATTGCCAGTGCTCAGGGTGCTCTGATCAAGGCTTTCAATGACTTTATCACAGACGGGGTTAGCGAGTTGGTGCTGGATATGCGCTATAATGGCGGGGGCTTGATCCACAGTGCCGCGCAGCTGGGCTATATGATTGCAGGCGATAGCTCGCTGGACCGAAATTTCGGTGTGACCACCTACAATGCTAAGCGCCAGGGCAATAATCGTATCTATACCTTTGAGCCCCGCCAGATAGACTGGACCCAGGAGATATTTCTCAACGACACGACTTTACCTACTCTGAATCTTTCCAGAGTGTATGTACTCACTACCGATGATACCGCATCAGCCAGTGAAATGGTCATCAATGGCCTGCGTGGTATAGATGTAGAGGTCATTCAGATAGGTACCACGACGCGCGGTAAACCCTACGGCTTCTTACCTGCGCCTAACTGTGGCATGGTGTATTACACCATTCAGTCCAAGTCTGCCAATGAAAAAGGCTTTGGAGACTATGCAGATGGCTTTACTCCAACGCCAGCAAGCCAGATAAGCGGTGAGGCAGGACTGGATGCCAGGGTACCGGGCTGTCGCGTTAATGATGATTTTAGCAACGCCCTGGGTGACAAAAATGAACGTCTGCTAGCCACGGCTTTACATCACAGTGCAACCGGAAGCTGCTTATTTAACGACGCCCCGCAAGGCGCTTCAGCGAGACCGGGAGATGCCGACACCAGTCATGCTGTCACTCTGCCATTTAAGCCATTGCGTGACGGTGCCATTCACGCAACGTTGCGAGGTCAGTGATCATGAAATGTTCGGGGTGGTTTGTAACCTTACTCACAGCACTACTGTGTGGCTGCCAATACTCAAAAGCAGCCCCTGTGTATGCGGCGTTAATTGAACAAACCACACCGGCCATGATCCGTGAAATTCAAGACGCCATTGTCGCCCTTAAGGGCGGCACCGCGCCCCGACTGGCGCATAATGTCTTTATGCAGCAATCAACGCTGTTGCTGGAAAGAGGCAACAGTCTGGATCCTTCTGGGCAACCGATATTGGGGAGCAAAGAAGGCGCTGTGACCGGCTTCGAGCTGCAAAAACGTGCTGAGCAGTGTGTCTTGTATTATCCCAGAACGAAAAAGTATCAGGTGTTGTCTGCTGTGCCCTGCGTGATCAATCCACAGCAGCCTCAACGCTAATAACATCGGGTATACTTTGTAGCCTGCAGCTGCTTGCAACCTTTCCCTATATCGGTAATATGACTGCCACTAATTGAGGGAGTCGTATGTCGTTAACATCAACCGAGCTATTTACACCCCAGCTGCCATTTACCAGCCACAGCTGTGCTTTTCGCATTGGAGACTATCAGGACAGCGATTTTGCGACTTTCGCACAACCACTGCCCGCTAAGCTCAGCCGCGCCGTAGCCAAACGCAAGGCCGAATATCTGGCCGGGCGACACTGTGCCAGTCAGGCACTAAAAGCATTGGGACTGCCACATACCATCATAGCCAGCGCAGAAAGTCGCGCGCCGATTTGGCCTGTGGGCATTCAGGGTACCATCACTCACACCCGGGAGCTGGCGATGGCCATGGTCTGTGACGATCCTGCAATACTGGGATTGGGAATTGATCTGGAAAGAAAGATGTCACTCAAGCAGGAGCAGGAGCTCCAGACACAGATCCTGGCAAAAGCAGAGCAACCGGCATTCGAACGGCTGGGCCAGGCGCATACCTGTCCGTTGACCCTGATTTTCTCCGCCAAAGAAAGCATCTATAAAGCGCTCTACCCGGTGGTACAACGCTTTTTTGGGTTTGAAGCGGCATGCCTGATGGAATACAGCGATAATCAGTTATTCTTTACACTCACAGAAACGCTGCATGAAACTCTGCCGCAAGGCACTCGGGTCAGCGTGTATTTCCAATACAATGATGAACTGGTGCTGACCGAATGCTGTTTGCGCGCTGACGTTTAAGCCGGCTCAGTGTGCTTTGCTGGCGTCTCGGGCGCCACCTGAACCGCTTCACTGAGACACCCGTTGTCCATTTTAAGTAACCGATCAGCCAGAGCAAAATACTTGTCATCATGGGTGATCACCAGTACGGTTTTGCCCTGAGCGCTGAGCTCCGGCAGCAACTCACGATAGAATACCTCTTTAAAGACCGGATCCTGATCAGCGGCCCACTCATCAAAGATATAGAAGGGTCTGTCTTCCATATATGCCACGACCAGCGCCAGACGTTTACGCTGGCCTTGCGATAGCTTTTGGGTGGTAAAGGCCCCATCCTTAATCGCCACTTTGTGATGCAGATTAAGCTTGCGGATCAGGGCATTGCCTTTATCTTCTAAATCCTGGCCCTGGCAACCCAAAACCCGATCAAAGAGATAAAAGTCACTAAACACGGTGCTGAACAGCTGACGATAATCATCAAATTGCTGACTCTCAAGTACCTGATCGTCGACCTGGATTTGACCTTCCTGAGCTTCATATAAGCCACACAGCAGCTTGGCAAAAGTCGTCTTACCGCTGCCATTACCACCCACCAGATAAACCAGCTCGCCTTTGCGCAGGGTCAGATTAATAGGCGTAAGGGCAAAAACTTCGTCACTTTGTTCGTGATAATAACCGTGGCTAATGTCCTTGAGAGTCAGTTGCTCAAAGGTGGTCATGGCGTGATCGCTGTGTGGCATCAGGGCCATTTCTTCTGTCAGTGTGGCAATCGTATTGGCCGATGCTTTTGCTGCCGCGGCTTTAGGAATAGCCCCGAGCATCACTTCCAGTGGCGTGAGCATATATAAGAAAAGCAACGCAAAACCAGACATCACTTTGCCGGTGTCTTCGGCTTGTCCTGACAAATAAAAGAGTGCGCCACCGATGAAAGCAAACACACTGAATCCACCCCAGGATGCAGCATAATGGTAAATACTCGCGCCCTGTACCCGACGTTTTTGCAACAGGGTAATGGTGTCTCCAATCACCTGATTTAAAAAGGTGATACGCTTTTCGCGATGCAGTTTAAGTTCTTTGGCACCGGCATAGATCGCATCAAATTGCTCATACAGCGCATCCTGAATACTGGCGGCTTCAGAGACCTTTCTGAATGCGGTGGCGTTCGCCAGACTGTAACCCACAGAGCCTAAGATCAGAGTTAACATCGCAAAAACAAATACCTGCCAATCCAGCCAGGCCATATAGACAAAGCTCCCAAGTACAATCATACCGTTACTCAGGATATTGGGCAGCCCCTGAAAAAACTCCGCAACCCGAAGACTATGCTCGGTCAGACACGACTTTATTTTACCGGCACCTTGTGCTTCAACATGACTGAAGCGGGCACCTATAACGTGCTCCGCCACCTGCTGACGTACCGTCGCCTGACTGAGTTCACTGAGCTGCTCTGCCAGTATACGAGATACCAGCTGTAACACGACGCCCAGACAGGCAAGGATTGCAAACAGGGTGAACTGCTCAGCCCGGGACTCTTGGGTGCCATTGATGATTTCGTTGATAAGCGCGACCAAAGACACGCTTATTACACCAAACAGAATACTACTGAAGGCGGTCGCGATGAATCGCCACCAGGTATTTTGGATCAATTTTGCAAGCACTGTGACTCTCTCATTTGCTAACGCGAATTTACTTATATGGCTTGACGATCTGGAAGTAAAAAAATTCACCCTTCAAACGTCTTAACTAAGTCTTTTAAAAAGTAAGTGAAATCGAGGTTCTTTTGCTACCGACACTGCAGCCATTTTTTCAGGGGCCCTTTAGCGAATATGGCGATGCGATGGCACTGTCTCAGTCTCAGTCCGAGCCGACGCTGGCACAGTGTTTAGACGAGCGCGGACTGCTGGCAACAGTAATCACTGGCTGGGCACACTCGCAGGGAATAGCCGCTGGACGGGCACAGGCGTCTATCTGGCATATGTTGTATACCATCAGAGTGATGCCATCTGTGTTACTGAGTCATAGTCTGCTGATGCGCCCTTTACCGCTGAGTACCCACTCAGTAAGACTGTGCCTGACAAGCCAGCGACTCATGCTGGCGCATTGCGGAGAAATCAGTCCACTCTCAGGCGATACTGATAGCAGATACCATGCGCTGATATTCGAGCACTTTGCGCCTCTACACCACTATCTGAACGAACAGTTTGGTATTGCGGAGCGCGTACTGTGGAGCAGCCTGGTGTATCGCCTGAACCATCTCAGTAAAACGATTGCTGAGCACCTGCCCAACCCGGCCCAGTTAAATCAGGATGTGCACTGGCTGTTACACACTCAGCAATGGCGTGGTAAGCGCAACCCCTTGTTTAAAGCCCATCAGAAAGGCTTTGATGTGGGTGCCATACGTGTACGGGGCGATTGCTGCCTGATGCACGAACATCCGGTTAAGGGCTACTGTGATGATTGCCCAAAACGACCTGAGCATATGAACATGCGCGCATCAGTTGCTAAATCTTTATCGCAATAATACGTCTTGAACACATTCAATCAGTGGCAAATTGTTTCTCACTGACACGATTTGATGAATACGAGGAAGAAATCGCATGCATGCTGGTCACCTATCCGATGTCCCCCAGGCCCTAGAATTGGGAGAGTTCCGGCCTGAGCAAGACTGTTTGTTTGTTTCCGGGCAAAACTGCCTGGTTAGCCGTGGCGTGGCTAGGCGTTTTACGCTGCCTATCAGTGATACTGATAATTTGGCTAACCAGTTACAGCAAGCCTTGAACAACGCTGCACAGACCAGCCAGAGTCAGGCCATTGCTTTCGGGGTGGTACCTTTTTGCAAGCAACAGCAGGCACAGTTTATCATCCCCGAGCAGGTCAGTACGCTTGATAAGCACCTGTTTGCTCAGTGCCTGAGTGCACAGCATACATGTGCTCAAACGCCCAATCGCTTACAGTCAGTGCACTACAAGCAAGACAGAGCCCATTTTGAGCAAACAGTGCGCGATGCCAAAACCCTGTTTGCCGACGGTGAACTGGATAAAATCGTACTCAGTAAGCAGGTTGAATTACAGTTTGAGCAGCCACTGGATCAGGTGGGCGTGCTTTCACAACTGCTGGCACAAAGTCCCAGCGGCTATCATTTTTCTATCCCCAGCCAGTTACACGATGCCCATGCGCAGTGCGATGCCGGCGTACTCATGGGGGTGAGCCCGGAGTTGTTGCTGCGCAAATCTGACGGACAGATCTTCAGTAATCCGCTGGCCGGGTCAATTCCTCGCGATCCGTGCCCCAGCGTCGAAGCACAACGCCGCTCAACTCTGTTCGCATCGAAAAAAGACCGCTATGAACATGCCGTTGTGCTACAAGATATGGCACAGATCCTTGGCCCACTGTGCTCCAAATTACACATACCGGAGCAACCTGATCTGCTCAGCACGGCCACCATGTGGCATTTATCGACTGTTATTGAAGGAACACTCACAGACCCCCGTCAGCCTGCCATTGCACTGGCCAATCGCCTCCACCCAACGCCCGCACTGTGTGGCAAACCCACAGAACTGGCATATCAACATATTGATGCACTGGAGGGCCATGGCCGTGGCCTGTTCTCTGGGATCGTTGGCTGGTGTGACAATCAGGGTAATGGTGAATGGGTGGTGGTGATCCGCTGCGGTTACCTGCAAGCCAACCTGGCAACCTTGTTTGCCGGCGCCGGTATTGTGGCCGCCTCCGACCCCAGCTCCGAATGGCTGGAAACCGAAGCCAAATTAAACACTATGCTGAATGCGCTGGACGTACGGCATGCCTATCACTTAGCAACGAAACACACACTATGAGTATTGAATATACCCCTTGGCCTGAAGAGCTGGCCGCCCACTATCGCGCCCAGGGCTACTGGCAGGATAAACCACTCACCAGCATTTTGAGCGAACAACTGGTGCACAACGGACAAGGCATTGCCGTCGCCGATGCCAATCGACAACTGAGCTATCAGCAGCTCGATGAGTACAGCAGCAACCTGGCGGCCCATCTGGCCAGTCAGGGACTGCAACAAGGTGATACTGCGCTTATTCAGCTGCCCAACTGTGTGGAGTTTTATATCAGTTACTTTGCGCTGCTTAAACTTGGCGTAGCGCCGGTGTGTGCCCTGTTTAATCATCAGCGCACTGAGTTGCAAAGCTATTGTGAAATTCTGCAGCCTAAGCTGCTGCTGGTTTCTTCTGCTCAGCCGCTGTTTGCAGATGAATCCTTTTCTCAGGAGTTGTTTAACCGCTTTGCCTGCATCAGCCACATTATGGTGGATCACAGTAAAGGCAATAGCGAACTGAAACAGGCGTATTTGCACGCACGCGCCTTCCGTGCGCCTGAGCTCAATCCAGAAGACGTGGCCTTCTTTCAGCTGTCCGGTGGCAGCACCGGCACCCCTAAATTGATCCCTCGCACCCACAACGATTACCTTTACTCTGTGGTTGCCAGTCGGGATATTTGCCAGCTGCACGGGGATACCCGCTATTTGTGCGCACTACCGGCACCGCATAACTTCCCGCTCAGTTCGCCAGGCGCACTGGGCGTATTCGCAGCCGGCGGCTCGGTGGTCCTGGCCTCAGATCCCAGCCCCAGCCACTGTTTTCCTTTAATCGAACGCTTTGCCATCACCCACACCGCGCTGGTGCCGCCGGCACTACAGCTGTGGCTACAACACGCCGCACACAGCAATCATGACCTGAGCAGCCTGACGCTGATCCAGGTTGGCGGCGCTAAACTCAGCCGCACTGTAGCCGAACAGGTCAGGCCGGTGCTGGGAGCCCAATTACAACAAGTATTTGGCATGGCAGAAGGCCTGGTGAACTACACCCGTCACGACGATGATGACGAGCTGGTACTGACCACTCAGGGCCGCCCGATTAGTCCCGACGATGAGATCAAAGTGGTGGATGAACATGGCCTGCCCGTCGCATCTGGTGAAGCCGGCAGACTCCTGACCCGTGGCCCCTATACCTTTCGCGGTTATTACAAGTCACCTCAGCATAATGCCAGTGCATTTGATGCTGACGGCTTTTATGCCTCCGGCGATCTGGTCAGGCAACTGCCCTCCGGCCATCTGATTGTGGTTGGCCGTGATAAAGATCAGATCAACCGCGGCGGCGAAAAAATTGCGGCAGAAGAAGTAGAAAACCATTTACTTGGCCATCCACATATCGAGCAAGTCGCCATAGTGTCTATGCCCGATGCCACTTTGGGCGAGAAAAGCTGTGCCTTCGTGGTGGCAGCCGAAAAACTCACCCCTTTGCAGCTACGAAAATACCTGCGCCAGCTGGGGATCGCCGATTTCAAAGTGCCCGACAAATTCCAATTTGTAACCGACTTACCCCTGACTGCGGTCGGCAAAGTCGATAAAAAAGCCCTGCGTGCCACCTTCGACGGACAGGCCTGATTAACAGAAGAAGCAAAAAAGACAATGAGTATTCCTAAGTTATCCCATTACCCGTTACCCCGCGCTGCGGAGTTACCTGAAAACCGCGTTGACTGGCAGCTGGATGCCAGTCGTGCCGCCTTACTGATCCACGATGTACAGCATTACTTTGTGGGTTACTACGGTGACAATAATCCCCTGATTGAAACCATGATCAATCATATTCAGCGCCTTAAACAGTTCTGTTACGAGCAGGATATTCCGGTGTTTTACACCGCGCAACCAATCAAACAGGGCCAGCATGAACGCGGGTTACTGAGCGATATGTGGGGCCCGGGCCTGCAAGACCCGGCGCAACAGCCGATTGTCGATGCGCTGGCACCTGGCGAGCAAGATGTCGTGCTAACCAAGTGGCGTTACAGTGCCTTTCAGAAGTGCGACTTTGAAGTACAACTACAAGAGCGCGGTCGTGACCAGCTCATGATAGTCGGTATCTATGGCCACATCGGGGTCATGACCACCGCAGTAGATGCCTTTATGCGTGACATTCAGCCGTTTGTAATTGCCGATGCAATCGCCGATTTCAGCCGCGATGAACACCTGATGGCGCTGAATTTTGTGGCGGGACGCTGCGGTAAAGTGGCTACTGTGGCCGACATTCTCGGTGAAGAAACTCAGGACATCACCACACTTGAGGGTCTTAAAGCGCATATCCTGCCGCTGATCGACTGTGAAGCCGATGAATTTGACGAGCATGAAAGCCTCATCGATTATGGCCTGGATTCCGTGCAGGTGATGAATCTCATCGCGTTGTGGCAGCAACAGGGTATTGAAACAAACTTCATTGAACTGGCGCAGATCCCAACCCTGGCTGCCTGGGTTGACTTGCTGGAAGAGCGTAAGGAAGACTAATGTCACAGGCATTGCCGTTAACGGACTCACAACAAGCTATGTGGTTGCTGCATACCATCAGCGGCCGTGGTGCGCTGTTCAATGTGGCCGAGTGTATTGAGTTTAAAGGTAAAATTTCAGCAACTATGTTGCAGCAGGCTTTTGCGCACGTCTGGCAAAGCAGTAACTGCCTGAGTTGTCGTTTTGTTCATGACAATGCTTTTACTCCGCAATTAAAGCCGTATGCCGAGGTGCCAACCCTGGATATCATCCAGCTGGATGCTCAGCCAGAGGATATTCCCGCCTTTGCCGAACAGTTTGTGACACCGGCAATGGCCAGGGCCTTTGTTTTAGAACAAGATGCCCTGCTGAAACTGACACTGGTGCGCGCTCCCGAGCAGGATTTACTGTTTCTGGTTGGCCATCATTTATTGCTCGATGGCTATGGGTTTGGTTTATTTATCCAGGCACTTAACCGTTGTTATAACGCGCTGCAAAAAGGTAAGCCACTGCCCAAGTTGCCATTTGGCCAGCAACAAGACTTGCTCACTTTACACAATAGTGAAGCCTATCTGGCACGCCAACAAGTCGCCCGCGCCACACTCAACAACTGGTTAGACGGTGTGCCTGCCCCACTGAGCTTTAGTAGCCAAAAAGAAGATGTAACAGAACCAAACAGACGTCTGAGTCAGGCCTTTACCCACACCGACTGGCATACCGTGATGTCTGCCGCCTCTTTATGTCAGGCGGGTCATGCCGAAGTCCTGCTTGCGGCAGTCAGCGCGGCGCTGGTTGCCAAGACTGCGCAATACCACATAACGCTGGGCCTTATCATGATGAACCGCCAGCACCAGCATGAACTCAGCACGCCTTGTGTACAGAGCAATGTCATGCCGCTGCCACTGGAGCTGTCGACAGACATGACACTCAGCCAGTGTTGCCGGGTCATCAATCAGGGCATTAAAGCGCTCAAAGCACTACAAACTTATCGGGTTGAAGATCTCAAGCGAACTCGTCAGCAGCAAGGTAAAGGTACAAACATATTTGGCCCGACCGTTAACCTGCTGCCTTTCACCAGCAGTCCAAAATATGGTGGAATTGCCAGCCACTCCCATATACTCAGTGCCGGTACGACCGACGACATCATGTTGCAGTGGCATCTGTTGCAGGATCAACCTGCCAAACTGGATGTCGATGCCAATGTGGCGCGTTATTCAGATCAGCAGCAACAGCAGGTGCAAGCTGCCATATTCCGGGCCGCTCACTACTGGTCTCAACATCCCACCCAAACACTGGGCAGCGTGGTTACAGCATTAAACGGAGTCTATGACCATGTCTTATGATGCGCGACTACAGCAGGAGTATCAGGATCAGATTGTCTGGATCAGTGGTGTCGGTCAGGGCATCGGACTGGCAACAGCCCAGCGCTTTGCCGCCCTGGGGGCGAAAGTGATTGGCTTTGATCGCCAGTTCAGTGACACCGACATACTCGAGCGTGCTGTGCAGTGTGATCTGGCAGATTTGGCGCAACTCGAAGCCACTTTGGATGAGCTGCTGGCTCAGGGTCTGGCGCCATATAACCTGATCAACATCGCCGGGGTCTTAGAGCTGGGTGAGGTAGAGCAGTTATCACTGGCACAATGGCAGCACTGTCTGAATGTCAATGCGGGTGCCGTGTTTACCTTTATTCGCGCCTGTACGCCTCATCTTAAACAACAACAGGCAGGGGCCATTGTGACGGTTGGCTCCAATGCCGCACACACCCCTCGTCAACAGATGGCAGCCTATTGCGCTTCAAAAGCCGCCGTCACTCAGCTTACACTGAGTGCGGGACTGGAACTGGCGAATTTTGGTGTGCGTTGTAATGTGGTGGCTCCGGGTTCAACACTGACGCCAATGCAAACCGGAATGTGGCAGGACGAGCAAGGTGCACAGCGCGTCATAGAAGGCTTTGCACCCCAGTATAAATTAGGGATCCCGCTTAAAAAGCTGGCCACGGCACAGGAGATTGCCGATAGCGTGGTATTTCTGGCGTCAAAGCTTTCATCTCACACCACCTTGCAAACTATCACCATCGATGGTGGCGCGACTTTCTAAGTTTTTCTGCACAATCGAAAGAGCCCGTTTTTGGGCTCTTCCTACAATTTATGTTAATGCCGCCAGTTGCTGCGCCTGACGCTGTGCGATTTGTGTTTCCTCAACACAAAAAGCCTGGATCACAAGCTGATAAATATGCGCCAGATCGGCAATGTCCTGTATCTGTGCAGATTCATTGATTTGGTGAATATTGTCGTTTTTCAATCCGAACTCAATGACCTGAGTATGATTAGAGGCGATAAAGCGGCCATCCGATGTACCACCATCTGTGGTCAGCATGGGGACCTGACCCACCACACTCTCTATCGCACCGCAGATAAGAGCAACAAACTCATCCGCCTGATTGAAATAAGGCGCACAAGGGCGCTGCCATTCGATGTCATAATTGAGGTCTAAATCCAGCAATATATCGTCGATCAGTCGTTTCAGCTCCGTTTCGTTGAAGCGACTACTGTAGCGAATGTTAAAGCACACATCGCAGGCACCCGGGACCACATTATCGACAAACTCTCCACTGTTGAGCTGCGTCACCTGAAATGTGGTACCCGGCATTTGCGCACTGCCCTCGTCCCATTCCAGCGCCAGTAAACGCTGCAACAGGCGTGAGGTATGATGCGTGGCGTTATCACAGTTATGCGGATAGGCCACATGACCCTGACGGCCATAAACCCGAATATGGGCAGACAAGGAGCCGCGACGACCTATCTTAAGCACATCACCCAGCGTCTTACGGCTCGACGGCTCTCCCACCAAGCAATAATGCGGCAGGTGATCTACGCCTTGTTGTTTCAAATGGCTCATGAGCACGGCGGTGCCGTGTTCCGCCTCCCCTTCTTCGTCACAGGTAATCAAAAACATCAGACTACCACGGCTGCATTGTTCGAGCAGAGACTCAACCGCTGCAATAAAGCAGGCTATTGCCCCTTTCATATCGGCTACCCCACGACCATATAAGCGGCCGTCCTGGATCTCTGCAGCAAAAGGCGGACATTGCCACAGCTCGACCGGCCCGGGCGGCACAACGTCCAGGTGACCGGCAAACGCCAGGGTTTCGCCGGGTCCAAATACTCTTTTCGCCACCAGGTTCCTGACCCCCTGACGAGTGACTTCATGACAATCAAATCCGAGTGACTGAAGCTTACGGATCAGGAAACACATGCTGCCAGCATCTTCAGGTGTGATGGATTTATAACGTACCAGCTTCTGGGTCAATGCAATGGCATTTTCACTTAATGACTGGCATTTTTCCAAGGCAAAGTCGGCAACTAACATATTGGTTTCACTCACTCATTTTAGCGCAAAGAACATATTGGGCAACGGCATTTAGCAACGTAGCCACGGTGAACTAGCTAGACGAGTTATTGACAAAAAAATTCACACTTTATGAGAATTTATTGCGCTCGCGCATGGTAATTATTTTTCCCTTACTTTTTGCGCTGATTGCACCTGACGACCCCTAAAGAAACCCGCACATCTTTCGTCTTTATGACAATCAATATTATTTCACGCCCCCGTGCGTGCGATTTAAGGTAATCAAAGGCAGAAAAATGAAACTATATGACGTGATTGGGATCGGGTTTGGCCCGGCCAACCTGGCACTGGCTATCGCCCTGAAAGAGCAAAACAAACTGAGCGATCGAGTGTGTTTTATCGAGAAACAGCCGGACTTTTTGTGGCACGGTGGGATGCTGCTGGACAACACCGATATGCAGATCTCTTTCCTCAAAGATCTGGTTTCATTACGCAACCCAACCAGTCATTTCAGCTTCATTAATTATTTACATAATCAAAACCGCCTGGACAGTTTCATCAACCTGAAGACCTTCTATCCTTCTCGTCATGAGTTCAATGACTACCTGCGCTGGTCAGCCAGCCATTTTCGTGATCACTGTCACTTTGGCGAGCAGGTCAATGACGTTGAGCCAATTGTTGTCGAAGGTAAAGTTGATCACCTCAAAGTCACCAGCCGGGATGCCGAGGGCAATCAAAGCGTACGTCTGACCAAAAACCTGGTTGTGAGCGTTGGCGGCTCGGCGAAAATCCCTGCCCCATTTGACGCACTGAAAGACAGCAATCATGTTTGGCACTCGTCACAGTATTTGCACAACAAACATAAAGTCAAAGCGGGAGATCGCGTTGCGATTATCGGTGCGGGGCAAAGTGGTGCTGAGATTTTTGCTGATCTGGAAAACATGACGGAGCAACCACAGGTTGACTTAATCATGCGTGCCGGCGCGATGAAGCCAGCTGATTCAAGCCCATTTGTAAACGAGATCTTTGACCCTGCATTCACCGATGTGGTGTTCGACAAGTCGCCAGAGCAAAAAGACCGCTACTTTAACGAATTCAGAAGCACCAACTACTCTGTCGTCGATGAGCCACTGATTAACAGTATTTATGCCAGCCTGTATGATCAGAAGCTCAAAGGAGGCGATCGCCTGGCCATTCGTCACCGCACCTCCGTCAATAGCGCTGCGATTGATAGCGAAGGTAAGATCAATCTGGAGCTGGAGGATGTGCAAAGCCGCGGGATGCAACAGTACGACCATTTAATTCTGGCGACTGGCTACCAATACCCCAGCCGCTCACCGCTCCTTGAGCAATTGGCAGAATGGCTGAAGCCAGATATCAGTCGCTATTATCAAATTGAAACAGCCGACAACTTTATGCCTAAAGTGTTTACCCAGGGCGTCAATGAGCAAACCCATGGCATCAGTGACTCTTTACTGTCAGTGTTGGCGGTACGCTCAGCAGAGATCGTCGAAGCGCTCGACCTGTAATCAAATGTGCTGGGGAGGACATTCAGTCGCTCCCCAGCCCCACCGCTCAGAAAGAATAGCGGGATACTTCACGCTCGGCGTCGTCCAGCAGCTGACAACTTTCATTGCTGGTGCGCCAGAGCGCTCGCGGGCTGTTGATGCTGTAGCTGCCAGTCTGCGGATCTGTATAGTTGGAATAGACCCGAATAGGTGCCTGAGGCGCCAGCTGGGCCCCCTTTGGGAAAATAAATTGCGCATCACCCTTTACGGCGCGAATTTGCCAGCCACTGATGTCCACACGGCAATCTGACATATTAAATAGCTCAACATATTCATCACTGAAATCTCTGCCCCCCAGGCTGTCGCTGTGCACATCGCTGATGATCACAAGGTTGTGGGCTGACTGGCCATATACAAACTGATAACGCAGCTCACGATGCGCATCAAACAACAACACCCTGTCACCCCGAAGGTTTAAAGCATTGGCCACGTTAAAGCTAAATTTGCCTCCCCTGTCAATGTAGACACTGAGCTCCTCCTCCGGCCGCAAGATAGTATCTGGGCCAAATGTAAACGTCTGAGCTGATGATGCTATCTCTAAACACCACCCATTGAGGTCACAAATATGCTCCCCCTTGTTGCATAACTCAATATGCTGCGCGACTTTGTCTCGGTTTACGTTAACGATTTCAATCGCCTGTGTGTGATCCATTGTTAATTACCTCTATTTTTTACACCTAAGATTTGTATTTAAACGCAGGCATGGGGCTTTTTCTATCACACTTGATTACACCAGCCTGTGCGCACCCAGTCGGTCTGCTGACACAAAAAAGCCGTGCATTCGCACGGCTTTTTTACCTTCGACTCTGACGTGCTTAATCAGTGCACAGCAAACTGTCGTAAACAGAGGTGAGTACCTCTTCGGCAGCAATGATCTGACGATGATCATAATCCAGATGCGTCACATCAAACTCAGCGTCCAGCTCTGCAAGATAGGCATCCATCGCTGCCTGATCTGCCTGATTTGACCACCAGGCATGCGCTTTTGCCGAGGCTTCCTGAGCATACTGCTGCGGCGCTCTGGCCAGGCGTTGCAGTTCATAACCCGCCGCCAGTAAAGCCGTTAATTCCGCTTCAGGCAGCTGACTGAGCGTATGCTCAAAGAGGTCAGCAAATTGCGCCTGATGCGTGATCAGCCACTGAGCCAGAGTGGCTGGGTCCCGGACAGTATCATCCAGCCCCTGCTGCAATTGCGTCACTAGAGCGTGATGCAATGCACTGTCAGGTGCCAGACTGTAGCCGCCGATCCACGACAACGCCCAGCTACGCCAGTCCAGGCTGGTTTGGGCCGCTTCACCGTGAGGGTTCCAGCTGTCTACCAGATACAGGTGACTCACCGTTCTGCCTCGCGCAGTCAGTGCATTAGCAACCAGTGCCGCCAACGCGCCGCCCAAAGACCAGCCCAGCAGTTTGATGGTGCCATTCGGCTGAGCCTCATCCAGTGCCTTAGCATAATGTTGCGCCAAATCGGTCAGCGTACTGAACTGGGCGAGCTGTTTTGCAGCCGCCACACCGATACAATTAACCTTACCCGCCAGCTTCTCTGCCAGCGGACGATAGGCCACCGTTAAGCCACTGCCTTCATGCAGGCAGAAGAGGTTATCCGCGCCTGTCACGGCATCATTGAGCGGATGCAGAATAAGCTCGCTCTGGTGCGTCATCTCAGCCACCAGGCTCGCCAGATCCGGGGCTTGCCACAACTGTCTGACAGCCAGCGGCAGGGCATTGTGTTGCTGCCACATACTGATCACTTTCAGACCATTGATAGAGTCTCCACCCAGCGCAAAGAAGTTATCAAGACGGCCAACCTGCTCTACACCCAACACGGTTTGCCAGATAGCGGCCATCGCCTGTTCAACTTCCCCCTGGGGTGCCACAAAACTGGCATCACTTTGTAACTCAGCCTTTGGCAGGGCTTTACGGTCAATTTTACCATTGCTGTTTACTGGCAGATCCGTCAACGCCATGATAGCCGCAGGGACCATATAATCAGGCAGGTTCGCCGCCAGGTTGGCTTTCAGCTCGACCTCGTCTGGTACACTCCCATCGTGACCACTCACATAAGCCACCAGGCGTTTACCAGCTGGCGTATCATCTGCAACAACCACTGCCTGACGCACGGTATTGTGCTTACGCAGCAGGGTTTCAATTTCCCCTAATTCAATGCGGAAGCCACGGATCTTCACCTGATGGTCGGTCCGGCCCAGGTATTCCATCAGCCCCTGCTCGTTCCAGCGCACCAAATCACCGGTGCGATACAAGCGGCTGCCATCATCGGCAAATGGGTTCGCCACAAAGCGCTCCGCCGTCAGGTCCGGACGGTTCAGATAACCCCGTGCCAGACCGATTTCTTCGGCCATATACAGCTCACCTATCTGTCCCGGTAACACCCGCTTTAACTGACTGTCCAGCACCCAGGCCTGACGTTGTCCCAGCACTTCACCGATGGGCGCGTACACCGCATCAAACGAGCTGCCCGGCATCGCCTTCCAGGTCAAAGGCGTCACAACTGTCTCGGTCGGACCATATCCATTGATGAAGAAGTCCGGCTTCAGTACTCGCTGCGCCAGTTCAAACGAGGCCTGTGGCATGGCATCCCCGCCAAAACAGTACACTCGCACTGGCGGTGGGTTACCCACCTGCTCAACATAGGCAGACAACTCGCGCAGGAACACGGGCGGGAACACCACGGTCGTAACCCCTTGCTGATGCAGATTCTGATAGGTTTGCTGTAAATCCCACTGCTGCTGTGGACGGATCACCACAGTGCCGCCATGGGTTACCGCAGACAACCAGCGTTCATGGGCGCCGTCGAAACAGAAGGACATAAAGATCAATTCGCGATCTGCCGACGTCAACTCGTAGCGGCGACCAATGCCGCGACAGTGTGCGGCAATTGAACCCCGACTCACTAACACGCCTTTTGGATTGCCCGTTGAGCCTGAGGTGTAGATCACATATGCTCCCTGAGCCGGATACACCTGTGGTTGCTGCCATTGCTGGTTCAACGGAATATCTGCCATTCGATGCAAGCGGGCCTCCCCGGCAATCTCATTAAGACTATGATCGCTGACCAGGATGTGCTGCATCTGACTGTCGTTGATCATGTATGCCAGACGCTCTTTTGGATAACTCAGGTCCATAGGTACATAGACCGCGCCGGCCTTAAGTACCGCAAGGAAAGCCAAAGGTAAGTCGATGCCACGGGTCAGTGCCACCCCAACCCGCTGCTCTGGACCCACCCCCTGCTCACGCAGATAATAGGCCAGCTGGTTAGACTTTTCGTACAGTTCTTTATAGCTGTAACTGTTGCCCTCACAGGTCAGGGCTTCAGCATCAGGTGTTTGCTCGGCCAGCTGGTTTAACGTCGACACCACATCCTGATACTGGGTTGCGGCCAATTGTGGCGGCTGACCCGTCAGTAAGTAAATCGGCTCAACGGCGCCACTGTGCAACGGCGTGATTGCCTCACCAAAGCCCTGCTGTTGCAGTGCTTGCTGAATATCCAGTGGCATAATATCCAGATCCGACAGGTTCAATGTTGGCTGAGTTACAAAGGCGCTGAGGATCTGCTGTAAGCCCGCCATCAAAGTTGCGATCCGCTGCTCACTGAACAGCTCCTGTGCATAGTCCAGCTTCAGGGTCAGTTCACCGCTAAAGCTCTCGCTGGTATTGAGTACCAGATCGAACTGCGCCTTGGTTTTAGGCAGTTCACTGGGTGCTATAGTCAGTTCCGGCAGATTGACCAACTCATTGTCATCCTGACGCTGGTGACTCATGACCACCTGAAACAGCGGCTGCTGTCCGACGGTACGCTCCAGCGACAAACTGTCCACCAGCTTTTCAAACGGTAAATCCTGATTGGCCTGAGCCTCCTGCAAACGGGTTGCAACTTGCGCCACCACCTGTTGCAAGCTCAGCTCACCACTGAGTGTCGATTGCAGGACCTGAGTATTGGCAAAGAAGCCCACAATATCCTGGCTATGGCTATGTTGACGATTAGAAATCGGCATGCCAACGCGGATCAGAGACTGGCCACTGTAGTGATGTAACAGCACGTGCCATGCCGCCATCAGCACACCAAACAAGGTGCTGTTTTGCGCTTGGGCAAAGCGCTCCAGTGCCTGTTTCAGTGCATCATCCACCACCACCTGCTGTGCGGCGCCATTGTTTTCATACAGATCGCTGCTGCGATCCGTTGGCAGAGTCAGGTGTGGATGTTCATCCCTAACAGCGCCTGCCAGTAAGCAAGCTGACGTTGCTCTTCCCCACCGGCCAGCCAGTTGCGTTGCCACAATGCGTAATCGCGGTACTCTGGCTGGGCTGCGTCAATGTGCAAAGTGTCTCCTGTAACTGCGCTCTGATATGCCGCAACAAAATCACGCACAATCAGCTTCATTGACCAGCCATCCGACACAATGTGGTGCATCACAACGATCAGCTCGTGTCGGGTGCCATGATGTGCAATCACACCAACCCGCAACAAGGGGTCACGGGTCAGATCAAACGGTGTATTAACCAGTTTCGCCTTGAACGCCTGCTGCTCATGTGCACTGGTCGCCGAGCTGCGGGCAATCTCGCAGTCACATTTATCATCCACGTACTGACTGATCTTACCGTCAGCATGCTCAACAAAGCGGGTTCTGAGCACACTGTGCTTACGCAGCACAAAATCAAATGCCTGCTGAAGCGCATCCCAATTCAGAACACCATTGAGGTTGAGGCCACCTGCGATGTGATAAGCATCGCTTTGCGGCGCCAGTTTCCACAAGAACCACTGACGTGCCTGCGCATAGGATAATCCCTGGTAAGCCTGCTCAGGGGCGCTGCGCACAAGTTCAGGTATGCTGCTCTGCGCGGATCCGACCCGTTGCGCCAGACTGTGCAGCTCAGGAGCCGCAAAAATATCGGCCAGAGATAAGTTCATACCGCGCGATTGCGCCTGAGAGATCAGCTTCATACTGCTGATTGAATCTCCGCCCAGCACGAAGAAGTTGTCCAGTCGGCCAACCTGCTCAATGCCTAACAGCGTTTGCCAGATAGACGCCATCGTCTGCTCCACCTCACCTTGTGGCGCTTCGTAGCTAACCTGGCTTTGCTGCTCTACCTTCGGCAGGGCCTTACGGTCAATTTTACCATTGCTGTTCACTGGCAGATCGGCCAGCACCATGATCACCGCCGGCACCATGTAGTCGGGCAATACTGAAGCCAGCTCAGCCTGCAATTCGCCACTGTCTACTGTCACCGCCTCATGGCCACTGACATAGGCAACCAGTCGTTTGCCCGATGGGCCTTCGCCTGCGACCACCACAGCCTCGCGTACACCTTCAAGTGCGTACAACGCCGCTTCAATCTCACCCAGTTCAATACGGAAGCCACGGATTTTCACCTGATGATCGGTACGGCCCAGATATTCCAGCTGCCCTGCACTGTTCCAGCATACTAAGTCGCCACTGCGATACATGCGGCTGCCGTCCGCCACAAAGGGGTCTGCCACAAAGCGCTCAGCACTGAGATCGGCGCGATTCACATAGCCACGAGCCAACCCGACCCCGGCAATGTACAGTTCACCGGCAACCCCCGGCGGACACAAGTTCAACGCTCTGTCGAGCACATAGAGACGGATCCCCGCAATGGGCGCCCCAATTGGCACAGGTAACGCCGCATCGCCATGACAGGTAAAGTGACTGACATCAACCGCCGCTTCCGTTGGACCATAAAGGTTGTACAATCTGGCTTCTGGCAGTTTACTCAACGCCTGTGCCTGGACTTCACTGGGCAGCGCTTCACCACTGCACAGAATGCGACGAATACTGGTCGCCGTGTGGACCTGTTCATGACTAATAAACGCCTGTAACATAGACGGCACAAAGTGCAGGGTCGTCACGCCAAAGGTGTTAATAGTGTCGAGCAGCTGAGTACTGTCTTTGTGTGCACCCGGTTGCGCTATCACTAACTCAGCGCCATACATCAGCGGCCAGAAGAACTCCCACACCGACACATCAAAACCAAACGGCGTTTTTTGCAGCACTTTGTCATCGCCCCCAATCGGATACGCCGACTGCTGCCAGGCAATACGGTTGTATATCGCGCTGTGCTGATTGCCAACCCCTTTCGGTTTACCCGTTGAGCCCGAGGTATAAATCACGTAGGCCAGCTGGGTCGGGGCTATGTGGTGTTGTGGCAGCTGCTGTGGATAATCCTCTAACGGCACACTGCGATAAGGCACACACTGTGCAAGCTGGGACAGGCTCGCCAGTCGCTCTAGTGAATCATCCCCGATAAACAGCGACAAGTCGCTGTGCTCGGCGATATAGGCAATGCGCTCTAACGGCAGTGACGGCTCCAGTGGCACATAGGCTGCACCCGCCTTAACCACCGCCAGAATGCTGACAACCATCTCCAGGCTGCGTTCAAAGACCAGTGCAACTTTGTCTTCTGCACCGATCCCACGGGCATTTAGATAGTGGGCCAGCTGATTCGAGGCACGTTCAAGCTCACCATAGGTCATACTCTGCTGGCCAAATCGCAACGCCACAGCATCGCTGGTGCGGGCACTTTGTTCGCTGATCAGAGTCGTGATCGGACGCTGATATGCATGCGCTGGCGTACCTGTCCCCATCTCTATTAGGGTGCTGAGCTGTTGCTCATCCTGCAATGGCAATAAAGACGCAAGCTGACACTGGTCGCCCTGTGTCATCGCCAGCAGCAAGTCTTTAAACTGAGTGGCCAGCGCACGGACATCGGCTTCAGCCAAAACACTGCCCTGATAATTGAAGCGCAGACGCAACGTCTCTTCCTGAATAAATAACACTGTCAGCGGGAAGTTCGTTTCATCACGATCTTCGAGGATCTCAAAATGCGTCTGGCGCTCACCTTCTTGCATCAGTGCCTGATCGATAGGATAGTTTTCAAATACCAGTAAGGTATCGAACAGACCATCACGACTAAGCTCCAGCGATTGTGCCGCCAGTTTTTGGATTTCATACAGAGGCGTAAATTCGTGCTCACGCACTGCCAGTGCCGTACTTTGTTGCGCCTGCAACCAGTGCGTCAGTGACTGGGCCGGATCTACGCTCGCCACCATAGGGACGGTATTGATAAACATCCCCTGAATGGCCTCGTGACCTGGCAGGTCGTTCGGGCGACCCGCAGTCGTCGCACCAAAGCACACGGTATCTCTGTCAAGATAACGGCTCAGCAACACCGCCCAGGCGCCCTGTACCAAAGTATTCTGGGTGATCCTGTGCTGCTGACAGAAAGCAGTCAGCTGCGCATACTCACGCTCACTGAGCAGTACATCCAGGCCACCGAACTGTCCGCTCTGTGGCTGAACAAAGGCGCGGCTCAGGTAGCTTGGCTCCTCCAGCTCAGCCAGCTGCCCCTGCCAGAATGCCAGATTCTGTGCTTCGTCCTGCGCTGCCAGATACGCAATGTAGTCACCATATTGGCCACGTACCGGAGCAAGTGACTGACCTTCATATGCTGTCAATACTTCGCCCATCATCGCTGAGCGACTCCAGCCGTCGGTCAGAATGTGATGCATGGTCCAGATCAGCGCATGTTGCTGCTCGCCCAGTGTGATCAGAATAACGCGGTTTAATCCGGGCTCAGTGGTCAGGTCGAAACCGCGACGAGATTCATGATGTGCCAGCTCACGTAATCGTGTTTGCTGCTGCTCTGGCGTCAGCGTTTGCCAGTCCAGCTCCTGCCAGTCCAGTACAGCATCGCGATTCACATACTGCAAGGACAGGCCGTCCTGAGTAATAAACCCGGTACGCAGCGCATCGTGACGCTGCACCACCTGTGTCCAGGCGTCTTTAAATCGCGCACTGTCCAGGCGGGTGATCATAAAGCAGCTCTGGCTGATGTAGGCTTCGCTTTGCTCAAACAGGCTGTGGAACAGCATGCCTTCTTGCATGGGTGACAATGGATAAATGGTACTGATCTGATCCAGCGGCAGCGACAGGGCATCGATTTGCGCCTGAGACAAATCAGCCAGCGGCAGATCCGAGGGAGTAAAGGTCGCCGGAGCCTGCTCACAGTGCGCAATCAACTCAGCCAGTGCATCCTCTAAATGTGCAGCCAATGCAGCCACGCTCTGGCGCGCCAGTCTCTCTTTGCCATAACGAATACTCAACTGTAACTGACCCGAGATAACCTGGCCGGTGATCGTCAGCTCACTGTCCATGGCAAACTGCGGATCCAATGCCGTGCCTGTGTGTTCGTCCGCCGGGCGCCAGTTTTGTGTATCCGCTGTGCTGTTATCCAGCTGACCCAGATAGTTAAATTCAATGGCAGCGCCACCCTGAGCGGCCAGCTCAGCCTGCTGTGCTTCACTGCCATAATAGCGGAATGCCCCATACCCTATCCCTTTATTGGGTATGTCGCGCAGCTGTTCTTTGTTGAACTTGATGGTCTGAGCAAGTTGCTCATGGCGCGTCAGTACCACCGGGAAGAGGCTAGTAAACCAGCCAACCGTGCGGCTCAGGTCAACCGTGTCTGTCCAGGCCTCCCGGCCATGTCCTTCAAGGTTAATCTTATGGCTCGCCTGTCCGGTCCAGCGGTACAGTGCATCACTCAGGGCACTGAGCAATAAGTCGTTAACCTGAGTGCGATAGGCCTGACCCGCACGCGTCAGCAAGGCCTCAGTTTGAATCGCATCCAGCGTCACCTCAGCCACCTCTGAGTCTCGATAGTAGCGGCTGCCTGTATCGTTTAGCTCAGGCAAGACACTGTTGACTCCGGCCATACTCTGCCAGTAGGTAAATTCGTTTTCATGCTGTACCGGGTATTGCTGAATTTGTTGTGCCCAGAACTGATAGCTGTGGCTCTTAGTGCCCAGCTCGGCATCAGGTTGTTGCCACAACCGCGTTAAATCTTCCAACAAAATCCGCCATGACACGCCATCGACCGCGAGGTGGTGCACCACCAGTAATAGTCGTGCATTGCCGTCTTCCACCGTCATGTGTACGGCGCGTAACAATGGACCTTCGCTCAGGCTCAGACTTTGCTGAGCCTGCTCCGCCAGCGCTGTGATTTGCGTAGAATGAGTATCCCGATACCAGATGCTTTGCTCGGCCATGTGTGCGTCAAACGCCGCATAGGCCTGCTGCCACTGTCCCGTCTCATTTTGCAGATAACGCAGTCGCAATGCATCATGGCGTTCGAGCAGGGCAGAAATAAGTTGCGTCAACAGCTGCGCCGCCATTGGCTCAGCCAGGTGCAGCATGACCGCCTGGTTCCAGTGAGTACGATTGACCATATCACGCTCGAAGAAGGCATGCTGTATTGGCAGCAAACTCACCGCGCCAGTCACCTCTTGTTGCGGTATGGCATCTTCGCTTAACGGGGTCATCAGAGGGGCCAGATTGGCAACCGTTTGGTGTTCAAAGATCTGCTTGGCGCTCAGAACAAACCCTGCCTGACGCAGTTTAGCGATGATCTGCAGGCTCAGGATCGAGTCGCCACCGAGTGTAAAGAAGTTATCGTCCCTGCCCACCTGCTCAAGTCGCAGTAACTGCTGCCATATCTCAGCAAGCAGCATTTCCTGCGCCCCTTGTGGTGCCTGATAGACTTTATCAGCCTCAGCCTGTGGCGCAGGCAGTGCTTTGCGGTCGACCTTGCCATTATGGGTCAATGGCATCTGTGGCAGTACCATGAGCAGGCTGGGTACCATGTAATCCGGCAGCTGAGCCGCCAGTGACGCGTTCACTTGCTGACTGTCCAGTTCAATGCCCGCAGCCGCGCTGACATACGCGATCAGGCGGGTTGAGCCAGTTCCCTGGTCAGCCACGACCACGGCGTGCTCTACTCCGGGGAAGGCCAGTAGTTTTGCTTCAATTTCGCCGGCTTCAACCCGATAACCGCGGATTTTAAGCTGCTGATCACAACGCCCGACATATTCCAGCTGACCCTGCTGATCCCAGCGTACCAGATCTCCCGTGCGGTACAGACGACTGCCATCGTTGTCGAACGGATTCGCGATAAAACGCTCTGCTGTGAGTCCAGGTTGTTCAAGATAGCCCCGCGCCATTTCAGCACCGCTGATATAAAGTTCACCCGTCATGCCATACGGCAGTAATTGCAGGCTTTCATCAAGAATATAAAGTGCGCGACCACCGATTGGCTGACCAATGGGCACATAGTTACTGCCAAGTGCAGCACCTTGTTGCTGCGTCCAGGCCAGCGGTGTGATCACCGTCTCCGATGGACCATAGGCATTGATAAAGCGAGTGTCTGGCGCATGCTCTAAGAGGCTGGCACAGTGCTGTGCAGACCAGGCTTCCCCGCCGACAATACATAAGCGAAGCGGTGCAGGCAGAGACTTAAATTGCTGCAAATACGCCGGTGTAAAGCCCATAACGGAAAGTTGCTTGTCCCTTGCAAACTGCTCAAGCTCGGGTTGAGACAGCAGCTTGAACTCATCCAGCACCACACATGCCCCAGCCAGCAACGGCCCCCATAACTGCTCAATTGAGGCATCGAAGCCAAAGGAAACAGATATCGCACAGCGGTCCTGTGCCTGATATTGATAAAGCGACTGTACGGCGTTGCAGTGACCCTGCAAGGCCTGATGACTAACTGCCACTCCCTTAGGAGTCCCGGTGGAGCCAGACGTATAAATCACATAAGCCAGTTGTTGAGGGTGGATAAGCGGCGCTGCTCGCTTGAGCTCGTCATTGGCACACAACTCAGGGCGATACCGGATCAGCGTTTGCGCTTCGCTCTGATAGTCAGTATTCACAGTGACCACCCACTGACACTGCGCTGTAATAGTCGCGACACGGGCAGCAGGTAGCTCGGCATCAACGGGCACATAACAGGCGCCACTTTGCAAAATAGCCAGGAAACTCACCACGGTATCAATATCACGTCTGAACACCACCGCTACTTTGTCTTCGCTGCGAACGCCCTGCTCGATGAGGTAGTGTGCGAACTGCTGGGCACGTGCCTCCAGCTGTGCATAGCTCAGCGTCTGGTCAGCCAGGCTCAGTGCCACGGCATCCGGCGTTAATGTCGCCTGGCGCTGCAGTTGGGTAACCAGATTGTCAGCTTGATCGGCACCGGCCAGATAAGGAGTATGCTCAGGCAGCAACCTTTGTTGCTCAGAATGTGGCAGCACGTTGAGGGTGCCTACAGGCTGAGTCAGATCGCGCTGCATCGCAGTCAGGATAGTTGTCAGGCCATAAAACAATGCCTCAGCACGCTGAGCGCTGAATTTCGCGCTGACATAGTCCAGTGACAAGGTCAGTGAGCCGTCTTCGCGCTCCAAAGAGTTCAATACCAGATCAAACTGCGCAACCTGGGTATCAGCCTGGCCCTCCTGAGCTTGCAGACCGCCGAACTCAGTCAGGGCGTTTTCTTCCACGCGTTGATGGTTATACAACACCTGGAACAACGGGGATGCTGCCAGGTTGCGTTCCAGATCCAAGCTATCCAGCAACTTTTCGAACGGCAGATCCTGGTTGGCCTGAGCACCACGCAGCGCCTGATTTATGCGAAGCAAGACACGCTCCAGTGAATCACTGCCTTGGATCTGACTGTTGATCACCTGAGTATTAACAAAGAAACCGACCATGGCCTGAGTGCCGCTATGATGACGGTTGGCCACCGGCATGCCTACCCTGATCTCGCGCTGGCCACTGTACTTGTGTAATAAGATCTGCCATGCGCTCATGAGCAGGCTAAACAGTGTGACACCTTGTGTCGATGCCAACGCCTGCAATGTTTTGGTCTGCTCCTGGCTCAAGTCATGAGTGAGGGTGTTGCTGTGAAGCTGAATATCATCCCCCTCCAGATCGCTGGGCAAAGCAAGCGTTGGATGCTCATCCCCCAACTGGGCCTGCCAGTAGGCCAGTTGCTGCTGCTCTGCACCATCGGCCAGGTAATCACGCTGCCACTTAGCAAAATCACTATACCGTAAGGCGTCTGCTGCCACATCCAGTGTTTCACCGTTGCGGGCCGCTTCATAACCACGCACAAAGTCCGCAACAATCAGCTTCAATGACCATCCATCGGAGACAATATGATGCATGACCACCACCAGCTCATGCTGCTGTGGTGCATCACAGATCACACCGACCCGGACCAACGGTCCCTGGGTTAAATCAAATGGTGTGGTGATCAGTGTCTGTTTAAAGTCACTGCGTTGTGCCTGTGTTGCACCAAGCTCCAGGTAAGCGATCTGACAAGGGCTGGCTTGCAGCGTCTGTGTCGAGACGGTGCCTTGCTGATCTTCAACAAATACCGTGCGCAGCGCAGCATGCTTGTTCACCAGGTGATCAAAAGCCGACTGCAATGCGCTGCGGTCCAGCTCGCCGGTTAAGTGCAATGCGCTGGGTAAGTGATAAGCGATGCTCTGCGGGTCAAGCTTCCACAGGAACCATTGGCGCTCCTGCGCATAAGACAGGCCACGATACTCGCTTTGCTGACGCGGGATCTCTGCTATCGCACTGCCCGTATTGAGGCTGGCAACCAACGCCTGAAGTGTCTCGGCACCAAAGAGTGTCTGAATGTCGAGGGCAATCTCCTTGTGTTTGGCTTGGGCAATCACACGCAGGCTGCTGATAGAATCCCCCCCAGTGCGAAGAAGTTGTCCAAACGACCAACCCGCTCAACACCCAGCACATCCTGCCAGATGGCAGCCATCGTTTGCTCAATGTCACCCTCTGGCGCCACATAGCTGACATCGCTTTGCAGCTCAGCTTTGGGTAAGGCTTTGCGGTCTATTTTACCATTGCTGTTCACCGGCAGATCCGGCAACGCCATGATCACTGCAGGTACCATATAATCCGGCAGGTTCGCCGCCAGCATGGCCTTTAATTCTGCTTCGTCAGGCAATGCATCATCATGTCCGCTGACATACGCCACCAGACGTTTTCCTGCTGGTGTATCGTCGGCAACAACCACCGCCTGACGCACTGTGTCTTGTTTACGCAATAAGGTTTCAATTTCACCCAGTTCGATGCGGAAACCACGGATCTTAACCTGGTGGTCAGTCCGGCCCAGATATTCCATCAGGCCTTGTTCATTCCAGCGCACCAAATCACCGGTGCGATATAAGCGGCTGCCATCATTGGCGAACGGGTTAGCCACAAAGCGCTCGGCAGTGAGATCAGGCCGGTTCAGGTAGCCCCGTGCAAGACCTATCTCTTGTGCCATATATAGCTCACCGATCTGTCCAGGTAACACCAGGTTAAGTTGGCTATCCAACACCCAGGCCTGACGCTGCCCCAACACTTCACCAATGGGCGCGTAAACCGCCTCAAATGAACTGCCAGGCATGGCCTTCCAGGTCAGTGGCGTGACCACAGTTTCTGTCGGACCATAACCGTTGATGAAGAAACTGGGTTTGAGCACGCGCTGCGCCAGCTCAAAGGATGCCTGAGGCATCGCGTCACCACCAAAGCAGTAAACCCGCACCGGCGGCGGATTACCTACCTGCTCCACATATGCCGACAGTTCACGCAAAAATACCGGTGGAAATACCACTGTGGTTACGCCTTGCTTATGCAGGTTTTGATAGGTTTCCTGCAGATCCCATTGACGCTCAGGACGGATCACCACCGTGCCGCCATGGGTTACTGCTGACAGCCAGCGCTCATGGGCACCATCGAAACAAAAAGACATGAAGATCATTTCGCGATCCGCGGCGCTCAGCTCATACCGACGCCCAATGCCCCGGCAGTGCGCTGCAATTGAGCCACGGCTGACCAGGACGCCTTTGGGGTTACCTGTCGAACCCGAAGTATAAATGACATACGCCCCCTGCATTGGGTATACCTGAGGCTGCTGCCACTGCTCGGTTAGTACAATATCCGCCAGACAATGCAAAGTTGCCTCACCGGCAATCTCATCCAGACTGTTGTCACTGACCAGAATATGCGCCATCTGACTGTCGTTGATCATATACGCCAGACGTTCCTGCGGATAGCTCAAGTCCATTGGCACATAAACCGCACCAGCCTTAAGTACCGCCAGGAAAGCCAGTGGCAAATCGATCCCCCGTTGCAGCGCTACCCCAACGCGCTGCTCGGGCACAACCCCTTGCTCACGCAGGTAGAAGGCCAGCTGGTTTGATTTCTCGAACAATTCTTTGAATGTATAGCTGTGACCCTCGCATGTCAGGGCCTGTGCATCCGGTGTTTGCTCGGCCAGCTGGTTCAGCGTCGACACCACATCCTGATATTGCGTGGCCGCCAACTGCGGCAGTTGACCCCCCGGGATATAGATGGGCTCCACTGCACCCGAGTGCAGTGGCGTGATGGATTCACCAAAGCCCAGCTTTTGCAGTGTCCGCTGCTGTGATTCATTGATCAGCGTAAGCGCCGACAAACGGCTTTGCGGTGACGCTATGATATTCAGCAGCAGGCGTCTGAATTGCTCTGCCAGTGCCTGAACATCGGCGCCGGCAAGCTCACTGCCCTGATAACTGAAATGTAACCGCAGCGTCTCTTCCTGAATAAAGCTCACCGTAAGCGGGAAGTTGGTTTCTTCTTTGGCCTCACCGACAGTAAATTTGGTCTGTTGTTCAGCACGGGTTTCAAGTGCTTCCGCAAGCGGATAGTTTTCAAACACCAGTAGGGTATCGAACAAGCCGTGCTTGTCCATTGCCAGATGTGTCGCCTGCTTTTGAATATCGTATAAAGGCGTAAATTCGTGTTCCCGACCGGCCAGGTTGGCCGATTGCAGCGCCTGCAGCCAGTGACTCAAAGACAACTCAGGGCGCACTTCAACCATGACCGGCATAGTGTTGATGAACATCCCCTGGATCCGCTCTGCCCCTGCCAAATCGCTCGGACGCCCTGATGTCGTGGCACCAAAGCACACTGCTTCACGACCAAGATGGCGACTCAGCAAGAGTGCCCATACTCCCTGCATCAGGGTGTTTGGCGTCAGGTGCTGGGCTTTGACAAACTCGCCCAGCGCGGCATCTTCTTGCTCCGTTAGCAGTAAATCGAACGCGCTGTAACTGCCCTGCGAAGGCGTGGTAAAGGCCGAACTCAGATAGCACGGCTCCAACAATAAATCGGTTTGCGCCTGCCAGTAAGCCAGATTAGCGGACTGATCTTGTTGCGCCAGATAGGCGATATAGTCACGATATTGGGCCTCTGCCGGAGGCAAATTGTGACCTTCATACAGGCGCAACACTTCTCCCATCAGCGCCGAGCAGCTCCAGCCATCGGTCAGAATATGATGTATGGTCCAGATGAAGACATGACGTTCAGGTGCCAGCTGTACTAATACAAAACGTTGTAAGCCTGGCGTGCCATCGAGCTCAAAGCCCTGGCTACGCTGTTGCTGAGCCAGCTCATGCAATTTCAGCTGTTGCTCATCTGCACTCAGGTGCTGCCAGTCCAGTGTCTGCCACTGAGCAGCCAGGGTTTTAACAACAAACTGCAGCGGTTGTGGATCCAGACTTAAGAAGCCACTGCGCAGTACATCATGACGATCTATCACCGTCTGCCATGCGGCTTTGAAGCGCGTAGCATCGAGCCCGGTGATGTCCAGACTGGTCTGGTTGATATAGGCTTCGCCCGGCTCGTAAAGACTGTGAAACAGCATGCCCTGCTGCATCGGCGACAGCGGATACAGGTCCTGCAACTCAGCACCGTTAATCGCTAAGGTATCCAGTTGCGACTGGCTCAGTGCGGCCAGTGGCACATCACTGGGGTGAGGCAGCCCGCCACCTCTGTACAATGGCCGATCACAGCAATTAAGGCCGCCTCCAGATGCCTGGCAAAGGCCGTCATTGTCACGTCGCTGAGTCGCTGTGCACCATAGCTAATCACCAGTTGCAGGCGGCCATCACTCACCTGACCATTGATACTGATCTCACTGTGTGGCTCAAAGTCCGGGCTGAAAGCGGCACCGCTGTGCTCACTGGCCAGACGCCAGGGGCCTCTGACTGAGTCAGTGTATTATCCAGCTGACCAAGATAGTTAAACTCAATTTGTCCCAGAGGTTGGGCTGCCAGACAGGACTGGGCTTGCTCATCACCATAGTATTTCAGTGCCCCATAGCCAATGCCTTTGTTTGGCACGGTTCTGAGCTGCTCCTTGTTATGTTTCAGGGTGTCGCTCAGGGTGGCGTGGCGGGTCAGCTGAACCGGATACAAGCTGGTGAACCAGCCTACCGTGCGACTTAAATCTGTGTCCAGATCCCAGGGTTCACGGCCATGTCCTTCCAGGTTGATCAAACACTCAGCCTGTCCGCTCCATTGATACAAGGCTTCGCTCAGCGCGCTCAGTAATAACTCATTGACCTGAGTCCGGTAGCTTTTACCAGCGTCGTGCAGCAAGGTCTGAGTTTGCTGTGTATCCAGTGTGACCTGCACACTGGCACTGTGGGCAAGCTTCCGGCTGCCCTCATGGTTGAAGTCAGGCAAAGTCAACTCGGGAGCCTGCTGCTGTTGCCAGTAGCTCAGTTCATCACTGTGAGTATGTGCATAACCACTGAGCTGTTGTGCCCAGTACTGATAGCTGTGGCTCTTGCTGGCAAGCGACGGGCTAACTTGCTGTTGTAACTGGCCATAAACCCGCGCTAAGTCGTCGAGCAAAATACGCCATGACACGCCATCCACCACCAGGTGATGGATCACCAGCAGCAAACGGGCACTGCCATCGTCCAGCGTCATATGCACCAGCCGGGTCACCTCAGCTTCGGTAATATTCAGGCTACGCTGTGCTTCTTCGGCAAGCGCCGTTATTTGAGTCGCCTCAATACGACGCGACCAACAGCTGGCAGCAGCCTGCGTGGCATCAAATTCCGTATAGTGCTGCTGCCACTGCTGCGACGCATCTTTAACAAAGCGCAGACGCAATGCATCATGGTGTGCGATTAATGCAGACCAGGCCTGCTGGATCAGAGCCTCGTCCAGCGGAGTGTCCAGTGTCAGTAACAGCGCCTGATTGTAATGGTTTTTGTTGTCCAGCTTGGTGGTCAGGAACTGTTTTTGAATCGGTAACAGATCCACCTCACCTTCCACCTGCTGAGCTATCGCCTCAGCCTGGCTCAGTTCGCTTAACTGAGGCGCCAAACGGGCAATGCTATGCAGTTCAAAAATCTGTTTTGGTGTCACCACATAGCCGTGTTTACGCAATCCGGTAACAATCTGCAAACTCAGGATAGAATCGCCACCGAGTTCGAAGAAGTTATCCAGTCGGCCAATTTTCGGCTGGCCCAACACGTGTTGCCAGACACTTGCCAGCGCCTCTTCCCGCGCACCTTGTGGCGCTTCAAATGGCACCGAAGAAATGTTGCTTACCTTTGGCAGGGCTTTACGGTCAATTTTACCGTTACTGCTTAACGGCAGCGTTTCCAGCACCACTATCACCGCTGGCACCATATATTCAGGCAGGGCTTCAGCCAGTGATGCTTTTAGTTGTTCGCTATCCAGAGTCTGCTCAGCGACGGCTGAAACATACGCAACCAGGCGTGTCGAAGCGCCGCTGTCGTCGGCCACAACAACCGCTTCGCGTACCCCAGATGCTGCATACAACGCAGCTTCAATTTCACCTAATTCTATCCGGAAGCCACGGATCTTAACCTGATGGTCGATACGACCGAGATAATCCAGCTGACCCTGAGCATTCCAGCTTACCAAATCACCACTGCGATACATGCGGCTGCCATCCGCCGCAATGGGGTCGGCAACAAACCGCTCGGCGCTCAAATCAGGGCGACTCACATAACCGCGTGCCAGACCTGCACCCGCAATATAGAGTTCTCCGGCAATGCCTTGCGGACAGAGGTTCAAAGCGCGATCCAACACATATAACCGGATCCCCGCAATCGGTGCACCAATTGGCACTGGCAGATCAGCACGACCATGGCAGGTGAAGTGACTGACATCCACAGCCGCTTCTGTCGGGCCATACAGATTGTAAATTGCAATGCCTGGTAACTTACGCATTGCCTGCGCCTGTACTTCGCTAGGCAACGCTTCACCACTACATAAGATCTGTCGAATGCTGGTGGCCGTAGCAACGGCTTCATGACCTAAAAACGCCTGTAACATTGACGGTACAAAGTGCAGTGTTGTCACGCCAAAGTGATTGATCGTGTCGATCAGTTGCGCACTGTCTTTGTGTGCACCAGGCGGGGCCACTATCAGCTCAGCACCATACATTAGTGGCCAGAAGAATTCCCACACCGAAACATCAAAGCCAAACGGGGTTTTTTGCAATACTTTGTCACCGGCATCAATGGGATAAGCCGACTGTTGCCAGGCAATGCGGTTGTATATAGCACTGTGCTGGTTACCGACGCCTTTGGGCTTGCCGGTGGACCCTGACGTGTAAATCACATAAGCCAGTTGGGTTGCCGGGATCTCATGCGTCGGCAAACTATGCGGATAGTGCTCAAGTGCCAGTGTCGAAAGTTCAACACGGGGCGCCAGATCTGCCAGGCTGTCCAAGCGTGTCAGTGAATGGTCACCCAAGAACAGGCTCAGGCCACTGCTATTGGCGATGTAAGCAATGCGATCCGCCGGTAAAGAAGGCTCCAGTGGCACATAGGCTGCCCCCGCCTTCACCACCGCCAGAATACTGACCACCATCTCGATGCTGCGCTCGAACACCAGCGCCACCTTGTCTTCCGCGCCAATACCTTGCGCGTTCAGATAATGCGCCAGTTGGTTTGTACGCTGCTCCAGCTCCCGATAAGTGAGGCTGTGCGACGCAAAACGCACTGCAATCGCATCTGGTGTGCTGGCACTTTGCTGGCTGATCAGGGTTGTAACGGGCTGTGAATAGTCAAACACCTCAGCACCGGTCCCTGTGGTGATCAGGTCGGATACCTGTTGAGCACTTAGCAGAGGAACATTATTGACCTCAGCACCTGGGTCACTCAGACAGCTATCCAGCATCATCTGCAATTGCGCCAGACAAGCCTGAGCAAACTCAGCATCATACAGCTCACGGGCATAGATAAGGTTTAGACTCGTTCCTTCACTGAGGTCTTCAATCACATCCAGCTGCAGATCAAACGGCATACCGAAACGGTACATTTCGGTGTCCAACAACGAAACTGACTCCAGCTGGCTTAGGTTGCGCTTATCTCGACGCAGGTAGTTAAACATCACCTGAAAGATAGGGTGAACGCCGCTTTGGCGCGCCGGCTTGAGTGCGTTCACCAGCTGCTCAAATGGTAAATCCTGATTGTTCTGTGCCAGTCGGCTCATTGCCGTGTTTTTTTCTAATAACTGTACAAAACTGTCGGTATCTTCAAGCTGCAGCGGCATCACCTGAGTGTTAACGAAAAAGCCGACAAGATTCTGAGTTTCGCTGCGATGACGATTGGCAATCGGCACCCCGACACGAATATTCTGGCTGTCACTGAGGCGCGCCAGCAGAGCCTGCCAGGCCGTTAATAAGACTAAATAGGGCGTAACCTGATACTGACTGGCAAGCGCGCCAATGCGCTGCCACAGCGCCGCTGGCAATGTCTGTGTCTGCGTTGCAACCTGATAATTGAGGTCGTGTCTGTGCTGATTTTTGGCCGGCAAACGCAAGGTCTCTTCACAGTCTGTCAGCTGCTGCCGCCATACCGTCAACTGGGTATCATAGTGTGGCTGATGGTCCTGCTCATTGTCCCATTTCGCAAACTCCAGATAGCCCGACGCTGGCGAGGCAATCTCTTTGCCAGCATAAAGTGCAATAAACTCATCTAACAACTGTTGCATTGACGTGCCGTCGGTGATGATATGATGCAAGGTCATGATCAGGCTGGTTCGCCCCTCGCAGCGGGCAATGGCAATACGCAATAAGGGCTCACTGCACAGCGCAAATGGTTGCTCAACGAAACGACGAATACTTGCCTGATCGCTAAGATGCGCAAGTTCCAGCTCATGAACTGGCAAAGACTGATATCCGCCATCGCACTGCCAGACCTGCTCTTGTTCCTCAACGAACTGGATCCGCAACCCGGAGTGTTTTGCCAGCAAGGTCTCAAATGCCTGCCTGACCTGAGCGGTGTTTAATTCACCCTGAAAATGCAGTGCCCCGGCCAAATTGTAGGAGACATCCTGCGGGTCCAGCTTCCAGGCATACCAGAGGATCTTTTGTGCGGGTGTCAGCGGCACTCGCTCACCTGCTGTCAACTCAACCTGGAGCTGGCCGGCATTGCTCTGGGCCTGGTCAATACGTGCTTTTAAGCGTTGTTGGTCTTCGGTTGATAGGGAGGAGATAGCGCGATTTCTTCTGGTACGTCTTTGCTGTGACATTCTGGCTCCACTGCAGTCAGTTTGATTCTGATTTCAAAATATGACTGCTAGACGAATGAACACGGCAAAAATCCAGCTTAGCGGGTAAAAAATGTGACTTTGAGCTAGGTACCTGAGTGGGCTGTACAGGGAGAGAAAAATGCCCGCTTACGCGGGCATGATAGGTTTACGAATTAAAAGGTATAGCTGAACGAGATACCCATGCTTCTTGGGTCCGTGTAGTCACCGTAGATAAATACGTCTGAGCCGGTTACCCGACCTGCACTGATCAAGCTGTCATGATCGAAGGCATTATTTACATAAGCATCGATACGCCAGTTTTCCTCAACATAGGCGGCAGAGAAATGAAACTCGGCGTAGTCGCCTGCCAGGTGCTCAGCTTTTTCACCCAGCTTGCTGTAATACTCACCCACATAGTTGCTACGCGCCGTTAGTTGGAACTTATCTGTGGCCCAGAATTCCAGCCCTAATCCAGCCGTGATATCGGCCGCCATTGGCAGCGCTTTGTCACGTACTGTTGGGTTTTCAGCATTCGCTTCGTCAACCGTGCTGTCCATCCAGCCAAAGCTTGCTGACAAGGTCAGATCTGGGTTGATGGCATAGCGTGCTTCAGTTTCAAAGCCGGCGCTTTTTACTTTCGCCAGGTTAATAATGCTAAAGTCATTCGGGTTACCCGTTGGGCCGGTACCGTAATACTGGTAATCCTCGAAGTCATTGTAAAACACGTTTACCGCGAAGTTTAAATCACCGTCCATAAGCGTAGAGCGCAAGCCGACTTCGAAAGTATCGACATACTCTGGCTCAAAAGTGTAATTGCTCATGCTAAACCAGTGGAAGTCACCGCCGCCCGAGCTGTACCCTTTGCGGAAGCTGGCGTTGACTGTGATGTTATCGTTTAAATCGTGCAGATAGGCCAGTTTTGGCAGGTAAATGCGATTATCAACATCGGTGACAAATTCAATATTAGGCATACCAAATCGCTTCGCCATTTCAGCGCCATCGAAGAATCGATACTGCTCTTCATCCTCGATTCGACCACCAAGGACCACACGGCCCTGATTGCTCACCTTGATGGTTGCCTCACCATAGATTGCCTGGTTTTCACTGTCATCAGTCCCTTTGTAGTAACCTTCACGGAAGAAAGTCTGGTCGCGATCATTCATGTACAAACCCAGATAACCACTGACAGTCTCATTACCCGCAAAGCTCACCTTCGCATCATAGGTTTTGCCACTGTCATTCATGATGACATACCAGGGCTCAGGATACTGTCTGAACTCATAACGGTAGTCGGTATCTGACAACATGATTTCAAGGTTAATCGCATCATTTATCTCATAGCGGGTGCGTAACGACCAACGGTCATATTCTGTGTCTTTATCACGCGCATACGAGCCTGCGACTGGACCCGCGGGTGTTGGTACCACCTGATAAGACACAACACGGTCTGATAACTGCGGACCAATTTTGGTATTTTCCGGATCATTGCCATTTAATACCGGTCCCTGGAAGCCCCAATGACGCTCACCGGTTTCTTCACTGCGCGAATAATGCAGCAGCATATCCAGACCACTGAGTGCAGCGGGTTGCCATTTTAGCTTGATGTCCATGCGGGTATCTTCAAGCTCTTTTGGATTAAATGGATACACCACCAGAGGAGAGGTGCCTTTATAATCCATGTACGACTCACCTTCGTTACGCTGAACGGTGGCGCGCAGTGCAAGCTGATCTTCCAGCAGTGGCACAGAGACCATACCCGACAGTTCCGTGTTTTCGTTCAGGTCTGAATAGCCAATACGGGTTGCGGCTTCAAAGTCAGTCAGTGAGGGCTCTTTGGTCTTGATGTAAACAATACCACCGATGCTGTTGCGGCCACTGTTTGACGATTGTGGACCACGCAGTACTTCGATTTGCTCAACGTCCCACAGGCCAAAATCACCGCTTAGCTTGGCAACAAACGGGTCTGAAACACCGTCACGCATAACAGATACACGTGGCTTAGCGCCTGATGAAAAAGAACTAAAGCCTTGCGATACACCTTCACCTTGCAAGCCACGGATCGTCGGCAAGCTATCCGTAAATACAACGTTTGCAATACCTGATAAGGCATCCAGCAAGGAGTTAACCTGACCACTTTTCAGTTGCTCTTGATCAATAACGGCAATGGATGACGTGGTGTCTTTTAGTGAACGTTGGGTGTTTTCACCATACACGACTATCTGTTCAATCGACTTCAGGTCTTCTTTACTATCGTCTGCCATAACGGCATTGGAAACGGCGAGTGCGAGCGGTAGTAAGCTGTATTTGAGTGGGTTCATTGTTTCATCCTAGTTGTATTTATGACACCCAGACGAACTCCCCCCGCACAAATTTAGTACGAATTATAATAATTATCAAAAAGATAACTTAAGCTGTATTTGTTGGTAAATTTGCTACTCAACTGTTTACTTTTGAGGCACGGGTTGGTGCAATTTCATCTCCAGTAAACAAGGTGTGAATCCCGCTTTTTCATAAGCACGAATAGCGGCTACATTGTCGCTATATACGTCTAAATAAAAATCACATACTGACTGCTGATTACACCAATCCATCAGCTTTGTCATGATCTGCTGATTGAGCCCTTTGCCACGATGCTGGGGGTGCACGTACATAAAGCCCAGATAGCCATGTTGTGCATGGTCAAGTTGCGCCTTGGACTGGCGGATTTGGGCATAGCCTGTTGCGATGATGCTTCCATCAATTGTGCCAACAATAAGGTAACTATGCTCATCATTCAGTAGGGCTGGTAAATCATAGTAGTGTGCATTGTCTGCTTTAATGGCAGCGTTGAAAGGACGCTCAGCCTCAATGACGGCTTGTTCCAGTTGTTCAAGGCGTGGAATATCTTCGGGAGTAGCAACTCGTATCTGCATCAAAGTACCTGTTGGTGTTAATTAAAAATGACGCTCTACTGTCTCACAATCAGGGAACAGGATGCAAAGGTGCGGCACAGCGAGACCGAATCTGAATAAGAAAAAAGCCACCTGGTTTTACCCGAGATGGCTTACTAACACTACAAAAATGGTTAGGCTCGATCTGTACTTCGCTTAGTGGTCGTGATTGTGCCCCTCTTCACTCTTGGCGATGCCAAGCCACACAAGTTTATTCGGTATCACATCCAGTTCGATGGTCTGTACCAGTTCACCTGTCTCCAGATCGTACTTTTTAATTTGTTTCGCTATCGGGTCAGTTACAAACACAGCCTCTTCGGCATAGGAGAGCGCCAGTGAAAAGCTATGATCTTTAGGCATATCTTTTAAATCGGCAGCCGTTACCACCACTTCATGCGCCACTTCCCAATGATGTTCACCCTGGTGTTCACTGCTTTGTTCTGCTTCATGCTCGTGCCCTGACAGAATGCTCAGCTTACCCGCACTGTCGAGTGTCACTATATGCTCACCATCATGGCTAAAGCCAAAATAGCTCAGGCGATGATTATCAGTGACCTGCCACTCCAGCGCTTCCAGCTCCCCATCTTCGGGGTGCACCATAAACAACTGATTGCTCGCGCTTGCGATGAACTGCTCCTGCGCGTGATGTCCTTTTAATGCGCCAACACGCATACCCTCTGTGAAGCTGCCTGGATTAGCCACTTTAGCAGCACTAAACGACTCACCCTGTTGCGTGATAATGGCAACACCATCACCACACCCAAATGCAATGGTGGTGTCGTTTTGCGCACTGCCGTGCAGCGCAGGACAAGTCACATCAAACACCTTATCCTGATCGAAATGGTCATCATGTGCATGGTATAAAGCAATTTGTGACGGCAAGGTCGAATCGCTCTCGCTATCACGTAACGTGCTGATCAGATACTCGCCTCTTGCCTGAGCTGCACCATGCATGTGCGTGCTGTAATTCAGCTTAACAACTTGGCTGCGCTCACCGCTGATCTGCGCTTCGCCAAACATAGCGACAGATGCTGTTTTCTGAGTGTCTGCATCGCCATCAGAGAAGACGGCAATCCCGCCTTCATTCACAGTAACATGAGTCGGCTTAGTTGATGTCAGCTGCAAAGACACATTACCAGGAGCGTCTTCATGATTGTGAAAATGGTCACCATGGGCTTCTTTGTAGAGGCCGCTGTCAACAAACTCCACTATGCCCTGTTCACGCTGGACCAAAATAGCATAGCGATGATTTTCAGACCCATAGGCATATTGTGGCGCATACGTCAGGCCCACAGATCCGATCAGGCTTTGCTCTGCTGCTGAGTAAATATTGACAACGTTGCTCTCGCTACTGGTGACCAGCAAGCGACCCGCGACATCTTTGATTTCTTCGTCATGGTCGTGCGTCTCCTCACCCGCTTTATTTTCGCCTTCCGTTACCGATTCATCAGAAGACACTGCCTGTTGCGTTTTAGATACCTGATGGTCTGTACCACCACATGCCGACAACAAGATTGCAGATACGGCTGCAGCCAATACTTTTGCTCTGAAAATCATCAATACTACTCTATGGTTAATACGTTATACTGTAACAATACGGGGATGTTATAATATCACAAAACCAAACGCAAGAGCCGAACTCTGTAAAGTGTGTTTTTCAGACAAATTTCAGGGAGAGGAAAGGTAACGGGCAATACCCCACTACCTTGTTATACCAATTTGTTTAATTAAGTGTTCTATTTTGAGGCGAGAAAATAGGGTCGATAACGAGGCAAAAATTTTGCTATTCAGTTGTTCTAAATGAGAAATTTTTAACACCGTTAGCGTCATATTTGCTCCTTCAAATTGAACAGGTATTAAGTGAAATTGGTATTATTATCATGCAGGCTCGGCGTCAACTGCTACAGGCTTGGGTAAGCGTTGTTCTGCCAGCAACTTCAGGCCGTTGATCATGGCGGGGAATAGGCTCTGCTGGAAGTTGTTCCAGCGCATCTCGATAATAGTGTCGTCCGGATTAATGTGGGTATTCATCACATCGGTGATCACCGGCCCTGAATCTATTCCCTGATCAATGTAGTGAAAGGAAGCGCCTGTCTTATCTATCACCGGAACGCTTACGGTTTCTCTCGTCGCCCAATTAGTGACTTTCTGGCCACGTGCCCCGTAAAGCGCATCCAAAGTCGCGGTCGCACCGCGGCGCTGATAAGGTGAATCTGCTCGCGTGATCCCTGGATGAATATTCACTATTTTATTGTGGTATTTGCTGTGCGCACTGGCTAAGTCGTCCAGGATAAGGATGAGCCCATCCAGCAAAACAACATCGGCCTCAAGTGCATCCAGCTGCGCTTCCAGTTGTGCCTCAAACTCTTTTTTGCCAGCCACCCGCTCAGGTGAATTCAGCGGTGTTTTGCGATAGCTCGATGGAATATTCTGCAGTAGCTCATCCACTGGCTGCCCCTGAATGTTAAGTGACTCCGGGTAGATCCAGGGACCTTTGGAGGTTCCTCGCTCCAGGCCATAGTCTTGCAGCTTGCGCTGATCAGGTCCATGACTCAGATCATCATCGAAAATTACAGCTTTCAGAGCGTACTGCTTACCCAAAGAGGTTGTATTAAGTTGCTCCACCAGATGCTCAAGCGGAGACATCATGTAGCGCTGCTCCCCTTTGTACTCAACCATACGTCCAGCCTGATCGGCCGCCGCATTGCGTAGCGAGCAGATATATATCAAGTTCAATGTTTTCATCATTTATCCAGATTATTATTTATCTTCGCGCTGTACATCTGCTGCACAGTGCACTTGTAAGACGCTCGCTATCGGTGTTTTTTTAACGCAAAAACGGCCTCACCAGGAGACCGTTATCTGAGATCTGACTAAACTGAATTATTGCTGTAGCTGAGCCACCAGCTGTTCTTCAATCATATATGCCAGGTTATCTATGGTCGGATCTTCAAAAAAGGCGGCAGGTTCCAGTTCAACACTGAACATTTGCTTAGCCTTCGCCAGCATCTGAATGGCCACCAGAGAATCTCCCCCCAACTCCAGCAGGCTGTCAAAAATACCGATTTCGTCAAAACCCAGATACTCAGCCCACAACGCAGCCAGTTTATGTTCCAGTTCACTTTCCGGTGCTTCGAATTCGACCGCCAGCTCCGGGCGAGCATGACCTTTTGGCTTGTTTAAGCGCGTGAGAATAGCCTGCTCGGTGGCGCGTGTTGCACTGACAAGTTGTGTCCACTCAGTGCTGGCGCAGTACACCTGCGGCTGTGCAACACCGATGGCTTTATCGAACAACTGACAAGCTGCATCTGGCGTCAGACCCAGCCCGTCCGCCAACTCAATATTGGCAGCCATACCGGTACTTTGCCACGCATCCCAGTTCAGTACTTTCACTGCAAAAGGATGTGACTGCTGCGCGACGGCGTCCAAATAACTGTTTGCTGCACAATAATCACTCTGAGCCATGGCACCGAGTACGGAAGCCAAAGAAGAGCACAACACCATAGTGTCCAGCTCAGACTCTGCGAACAAGGTCAGCAGGTTTTGCGTTCCCTGTACTTTCGCCGCCGTACTCTGCAGGACTTGCTCTGCGCTTAGCTGAGTAACCAGCCCACCGCCTGGCAGACCAGCAGCATGTACCACCTGAGATATAGAAGAAAGTGGCATTGATGCCGCGTCGAGCGCCGCACGCATAGCCGCTAAATCAGTCACATCGGCACTGAGTACTTGCAGCTGTGGGCATCGGGCTTGAATATCGAGTAGTTGCTGAAAACGCGCACGTTGCTGTGGGGTTTGCTGCTCATCTTCCGCCAACTGCGCCCACTGTGCACTATCAGCTAAGGACTGACGAGTCTGTAAGACTAAACTATGGCCCTGTTGCGCCAGATGTTTTGCCAGTGCCAGACCTACGCCACCTAACCCACCGGTGATTAAGGTACGTTGCGGCTTTGTCGTCTCTTTCACTGTGCCTGTTTGGTTACGCACAGCGCACTGAGACTGGGTAAATCGTTGTGTGCCACGATAAGCGATTTCACCACGGGCATGGACTAAATCTTCCTGGATTGCGGCTATCAGTGCAGGAGTCGGACTGGCCACCATCGCCTCGGTGAGTGCCAACACCTGACAACCTTGCTGTGCCTCTTCCAGCGGTGCCACACGTGTTAACCCAAGTACTGAGGCCTTGGCCGGATTGACGGTATCATCACCTAACACGTTAAAAAGATCGCTTGCCAAGACACTGAGTGGACGTCCGCCCAGAGACAGCAGCCACTGCAACACAGGCAGAAGTAAGTTGTATCCCAGTGTATCTGGCGAAAGTGCTGAAGTCAGACGTGTATCAATTACCTGTTCGAACGACCCAATGGCCTCACCAAGTTGCGCCAACTGCTCGGTCGACCCCAAATCAAGTCGGTAAGCTTGTTCGTTAATGCGGCTAAAGGTCTCCCCCGGCCAAACCTGAGTGACCTTTACCCCAGCCTGATGCAAAGCTTCACTCAGCTGACTGACCAGTGGCGTGTCCGCCGCGATCAGCAGCAGATGTTTATCCTGCAAAGCACGGTTGGTTTGTGCAAACTCAACCGCTTGTTGCCATTGTGGTACATACAGCTGAGGCTCGGTATTCAGTGCATTGTCTGCTGAGAATGCGACTGTTTCGAATGGCTTAGACTCAACCCAAAATTCGCTATCTGCAAACACATATTCAGGCAAAATATTCGCCTGACCGTGCGGACGCGCTGTTACCTGTGACCAGTCGATGGCACACCCCAACTGCCAAAGCTTACCAAGGGTTTTAGCAAATGGTGGTAACGGCGCTTTGAGGTCGCGCGCATGAGACACCGAATGCAGTGCAACCACACTGTCGCCCAAAGTTTGTCTGGCAAGCTTTTGCAAGGTATCGCCAGGTCCGGCTTCGATGAGCACATCACATCGCTCAGCCAGCGCACTGACACCGCTCACAAAATTAACGGGCTGGCGGATATGATCTAACCAGTACTGAGCCGAGCAAGCCTGCTCTGCTGTGATCCAGGTGCCAGTCACATTCGACACAAACGGCGTGTGTGGCGCCTGAAGTGATGAGGTGCTCAACACCTGTTCTAATGTATCCGCAAACTCAGGCAATACAGCTTCAGTCAGATGGCTGTGGAAGGCATGAGAGACGTGAAGGCGGGTGGTCGCAATATCCGCCGCTTTGAGCTCGCCCTGGAGTGATTTTATTGCCTCGCGGGTACCAGCGACAACCGTATTGGTCGGGCTATTCAGCGCCGCAATATCCAGCTCCTCATTCAGGTAAGGCGCAACCGCCTTGCCATCAGCCATGACCGACAACATGCTGCCAGGAACCATGTTCTGCAATACCTCTCCACGCGCAGCCACCAGGTGCGTTGCCACCTCCAGGGTCATCACACCCGCCAGGCAGGCCGCAGCATATTCCCCAATGCTGTGTCCCAGCATCGCCGTGATGCGAACACCGTGTGCTTGATAAGCTTTCGCAGTCGCATAAGCCACCACAAACAAAGCAGGCTGAGTGATCCGAGTTTGATTGAGCAGTTGATTGGCCGTCAGGATCTCGTTGTCTGCTGGGCTAAATACACTGTTCAGCTCGGCGCTCAGCGCGTCCGGGAAGTATGTAATCACCTCGTCAAATGCCGCCTTAAATGCAGGCACATCACGCAACAAAGGCTGAGCCATAGTGACATACTGAGACCCCTGCCCTGAAAACATGAGAGCCACTCGCGGCGCCGTCGCTTTGTCACCTTGCGGTTCACGTAGTAACTGAGCAATTGCCTGCTCAGCACTGTCAGCCACACATGCATAGCGTACAGCCAGAGCACTGCGCTTGTGTTGCAGCTGAGCCGCAAGCTGGGCAAATTGCTCTGGGGTACGCTGCAGCGCATCGGCCAGCGCTTGCGTCTGACGCATCAAGGCGGCCTGACTGCTGGCACTCAGCGGTAACACTTGCCACGGCATTGATGCGCTTACTTCACTTGTCTGCTGGTGCGTATACTCCTGCAAAATCACATGGGCATTGGTGCCACCCATGCCCAATGAGCTGACCGCTGCACGCCGTGGTCCATTACTTGGCCAGGGCTTGAGTGTATCGTTGACGTAAAATGGACTGTTCGCAAAGTCAATTTTGCTGTTCAGCGGCTGACTGTGCAAACTTGGCGGCAACTCCTGATGACGCAGGGCCTGAACTGCTTTGATAAGGCCTGTGATACCTGCCGCCGCATCAAGATGGCCCAGATTGGTTTTGACAGAGCCAATGGCGCAGTGCTGTTTTGTATCGCTGGCGTATGCCTGGCTCAGTGCAGCGATTTCAATCGGGTCGCCCAACTCAGTGCCCGTGCCATGTGCTTCGATATAACCAACGCTGTGCGGTTCAATGCCTGCAAACTCCAAGGCCGCCATGATGGCGTTGGCCTGCCCAGTCACACTGGGGGCGGTGTAACCCACTTTATCACGACCGTCGTTGTTGATTGCTGAGCCTTTGATCACAGCCAGAATGTGATCGCCCTCTTGCTGAGCTTCCGCCAAACGCTTGAGGACCACGGCCGCGCTGCCGCTGCCTATCAGAATACCGTCAGCCTGCTCGCCAAACGCACTCAACTGACCCGACGGTGACAAGCTGCCACCCGCTGGCGCATGATAACCCTGATCCTGCGCCAAATTCAGCCATACTCCCCCGGCCAGGGCAGAGTCACACTCAAAATTCTGCAGGGCACGGCAAGCCATATGAACAGCAACCAAAGACGTAGAGCAAGCTGTTTGCACTGTGACAGCTGGCCCTTTCAGATCCAGTTCATAACTGACCCGGGTGGCTAGTGAGTCTTTGTCGTTACCATTGGTCAGCGCCAGTAAACTGGTGATATCACGTGACTGACCCTGTAATAAATTTTGCATCAGATAGGCAGGCACACCACACCCGGCATATACACCCGTTTGTTCTCCCAGTGGCAACCCGGCATGAGCCATTGCATGCCAGCAAGTTTGCAGAAAGTGGCGTTGTTGTGGATCCAGTTGCTCAGCCTCTTTCGGTGTATATCCAAAGAATTCGGCATCGAACTGCGCGAGTCGCTCAAACGGGACACCACGCTTGACATAATCCGGGTCCGTAAGGTCGGATTCGCTCACCCCGGCACGACGCAATGCCTCGTCGTCATAATTTTGTACCGCGCACTGCCCGGCGCGAATGTTGTGCCATAAGGCATCGACGTTATCCGCATCGGGGAAACGTCCCGCCATCCCGACGATGGCAATATCCAGTTCACTATACTCATGTTCTGACATGTTTATGATTCTCTTGCTTTTCGTTTGCGAGCGGCGACGGCACCCATGCCGCGACGCTGTTTGGCACCACTTTGGGTGCTGCTTGTTTGTGACGCAACCGTCCCGGACTGTTCCAGGTAGGCTGCCAGGCTGGCAATACTGGGATAGGCGAATAAATCGGTCAGCTGCAGCTGGCTAAACTGAGGTTTTAAGTCATCATACACAGCCATCAGTAATAGCGAGTGGCCACCCAGGTCGAAGAAATTGGCATTCAGATCAAGCTGTTCCGTTGCCAGATGTTTGCGCCACACCGTTTCCAGTGCCTGCTCAATGTCACTACTGGCCGTATTCGAGACAATAATGGGGGAAGCCTGAACCTTAGGCAGCTGTTGTCGCTCTAGTTTACCGCTGGCATTAATAGGCAGCTGTGGCAGTACCACAATATGTGAAGGCACCATGTATTCTGGCAATTGCTCAGCTAAAGCACGCTTCAGTTTAGCCGCGTACTCTGCGTCATTGTGACGTTCACTTTGCACATAGGCGATCAGGCTCAGCGCCTGCGTTTGCTGCTGAGTGATCACAACGGCGGCACTTACATCGGGTAACTGCGTCAGACGCGTTTCAATCTCACCTAATTCAACTCTGAAACCCCGGATTTTTACTTGATGGTCGCTACGCCCATGGTAGTGCAGTGCACCTGCTTGCCAGCTAACCAGATCGCCACTTGCATACATGCGCCCTCCGTCATTGGTAAACGGATCGGCAATAAAGCGCGTCGCGGTCTGAGCGGCACGTTGCCAATATCCACGCGCCAACATCTCGCCGCCTATATACAGTTCGCCGACTTGCCCGTTCGCTACGGGCTGCAGGTTATGATCCAGTACGTACAAACGGCGTCCGCCCAGTGCATGCCCCAGTGGTACCGACTCTCCGGGAGTCAGTGGCCGGCAGTCATAAATCGCCGCTTCAACAACAATTTCTGTGGGCCCATAGGTATTGAGTAAGCGGACGCCACCCAGACCGGCTTGTCGCCAGTCCGATATCCCCTGTTCAGACATGGCCTCGCCACCGGAGTGAACCTGTCGCAGCCGCGGCAGTGACAATGGGGTTGTTGCAGCAATACGCGCCCAACTGGCGGCAATGCTGCGCCAATAGGCCGCACTCAAGTCCATGACCGAGATACCGTGACGCTGAGCTTGCTGATACAAAGTCTCTGCATCCCACAAACTATCACCTCGCAGCACCACAGTTGCACCCACCGTCCAGCTTGGGAACACTTGCTCTACAAAGGCATCAAAATTAATGGTGGCAAACTGCAACACAACGTCATCAGACGCTAAATTGATAAAATCAATCGCCGAGCCGATATAGCTCGCCAGCGCCTGATGCTCAATCGCCACGCCTTTGGCCTGGCCGGTCGAGCCTGAAGTGTAATTTAAATACGCCAGTGAATGTGAATGATGAGACCACTCTGGCGACTGATTGTGCTCGTGGTATTCGCTCAATAAAGTAACCGGTGAAATCACCGGTACAGATAGCGCAAAGGGCGTGCTGTCACCCAGTACAGCAGCACAGCCACTGTCGTCTATCATATGGGTGAGTTTGGCTTGCGGGAAATTCGGGTCGAGTGGTAAGTAAGCGGCGTTGGCTTTGAGGCAGGCCAGCACCGAGGCCAGCATCAGCGGCTTACGTGCCTGCATGATACCAACCACTTCACCTGAAAGGCCTTTGCCAACAAGACCATGGGCCAGTCGGTTCGCGGTCTGCTCCAGCCATGTATAACTGTAGTGCTGATCTTCAAAGATCACCGCGGTGTCATCGGGGTTTTGCTTGGCATATTCACTGATTGCACTCAGCCAGTTTCCGGCCTGTGCAACCACCTGTGGCCCCACTGCGGCATCCGACAGTGTCATCGACTCGGCCTGCAATGACCAGTTTCCGATGGCCTGCTCTGCCTGCTGTGGCAACTGGTTGAGTAACTGCTGATATGCATCACACAATCGGGCAATGGTCGATGTCTGATACAATGCCTGATTATATTGTAGTTCAATAGTCAGCTGTCCCTGACCATCCAGTCGGGAATCAATGCTGAGGTCAAACTGGGTCTGCTGCTGTAAAGACTGCGCGCTACTCGTTGTCGTGCCCGCTAAGGTCAACGCATCTGTCACGTCCTGCTCCAGGTGGTTATACATTACCTGGAATAAAGGCGTCTGCCCTAAAGCTCTGTGCGGATTGAGTATTTCCACCAGCTTTTCAAACGGGTAGTCCTGATGACGCTGCGCCTCAAGTGCCGCAGTCTTGCACTCTGTGAGCAGCTGAACAAAACTTTGCTCCGGCGCTACTGCGCCACGGATCACCTGGGTATTGATAAAAAAGCCAACCAAATTATGTAGCTGAGCCAGATTTCGGTTTGCCACGGCAACGCCGATCTGCGGCTGGCGTTTGCCACTGACACGGTAAAACAGTACCTGCAAGCTGCTCAGCAATAGCATAAACAGGCTGGCATTGTTGCCATGTGCCAGTTGTTGCAGCTTATCGGTGTGTTTGTGATCCAATGTAAATTGCATTACACCCAGTGGCGCAGTCAGATCTGCGCCTCGCGCTCGCTCTGGCGCGAACAACTCTTCATCTCCCTGACCATCCAACCTTTGCTGCCAATAAGCCAGCTGCGCAGCAGCCTGCTCAGATCCCAGCCATTCACCTTGCCACAGGGCAAAATCACCATAGTGAATGGCATCATTGTGAGTCGACGCATTCGGTGTGTTGGCACACAATGCATTGTACTGCCGCGTGACCTCCGCCAGGATCAAATCAAAGCTCCAGGCATCGCTGGCAATATGGTGCATAACCAGCACAAACCTATGATGCTGCTCAGAGTGCGAGATCAAAGCTGCGCGGAAGTTTTCCCCCTTGTCCAGTGCGAAAGGTTGCTGCGAAATTTGTTGTTGTATTGTCTGAGCTTGCGCAGTGGGATTGGCGGCATCGCTAACATCGTGCTCTTGCCACTGCAATGGCTGCGCAGTGGTGCGCTGGCGCCACTGACCCGTTGCATTTTTGAAGTACGCCTGACGCAGAGCCGGTTGTGATTCAAGCACTTTGGCACAGGCCTGTTTAAGCAGCTCAGGCTCAATACTCCCCTGCAACGCCAAAGTAGCACCAATATGATAGGCACTGCTTTGCGGTTCCAGTTGCCATAAGAACAACTGCCTTTGTTGCTGGGTACTCAGCGGATAATCAGCCAACTGTGATGCCACAAGCTGAATACCTGGTGACGCTTTAGCTTCTCTGACCAGCTGACAGAAATCTGCAAAACGGTGCGCTGCGAACAGGCTAGTGGGTTCAAGCTGACAGTCCAGTTCATTTTGGATCAAGGCCAGTAGTTGAGCGGCTTTAATTGAACTGCCACCAAGCGCGAAGAAATCGGCATCATCATGATTTACCGGATAACGTAATACACTTTGCCAGTGCTGAGCCAATTGCTGCGTTAGCGCATCCCAGTGCGACATATCCGCACCTGACGAGGCGGTGTTGAGTGATTGCAACTGAGTGAGAGTAAAATCACCATAACTGGCCAGTTCACCTGCATTGCGCAATTTCAGGCAGGCGCTACGCTGCAGCTTGCCACTGGACGTTTTAGGCAAGCCGCCCTGATCTAACAACAAGATCAGCTCCGGACAGGCACCGAACTGCTCGGTAATAAAGTCGCGAACAATCAATGCCGTTTGCTCAGCTGGTGTGTCATTGCGATAGCTATTACTGGTTTCAATCGCCAGGCCAATCCCTTCGCCACTTTCTTTGCTGGGCACCGGGAAGGCTGAAACACGCCCCTTGCGAACAAAGCTTAGCTCGGCTTCGATGGCCCGTTCGATATCCTGAGGATAGACGTTATGACCATTCATGATGATCAAATCTTTTTGTCGGCCAGAAATATAAAGCTGACCGTCAAAAACATAGCCGACATCACCGGTTCTCAACCAGCGCTTACCTTCGCACTCAACAAACGTTTCCTGCGTCGCTTGCTCATTTTGCCAGTACCCCAAGGCAATGCTCGGCCCCGCGGCCCAAATTTCACCAATTTCTCCGTCTGCCAGTGCACGCTGCGATTGCGGGCAAGTGATCCGCACAGTATGTTCTCTGGCGGGCTTACCACAGCCCACCTGATGACTATATGCGTCGGTATCGCGGAGGTCTTTGGCCTCAACCTGGTTAGCTTGCCCCTCTGCCAGCCCCTGATTATCGAAAGCACGGATAACCGCACCGCCGCCGGCCTCTGTACCGGTTACCATCAAGGTGCCCTCAGCCAACCCATAACACGGGTAAATGGCTGACGCTTTCACGCCCTGAGGTGCAAAGCGCTCAGCAAAATCCAGTAAGGTATCATGGCGGATCGGCTCAGCGCCGGAGAAAGCGACACGCCAGCTGCTTAAGTCGAGCCCTTCCAGCTGTTTTTCACGCACACGCTCAAGACAAAGACGATATGAGAAGTCTGGCCCCCCGGAGATAGTACCTCCATACTCGCTGATCAGCTGCAACCAACGGGCCGGGCGTTCCATAAAATAGCGTGGCGAGCACAACACAAGGAGGTAACCGGTATAGATAGGTTGTAATAACCCACCGATTAGCCCCATGTCATGAAAGAGCGGAAGCCAGCTCACCAAAACATCTTGCTCGCTGGTTTGCATGCGTTCGGCAATGGCAATTTCATTGGCTAACAAGTTGCCATGACTGACCATTACCCCTTTGGGCTTAGCTGTTGAGCCTGAGGTGTATTGTAAAAACGCAATTTCATCGCTAGATGCCGGGTGGCGCGGCGCTGGTGGCGTATCCCCCGTCAACTCATCAACCACCTGGACCACCACTTCACTCAGGGACTCACACATAGCCGAAACCGTGTCAGCGAAACGGCTGGTCGTCAGGACCAGTGTTGCACTGGCATCTTCTGCAATACCCACTGTCCGGGCAATATGCTGTGCTTTGGTCGACTCGGGTGGAAAACTCGGAATGGCAGTCACACCCAGATACTGGCAGGCAAGAAAACTGGTGACATACTCGATACCTGTGTCCATTAAGATCAGTGCTCTGTCACCTGCATTTACATGCGCCTGAAGGTGGCCCGCAAGCCATACACTCTGCTCATAAAGAGCCAGATAGCTCCAGCGGGTATGGGCTTTTTTATCCACACAAACTAATGCTGTTTGCTGAGGTTTTTGCTCAGCATGGCGGGCAAGCTGATCCATTATCGTCGTGGCGGTCATGGGATACTCCGTAAAACATACAGACAGGGAGGCAGGGGCATACAATCCCCTGTATTAGCCAGGTGCGCATCACTATGAGTACCTCAATACCCATCACAATACGCGAAAGAAGAGTTACTGTTCCATTGCCTGGCGAAGGCTGAGTGGACGCATATCGGTCCAGTGTTCATTGATGTAGGCCAGACAGGTCTCTTTATCACCTTCCACACCCACGTCTTTCCAGCCACCCGGAACGCTTTTATAGCTGGGCCAGAGTGAATATTGCTCTTCGTGGTTGACCAATACCTTGAAGGTGCCATTTTCATTGTCAAAGCTCATCATATTCTCCAAAAATCAGACTGTCGGCATAGTGACGCGCGACAGCCTGGGTTTTTTAGTCTTTTTTCACAATCAGTTTGGTACTGCTGATGGCACTGAGCGCAATTTGCCAGGGGTAAAATGGCAAGGTGATCAGACCGCCTTGCTGGGCATAGCGCCGGCTACTGTCACTGAAGTGCACTGAGTTACGGTTAGCGCTTTGAGAATGAAGTAACAAGCCTTTGGCCACAGGTCCCCAGTAATCAAAGCCCACCACCATCATCCAGCTGGAGCCATAGTTAACCTCATAACCGTCACGGGTTAATTCAGACCACAACGGCTGACCGTCAACTATGCTGGTCAGTGGCGTGGGAGCGGGCTTGGCAAAGCTGGTGAGATCCATGCCATTGGCCGGGGCAAACATGTTAAATCCACCGCTGCTGTGATCCGGACCAGGCCAAGCCATACGCTCGCTTCCTTTACGCAGGTATTGGATCTCGCCGTAAGGTGCATCCAGTGCGAATCCATAATGTTGTAAATTGACACCAGCACTCAGCAGCTTCTCAAGAATAGTGCGCTCACTTTTCAGGGTGTGTGGCGTGGTGGTTGGCTGAGTTGCGTCAAACGGTACAACGAAATCCTGGCTCGTATCCAGCGCTCTAAAAAACTCTCGGGCAAGGTGGGCGGCTTTAGAATCCAGGTTAAATTGGCCATCCCATTGTGCAAATGCCGCACAGATAGGGTCCACCTGAGCGCTGACTTGCTCGCTTAACACCAGGGTCTGACCGCCATAGTGTTGACACAGGCCTGCAACCACCGCTCGTTGATCGGCATAATAACTGCCATTGCCCAGTATGACTTTTTCTAACTCAGACAAGTCGAAACGGCCATCCCGGCCACGCTGCGTATTAAGCAACTCATGTGCGTACCGGCTGCGCTCCGATTGTTTTGCATCTACCTTGCCAAATAAGGGAGACACCTCCCGGATGGGTTGCTCCGGATTGGTTAACCAGAATGAGTCATTGGAGTTTTGCACATAATCACGGCGCCTGAGAGAGGGAGACTTATCTAAATCGATGGCGCCATTAAATATCATATCACTGCGATCACCAGGCAATACAACCTGGCCCGTCGACGCAAACACTGCGGCTGTAAATGGATCGGTGCGCAGCCACTCTAATGCCACAGGTGACAAGTCTGGCACGTTAGAGTCATCGGTATAAAACGTCTCTCCCAGCCTGTCAGCGGCGAGTGTATTGTTAAAGGATAATCCATTATAACGTGCTGATGCTGCTGCTAATTCATCTATTGAAGCAGCCTTATTGTAAGCGAGCCAATGATCTATGGCCTCAAAGTTCTCCAGGTTGACATCACGAACGGCAAAAGCAACGCTCCCTTGCCAGGGAAAGTTTTGTGCATCTTCCAGTAGAAAACCAAAATGGGTTGTGTAAGCGGTGTGCTCATGTGTCTCGATCCCGCCAGCAGTTTTAACCGGGATTTGGATTTGACGGGTTTGTAGATCGCGCCACTGTCCTTCGTACCGATAACGAAGCGGGTTATTCGGGTCCATCGTCAGGCGGTAAAACACATGGTGCAAAGCACTGGAAAAAGTGTGCGTCCAGGCTAAATTGCGATTGAAGCCAATATTCACGACGCCGGGCACACCAACAACGGACGCGCCCATAACATCCAACTCTCCCGGGATCGTTGCATGATGCGTCCAAAAACGAGAGTTACCATTAAACGGGAAATGCGGGTTGGCCAGCACCATACCTCGTCCGTTGGCTGTGACCGACTGACCCAGTGCCCATCCATTGGAACCTTGAGTGATATCACCAACAGACTCTGACACCACATCGACTCCGCTCAGACTATCAGACTGAGGTGGCGCAGCCTGGATCAGCATAGGCAACATGCGCCCTAAGCTGCCTTGTACGCTCATCAGCATTAGACTAGAGACAACATCATGTGCGGTGATGGGCTTAACCCAGGACTGGTCTCGACATGCCTGATCCAGTGTTTCTCGACCTGCTGCGACTTCGCTCAGAAAGTGGTTATACCCAGCCGCAAACCCTTCCGCCAGCGCTTTACTGTTGTCCGACATCTGATCGTAATGCTGTGCGACGCGCCCAGGCAAATCCAGGATCCGATACCCAATATCTGAGTATAAATAGTAATTATCCTGGCCCCGGCGGTGCGCCCCCAGGTATTTGGCGCGCTCCCCTCGCTGACGCAGATAACCGTCGGCCAGTATGCAGGCATGATCCTGCGCCTGCGCAAAGGCATTACCATATCCAAGTCCGTACAAAGTATCTGCTTTTACGTGTGCAATACCCAGATGCGTGCGAGTGATCCTAACAGATTCCTGGGCGTTAAAATGTGCTGGTGTGGAGGCTGCTTGTTGAGCAGCAACCGCGCTCCCCATGCAGATTGATAAACCAGCCATACTCAACTTAAAAAAGTTCATATTAATCCTTTTGGTTACAAATTACACAGCAGCCTATGACGATAAATCTCGTCGCAGGCCCTCCTTGTAGACGTCATAAAAGATTAAAAAAAACAGGGCTGGCAACCAAATAGTGTTAGACCCAATGCTCATTGCCATGGCAATTATTTAAAATTCAAACACAAACGAACTCACTATCTCCTAATCAATCCACTGAGCACCCAACCCGCCAGCCCCCTGCCGAACACACTTTCGCAATATTTGCTACAACAACCAGAAACACACTTGACTTGTGAATACAAAATATAAATAATGCGCAACTGATAACTATTATCATTCGTTATAACGGATCTAAATCAAATACATCAGGAGAAATTACCGTGCCGCAGTCGCAAGAAAAGTGGTCAAATGTCATTGCAGAAAACGAAGCCAAGCTACTTGCTTATCTGAATAATATTCTGCGTTGCCCCTATCTCGCTGAGGATGCGTTACAAGATACCTTTATTCGCCTGTCTGGCATGTCAGCCTGTCAAAACTGCCAGGTTAAAAACTCCAAGAGTTTTTGCTATCAGGTTGCCCGCAACATTGCTATCGATATGCTGCGTAAGCAGAGTCGGGAAAGTCTGGTTGATATGGAGTCCGTGCATGGCGAGCACTTTGATGATGAAGATTCCAACATTGAAACACGCTTCATTGATGAGCAAATGTCAGAGAAGGTAAACCACACGATTGCTAAGCTCTCAACACGTCACCAAAATGTGGTGAGCTTTTATCGAGATGGCCGATTAAAACAAAAAGAAATTGCTCAAATGTATTGTATTTCCCCAACCCTAGTTAACTTTCTGATTAAAGAGGCTATTCAGTCTTGCAAAACCGAGTTGGGGACGGCGCAGCTTACCCACTAATCAACAAGTTTGAGCTGCTGACGAGCGGTGAGTTTTGCCGAGATAAAATCAGCATGTGCTACATAGAGTAGACCTGCTATCTTCCTGACCATATGCTCTTCATGCGGGTCCAGGCGGCCATCGGCAAAAGCAACCAGCCACAGCAGCTCTATCACTTCTATGCGCTCAAGTTCACCGGTATGGTCATTTACGACCCGTACAAAGCGATGTAAATCTATGGCTTCATTGACCATGTCAATCGCCTGATCGCGGATCAGCTCACTGGCCTGTGTTGAAATCCCACTGTGCTGAGTCAGCAGCCGAGCTATCATATGGCACTCATCAGCATGTACTTCACCGTCTGCACGCATAATCTCAACCATCAGCGCCGCCAATGCGGTGGTAAAATCAGGCGCCTGATCTGAATCGGGTTGCTCAGCCAGGGTATTTATGAACTTTCTCAGTTGCGCAAACAAGTGCACCTCCTAAATATGTTACACTTCTAGCAAGACGATAATGGATTAGCAGGTTTTTGTATGCCACATTTCTTTTTTCAGGCAATCAAACAACAATGGCGGTTACCCCTTCTGGCCGTACTCTCTTTACTTGTCAGTGCCTGTAGTAGCTACACACCTCCGCCCAATGGCGTAGTCGAAAAGCTTTACGACTTCGATCACAAAGTGCACTACGAACAAATTAAGTATAATGACGACCATTACTATTTACAGATAAAATCAGATAGCTATCAGCACTTTTTGCAACAAAGTGTGTTTTTACTGAGGCACAGCCAACGTTTGTGTCAGGGTCAGGTACCACAATTAGTGCTGATTGCGGGCGTTCAGAGCTTTGAGCGACTGCCCACTAATCCCAGGCCATATGAGCCTGACTTGCAAGTCGAAGTGCGCTGTGTGAAAAACCCGTTGTGATGCCACTCGCTCAGCTCAGTGCCTTGCACTGAGCCAGCAAGGTACCTATGTTAATCCTGATAACCCCAAGGCGCTTTCGGTGCCTGAACAGGTTTAGTCAAATCGAAATCAACTCTAAATTCACGCCCCTCTCTGACCAGACGATAGGTAAAGCGCTCATCGTAAATGTACATTTGCCAGGTGTTACCCACTGACTGTGGAATACCACGCTTTACAAATAACTCTTTGGAGTACTGATCCGCAGGAAAAGATTGCACATTGTTGTAGCCCGCGTCGACTGTATGGCCGCCGTACATAGTCGACTCATCATCACTGCCATCCTTATGACGGTGGTCGTGCTTCAGGCTCAGACCACTACCTGTCTTGGTAATGATCCAGGTGCGCGAAGCATTTTGTCCTACATGAAACGGAATTTGCAGCTCTTGATCGTTACAACGACGCACATGCATGATCAGGCGAGCATCACTGAACGCACTGGGCCCTTGATTGTCAACTGTCACCTTACCTTCATACGCTTTACCACAATGTTGTTTGATTTGAGCAAAGAACGCATCATGCGTTGGGATAGAGACTAAAGGCGCCGGACGTGCCATGACTGTGCCACTGACCAGCAAAGCAGCTGCATAAACAAGTTTCATATCAATGTTCCTAAAAAATAATAAAGGCCGCAGCGTAATCCACTTAGCGGCCTTTGCCAATTAAATGCGGTGATCAAACAGCTACTGCCACGGACGTGCAACCTGAAGCTGTTGTTCAAACGCATCTATTTGGACGTTTAATTGCTCGGTCTCACCGATAAAGTCCAGTCCACTGAGAAGTCGCGCTTTAATGTCCGAGCGAACATCAAATGCAATCGGGGCAAAGTATTCACTGCGCAGTTGCTGCTCTGCTAAGTCAACTTCAATCTGAATATCTGCCTGGCGCTCACACAAGCCAAACAAGCTATCCAAAGTGCTCGCAGGCAAGCTAATACAAAGCATCTGATTATTACCGCAGTTATTGAAAAAGATATCGGCAAAACTCTGTGCCAAAATCACGGTAAAGCCATACTGTTTCAACGCCCACGGCGCGTGTTCCCGAGAAGAACCACAGCCAAAGTTATCCCGTGTCAGCAACACGCTGGCACCCTGATATTGCGGCGCATTAAGAATAAAGTCCGGATCCGGCTCGCCCTGTTCTGTGTAGCGCCAGTCGTAAAAGAGTGCCTTATCAAACCCTTCTCTGCTGGTTGAGGTTAAAAATTGCTTCGGAATGATCTGATCCGTGTCGACATTGTTTTTATCCAGCGGTGCCAGTAGTCCGCGGTGAAATACGCTCATGCCTGCTCTCCTTGAATATCGGTAAAGTGACCCGCAATTGCCGCGGCTGCTGCCATCGCAGGGCTCACTAAATGAGTTCTGCCACCGCGCCCCTGGCGTCCTTCAAAGTTTCGGTTTGAGGTTGATGCACAGCGTTTACCCATCCCCAGGCGATCATCATTCATCGCCAGGCACATAGAGCAACCCGGTTCACGCCACTCAAAGCCTGCCGCCATAAAAATATCCGCAAGGCCCTCTTGTTCGGCCTGCTGCTTGACCAGACCAGAACCAGGTACAATCAAAGCTTCAACGCCACTGGCAACCTGTTTACCCGCCACAACCTGAGCGGCGGCACGCAAGTCTTCAATACGGCTATTAGTACACGAGCCTATAAACACCGTATCTACCTTCGCATCGGTCAATTTCTGACCCGCACGCAGGCCCATGTAACGCAGCGCACTGCGCATGGCTTCGGCCTTGATTAGATCCGGCTCAGTTTCCGGATCCGGAATAACTTCATCAATCCCGATCACTTGCTCGGGGCTGGTACCCCAGGTTACCTGCGGCTGGATCTCGTCGGCGCTGATGATCACTTCGCTGTCGAAGACAGCATCAGGATCGGAATGCAAGGTTTGCCAATAGGCCACAGCCTGTTCAAAGTCTTTTCCCTGCGGTGCGAAAGGACGGCCTTTGAGATAATCGTAAGTGGTCTGATCCGGGGCGATCAGTCCAGCCTTCGCGCCCATCTCAATGCTCATGTTACACAATGTCATGCGCGCTTCCATCGATAAAGCCTCAATGGCCGTGCCACAAAACTCCGCCACAAAACCGGTGCCACCGGCCGTGCCAAGTTTACCGATCACGGCCATGATCAGATCCTTCGCCGTGACTGTGGGTCGCAGCGTGCCAGTGATCTCTATTTTCAGTGATCTGGCTTTCTTCTGCTGAAGTGTCTGAGTGGCCAGTACATGCTCCACTTCAGAGGTACCGATGCCATGAGCCAGCGCCCCAAAAGCCCCGTGCGTCGAGGTGTGGCTGTCGCCACAAACTATGGTTGTGCCTGGCAATGTGATCCCCTGTTCAGGCCCCATCACATGCACAATGCCCTGATTCACAGAGTTCAGATCATAAAGTTCAATGCCGAATTCCTGACAGTTCTGTGCCAGTGCCTGAAGCTGATTCTTGCTGACCTCACTTGCTGCATCGATAGAGCGGCTTTTGGTCGACACATTGTGATCCATGGTCGCAAAGGTTTTATGCGGACAGCGCACTGTACGGTTCTTTTCACGCAGGCCAGCAAACGCCTGAGGTGAGGTGACTTCATGCACCAGGTGCCTGTCGATATACAGTAAATCGGTTTGCTCGTTAATACTGGCGACCACATGCGCCTGCCAGATTTTGTCGTATAATGTGTGTGCCACTTGCTACATCCTGTTGTTAATCTGAGATCAGGTTAAATTCGCTCGACAATTGCATGGGCTACGTCCAGGGTGGTGTAACCAGCAGCTGGGTAAATATCCGGTGTGCCCACGCCGGCCGCCACAGCTTCCGCCACCGCCTTTTCAATGCGCCTTGCCGCCTCATCCTGTGCCAATGAATAACGCAACATCAGCGCGGCACTGAGGATCTGTGCGATTGGATTGGCAATGCCTTTACCTGCGATATCGGGGGCAGATCCGCCTGCCGGTTCATACAGACCAAAACCCGATTGATTCAGGCTCGCTGACGGTAGCAACCCCATAGAGCCCGTGATCATGGCGCATTCATCCGACAAGATGTCACCAAACAAGTTGTCACACAGCAGCACATCAAACTGTCCGGGCTGTTTTACCAGCTGCATTGCAGCGTTATCAATATAGATGTGCTCCAGTTCCACATCCGGATAATCTTTGCTTACCTCACACACGACTTCGCGCCATAACACGCTCGACGCCAGGACATTGGCTTTATCAACAGAGGTAACCCGATTACTGCGCAGTCTGGCAGCTTCAAACGCAAAACGGGCAATGCGTTCAATTTCATAGCGACTGTAACGCTGAGTATCAAAAGCGGCTTCATCAGGCCCCGTCCCTTCGCGACCCTTCTCACCAAAATAGATACCGCCGGTTAGCTCGCGAACACACAAAATATCAAAGCCCTGCTGACTAATGTCAGCACGTAACGGAGAAGCTGCACTCAGTGCCGGTAATAACTGAGCCGGACGCAGATTACAAAACAGCCCGAAGTGTTTTCTCAGCGGTAACAAAGAAGCGCGCTCAGGCTGCTCCTGAGGCGGTAAATGTTCCCACTTAGGCCCGCCGACTGAACCAAACAAAATCGCATCTGATGCTTCACACGCAGCCAGTGTTGCTGGGGGCAACGCGACGCCATATTCATCAATGGCTGCACCACCGATAGCATGGTGTTGACGCTGTAAGCCAATACCGAATACCTCACTGACTTTATCGAGCACCAGCTCAGCGGCAGCCATGACCTCAGGTCCAATGCCATCACCGGCTAATACGGCTATCTGATAATTTGATTGACTCATCCTGCTTTCCTTTGTTGTTTCAAACTCGAGACCTTGGCGGCTCTGTGAATTAAGTTATAAACGTGGATCATGGCGTGTACTGAGGCTTCTACAACATCCGCAGCCAACCCGGTACCGTGATACTGACGACCATCATATTTGGCTATCATATCGACCTGTCCTAATGAGCTTGCCCCCTGGCCGGTGGCATCCAGGTTATACTCAACAATATCAACAGCTTTACCGGTGATCCTCTCAAGCGCCAGAAATGCAGCCTCTACCGGGCCATTACCCGTGGCTGCTTCCTGTTTTAGTTGCTCGCCCATTGCAATCCCAACGGTTGCACTAGCAATAGACTGAGAATTCGACGACGCATTCACAAACTGCAGCTGGTAAAAACTGTCTTTGTCAGTAATTTGATTAAAGTGGATCATTGCTTCAAGGTCATAGTCATATACTGTGCCCTTCTGATCAGCCAATGCCAAAAAGCTCTCATAGAGTGAGTCCATGTCGTAATCAGATTTTTGATAGCCCAGCTCGCTCAGACGATGCTCAATAACATGGCGACCGGAGCGTGAAGTCATATTCAACTGGTTATTTGGCACGCCAACGGTTTCCGGAGACATAATTTCATAGGTATTTTGCGCCTTTAATACCCCGTCCTGGTGGATGCCAGAGCTGTGAGCAAAGGCGTTTTCTCCCACGATGGCTTTATTTGGCTGCACCGGCATATTGCAGATCTTGGCGACCTGACGTGATGCCCGATATATTTCTTCGCTGCGAATATCACACCCTACTTGTAAATGATCTTCTCGCATTTTCAGGATCATGGCTGCTTCTTCCAGTGAACAGTTACCTGCACGCTCACCAATACCATTGATAGTACATTCGATTTGTCTTGCACCAGCCTGCACTGCTGCGATGGAGTTTGCGACAGCCAATCCTAAATCGTTATGACAATGCACACTAAGACGCGCTTTATCGATATTTGGAACATTGTTGCGGATATGGTGGATCATTGCTGCATATTCATCAGGTGTTACATAGCCCACTGTATCAGGCAGATTTATAGTGCTGGCGCCTGCATCGATGGCCCGCTCAACAACGCGACACAAATCATCAAACGGAGTGCGGCTTGCATCTTCACAAGAGAACTCAACATCATCGGTGTAGTTACGCGCCAGCTTAATCGATTTAACCGCCATCTCCGTTGCATCATCCAGGGACATTCTGAGTTTATGTTCCAGGTGCAATGGACTTGTGGCAATAAAAGTATGAATACGGCTTTTCTCAGCCGGTCTCAGTGCCTCACCACAGGCCTCAATGTCTTTACTCACAGCACGTGCCAAGCCGCAAATGCTTGGTCCGCTTATTTCCTTGGCAATGCGCTGTACCGCACGAAAGTCCGCCGGACTTGAAACCGGGAAACCAACTTCCATCACATCAACATTTAAACGACTAATGGTATGCGCGAGTAGAATTTTATCCTCTTCGGTCAGACTGGCTTTAAGTGCCTGCTCTCCGTCTCTTAATGTTGTATCGAATATCCAAACCTTGTCTTGCATACCTGATGTCCTCGTTTAAGCATAAAAAAACCCCGCACAATGTGCGGGGTTTATCGTATTGCTGCCCTTACGCGCAACTACGCCCCGCTCTTACAGCTAAGCAGTAAGAGGTTAAGCAATAGTGACAACGTAATAATTTGCATATGGGCATTGGTCCTGTTGATGAATTGCCTATGTTTTAACATGGTCAAAAACTTCAGATCAAGCATATTTATTTCACAAAAGTCGATTTATAGCACAACATAAAGAAACTTTAATTCCCATTAAATAACAATAAAGGCACTTTAATACCCAAAGTCTAAGGTCATTAGAAATTGAACGCATGAGAGTCTGAAACTAGGGTGATTTAAATTTATTGAAAATAGGGGCAATTATTTTGTTAATCTCCGTAAAAGCACTGAGTTTGCAGTGCCTGCGGCTTGTTCGAACAGCAACTCATGCTACATCCGACTCCGCTCTTGCTTTGTCGTTGTTCTGAGGTTGAACCAGGCCCGACTCGTAAGTGTGTTTGGTAAGGAGCCAATGTCATGCACTTGATGTGGCCTTTTGGTAGATCCCGCATCCAGTGCGCGGTGACGGTAGTGTAGACCTGTTTGAATGGAGAAATGTCGGCGTTATCAACTAAAAAATCTTTGAGCTAAAACGCACATAGCAAAAAAGCCTAATACCATTTTGACTAATTAACTGGTCAGATTTATCCAGTCCCTAAAGCACAATGATTTCACCCTGTCAGCACATGAGATAAACGCATTCCATGCTTCGCTGACCTGATCCAGAATGCCATCGTAGTTTGCAAAGGTTCTGTTTGATAACTTATGTTGTCTGAGCCAACTCCACACTTGTTCTATGGGGTTTAACTCTGGAGAATAAGGTGGCAGCCTAATGATCACTACATTCTCCAGGCCTTTTACCAAACCATCTTTGAAGTGCCAGGCTGCGCGATCCATGACGACCACAGCCATTCTTCCTGGTTGAGTCCTTTGTGATATTTGCTCCAGGTGAGAATACATGACTTCTTTATTCACTATAGGTGAGATGAGTGCTTCTGTTTCACCAGTTGTTGGACACACTGCACCAAATAGATAGGCATATTCGAATTGTTGCTGCTTTACAACTCTTGGACGTGAGCTTTTTTCAGCCCAAACTTTTGTTGTTGAAGTTTGCTGACCAAATCGTGCTTCGTCCTGAAACCACACATCAATGCGTTCAGGAAGCAGGTGTCCCGGGGTGTGAAGGATCGTTTCCAGCTCGAAGTTTTTTAAAAGCTTCTTGGTGAGCCTGGTTTCCTTTAGGGTGTATTGACCGGCTGCTGATCCATGAGAAGTTTTGTCTTTTCAACAATCTGTGAACGGCTGATAACTCGTATTCTATGTGAAAAGACTCAGATATATACTGCTGAATATCTTCTAGTGTTAGCCGACCACCTTCCGTGCGGTCTATAGAGTCGAGTACATATGCTTTAAGCTGCTTCAGTTGTGCACCACCCAGTTTGCAAGGACGGCCCGAGCGAGGCAGGTCTTCCAGGCCCTCTAATCCATAATCGAGATAGTCTTTGACCCATTTGTTCACGCTAGTACGACTGACCTTCAGGTATTCAGCAATCTGATAGCGAGATTTACCTTCAAAGAAATGAGCCAGTGCGAGTATACGCACTTTCTTTCTTGGGTCTTTAGTCTGTTTGGAGAGCTTAATAAATTCAGAGGGCTGCAAAATCACTATCACAATGATGAAAATTGGATTTTGATATTAGATCATAAATTTAATCAAATTGGTATTAAGTGCAAAGTACAATGACAGCGAGCAACGTGAGTGCATTTACTTTGCGCAAGGTGAAATAAGCCATTTTAGAGAACGCAGACCTATTCCACCATCCAACCCAGCTTCATGGATGAATAGGCGATGCTATTCTATCTACAGCTTCAGCTCATCAGCACTTTCTTAATCACACATAGCAAAAAACCCGCTGCATTGCTGCAACGGGTTTGACGTACATGGAAGTACTAATGTCGATGATATTCATGGATGAATGTCTTTCATCGACCTACTTATAAGGCCCTGGCGATGTCCTACTTTCACATGGACGAAATGAGACCGAAGCAACGCTTCGCAGCTCATTGAGATGAGCGCAAGGACCCACATGGATGTGGGGAAGTAGAATAATGCAGGAGCAATTATCGAGATGCGCGATGGGACCCAGCTTCATGGATGAATAGGCGATGCTATTCTATCTACAGCTACAGCTCATCAGCACTTTCTTAATCACACATAGCAAAAAACCCGCTGCATTGCTGCAACGGGTTTCTTTTATTAGGAGCTTGGCAATGTCCTACTTTCACATGGGAAACCCCACACTATCATCGGCGCTATTTCGTTTCACTACTGAGTTCGGCATGGAGTCAGGTGGTTCCAAAACGCTATGGTTACCAAGCAAATTCTTTCGTGCAAATGGTTAATGACATCGCGCTGTGTGCGAGCATTTCATTTGCGCAAGGTGAACTGATTTCTCATTAGAGCTCATCTATTCACAGTGCTTAAATTCGGAAAGCGTATTAAATTCTTTCGTCTACTTTATTTCTTAACTTCTAACAAACAAAACCACTTTGGCGTTGTATGGTTAAGCCTCACGGGTAATTAGTACGAGTTAGCTCAATGGCTCACACCACTTCCACATCTCGCCTATCAACGTTGTAGTCTTCAACGGCCCTTTAGTTAACTCTAAGTTAAAGTGAGAACTCATCTCGAGGCTCGCTTCCCGCTTAGATGCTTTCAGCGGTTATCGATTCCGAACGTAGCTACCGGGCAATGCCATTGGCATGACAACCCGAACACCAGCGGTTCGTCCACTCCGGTCCTCTCGTACTAGGAGCAGCCCCTCTCAATTCTCAAACGCCCACGGCAGATAGGGACCGAACTGTCTCACGACGTTCTAAACCCAGCTCGCGTACCACTTTAAATGGCGAACAGCCATACCCTTGGGACCGACTTCAGCCCCAGGATGTGATGAGCCGACATCGAGGTGCCAAACACCGCCGTCGATATGAACTCTTGGGCGGTATCAGCCTGTTATCCCCGGAGTACCTTTTATCCGTTGAGCGATGGCCCTTCCATTCAGAACCACCGGATCACTATGACCTACTTTCGTACCTGCTCGACGTGTCTGTCTCGCAGTTAAGCTGGCTTCTACCATTACACTAACCGTACGATGTCCGACCGTACTTAGCCAACCTTCGTGCTCCTCCGTTACTCTTTGGGAGGAGACCGCCCCAGTCAAACTACCCACCAGGCACTGTCCTCAACCCCGATTAGGGGCCTAAGTTAGAACATCAACACTACAAGGGTGGTATTTCAAGGTCGGCTCCACGTGCACTAGCGTGCGCGCTTCAAAGCCTCCCACCTATCCTACACATGTAGGGTCAATGTTCAGTGCCAAGCTGTAGTAAAGGTTCACGGGGTCTTTCCGTCTAGCCGCGGGTACACAGCATCTTCACTGCGATTTCAATTTCACTGAGTCTCGGGTGGAGACAGCGTGGCCATGGTTACACCATTCGTGCAGGTCGGAACTTACCCGACAAGGAATTTCGCTACCTTAGGACCGTTATAGTTACGGCCGCCGTTTACCGGGGCTTCGATCAAGAGCTTCGCCTAAGCTAACCCCATCAATTAACCTTCCGGCACCGGGCAGGTGTCACACCGTATACGTCATCTTACGATTTTGCACAGTGCTGTGTTTTTAATAAACAGTCCCAGCCACCTGGTCACTGCGGCTCTCGTCTGCTTACGGAGCAAGTCCTTCACAAACAAGAGCGTACCTTCTCCCGAAGTTACGGTACAATTTTGCCTAGTTCCTTCACCCGAGTTCTCTCAAGCGCCTTAGTATTCTCTACCTGACCACCTGTGTCGGTTTAGGGTACGATTCGATATAAACTGAAGCTTAGAGGCTTTTCCTGGAAGTAGGGCATCAACAACTTCACCACCGTAGTGGCTCGTCTCGACTCTCAGCCTTAGCGACCCGGATTTTCCTAAGTCACCAGCCTACAGCCTTTCACATGGACAACCAACGCCATGCTTGCCTAGCCTGCTCCGTCCCCCCATCGCATTTATACCAAGTACGGGAATATTAACCCGTTTCCCATCGACTACGCTCTTCAGCCTCGCCTTAGGGGTCGACTCACCCTACCCTGATTAACATGGGATAGGAACCCTTGGTCTTCCGGCGTGCGGGTTTTTCACCCGCATTATCGTTACTCATGTCAGCATTCGCACTTCTGATATGTCCAGCATGCCTCCCGGCACACCTTCAGCCACTTACAGAACGCTCCCCTACCCCGCGAACTAAGTTCGCAGCCGTAGCTTCGGTGGTATGTTTAGCCCCGTTACATCTTCCGCGCAGGCCGACTCGACTAGTGAGCTATTACGCTTTCTTTAAAGGATGGCTGCTTCTAAGCCAACCTCCTAGCTGTTTTAGCCTTCCCACATCGTTTCCCACTTAACATACACTTTGGGACCTTAGCTGACGGTCTGGGTTGTTTCCCTCTCCACGATGGACGTTAGCACCCACCGTGTGTCTCCCGGATAGTACTTTACGGTATTCGGAGTTTGCAAAGGGTTGGTAAGTCGGGATGACCCCCTAGCCTTAACAGTGCTCTACCCCCGTAAGTATTCGTCCGAGGCTCTACCTAAATAGATTTCGGGGAGAACCAGCTATCTCCCGGTTTGATTAGCCTTTCACTCCTAGCCACAGGTCATCCCCTAACTTTTCAACGTTAGTGGGTTCGGTCCTCCAGTCAGTGTTACCTGACCTTCAACCTGCCCATGGCTAGATCACCGGGTTTCGGGTCTATACCCTGCAACTTAAGCGCCCAGTTAAGACTCGCTTTCGCTACGGCTCCCCTAAATGGTTAACCTTGCTACAGAATATAAGTCGCTGACCCATTATACAAAAGGTACGCAGTCACATAACAAGTATGCTCCTACTGCTTGTACGTACACGGTTTCAGGTTCTATTTCACTCCCCTCACAGGGGTTCTTTTCGCCTTTCCCTCACGGTACTGGTTCACTATCGGTCAGTTGGGAGTATTTAGCCTTGGAGGATGGTCCCCCCATATTCAGTCAAAGTTTCACGTGCTCCGACCTACTCGATTTCACTTTAAATAAGTTGTCGTGTACGGGACTGTCACCCTGTATCGTCATACTTTCCAGAATGTTCCACTAACTACATTAAAGCTTAAGGGCTAATCCGATTTCGCTCGCCGCTACTTTCGGAATCTCGGTTGATTTCTTTTCCTACGGGTACTTAGATGTTTCAGTTCTCCGCGTTCGCCTCGTTAACCTATGTATTCAGTTAACGATGACCCAAAGGGCCGGGTTTCCCCATTCGGAAATCCTAGTCTCAAGCGCCTCTTACTGGCTTGACTAGGCTTATCGCAAGTTAGTACGTCCTTCATCGCCTCCAACTGCCAAGGCATCCACCGTGTACGCTTAGTCACTTAACCATACAACCCGAAGTGGTTTATTACTTTGAGGTGTATGTGTCAAAGACAGTTTTAACTTCGCCAGAAGTTAAGTAATACTAAAGTAGACGCTAATTAATCAAAGAATGATTAATCGGCATTTTTCTTTCGAAAACTCTATAGAACAACAATTTTCATTGTCATTCCGAGAATTTAATATCAGCTTTCCAAATTTTTAAAGAGCAATATTACTCAGTAAGCAAGCTTACCAAGCAACAATCATCTGTGTGGACACTTCGAACAAATCAGTTCTAAGTCGATAAGGAGGTGATCCAGCCCCAGGTTCCCCTAGGGCTACCTTGTTACGACTTCACCCCAGTCATGAATCACTCCGTGGTGAACGCCCTCCCGAAGGTTAAGCTATCCACTTCTGGAGCAACCCACTCCCATGGTGTGACGGGCGGTGTGTACAAGGCCCGGGAACGTATTCACCGCGGCATTCTGATCCGCGATTACTAGCGATTCCGACTTCATGGAGTCGAGTTGCAGACTCCAATCCGGACTACGACATACTTTAAGTGATTCGCTTACTATCGCTAGTTCGCAGCACTCTGTATATGCCATTGTAGCACGTGTGTAGCCCTACACGTAAGGGCCATGATGACTTGACGTCGTCCCCACCTTCCTCCGGTTTATCACCGGCAGTCTCCTTAGAGTTCCCGACCGAATCGCTGGCAACTAAGGATAAGGGTTGCGCTCGTTGCGGGACTTAACCCAACATCTCACAACACGAGCTGACGACAGCCATGCAGCACCTGTATCAGAGTTCCCGAAGGCACCAAACCATCTCTGGTAAGTTCTCTGTATGTCAAGTGTAGGTAAGGTTCTTCGCGTTGCATCGAATTAAACCACATGCTCCACCGCTTGTGCGGGCCCCCGTCAATTCATTTGAGTTTTAACCTTGCGGCCGTACTCCCCAGGCGGTCTACTTAATGCGTTAGCTTTGGAAAAGTTGTCCGAAGACCCCAGCTCCTAGTAGACATCGTTTACGGCGTGGACTACCAGGGTATCTAATCCTGTTTGCTCCCCACGCTTTCGTACATGAGCGTCAGTGTTGACCCAGGTGGCTGCCTTCGCCATCGGTATTCCTTCAGATCTCTACGCATTTCACCGCTACACCTGAAATTCTACCACCCTCTATCACACTCTAGTTGACCAGTTCGAAATGCAGTTCCCAGGTTAAGCCCGGGGCTTTCACATCTCGCTTAATCAACCGCCTGCGTACGCTTTACGCCCAGTAATTCCGATTAACGCTCGCACCCTCCGTATTACCGCGGCTGCTGGCACGGAGTTAGCCGGTGCTTCTTCTGTCAGTAACGTCACAGCTAGCAGGTATTAACTACTAACCTTTCCTCCTGACTGAAAGTGCTTTACAACCCGAAGGCCTTCTTCACACACGCGGCATGGCTGCATCAGGCTTGCGCCCATTGTGCAATATTCCCCACTGCTGCCTCCCGTAGGAGTCTGGACCGTGTCTCAGTTCCAGTGTGGCTGATCATCCTCTCAAACCAGCTAGGGATCGTCGCCTTGGTGAGCCGTTACCTCACCAACTAGCTAATCCCACTTGGGCCAATCTAAAGGCGAGAGCCGAAGCCCCCTTTGGTCCGTAGACATTATGCGGTATTAGCCATCGTTTCCAATGGTTGTCCCCCACCTAAAGGCATGTTCCCAAGCATTACTCACCCGTCCGCCGCTCGTCATCTTCTAGCAAGCTAGAAATGTTACCGCTCGACTTGCATGTGTTAGGCCTGCCGCCAGCGTTCAATCTGAGCCATGATCAAACTCTTCAATTAAAAGTTTTTTGAAACCAAAGTTTCGTGCTCATTGAATTCTGATTTTGATACCTTTCGGTATCGAATTGACTGTGCTGAATAAACTATGTTTATTCCGTTGGTCACTCAGCTCAATTGAGACTCTAAATTTGTTTGCGTCATCTAGCGAACTAGAATCTGCTGTTAGAACTCAATCTGTACGAGTGCCCACACAGATGATTGCTTCATATTTTTAAAGAACATAATCCGGTTACCCGGTGTAACTAACCTTAGTTAGTTACCGCAGCCTTGCTGCGAAGTGGAGCGCCATATTAACCGCTTCACTTTTAAAGTCAACTAGAAAATTTAATTTTTCTTAATTAAGCTTTCCGTTTGGCTTTCCCTTCACTTGGCTTGTTGCTTTTCAGCGTTGTGCCCCGTGTCGGTGGATGCGCATTATAGGGAAATCGAAACCCAGCGCAACCCCTTTTTTGAAGAAAAGTGAGAAAAACGGTGCGTTCGGACAAAAACACAACGAAAAGCTCATTTATTCACCTTTACTTCTAGAGTTTTCCTCAATTTCTGTACAAAACACATCTTTTTATACAGAATTCCCGCAGGATTTATGTAATTAAAATAGGAAAATCATGAAAAAGTTCAGTTTAGCTGTATTAGCTGCACTCTCTACAACCGCTTTTGCATCAGAAGAAGCCAACAATCCATTATCCTTTTCTGCAACCGTTGGGTATACCACAGGTGGGGACACATTAGGCACATTAATCTATGAAGACGACAGTGACAACAGTGTGAAGGCTGGAACTGGCGTCATTCTGGGTGGTGGACTTAACTACGCACTTAACGAAGACTTTGATATTCGCCTGAATGCAGCAGTGCACATGGACTCTGCCGATGCAGAAAACGGCGATCTTACATTTAGCCGCTTCACCTGGGAAGCCATCCCTTATTACAAAGTAAGCGAGCAGGTGAAACTTGGTCTTGGTGCTGGGCTGGATACGTCTGTTGAGCTGGACAATGATTTTGGCAATGATATCGAGTTCGATAGTGCAGGTAAATTCATTGTGTCAGGCATGTACACATTCGAAGACTGGAATGCCAGCCTCGAGTTAAGATACAGCATGGTCGAGTATGAAGTATCAAAGATCGGCAGTTATTCTGTAAATGATGAACTGGCAAGTGCAAATAAAGTAGATGCGGATCACTTTGGTATTTTATTGCACTGGAACTTCTAAGACGGTGCTATCGCAACGGTGATAATCTTTTCACCAAACGTAGAAAAGCCGGGCAATGCCCGGCTTTTCTGTGTCTTAACTAGTAAGACTTACTCTGCAGACTGCGCGTCTTCTTGAACTTCTTCAGTCGCAACTGGGCGATCTAGTAGTTCAATGTAAGCCATTGGCGCGTTGTCACCTGCACGGAAGCCACACTTCAGAATACGAGTGTAACCACCTGGACGATCCGCAAAACGAGGACCGATCTCAGAGAACAATTTACCAACTACTTCTTTATCACGCGTGCGAGCAAACGCTAAACGACGGTTTGCTACGCTGTCAGTCTTAGCCAGTGTGATTAAAGGCTCAATTACACGGCGCAACTCTTTCGCTTTAGGCAAAGTTGTTTTGATGATTTCGTGCTTCACCAAAGAACCAGCCATGTTGCTGAACATCGCTTTGCGATGGCTGCTGTTACGGTTTAATTGACGACCACTCTTACGATGGCGCATGACCCTATCCTTCTAACTAAACTAATATAGTAACTTAGATTACTCAGCCAGACTTGCAGGTGGCCAGTTTTCCAGGCGCATGCCCAGAGAAAGACCACGTGAAGCTAGCACGTCTTTAATTTCAGTCAGAGACTTCTTACCAAGGTTTGGTGTTTTCAGAAGCTCAACTTCAGTACGCTGTACTAAGTCACCGATATATTGAATTTGCTCGGCTTTCAGACAGTTCGCAGAACGTACAGTTAGCTCTAAGTCATCGACTGGACGAAGCAGAATAGGATCGAACTCTGGCTTCTCTTCTTTTTCTTCCGGCTCAGAAACATCACGTAAGTCTACGAATGCTTCCAGTTGCTCAGCAAGAATAGTAGATGCACGACGGATCGCTTCTTCAGGATCCAAAGTGCCGTTCGTTTCCATATCGATGATTAGTTTGTCTAAGTCTGTGCGTTGCTCTACACGAGCTGACTCAACCGAGTACGCAATACGCTCAACCGGGCTGAATGATGCATCAAGCAGCAAACGGCCGATTGGACGCTCATCGTCATCAGAGGATAAACGACTAGACGCCGGTACATAACCGCGACCACGCTCAACGCGAATGCGCATGCTGATCTCACTATTGTCAGCCGTAAGGTGACAGATCACATGCTCAGGGTTGGCAATAGTCACGTCTCCGTCGTGCTGGATATCAGCCGCAGTCACAGGGCCTACACCAGACTTAGTCAGGGTAAGGAAAACTTCATCTTTACCTTCTAGAGATACTGCCAGACCTTTCAGGTTCAACAGAATTTCAATGATGTCTTCTTGTACGCCTTCTTTCGCGCTGTACTCGTGCAACACACCGTCAATTTCAACTTCTGTCACAGCACAACCAGGCATAGATGAAAGAAGTATACGACGTAGAGCATTGCCTAGTGTGTGGCCGAAACCACGCTCTAGAGGCTCTAAAACTACTTTAGAACGCGTTGAGCTTACAGCGTCGATATCGACTAATCTTGGTTTTAGGAATTCGGTTACAGAACCCTGCATTTTATCCTCTCTTAACTCTTAACTTTACTTCGAGTAAAGTTCGACGATTAGTTGTTCGTTAATGTCCGCAGACAGATCAGAACGCTCTGGTAGGCGCTTGAAAGTACCTTCCATTTTTGAACCGTCAACTTCAATCCAAGTTGGCTTTTCGCGTTGCTCAGCCAACTCTAGAGCAGCGATGATACGCGCTTGCTTTTTAGACTTCTCGCGAATTACTACCACGTCTTCTGGAGTAACTACGAAAGAAGGGATATTAACAACACGACCATTAACCATAATCGCTTTGTGGCTTACTAGCTGACGCGCTTCAGCACGTGTGCTTGCAAAACCCATGCGATATACAACATTGTCCAGACGTTGCTCTAGAAGCTGAAGCAGGTTTTCACCTGTGTTGCCTTTAAGGCGAGCAGCTTCTTTGTAGTAGTTACGGAATTGCTTTTCAAGTACACCGTAGATACGACGAACTTTTTGCTTTTCACGTAGCTGTAGACCGTAATCAGATAGACGACCTTTACGTGCGCCGTGCTGACCAGGTGCTGTTTCTAGTTTACACTTAGAGTCAATAGCTCTTACGCCGCTTTTAAGGAACAGGTCAGTACCTTCACGACGACTCAGCTTGAGCTTAGGGCCCAAATATCTTGCCATGTTCTTTCTCCTAACCTATTAATTATACGCGACGTTTCTTCGGTGGACGACAACCATTATGTGGGATTGGCGTCACGTCAGTGATGTTTGTGATACGGAAACCAGCAGCATTCAATGCACGAACAGCAGACTCACGGCCTGGACCTGGACCTTTGATGAATACTTCTAGGTTCTTAAGACCGTACTCTTGAGCAGCAGTACCTGCACGCTCCGCAGCAACCTGTGCAGCGAATGGAGTAGACTTACGAGAACCACGGAAACCTGAACCACCTGCAGTCGCCCAAGAAAGAGCATTGCCTTGACGGTCAGTGATGGTCACAATAGTGTTGTTGAAAGATGCATGAACGTGAGCCATGCCGTCAACAACCTGCTTTTTGACCTTTTTACGACGAATTGGTGCTTTTGCCATAACTTACCCCACCTTATTTCTTGATAGGCTTGCGAGGACCCTTACGAGTACGCGCGTTAGTCTTAGTACGCTGACCACGTAGTGGAAGCGAACGACGGTGACGTAAGCCACGGAAACAACCAAGGTCCATAAGACGCTTGATGTTTAGTGTAACTTCACGACGAAGATCACCTTCAACAGTGTACTTGCCAACTTCTTCACGAAGGATGTCAAGAGTTTCGTCGTTTAAATCGCCGATTTTAGTAGTTTCAGCGATACCAGTCGCAGCTAAGATAGCCTTAGCGCGAGTTTTACCTACACCATAGATGCTTGTTAAACCGATAACAGCATGCTTATGATCAGGAACGTTAATGCCTGCGATACGGGCCACTAACATATCTCCTATAAATAAACCTGATTATCATCTTGCTGGAAAGCCCGTATAGGATACCCAACCGACATTCAGGTTTTACCAATGAAACAGGCTAAGTAAACTACTTAGCCTGCACGACTAGATTTCTTAGCCTTGCCTTTGCTTGTGCTTAGGCTCACTGCAGATCACGCGTACCACACCGGCACGTTTGATAACTTTACAGTTACGGCAGATTTTCTTAACGGAAGCACGTACTTTCATTACTCAACTCCGTAAACAGACCTTAGCGGCCGTAGCCTTTAAGGTTCGCTTTTTTCAGCACAGAATCATACTGATGAGACATCAGATGGGTCTGTACTTGTGCCATAAAGTCCATGATAACCACAACGATAATCAAGATTGATGTACCGCCGAAGTAGAACGGCGTTTGCCACGCCATGGTCATAAACTCGGGCACCAGACAGATAAAGGTAATATACAACGCACCGGCCAAAGTCAGGCGTGTCATTACTTTATCAATGTATTTAGATGTCTGCTCACCTGGGCGAATGCCTGGAATAAATGCGCCAGATTTCTTCAGGTTGTCTGCTGTCTCACGCGGGTTAAATACCAACGCAGTGTAGAAGAAGCAGAAGAAGATAATCGCTGCTGCAAGTACCATCGCATACAGAGGCTGACCAGGAGTCAACACTGCAGAGACGGCTTGTAAGAAGTCAGCAACCGGACCTTCACCTTGACCGAACCAGCTTGCAATTGTACCAGGGAACAAAATGATGCTGCTAGCAAAGATTGGTGGAATAACACCCGCCATATTTACTTTCAATGGTAAATGCGTGCTCTGCGCTGCGAAAACCTGACGGCCTTGCTGACGTTTTGCGTAGTTAACAACGATGCGACGTTGACCACGCTCAAAGAACACTACCAAATAAGTTACAGCGAATACGATTACCGCAATCACAACCAAAGCTAATACGTTCAGATCACCTTGACGCGCCATTTCTGCTGTCGAACCGATTGCAGACGGCAGGTTAGCTACAATACCAACAAAAATCAGAACAGAGATACCGTTACCAATACCGCGCTCTGTGATTTGTTCGCCCAGCCACATCAGGAACATAGTACCGGTTACTAAACTCACCACAGCGGTGAAGTAGAAACCGAAACCAGGATTTACTACTAACCCATCCATCATGTTGGGGAGGTTAGTGGCAATACCGATAGACTGGAATGTAGCAAGCACAAGCGTACCATAACGCGTGTACTGACTGATCTTCTTACGACCTTGCTCACCTTCTTTCTTAAGCTCTATCATCGCAGGATGTATGTGCGTTAATAGCTGCATAATAATTGAAGCTGAGATATAGGGCATAATACCCAGCGCGAGTACCGAGGCACGCTCAAGCGCACCACCGCTGAACATGTTGAACATTTCAACAATGGTGCCCTTTTGTTGCTCGAAGAATTCGGCAAGTACGGCGGCATCAATCCCAGGGATCGGCACGAACGAACCTAAACGGTAAATAATGATAGCACCCAATACAAACAGTAGTCGGCGCTTCAGTTCCGCTAGCCCACTCTGTGCGCTTTGCATATCTTGACCTGGTTTAGCCATAGTGTACTTCCTTAGTCTTCTACCTTGCCTCCGGCAGCTTCGATAGCTTCGCGAGCACCTTTAGACACTTTAATGCCTTTAACGGTAACTGCGCGTGAAACTTCGCCAGATTTAACAACTTTTACGAACTGGATGTTCTTTTTAACGATACCAGCTGCTTGTAACGCGTTTACGTCTACCACATCGCCTTCAACTTTAGCGATTTCGTATAGGTTAACTTCAGCAGATACTAGAGATTTGCGAGAAGTGAAACCGAACTTAGGCAGACGACGTTGCATAGGCATTTGACCGCCTTCGAAACCAACGCGTACTTTACCGCCTGAGCGTGATTTTTGACCTTTGTGACCACGACCACCAGTCTTACCAAGACCAGAACCGATACCACGGCCAACACGCTTACCAGCTGTCTTTGCACCAGCAGCAGGTGAAAGTGTATTCAAATGCATCGAATTAACCCTCTACCTTAACCATGTAAGAAACTTGGTTGATCATACCGCGAACTGCTGGCGTATCTTCTAGCTCAACAGTGTGGTTGATACGACGTAAACCAAGGCCACGTAATGTAGCTTTATGCTTCGGTAAACGACCGATTGAGCTACGTACTTGAGTTACTTTTACTGTGTTTGCCATGGTGTCTTACCCCAAAATTTCGTCAACGCTAAGACCACGTTTAGCAGCAATGCTTTCTGGAGAATTCATGTTCTCTAGAGCAGCAACTGTTGCACGAACGATGTTGATCGGGTTAGTAGAACCGTATGCTTTTGAAAGTACGTTCTGTACACCAGCAACTTCTAGTACTGCACGCATCGCACCACCGGCGATGATACCTGTACCTTCTGATGCAGGCTGCATGTATACTTTAGAACCAGCATGGCGACCCTTGATAGGGTGCTGCAAAGTATGACCGTTAAGGTCTACTGAGATCATGTTACGGCGTGCTTTTTCCATTGCTTTTTGAATAGCAGCTGGAACTTCACGTGCTTTACCGTAACCGAAACCTACTTTACCTGCGCCGTCACCAACTACAGTCAGTGCTGTGAAGCTAAAGATACGACCACCTTTAACTACTTTAGACACACGGTTTACCGCGATTAGCTTTTCAGCCAATTCAGGCTGTTGTGCTTTTGCTTCTACGTTAGCCATTGTCTACTCCTAGAATTGCAGACCGGCTTCACGCGCTGCATCAGCAAGCGCCTTCACACGGCCGTGATATTTAAAGCCACTGCGATCAAAAGCGATTTTTTCAACGCCTTTGTCAGCTACGCGCTCAGCGATTGCTTTACCAACTGCTTGAGCCGCTTCGATGTTGCCTGTGCCTTTAACTGTTTCAGCAATTGCTTTTTCAACAGTAGAAGCAGCAGCCAGTACATTACCCTCAACGTTAATTACTTGAGCGTAAATGTGACGTGGCGTGCGGTGGATAACAAGGCGAGTTGTGCCCTGTTCGATAATATTTCTACGAGTGCGCTTAGCACGACGTAGACGAGCTGTTTTCTTATCCATCGTCTTACCTTACTTCTTCTTAGCCTCTTTACGACGCACGTATTCGTCAGCATAACGTACACCTTTACCTTTATAAGGCTCTGGTTCACGGTATGAACGAATGTTAGCAGCAGTTTGACCAACCAGCTGCTTGTCTGCGCCCTTAACAACAATTTCAGTTTGGCTTGGAGCTTCGATAGTGATTCCCTCAGGGATCTCGAAGTTCACAGGGTGAGAGAAGCCAAGAGTTAAGTCTAATACTTTACCCTTAACTGCCGCACGGTAACCAACACCTACTAGTTGTAGTTTCTTCTCAAAACCTTCGTTAGCACCGATGATCATGTTGTTGATCAACGCACGTGCAGTACCTGCTTGAGCCCAAGCATTAGCAACTTCACGTGGAGCTGTAGTGATAACGTTGTCGTTAAGTGAAACTTCAACCGCAGCATTGATAGTGCGCGTTAATTCACCGTTTTTGCCTTTAACTTTGATGTCCTGGCCGTTAACTGTAACTTCAACACCGGCAGGAACAGTAATAGGAGCCTTCGCTATACGAGACATAGTTCCCCTCCGATTAAGCTACAAAGCCAATGATTTCACCACCAACACCAGCGTTACGCGCAGCGCGGTCTGTCATCAGGCCTTTAGAAGTTGATACGATAGCGATACCTAGACCACCCATTACCTTAGGTAATTCGTCACGTTTCTTATAGATACGTAGACCAGGGCGGCTAACACGCTGGATGTTTTCGATAACAGCTTTGCCTTCGAAGTACTTAAGTTCGATAGTCAATTCTGCTTTAACGTCACCAGATACTGCGAAGTCACCGATGTAACCTTCGTCTTTTAGTACCTTAGCAATAGCTACTTTCAGCTTTGAAGTTGGCATAGTTACAGATACCTTCTTCGCAGTCTGACCGTTACGGATGCGTGTAAACAAATCCGCAATTGGATCTTGCAAGCTCATGTCTTACTCCCGTGATTCTATTACCAACTAGCCTTTTTAAGGCCAGGAATTTCACCGCGCATAGCAGCTTCGCGTACTTTAATACGGCTCATGCCGAACTTGCGAAGGTAACCATGTGGGCGGCCCGTGATGTTACAACGATTACGTTGACGTGAAGGGCTAGAATCGCGTGGTAAAGACTGTAGCTTTAACACTGCATCCCAACGCTCATCATCAGATGCGTTAACATCGCTGATGATAGCTTTTAACGCAGCACGCTTTTCAGCATACTGAGCAACTAATTTAGCACGTTTTACGTCACGTGCTTTCATTGAATTCTTTGCCATAACCCTACCCTTACTTTTTGAATGGGAAGTTGAACGCTTCTAACAACGCACGGCCTTCATCATCTGTTTTCGCAGAAGTAGTGATTGTGATGTCCATACCGCGAACACGGTCGACTTTATCATAATCGATTTCTGGGAAGATGATTTGCTCACGTACGCCCATAGAATAGTTACCGCGACCGTCAAAAGACTTTGCGCTAACGCCGCGGAAGTCACGAATACGTGGCATCGCGATAGAGACTAGACGCTCTAGGAAATCCCACATACGCTCGCCGCGTAGGGTTACTTTACAGCCAATTGGGTAACCTTCACGGATCTTAAAGCCAGCAACAGATTTGCGTGCTTTAGTAACCAGAGGCTTCTGACCAGAGATAGCTTCTAGGTCAGCTACTGCATTCTCTAGAATTTTCTTGTCAGCTAGGGCTTCGCCCACACCCATGTTTAGTGTGATCTTTTCGATCTGAGGGACTTGCATGACAGAGCTGTAACCGAACTTTTCAAAAAGTTCTTTTACTACTTTGTCTTTGTACACTTCATGCAGTTTCGCCATCGTCTACTCCAACTATTAGATAGTTTTACCAGTAGACTTGAAGAAACGGACTTTTTTACCGTCTTCAAATCTAAAACCTACACGATCAGCTTTGCCAGTTTCGGCATTGAAGATCGCGACATTAGATACGTCGATAGACGCTTCTTTCTCAACAATGCCGCCAGCTTGCTGTAGTTGTGGTACAGGCTTCTGGTGCTTTTTGATGATATTGATGCCTTCGACAAATACTCGACCAGTATCAGTTACAACTGAAAGCACTTTACCGCGCTTACCTTTGTCTTTACCGGCTAGTACGATTACTTCGTCATCACGACGGATTTTTGCTGCCATGATCGACTCCTTATAGTACTTCTGGTGCTAGTGAAACGATCTTCATGAACTTCTCAGTACGTAGTTCACGAGTCACAGGGCCGAAGATACGAGTTCCGATCGGCTGTAGGTTATCGTTAAGGATAACAGCAGCATTACTGTCGAAACGGATCAAAGAACCGTCTGGACGACGAACGCCTTTTTTGGTGCGCACAACTACTGCGTTTTTAACATCACCTTTCTTCACTTTACCGCGAGGAATCGCTTCTTTAACAGAAACTTTAATGATGTCGCCAACCGCTGCGTAGCGACGGTGCGAACCACCTAAGACTTTAATACACTGCACTTTGCGAGCGCCGCTGTTATCAGCAACGTCCAGCTGAGTTTGCATTTGGATCATCTTGATGAGCTCCGGTGTAATTACAACTCGCTTAGATTTTGTTTAAAACCTAAGCATTTAGATTAATTTCCACTCGAATTACGAACGTGTCGTGTTTCAAGGGCGGGCAATTGTAACAGCAAAGCAGCGCCAAAGATAGTTCAATTTTTAATTAATTTGACTATACCGCTGTGCCGAACTTGCTGTAAAACAGGGATATGGGGACAAACCATCCGTTCACAAGTCATGCAGTCAAACTAATTATGCAGATGGAATGAAAGAGCATCGACTATAACCCACTATCAGCGCACAAAAAACACTCAAACGAGGTTAATTACGGTGCATTTTTATGTAAGTCCCCACTTTATCAACTGTGTCGACCCAATAACCATTTTCTGGTGCTTGAAGGTAATGAATTAATTGTGACAGCACCTTGCTATCCACACTATAAAGTCCGTTTTCACCTACTTCGTGGCCTGCCAGGATGATCCATTTGTTGTCTTCGCGCAGTGTTTCTATCATCGTTTTCAACTCCTCAAAGCGCATACCATCCATGCGTATTCCTGTCAGTTGTGCAAAATCAGTGTAGATCGGATCGTTAGCCGTTTCATCGAGCCAGGTGCGCCCGGAGCTAAAGTGTTTGGCAATCAGAGGCACATAGCTTTTCACCTGAGCGCCGCGACCAACAAAGGTATTGCCACAGGGATAGGCAAAACTTTTTGGCTCTACACTGAGCTGGGCTTTCAAAAACTGGTTGGTTTTAAGAATGTCCTGTTCCAGCCAGGCAAGGTCCACCTGCTCCAGCCCTTTATCCTGTGCTCTCAGCCAGGCAAAGTTGCCTGTACACAAATGAGAGCGAGTATGATTGCCGAGTTCATGGCCCGTAGCCACAACTTTACGCCAACCGTTAAGGCGCTCTTGCATCGGACCGGGCATCACATAAAAGGTGGCCTTCACGCCATACTTGTCTAGAATCGGTACTCCCACATCTAGTTGACTTGCTCTGGCGTCATCAAATGTCAGACTCACAGCATACCGCGCTCCATTTGGGTAGCTAAATATATCAGCCTGTTGCTGGTCTGTGACCGCCTGAGTGGCGGCCTGAACCACGGTCAGACAAAGCATGCAGCTTAAGAGAATCAATGGTCGTATCATACTTGTCATACATCCCTCCACAAGAAAGATATAGTTTATATTTCAGTCAGAATTGTATTCTGACAAACCTGATTAGATTAAAAGACTTAAGGTTTTCTGAAGAAAGCTTATGGAGGGATTAACGTGATGAATTTGTTGTATAACATACCGGGCACCTAAGCCCGGTATGAGAACTCTTGCTATTTATTAGCCGCCAAAAAAGCCTTTCAACTTGTCTTTAAGCTTGTCTTTTACCGCGTCTTTGGCTTTGTCTTTAGCCGCGCCACTCAGGTCCAGCTTAGTTTCCACCTTATGGAATGGGCCCTTAATTCTGACTGGCACTTTAAAGCCGGTGCTGTCGTCCTGGCTCTGCTGACCTTCAATGGTATCAACAATGCCGGTAACAACCCGATAGTTCACAAAGGTTTTTGGTAAGTCAACTTCCCCTTCACCGGTAATGCGGATCAAAGGGCTTGCCAAATTCAGGTCACGGTTGCGGCCCACGCCGTTAAGAAACTGAAAGCTGCCAGTCAGTGCTGAGAAGTCCGTTTTCTGGTTTGGATCAAAGTCAGCATTGATGCCCTCAGAGACAGAAGAAAAGTTCCCTTTAAGCATCTCTTTGCCTTTACGTACCATTTCGGCCAGGTTGGCGCCTTTAATGCCCCCGTCTTTAAACTCAAACGCCAGCTCCCCGGCCAGCGCCGAGACAAACTGTTTCTGGCTCATCCCCCGGGTTTCCAGGTCCCAATTCAGGCTCCCTTTACCCAGCACCTTGTCAAAACCAATTGCATCAGTCAGAAGCGGTTCGGCATTGATATTATTAAGGGCAAAGTTGGTAGTGATTTGATACGGCTTAGTCGCAGCGTTGACATGAACCACCCCTTTACCACTGCCTTCATAAGCTGCAAACTTATCCATAGACAGTTTTGCTTTTCCCTTATTCAGTGCAACAGAAAACTGGTTAGTACCTAGCTTAATTTCTCTTGCACGCAAGCCACTGGAGCGGATCACCACCTTGGCGTCCAGCATATTCAGTGCCGACAAATCCATTTCGCTGTCGTCCCAGACAATAGGTTGAGGCTCACCCGGTGCGCTGTCTGGCTGCTTGGGTGCCTCAACCGGCTCTGGCAAATAAGGATTGAGATCCAGCATACCCAGGTCAACATCGGCCGTCACACCCAGACGTTCGCCGAGCTTAATCTCACTACGCCCCTGAATATCGAGCTTGTCCAGTTTGGCTTTTAATGACTGTAATGAGAATACATCATTGGCAAAACGCATTTCTCCTGCCACTTCGAACTGATTAAAAGCCTCTGGTTTGGCTTTTAAGTCAACCTTTTGCCATTGCGCAATGTCTTTTACTGAATCACCAGACAGCTTCAATGCACCGCTAAAAACTTGGCCCTGCTGCGCAATCAGACCATCAAAGGTCATATTTACCAGGCGCGATTCCAGCGCCTGTGCAAAACTAAAGTCTTTGCTTTCTATAGCCTTAGCTGGCGTATCAACCGTCATGTTAAGAGCAAATGTTTCTCCCTGAAAGGTGACTTTCCCATCCAATTCCAGCGCCTTATAAAGAGAGGGTAAAGTTATAGTGAGTGCCAATTCGGAAAGCGTATGACGCGCACCTGATGTTTCATCGGCGTAAATCAGCTCGCCACCATAAATAGCGACTTCACCAAGAGCGACATCAAACCCTGTTGGTAATGCCACTGGACCTGATGATGTCGGTGTTGGTTCTGCTGGCTGAGCCGAAGTAGTGCCCTTACCCAGAGCCAGTACCCAGTTGGCCTGGCCTGCGGCATTTTTCTCCAGTAGAATTTTCGGATTGCGGATCACGAACTGCTCCAACTTAAACTCTCCTGAAAGCAGCGAAACCCAAGGAATGTGCACGGCCAGCTGCTCCATCGTCAGCATGTGGGGCTGACTGCCACCAGGCATATTGTCAAAACGCACATCATTTAGAGTAATGTTCAGCCGCGGAAAAACACTGAGCTCGCTGTCACCTGCAATTGCCAGCTTACGGCCGGTATTCGCTTCGACCTGCTGCTCTAACTGCGCAATTATCGTGGAAGTCGGGATTAGCATCGGAGCGACAACTAAGGCAACCAACAGCAATAACACCAAAGCGCCTATCAGTTTGAGCACGCGTTTCATATCTCTTCCTTTAAAAATATTCAATGACTCATTCTATGATAGCGATTTGGTCGATAAATTCACCTTAACCCGGGAAGATTTTTCAATCTGGACTATCTCGCATTGCACTTGCGGGAGATCACGGTATGATCCACGCCCTTGTCAGTTTTACCGACCTTTCGCTAAACTGAATAGTCTGTATTTAACCCTCTAGTTGGAGAACCGCTGCGACATGAAGAAGCTGCTCATTTCACCGTCGAACATGGCTTTGGGCGAACAAGAAAGTCAGATTTACCAGAACATCCTGAAACAGGCGACCGAAATCAGTCTCAACCTGATGGCCGTAAAGGTCGAAAATCATCCGGAAGACTTTCTGGGATGGTGCTATGAGCTGTTGGATGTGGCAAAGAACCGTATTAATTTTGATCTGCTTGACGACCATCAATTGCCTATCGTGAAGAAGCTTCAGGATATGCTGATCAGTGCCATCAGCTTTTTGCAGCTAAAAACCTTACGTATTGCGCCCTGGCCTGTGATCTGTGAATTCATTCGTCAACGTGAGACAGAGTTGGCATTGGACGAGCAACTTAAGCTGATTGACTACCTGGCCCCACTGCGTGCGACTCCATTACAAGACATGATCAGCGAAGATCGCCTGGCGTTCAGTGGTAAGCATGCCGCCAGCCTGGATACCAGTGTGTATCAGTTTGATGTCGAGTGGTTTGCCTCAACAAAAAGTGCCAAAGGGTTCCATCAGTTACTCGCCGACTTACCCGGTGAGTTTGATACTGCACTAGCCCATATCCCACTGGAAGGCGAAGTAACAGCGCAGCATTATCAGGAGTTTGTAGTGGCTTACCTGATGGCATTTAGTCACAGCGATGAAAAACCGACTCTGGCACCCGCGACTCGCCTGTTGGCTATGCGTCGCCCGGATGTGTTCACACCACTGGTCAACAGTAAGCTCGACGCCCTGTGTCAAGCATTGGGGGTTGCGAAACTGACCAACCGAGATTTCGAACGCTACTGGCAGGACGTGGTTGTTACCATCAATAAAATGCCCTGGTTTACAACAGGTACTGCTGCAGACGACTCTGAAGCCCGTCTGCTTGCCATCAAGGCTTTACTGCCATGCCTGTTCTATTATGTAGACAAAGATACGCCGCAGAGCTCAAACTATTACAAACTACTGAACAAGCCCAAACGGACAACAAGCAGTGGTGGAACCAAAACTGCTCGTCGCTCCAAAGAGTCAGCAGAAACCCTGGTTGATCGCGCATTAAGTGACGACAGCATTCCGGAACATATCCGAGCCAAACGCGACTCCATTATTGCTGAAGTAGAAAAAGGCCGTAGTGTCGATGAAACCATTTCACTGATGCGTGCCATTTTCGGATAATTGCACCATTCGCTCAGATATTCGGGCAGCGTTCCTGCTGCCTGATTATTGTGCAACATAGAACATATCTGCACCAGCTGCGTGCATACTCAGCCCCGCTCAGGTCTACAAAAACCCACTCCAAGCTAAAACTATATTTATAAAAATCAAAAATATAAAACCAATAAAGCATAATTTATTCAATACTGGCTTAGCCATTGCAACCTCCCGCACGACAACTACTTGTGCTCCTGAGGACTCTACATGAATAATAAATACTCACTTTTCTGTGCAATTTCACTGCTACTTACCCATGCGCATGCATCCGCGGATAGTGCCGGCTCTGTCAGCGCCAACGTGGCTGCCAGCTCCAACTATTTCTGGCGCGGCATTACCCAATCGGATGATGGTGCCGCCATTTCAGGTGGGCTGGATTATGACAGCGGCACAGGCTTTTACCTGGGCACCTGGGCATCCAACGTGGATTTTGGTGATGCCGCCAGCACCAGCTACGAGTTAGATCTCTATGCGGGATTCAGTGGCGAGTTCAATCAAGTGAGCTATGACGTGGGCTATATTCACTATGCCTATCCGGACGCAGCAGGAAATATCGACTTTGGTGAACTCTACGCCTCTCTGGGCTGGGAATTTATCACCTTCAAACTGAGCCACCTGACTACCGCCCAGGATGATTCCACCGCAGAAGAAGACATGTTATATCTGGAACTGAACGCAGCATTTTCGGTATTCACAGAATCTGAACTGGGCCTGCATATTGGACGCTCCAGTGGTGATACCGTCATGGAATGGACGGGTGAGGATGATAGCTATATGGATTATGGCGTCAGTTTAAGCACCGGAGGGCTCACGCTGGGGTTAGTGAAAACGGACCTTGATGCCGATGATGACATCAAGGCTTATGTAAGTTATGCACTGGATTTTACGCTCTGAGTCCAGCTCCTCACTGGCCTAAGGCACACTATGACCAGTCGATGCCTGCCAGATACGATACCATTGCTCACGGGATAAAGTCAGCGTACGTGCCGCCACGGCCGTACGTACCCGCTCAATGTTACCTGTGCCCAATACCACGGACGGCTTACTTGGGTGCATTAACAACCAGGCATAAATCACCGCATCGATGCCACTGACACCCACTTCTTCAGCCACTTCACTGAGACAAGCCCGCAAACGCACCGCCTTGTCATCTTGTGATGCAAATAGGCGTCCCCCGGCCAATGGCGACCAAAGCATAGGAGGAATACCCAACTGCTGACACTGATCTAAGGTGCCGTCATCCAGCGCCTTCATCTCATAGGGCGAAAACTCGACCTGGTTAGTCACGAGCTTAAAATCAAGACGAGACTGCAGCAGATTCAGCTGAGAAGGAGTGAAGTTAGACACCCCAAAGTGCAGTACATCACCATTTTGCTTGAGTGTGTTAAACGCCTCAGCAACTTCGTCAGCATTCATCAGGTAATCAGGACGGTGGATCAGCAGTGTATCGATCCGATCTGTGCCAAAGTGCTGTAAAGACTGCTGCGCTGAGGCAATGATATGCGCTTTACTGGAGTCGTAGTGGTTGGCTTTACCCGCAAGCCCCTTACTCGCCAGAGCCGGGCGAATGCCACATTTAGTGATAATGCTGATCTGCTCGCGAACCGATGGCTGCAACGCCAGAGCACGACCAAAGGCCGCCTCACATTCGTACTGGCCGTAAATATCGGCATGATCGGTATCTCGCACCCCCAACTCTGTAAGCTGCTTCACAAAATCCAGAGTCTGGGCCGGGCTGTACTGCCAGTCCAGTAGACGCCAGAATCCGGCGACCAAATCGCCCATTACCTTGTTTGTCATAAAATTGTGCCTATGGTTGAACTCACTCTTTTCGCTTTTTCTGTGGCCAGTTCACAGCTTTGATCACGCGCCAGTGCAACCCCCATTCGGCGCCGACCCGCCACTTCCGGTTTACCAAACAACCGTAAGTCGGTATTCGCTTCACTAAGGGCCTCGGCGACCTGAGTAAAACTCAGTTGCTGTGACGTACCGTCGACCAGTATAACACTGGATGCCGACGGGCCGTGACACTGAATATTGGGAACAGGCAAGCCCAAAATGGCCCGAACATGCAGGGCAAATTCACTCAAATCCTGAGAGATCAGGGTCACCATGCCGGTGTCATGAGGACGTGGAGAGACTTCACTGAAATACACCTCGTCATCTTTGATAAAGAGTTCAACCCCGAACAGGCCTCGTCCACCCAGCGCCTCAGTAACCTGTTCAGCCATTACTTTGGCACGCGCCAAAGCTAACTCCGACATCGCTTGTGGTTGCCAGCTTTGCTGATAGTCACCATCCTGTTGCACATGTCCAATGGGCTCACAAAAGCTGGTGCCATTGATATGGCGGATGGTCAACAGGGTAATTTCATAATCGAAGTCGACAAAGCCTTCAACTATCACTCTGCCCTGACCTGCACGTCCCCCCTGCTGCGCATACTCCCATGCAGCCTCAAGATCAGCCTCACTGCGCACCACGCTTTGGCCTTTACCAGACGAACTCATAATAGGTTTGATCACACAAGGCATGCCTATCTCAGCGACCGCACTGATAAACTCCTGTTGTGTATCAACAAACCGGTAGGGCGACGTTGCCAAACCCAGTTCTTCCGCGGCCAGCCGGCGGATCCCCTCACGGTTCATGGTCAACTGCGTGGCTTTCGCTGAGGGCACAACGGTAAAGCCCTGTTGCTCCAGCGCCACTAAGGTGTCGGTTGCAATGGCTTCAATCTCGGGGACAATATAGTCCGGCTGCTCTTGCTCAATGACAGCTGCCAGCTTGTCACCATCGAGCATCGACAGAGTGTAGCTGCGATCAGCAACTTGCATCGCTGGCGCATGGTCATAACGATCCAGTACCACCACCTCAGCGCCAAGTCGTTTAAACTCAATCACCACTTCTTTACCCAGCTCGCCACCACCACACAATAAGACTTTGCATGACGTCGCACTAAATGGTGTCCCAAGAGGTTTTACTTTCATGACTTGATCCTTAATAACGTTCAACAGATTGGTACAAACAGTAGCACACTTTGCACTGGCAGCATTGCAAACCAGATAAACGAACCGCTTAGCTAATATCCACAATCGCAGTATAAGCAGGACCGTCGAGCAGGCTCAAAGTCAGCTCATCTTTGGATTGTAAAGCTCCTACCCCTTTGGGTGTGCCAGTCATAACGATGTCACCTGGTAACAAGGTAAAATATCGGGCACATGCCTTTAACAGGGTATGCAGGTTAAAAATCATCAGGCTGCTGTCTCCGCGCTGCTTTAACTGGCCATTTTGCCAAAATGCATAATGCAACACGCTGCTCTCACTCAATCCATCAACCGGCCTGAATGGTGTAAGGCTACAGCTGTTATCATACGCTTTCGCACATTCCCAGGGATGTCCCTGTTGCTTCAACTCAGACTGTAAATCCCTTAACGTCAGATCCAGCCCCGTGGCGATACCACTGATGTGCTCTAATGGTGCACTTGTATTGTGGTCTATCCGACTACCTACCAGAAGTACCAACTCAGCTTCGTAGTGATGCTCACCCAGTGTGCTATTAAGCCTCAGTGGTGATTGAAAGTGGCAGAACGCCGTCGCGGGTTTGATAAAAAGTAATGGGCTATCCGGTATCGGGTTATTGAGTTCTTTGGCGTGTGCAACATAGTTACGACCCACACACACCGCTTTACCAACTGGTAATGCAATCGACTCACCCGATTCCCATACATGCTTATACATAGTGACCTCCATTCAGAATTGAGCGGCTATTTTAGCGGATCCCAGTGCAGTAGCAGAGTGCTTGTCGCTAATGTTCAATATAACCAATAGGAATAACCTGCACATTTTTACTCTAGCCTGCAAAGGTAAAGTAAAATTGCCGTCAGACCATCGCTAGCTTTACATTGTGCCTGCACACTGAATGTCGGTCTGTTGCAAGGAAAACGCAGTCACGATATAACAAATTATAAACAAAAAAGATAAAGGTAAATCATGAAACAACATGCGAACGTGCCCCTCAACGACTTTATTGAATATCCACAGGAAGAGATGCTCAACCGCGCCACTGCATTTCTGGATGAAGCCAAACGTCGTCATACCATCCGCAGCTTTAGCGACCGTCCAGTACCCAAAGCAATTATTGAAGCCTGCATAAAAACCGCAGGCTCTGCGCCCAGTGGTGCTAACCACCAGCCATGGCATTTTGTTGCTATCCACAGCCAGGACGTAAAGCAGCAGATCCGAGCCGCTGCAGAACAACAGGAGCAGGCATTTTATGAAGGTCGTGCAGGTGAAGAGTGGCTCGATGCGTTAAAACCGCTGGGTACCGATGCAGACAAACCTTATCTGGAACATGCTCCCTGGTTGATCGCTATCTTCAGCCAGAAAAAAGGCGGTATCCACACGGAAGATAAAAATACTAACTACTATGTGCACGAATCCGTTGGCATTGCCACCGGTTTTCTTATTCAGGCCTTACACCATGCAGGCCTGGCGACACTGACCCACACCCCTAAACCCATGAGCTTTCTGACCGAAATCTGCCAACGGGATAAGGAAAATGAGCGTCCATATATGCTGTTAATTGCTGGTTATCCTGCTGAAGATGCCACTGTTCCGGAGCATGCCCTGGTTAAAAAGCCGCTTGAGGAGATTGCGACTTTTCTGTAGCCACAGGTAATGCCGTCGGTGACCCCATTACCAGGTGCTCACCGGCGAGCAAACCACTGACCACTTCAACCTCATCGCCATATTCATTGCCCAGACGAATAAACCGGCTCTGAACCTGCCCGTTATGCAACACCTCCACTTTGCTAAGCTGCCCATACTGTTGGACTAAAGATTTGGGGATCAGCACAGCTGGGCGAGGGGCGACTGGAAGCTTCAGCATTGCATACATTCCTGGGATCACTCCCTGCATCCACTGCATATCCAGCTTAACCGTAAAACTTCTCGCCCCACTATCAGCTACAGGCACCAGCTCACTGATGGTGGCGTACTGGGTTGCCTCTGCAGCCGGAATACTGATTTGGTGACGAGCGCCCACTGTCAGCTCCGTGAGCAAGCGCTCCCTGACCGACACTTCAACCTGCAGTTGTGCCGGGTTATAGATTGAGACTAACGGTGACCCAGGATTGAGCATGGCACCAGGTTCTTGCAAACGTGCCACCAGCGTACCCGAAATAGGCGCTTTGACCTGGGTATAACTCAATGCCACTTCTGCACCTCTATACTGCTGCTGCAGAACCGACTCTCTGGCTGTCAGCTCATTGACCTGAGTTTGCCACTCATCGACCTGATTATGCGCAACCAAACCTTTGAGCTGCAAAGCCTGCGCACGCGCCAGCTGTTTTCGTGCTTGCGTCAATTGTGCCAAGTTGGCCTGCTGCTGCGCCTTGACCGCTCGTAGCTGCGCACGCAGATCTGCATCATCAAGAGTTGCAATCAATTGTCCCGCCTGGATTGTGTCTCCGGAGCGCACTGTCAAACTTTTGAGCTGCGCCAGTACGCGGCTTGCAACAACCGTATTGTGTTTTGCGATCACACTGCCCGGGATTTCCTCAACATCGTGAACCAGCCGCTGCTCAACGACATGGGTAGTTAACTGAGGCGCAGGTGTCAGCCGCTTTTCTCCCGGTGGTGTCGCGCGATTAAACAGTCCGGCCATCCAGGCTACTGCGAGTAACAATAGCAGTATGGCCGCAATCGGGCGCAACAGGCGAATCTTAAACATGAGTAGTCTCCAAACTGTCAGAAATCGAGGTCGGGGCCGCTGCATCATCCGATGTTCTGAACACCAAATAATAAACGACAGGCACAACCAATAAAGAGAATAAGGTCGATGCGACGATGCCAAACATAATTGCCAGTGCCAGACCACTGAATACCGGATCCAGAATAATCACCAGGTTCCCCAATAAGGTCGTTCCCGCGGTCAGCAATACCGGTCGCATGCGCACACTACCTGCGCGGATCAGCGCCGCCTGAAGTGGCATGCCGGCTTGTCTTGCCTGAGTGATAAATTCCACCAGGATCAGAGAGTTTCTAACCACAATGCCGGCCAGTGCTATCATGCCAATCATAGCGGTAGCTGTGAACAGCACAGGATCTGGTGCTCCTGCGATAGTACGTTCTCCAAACTGATTCAGTGCCCAGAAGCCCGGCATAATCCCTATCATGGTCAATGGGATAGCTGACATAATGATCAGTGCCACTGCATTAGAAGCGGTCTGCCAACGGAGGATCACAAAGATAGCCGCGAGCGCAAAAGCAAAGGCAATCCCCATATCACGGAAAACTCGCACGGTGATCCGCCATTCTCCCTCCCCACTGAAGCGATAACTTGTCCCCTCTGGCAGCTGCCATGGCTGTGCGCCGCCACTACTGAGAAATGTTCTTTGCTGCCAGGGAATTGCCTGCGTGTCACTCTTTATGGGCATACTAACTTGCTGCTCATCGGCCACCACATCGGCAATCACCTCCGCAGGTGTACGGCCGTTCAACTCAGCAAAAACATAAATCACCGGTGCCAGGTCTTTTCGGTAAATCGCGGGTTCAACCGCCAGAGTATGAACTTCCCCTACCTCTGACAAAGCCACCATGGGCCGAGCCGCACGACTCAGGCCAAAGCCCTGTTGCTCCTGGGTCACATCACCGGAGCCTCGAATTTGGGTCGCGAGTAAGGCGGACCAGCGTTGACGGTCCGCATAGGCCAGCTGCAAGTTGATAGGTACAGGTTGCGCCTCACGCGGCTGATACAATAGTCCAGCCTGCATGCCCTGGCTGATCAGTGTCAGCGTTTGATTAATTTCAACGCTACTCACACCGGACATTGCAGCTTTTTGCTTATCAGCGACAAAGCGTTGCAGCGTGGCGGGTGCCGATAAAGATGTATCAACTTCCACAACATGTGCTTCCTGGCGCAAACGTGTCATCAATTGCAGCGCCGCTTCACGGTGCGTATCTGCTGAGACAAAAGGTTCAGCATACACTTCTGCTGTCAGGGTGCTCATCACAGGCGGACCCGGCGGCACCTCAACCACTTTCACCACCGTGCCATCACGATTAAACTCTGCCAATGCGCCACGCAGCCTCAGTACCACAGCATGGGACTGATGCACTCGCTCGCTTTTGTCCAGCAATAACACCCTCAGCTCTGCCAGATTGTCACTATGGCGACGATAATATCCGCGTACCATACCATTGAAATCCATACTCGAAGGCTGGCCCACATAGGCAGCAACAGCACTGACTTCATTGATCTGCCAAACTCGTTGCTGCACCGCACGTGTCAGGCGCGCAGTGGCTTCCAGACTACTGCCCTCTGGTAAGTCGATCAGCACCTGCACTTCGTTTTTATTGTCATAAGGTAATAGTTTAAGGGGGACAGCCCGAAACACCGGCAGGCTGGCACTCAGGACAAATAACGCCAGTACTGCCCATAACATCCCTTTAGCTCTGCGCGGCGAACGTAACAGTGGTGTAAGTAAGGCCGCATACCAATGATTGTCCTGGCTCGGCACAGCCGATGACTTAGTCGTCAGCAAGCGACTGGCAAGCCAGGGTGTGATAAAAAACGCCACAACCGTTGATATCATGACACTCACTGGCACGTTAAACGCCATCGGTGCCATATACGGCCCCATCATGCCGGTAATATAGGCCAGTGGCAGAAATGCCATCATGATAGTCAGCGTCGACATTAATAAGGCTGTCCGGATCTCCGTCATTGCCGTCACTATTTGCTGCTTTCGAGACTTACCAGGCAGCAAAAGGCGGCTAATGTTGTCGATGCCTGTAATGGGGTCATCCACCAGCAGGCCCAGTGAGAGGATCAACGCAAACAGCGTCACCCGATTAATGGTATAACCAAACGACCAGTCCAGTGCCAGGGTGATCCCATAACACACTGGGATCGCCAGACCTACCACAATTGCGGGTCGCCAGCCGAGAAAAACGCCGACAAAGATCACCACGGTCAGCACCGCAAAGACCAGACTAGCCATCAGGTCATTCACCTTCTCATCCGCTGTCTGTCCGTAGTCGCGTAGTACCTTGACCGCTACCTCAGGCGGCAGCAACTGGGTCTGTAAACGGCGCATCAGTTGGTGAACCTGTTCTGCTACTGCTACCGCATTACTGCCCTTTTGCTTTGCCACACTAATGGTGACCAGAGGTAATGACTGCTGTTCGTCATTGAGCGCAAGCCACTGATAATGCTCTGGCTCACCCGGGCCATCCTCAATGCGGGCTACATCTTTCAGTTTAACAGCGCGTCCGTTCACCACAGTGATCACTAATTCGCGTAAGGCATCAGAGGTGCGTAATACATCGCCAGCTTCCAGAACAATCTGCTTATTTCCTGCAACACGCTTCCCTACCTGCTGTAGCTGATTGCTGCTCTGAATGGCCTGTAATACATCCAAAGGCGTACTCTGGTGCGCCGCCAGAGCGGTTGCATCCAGCCATACGTTTAACGTCCGTTGCCGCCCTGCAATCACTTTAACTTCGCTGGTATCAGGGAGCTGCTGCAACTGCGTTGATATTTCCTGAGCAAAACGGGTTAAGTCATAATCATCGTATTGTTCGGGGTTTTCACTGTACAAGCCCAACATCACAATCGGTACATCGTCCACCTCAACCGGCCGGATCTGCCAGTCACTCACTACGCCAGCCATCTGATGCTCATTGGCATAGAGTTTTGTGTAGGTATTCAGGATAGCCTGCTCTCGGCTTTCTCCGACATGAAATCGTAATGTCACCACCGTATTGCCACTATTAGTGGTGGAATAGACATGCTCTACTCCTGGGATTTGTAATAGCAGCTTCTCCAACGGCGTCGTCACCAGGCGCACAACTTCCGGTGCCGCAATGTTAGGTGCCGCCACGTGAATATCGAGCATGGGCACGACAATCTGAGGCTCTTCCTCCCGCGGCATAAATTGCAGCGCCAGAGCACCCAGCACTATGGCAAAGAAGAATAGCAGGGCTGGCAAACGGCCAGACAAACTCTGATTTAGTATACGCTCCGTCAAGCTGGTCACTGTGCTCATGGGAGGTCCTTATCCGCGCAAAACAGCTGATAAAGCTGTGCCAGAAGCGCAAGAACTTTGTCATCCGCAATCCGATAATAGACGGTCGCCCCTTCCCGTCGCGATGCAACGACGCCGGCTTTTCTCATTGCAGCCAGATGCTGAGATAAGGCGGACTGAGCCAGCGGGACCTGGGCATTTAACTCACCCACACTGAGCTCTGTACTTTGCAAACTGCATAAAATCATCAGGCGATTCCGATTGGCGAGCATTTTAAGTAAAGCCTCAGCCTGTGCAGCGCTGTCGGCCATAGCGTGTAGATCCATACTTCCTCCCACAATGAGTCTGGGTGGAAGTATAAAACAAAACATTAGAAGTTACTAATATTAGATCTTGCTAATATTAAATCTTACAATATACTTGAATGCAGGAGGTAAAGAATATGAGACTCGAGGCCACTATCAGACTGATCGCCGGCAGTATGCTGATCCTGTCGTTTTTACTGACCTGGTTTATGGACCCACGCTGGGTGTGGTTTAGTGTGTTTATTGCATTGAACCTGATCCAATCCGCCTTTACTGGCTGGTGCCCTATGATGACATTGCTTAAGAAACTTGGAATGGAGAATTAATCTATGCTGACATCCCCGCAGGACATACTAAAAACCGTTCGGCCCAACCAGCGCTGTATCACAGCCGAGCAGGCCAAAGCAGAAATGGCGGCCAATCAGGGCCTGCTGATTGACGTGCGAGAACCTCAGGAACATCAGGAAAAAGCCGCATCAGGTGCGCTGAATATTCCCCGAGGCGTGCTGGAATTCCAATTACCTGCGCTGGAGAAAGATCCCAGCAAGCCGCTGTATCTGCACTGTGCTGCTGGCGGCCGGGCTGTGTTTGCCGCCGAACAGCTCACCCGCATTGGGTACCAGAATGTCAGTGTGATCACTTGCAAAGCCAATGAAGTATGTCAGGTTTTTTCCTGACGGGCGGCTATATCAGCGTCTGAGCGGGTGACACTTTGATAAAGCCAGACCATGCGGTCAAGAAACCAGGTTTTGCTCAGGATCACACCCAAAGCCCCAACACAGGTGCTGATGGCTTCATGAAACCACAAGCCTACGGCACAGACCAGTGTGCACAAGGTCAGCAGCACCATAATCACTTTGATCACCTGATAATGAACTAAAGGCACTCGCTCGAGCTGATAGATAAGGATCTGCTCACCCAATACAGCTTGCGATGCCCAGTTGTGCGTATCTCTGGGTTTACTGAAGCATCTGGGGTTCAGCCAGACCCAGAGCAGCAGCACCACAAGTACAGGCCAAAAAGCAACGCCAAGCCAGTCACGCCACCACAGACAGGCAATCATCAAAGGCAAACAGGAATAGCGACTCCAGACACTCCAGGGGTTGGTGTGGCGTGCCCATACTTCTTCGCTCATAGCGAAATACTTGGCGGCAGTTCGTTGCATCATATCAACCTCATAAGATCAGTTTACTTACCAGCCAGTGTAGCCAGAGTCGGCGTTACCCTCTGTTTAAAAATGTCAACGACCGAGTACATTTTCTGACCTTTTGGCGCAACTCACTAACAGCGCAAGTTCCCTCCTGACCTTACACTGAGCGCACCATAACAACGCATTTGGGTTATTCAGTTAAGGAGACAATCATGTTAAAGGGCTTTTCTCTTCTCACCACAGGGTTGCTTATCGCTGCGCTGCTCAGTGGCTGCGGCGACGCCAAAGATCACCGTGGCACAGTACAAAAGCACCCGGGAGTCTGGCAAAAAACCGCCTACGGCGAAGCGCTCGATATCACGGCACAGAGCCTAAGCCACTATGAGTTTAATACCTATGCTTGCATCAAAGTAGCACAGCATGCACTGCCACTCAGTGATGAGTTTGAGGTAGCCCAGGCACGGTTACGCAGCAAAGAGCAACTACAACTGACCTATGCAGGTGAAGTCTACCCGCATATCTATGATCGTCAGACATCGCTCCCTGAGACTTGCCAGTCACCGCTATCCGTCAGCGCGGATGCCAGTCCGGTACAAGTTTTTGAGTACTTCTGGCACGCATTTAACGATTATTATGCCTTCTTCGCCCTGCGCAATATGGACTGGCAGGCACAATACGCCCATTATCGTCCTCAAATTCAGGACGAGATGTCTGATGACGCCTTGTTTGACGTGCTGACGCAAATGATTAAGCCCCTTGCCGATGGCCATGTCTCAGTTGCCAGAACGCCGGGACATCCGTATTTTGTGATGAAGGACGCCCCTATTTTGCGCGCAGCCCGCGGTACCGCCAGCTATTATCTTCGCTATGACATGCAGCTCAGTGACGAACAGGTCTTCTCTGAGCTGGTTCTGGACTCATTGAGCGTCAGCCAGCAATACCTGCTCGCTGACAGCATAGGCAGTTTTCCTGCAGAGCGGCAGGAAAAAACCTTGCTCTGGGGCAGAACCAAGGACAATGTTGGCATACTGGTGATCAACAACCTGTCACAATACAGCAATGACTCGGATGCTGATGAGGCTGAGCATCTCGACGCTGCCACAGTGCTAATCGATAGTATTATGACCGAGCTGGCCGATACCGATGGACTGCTCCTCGACATTCGCAACAACATAGGTGGCGACGATGCCATTGCCCTGGCTATTGCCTCTCGGTTCAACTCCTCTAACCGTTTGGCATTTAACAAACAAGCTCTCAACCGCGCAGGCCAGGGCGTATTACTCAGTCAGTCCCTGAATGCACACAACAAAGCCTATACTCAACCCGTTTATTTGCTCACCAGTCAGTTGACAATCAGCGCCGGGGAAGTCTTTGCGATGGCCATGATGCACCTGCCACACGTCACTTTACTCGGGGAGGAAACCTCTGGGGCGTTGTCGGATATGCGCTTTTTCACTTTACCCAATGGGTGGGAAATCTCACTTTCCAATGAAGTTTACCGAGATGCTCAGGGCACATTATATGAACAAAGGGGGATCCAGCCGGATATTTCCGTCCCTGCCTTCTCCATGCATGCGCTGGAAAGTGGCCGTTTTGAAAGCTACGACCATGCACTGAATTTACTCGGTAAAGTCACTACAGCCCCCTTATCCGTCAATGAGTTTGAACGTCAGATAGCCACATTGCAGCAACAGGGGAATATTCCGGCGGTCGCCGTCAATATTATTCATCGTGGTCAGTCGGTCTACCAAAAAGGGTTTGGTCAGGCGGATACTCAGGGCACTGCGGTCGATGCACACAGCCGTTTTTATCTGGGTTCTGTCAGTAAAACGCTAATGGGTGCCACCCTGGCGCATGCCGTTGAACAGCAGCAAGTGGACCTCGACATACCCATTGCGCATTATCTGAATTTCTCTGTCGATTTTCCGATCCCTCTAACTCAGGCCATCACCTTACGTCAGCTGATCACCCACACCAGTGGTATCATGGACTTTGAGGAGGTATATCGTTGCAACTATTATATTCGTGAGGACGGAGGCAGCTTATATAATCGAGTCAGTCAAAACCCCGTTTGTGCTGAGCCAGTTGACATTGATCTTGAAAGGTTTTTCTCAGCCTATCTGACACAATCAGGCAGCAACTACCATACGCAAAACTTTGTCAGTCGCTTTGATTTGACGAACAATCAAGCCGCTATCTACACGAACATAGGCTCTGCCCTGGCCGGCTATGTCACTGAACTTGCCAGTGGCAAAACACTGCCTGAATTAACCCAGCATTTTGTCTTTACGCCGCTGGCTATGGCACGCAGTGAATGGGCTATTGCAGCTCCTGGCGATGATGTGGTGCAGCGCTATATTCACCACCCGGAAAGTCAACAGTTGGTCCCTTTACCTGCTTATGGCAATATCACCTACAGTGAAGGGAGCGCGATCTCTACTGCGCATGACCTGGGGAACTTTCTGATAGCTGCGATGCAACAAGGTCAATTCAATGGCCAACAGAGCCTGTCTGCCAACGCGGTTAACGCTATGCTCAGCCCGCAAACACCTGTCCCAAGTATCACGGTTGAGCGAGGGTATTTCTGGGGAATCGATGGCGATAAAATCTATCATAGTGGCGATGATCCGGGCGTGCTTACTCAGATCTATGGTGATTTACGTCACCAAAGTGGTTTTGTATTACTCACCAATGGAGATTCAGGCAACGAAGCCAGCGCACAAGCTTACGACGATATAGAGCAACTGGTTCTGCAATTTAGCAACAGCTTCGCCGCGCGCACCAGCCCCACACCTTAGAATGTATTAATTTGCATGCGCCCCGTCTCCTCAGATAACAGTTGAGGCGGGATAGCAGGTAACTGATACGGTGCGACCAGCTTATCAAGGATTTTGTTTTCCGCCATCTGACGCATGTGATTACTGAATTCTCGACCAACATGGCTTTGTGCAAATTCACGGCTCATTGCCATATGACCATAAATCACCTGAGTATGACGATATGCCATCTTTCTCAACTGATGGGCTGGCTGCGCCAGAACATTCATTGCCAAATCGGCAGTATCTTCAACGGCGATCACCAGATCAACCCGCCCTTTAAGCACCAAGTCAATAGCTATCCGTTCAGACGGTACTTCGACTTTATCAAGCCGTGTGTCTTTATCAAAACGTGGGAAGAAAGCAGCGCCGCGCATTATCGCAATCCGTTTACCAATCAGATCTTCGTAGCGCTCAACTTGTACCTGGCTGTGCTGATGCCCATAAAATACATAGGAAGAAGACAACGCCATATAAGGCGGTGTCACAAACGACATCTGGATCTCACGGGCCGGCGTTCTGACCAGACCGCCCATAACATCAACTTCCCCCTGTGCCAGCATGCGAATACAGCGGGAAAACGGACAGGGAACAGCCTTGACTGTAATGTCTTCATCACTGTGGTGTTTGATATAATTGAGGATATCGAGGATCAGACCCTTCGCATTCCCCTTTTCATCTAACGCGCTGTAAGGTGGTGCGTGATCAACCGCTACCAGAATTTGTTCATGGTCTGCAAAGGCCTGTTTTGTTGAATACAAGCTCAATACCAGCATGATTGCTAAAAAACACTTCATTGCACTACCTACCTCTTGGGCAACTCAGCAACCTAACTCGTTTCCATGTCACAAATATGTCATAAAAAGATAAAATCTGAATCGTTAAGATAACACAAGGTTTCGACGCTTACTCTGGTTTTTTGTGATTTATTTCGTTTTGATGACTTGAAATAACCTGGTAGGGTCGTAACGAAAAATAGGGCATCATCGTTAGTACATGATCAAGTAAGTCAGCTTGCAAATGCTCATATGGCACCCAGCGCTTATCCAGGCTAAAGCAGTATAACTCTACAGGCAAACCATACTGCGTGGGGGCCAACTCTCGTACCATACACAAACATTCCGGATTCACTTGTGGATGCGTTTTCAGATAAGCTTCGGCATAGCGGCGAAACAAAGACACATTACTCCAGCGCTGCTCAGTACTATGCTGCACAATCTCTGCCACCTCAGGCAACTCTTGGCTCAGCGCGCTCAGCTCATCCGGACTCAGTAAGTGGATGGAGTCAAAGTCAATATAGATCGCGCGCTTTATCCGACGTCCATTGGACTCCTGCATGGCCCGCCAGTTTTTAAATGAGTCAGAAATGATCTTATAGGTAGGAATAGTGGTTACTGTATTATCCCAGTTGCGCACACGCACGGTATTGAGACCCACTTCGATCACCTCACCATCGGCACCAAATGCATCAACCTGGATCCAGTCTCCGGTCGCCAGCAGGCGGTTAGCCGCAATCTGAATACTGGCCACTAGCCCAAGGATGGTATCCTTGAACACTAATAAGGTAACGGCAGCGATGGCACCAAACCCAGACAAAATATACGTTGGCGATTTATCTATCGCGAGGCTGATCACCAAAATAGCACAAACAATAAAGATCAACAGTTTGCTGACCTGCACTAAGCTCTGAATCGGAACACTTTTAGCGAACGGCTGCTGGTTATAAATTGCGTTCACTATGTTAACCAAACTGCTCAGCAAGAAGCCTATGCTGATCACCAGCAAAACCTGAGAGACCACGCCCAGCACTTTAAATAACCACACCGGCGCAATAAACAGCGCTTCTTTGAACGCAATAAACATCAGCGTACACATCACCAGCGAGAAACGTCCGCTGAATTTACTCAGATAAGGGGCAAGAAAACCGATTTTAGACGTTGAGTACTCACTTAAAAAGTGCTGAATACGCGGCAGTAGCCACTGGCGGATCAACCAAAACACCAACAGTAAGATCACCAGTGCAAGCACATTGGTACCCAATATCAGCAAACCTGAATAAGAGGTTGAGCCAACCCAGGGAGCCAGCACTTCACTGAGGTGTGTTACCTTCATGCTTGCTTTACCTCATCAACACACATGTCGCCTTGTCCCTGCTCTTGCTCCCAGTAAGCCATCAGCAGTGCATCTTTGTCGAGCCACAGCTGATTCAGGTAAGCCTGAAATACCACCCGGTATTGCTTGTCTGTTTGGTAGTTGCCCTGCGGTATACCAGCCATCGATAATAATCGGATACGCACGTCAATGCGCTGCAATTTGCCACACATAAAGCTACGACAAATATGCTGATCCGGGCTCTGATAAATCACCGTAGCGTCAAGCATACCATCGAGTTGCTGTGCTAATACTTCTAACGCGAACGCCACTCCACCCGCTCTGGGCTTGAGCAAATAGTGAAACTCTCCCCCCTGACGCTGATGTTTTTGAGCGGTAAAGCGGGTTCCTTCGACAAAGTTAATCACCGTCGTTGGGTGCTGTCGAAAGTGCCGGCAACTGTGCCGCGTGCGCTCTACATCCATCCCTTTAAGCTTAGGGTTTTTGGCGATTTGCGCCTTGCTTGCACGCTTCATAAAAGGCATTCCAAGCGCCCACGCTCCGGTGCCGATCAGCGGCACATACTTGAGTTCGTCTTTTAGGAAAAACTTAGGAGCAGGTAGTCGGTCAAGTGCGCTGAGCACCACAATGTCTAACCAGCTGATATGATTGGCCACCAGCATATACCAGGCTTGTTCACTCATTTGCTCAGGCAAGTCCAGTACAATTTCGGCACAACCAAGCTGAAGCCCCAGACGATTGCCCCGACACCAGCCTTTATATGCCCAGTGCAACAAGTCTGACACACTGCGCAGCGGTAAAATACACTTTATCAATCCCAATGCAAATACGACAACTCCCCACAATAGGGTGTTGGCCAGCAGTATCATAGTAGCCAGCATTCCGGCTACCCAGGCTGGTAAAAACCTTTTCAACATACCACCTCCTTCACCTGAACAACGCTCAGGACTGCTGCGACTTTTCATGCTGCTTGGCAGACACTTCAGCACGGCTGTGATTCGCCGCCAATGCCTCTAGCTGCTGATCTTTTTGCGCCCACAGACGGTTCAGTTCGCTTTGGAAACGCACTCGGAATTCATTATCATTGCTATAGTCACCAATCAAGTCCTGACTGACAGGCATCAGCTCAATCTGCACGCTAACCTCATCAACGCGCCCAGCTACAAAGTCCATAAAACTGGGAATACCTCCGGGGTAATGTAAGGTCACATTCACCACCTGATTGATCTGCTCGCCCATTGCCTGCATCACAAATGCAATACCGCCTGCTTTTGGTTTGAGCAGGTGGTTAAACGGGCTACTCTGGCGCTGATGCTTTTGCTCAGTAAAACGTGTCCCTTCGACAAAGTTGACGATACTCACCGGCATGGTTTTAAACTTTTCGCATGCCTTACGCGTGGTTTCAACGTCTTTACCACGCAACTTAGGGTTTTTCTTCAGCTGACTTTTACTGGTCCGTTTCATAAACGGAAAATCAAGCGCCCACCAGGCAAGTCCAAGTACAGGCACGTAAAGCAATTCTTTTTTCAGAAAAAAGTTCAGAAAGGGGATTTTACGGTGCAATACCCGCTGCAAGATCAATATATCTACCCAGCTCTGATGGTTGGCAATTACCAGATACCAGTCTTTCGCTCTCACGCTCTCAGGCATCGACACATTGAGTTGAAATGGCGAAACAACCGATTGGTTGAGATTATTACCTGCAACCCACAAACTGGCACACCCTTTGGCAATGCGGCTGGCGACTTTTTGCAAAGGCGCGATTGGTAAGAGTTTGATCACCCCCAATAAAAAATAGGAATAAACCAGACCAATGTATTAATAGCGTATAACAGTAACCCCAGCACCTGACGGATTAACGACATGCAATGTTCCTTTACTACGACTGACGATGGTGTGAGTAATCGCACACTCAGACCATATATTTAGAAAAACAAGCTGGCCCTATTACATCATACCGGGGCCTCGGCTGCCAAGGTTCGTGGGGCAGCCGGTACTTACTTACGAATGGACGGGAACTTAGTCTTCAAAATAGGTATAGCCACTGAGCCCAGCATGCAGCTGCGCCAAATAATCGGCTTTAGTTGCCTCATCAACCGTCAGTGCAGAGATTTGCGTGGTAAAATTCTCTGCCAGTGCGCTTTTGTCATAGTGTACAAATCTCAGCACATCTTCCACACTGTCGCCTTTGATGGCATTACTCAACTCGTAGCCCGTCTGAGTGAGCTCAACATGAACCGAATCGGTATCGCCAAACAAGTTATGCAAATCGCCGAGGATTTCCTGATACGCTCCCACCATAAACATCGCGATATGGTACTGCTCACCAGGCTGATACGGTGGGATAGGCAAGCTAGATTCGATCCCAGCCCCTTCCACATATTCACGGATCTGACCGTCTGAGTCACAGGTTATATCCTGGATGACCGCACGTTGTGTGAGTGGTTGATCCAACGCTGCAATAGGCATCACAGGAAATAACTGTTGGATCCCCCAGACATCGGGTAAGGACTGAAACAGCGAGAAGTTCACAAATAGCTTATCAGCCAGCTTTTCGTTCAGCTCGTCTAATACTTCACGGTGAGAGCGTGAATGGATATTCAGGCACTCTTTAACTCTTTGTAAAATAGTGAAGTACAGCTGCTCAATTTGCGCCCACTGCTGCATGCCTATCAAACCATGAACATATTGATCATGACCATCACCAAACAGGTGCATGGCATCATGGTATGTTTCTATCGCAAGCCTGGGAGTCAATCTTTGTAGTGATAACCACAGCTCCTGCTGTATATGGTGTGCTGATTGCGTTGGCGCACTGGGGTTGGCCTGATAAGGCGCTTTTTCCACGTCAATTACGTCGGTGATTAGCACCGCATGGTGTGCCGTCAGTGCCCGGCCGGATTCGGTAATGATATCCGGATGACGCAGCCCGTGCTGCTCCGCCACTTCAGCAAAAGCCCCCACTACATTACGGGCATATTCAGCCACGGTGTAGTTCATTGAGCAGGCACTGCGAGACCCGGAACCTTCATAATCCACACCCAGACCACCACCCACATCGACTGTTTTTAATGGCACCCCCAGCTGAGACAGCTCGGCATAATGGCGGGCACACTCACGCAGTGCGCGCTGAATATCGCGGATATTGGCTATCTGGGAGCCAATATGAAAGTGCACCAGTTGCATTAAGTGCAGTTTGCCTTGCGCTTTGAGCTTGTCTACCGCGCTGAGTACCTGACTGGCCGTCAGACCAAACTTGCCTTTTTCTCCGCCTGTGTTCTGCCACTTTCCTTTACCAATGGAATTGAGGCGAATACGAATACCAATGGCCGGTTCAATGCCCAGAATCGAGATCTCCTTGAGCAAAGTATCCAGCTCAGAGAGTTTTTCAATCACGATTTGCACTTTGTGGCCCATCGCCTGACCTATCATTGCCAGACGCAAAAACTCGCTGTCTTTGTAGCCGTTGCAGACAATGGTGATGGGATCTTTGGCAATCCCCAGAATCGCCATCAGCTCGGGCTTAGATCCCGCTTCAAGACCAACCAGACCACTCGGATGTGCCAGCAGCTTACTGACTACGGAGCGCTGCTGATTCACCTTGATAGGATAAACGCAGGTATATTGCCCCTGATAAGACTTGGCAGCAGTGGCCTGTGAAAAAGCCTGTGTCATGGTTTCAACGCGGCTATTAAGAATATCGGTAAATCGTACCAGTACAGGTAACGTCAGGCCTTGCTCCTTGAAGCGATCGGTTAACTCAACCAGAGAAATAGCCGGTTTTGCGCGATCGCCATCGGGATAGGCAACTAGCTCCCCCTGCTCATTGATGTCAAAATATCCTTCACTCCAGTGAGTGACGTTATAAGTAGCACGTGCGGTTTGCAAACCCCAGGTCATGGCAATCTCTATTAACTAGCTTTACAGACTGCATATTTTAATACTTAAGGCCAAGATGTGACAATCTTTTGCCAGACTAAGCAACAAAACAAATCCGCTATTTTGGAGCGCTTCCAGGGCGGAGAAACTTTTTCACCGGACCCTGTTCCTAACCGAGTCGTCGTTTATGCGCTAAAATAGATTGAGCTGAGGCGAAAGCGCTGGCAAAATCTCTGAAAATTACATCTGCATGAAGGCAACAATGTCAAATTTAGAAGCAAACCGCTGGTTTACTGAGATCAGCGACCGTGATGGCAGCGCGTTCTCATTGCGCGTCAACCGTAAACTGGACGAGATCCAGTCGCCATTTCAGAATGTTGAAATGTATGAGACTACAGATTTTGGTAATCTGATGATCATTGACGGCTGTACCATGGTCAGCACCCGGGAAAACTTTTTCTACCATGAAATGATGAGCCACCCGGCTTTATTTTCTCATCCTGCTCCAAAGAATGTGGTGATCATCGGCGGTGGTGACTGCGGAACATTGCGTGAAGTACTCAAGCACCCGGACGTAGAAACCGTAACCCAAATCGACATTGATGAGGTCGTTACGCAAATGTCGTTAAAGTATTTCCCTGAGCTGTGCGCCTCTAACGAAGACCCACGTGCTACTGTGATGTTTGATGACGGCATCAAATATATGCACAACGCAGCGCCTGAATCAGTTGATGTGGTTATTGTCGATGGTACCGATCCGGTCGGACCTGGCGAGGGCCTGTTTAACCATGCATTTTACACCAGCTGCCTGAAAGCACTGCGTCCGGGCGGTATTTTGGTTCAGCAAAGCGAATCACCACTGATGCACATGACGTTACTGAAAGAAATGCGCCAGGCCATGCTGGATGTCGGTTTTGTTGATCTGCAAACGCTGCCATTCCCGCAACCTATCTACCCAAGTGGTCTGTGGTCAGCAACGCTGGCACGTAAAGGCGAGATGTTTAACGGCTTCCGCGAACAGGATGCCGAACAAGCTGGCTTTGACACCGAGTACTACAACACCGGAGTACACAAAGGTGCGCTGGCAACCCCTGGGTTTATGCGCCGTGCTTTTGAAAGCAAAGATTAATACCTGCTCACTGGCAGCGTTTGTCCAGACATAATACCAATTTCACTTAATACTTGTTCAATTTGAAGGAGCAAATAGGACGCTAACGGCGTTAAAAATTTCTCATTTAGAACAACTAAATAGCAAAATTTTCGCCTTGTTATCGAGCCTATTTTCTCGCCTCAAAATAGAACACTTAATTAAGCAAATTGGTATAAAAAACCCGGCAGATGCCGGGTTATTTGTTTTTTGCCTGTCAGTTATTCCTGATGGTACTGACGGCTGAATTCATGTACGGCGTTAATAAACACGCCTGCATTCTCAGGGTCCACATCTGGAGTAATACCATGACCCAGATTGAACACATGTCCTGATCCCTGACCATAGCCAGACAGGATATGCTGTACTTCTTCACGAATACGCTCTGGTGTACCATGCAACATAGACGGGTCCATATTGCCTTGCAATGCGACTTTGTCACCCACGCGGCGTCTGGCATCGGCGATGTCGATTGTCCAGTCCAGACCAACTGCATCACAACCCGTTGCCGCAATGGCTTCAATCCACTGGCCGCCATTTTTGGTGAACAAGGTGACCGGTACTTTACGACCATCGTTTTCACGGATCAGACCATCTACGATCTTATGCATGTATTGTAACGAGAATTCTTTGTAGTCACGTGGGCTCAGCACGCCACCCCATGAGTCAAAGATCATCAGAGACTGAGCACCAGCTTTGACCTGTGCATTCAGGTAGTCAATGACGGAATCCGCGACTTTATCGAGTAGCAGGTGCAAGGTCTTAGGCTCGGCAAACGCCATTTTCTTGATCTTGCCAAAGGTCTTGCTGCTGCCGCCCTCAATCATATATGTCGCCAGTGTCCACGGCGAGCCTGAGAATCCGATTAACGGCACTTCGCCTTTAAGTTCACGACGGATGGTGCTCACGGCATTCATCACATAGCCCAGTTCATCAGTTGGATCCAGCTTAGGGAGCTTTTGTACATCGCTCAGCGAGCTGATTGGGCGCTCAAATTTAGGGCCTTCACCGGTTTCAAAATACAGGCCCAGTCCCATCGCATCCGGGATGGTCAGGATGTCGCTGAATAAGATCGCCGCATCAAGCGGGTAACGACGCAACGGCTGAAGGGTCACTTCACAGGCCAGTTCTGCGTTTTTACACAGACTCATAAAGTCTCCGGCTTGCGCACGGGTCGCTCGATACTCAGGAAGATAGCGGCCAGCCTGACGCATCATCCAAACGGGCGTAACATCTACGGGTTGCTTCATCAACGCGCGCAGGTAACGATCATTTTTCAACTCGCTCATAGCGTAATTTCATTCCAATGCTGTAAAAATTGCTCAGATTGTATCATTAACTTGAATACGTCACTATTGAAACAGCATGCAAATTCCCGTCAGTATGATCTGGATTAACAGAACCAAGAGAGAGGGACTGATTTTTGCTCAACAACGACAAAATTAAAACCCTTTTACTTCAACAGATTACAAACCAAGCTTAAAACACTCGATTAAACTGTTTGCAACAAGGGTAAAAGCTTGCTATAAATTTGCTGCGCTAAGAAGAATAAAAACACCTTTAAAACCAATAATAATAAAGCTCTATTGCTAAACTGCATTGATAGCCGCTCAGGAATACCACCTGGGGCGGCTTTTTTGTTTAACTTTTTTAAACATATTGTCAGTCATTCCTGCCAAGACTTAACTGTTTGACCTGTAAACAAGAGTTATTACCGAACCTACATCAGAAACACTTCCTGTAAATTCTTCACTTGGTAAAAAAAGAGGTTGACCTTTTCATCAGTTTTCCTTTTTATAGAGGTCAGATAAACAATTTCGGCATAACCGGGTTTCGGTTTTTACTATCAAGTTTTGACCCCTTTTTAGGTCAATCTGTGCCGATATTTTTGGCAAGCCACGGGCAGATAATGACCCGCTAAGGAGATAACTATGCTGTCACGCTTAGAACAAGCCCAACAAAGGTGGGGAGGTAGCCATAGCGTTATCGACAACTGGTTAGCTGAGCGACAGGAGCTTTTGCTGCTGTATTGTAAAGTTGCAGGACTGTCACCTTTCGAACAGGATGACCATGCCCTGCCTGACCAGCTACAGATCCAGACTTTTTGTCAGATCCTGATGGATTACCTGTCAGCCGGGCACTTTGAAATTTATGATAACCTGGTTGCAGCCTGTAAAGAAAAAGGCCCGCAAAGCCTGAAACTGGCGCAGTCTCTGTATCCCCGGATCACAGATACAACCGACCTGGCACTGGACTTCAACGACAAGTACGCAGAAATGCAATCAGATAATCTGATGTCAGATTTTGATAAGGATCTCTCAGAACTGGGAGAAGCACTGGAATTACGGTTTGCACTCGAAGATGAGTTGATTGATAACCTCTATGCCAACCACAGTGAAGACTGATATACGTTGACTGAAGACCCAATAAAAAAGGACCGCTCAGGTCCTTTTTTATTGTCTGTTTTCTCAGCCCCCTCAATCGACAAGGCTGATACAACATATTACTCAGAGTCGTGTGCGTGACCGTGGTCTTTCTCTTCCTGGATTTCAAGTAGCTCTACTTCGAATACCAGTGTTGAGTTAGCAGGGATTTTGCCCAGGTTACGTTCACCGTAGCCCAGCTCTGAAGGGATAGTGAACTTATACTTAGAACCAACTGCCATTAGCTGCAGACCTTCAGTCCAGCCAGCGATAACCTGGTTCAGAGGGAAAGTTGCAGGCTGGTTGCGTGAGTAAGAGCTGTCAAATTCAGAACCGTCCAGCAAAGTGCCTTTGTAGTGTACTTTAACGATGTCAGTGGCGACTGGCTTTTTACCTTCACCTTCGCTCAGTACTTCATATTGAAGACCTGATTCGGTTACTGTCACACCGTCTTTCTTAGCATTTGCGGCCAGGTACTCAGCGCCTTCCACTTTGTTCTTCTCAGCATCTGCTTGTGCTTTTGCAGTTTGCTTTTCACGTACCGATGAATCCAATGCAGTCAGCACTTCACGAATTTTCGCTTCGTCCAGTTTTGCATTGCCATCCAGCGCATCTTTGAAACCACGCATGATCAGAGCCTGGTCTAACTCAATACCCAGCTCTTTTTTGTCTGCCATGTCTTTTTGCAGGAAGTTACCAACCGATGCACCAATACCATAAGCCTGTTGCTGAACTTCAGTTTCCAGCTTCACTTCTTCAACTTTGGCCGTTTTTTCTTCTGCTTTTTGATTACAAGCGGTCAGTGCCAAAACTGCGGCAGCCACTAAAGATAACTTAATTGTGTGTTTCATGTTTTCTCTCCGACAAACCCAGGCTCAGAGTGCGACTATCACTATCCTGGTTGGGTGTCTTTGTTAAAATTATATTAATCTTAAAAAGGGTGGATGCCACATTAACATCCGAAGCGCATAAAGCCAAATTTCTCTAATTTGACTGAAAATTCATTTCGTGATCGGCGACATTCATGTACCGATAGGCTAATATCAGTTGAGCGGCCTCTGCAAATTACCCACTAGTCTACTCGGTGCAAATCATGGAGTTAAGAGGAAATACCGAATTTATGCCCAAAATTTTACGGCACAATGCAAAATATGCCTTTTTACTCATCACTTCATCACTATCTGGCTGCTCAGGGGACAGCTCTGACGCCCTATTAACCGTCGAGCATGCCACCCGAGGCGCATTCGCCGCCGCTATTTCACACGACGGGCGTTACAGTTTAGTGTCATCCATCGAACACGGGGTGGTTTTATGGGACAACACCACACATGGCCTGAAATATCAGTGGTCCCAGTCTCAACAGGCCGATGAACTGGTTCACTCACTGGCCATTGCCCACGATAATTCCAGCGCCGTCACCGCAGCCAATGATCGCTTTGCCATCTGGCGCTTGTCTGACGGGCAGAATATTGGTTATTACCAGATAGAACAAGGTACCATCAGAGACATCGCAATCAGCAACGAAGGTCGCTATATCCTCTACGGACGCAGCGACAACGTCGTCGTGCATCTCGACTTAGATAGCGGCAGACGCATAGAGTTCCTTGGTCATCAAGAAAAAATAAATAGTATAGCGTTGTCGCCCAATGGCCACTTCGCCTTAAGCGGCGCCAACGATTACAGCGCCTACTTTTGGGACACCCGTACTGGACAGGTGATCCACCGCTTTAACCACCCCAGCCGGGTCACTAAGGTCGCGCTGGACCCCGAAGGGCGCTATGCATTTACCGCAGACAGTATGAAAAAGGCCAGTATCTGGCAGCTCACTTCAGGTGAAATCAAAGCGCAATTGCAGTATATTGCGCGGCAAAAGATATTCAGCGCCGTACGTTTTAATCAGGATGGACGGTTAATTGCAACAGGCTCACCAAACCGACAACTCACCCTGTGGCAGGTTGAAGACGGTGAAAAACTCGCTACCTGGCGCGTAAAACCACGACAGGGGAGCCGCCCCAAGTCAGCAGTTGTCTTTGATGTCGCATTTACAGGTGACGATGCAACCCTGCTGACAGAAAGCTCCAGCGGCCTGTTAGAACAATTTGCAAGAGAGTAACCATGACAGAACTCGAAAATCGCGTTAATGAGCTGGAAGCCAAAGTGGCGTTTCAGGACGATACCATAGAGACTTTAAACAATGAACTGAGTGCGCATCAGGTACGCCTTGCCAAAATGCAGCGCCAGATTGAATTACTGGCAGAAAAGATTAAAGAAGGTAAAGACTCAGGTATGATGCCACAGCATCAGGAGCCGCCTCCGCCACACTATTGATAATGTTACGGAGTCGTTCTGGCTCCGATTATTCAGGTCTGAACACACCAATAACCTGTTCAAACTGACGCGTTGAAGCCTGAACAGCCTCTTTCGGTTGCGTCATGATATGACCACACTTCACACATTCAACCTTTTCCACGTCATGCTCTTTGTACAACATCATGACGTCAGCTTCATGACACTCAGGACAGGATGCTCCTGCAATAAAGCGCTTTTTCTTTCTCACCTTTAGTTACCTCAGGTTTGTGGTTCAGTTTACAACTCACAGTATGGGCAGTTCGCCCTTTTGGTGTATTTTATCCTATATTACTCACTGTTGATACGCTTGGAGTGTCTTCGGGGATCCGTGCTATGATGCGTGCATAATCAAACAGTGATGTAACGGTATGATCCAGCTTTCGACTATTGAACTTATGCGCGGTGGTAAAACACTGCTGAAAAATGCCAGTGCCACCTTATTCCCGCAGCACAAAGTGGGTTTGGTCGGGGCCAATGGCTGTGGCAAGTCCTCCCTATTTGCTTTGCTCAAATCAGAATTGCACCTCGATGCAGGCGAGTTGCAAATTCCGAAAGACTGGTCCATTGCATCCGTAAAACAGGAAACGCCAGCATTGGCTGTCAGCGCTCTGGAATACGTGCTGCAGGGTCATTCGGAATATTATGCCCTGCGTAGTGCGCTGCACAGTGCGGAAGCTTCCGGCGATGGCGCCGAACAAGCCCGTCTGCATCAGCAAATAGAAGTGGTTGGCGGCTATGGTATTGAAGCCAAAGCAGGAGAGCTATTGCATGGCTTAGGATTTAGCAATGCACAGCTCAGCGATGCCGTGAGCGCCTTTTCAGGTGGCTGGAGAATGCGTCTGAATCTTGCACAGGCACTGATCAGAGATGCCGACCTGTTACTGCTGGATGAGCCAACCAACCACCTAGATCTCGATGCTGTATACTGGCTGGAACGTTTTTTAAAAGCCTATCAGGGCACTCTAGTGCTGATCTCACACGACCGCGAATTTCTCGATGCTGTAGTCGATCAGATCTGGCATGTCGACCAGCAGCAGCTCAATGTGTACAAAGGCCACTACTCTCAGTTTGAGCGCCAAAAAGCAGAGCGCATGGCGCAGCAACGGGCGTTATACGAAAAACAACAAGCCACCATTGCCCACCTGGAGCAGTTTATTACCCGCTTTAAGGCCAAAGCCAGTAAAGCCAAACAGGCACAAAGCCGGGTTAAGGCGCTGGAGCGCATGGAAAAACTGGCACCGGCTCATGCCGACTCTCCGTTCAGTTTTGAGTTCAGTAATCCGGACAACATGCCTAATCCACTGATGACACTGGATCAGGCTCAGGCCGGATATGGCGATGTGACTATCTTACACAAAATCAAACTCAACCTGGTGCCGGGCAGCCGTATTGCACTGCTGGGCCGTAACGGTGCAGGTAAATCAACACTGATTAAACTGCTCGCAGGTGAGCTGTCACCGCAGGCAGGGGAAGTGTTTCAGCATCAGGGGCTAAAGATTGGTTATTTCGCCCAGCACCAGCTGGAATCGCTGGATCTTAGTGCCAGTGCTGTGACGCACCTGCAACGTCTCGACCCGCAAGCCAGTGAACAATCACTGCGTGACTTCCTGGGCGGGTTTGCATTTAACGGTGACAAAGCGCTGGAACCGGTCAAGCCATTTTCAGGTGGTGAAAAAGCGCGCTTGGTGCTGGCCATGCTGGTTTACCAAAAGCCTAACCTGTTACTGCTGGATGAACCAACCAACCACCTGGACCTGGAAATGCGCCATGCACTGGTGATGGCACTGCAAGGCTTTGAGGGTGCAATGGTCACCGTCTCGCACGACCGCCACATGCTTAAACATACCGCAGACGAGTATTACCTGGTTGATCAGGGCGAGGTGAGTGCATTTGGCTATGACCTGGATGCCTACTATCAATGGCTACTAAACGCCAATAAAGAAGCGGTGCGCAAAGACAGCAGTGAAGACAAAGCCCACTCCAGTGTGAACCGTAAAGAGCAGAAACGCCTGGAAGCCGAGTTCCGCAAGGCCGTTCAACCGCTGAAGAAATCGATAGATAAGCTCGAAAAAGAGCTGGATAAGCTCAGCGCTGCGCTAGGTGAGGTGGAAACAGCACTGGCCGACAACGACCTGTACTCTGAGCAAAATAAAGGCAGACTCAGTGAGCTGCTGGCTCAACAGGCTAAGCTGACACCTCAGCTGAATGACACCGAGGAAGCCCTGTTACTGGCGCTTGAAGAGCTGGAAGAGAAACAGGCTCACTTCGAGCAAAGTGGCGAAATATGCTAGATGCCGAAGATTTCTGGACCTTTGCCTGCACCCAGTATGCCCGTGCAGGTATGCAGGGTGCACTACTCACGCTGCAAGAGGCTGAACACAAAAATGTGAACCTGATTTTGTTGCTGATGTATCTCGACGAACTCGGTATCACGCTCACAGCTGAGCAGTTTGCAGAACTGTGCACGGAGTGCGAAGCATTTGACCGCTGCGTTTTGCACCCCCAACGTAAAGTACGCGCCACACTGAAGCAACAGCATAAGCACTACCAGGCTTATGCTGAACTGCGTCAGCACATGCTCAAAGCGGAGCTGGCCCAGGAGAAGCTGCAACAGTCTCTGCTTATCGACTACCTCAATCAACATCCTCTACAGCCTAACCCGTCACCGGACAATCTAAATCACTACCTGACACCCGCTCAACAAGCCTGTATCCCCGCAAAAACATGATCGGGATCAAGCAATTTACCAAGTCCCGCATGGGCACTGGTGAAACTTGATCTTGATCATATCTGCCTTGAGAGTGCTCGACTAAGATTACCTCATCGACAAATCAGGAGGCACAGACATGAACGTATTCTTCAGAGACTTTTTTACTGACCCAGTGTTATTTCTCTCTTTCGGCATCTTGGGCGTGGTAATCGTACTGTGTTGTTTCTACGTCTACTACTTCATCAAGAAAGTACAAGAAGCAGAAGTACCTGAGTAACAGTCGACACTCTTTTATGTTATTCGAAACATGTTGTTAAAACGTTAAGCAATTAGTTCCCGTTCTAGAATTAAGCACGACGCACAAAGCACCTTATCAGCCCTGCTGGTCGGGTGCTTTTTATTATACCAATTTCACTTAATACCTGTTCAATTTGACGGAGCAAATATGACGCTAACGGCGTTAAAAATTTCTCATTTAGAACAACTAAATAGCAAAATTTTCGCCTCGCCTATATGGATGTAGGTGCCTCAGCGGTAGCAGGACGCGGGAGCGGTGTTATCGACCATATTTTCTCGCCCCAAAATAGAACACTTAATTAAGCAAATTGGTATTACCCGAACATTTTTTGGGTTATTTCCCCCAGTTTGATACACTGATCCCATTTCAGGCTCATCATACCAGTCTCGCCAATGTCGCGGACAACACAGGAACAAAACACGATGCCACTCTGGGTATGAGTTTGAGCTTCGCCGTTGCAGAGGTATTTACAGGAAATACGAACCACATGTTAAAGCCGTCAGAGTTAACCTTTCAACCCGCCTGGTGGATGCGCAACCGTCACCTGCAAACTATTTTGCCCCGCATGTTCAGACCAACCCTGAAAGTCGATGTGCGTTATGAGCACCTAGAAACACCCGATGATGACTTTTTAGAACTGGCCTGGGCCAATAAAGGGGATCAACAAGCCCCCTTGGTTGTAGTCCTGCATGGGCTGGAAGGCAACATCAATAGTTTCTACGCAAAGGGCTTGCTACGTGCTCTGAACGCAACGGGACTGGACGCCGTCCTGATGCACTTCCGCAACTGTTCACGAGAGGTGAATCGTCAGCCCAGAGCCTATCACAGCGGTGAAACGGGCGACCTCGACTTCCTGCTCCGTACTTTGAAGCAACGTTTTGCAGAACGTCCTTTATATGCGGTGGGATTTTCGCTTGGCGGTAATGTGCTGGCCAAATACCTGGGAGAGCAAGGTAATAACAGTCTACTGGATGGTGCCGCCGTGATCTCTGCGCCCTACCATTTGTCCTCTTCCTGTCAGGTGATCCGCAAAAGCTGTTTTAAGCTGTATCAAAAATACTTGCTGGATCGCATGAAGCGCTCGTTCGCCCGTAAGTTTGATCAGATAGAGCACGCCTTACAGATCGGCCGGGATGAGATAAAACAGATCCGCGATCTGTGGCAATTTGATGAGCGGATCACGGCGCCATTACACGGTTTTAAAGGTGCTGAAGATTACTATGCCAAGGCCAGTGCTCAACCCTATCTAAAACAGATAGCCACACCAACTTTGCTGATCCATGCGCAAGATGATCCCATGCTGTCGAGCCGTGCGGTGCCCACACAGGATCAGATCAGTGATCAGGTTACCCTGGCAGTCTCTCAGCGTGGTGGTCATGTCGGCTTTATTGCAGGCCGTAATCCTTTCAAGCCGATTTTCTGGCTTGAACAGATTGTACCGGCCTATTTGCATTCATTACTAACTCATCGGGTTTAAAAGAAACTATGATCATTCCATACCAACAACTGGACCCAACCACACTGAGCAACCTGATTGAACATTATGTGCTGCGTGAAGGCACCGACTATGGTGATAGTGAAATCAGTACAGAACGCAAGGTCGAACAGGTTCACGCTCAACTCAAATCGGGTGAAGCCTTACTGGTTTATTCAGAGCTACACGAGTCGGTGAATATTGTCTCAAAAGCTCAGTTCCAGGCCATGCAGACACAGGAATACGACTACGAATAAATGCGGTCAGCCAGCCTGGCTGACCGACAGAATGAATTGTAGATAAGCGCCAACTTGCTACAATCGACACACACTACAAAGAATAATAAGGTCAATCCATGAAGTTACCCGCTACACTCTGCGCACTGGCTTTAAGCCTGTCGAACGCTTATGCTAACGATATTCAGGCGTCTGAACGCGCCAAACACATCGCTAAGCAAAATATTCTGATCGATACTCACATCGACGTGCCCTATCGTATTCTGGAGCACTGGGAAGATGTAACTAAAGCTACCAAAAGCGGCGACTTCGACTACCCTCGCGCTGTGCAAGGCGGCCTGAATGCGCCGTTTATGTCGATTTATATCCCCGCTAATCTTGAGTTTGAAGGTAAAGGCAAGAGTTACCAGCTGGCAAACCAGCTGATCGACGGGATGGAAGCGTTGGCACAACGTGCGCCGGATAAATTCGCGATGGCCTACAACACCAAGGACATCTATCGCCATTTCCGCGAAAAGAAGATCTCTGTCGCGATGGGCATGGAGAACGGCTCACCGATTGAAGGTGACATGGCAAACCTGAAGCATTTCTTCGACCGGGGTGTGCGCTATATCACCCTGGCCCACTCGCAAAGTAACCATATTTCTGACTCGTCTTATGACATTCGTCGTAAATGGAAAGGCCTGAGCCCATTTGGCAAAGAGCTGGTAGTGGAAATGAACAAGATTGGCATGCTAATCGATGTGTCACATATTTCAGATGCTGCTTTCTATCAGGTGATGGAGTTGTCTAAAGTGCCCGTGATCGCCTCGCACTCTTCATTGCGTAAATACACCCCTGGTTTTGAACGTAATATGGATGACAAAATGCTGAAAGCGCTGAAAAAGAACGGTGGTGTTATTCAGATCAATTTTGGTTCCAGCTTTGTGACCAACAGCTCACGCGCTTGGTACGACCAACGTAATGAGGCAGAAGCACAGGCCACCAGTCAGGGCAAGAGTAAAACCGATTTCAGAGCGGCTTATCGGGCGAAAAACCCGTTTCCTTTCGCCACCCTAGAGCAAGTATTGGATCACATTGACCATGTGGTTAAGCTGATCGGTATCGACCATGTAGGCATTGGCTCGGACTATGACGGTGTTGGTGATTCATTACCTATCGGACTAAAAGACGTTTCGACATATCCGAACCTGGTTCAGGGGCTGCTAGATCGTAACTACACCGAAGGACAGATCAAGAAAATCCTGGGCGGTAACACCCTGCGTGTCTGGCGTCAGGCTGAAGAATACGCCAAACAGTTTTAATACTGTCTCTACTTTCCTATTTCGGAGGCTGCCCGGCAGCTTCCCGAATTAAACTCTCTCAGTTCAGACTCTACGATACGCGCCCTCAATTTTATACAAAATAACAACAACCACAAAACAGCTGTTTACAACTGTGCAATTAAAGTGCTAACTTCAACTCGCTAGAAAGGAATTTATTAACTCTAGCCAATGAAAATCAAATAATAATTTAGTTGTTTAGGGAAATGAAAATGAAACTATCACTACACAAGAAAAGCTTGAAAAAACTGAACGCATCTCAGGATCTTAATCGTAATGCAACACCGAATGTGGCTGGCGGCGATTATAACAACACGCTTACCTGCAGAACGCTATACCCTGGAGGTACTTGCCGTGATACTGTGGACTGTCCATCTGGTGGATGTAACCACTCGGATCTTATGAGCTGCAACAGAACAGATTACAGCTGTCTGTGTTAATGCAGGTCACAGGTCCTGACGCGTGTGTGTAAACACACGCATTTAAATACTCACCACACCGAACTTATACCAAGCCGAGGGCATGGAAAGACATTAACTGCCCAACCCACCACAGATTAGACATAAAATTATGCTGAATGTTACAAAGCTGGATTAATGAAGACAGGTCTTTGAAAACTGATTCGTGAAGAGTAAAACGACGATATTCGACGTTACCACATAAGGAAGTGAGTTTCGGAAGCCCTTTATTTATGGAGAGTGAACCGATGACCTTCGGCGTTACCACTCAGAAAGTGGTTGCGGGAGCCCTTAATTTATGAAGAGCGAACCGACGACCTTCGGCGTTACCACATAAGGAAGTGGTTGCGGGAGCCCTTAATTTATGAAGAGCGAACCGACGACCTTCGGCGTTACCACATAAGGAAGTGGTTGCGGGAGCCGGATTTGAACCGACGACCTTCGGGTTATGAGCCCGACGAGCTACCAGGCTGCTCCATCCCGCGCCTGTATTTTCAGTGTTTTACTTCTACTGAAAGAAGTTGGTAGTCAGATTTGAACCGACGACCTTCGACGTTACCACTCGGAAAGTGGTTGCGGAAGCCCTTGATTTATGAAGAGCGAACCGACGACCTTCGGCGTTACCACTCTGAAAGTGGTTGCGGAAGCCCTTAATTTATGAAGAGCGAACCGACGACCTTCGGCGTTACCACTCAGAAAGTGGTTGCGGGAGCCGGATTTGAACCGACGACCTTCGGGTTATGAGCCCGACGAGCTACCAGGCTGCTCCATCCCGCGCCTGTATTTTCAGTGTTTTACTTCTACTGAAAGAAGTTGGTAGTCAGATTTGAACCGACGACCTTCGGCGTTACCACTCAGAAAGTGGTTGCGGGAGCCGGATTTGAACCGACGACCTTCGGGTTATGAGCCCGACGAGCTACCAGGCTGCTCCATCCCGCGCCTGTATATTCAACATTTTACTTCTGTTGAGCGAAGTACCTAAAAAGCATTTAATGAGGCTTAATTTGCCCTAACTCTTTAAGAGGTCGCTATAATATAGAATTGATTTAATAATGCAAGGTATTAATCAAGAAAAGGGCGTCAACCGCTCAAAAAGCAGTCAAACCATGTTATTTTAACGCCCTTATATGACATTTATTATCTCAGCGACCAAATTGACGGTCAGGCTACTGTTCTCTCTGGTGTGGGTTAATCAGCTTCTGAAATTGCCAGTCTGGGTGACCCATCACAATAAAGTCGGGATTTTCTGTGCTTTCTCTTTGATTGTAGGTCAACGGATTAAATTCAGCATCGGTAATGCAGCCCCCCGCTTCTTCAACAATGACCTGAGATGCCCCAGTATCCCACTCCCCGGTTGGTCCGACACGCAAAAAGCAATCAGCCTTTCCTTCCGCCACAATGCACGCCTTGAGTGAACAGGAGCCCAGGGCCACAGTATCAAAATGGCTATTGAGATACTGGCTCACCGCTTCAATTTTTTGTCTGCGACTGACAGCCAGAGTAAGTGTCCCCTTAGGTGCTACCGAGATAGCTTCATCACGCCCTTGGCAGGTTCAACTTGGAAGTGCACCAACTTTTTCATTATAGATTTCAAATGGAGTTTTGTAATCAAGGCACCTCCTGGGCCTTGAGTTTAAATTATGCTCTATTTCTTGAATCTGTTTGTTGGTTACAGTTGAGAAATCAGTACCTTTGGGCAGATACCTTCGAATTAGGCTATTTATCTGCTCAACAGCTCCTTTTTCCCAACTATGGTAGGGCTGGCAAAAGTAAGAATCACACTGCAATGTCCCGTTTACCTTTATGTGCTGAGCATTTTCAGACCCATTATCATAAGTAATCGATTGAACAAATCCTGCGGGGTGTGAACTTAGGCGTTTTATTATTGCATTGCTTGTTACTAATGCACTCTTGGAGCTTAGCTTGGTTATATGCACTAGCCGTGTTGCTCTTTCTATGATGACATTCAGTGCCGATTTCTTGTGCTTAGATACTACGGAATCGCTCTCCCAGTGGCCTAATTGGGAGCGCTCATTTATAAATGTGGGCCGTTCCAGGATGCTTGTTTTCATTGAGCATTTTTTGCTATATCGACGTGATGGATACTTTTTTCTGCGCTTTTTGTGTTTTCTAGCCAAGCACGCTATGAGTTCAGGAGGCGAACTGTAAACGAACTGATAGATTGATTCATGGCACACATAGGGAGCTTCATTAGTAAGCTTGAGACGTCCTGATATAATCTGAGGGGACCAGCCTTTCCTGAGCTTATCTAACACATACAGCCGTGTCTCAGAAGTCTTCAGCTTTTCACGTTGAGCACGCTTACTCATCCTGGCCTTGTACATATCATGAGCTGGATTTGGATAGTATGTTGGCACGTAATAGTCATAGATATTCCTTTTGAGCTCTCTACTAATAGTGGAATGAGAGCGATTTAGTAAACGTGCAATTTCACGTATCGTTTTATCCTGATAGTGAGACCAATTAAAAATAAGCTTCCGCTCTTGATGACTCAAATGACAGTATTTTTGACCCATTTTGCACCTCCAAAATAGCTAACTTGAACTATAGTGGTGCACTTCAATTTAGAACATAGCCTTCCGTGCGCTTGAATGCCCCTCCCCTATGGGTAGCAAAATAGGTCACGCCCTTCGCCGGCCAGTGGATCACACCAAGTACTGGCTGGTTGTTTTCAACCAGGGCAATATTTACCGCAAAGTCGCCACTTTCCAGAATGAACTCCCCAGTGCCATCCATCGGGTCCAGCAGCCAATAACGCTGCCAGTGTTGACGGCTTTCAAGCGGTGGAATGGGGGTTTCTTCGGACATAATCGGCACATCCGGGGCCAGCGCTTGCAGCCCCGCAGTCAGCACTTCATTGGCAGCCAGATCCGCGGCGGTCACCGGTGTATGATCAGACTTTTCCCGTGCACCTATGTCGTCTTGCTGATAGATGGCCATAATCGCCTGCCCGGCCTGTTCAGCCAGGGTGATACAGGGCTCTAAATATGACTGCATTAAGCCTCCGTTGTCAGGTACTGTTGTAGTAATAACAGCGCGGCGACACTACGGGCTTCGGTAAAGTCGGGCTGACTCAGTAACGCTTGCCACTGTGCCAGGGGCCATTTCACTACCACCAGCGGTTCAGGTTCATCACCGGCCAGTTGCTCCGGATATAAATCCTGCGCCACCAAAATGTGCATTCTGGCGTTAAAATAGCTGGGTGCAAGTGATAAGGTTTTTAAATCACAAAACTGCCGAGCGCCAAAGCCAACTTCTTCTTTTAACTCACGGTTTCCCGCTTCAATCGGGGTCTCACCCGGATCAATCAGCCCTTTTGGAAAACCTAGCTGATAATCATGCGTCCCCGCGCAATATTCTCTTACTAATAGTAGCTCATTTTCAGCCGATATGGGCACTATCATCACAGCCCCACGGCCGCCGCCACGAACACGCTCATACTCACGGCGCTCACCATTGGAAAATGACAGCGACAGGGATTCAACTGTAAAGAGCTTACTTTTTGCGACAACCTCAGAGGCTAATATCTCAGGGGGAATTGGGTGCTTTTTCTGTGACATAGAGATTATTTTGCTATCATGGCGATTAACTTCATCATAAAGCCTTTACAGGTAAATGCCTATGCTAAATTGGTCAAAGATCGATACTGTGTTGCTGGATATGGACGGCACCTTGCTCGACCTGCATTTTGATAATCACTTTTGGCTCGACGTGATCCCTAAAGCCCATGCAGTCAAACAAGGCCTGACACTGGAACAAGCCCGTGCCGATATCCTTGCGCGCTACGAAGCCGTTATGGGGCAAATTGAATGGTATTGCCTGGATTACTGGCAGCAACAGCTGCAGTTACCGATCATGGAGCTTAAACGCGAGATCCAACATTTGATTTCTATCCGCGAAGACGTGCCTGAATTTTTGCAAGCGATGAAAGATGCGGGAAAGGAGCTGATTTTATTAACCAATGCACATCCCGACAGTTTGAGCCTAAAAATCGAACGAACGCAGTTTGATCAGTATCTGGATAAGCTCGTTTCGACGCATAGCTACGGTGTCAGCAAGGAAAGCCAGCAACTATGGCAACAGGTTCAGGCGGATCTGGGGTTTGATAAAAGTCGTACCTTATTTGTCGATGACAGCCTGGCGGTATTAGCTGCCGCAAAAGAGTATGGCATTGGACACCTGCTGGCCATCGCGAATCCGGATAGTCAGCAACCTAATAAAGAGATCACTGATTATCCAGCCATTTGCGACTACCGCACGTTACTGCCTATCAGCTGATCAACCAGGGTAGCGTGCTTGCAAGCCCTGATAAACAAGCTTTGCAAAGTCTGGATGTTCAGTATCCAGGCTTTTCACCACTTCGACCAGGTGCTCATTGTCTTCTTTGCCGTGCCATTGTTTGATATAGCTGCCATCTTTATAACCATGATCCTGACGGAAGAAGTTCAAGGTATTTTTACCCACGTAACCACGATATAGATCATCTACAGTCATGCCAATTTGCTGCATACAACCAGCAAAGGCTGCCGCATTGAAAGTTTTATCGGCCACTGCCGAGGCAGCGAGCACTTCCAGCGTCGCCTTAAAGTCTTCGGCATACAAAGGTTGCGCGAGTTCGTTATCCAGCTGTGACGCCAATGCCTCATAGGATGTCTCGCCATCAATGCGCAAAGATAAGCCAAAGTGAAAGATATCAACCAGCTCCAGGATCACTTGCTCGGTATCCGGCGTCTGTTTTTTCCACCATTTCCAGCCGTAGTGATCCAGCATTTCTGCACACTCAACCCAGATGGCGCGGTACCATTCAAACCCCTGGCTGAACCATTGCTCATGCACTTTGGTATTCATAGCGTTTTGCATTTCCAGCATTACAACCAGCTTCGCACTATTTGCAGACATATTTGCGCTCTCACTCTCACTATTCAGTCAAAGCGCTATGATACCCACACAGTGGCGCAAATACCATGATGAAAGCTTTTTCGTGCTGTGCCGTTCTATTAGAGGTCATAAACATATTTTTGAGGTTTTATATGCGCTCTATACTTGTTGCGATAACGCTTTCCGTTACCCAGTTTCTGTCTTTCTCAGCCTCTGCCGCTGAAGCGACGAATATCAGTGAGCACCCAGAGCAGGTCGCTCCTTTATTGCCTGGGATAATGGCTCCGACTTTAACCCTGCAGGACAACAACGCCAAAGCTGTGGATTTAGGAAAACTGTATCAAGACAAGACTACGGTATTGGTGGTTTATCGCGGTGGCTGGTGCCCCTACTGCTCACGTCAGCTGGCTGGATTGCAGAAAATTGAAAAACAGATTGTTGAACTGGGCGCGCAGATAGTGGCGGTTTCACCAGACAGCCCACAGGCTCTCAGCAAAACTAATATCAGCTCTCCCAACTATCGATTGCTCTCTGACGATCAACTGGCGTTAACTCAGGCCCTGGGACTGGCTTATTTCCTGGATGACAAAACGGCTAAGGCCTATCGTGACCGCATGGGTGTTCAGTTTGTGGATCTGGATGGCAAAAACAGAGTGGCATTGCCTGTACCCGCTGTGTTTGTGATTGATAAGGCAGGCCTGGTACAGTTCCAGTACGCCAACCCCAATTACAAAGTACGTTTGGAAGAAAGTGTGCTGCTGGCCGCAGTCCGTGCCGCCAATAATCTAAAATAATATCCAGCGGGCCCGAGCCAGGCCCGCCGTTGATTACCTGTTTTCCAGTCGGTTATAGTCAAACAACCCGTATTCTACACCTCGGGTTTCGCGGGCAATACGATGCAGTAAATCGCTGTATTGCCAAAACTGCGGATGAGTTCTGCGGATCCCGAAGGTCGCTTTCAGCGTTCGGTAATCTGATTCGGTGCGCACATCACTAAGCTGCTGCACGAAGGCGTCAATATGCGCCTGATTAGGAAGGTGCCAGATAGCCTCCGGGTAGTCACCGATAAACCCAGGGACTAAGGTCGCGGTATCTTCCTGATAGGCACGCTGCCCTTCTTCATTCAACAAGCTCGAAATATTAAAGTGCGCATTGTGGTGGATCAACGTATAGGGCTGATGCACACCTTTGTCATCGACAGCCAGAATAAATGACACCTGCGGCAACAGGTTGATCGCCTCCACTGGCAATTCATTGAGTGGCTGAAGCGCAGTTGGCACTGTCGTGTAGTCATACGCTTCATTCAACACTGGTTTCAGGTGTGCTTTTAACATGTCATACAGCTCGGCCTGCGGATCGTCGCTTTGGTAGCGGATCCCAGACGGAGCGCCCAGTAAGGACTTGCGATTGATAAATTCACTGAGACTCAGATGCGACTTGCGATACCAGTGCTGCTTAATGCGCTGACGATGACTTAGTGGTAACAAATTAAGAAAATTTTGCTCTCCCTCAAGGCGTAAAAAGTCCATATATAGCCGGGTCACCAGCTGATGGCCGATGTTGCCATATACATCGAACCCTGCAACCAGCAGATAATGGATCCGCTCAAACAGAGCATAATCCAGCACCCAGGTGGTTTTAGGTGCCTGACCGATAAACCCTTTTACCACTGTGGCACTGTCAAAATGGCGGAAAATAGTCAGGGCTGCATTCTGATTGTACCCATCACCTTGCCAGATCAGATTCATATTGAGTCGCTTGCCATCTGCAAACACCTGGTTGGCTAAAGCCGTTTTAGCTTCAAGATAGTCATGCTGACGCTTGGCATATTTCGCCCAGCTTGATAAAGGCAGCACATTACTTTGCTCAGCAGCAGGCAAGATAAGGTCGTCGTCATGTCGGGTCAATAACTGCTCTACGGCCGGCGAGGCATTTTTCTCGGGGTCGACAAAGGCGACCCAGAAATGGTCATTGATCACGTTCAGCGCTATCTGGCCGCGACACACCGGGCCCTTAATGAAGCCTTTAACGATCAGCTCAGCCTCATCGAGCATAAACTGATAACGTGACTTGACGGGGATTGCCGCAAATACCTTAAAGGGATTGGCAGCCAGCTTAGGCGCATAACCTGGTAACTTTGCTACCTCATATTCACTATGGATAAACTGAGCCTGTAAGCGGGCTAGTTTATCGTCATTCAGTGCCAGTGGCATATGAGTTTTAGATAAAATGGAGCTGCGCACCTGCATCAACCTGTAGTAGACCCGTGAGACTTTAGGGTCATCGAATGGCCTGACCGTTGCAATCAGCTCAATGGGTTCCCCTGGGGGCGTCTTTGAACGCACCAGAGTAAAAAACGAAGGCGCATCCAGACGATTAAAGTAGATGTGTGCCAGATACCAGTGTTCGTAAATATAACGGGCAGCAAGACGGGTTTTATTGTCATCCTGATTTAAGAAGCTTTCCCACTTCGCAACGTTCTCCTGCTCTGCGTCACTGGGTGGCGCAATCTGACTCATAGGTGAGCCTTGCTTGATCCACTCTGAAAGCTGGGCAAATTCACTGTTGGTCAGCGCAGGCAAGCCATAAGGCATGCCTGCGTGGGGTTGCTCCTGAGCATACTCAGGGTACTCGTCCATGGTCGGGCAGGTTTGTGCCCTGTCCAATGAAAAATCGTAGTGATCCGGCAATAGCCCTTGCTGGGCAAATGGCTGAGTCTGTTTGAGCAATAAACTGTTGTACAACACACTGCCGTTGAGGTTGGCATACTCTGTTTGCACACGTTCATTAAGAATGGGCGTAAAGCCCTTGTCGCGCCACTGGGCCGTGGTTTGCGCATCAAACAGCAAACGGGTTGGTGACTCGGCCAGCAGACGAGTGCCATCGTATACACGAGTTTTACTTACTCCCCGATCAATACCCTCAGGTGAACTCAGCTTGAGCTGGCAGGGGGCATCGTAGCAACCATGGCAAACCACACACCTCGTATCCAGTATCGGTTTTATGTCGCTCAGATAAGTGGCGCCCTGTTGCGCTGATTGGGGTTGCATGCGCTGCTGTGTTTGCTGAGGTCCAAACAGGTCGTCGTAGTGGTTGACACCCAATGCCACGCAACCACTTAATAAGGTGACTATGCCAACCAATATCCAGCCGGAACTACGCATTATGCGCCCTCTTCGTCATCTTCATCATCCAGCCCCAGGTCGAACGTGGGCATCATTTCCATGGGCGGAGAGACAAACATCGCCTGACTTTCGCAACTTAATACGGCACTCAGCACCGGACCATGGTTGAGTAGCAGCTGCGCTTGATGCCCATGGCTTAAAACCTCAGCCACTTGTTGCTCAATATTGCTGATCTGATAACTCTCAAGTGGAATACTGACACTTTGCTCAGGCGCTGGGTTCTGGCACAAATTCGCCAAAAGGTTAGCATCCAGAATGACTTCTAATGTCAAGTCTGGTTGCTCCATATCTCGCTCGGCCAGATTATCGTCCAGTCTAAATAAAGGCAGGTTTAGTGGGGTGTTTTCTTGAAGTTCCATGAAAGTTAGCTCATTTATGCAAATACCTGCGGCAAGTTTAGCACAACTTGCTAATCAAAGATGTCCCGCTTACCAGGGCAGGCGATCACCATTTGAGTGCCAGAATCCCCCACTGGTCTCGAGCGTCAGCTCATCAATGCGCTTAACCAGGCGTTGCGCCGCTTCCAAAGGCGAGATATCACCGGCATAGTTGACCATTTCAGTTTGCACAAACCCGGGGTGGAGCAACGCCACCGCAACTCCTCGGGGTTTTAGCTCATGTGCCAGGCTTACACCAGCCGCATTTAAGGCCGCCTTAGACATACGGTAGCCAATATAAGCCCCCGAACCATTGTCTTCAATAGAGCCCATACGACTGGTGATCATTGCCACTTTACTTCCTTCAAGCAGATTGCCCTGCAACGCATGCGTTACCCGAACCGGTGCAACGGCATTGACCATAAGTTGCTGCTCCAGCGCTGCAAAATCCATTTGGGCAAGTGATTCATTACGGAAAATACCTGCATTATTAATCAGAATATCTATCCTCTGACCAGCAAGCGCAGCCGATAAAGTCTCGATATCTTCCGGCACGCTAACATCAATACCGTCAATAACGGTAACATCTAAAGACTGTAATACTTCGGAGCTACGGCGTACTACCGCCGTGACCCGATCGCCGACAGCTAAGTAGTGTCGGCATAATTCCAGGCCAATCCCGCGATTAGCCCCAGTGATCACCACATGTTTTGACATACCTTCCTCCTCATTTGGGTATCTGCACACATTGGTATGATGACTATTCTATAGATTACAACGGATACTTTCAGCCATATCAGGTTCTGCTACTTTTAAAGAATGCCATTTAAAGGAGTACACTCTTGCCAAACTACCTGCTCATGCTTACTCTGCTGTGGCTGCCTTTGGCACAAGCAAGCGCCTATCGTATTAATGTCAGTGAGGCCCTGTCATACAGCCTGGGGCAACAACAAATTACCGCAATGTTCACAGCGATATATGCCCCCGTGGGTATTCGCCCCGAGTTTGAATTTCTGCCCAGTGAACGAGGCTTGCAGCTGGTGAACGATGGAAAACTGGATGCAGAAGCCGGGCGTGTTGGATTAGTTGGTGCGCGTTATTCGAATTTAATTGCTGTGCCTGCACCGCTAAGTGAACTCAGACTCATGCTACTATGCACGGCGCCAAAGTTCTGTGAATTGTCTGCTGAAACCGACTTGGCGATTATCTCCGGCAACTTAATTACCGCATGGTATTGCGAGCAACACCAGCTCAACTGCAATCCTGTGCAAAACAATATTTCTGCCTATCAGGCTCTGAGCCGTGGTCGCGTCAATCGCATCCTGGTTACCAATAAGTATGCCCTGGGTTCATTGTGTGAGTCTGGCTTGTCGACTCTGTATAGTAAAGTCGCCGATAAGAGTACCTTTACTGTGTACCACTACGTTCACAAAAAACACCATGCTTTGGTAGCAAAACTCAGTGCTCATATTACAGCCATCAGAAAAAGCGGACAGCTCAAACGCTACGTCTCGCGACTGCAAAATGCCTTTGCTCACTGCCAGGGGCAACTTATCTCACTGGACTAATGCCCGAATACCAGAGGTGCTCGGGCCACTGCTAGTTAGGGCTCAATATCATGCATAACAGACTGAATAATAGAAAAAACCGCTCCCTGAGGATCCGTGATCACTGCAAAGCGGCCAACCTGGGGATATCTGTTGGTGGTACACACACTTGCCCACCCAGCGCTCGGGCCTTCTCAGCCATGGCGTCGCAGTCCAGCACAGCAAAGTAGGTCATCCAGTGCGCAGGGATTTCTTCTCCCCATTCCTCGGTCATCTGCAACATGCCTGCAACCACCGTATCGCGCGCGCTAAACAACACATAGTCCATCCCTTCCATAGGTTTATCTTGCGCCTGCCACCCTAACAATGCGCTGTAAAACGCCCTGCTTTTTTGACAATTACGTGTTGCTAACTCATGCCAATAGGGCACATTGGCTTCCAGTTCACGTTTACAACCAATATGCTCCATGGCTTGCCAAAGCGCGAAGTGCGCCCCTTCGGCAGGCTCCTGCAGCATCACCATCCTGCCAGCAGAAGGCACATCATGGGGACCCGCAATGATCTCTGCACCAAGTGCAACGGCTCGTTCAGCCATTTCATCCACGTTGTCCACCGCAATATAACTAAGCCACTGACTTTGCGCACCCGCTTCTTTTTGTTGCGGCATCATCTGATACATAGCAGCAATATCATCATCGTGCTTTTGCAGCATGGTGTAATACGCGCCTTCACCAATTGGCTGGTCATCAAAGCCCCAGTCGAACAGCTGTGTATAAAAAGCTTTTGCCTCCTGCCAGTTGCTCGAACACAATTCAGCCCAGCAGAAGACGCCAATCCTGTTATGGGAAATTAATGCCATAGGTATATCCATTAAAAAAACTAGTCACCGGTTAAGTGAAGCACTGGATACACAATAGAGCAACAATAAAGTCATCTCACGATTAGTAGTGCTGAACGAACTGAATACCCACCTCATGGTTTTCGAACGCATTACTGCGCTCTAGCTTATAAGACAAGTTGATCATGCTGTCCTGTGTCTTAAACCAGCTAAAGGAAGTATTTAGATAGTTACTGCGACTTGCCCGGGAAACGGCACCACTGGTTGTACCGAGCTCCATCGTAAACTTACTGTCAATCAATACATCAGCAGTCAATCCTGCTGTGGCTTTGATATAACCTCGTGTATGGCGCACATCCGATGTTAAACCACCACCCAACATCCAGTAACCCAATACATCCCGATGTAACCGATACGATTTGCCGGCAAGACCTGAGAGTTCAAGCAACGACTCTTCTTCTAGCTGGTGTGTTTTATGCGGCCGATAACCAAAGTAAACTTCCGATGATAATTGTGAAAAGGCCGGCAAAGAGGCTGCCAGCGAACGCGCTTTGTACAACGTTAACTCGTCCAGACTAAAGCTTTGCGCATCAACATCATAAGCCAGTACGGTATAACCCATTTGCAACTCGGATTCAGACAAGTACTGACGGGTATCACTCTGTAAAAAGTGGCCTGCCGGCAACCAACCTAATTTCACTACATCATGACCGTTTCTTTGTCTGGCATAACGCAGATCGAAAGATGAATCTTGAGGCGCTTTAGTCGGCATCTTATGATGCATGAGATTCAGCCGGTGTTGTTCGACTTCTTCAAGAAGCTGTTCATAAGCAGTCCCTGTAAGTTCAGGTCCAGAAATGTACTTAAACGACTTCGTCAGATACTCTTTTTCAAGGGGGGAGAGTGGCATTTGGGCCATTCCCGCTGGATTTTTTTCCAGCAACCTATCCAACCTGGCAAGGTTAGGAGCAGGTAACTCATCGGAAATGGCATGCACAAGCCATAAGTCGGATGCATCGACATTAATTGTATCCACTTGTTGGTGCTTTTTAGCCGCTTTGACGACATCGAGCGGTGACACAATGCCGCCTTTTTCAGCAAGGATATCATTGTTCAGCAGTGCCAGCAGTTCAAGTGTCATGGTGGCGCAATTGTACGACTGGAAATAATACACTAGCTCTTTGCCCTTAAGCTCCCACAAATGCAATTGGAGTAGAGATAGTTTTTCAGCTTCTGCTTTAAGTTTATACTGCCACAAACTGCGCTGTTCAATATCGCGGTACTTAATCAAATCTTTTGCAAAAGGGCGCACTGAGAAGAAACCGGGCATACCAGTATAAGTACTCTCAACCAGCAGTTTAAATGGATTGAACGTGGTAATTTCTGTGAAATAAGCCAAAGAGTGAGCAACATCCGTTCCTTTGTAGTTTTTACCCTCAGCTTTGAAAAAAATATGCCCCATCATACTAGATGCAGACGTCACGACTTCTGAAGCAAAGACCAGGGTCAATGAGTCGAAAGGAACATAATCCAGAAATTGCTTTAACTCTGGGCAATGTTGTAATGCATCAGCAGGGAGCATACGTCCGGTGGTTTGCGATATCAAAGTCACACGTGCAGGAAACAGACAGTAGGCCCTATTGATGTCCTCATCCATCAGTAGCAACGTTTTATTTAATTCTGCTTTTGCTGAAAAGTGGTCAGATTGAGAGGATAGGATGAAATGTGGGTCTGTTATCTGAGGCACACCATTACTGTCAAGATGTAGTAGCAGATGCCACTGTTTTGAATTGGCAAGATGCTCCAGTGCCTCCGTGGTATTCGCAACAGCCGGGGCAGAGAATAAAAAAAAAGCTGTTATAAAACAGCTTATTATTTGTTTCATACTTATGCTACAGCTTAGTTATCACACTGGATTTCTACGCTATCCGCATAGTCCCACATTTTACCAGTAGATGCATCGGTGGTTGAGCCAAACAGACCACCAATAATGACATTACCGAAAAAGACAGGGGTTACTTCTTTCTTAACTGGTGTTTCCGCTGCACAGCCCGCTGCGGTTGTTCTGATCACTTTGTCCTGACCGTCTCTCAGTACCTGAATGCTACCAGGTGTACTAGATTGATTGCCATCAGCACTCACTTCAACAACTTTACCAGTGTTGGTAGTTACCTGAATAGTTTGTACATCAGAAGTCATAATACTTGCACAGCCAGACAACATAACTAGTGCAGCAGCAGGGATAATTGAGTATTTCATTTCCATTTATCTTTATATTAAAAAAACCTCCCAAATTATATACATAGGCACAAAACTGTCAATCAAAATGTTCACTATACATTCAGGAAAACTAAATTTTTGAACAGCTATCAATCAAAGCAAATCGGTGCGAATATATTTTATGTTCATATCCGTTACACGCTCAATTTACTTGTAATCGCTGAGAATAAAAATACTCAAAAAATTAGAATCAACAACATTATTCGAATAACTTTGCGGCTATACATGAATAACACCTAACTGATTATTAGTATTTATCTACTCTCTTCTCCATTACTTGCAGTGTAATTATCTACCACCATTAACTATATAATAACACAGTGCTTGCACTGGCATTTACTTCGCGCAAGGGCGACGAATGAACGACAAAAATACCCAGAATACTTTTGAACAGCTACGCTGGCTCGAAGAGCGTAAGGATGCCCGATGGGCGTGGCTACATGGATGTATTTCCACACTAAATTATCCATTCTCATATTTCAGGCATTAAAAAAGGCCGCCTGAGCGACCTTTTTCACAGTGTTACTGCAATCTAGAAATTATTCTACGATTGTAGCTACAAGCACCAACATTACCTTGTAGAGAGAGCCACCTATCGTGCAAAGGGTAATGACACAGTGCTTGCACTGACATTTCCTTTGCGCAAGGGCGACGAGTGAACGAAGCACCGCTTCGCAGCACGAGGAGGTGAGCGCACGGATGCGCGATGGGCGTCGCTACATGGATGTACTTCCACACCGCATTTTCCATCGCCATATTTCAGGCATTAAAAAAGGCCGCCTGAGCGACCTTTTTCACAGTGTTACTGCAATCTGTAGATTATTCTACGATTGTAGCTACAACACCAGCACCAACTGTACGGCCACCTTCACGGATCGCGAAACGTAGACCTTCGTCCATCGCGATTGGGCAGATCAGCTCAACAGTCATCTTGATGTTGTCACCAGGCATTACCATTTCAACGCCTTCTGGCAGCTCAACGTTACCAGTTACGTCAGTTGTACGGAAGTAGAACTGTGGACGGTAGCCTTTGAAGAATGGAGTGTGACGACCACCTTCATCTTTAGACAGTACGTATACTTCTGAAGTGAACTTAGTGTGCGGAGTGATTGAACCAGGCTTAGCAAGAACTTGACCACGCTCAACTTCATCACGCTTAGTACCACGTAGAAGGGCACCGATGTTCTCACCTGCACGACCTTCGTCAAGCAGCTTACGGAACATTTCAACACCTGTACAAGTTGTCTTCGTAGTTTCTTTGATACCTACGATTTCAACTTCGTCGTTCACGTTGATGATACCAGCTTCAACACGGCCAGTTACAACTGTACCACGACCCTGGATTGAGAATACGTCTTCGATAGGCATGATGAACGGCTTATCGATGTCACGCTCTGGCTCTGGGATGTAAGAATCTAGTGCTTCTGCAAGCTCAACGATCTTGTCTTCCCACTCTTTCTCGCCTTCAAGCGCTTTAAGAGCAGAACCCTGGATTAGAGGCAGGTCATCACCTGGGAAGTCGTACTCAGAAAGAAGTTCACGAACTTCCATCTCTACTAGCTCTAGTAGCTCTTCGTCGTCAACCATGTCACATTTGTTCATGAATACGATGATGTAAGGTACACCAACCTGACGAGAAAGTAGGATGTGCTCACGTGTTTGAGGCATAGGACCGTCAGTTGCAGCAACTACCAGGATCGCGCCGTCCATCTGAGCAGCACCAGTGATCATGTTTTTAACGTAGTCAGCGTGTCCAGGACAGTCAACGTGCGCGTAGTGGCGAGTTGGAGTGTCATACTCAACGTGTGAAGTTGAGATTGTGATACCACGCTCACGCTCTTCTGGAGCGTTATCGATTGATGCGAAGTCTTTCGCTTCACCACCGTATACTTTTGCAAGTACGTTAGTGATTGCTGCAGTTAGGGTAGTTTTACCGTGGTCAACGTGGCCGATAGTACCAACGTTAACGTGCGGTTTCGAACGTTCAAACTTTTCTTTTGCCATGACGGAACCTATAAGTTTTGTGTATCTAGATTACATATAAAAATAATCCACACGCCACAACGGCGGCAGACTAAAATTATTAAGTACAATTATAAATGTTTTTATGACAAATCAAAGGAAGTATTTAGGAAGATCCGAAGACTGGTGCTGATAGGCAGATTTGAACTGCCGACCTCACCCTTACCAAGGGTGCGCTCTACCAACTGAGCTATATCAGCACACCAGAAAACTGGAGCGGGCAGCGGGAATCGAACCCGCATCATCAGCTTGGAAGGCTGAGGTAATAGCCATTATACGATGCCCGCTTTAGGAACCTGTTCTTAACTACCTCTAACCGTCAAGAATAAAGTGGTGGAGGGGGCTGGATTCGAACCAGCGAAGGCAGTGCCGTCAGATTTACAGTCTGATCCCTTTGGCCGCTCGGGAACCCCTCCACGTCAAAAAATTCTTGTCTAAAGCGTTGCTGTTTAAAAACTGGTGCCGACTATCCGAGTCGAACGGATGACCTACTGATTACAAGTCAGTTGCTCTACCAACTGAGCTAAGTCGGCACTGCTTTAGTACGGGGCGAGATATTAGAGGAATGACCGGGACTATGCAACACCCAAATCAAAAAAAATCACAGATAATTGTTTAAATGGTCACATTTACAGCAAAAACCTGTATTGCAGGCAAATTATTATGCAAACTGCTGATATTTACGCCAGTACATCAGGCCTTGCAGCACTAAAATATCGTTGTACACACAGGGGCGCATTAAATGTTGTTGCATTAATTCGCCATATCCCCCAGCACAAACAATCACAGGGTTGTCGTCAGATTGGCTCAAATAGTATTCCAGTGCCCCCAGGGTTGCGACCAGGGCACCATTTTTGACCGCATTGGGAGTATTGGTACCCAGCTCAGGCAAAAACAAACTGGTGTCATCACTGAAAACTTTCTGAGTGTTGCTGACCAGACTGCTGATCATCATATCCAGGCCGGGCAAGATCCAGCCGCCCAAATGGTGCCCGTCTTTATTCAGCACATCTATTTTGCTGGCAGTGCCACAATCGAGTATCACACAGCTTTGTTGCGGATAAAGATGATAACAGGCCACCACCGTCAGCCAGCGATCGACTCCTAAGTTCTCAAATTGCGGATAAGCGCAAGTTAACCCGCCCAATATTGCACTGGTCTTGGCATGATAATGTGGAATAGCCAATTGCTGCGCACGCTCAATGAGCGGTGCGACCAGCTCCCCCTTGCCCACCTGTGCAATCAGTACTTCTTCTATCTCTGACCAGGGAATGTCTGCTTCAGCCACTAAGGAGATGACGCCTCCTGCCAACGTCGCCGTCTTCAGTGCCGTGTTGCCTACATCTACCAGCAGCTTCATAATACCTCCTTACGCACAGAGATTTCGCCGCCGTAATAGGTTTTAAGCTCACCATCCTGACGCAGCACCAAACCACCTTGCGAGTCTATGCCTTCACAAATGCCCCGCCATTGTTTTTGTCCTGTAGTCAGCGTCACGACTTGTTGACGATGCACATTCAGGGCATTCCATTGCTCTGTCATCACACTCAACCCATGGCGCTGATAAATCTCCAAGCGCTTTTGCAGACACAAAGTCAGCACGGCCACCAGCTGATTTTTGTTCACTGTGTTAACGTGCTGACTGAGATCGGTCCAAGCCTGATCGATTTTCCCGGCAGCGCTGTCTGGCATCGCCACATTCAGCCCTATACCAATTACCAGATGGCAGGGGCCTTCAACCTGACCGTCCAGTTCAACCAAGATGCCCGCCAGCTTTTGTTCATTCAGATAGACATCGTTTGGCCACTTCAATTGCACATCCAAATCAAACAAGGCGTTGAGTGCATCATGTACCGCCAACCCGACGGCAATCGACAACCCCATGGCAGCCTGCATACCCTCATCCAGCTGCCAGTAACAGCTGTAATATAAGTTGGCACCAAATGGTGACTGCCACTGACGGCCACGCCGGCCTCGCCCGGCCTGCTGCATTTCTGCAACCAGCACTTGCCCCTTGGGAATAGACTGGTGAGCCTGAATACGACGCATCAGCTCGCTATTGGTCGAATCAATAATAGAATGTACTTCTATCTGACACGGCGTATCGCTGAGCTGCGTCCAGCTCTGACGGATCTCCGCCTCTGCTAATAAAGGCAGGCTGTTATTGAGTCGATAGCCTTTGCCCGTCACCTTGAAGATATCAATGCCCATCTGTTGCAGAGACTTAATATGCTTAGACACCGCCGCCCGGCTGATCCCCAGCTGTTCGCCCAGTGCCTGCCCGGAAACAAATTCGCCGCACTTCAGGGCATGTAAAATGGCCAGCTTGTTGCCATCGGGTGCTTTAACCATAGTGCGCTTCCTGTATTGTAATTTCCCCCTGCGGGCCTATCAGTCTGACCTCATGCTCCAGCACAATGTCAAACTTGGTAAGTATGGTGTGCTGAATATGACTGATCATCGCTTTAAGGTCCTCACCTCTGCTGTGGCCTTCATTGACCAGCACCAAGGCCTGACGCTCATACACCCTGATCCCACCCTGTTGATAGCCTTTGAGCCCGGCGCGCTCAATGAGCCAGCCAGCGGCCAGTTTGCAATGCTGTGCATCGACCGGGTAACTGGGCATATCGGGATAACGACTGGCTAAGGCATCGGCTTGCGCTTTGTCGACCACCGGATTTTTAAAAAAGCTCCCGGCGTTTGCCAGCACCTGAGGGTCAGGCAATTTACTGCGCCGGGTTGCCATGACTTGTTCAGCAACCGCCTGAGGGGTCACCGTCTCATGGCAGAGTGTTTTTAACGGGCCATAGCTCAGTACAGGTTGCCACTGCTTGGGTAAATGCAGTGTCACTTCAGTAATAATAAAGCGGTCTTTCAGAGCATGTTTAAACACAGAGTCGCGATAGCCAAGCTCGCAGGCCGATTTATCCAGGATTTGCATGGTTCGACTGGCAATATCAAAGCCCTGCACCTGATACAACACATCGGCCAGTTCCACACCATAAGCGCCGATATTCTGGATCGGTGCCGCCCCCAAGGTGCCCGGGATCAAGACTAAGTTCTCAAGCCCGCCAATCCCTTGTGCCAGCAGATGCATCACCAGTGCATGCCAGGATTCACCGGCTGCAGCACGCACAATGTAGTGACTGGCTTGCTCTTCGATTGCCACACCACGATTGGCCATTTGGATCACTGTGCCCGCATAATCGTCCAGGAAAACACTGTTACTGCCCTCACCTAAAATATAAAATGGCGTACTAAAATCGTGGTCGTAAAGCTGCGCCGGATCCGTTATACGCAGCAAGGAGCTGCATGACGCCGGTAGCGAGAATGTGTGTAATGACTGCAATGACTGCACACCCGAACCCTGTAACAAATGCAAAATTGCCGCTAGTGTAGCCTATCCTTGGCTCTGGCGCATCAAGGTGTCATTTTGGCACTTAAGTGGTATAACAACGGCTCTACTCACATCATGAGCAAGGATAATAATGAAACTTTCTGCCCTAACCTTTGGTCTTGCCTTAGCAGGCCTGTCACACACCGCCCTGAGTGCTCAGGCGGTGGACGAACACACCTATGCCAACCTCAACGACGTGATCAGCACACACCTTCACCTGGATCTGGATGTCGACTTTGCAGACAAACAGCTGGAAGGTTTTGTGGAACACACGCTGGCATGGCAAAACAAACAAGCCAGAACCCTGGTGCTGGATACCCGTGACCTTGAAATAGACAAGGTGATGTACCAGGGCAGCAACGGCAAATGGTATCCTGCCTCTTTCACCCTTGCTAAACGCGATGATGTGAAAGGCGCCAAACTGACTATCCGCTTTAAGCAACAAGCGAAAAAAGCCCGTATCTATTACAACAGCTTGCCACAGGCATCCGGTCTGCAATGGCTGACGCCAGAGCAAACCGCCAGTAAGTCACATCCTTTTATGTACAGCCAGTCTCAGGCTATCCATGCCCGCAGCTGGATCCCCGTCCAGGATACGCCTGCAATGCGTGTGACCTATTCAGCACGAGTCAACACACCTAAAGATGTGCGCGCTGTCATGAGTGCGGATAACAGCGGTGCGTTAATCAAAGACGGTGACTATTGGTTTGATATGCCGCAGGCCATCCCGCCATATCTTATCGCCATCGGTGCCGGTAACCTCGAATATAAAGAGATGTCGCACCAAACCGCCATCTTTGCCGAGCCACAGATATTAGATGCCTCTGTTGCAGAGTTTAATGACACCCAGGCGATGATAGATAAAACCAACGCCATGTACGGCGAATATGCCTGGGGACGCTACGACTTACTGATGCTGCCGCCGAGCTTCCCGTTTGGTGGCATGGAAAACCCACGCTTATCCTTTATTACACCTACCGTTGTTGCGGGTGACAAAAGCCTGGTTAACCTGATCGCCCACGAGCTGGCGCATTCCTGGTCGGGCAACTTGGTCACCAATGCCACCTGGGAAGACCTGTGGCTGAACGAAGGTTTTACCTCTTATGTTGAAAACCGCATTATGGAAGAGGTGTTTGGTCGTGAGCGCGCAGTCATGGAGCAAGCATTGGATTCCGCCAGACTACGCACCGTCGTTGAGGAGTTGCCCGCACCAGATACGCGCCTGAACCTGCGCCTCAATGGTCGCGATCCGGACGATGCATTCAGCACAGTTCCTTACACTAAAGGTCAGCTGTTCCTGATATACCTGGAAGAAAAATTTGGCCGTAAAGTGTTTGATGCTTTTGTGAAAGGCTACTTTGACGCCTACGCGTTTAAATCGCTGACCACCGCCGAGTTTGTTCAATATATAGAAAAACACCTCATCAACAAACATCCTGGCATTGTCAGCATGGATAAGGTCAATGAGTGGATCCACCAACCGGGATTACCGGCTGATGCGCCTAATCCTACGTCAGATGCATTTGATAAAGTCGATGCCGCGACAAAGGCCTGGTTAGCTGGCAACAGCACGCTTAGTGCCATTCCCACCGCCAGCTGGACGGTGCACGAGTGGCTGCATTTTATCAATAACCTGCCGCGCGACCTGGCACAGGACAAAATGGCAGCCCTGGACCAGGCGTTTGGTCTGACCAACTCAACCAATGCCGAGCTGGCCTTCGCCTGGTTTATGCTGGCAGTTGGCAATGGCTATGACGCTATTTACCCTGCGCTTGATAAGCACCTGACCGGGATTGGCCGTCGTAAGCTCATTGTCCGCTTGTACAAGTCACTGGTTGCCAACGGCAAACGCGACTGGGCCTATGAAGTCTATCAAAAAGCACGCCCGGGCTATCACCCGTTAGCACAAGGCACCATAGATGCCATCTTTGCTAACTAATTGATACCCTTAATAGTACAGCCTCATTGAGGCTGTACTTTTTCTAAAAACGCTGCGCGCTGAGCCGGACTCGCCTGTTGCCACCAGAACTCCAGCATCGCCGCTGCGTCAGGTTTGCCAGCCTGAGGTGCTGCAGGCAAAGCGTCAGACAAAGCAGGTTTACTAGCTTGAGGCGCCACAGGCGGCTCGACAGGTAAAGAGTCTTCATAGCCTGGCTTCAACACAGGCGTTTTCAGCTTTTCAGCCGCCTGCGGTACAGTGCGGATCCGCAGTTGTTGAGTCAGCGTCTTGACTGGTGTGCGTATCCCGTCTGGCGCCTTCAGCCACAGCTGTGGTTGCCTGGCAAACTGCTTAGCAGCTTTAAGTGTATCGGCCCGTTCAAACTCAACGTGATAATCCCCCTGTTCAGTCACCTCAACGATAACCCAGAACGGTTTTGACTCTATCACTTCATGATCGTCATACCCGACCTCGTATAGATCCGTATATTTAACACGCAGCTGGTGTCTGCCTGCTGCCAGCGACAGATCTCGCACTTTGTTAAAAAATGAATGCTCTATTTCTTGCTGCCCCACCTGTAGCGGCAAGAGTTCTTCCGGAAAATGCAACTGCGCCGCCATAACATGCCCACACAACAGGCTGACGCACAGAAAGTAAAAAATGCGTATTTTCTTCATAATTCCTCTTTATTTTGTTGTTAATGTGGCTGACACTTAGCTGTGAACCTAAAATAGCCACAGAGTAATTGAGCGTCCTGTTCGGACTAAAACACTCATTCACCGGAGATTGGTATCCGCTTGTCGAGTGACTAAACTCTGAACAACACTTTTCGCTTGTATCTTACTCTTTGCACGCTATGCTGATCAGCTAAACTTTCGTATACAAGGAAAAATAATGAGCCAAGAAACAATTTTTACCAAGATAATTAACCGGGAAATTCCCGCCGATATCCTGTATGAAGATGAGTTGGCCCTGGCGTTTAAGGACATCAATCCGCAAGCCCCCTTTCATGTTCTGGTGATCCCAAAAACACCGATCGCCACCATGAATGACATTAATGAAGAAAATGCACACCTGGTTGGGCATTTGTATTTGGTAGCAGCTAAACTTGCTAAAGAGCATGGCTTTGCAGACGATGGCTATCGTGCGGTTATGAACTGCAACAATGATGGCGGTCAAACAGTTTACCACATTCATTTACATGTACTTGCAGGAAAAGAAATGGGCTGGCCCCCATACCAAGATAAGAAAAAAGTAGTAGCCTAAATTATTCTTTGTTAATGAATGTAATTTACTAACATATTAGCAAATATAAAAATAAGAACATAAATATCAAAGCCTTATTGTTTTTTATAAGGCTTTAATCCGACAACAAGATCAGAAATGCCACAATATATAGCAGAACAATCTATTTATTGATGATATTTCTAATACAAAAGGTCTGAGTCCCGTGATAGCATTGCGTAATCAGACAGAATGAGAGTGTTTTCCACATGAGCAGTACTGCATTTTTATTGCTAGACAAAGAACCTATTAACACCATAGGCGTCAATGTATTACAACCATTGCTGAAAACTCAGGGGTTGGACGTAATCACTGGGACCGATATTTCAGAAGTACCAGAGAACACTCGTTTACTCTTCATTGAAACGGCTGTCAATGATGCCTGGGGCAAGTTAAAAGAGCAGCTTGTAAACCTAAAAGTCAGCTGCGACATTGTGTTGTTTAATCTTGATGAAAACCCTGAACTGGCCAATCGTGCTTTGCTCAGTGGTATCCGCGGCGTCTTCTATACCACGGATAATGCGGATGTACTGATGAAAGGGATCCGCCTGCTGATGGAAGATCAGCTCTGGTATCGTCGTGAGATTATGTGTAATGCACTGAACCGCATGCTGCAGTTTAATAAAGACGCACTACACAAGCTGACTGAAGGTGATATTGAGCCGGTTAAACTCACCAAGCGTGAAAAGGCCATCATTACCTTAATGAGTAAAGGGTCAAAGAACAAAGAAATTGCGGAAGATCTGAACATCAGCCCACACACAGTAAAAACCCACCTGTACAGTGCATTCAGAAAAACCAAATGCCGTAACAGGATTGAATTATTGTCCTGGGCGCAACAAAATATCCCAGACGAAATCCGCTAGTTTACGTCTCATTATGAATGTGCCGTGGCTAACTCGGCACATTTTACCTCTTAGCATCGCTTTACTGATCCTATTCTTCCTTTTATGCTAGCAAAGTTCATTTATTGCTAGAGCGCACCATGCTGGATCCTAAAACTCTATATGTTACCAGCGTCGTCATGACTGCCATGATGACCCTTCTTAACTATCTGACATGGCGTGCGAATAAAGACACCCCGGGCACACTGGTCTACATTTTTTATCCGATGGTGTTGTTTGCCGGTATCATCGGCTTTGCACTGCACAGCCACTTTCAGCAGTGGCAGACGATAGGCATAGCTAACGGCCTCTTGTTTGCCGCATCCATACTCCATTGCTGGGCGATCAGCCAGTTTCTGGGTGTTCGCGATAAAGCTTTTCAATTTTACCTAATCGTCACCGGCGTTTTATTCTGTGCTCTGGTCTATTTCAGCGCCATAGCGCCGGGTCTCAGGCAACGTATTCTGATCTCCGACCTCCAGCACATCGCTGAGGCACTACTGTTGCTATACTACTTTGTCCGCTATGCCCATCCGTTATACCCTAACGGCAGCATTGTTTATCTCATTGTGTTGAGCTTTATCCTTTGTGTCTTTACCGGCCGTACCTTGCTCATGGGGGATATTCACCATGGTAACTTGTTCGACAGCCCCTGGTTTACCATTACCCTCTTTTTTAATGGCGTACTGGCACCCATCTTTTATGCCACCGGTATGGCTATTTTGTGTAATGAACGACGCGAACATAATCTTAACCGCCTGACCGAAAAAGCACAGCAAGACCTGGAGATCCGAGGTTTATTCCTGTCCACGGTCAGTCATGAGATCCGCACCCCACTCAATGGCATACTCGGTAGCGCTCAGCTGGTACTCAATCGCATTGGGGACCAGGCCAGCAAGGCATACTGCGAAGCCATTATTAATTCAGCGGAATCTCTTAACCTCCTTATCGATAAAGTGCTTGATTACGCCAGCCTGGAGCAAAGCGACGAAGTATTGGCCGCCGAAGACATTGAATTTAAAAGCTGGCTCAACAACCTGTGCCTGCTGATGACACCTATGGCAGAGCAGCGCGGGCTGACGTTTACACTGGTATACGATATGCCAGAACAAGTTTGCTACTACTGTGATCAGCAAAAACTTCGCCAGATCCTGTTAAACCTGGTGGGTAACGCCATCAAGTTTACCGATCAGGGTGAAGTAAAGGTCTGTGTTGAAATGATCAAAGAAGGCAATATGGCTCACAGAGTGCGTTTCAGTGTGATAGATACCGGCCCCGGCATTGAAGAAGAAGACATCGAGAAACTCACCGAGCCCTATGTACAAAGCAGTGCCGGCAAAACAAAAGGAGGCACCGGGCTTGGACTGGCCATCACTGCACGTCTGCTGGATAAAATGGGCAGCCAACTGGAAATTCTCAGCGAGTTGGATAAAGGCAGCTCTTTTAGCTTTGATTTAACCCTGACGGTCGGAGAACTCAGCCTGGTCGAAAAGCGCCATCACAATGTCGACTATGCCACCGGCCTGGACATTTTACTGGTCGAAGACTTGGATTTAAATCGAAAGATTGCTATTGAATTTATGGCCAGTGACGAACATAGGATAAAACTGGCCAACGATGGTGAAAGTGCCATTGAACAGCTTACCGAACATGCCTTTGACGTTGTCCTGTTGGATATGAACTTGCCTGATTTAACCGGTCAGGAGGTACTTAAACGGCTTAAAAATATTGAACATAAGAATCGACGCACGCCATTTTTGGCCTTTACTGCCAGCCTCAGCCCGGAAGAAATCAAAGAGTATCTGGCTCTGGGGATCCGTGATGTAGTGGGTAAACCGATCAAACAAGATAAGCTGCGCCAGGCCATCAGTAATTCGCAAAAAGCGCAGAAGCCAGATATCAGCGTCGAACTAAGCGATACCCTCTATGATGAAAGCGCGGTAGGCTCACTCAGCGGCTTCAGCGAAGATGAAGTCTCATCCATCTATAACGAATTTGTTTTATCTGCCCGGACTAAACTGCGTCACATCCAGCAACTGTTGGATGAAGATGATCAGCAGTGTATTAAACTATTACATCGCCAGGCCAGCACCGCGCTCCAGCTTGGCTTTAATCGCTATGGCTTAATGCTCAAAAAAATCGAGCGCAGGCTTTTGGATAAGAAACGCTGCGATGAAGAGCTATCGGATGCCATGGTGTTATGGCAGCAAAGCCTGGAAGCCTACCTGCAGTATGTGCGTCATCACACGCTCAACTAAGTAGCTTCATGCAAACGCGCAAAGCATTACTTTTATCGCCAGAATGTCGACTTTATGGGAAAAGTTAGTCATTCTAGCTGACACAGGGTGCTGTGCTACCCAAATAACAAGAAATCTGAAGGAAATTTCATTATGACACTACTTAAATCACCGCTGGCCATTGCCATCGGTGCGGCCATGATCGGCCTCAGCACGCCCTCAGTGGCGGCAACCACAGATAAAGCTGAACAAGCCAGTACTAAAGAGTGGAACGTACTGACTCCTCCGGGTGACAAGCAAACCATCACCATAGACACCAACGAGACTACCTGGAGTAACCTGGATGTCAGCCCGGATGGTAAATCAATTATTTTTGACATGTTGGGTGACATTTATGTAATGCCAATGAGCGGTGGTAAAGCCACAGCGATCACCAGTGACAGAGCCTGGAACTTCCAGCCAAAATTCTCTCCCGATGGCACAAAAATCGCCTTTATCTCGGACCGTGAAGGGGCAGAGAACCTGTGGGTGATGGACGTCAACGGCGACAACATGCGCAAAGTCTCTGATGAGTCTCATAACCTACTACATAACCCCGCTTGGTCACCAGATGGTCAGTACATCGCGGTTAAGCAAGGTCAGGTAACGGGTCGTACGATTCCGGGTGGTTCAATCCGCATGTACCATATCTCAGGTGGTAAAGGTGTGGTGGTAAGAGATCGTTTACATGGTGCTAAGTCGCAGAAAAACATCGCTGAACCCGCTTTCTCAACCGATGGCAAGAAACTGTATTACTCAGTCGATGCCACACCTGGTGTCACCTGGGAATACAACAAAAATGCTCTGGGGTCCGTGTTCGAGATCCGCTCATGGGATCTGGCCACCGGTGAAGAAGAAACCGTGATCCGTGGCTCCGGCGGCGCAATTCGTCCAACACCGAGCCCGGACGGTAAATCATTGGCGTTCGTTAAGCGTATTGAAAATGGCAAGGTCATGCAAAGCGCCTTGTATATTAAAGATCTGAAATCAGGTATCGAAACTGAGATCTTTGCCGGCCTGGACCGTGACTTGCAAGAAGCCAATGGTGCACAAGGTAACACCCCGGCATTTGCCTATACACCGGATGGCAAAGCCTTAGTTTTCTGGGCGGGCGGCGTATTCCATAAAGTCGACATTGCCAGTAAACAAGCCAAAGTGATCCCAACTCGTGTTGTTGCTGAGAAAGAAATCACACCTGCGCTTAAATTTGCTGTCGACGTGGCACCGGATGCTTTCAAAGTCAAGCTGGCGCGCTGGTCACAGATTTCTCCGGATGGTAAAACGGCGCTGTTTCAGGCATTGGGTCATTTGTACACCAAAGACATCGCTTCAGGTAAAGTACGCCGTGTAACAAAGCAAAACGACCACTTTGAGTTCTACCCAAGCTTCTCACGTGATGGCAAATACATCGTATACACCAGCTGGGATGATCAGGACTTAGGTGCTGTACGCATAGTGTCAGCCAGTGGCGGCACAGGCCGAGTGATCACCCAAGATCCAGGTCACTATATCAACCCGAGCTTTTCACCAGATGGTAAACATGTCTTGTATCGCAAAGTGACTGGGGGCTACCTGCTCAGCGGTGACTGGTCGATGGAACCGGGTATATACCTGACCAGTGCCAAAGGTGGCGAAGCCAAGCGCATCATCAAACATGGTGACAACCCACACTTCGGCGCAGAAAAAGATCGTATCTATTTCAGCGTCATGAGCGATGGTACACACCGTGAACTGAAATCTGTTGACCTCAGTGGTGAAAAAGAGCGTTCACACTTCAAAGGCGACTACATTTTTGACTACCGCGTTTCTCCTGATGGTCACTATGTTGCCTTCATCGAAAACTTCAATACCTTTGTGGCACCATTTACCAGCACAGGTAAAACCCTGTCTATTAATAAAGGGACTAAGTCGTTCCCGGTACAACAAGTATCAAAATATTCTGGTGACTTCCTGAACTGGAAAGCAGACAGCAGTGCGTTAACCTGGGCTTTTGGTCCTACTTTGTATCAGCGTAAGCTCACAGATACCTTTGCGTTCTTAAAAGGCGCAGCAGCCGAGCCGGCAGAACTGACGGCGCAAGGCATTGATCTGAGCTTTGAGAAAAAGGCCGACAAGCCAGAAGGTATATTGGCCCTGGTTGGTGGTAAAGTTGTGACTATGCGTAACGCAGACGAGCAGCAAGAAATCATCGAAGATGGGGTGGTACTGATTGAAGAAAACCGCATTATTGCGGTGGGCACTCGTGCCGATATTGAGATCCCAAGTAAAGCCAAAGTGATCGATATCACTGGCCAAACTGTGATCCCAGGTCTGGTAGATGCACACGCCCACGGCAGCTACGGCAGCCATAACCTGCAACCGGAACAAAACTGGAATCAGCTATCCAACGTCAGTTTTGGTGTTACCACGATTCATGATCCATCCAATGACTCGAACGAAGTTTTCTCTATGGCTGAATTACAGCGTGCCGGTTTGACCGTCGCACCGCGTATTTACTCCGTAGGTCGCATTCTTTACGCAGGTAATGCACCGGGTTATAAAACCCCTATCAGCAACCTGGAAGATGCGCAATTCCACGTCAAGCGTCTCAAAGATGCGGGTGCTATCACAGTGAAGAGTTATAACCACCCGCGTCGCGATACGCGTCAGCAAGTGCTCGAAGCTGCCAAGCAAATGGAAATTATGGTGGTACCGGAAGGCGGTTCTAAGTTCCAGCAGAACATGAATATGATCATCGACGGCCATACCGGTCTTGAGCATGCCCTGCCGATCCCGAACATCTATTCCGACGTCACGCAAATGTGGAGCCAGACCAAAGCCGGTTTCACACCAACGTTTAATGTGGCCTACGGTGGTATCAAGGGAGAAGATTACTTCTATGACACCACAGATGTATGGAAGAACGAACGTCTGGCCAGCTTTGTTCCAGACTACATTCTTAATCCGCGTTCAGTGCGCCGTGAAAAGGCCCCAGAACACCACTACAACCATATCAATGCAGCAAAATCCGCGAAACAACTGCGTGATAAGGGCGTAACGGTACACATTGGTGCACACGGTCAGCGCGAAGGCCTGGGTGCACACTGGGAGCTGTGGTCAATGGCGCAAGGTGGCTTTACGCCATGGGAAGCGCTGCGTAGTGGTACCATCGATGGTGCCAAATATCTGGCTATGGACCACGACATTGGTACCATTGAAAAAGGCAAACTGGCCGACTTAGTGATCATCGATGGTGACGTACTGAACGACATCCGCGAATCAGAAAAAGTTGCTTATACCGTTCTGAATGGTCGTATCTATGATGCTGCGACAATGAACGAAACGGGTAACTATAATGTGAAGCGTCAGCCGCTGTTCTTCGAAAACGGCAGTAAAACGCCAATGCATCCGGCAACGGAAGTATATATGGAAGAAAAAGCACATAAATATCACTGGAAACATTAAAACCAGATCATTTCATTGCTAAAGCAGCCGAAAGGCTGCTTTTTTTTCGCCTATCTCTCCATCTGCGCATTTATCTTCTGCCAACAACGCTTTACATGCCTCAACTTGTCCCGCTCCGCACGCTGGATATTGTCGAGAACTGTTCTAAACTGTGTCACTGAATAGGATACTCTGTCGTCAGGCTCATGCTATGATGGCGGCGCAGCGAGGCCGCGTGTACAGGCGCCAACAGCACAGCCTCACGGGTATATCAGCTAATACAAGGAGCAGGGAGCATGTCTGATCTCAGCCACTTATTTAAGTCACTTAACCTGACACAAAAATTGATCTCGGCCTTTCTCTTGGTCGCCCTGATCCCAACCGCCATCATCATCACTATGGCCCTGATGCAGTCATCCGATGCCATGACCCGACAGGTCTATGCTCAATTGGGGGCGGTCGGTGAAATCAAAGAAAGCGCCATTGAGCGTCATTTCAATGGCGTGCAGGATAAACTGGTATCGCTGGCGGTAAACCCCTATGTCAAGCAAGCTGCCAGGGACTTCATCCAGGCCTATGGCGAAGTCGATGATGCCGTTGCGACACCCGCCAGCCTGACGCGCTTTTATCGCGAGCAATTTGCGCCACGCTTTAAGTCACTCAATGAGCAAGCCGCACCACCGGCAATATTACTAGACGACTTGTCCCCTCAGGGGATCACTTTGCAAACCCGTTACCTGGCCGAGAACCCGCATCCTCTGGGGGAAAAGTTTAATCTGCTCAGTAGTCCTGTTGACGACACATACGATCAAGTGCACAGGCAATACCATGAGTTTTTCACTAAAATTGCCGACGTTTATGAGTTTTATGATATTTTTATTGTCGATAACCTGAATGGCAATGTTATCTATTCGGTCTATAAAGAGAGCGACTTTGCCACCTCACTGCTCTACGGCCCTTACTCAAAGAGCAATATTGCCAAAGCGTTTCTCGCTGCCCGCGAATTAAGTCAGGAAGGTGACATGGCGTTTGTTGATTATGAGCAGTATTTGCCTTCTTACAATGCTCCCGCGAGTTTTGTCGCAGCCCCCTTGGTCTTTGATGGTCAGGTATCAGCCACATTAATCTTCCAACTCTCGATTGACGCCCTGAATATCATAATGACGGAACGTCAGGGGCTGGGAGAAAGCGGAGAAACCTATTTGGTTGGTCCGGAAGGCCTGATGCGCTCAGACTCTTATCTGGATCCGGTTCATCACTCAGTAACTGCCTCATTTCGCCATCCGGAAAAAGGCACTGTGAATACCGAAGCATTCAAATTAGCCATGCAGGGACAACAAGGACAGAAAGTCGTACTCGACTATAATGGCAACCCTGTATTGTCGGCTTATACCTCAGTTGATGTGTTTAACGTACGTTGGGCTCTGCTGGCAGAAATCGATGAAGCCGAAGCCTTCGCACCGATCAATACTTTGCGTACCCAGCTACTTATGGTGCTTGCGGTCTGTATTATTATGATTATTCTTGCCGCTTTCTGGTTCGCTCGTACTCTGACTCGCCCGGTTCACGCGCTGGTAAATACCATTCGCAAAGTGGAGCAAGAGGGAGACTTCGCTTTACGCACTGAGATAAATACTTTGGATGAAATTGGTCGCTGTGGCCAGGCATTTAACTCCCTGCTGGACGCTTTACAGCTGTCTATTTCAGAGACAAACCGAGTAATGAACCGCATGGCCGCAGGCCGATTTGACGACAGGATCAGTGCGCCGTGTAAAGGGGAGCTGGATACCCTGAAGCGTGCCACGAATGACTGTGCGCAAAGCCTGCAAACGGCATTGAGTGATGTGGGGCAAGTGATCCATGCAATGTCAGAAGGCCAGTTTGACAAGCAGATCCAGTCTGACATGAGTGGCGACCTGGCAACGCTCAAACAACATATCAACACTTCTATGCATTCCATCAATGCGACCATGACGGAAATTGTTAGCGTGATGTCAGAGATGGAGCAAGGCCACTTCCGTGGGCAAGTGCAGGTAGAAGCGCAAGGCAGCCTGCAACAACTAAAAATGAGCGTGAATAACTCTGTAAGCAGTGTTGCCGGGGCCGTTGATGGGCTCGCCGCTATGATGAGTGCACTACGTCAGGGCGACTTTAGTCAACGTCTTGAGTTACCGCTACGCGGCCAGCTTGAGGAGCTCAAAGACGACACTAACTCCAGCGTGGAAAATCTCGCCGCCATTATAGAAGACATCGGTCACACTATGGCTGCCGTCAGCGAGGGGGATTTCAAACAAACCGTATCAACACCAGCCCAGGGGCAGCTTGGGGAGTTAAAAGAACACATTAATGTCTCGGTATGCAGCGTCGATGAGGCCATCAGCGAAATTTCATCGGTCATGATGGCAATCAGCCACGGTCGCTTCGACCGCACTATCAACTCACCTATGTGTGGTCAGCTGGACACACTCAAAGGCGATATTAACCATTCGGTGAATAATCTCAGCCGTGTCATAGAAGAGCTGGCCAGCGTCATGTCGGCGATGAGTCAGGGAGACTTTACCGTTCAGATTGAGTCCGATTTGCAGGGCCAACTATTGCAGCTAAAAGAAGACGTTAACGCCTCCACAACCACAGTATCTGACGCCATCAATGAAGTTACCCGGGTGTTAGGTGCGCTGGCCAAAGGACAGCTGAATGAACAGATCAATGGCCACTATGAGGGCGTATTTGAAACACTGCAACGTGATGTTAATGCCACCATCGCTAAGCTGACTGAAGTGATAGAAGGGATCCAATATGCGGCGGGTCAGGTGACCCAGAGTGCCGGCGAAATTGCTGCCAGTAACACGGAGATCAGCCAGCGTACCGAAGAGCAGGCTGCTAACCTGGAAGAAGCCAGTGCCAGTACCAGTCATATGCTTGAAGAACTGACTCTAGTGGCCAAGCAATCGGGCACAGCAGTGGAACTGGCAAGTAATGCGGAAACCATAGCCAAAGAAGGCGGCTCTCTGTCACAGGATACAGTAACAGCGATCGGCGAGGTGAACCGGGCCAGCAAAGACATTAATGAAATTGTGTCGGTGATCGATGCGCTGGCTTTTCAGACCAACTTGCTGGCGCTCAATGCCGCCGTAGAAGCAGCGCGGGCAGGTGAAAATGGCCGGGGTTTTGCAGTGGTTGCAAACGAAGTGCGTGAGCTGGCGGGCCGCAGTGCCGCTTCTGCCAAGCAAATCAAAGAGATCATTGCCAACAGTAACGAGAAAGTGGAACAAGGCACCCAGCTGGCTAATCATTCAGGCGAGAAGCTGGATCAAATAGTCGAAGCCGTTGCCGATGTGAGCCAAAATATAGTGAAAATCAACCTGTCGACTACCACACAGCAGCAGTCAATCAAAGAAGTGGATATCGTGGTACAACGCCTGACGGACTTAATTCAGGAAAACTCAGCTATCACGGAAGAGACGATGGCGGCAGCACGACAAATGTCGGAGCAGGCCAATGCGATGCGTGAATTACTTGGTTACTTTGAAGTTAATGCGCGTCAACAGAACGCTCTGGCGTCACCTGAACAGGAGCTGCTGATCCACAGCTATAACGCCTCTTAAACTCGCTATGAAGTAAGCCAGTTTATGTGCAGCGCGGTTTAGGCTTCACCGCGCTGTGCCTGGTTTCTTATTGCAGGGAAAATGAGTCCGCATCCAGGTGCGCAGGAAAGCCCAGCTTAAAGGACTCCAGCGACGTTTTGTCCAGGCTGACCACCAGCACATCGGCTTTATCATCCGCTACACCCGCCAATAAGGCGCCGGTATAATCATATGCAGCTGTCCCGCCATTATGTGCTGTGCCATACCCATCCTCACCAACCCGGTTACAACCCAGCACATAACACTGATTTTCAATCGCTCTGGCTTGCAATAACGTGTCCCAGATACGACGTCGTGCAGCAGGCCAGTTGGCCACATTGATCATCACATCATAGTCATTGCGATTACGCTGAAATACAGGGAAACGCAGGTCATAACACACCTGCGGCAAGATCCTGAAGCCATTTACCTCGAATACCACGCGCTCCTCTCCGGCAATGACATAATCCCCTTCTTTGCCAAGGCAAAACAAGTGACGTTTATCATAGTGGCGCACAGTGCCATCCGGCCAGCACCAGTAAAAACGATTGGCTTTCTTGTCACCATGCATCACCAGCACGCTGCCCGCCACAACAGCCTGCCAGCGCTGCGCTTGTTGTTGTAAAAAAGCCAGGGCTGTCCCCTCCTGGGGTGGTTCTGCACAAGGTTCGGCCAACGCAAAGCCCGTTGCGAAGGTTTCAGGCAAAATGATCAGATCACAGCCGTGCAACTGAGCCTGTTGAGCTTGCAGCTGAGTTTCCAGCTGAGAAAAATTATTCTGAGGTGCCAGCCAGTCAATCGACTGCTGCACCAGCGCCACGGTTAAAGTTGACATAAACGCTTCGCAGCCTCCTGTAAGGTACTGTCTTCTTTGGCAAAACACAGACGGATCACCTTATCGGTACTGCCGCCTGCGTAGAATACACTGAGGGGGATCGCCGCAACGCCGACTTCCTCCACCAGGTATTCACAAAAGCGTACATCATCCAGTGTCGAAATGGCGCTGTAGTCCAGTAACAAGAAGTAGCTGCCTTCGCTGGGCAAAATGGTAAATCGTCCCGGCTGAAGTGCCTCAACCAGCAGATCGCGCTTATGCTGATAGAAATCAGACAATGCATCGACATGCTCCGGTTCCTCTTTGAGCATATCAGCCAGCGCCAGCTGTGCCGGGGTAAAACAAGAGAAGGTGACATACTGATGGATCTTACGAAACTCATCACTGAGCGTCTCAGGTGCAATACAATATCCCAGCTTCCAGCCGGTGCAATGAAAGGTCTTTCCAAAGCTGGCCACTACCATAGCTCTGGTTGCAAGGTCAGGGTCTCGCAGCGCACTCATATGCGGCTGAGCATCAAAGGTAATGTGCTCATACACTTCATCGCTGATCAGATACAGGTCATGCTCATTCAGCAGCGCCTTTAGCGCTGTTATGTCCGCAGCCTTGAGCGTTTTTGCACTTGGGTTATGCGGTGTATTGATAATAATCGCGCGCGTTTTTGTCGTCACAGCGGCTGCAACCTGTTGCCAGTCAATCAGATAATCGGGGGAGCGTAGCGCGATATGCACACTGGTACCGCCTGCCAGCTCAATGGCAGGATGATAAGAATCATACGCTGGGTCGAACACTATCACTTCATCACCCGGACGCACCAGCGTCTGAATGGCCACAAACAGTGCCTCTGTGGCGCCAGCGGTCACGGTCACCTGAGCTGCAGCCTGGACCTTGGCCCCGTATTTGCGCTCAACCAATGCAGCAATTTGCTGTTGTAAAGCCGGCATACCAGGCGAAGGCGCATACTGATTCATACTAGCCTGAGCATATTGGGCCAGTCTGAGTTTGAGCCGCTCAGGCGCATCAAATTCAGGAAAACCCTGAGACAAATTGAGTGCACCATGCTGATTGGCCAGCGCGGTCATTTTTGAAAAAATACTGGTGCCTACATGAGGTAATTTACTTTCCACGGCCAAGTCCTCGTTTGCGTGTGGTGTAACGGCCCAAGCGATGCTATCATTGCTGCAAATAGAAGTATAGCCGTCTAAAATTATCCACGATATTACTCGTGAGAGGTAAGCGTATGCAATCAGCACAAGCAAAACATGCCCTGATAGAAGCCGGACGCTGGCTCAGCGAACAGGGCTGGGTACCGGCAACCGGAGGCAATTTCTCCATTAGAACAGAGCAAGGCTTTGTTGTCACGGCCAGTGGTCATGACAAGGGCGCATTACAACCTGAACATTTTCTGGAATTCGACACCGAGGGTACACAGACAACCGGCACTGGTAACCCCTCGGCCGAAACCGAGCTGCACCTTGCGCTATATGCACTCAGCCCTCGCACGCACTGTATCTTGCATACCCACTCAGTTGCCGCCACGGTGTTGTCACGCCTGACAACAGGGCACAGCCTGGACATCACAGGGTATGAAATGCAAAAAGCCCTGCATGGCTTTACCAGCCACCTGGAAACTCTGGCCATTCCGGTATTCGATAACGATCAGGATATTCCCGCTCTGGCAACCAGGGTGGCCGATTATCATTGCCATACGCCTATCCAACACGGCGTGCTGATCCGCGGGCATGGGTTGTATGCCATGGGTGCCGATATCACCGAAACCCGCCGCCATATCGAGGCGCTGGAATTTTTGTTTAACTGCGAACTGACGCGCCGACAACTGGAAAAAAACGGATGATTAAAGCAATTCTGATCGACATTGAAGGCACCATTACGCGTATCTCTTTCGTTAAAGAGATCTTGTTTCCCTATGCCGCGAACAATCTGGCAGATTTCGTCACTCAGCATGCGCAACAACCCGAAGTCAGTGCACAACTGGATGCCGTACGCGCTGAGCTGGGCGAGCCACACGCTTCGCTGGAGCAGGTTATTCAGGCGCTACTTAACTGGATCGCCGAAGATAAAAAAATCACCCCGCTGAAGCAATTACAGGGCATGATCTGGCAGCATGGTTATCATAACGGCGACTTTACCGGCCATATATATCCGGATGCCTACGAGTTTTTGTGCGCTGAGCATGACGCAGGAAAAGCCCTCTATGTGTATTCATCCGGTTCAGTGCAAGCTCAACAACTGCTGTTTGCGCATTCAGACTATGGCGATATGCGACCTATGTTCAGTGGCTATTTTGATACCCGGGTGGGCGCCAAACAACAGCCCGAAGCCTATCAAACCATTGTCAGTCAGATGTCTTTTGCGGCGCACGAAATCCTCTTTCTGAGTGATGTGGTGGCCGAACTGGATGCCGCCAAAGCAGCCGGTATGCAAACGTTGCAGCTGTGGCGCGATGCACAGCCACGCGCACAACAACACAAATATATCGAAGATTTCAGCCACTATCACGCACAGGAGTCGTTATGAGCCAGTTGAGCGTTTTCCACGATCAGTACCCGAATAAATTTGAGTTCCAGAGTGATGCACACGACCAGATAGCTGCCCGGCTTAGTGAAGTAGGCGTACGCTTTGAACAATGGCAGGCCGCTTATGATGTTACTCAGGCCGCCTCTCATGACGATATTCTTGAGGCTTATCAGGCCGATATCGCTCGACTAATAGCACAAGATGGATATCAAACGGTAGATGTGATCTCCTTACCCAAAGGTCACCCAGACGCAGCCTCACTGCGTCAAAAGTTTCTCTTTGAACATACGCATAGCGAGGATGAAGTCCGCTTCTTTGTGCAGGGACAGGGGCTATTCTGCCTGCATATTGGCGAACGGGTTTACCAGGTGCTGTGTCAGCAGGGCGACCTGATCTCAGTCCCTGCCAATACACCTCACTGGTTTGATATGGGCAGCGATCCTGAGTTTACGGCGATCCGGCTATTCAACAATGAACAGGGCTGGGTGGCACAAAGTACCGACAGCCCAATTGCAGAGCGCTTTCCGTTACTGGATTAAAACGCCTTTATGGCACGGGTTTTCTCATACCGTGCCCAATACTCCAGCTGCAACCTGTTGCGGGTAAAATACCCCAGTATCGAGTACCCAGGCCGTGATTAACGCAGCAGGCGTGACGTCAAAGGCAGGGTTGTATACTTTTGCCTGCTCCGGTGCCCACTGGCAGCTGCCAAAACTGCCACTCACTCCGGTGACTTCTGTCTTTGCACGCTGTTCAATAGGAATGTCCTGCCCGGATGCACAGCTGCTGTCCAGCGTCGTCACTGGTGCGACAACATAGAAGGGGATCTGATGAAAATGCGCCAGTACAGCCAGGTTATAAGTCCCCACCTTATTAGCAAAATCGCCGTTAACGGCAATGCGATCTGCGCCGACGAAAATCTTATCGACTTTGCCCGCTGCCATCAGGCTGGCTGCCATATTGTCGCAGATCAGCGTATAGGGGATCTGCCACTGAGCCAACTCATAGGCCGTCAGACGCCCCCCTGCAACAAAGGCCGGGTTTCATCAACCCAGATATGAATATTCGAGTGCTGCCTGGCAGCATGATGGATAACACCTAGTGCCGTACCGACACCTGCGGTAGCCAGGGCCCCGGTGTTACAGTGAGTAAGAATATTGTCTCCGGATTCAACCAGCTCAGCTCCGAATGTGGCCATCCGCTCACACAAGGCGCAGTCTTCCTCAAACAGACGCTCCGCCTCAGCAACCACGGCCTGCGCATAATCAGGCTGTTGCAGCGCTTCACGCAGTCTGGCCATACAATGCATCAGGTTCACTGCGGTCGGACGCGTAGCGGTCAATTCATCAATGGCGTCGTTCAATTGCGCTTTGCTGCTGCCCTGCTCTGCCAGATAAGCCACCAGCAAGCTGGCCGCCAGGCCAATCAAAGGTGCCCCGCGAACTTTAAGCGCTAAGATCAGCGACTTCATCTGCTCCACATTTTCGCAGTGATGCCATGTTTCCTGGTGTGGCAGCAGATACTGGTCCAGCACTTGAACCTTGCCATTTTGATATTTAAGACTGCGTGCGATTAACTCTTTCAACCTTGCTTCCTCCGGCTTGCTCCTGAGTAATGCCAATCATCAACCAGATCTGCTCGCTGCGCGTGATCCCATAATGAAATGGCCTGCACTATTCTACATCAAGATCTAAAGATGTATAGACTTCTAAACGTTTATAGGTATAGAATGCTGATCTATTTTTATTCTATGTGGATGATCCGGATGAGTGCTTATCAGGCGTTTGACAATGAAATGGCCATTGAATACATCAACAACCTGGGGGGATCTTCCCGCCAGACGCACAGCTAAGTTGCTATGAGTTTGGCGATGGCAACTTAAACCTGGTGTTTAGGGTCACGGATCAGCACAATCACAGTGTGATCCTTAAGCAGGCACTCCCATACGCCCGTTGTGTTGGTGAAAGCTGGCCGTTAACGCTGGACAGAGCACGTATTGAAGCCAACGCATTACTCCGCCATGGTAAGGTCTGCCCGACACACACCGTACAAGTGATACATCATGACAGTGTGCAGGCGGTCACTATACTTGAAGATTTAGGCCACCTGCGCATACTGCGTGGTGAGCTCAATGCCGGACGCACTTTTGCAAATCTGGGGCGGGATGTTGCCCGATACCTGGCCACAACCAGCTTTTATCACAGCGACTTCTACCTCAGCGCAGTCGAAAAAAAATCCCTGGTTCAGACTTTTACTAATCCGGAACTTTGCGCCATTACAGAGGAGTTGTTTTTTGATGATCCTTACCAGGACTCTGAGCGTAACCACTATCCCGACGCGCTAAGCCCTGAGGTCAGCAAACTTCATCGCAATAAAGCGCTCAAACTGGCAATTGCGCAACTCAAAACCCGATTTTTGTCTTCACCTCAGGCACTATTACATGGTGACGCCCACAGTGGCAGCCTGTTTGTTGATGACACAACAACCAAACTCATCGACCCGGAATTTGCTTTCTTCGGTCCCATAGGGTTCGATCTGGGGTCTTTCATCGGCAATTTACTGTTGAACTTCTGCGCCCAGCATGGTCGCATCAATGAGCCATCAAAGCGCCGTGATATTCATACTTATTTATTGCGCACTATCGATATTTGTCTGAGTGAATTTGAGCAGCAGTGGCTCAGTTTGTGCGCACAACAGGGCAAAGACAGCACTTTACTGGTACCTGGATATGCTGAACATTTTTTAAATGACGTCTTTCAGGATGCCATTGGCTACTGTGGCTGCGAAATGATCCGACGTACCATAGGTCTGGCCCATGTCAGCGATCTGGATGAAATTCAGGATGTTAAGGCTCGTCTTCGCGCCCAGCGCCTGGCTCTGGAAGTGGGTGAACAGCTGATCCTGCACGCTCGTAGCTGTCACAACAAAGATGCCTGCTACCAGCTGATCATCAGTGTATTACAGTAATTCAGGACCGAGGTAAGGCAGATCAACCCACACTTTCGGATTGATCTGCTTGTGGTTTAGCGGGTTTGATCCGCTTGTTGCGCCGATGCAATATAATTATCGATCTGCGATTCCAGCACGCTTAATGGTACTGAACCATGACGCAAGATCTGATGGTGGAACTCACGAATATCGAAGGCATCACCTAATGTCGTCTCGGCTTTCGCACGTAGGCGTTTAATCGTTAACTCTCCAACCTTGTATGACAGAGCCTGCCCCGGCCATGAAATATAACGATCGGTTTCAGTTTTAACATTATGCAGTGACAACGCCGTATTATCGCGCATAAAATTCATTGCCCGTTCGCGGCTCCAGCCATACATATGCATGCCCGTATCCACAACCAAACGTGCCGCCCGCCACATTTCATAAGTCAGACGCCCAAAGTTACTATACGGATCCTGGTAGAAACCCGCTTCCAAACCCAGGTACTCCGCGTACAGCCCCCAGCCCTCACCAAATGCTGAAATATATGAATCGCGACGGTAATCAGGTAAATAGTCCAACTCCTGATTCAGTGAAATTTGCAAGTGGTGCCCAGGCACAGCTTCGTGCAAAGTCAGCGCTTCTAGTACATACAAGGGGCGTTTATCCAGAGCATAAGTATTCACCCAGTAATAACCTGCATCTGTGTCCTTGTCCGCGCCCAGATAGCGGCCAGTGGTGTACTTAGGTGCGATCGCATCCGGTACCGGGGCCACTCCATAAGGGCGACGTGGCAGCGTATGGAAAAGTTTAGGTAGCTGAGCGTCCATTTGTTTCGCAATGTACGCAGCTTCTTTAAGCAGCTCTTCGGCACTGTTGGCATAGAATTGGGGGTCAGTTCTCAAAAACTTTACAAATTCGGCAAAGCTTCCTTCAAATTCGGTTTGCCTGATGATTTGCATCATTTCACCTTTAATCCTGGCAACCTCTTTCAGTCCCAGTTCGTGGATCTCTTTAGGTGTCATTTGCGTGGTAGTGAAGTGCGCTGTGCGATTACGATAAAACTCGACACCATTGGGTGTACTGGAAATACCGATATCATCCCGAGCACCCGGTCGATACTCTTCGACAAAAAACTTTAAATACTCACGATATGCAGGAATAACCTGCTGTGACAAGACCATTTTTGCCTGTGTCTGGATCTCGGCAAACTCCTGTTCAGGCAGGTTATGCTGATTGACAGCAAAAGGTCTGAAAAACTGCGATTGTGTAACATCATCGACAATAAACGCTTCGATGGACGATTCATACCCGGCTAGTACCGCTTTGGGCTGAGTCAGCCCCACAGCCAGTCCCTTGCGCATCCAGTCAATATTTTGCTGGAAGTAACGCGGCACCTCAGCAAGCTTGTTTAAGTACACCTCGTATCCCGAAGGCTTACTTAAGTCCACATCATTAAATAACCAGGGCAGGCTGCTGTGAAATCCACTTTCAGACTTGAGCGGCATGTAATGTGCGTTGAAACGGTAGCGATCGACCTGATCCTGGATCTGGGCACGCAAAATCGTCAGATTGATACGGTTTTCTTCACTTAAATTTCCCGTGTTCAGTGCGTCTAATTGCTGAAGAAAGCGTTCACGTTCAGCATTTTTAGTCGCCAAAGCTGCCGCACTTAAGTCGGGTAACTGAGTCTTAATTGAGGCTTGATTGTCGTTACGAAACGTCATAACTTGCTCAGCCAGACTGGTAAATTGCTGGTCAGCACTGACCTGAGTCAGCTCACATCCCGTCAGTCCCAGTGCCAAAGTCACAGCACACACAGTGCGAGATAGAGTGGTTTTCAGTGAAGCATTCACGCGAGTGATCCTTTAACAATAATGTGAAATTTACGCAACACCTAAACACGCCAGTGAAAGGCTTGCAACTTAAAGCGACCAGTCGCCGAAAGGCACCTGCCATGTATCAATAATGCAAGGCTTCCAAGACAAAGGAAAAAGTGCTTACTAATTCATCAGCCCCCGAGGAAAAGCAATAAATTTGTCACTGAACACTGATTTTTGCTTTGCAAAACTCGGGAGAGCGATTAATGTAGCCGCAGCGGAGCTGGCACCCCAGAGGGGCCATTTCAAACGCTTCGGCGAGTCGTACAACAGCAACTGATTATTGTGGTAAGTAAAATGATGTTCCATGATTCCATGGCAATAGCACAAGAAAAAATGACTAAAGTTTGTCAGTTTCTGGAACAGAATCATCTGCCTCCTACGCCGTTGAATTACCACATAGGGTATGTCTATATCAGCCAGACCAATCGTGACCTGACTGAACGACTGGACCGGGACATCCGCAATCGAGTCGCCATCGACAGTATTTACGTAGAACAGCTCTATTACGAGTACCTGCAAAAAGAGCACCAGACTGAGGCCAATTTAATCCAGCAAGTTGGTGGTATGATCGATCAGCTCAATGACTCAGCACAACAGTCCCAGCAAAGCCTCATCGGCTTTGCCAAACAAATCAATCACTGCATTCATAATCTGGATGAACACAATGTCGTCAAAACACGGGCTGCCCTGAAGGATTTTGGCGGGCACACCGAGCTGCTGCTAAAACAACACCAGCAATTTAAAAATGCGTTGCGAAGAGCACGTGAAATCCACGAAAAGCAGCAACAGCAGCTATTGAAACTGCGCAAACAGCGCATTCTAGACCCGCAAACCGGCCTTTATAAACGCCATTATCTGGGTCATAAAACACAACTTTGGCTGACTCAGGATAAATCAATCTGTGCCATTTCAGTGCTAATCGAGAATCTGGATGCCTTCAGCCAGGACTTTGGTGAACTAGTTGGAGAGACAGTGCTACAACGTGTAGCAAAGCGCATCCAGAAGTACGTACTGCAAAGTGGCCTGCCAGGCAGAACGGGTAAACAAGAATTCACCATAGTACTGGCTGACTGTGAAGCCGACACCGCGGTGGTGGTCGCAGAAAAAATACGTCGTGGCGTGACCAGACTGAAGTTTGTCAGTGCCAAAGGCGACGTGTCGTTTCCGGATATCGATTTGGCTATCGGGATTGCGCAACATCAACCAGACCATGACTTCAACACCCTCGCACAGCGCGCCGCTTTTGCAGCCAAAAAAGCCCAGTCTCTGGGTCAACATTATTATATTTCTGCGCCCAATTAGTGGCGGTCTCTCGCCCATTGATTCATAACCGGGTGCCCACGCCGGGGGCTATTGATTAATCTGGTTAAATTGCTGACACCGATTGCGCTCACTGAGTGCGATCAAGTACACTATTGACACCCAGATCCGGCACAAACAACGCACATGAAAGAAGCAAATCGCGACACCACACACTTTGGCTATAAAACAGTAGCAACGCAGGAAAAAGCCTCCATGGTGGCTGATGTTTTCCATTCCGTGGCTGCAAAGTATGATGTGATGAATGACCTGATGTCATTTGGGATCCATCGCTTATGGAAGCGCCAGACCATAGCGTGTTCAGGTGTTCGACAGGGCCATCGAGTTCTGGACCTGGCCGGTGGCACCGGAGATCTGACAGCCAAGTTCAGTGAATTGGTCGGTGAATCAGGTCAGGTGATCCTGGGCGATATCAACGACTCAATGTTACGCGTTGGACGAGACAAACTACGTGACCTCGGTCGGGTAGGCAATATCGAATATGTGCAAATGAATGCCGAAGCCCTGCCTTTCCCGGACAATAGCCTGGATGTGATCACCATTGCCTTTGGACTGCGTAACGTCACCGACAAAGACAAGGCGCTGCGCTCTATGTACCGCGTATTAAAGCCCGGAGGCAGGCTGCTTGTTCTCGAGTTTTCAAAAACAGACAACGAAGCGCTGTCCAAGCTCTACGACTTCTATTCATTCAACATTCTGCCCACCATGGGTAAACTGGTTGCCAATGACAGTGAGAGCTATCGCTACCTGGCTGAATCTATCCGTATGCATCCGGATCAGGAAACGCTTAAGTCAATGATGGAAGAAGCCGGCTTTGAACAGGCAAGCTATCAAAACCTCACAGGCGGTATCGTGGCACTTCACCGAGGCTTTAAATTCTAACTCCGGGGAACAGAGGAAACTGTATGTGGATCACGCTGCTCACAGCCGTTGCCGAAAGCGCATTGGAAAAACTGCTGGACAAAGAGCCGTCTCTGGCCGTTCAGCTTTCCTCTGCACAGCACAAAACTCTGGCCATTACCTTAACGGATCTGGAGCTGTGTTGTGCGCTACATTATGTGGGTGAACAACAAGGTAAACCACGTTGCTTCGTTTATGGTCATTATCAGGATCAGGCTAACTGCCACATCACCACAACCTTATCGACCTTAGCTGAAATTTCCGATCCAAGTCAGCTTACACGCCTGATCCGTGAGGAAAAACTGGATCTGGATGGCGATCTGCAACTGGCACAAAGCTATAGCAAAGCCTTTTCAGGATTACAGATAGACTGGGCTGAACATCTCTCCGCTCACCTTGGTGATGCGCCGGCGCAACTGCTTGTCGAACGCTGTAAGGCGGCCACCGAAAAAGGGGCTGGCCATCTGAAAATACTGCAACGAACCTTTACGCAATTGTGTCAGGATGAGCTAAAAGTGGCCGTTCATCCACTTGAAGTTCGTCAGTTCAAAACCCATACACGACAGTTGACGCAACAGCTCGCGGCACTGGAACAACGCATTAACGCTTTAAGCGAATAATAAGGAGCTGGATTTGTCCATCGCTCGTCTGTATCAAATCGGTAAAACGTTTCTCAATTATGGCCTTGATGACTTACTGCCAAGGCAAAAACAACCTTGGTATGCCCGGGCAATCAGACGCAGTCTGTTCTGGCTGCCTAACCAGCATCGCGACAAACCCGTCGGCGCACGACTGAGGCTGGCACTACAAACTTTGGGCCCGGTATGGATCAAATTTGGCCAGATGCTATCCACACGTCGCGATCTGCTGCCGCCAGATATTGCCGAAGAGCTTGCTCTGTTGCAGGACAAAGTTGCCCCATTTCCCGGCGACCAGGCACAAGCCCTGATAGAAAAAGCACTAGGGCTGGATACGATTAGCGATTGCTTTGTGGAGTTTGAGCAAACACCACTGGCGTCAGCCTCCATTGCACAGGTTCATTGCGCCAAACTCTTGATTGATGATGAACTACGAGAAGTGGTGGTCAAAGTGATCCGGCCAAATATTGAAAAACAAATTCTGGCAGACTTGTCCCTGATGGAACGTTTTGCCCGCTTGCTGGCCAGCCTGATCAGCGCAGGGCGCCGGTTGCGACCCGTGGAAGTAGTCAGAGAATATCGCAAAACCCTGCTGGATGAATTGGATCTGATGCGTGAGGCTGCCAATGCTATTCAGCTACGCCGCAACTTTGAAGGGTCTGACTCTTTGTATATTCCAGAAGTATACAGCGACTACTCCAGACGTAATGTGCTGGTGATGGAGCGCATTTACGGCATTCCAGTTTCTGATACTGAGTCGCTGCTGGCACAGGGCACGAATATGAAGGTACTCGCAGAGCGGGGAGTTGAAGTATTCTTTACCCAAGTTTTCCGTGACAGCTTTTTCCATGCGGATATGCACCCGGGCAACATTTTTGTCTCTCGGGAAGACCCACATAATCCGAAGTATATTGGCATTGACTGTGGCATTGTTGGTACTTTGAACCGCGAAGACAAACGTTATCTGGCAGAAAACTTCATTGCGTTTTTCAACCGCGATTATCGTCAGGTAGCTCAATTACATGTCGATTCTGGCTGGGTACCCGCAGATACCTGTGTTGAGGAATTTGAATTTGCCATTCGCACAGTATGTGAGCCGATTTTTAATAAGCCTCTGGCCGAAATTTCATTTGGTCATGTGCTGGTCAATCTGTTCAATACAGCGCGACGCTTTAATATGGAAGTCCAGCCACAGCTGGTGTTGCTGCAAAAAACCCTGCTGTACGTCGAAGGTCTGGGCCGTCAGCTTTACCCACAGCTGGATCTTTGGAAAACCGCCAAGCCTTTTTTAGAAAAGTGGGTGCAGGATCAGGTCGGTCCTCTGGCTGTTGCAAAAAAGCTTTACACCAACTTGCCGTTTTGGGCAGAAAAGATGCCGGAGCTGCCGGACCTTATTTATCAGAACCTGAAACGCAGCCAGCGCCAGAGTACACCTCTTGTGCCCAATCGCGGCAGTGACACGCGCGCACTACTGTTAGGTATCGCTGCGGCCGCACTCACTATCGTAGCCGGCTTGTGCTTTATCGACGAACGTCAGCTCGCCAGCAGTGTCTGTTCAATACTGGCAATCGCAATATTTATCAAAGCTTGGCGTAAAACAGGGTGATATTTTACACACTCGGCGTATAATCTTTATTAATTCAATAACACAATAAACGGAGTAAACATGGGTTTTGGTGGTATCAGTATTTGGCAATTGCTTATCATTCTGGCCATTATTGTGCTTTTATTCGGCACTAAAAAACTACGTGGCATCGGCAGTGATTTAGGCAATGCAGTAAAGGGCTTTAAAAACGCAGTTGCAGAAGACGAAGAAGAAAAAAAGTCGGATAAAGCTGAAAATAAAGAGCAACTAACCGATCAAGCGGCACAAGCTAAAACAGCCAGCGAAAAAGAAAAAGACAAGGTGTGATCTGACATGGGGATGTGGGAACTCGTTGTAGTGATGATCGTTGGCCTGATAGTGCTTGGGCCTGAACGCTTACCTGTTGCAATCAGAACAGTCAGTCGCTGGATCAACACCGTCAAATCTGTCGCCAACTCTGTAAAAGCAGAGGTCAACGAAGAATTGCGTGTACACGAGTTGCATAGCAACCTTAAAAAAGCCGAAGAACAAGGTCTGGACAACATAGCGCCGGGCCTGAAGCAATCGGTGGAGGAGCTACAACGCGCGGCAGAATCGGTGCGCCATAGCTACAGCAAGTCTCCGGATGCGTCAAAAAACGATAAAGATCCGTCCTCTCCAAACTAACTGTCTACGAGTTTTTGCATGTCAGATATGACAAACAGTGGCTTTATTGGCCACCTTATTGAGCTTCGAAATCGTCTGATCAAGGCGCTGCTCAGTGTCCTGATTATATTTGTGTCTTTGGTTTACTTCGCCAATGATATTTATGCTTTTGTGGCGGCGCCGCTGGTTGAAAGCTTGCCCGCTAACAGCACCATGATTGCGACGGATGTCACAGCTCCTTTCTTTGCGCCTTTTAAGCTGACTCTGTTTGTGTCACTGTTTCTGGCGGTCCCAATGATACTGCATCAAATATGGGGGTTTCTGGCACCTGGTCTGTATCAGCATGAAAAGCGTATGTTGATGCCTATTTTGTTGTCCAGCATCTTGCTATTTTACGCTGGTATCGCCTTTTGTTATTTCGTTGTAATGCCCATCATACTCGGCTTTTTTACCGCAGTCGGCCCGGATATGATGACTCTCTCCCCGGATATCAGCAGTTATCTTGGCTTCATTCTGAAACTGTTTTTTGCGTTTGGCGTCGCGTTTGAGATCCCGGTGGCCATCATGTTGCTATGTTGGAGTGGCGTCACAACCACCGACAGCCTGGCACAAAAGCGCCCGTACATCATTGTTGGCGTTTTTGTGATTGCCATGTTCTTAACACCACCGGATGTGTTATCACAAACCCTGCTGGCGGTCCCCATGGCACTGCTTTTTGAGGTCGGTTTATTGTTAGCAAGACTCTATAGTAAAAAGCCAGCAACAGAGGAACAAAGCCATGAATAATCCCAACTCATGCTGGCAATAACCTGTGTGCTATCCACAGTATTGAGTGTCTCTCCCGTACAAGCTAAGGGTCCTTTACTGCATAAAGTGAAAGCATGTAGCCAGCTCGAAGCAGATAAACAGCGCCTGGCCTGCTACGATAAACTGGCCGCAGACATTGCCTCCAGGTCACACTCAGCACCTCACCATGCAGAGGCTAAAAGCAAACCAACCTTCGGGCTGGAACACAAACAAGAAGGTGAGCAGGAGATCCGTGCCACGCTCTCAGATGTTAGCAAGTCACCGAACGGGCAACGCCGCTTTACGCTGGACAACCAGCAACGCTGGCAGCAAATTGGTACCCAGGCATTTTTTGCTAAAGAAGGAGATACTGTGATTATCCGCCGTGGTTCATTCAACTCCTTTGTTATGCAGAAAGTGGGCTCAAACCGTACAGTTAAAGTGAGAAGAATCGACTAAATGCATACTTTAATAGATGCCGGAGTCAACCTGACCAGTACGCAGTTTGATACCGAGCGTGACGCAATTGTGACTCGGGCCGCCAGCCAGGGTGTAGAGTCTATGCTGTTGATTGGCTGCGATTTACAAAGTAGTGAGCACAGTCATACGCTGGCAAAGCAGTATGGACAGTATGCCACAGCAGGCGTTCACCCTCATGACGCCAAAGGCGTACCAGATGATTTTATCGCGCAATTGCGCAACCTGGTCTCGCAGGACAGAGTTGTCGCCATCGGCGAGTGCGGGCTCGACTTTAACCGCGATTACTCCCCTCGTCCGGTTCAGCAACTAATCTGCGGGGTACAACTGGAACTGGCTCAAACACTTGATATGCCGGTTTATCTGCACGAACGCGACGCTTTTGACACTTTCAGCTCGATGCTGGATGAATTTTCTTTGCGTGGTGTATTGCATTGCTTTACCGGCGACAAACGCGCACTGCGTCATTACCTGGATTATGGTCTCATGATTGGCCTGACTGGCTGGTTATGTGACGAACGCCGGGGTGAAACCTTACGGGAGCTGGTACGTTACATCCCCGAAGATCGGATCTTGCTGGAAACCGATGCGCCATTTTTACTCCCCCGGACACTGAAGCCGAAACCCAAATCACGTCGCAATGAACCCGCGTACCTGCCTGAAATCGCACAGCATGTTGCCGCACTCAAGAACATCTCCGTAGCGCAACTGGCGCAGCAAACGAGTGACAATTTCAGAACCTTGTTTTTAGCAAAAGAGATAGCTGACTAATGCTGTGGCGGTTGGTGTTACTCGTGATGCTGCTATCAGGTGCTACCCAGGCACTGGAGGTTTCAGCTGAGTTCAAGCAACACCAATCGCTATCATATCAATACACCTACAGCCAGGCAGAAAATATTCAGGCTTTACTGCTTAGTCAACCACAGTGGCAGGCAGGCAAACACCAGCCTTTACAACCGCCAGCCAATACCCATGCCTGGATCCGAGTTGCTTTGCATAACCCAGGCTCCATAGAGGTGCCTCTGTTACTGAGTATAGATAACAACTTACTGGACAAGATCACGGCTTACATCCGTCATGATGAAGCGTCCTTCCTTACCCTGGCACTGGGAGATGCACTCCCGCTCTTGCAGCGTCCAATTAAGCACGAAGCTCAACTGATCCCTTTAGAGCTGCCGGCCCACAGCCATAGTCAGGTGTACTTGCAGATCACCCATCATGGCACCCTGAATGCACCTCTGAGCCTTTGGCATCCAATAGAATATTTGAAGTATAAGAGTAAGTTTAATCTGCTGTACGGCATTTTAGCCGGGTTTATTCTCGCCATGATTGCCATTAACTTCACTCTGTATAGCTTTACCCGCCGGCGTTACTTTTTACATGGCACTGTAATTATTGGGCTGTTCTGGCTGCTTATTGTACACCTATATGGATTTAGCTATCGCTACCTCTACGGGGACAATGTCTGGTTGCAGCAATACGGACAAAGCCTGCTGGTAATGCTTTCAACTCTGGCTCTGATCCCCATTCAGCGCAGCAAAGCCTTGCCCAACCTGCTGCCGGCAAAGCACGACCGTAAACTTACCCAGCTGCTGATGCTGGGCGTGATACTGACTTTACTCAGCCAACTGCTACCACTGCCTGTGGCCACCTTTGCAGCTTATGGTTTGGCTCTCACTCTGGTATTTGGCTACATCATTTGTACAGTACGCAGTCGTTATCGTCGTACAACCAAAATAACGGCCATATGTATGTACACCATCATGCTGGTCACGCTGAGTTACCAGTTTGGCTTTGAGTTGGGTGTCTTTGGTGGCGCACAACTGGACCGCCCTGTCACCTATGTCTGCTATCTGATCCTGAGTCTCTACCTCAGCTTCGTTCTGACCCGCCAGTTCATACTCGAACGCGAAAAGCATATTAAGACCCAACAACATAAACTGGCCCGCACTCAGGCAGAAGACGCTCTGCTCAAAGAAAAGCTAAAACTGCAAGAGCAAGCACAACAGGAACTGGAAAACAGCATAGACGAGCGAACTTTTGAACTACAGGTCACACTTCGGGAACTCGAAGAAAAGAACCATGAGCTTGAAAAGCTCAACATGGAAGATCCCATGACCAAAGTGAAAAACCGCCGCTATTTTGATAAACGCCTGATGATGGAAGTTCGTCGCTCACGGCGGGAGCAAACCACGCTCAGCCTGATCATCCTTGATATCGACTTCTTCAAGAAAGTAAACGACAACTACGGTCATTTGGCAGGGGATCACACCATTTGTGCCTTTGCACGCCTGATAGAAAAGCACCTGAAAAGGCCCCATGATGAAGTCTTTCGCTATGGTGGCGAAGAGTTTGTGATGCTGCTGCCTAATACCTCACAGGACGGCGCCCTGGAGCTCGCAGAGCAAATCCGCCAGGCGACTGAAGCACACGAACTGAAAGTGGCTGGTCACCATATTAAATTTACCACCAGTGCGGGGGTTTACAGCGCCATCGCACAGGACACCAGTAACCCCACTCTATATACCGATATGGCTGACAAGGGCTTGTATATGGCCAAACAGCAAGGCCGCAATCGGATCTGTATTTACCAACCTAAGCAGGAGACTTAACGTGGCTCAGTCAGGACTGGATCTTTTTCCTTATACGCGTATGCGCCGTATGCGCAAAAACGACTTTTCTCGCCGTATGATGTGTGAAAACACTCTGACGGTAAATGATCTGATCTATCCGGTATTCGTTCTGGAAGGCAAGAACCGCAAAGAAGCCATTCCTTCTATGCCAGGCATTGAGCGCCTGTCGATTGATTTATTGGTAGAAGAAGCAAAAGAGCTGGTAGCGTTAGGCGTACCTGCCATTGCAATATTTCCGGTTACCCCGGCCGATAAAAAATCCTTACACGCTGAAGAAGCCTACAACCCTGAAGGACTGGCTCAACGCACAGTGCGCGCACTTAAAAGTGAGTGTCCTGAGCTAGGTGTGATCACCGACGTGGCACTGGACCCATTCACCACCCATGGTCAGGATGGCATCATTGATGATGAAGGCTATGTGATCAATGACATCACGACGGAGATACTGGTCAAGCAGGCGTTGTCTCATGCCGACGCAGGTGCTGATATTGTTGCTCCGTCAGACATGATGGATGGACGCATTGGCGCCATTCGCGATGCTCTGGAAGAAGCCGGACATATTCATACGCGTATTATGGCTTATTCCGCCAAGTATGCCTCCAGCTATTACGGTCCGTTCCGTGATGCAGTCGGTTCTGCTGGGAACCTTAAAGGGGCCGATAAGAAGACCTATCAGATGGATCCGGCCAACTCAGATGAAGCACTGCGCGAAGTTGCACTCGATCTTCAAGAAGGTGCTGACATGGTGATGGTTAAGCCGGGTATGCCCTACCTGGATGTAGTACGTCGTGTTAAAGATGAGTTCGGCGTACCCACCTTTGCTTATCAGGTAAGTGGCGAATATGCTATGCATAAAGCTGCAATTGACAACGGTTGGCTGGCAGAAAAACCAACCATTATGGAATCATTACTCGCATTTAAACGTGCCGGCGCAGATGGCATTTTAACCTACTTTACGAAGCAAGCCGCTATCTGGTTGAATGATAAATAAATAATCACTGATAATTTAAAAAGGAGCAATAAACTGCTCCTTTTTTGCATTTTTTTGATTAACATTGTGTCATTTTTGTGTAACATAGCCCCCGTAAGCTTATGTACCCATTTGGGTTTAAACTACACACGGGAAAAAACATGATAAAAACAAAATTCACTCCACTGGCACTCCTTGTGGCCGCAGCAACTGCCCCTGTGCAGGCTCAGGTCATCATGTCAGAGTACATTGAAGGCAGCTCAAACAACAAAGCAGTTGAGCTTTTCAATACCTCAGAAAACGCAATCTCTCTTGATGGTTACACACTGAGTTATTATTCAAATGGTGGTACCGATCCATCTAACACTATTGAGCTAAGCGGCGAAATCGCTGCTGGCGGTACCTATGTGATTGCTAACAGCAGTGCCGTCGACACTGTGCTCAATGCTGCCCAGCTTACTATCGGCGGCAGCTGGTACAATGGCGACGATGCAATTGTACTGCGCAATGGCGATACTGTTGTGGACAGCTTTGGCCAGGTTGGCTTTGACCCGGGCAGCAAATGGGAAAACAACGGCGTTGCAACCCAAGACAAGACACTGCGCCGCAATATCGAAGTAACAACAGGCCGAACAGCATTTGATGCCGAGTTTGATCCTAGCGCCGAGTGGGTACAGTTCGAAAAAGACGATTTCAGTGGCCTGGGTAGCCATAGTGGCGACACTGGCGGTGGTGACGGCGATGATGATAAGCCGGAGCCGTTGGTATGTGGCGACGCAAGTACAAAAATTAATGAAATTCAGGGCAACACAGATGAAAGCCCGCTAAAAGATCAAGTTGTGACGATTGAAGCCGTTGTAACTGCTGATCTTCAAGAAGATAACCAACTTAAAGGCTTCTTTGTCCAGTCACTAGCCGCGGATATGGACGAAGACAGCATGACCTCAGAAGGTCTGTTTGTATACTACAAAGATGTCGATGTTAAAGTAGGCGATCAGGTTCGCGTACAAGGTACCGTTCAGGAATTCTACAACGCAACGCAATTAGGCAATGTCACTCAGCTTGAAGTGTGTGGCAGCGCCGATGTTCAGGCACAGATGCTGACTCTGCCTGTGAAAGAAGTAAGCGACCTGGAAGCGGTTGAAGGCATGCTGGTTAGCCTGTCTCAGGACATGGTCGTTGCGGATACTTACAACCTGGGTCGTTACGGTGAAGTTGGCCTGGCAACAGAACGCCTTTACCAGGGCACACAGGTGGCAATGCCTGGCGATGCAGCCAACGCATTAGAAGCTGAAAATACTAAGAAATTCCTACTGATGGACGACGGCTCTACGGTTCAGAATCCAGAAGTGATCCCTTATCCAAGCACGGGTCTGGATGCCTACAAAACAATCCGCCTGGGTGACACTGTCACTAATCTGGAAGGGGTTATTGCCTATAGTTTTGGCAAGTACCGCCTAAATCCAACAAAAGCGCCTACTTTCAACAACACCAATGCGCGTACAGAAGCACCTGAGCTCAAAGGCGAAGGCGATCTGCGTATTGCCAGCTTCAATGTACTGAATTATTTCAATGGTGACGGTCAAGGTGGTGGCTTCCCAACCCCTCGCGGTGCAGACACAGCTGAAGAACTGGTACGTCAGGAAGCGAAGCTGGTATCTGCAATTACGGCACTGGACGCAGACGTAATAGGTCTGATGGAACTGGAAAACGACGGTTTCGGTGAGCACAGCGCAGTAGCAGACCTTGTGAAGGCCATTAATGCTGAATCTGAGTATACCTATGCCTATGTCGATTTTAACGCCTCTCAGATTGGCTCAGACGACATTACAACTGGTATTATCTATCGTACAGACACAGTTGAAGAAGCGGGCAAAGCCAGTTTCACAACTGCTGCACCATTTGACTACAGTAACCGTCCGCCAACAGCACAGAGCTTCCGTAAGTTAGACAACAACGAAGAATTCACGGTTGCGGTTGCACACCTTAAGTCTAAAGGGTGTGGTAGTGCAGAAGGTGACAATGCAGATCAGGGCGACGGTCAGGGCTGTTGGAACGCTATCCGTACCGAAGGCGCCAATGCTTTTGCAGACTGGCTTGCCACCAACCCTACCGGTAACGACGATGCCGATGTAATCCTGGTTGGTGACATGAATGCGTACGCAATGGAAGATCCAATGCGCGCGTTCGAAGACAAAGGCCTGAGCAACGTCATTACGCATGTGGATAGCAATACTCTGGGCTATTCTTACAACTACTCTGGTCGTCTGGGCAGTCTGGATCATGCCGTTGCTTCTCAATCGTTACTGAGCAAAGTTACCGATGCAACAGATTGGCACATCAATGCCGATGAGCCGCGTATGCTGGATTACAACACGGAATACCGTACAGATGCACAAATTGCAGAGCTGTATGCCGACCACGCTTACCGCGCATCAGATCACGACCCAGTGATCATCGAAGTGAAAACCGTTGCAGGCGAACCACCTGTTGATCCTCGCCCGGTCATTGCTGAAGGTCAGCGCTTCACTGTCGATGAGAATACCCCGTTACAAACGGTTATTGGCATGCTGGACTTCTCTGATGCAGACTCAGCAGTTACTCCTGTAGAGCGCTTTATTGTCACTGGCACCAATGTCATCACCGTAAACGCGTCAGGACAGCTGCTTGTCGCAGGTGAGCTAGACTACGAGTACGATAATCGTATCGAATTCATGGTTCAGGCACAGGACAGTGCTGGTAACCTGTCAGAGCAGGTTGAAGTGGTTGTCAATGTCAGAGATGTCAAACGAGGCGATGACAACGACGACGATGATGATTCAGGTAGCTTCGGCTGGCTGGCACTGTTTGCAGCGCCTCTGGCACTGCTACGTCGTCGCACCAAGTAACACGACTATGCGTCTAAGTAGACAGACTTAATCATCAGATTAAGTCTGTACTATACAAATAGAAAAAATGCGCCAGAAGGCGCATTTTTTGTTTGCTCTCAGTTTATACACTTAATCACCTTGTGTGGTGATTTGGTATGTTCAAGCTTTTACTTCATTGTTGCAAGTACCCGATATGGACACAGATAATAGCCGAGCAGCCCTTTGCAGCTCAACATCATCAATAGACCAATAGGGAAATGCCAATTTTCGGTTGTTACCCAGCACAACCTTGAAACAACGCAGCGGACCCAACTTTTGTCGCTCGAGTGATACTATTTCATCTGCGTGCACATACTGTGTTTTCATCCATGTACGATAACAAATTCCTGCTTTATCGATATGTACAAAGCGCTTATTGGTTAGTGTCATCAGTACGACCAATGCAACAACTAATAGCGCTAAAACCATCAATGACGACGCAAGCCCATTAAGGGCGACCAAAATCATCATCCCATAACACAGTGAAATACCACACAAAGTGGCTAACACGGCAAACCAGCTGATATCCAAATCTATGGTTCTCATGAGTACCTCCCAATTTTACTCAATTACAGGCAGAATCAACAGAATCTGAGTTCTAATGATAAAGTCGCAGAGTTCCTAAATCAAGTCCATTTGTGTGGTTTTTAGCAATAATTAACGGCTAATTTACGTGCAAGTTAAGCGGTGTGATTTTATTCATACTTTTAACTAAGTAAGGGGCGCTGTGTTTCAATGAGTAATAAAGGATAAGTTGGAATCAATGGACTCAACACGCCAGTTCTTGTCGTAACAGGCAATAAAAAAGGCCGCGGATGCGGCCTTTTTTCAAAAAACAATCACTAATTACTTAGCTGCTTTTTTCTCTTTCTCAGCTGCAATTACTGCGTCAGCAACGTTTGCCGGGCAAGGTGCATAGTGAGAGAATTCCATTGAGAACTGACCACGACCAGACGTGATAGTACGCAGGTGACCAATGTATCCGAACATTTCAGATAGTGGTACTTCACCCTTGATACGTACGCCAGTTGCGCCAGCTTCTTGGTCTTTGATCATACCACGACGACGGTTAAGGTCACCGATTACGTCACCTACGTTGTCTTCTGGTGTGAACACGTCAACCTTCATCACAGGCTCAAGAAGTTGAGGACCCGCTTTAGGGATTGACTGACGGAATGCGCCCTTCGCTGCGATTTCGAACGCGATTGCTGATGAGTCAACTGCGTGGAAACCACCGTCGAACAGCTCAACTTCAACGTCTAGTACTGGGAAGCCAGCCAGAACACCTTCGTCCATCATCATCTTGAAGCCTTTCTCAACCGCTGGCCAGAATTCCTTAGGAACGTTACCACCAACAACTGAAGATGAGAAAGTGTAGCCAGAGTTAGGCTCACCAGGCTTGATGCGGTAGTCGATCTTACCGAACTGACCAGAACCACCAGACTGCTTCTTGTGCGTGTAGCTGTCTTCGATTTCCTGTGTGATAGTTTCACGGTAAGCAACCTGAGGCTGACCAACGATTAGGTCTACACCGTAAGTACGCTTAAGGATATCAACTTTGATGTCCAGGTGAAGCTCACCCATACCTTTCAGGATGGTTTCGCCTGAATCTTCATCAGTTTCAACCTGGAATGACGGATCTTCTGCAACCATCTTACCAATTGCGATACCCATCTTCTCGTTACCACCTTTATCTTTAGGTGCTACCGCGATAGAGATTACCGGATCAGGGAAGATCATCGCTTCAAGTGTACATTCGTTCTTAGGATCACACAGTGTGTGACCAGTTTGAACGTTCTTCATACCAACAACCGCGATGATGTCACCCGCTTGCGCTTCAGAAATCTCGTTACGGTCATCTGCCTGCATCTCAACCATACGGCCGATACGCTCTGTTTTACCAGTTGCAGAGTTAAGTACAGTGTCACCTTTTTTCATTCGACCAGAGTAGATACGGATAAAGGTCAGGGCGCCGAAACGGTCATCCATGATCTTAAACGCAAGCGCTTTAAGCGGCTCGTCAGCATCTACAGTTGCTACTTCACCAGTAGGCTCACCTGTTTCTGGATCAGTCAGAGGCTGAGGATCAACTTCTGTTGGTGCAGGCAGGTAATCAACAACTGCGTCTAGTACCAGCTGAACACCTTTGTTCTTGAACGCAGAACCACAATAAGTTGGGAAGAACGCCAGCTCACGAGTACCTTTACGGATACATGCTTTGATCTGCTCTACAGAAGGCATTTCACCTTCCATGTACGCTTCCATCAGGTCGTCGTCTTGCTCAACCGCAGTTTCGATCAGCATTTCATGGTATTCTTCAACTTTGTCAACCATGTCTGCTGGAACGTCTTGCACTTCGTAATTTTCTGGAAGACCAGTGTCATCCCATACGTATGCTTTCTTAGAAAGTACGTCTACAACACCACAGAACTCGTCTTCGATACCAATTGGCAGCGTCATAACAAGTGGGTTAGCAGCAAGTACATTTTCAACCTGACCTACTACGCGGTAGAAGTCTGCACCCATACGGTCAAGCTTGTTTACGAAGATAACACGTGCAACTTCTGATTCGTTCGCATAACGCCAGTTAGTTTCTGACTGAGGCTCAACACCGCCAGATCCACAGAATACACCGATACCACCGTCAAGTACTTTCAGTGAACGATATACTTCAACTGTGAAGTCAACGTGTCCAGGAGTATCGATAACGTTTAAACGGTGGCCTTTCCACTCACAAGTTACCGCTGCTGATTGGATTGTAATACCACGCTCAGCTTCCTGCTCCATGAAGTCAGTAGTAGACTCACCGTCATGTACTTCACCCGTTTTGTGGATTTTACCAGTAAGCTTTAGAATACGCTCAGTGGTGGTAGTTTTACCCGCATCAACGTGCGCGAAAATACCAATGTTTCTGTATTTCGATAAATCTGCCATTGTTTTACTCTATTTAAAGTAGAAAAATTATTCGGCGGGAGTATATCACCTCTTTAGGCGAACATCATCCTTCACGTCGTCTAAAATGCAATCAATTTGAGAAAAAAGTGGTTTATCGTGGAATGTATTTTGCTTATGGGGCTTTTGTATGCTCCCAAACACCGTCAGATAAAGGCTGCCCCTGTTTTAGTGGATAATAAAAGCCCCGCGAATGGCGTAAATAAGCGGCCATTTTCATGACTTAAATGACCTGCTTACTCTGCTTCTGCTTACCCAAATAAGGGGCTAAACGACTCAATACGGTTCAGGCAAAAACGCCTGCCTGCAAGTCATTTAAAACCAAATAAATAGCCCGAGAATAAGCCCCACACCTAATAATGGAACCAGCACCGTCAGTACCGCTAATGGCCAGTACGCATCCTGATGCTTCTCCCCGCAAATTGCCCGAACGGTCGTCACAACATACCCATTGTGTGGCAAGGTATCGAGCGCGCCAGAGCTGATAGCCACCACCCGATGCAGCTGATTTGCATCAACGCCCAAGTCTAGATAGTGCGGCGCAACTAAGGGCAACGCAATAGCCTGCCCGCCCGACGCCGATCCTGTCAGTGCCGCGATTACACTCACCGCAATCGCAGCACCCAGCAATCCATTGCCGGGAATGCTGGTCATCAGAGCAACGGCTTCATTAAACGCCGGCGTGCCTTTGGCAACAGCACCAAAACCCACTACCGCAGCAGTATTGCCGATTGCCACCAAAGCGCCAGTGGTGCCCAGATTGACCGCCTGAGATAAATTGCGAAAGTGCTTAAAATTAATCGCTAAAATAGTAAGTACCCCACCCAGCAGAGCAACGATCAGCGCGTTTTGTTGCAGTGCACCATGCAAGGTAAAGGACAATATAAGTACGACCAGTAAAGGCAATAAACCCGTGATTGGATGCGGCAAGCGCCTCTGAACCTGCTCGGGATCATCCTGGCGGGCCACAAAACACTCACCATTCGCCACAGCGCGACGGATCATCCAGCTCAGCAGCATATAACCTAATCCCGCCATAAAAATGGCTACCACCAGACTCTCCTGCCAGGCTGCATAGGGCGATGTACCCAGGTACTTAATGGGGATCCAGTTTTGGATTTCAGGTGAACCGGCTGAGGTCATCGTAAAGGTCACGGAACCAAATGCCAGTACGGCCGGGATAAAGCGCCGGGGCAGATTTGCATCTTTAAACAAACTCAAAGCCATGGGATAAACGGAAAAAGCCACGATAAACACACTGACCCCCCCATAAGTCAGTAGCGCACACGCCAGTACCACAGCAAGTACCGCGTATTTCATCCCGATTTTGCCTATCACGTAATGGGCAATGGCATCAGCCGCCCCGGTGTCTTCCATGAACTTGCCAAACAAAGAGCCCAGCAGAAACATCAAAAACCAGGCTTGCAAAAATCCGGCAAATCCGGCCATATAAAGAGACACAAAGGGTTGTCCCGAGGTGCCATTGAAAATGGCAATATCACTGGTCAGGGCCACAATCAATGCACACAAGGGCGCAGCGATAAATAAGTTGACCCCGCGCAGGGTAAGGCCAATCAGCAGTGCCAGCGCACCGATTAGACCAAGCAAGCTCAGCATAAATATCCTGTTTATTTTTTGTTATTTAAGGTTAGTTATACGGCAATTTAGCACTGGGATCGAGTATCCACCATGGAATATGTCTGACACACCTGTCGGCTGTAAAACAATCAATAAGGAGCCTAGTAATGTCTAAAGGTCACATTTTTCTTTCTACAATACTGATGCTTACAACAAGCGTTTTCGCTCAGGCGACCGAACGCGCAACCTGGCTGTGGAAAAAAGGCGGCGACCCGCTGGGCGCAAAGGCCATGGTCACCACTCAGTCAACTCAGCAAACACTGATTGATTTGTTGCAACAACAGGCGATATCTGACGTTTATGGATCCTACGGGCAATATACGCAGACGCATACTCAGGCTGTTGCGCAGTGGAACCAGACTCTGGCAGCGCAGGGGATTCAGTCACACTATTTGATGGCACAAAACACCTGGGTTTTTCCGAACAACCATAGCAAGATGCTGAGTAAGTTGCAGACCCGTTTTATCGACTATCAGCACCATGCTGCACCAGATGCCGAATTTACGGCGCTTCACCTGGATATAGAACCCCATGCCCTCAGTGAATGGAAGCAAGGCACAGCCCTGTCACGTCAGGCTTTATTATGGCAACTCATTGATACATTTAAAGCAATCAGAGCGCAGCTGGATAATCAAGGGATGGCGCAGTTAAAGCTGTACGCCGATATTCCCACCTGGTATGACAGCTCAACCAACATTGATTGGCCAGATCAGGGCGCCGCCTTTTTTGCGGTGCTGAGTGAGGTGTTAGATGGTATTTCAATTATGGCCTACGAGCGGGATAACAGCGCTTCTATATTAAATGCGACCGTTACTGAGCGAGCACTGGCCTCACCCACATTTTCGGTGAGACTGGGGTCGATGTTAGTGAAACCTGGCAAAACCCAGCGCATTTAAACCGGGTCATTAGCGAGCTGGAAGCTGAGCAACAACACATCGATATTCACGACGCCACGGATTACTATTACTGGCTGCAGGCACATTAGTTACCGCTTTGATATTAACCTGATGGTCGCATCTCAGTATTACACACAATGCGATGTTTTGCTCTGTGCCCGTCGCCCGCTATCGTTATAGTTCATCCACACGATACACTCACACAAAACACAAATGAGAATTATTTTCAAAAATTAATTGACAGGCACACAAATCTAACTGATAATCAATCGCAACAAAGTGACATGACGGTTCATTTTGTTACTCTAATTGTTTCTCGACCCTGAAACGCGTGTTGCGCACGATAACAGCACTGGTTGTTACTGAGTTACATTGACGCCCCTTGGTGTAAATCAACAACCGCCTTATATTTTACTTGCTACATTGCTCATATCGGTGACGGTAGATATGAACTCAAAAAGCCCTCCTCAGGGCTTTTTTCATTTCCGGGCTAAAAACAGACTAGGTTTCCACTAACACATCACAAAGAACACTGCCACGAAAGGTAGTACGGCGACGAGCTAAGCTTAATTTGGAAACACCAAACTAAATGAGAATTATTTTCAAAAAATAATTGACAGGCACAAAGATCTAATTGATAATCAATCTCAACAAAGCGGGATTGACGGCTCACTTTGTTGCAGTACGTATTTTGTTTCTCGACCCTGAAACACGTGATGCACACGTTAACTGCACAGGTTGCAGGTGAATAACATTAACGCCCCTTAATGTGGTTCACAGGCAACCAACTCACTATTTTACTTGCTACATTGCTCATATCGGTGACGGTAGATATGAACACAAAAAAAGCCCAGTACAGGGCTTTTTTTATGCCTGAAATTTACCATCCAGACATCTCAAAGATACAAATGAGAATTAATTTCAAATAGACATTGACAACCACAAAGATCTAACTGATAATCATTATCAACAAAGCGAGATTGACGGCTCACTTTGTTATAGTACTTAATTTGTTTCTCGACTCAGAAGTACGTGTTGCTTACGCACAAAGCTCTGGTTGCAGGTGAAAAGTATTAACGCCCCTTGATGCGGCTCACTGGCAACCAACTCACTATTTTACTTGCTACATTGCTCATATCGGTGACGGTAGATATGAAATCAAAAAGCCCTGCCCCGGGCTTTTTTTATGCCTGATTTTTAAGCCTAACAATACTTAACGGCGGTTTTTGCGCGCACGGGCACGACGCTGGCGTTTTTCTTCCTCTTTGGCCGCTTTCTTTGCTTCAGCCGCTAAACGCAGTTGTGCCACCATTTCTTCTTCCTCATCGCGCATTTGCGGTGTTTCCATGGTGATGCGACCTATGATGGCATCGCGCAGTTCGTTGATTAGGATCTCCGACATTTTGTGTGTATCCACCTGATTGCCGCCACGAATACACCCCCGCTTTCGCCCGGCCATTTCAATAAAGGTCCAGTCGCACTCAGGCAACTCATCAATTTTATACCGAGCCTGTAAAAGCTGTGGATATGCCTGCAGCAAATATTCGGCAGTGTAACTGGCCACTTCTTCATAGTTGATTGCCGTATCACGAATGGCACCGGTTGCAGCCAGACGATAGCCCGAGTTTTCATTTTCAACTTTTGGCCATAACATACCCGGTGTATCGTACAGCATAATGCCGTCTTCGAGCTTAATGCGCTGCTGGGCTTTCGTCACTGCTGGTTCATTGCCCGTTTTCGCGACGATACGCCCTGCCAGAATATTGATCAGTGTCGATTTGCCGACATTGGGAATACCCATGATCATCGCCTTGAGCTGCTTATCCTGGCCAACTTTATGCGGCGCCAGCTTTTTACATAACGCGTTAATACGCTGAACGTCATTACCTTTGTCATGGCCAAATGCCAGGGTTTTCACCCCATCTTCACGTTCAAAATAGTCCATCCAGGCCTGTGTCAGCTCGGGATCGGCCAGATCGGCTTTGTTCAGGATTTTGATGACCGGCTTGTCGCCACGCAGCTGTGCGACCATAGGGTTTTCACTGCTATAAGGAATGCGGGCGTCCAGTACCTCAATAATCACATCCATCTGCGGCATGATCTCTTTGATCTCATTGCGCGCCTTGTTCATATGTCCGGGGAACCACTGGATACCTGTTCTGCTCATCGTTTTATACCTTATTAAATCTGCTTGTGTCTGGTTCAATGGCTCGAAAAACACACGATTTAGTTTGCCCAGCCGCACGACACATGAATAACGCATAGTGTACTATAAACCGCGATATTGGGGATAGAATAAGCAGCCACACATCTCTGGCAGTAAGGAGTATATATTTTGAACGGTAACTGGGACAGTGCAGCGGTAAAAAGTGTTTTTTACACTGGCCTGCTGCTCTTGCTGGGTATGGCGACCCTGCTGGTTGATGATTTACCCAGCCCAATGGAAATGGTGGGTTTGTTTACCGGTTTCGCTTTATTATCCGCATTTTACCTTACTTTCTCTTTGCTCGGCTGGCTCGTCATCGGTTTGCCGGTTCACTGGCTGTGCAGCCGCTATACTCAGGGTCACCTTGTTTACTACGCGTTCTTACCAGGGACTTTTTTACTTCTTACTCTTCTCTACAACGGGCCATGGCTATTGCCTGGCTGCGCGTTTGCTCAGGCCTGTCTGTTCCATTTCCACCTGAATAGTCGCTAGCGGACATCCACATCACTTTCCCCGTACAAACCGGGCATTTACCGATATAATGGCATTTTTGCTTAACTGGACAGGCAATGGCACTCAAATCAACAATTTTAAAGGCCAATCTCTCGCTCAGCGATATGGACCGTCATGTATATCAGGACATCAGTGTTACCTTGGCACAACACCCATCGGAAAACGCCCAGCGTGTGATGGTGCGGCTGCTGGCGTTTGCGCTGGAGTATCAAGACGGACTCAGTTTCAGTAAGGGCCTATGTGTCGAAGATGAGCCGGATATCTGGCTGAAAAACTACAGTGATGAAATTGAACTGTGGCTTAGTGTGGGTTTACCCGAAGAAAAGTGGCTTAAAAAAGCCAGCAATCGGGCTAAACAAGTGGTACTTTATACCTATGGTGAGAACAATCAAGGCCCATGGTGGCAAAAAAACCAGAACACACTGCGCCAGTACACGAACCTTAAGGTCATCAGCTTGCCTTACAGCGCCACCAGCGTAATGGCTGAGATGCTAACTCGCACAATGGCCTTGACAGTCACGGTACAGGACGGTGAAATCTGGTTCAGTGATGAACAACACAGTGTGCATCTGATCCCAGAAACATTGCAGGGATAATCTCACCCGGATGCACAAGAGGTAAGCACAATGGCAGTAACCAGAGTCGTCGTTTTACATGGATTGTATATGTCAGGATTTGTCATGCGCCCGCTGTGCGAGCGGCTGGAAAAGCTCGGCTTCGAGATCCTAAACCTCAGCTATAACACGCTGACGCCAGACAAACAGACTATCTTTGCGCAGATAGATGCCTTTGTGGCGGGCCATGATGCTGCGCTAGTTTGCCACTCAATGGGTGGACTGGTTGCCCGAGATTATCTCACCCACCAGTCTGAGGCCAGCCAGGCTATCAGCAAAGTCATCACGCTGGGCACCCCGCACAAAGGCAGCTATATCGCCAAGCATATGCATGACCATGGTTTTGATATGGTACTCAGAAACAGTGTGGAATACTTACTCAGCCAGCAACATAATTGGCCATTTAAAGCCAAGTTATATAGTATCGCCGGAGATCTGCCAATTGGCCTGATGCCGCTGCTGAAAAAAGGCAGTCGCTCAGATGGCACAGTGTTGCTGGATGAAACTAAACTACAAGGCATGGCCGAGCACAAAATCTTTCGCCTCAGCCACACCACCTTAATTTACTCTCGTACCGTGCTCAACTACATCGTTGAGATACTACAGCGGTCTCAGTGATCGCCATTTGCTGCTATTTTATAGGCCACCAATGCGATGATCCCAACAATCAGGGGGATCGGCGCAGCGATATAACCGAATGCGTCTGAATTCGCGTAACTTGCACCTGCCAGGTGGCCGACCAGACCAACTACAAACGTCAGTAGTGCAATAACAACCACAGCAATTTCGGATTTATGTTGAGAAGGGGTTTTACCTTGCATGATACGCTCCTTGGGTGTGGCACCTGCATACTGTGCTCTGACACGCCTAAATAAAAACCTAAGAAAGTGGCTCAGATGTGCGCCTCAGAGAACCTATTGTCAATCCACACCCTTTGCCTGTTAAAGCCATTATGCGCGCCTGATTCGGAGAAATTTTGACCTAAATCAAATTGCTATAGCGGTGGAAAAGCAACCTATTTTCGGCTTGAGATAGATCAATTTAGTGGTTGTTGTTACGGCCTCGAGCATCAAAGTGGCAAACTTTAAGCATCATTAAGTGCAGATTAAGCCGCTGTTGTATAAGCTTTTGTCCAACAGTGTGGCGCAGTCAGTACGGTGCTGTCTTCAATAATGTTGATGCCTGCAATCGACTTTTCCCATTTGGCATCTGCCGCCTTTTTAGTCACACTAAGAATCACTCAGACGCAACGGGTTTGCGTCTTCTTTTTTAACCGCAATACAGGAGTAAACTATGAGCAACAGCATTGGATTAGACAGCCAGAAGAGTCAGGCGTTAGTAAGCAACCTCAATACCCTGTTAAGTAGTTATCAGATCCAATACATGAATGCCCGCAGTGTTCACTGGAACATCAAAGGCCGAAATTTCTTTGAGCTGCACGTCAAGTTTGAAGAGATTTACAATCAACTTTTACTGCAGGTTGATGAAATCGCGGAACGTATTCTGACCATAGAGGGCACGCCGCTGCATGCTTTCAGTGATTACCTTGAACACAGCCAGATCAACGAGGCTAAAGGGATCAGTGATGGCCAGGAAGCAGTGAAGTACCTACTGAGCGGGTTTACCACCCTGATAAAAATGCAGCGCGGTATATTGCAGCAAGCTGGCGATGCAAGCGATGAGGGTACTGCAGCAATGATGAGCGACTATATCAAAGAACAAGAGAAACTGGTGTGGATGTTGAAAGCTTATTTAGCCTAACAGGCTCAAACAGTGCAAAATGGAGAGGCTGAGCCTCTCCATTTACTGTGTCATTGATTTGTCGACGCACTGATTGATCGACATCGGTCAGTGTCAAATAATCGCTTAACGCTCAAGTAAGCCAATAAAAAAGGCCATTTCCAGCGCCTTTTCGTGCAGGCTTTTAAAACGACCCGACGCACCACCATGTCCGGCATCCATATCAGTTTTAAACAACAGCAAGTTATTATCCGTTTTCAATTCGCGCAGTTTGGCTACCCATTTCATTGGCTCCCAGTATTGCACCTGAGAATCATGCAGACCCGTTGTTACCAGAATATTAGGATAGTCAGCGGCGCGCAGGTTGTCATAGGGTGAATACGCCAAAATAGTACGGTAGTCTGCCTCATCGTTCGGATTGCCCCACTCATCATATTCATTAGTCGTCAGCGGGATGCTCTCATCCAGCATAGTGGTTAGCACATCCAAAAAGGGCACATGACAACCGATACCACGATATAACTCTGGTGCCTGATTCACCACGGCCCCCATCAGCAGACCGCCGGCACTGCCGCCAGAGGCAAACACTTTGTCCGCAGCACCATATCCTTGCTCAACCAAAGCCCGGGTGACGTCCTCAAAGTCGTTAAAGCTATTTTGCTTATGCGCCTTTTTACCTTGCTCGTACCAGTTGCGACCAAGCATCTCTGAACCACGAATATGCGCAATGGCATACACAAAGCCGCGGTCCAGCAGACTCAATGTGTTAGTCGAGAAATTCGGGTCTATGGTGATCCCGTAAGCGCCATAACCATATTGCAACAGCGGGTTGGTGCCATCTTTACTGAACTTATCTTTACGATAAACCAGTGACACAGGCACCTCGACGCCATCACGCACAGGGATATGTAGTCGTTCAGAAGCATAATAGTCAGGGTTAAAGTCGCCCAGAACTTTTTGTCGTTTCTTCAGGGTCTTTTTACCCCCGACAAGCGCAAAATCATAAACACTGCTTGGGGTTGTCAGGCTTGAGTAATAAACCCGAACCGTTTCAGCCTCAGGCTCGGGGTTATAGCCCAATCCGGCAAAGAAGCAGGCATCGTCAAACTTAAGCTGATAACTGTTACCCACATAATCATGCACAACAAAACGTATCTGGCCAAGCTCTCGCTCCGTCACCACATAGTGACTGTGGAACAGCTCCATGCCTTCAAGCAACACATGTTCACGATGCGCAATCAACTCTTGCCACTGTTCAGGGTTGGCCAGCGTCTCTTTGGTCGCACGTAACAGACGGAAATTTTTGGCTTCCCGGTTAGAGACCAGATAGTAATATTCACCCAGCTTATCCAGACCATATTCATGGCCTGTGGTTCGGGTCAGTAAGCGTTCAAACTGACCTTGTGGCTCATCGGCCGACAGCGCCAGGATGTCTGTGGTTTCCGTGGCGGCCAGATGAATGTAGATCTCGCTTTCATCTCGACTCTTACCCAGCCCCATATAAAACTGACGGTCCTGCTCTTCATATACCAGCTGGTCATCGCTTTGCGGCGTACCTAATACATGACGATAAACCTGATAGCCCAGCAGGGTTTGCAGGTCTTTACGCACATAAAACACGGTTTTATTGTCGTTGGCCCAGACCACTTCCCCTTCGGTCTCAGTCAGTACGTCACTCAGCATCTCACCACTTTGTAAGTCTTTAAAGCGCACGGTATAAATGCGTCGCCCGTCAGTATCTTCACTGTAGGCCAGCAAATTATCATCAGGACTAACGGCGATATCACCCAGTTCAAAAAACTCGTAAGCCCTGGCGAGCGCGTTGACATCCAGCAGTAACTGTTTGTCACTCATGGCTTCATCGCTGCCACGGTAATGACGCGAGTATTCATCGTCGCCACTGACTTCACTCATATACCAATAGCGCCCATCTTTAACGGGCACCGTATTGTCGTCTTTTACAATGCGGCCTTTCATTTCTTCAAACAACTGGTCCTGCAATGCTTTATGCTCGCCCATCACCGCCTCACAATAGGCGTTTTCGGCATGCAAATGGTCCAATATCTGCTGGTCCTGACGATTATCGTCACGCATCCAGTAGTAGTTGTCTGTCCTTTGATCCTGGTGGTGGGTCATGATGTGTGGCACTTTTTTAGCCACGGGCGGGGTCAGCGTTTTGGTCACTCACTTGTTCCTAATTTGTTAAAAACCATTGTGACCCTAACATAGCAAATAAACGCCTGAGATGTCATGTAATTCACTGCAAGCAACACAGGCGCTCTGTAAAACTAAAAAGGCCAGCAAATGCTGGCCTTTACAGAGTTTAAATATGGCAGGCGTTAGCCTTGCTGCTGGCTCACCTTATTACGGTTGAACACCTGCTGCGCAGCTTTGCCAATCGCACCGAACACTTCGCCAAATACCTTGCTGACATCAATCAGGATGATATACAAACAAGGGACCAGAATAAGCGTGATGAGTGTCGCAAACAACACAGCAAAGCCCAGCGAAACCGCCATAGGAATAACAAACTTCGCTTGCAGGCTGGTTTCAAAGATAATCGGCACAACACCCGCAAAGGTGGTGATTGACGTCAGAGTAATAGCACGGAATCGTGCACAACCTGCTTCAACAACCGCATCTTTAAGCTTTACACCTTCTTTGCGCACCTGATTCACATAATCCGTCATAACCAGCGAGTCATTGATAACAACACCCGCTGCTGCAATCAGACCGTAGGTCGACATCATGCTCATATCCAAACCAAAGAACCAGTGTCCCCAGATAGCACCGACCAGGCTGAATGGGATAACAGACATAATGATTAATGGCTGACCATAACTCTTAAGCGGGACTGCCAGCAAGATGTAAACAATAAACATACCAGCAATAAAGAACATCATCTGCTCATTAGCCTGTGCCTGATCTTCTTCAATATCACCACCCAGTTCGGTTTTCACCTCGGGGAATTGCTCCATCAATTTTGGCAGCAGGTTTTTATCTATGTTTTCAACGACCTGGTTTGGCTCAATGACCTGTTCGTCAATATTGCCGTAGATATAGACAGTACGATAACCATTTTCACGACGGATATAGCTCACCCCCGGGCGTTCAACAAACTCAACCACATCACCCAGCATGACGTCTTTACCCTCTGGTGTTGTGATGACCGTGTGCTTCAGTGACGAGAAAGCCTCCCGGTCCAGTCGCGGATAACGTACCATGACCTTGATCTCTTCGCCGTCACGGATCACCCGCTGGGCCTCACCACCATAGAAGCTCATGCCCACCTGGTTACCAATATCTGACAGGCTCAGTCCTAAATCATATGCCACCTGCTTCAATACCAGCTGTACCTCTTTACTTTCGGGGTCAATGCTAGAGCTCACGTCAAACAGGCCTTTTTCCTGCTGCAGCATAGAAATAAACTGACGGCCCGCCGCGTTGAGCATGTCTATGTCCGGACCATACAGCAGATAACCGAACTCACCTTGCCCCTGACCTTCATCATTTACATCATCAATGACAAGCAAAGATTTTACACCCGCGATATCTGGCATATTTTCGCGCCAGCGACGAGACAATTCAAAGGCATCAAACGGACGGTCTTCCTCTTCTACCAGAACAGCCAGTACGTTTCCTTCGGTACGTCCTTCGTTCCACACCATGATGTCTTTGATCATACCCTGACCGAACTCTTGCTCCACCTCTTGCTCAACATCCAGCATCATTTTTTCGATGGTGCTGAGCGCTTGCAATGTTTGCGAGTCCGACGCATTGTCGTTCAGCGTCAGTTTCACCATAGGGTAATCGTGTGGCACTTTGGGCATTTGAACAAAACGAACCTGATTAGAGGTGATTAGCGACACGCTCAATACCAGCATACCGATAAACCCACACAGCACGGTCCAGCGCCATTGCACACATTTTTCGACCAGGTTGCGATAAGGCCCATTAACGAATTCGAAGAAGCGTTTGTTAAATTTGGCACGCCAGCTGCCTTCACGCATAGGCTTGAATTTAGTATGACCAATGTGCGCAGGTAAGATCCATTTAGACTCGATCAGGCTGAATGCCAGACACAGCATGACAACGATGGCAATAGATTTAAAGAATGCCGCTTCGGGTCCACTTGAGAACACCATAGGCGCAAATACCGCCATGGTCGTCAATACACCAAAGGTGGCAGGTGTCGCAACACGCTTAGCCCCGATGACCACATTATTCACGCCCGGTCCTTTGCGTTCTATTTCCGTGTAGGCCGCCTCCCCTATGACTATCGCGTCATCGACCACGATCCCCAGAACCATAATGAACGCAAACAGGGAGACGATATTCATACTGATCCCAAACACTGGCATCATCATGATCGCACCCAGGAAACACACAGGCAGGCCCACCATCACCCAAAACGCCAGTTTAAAGCGCAGGAAGATGGTCAGCATAATGGCTACCAGGATTGCCCCCTGGAACATGTTCTTTTTCATCATGTCCAGACGCGCCTCAAGGTAGTAAGTCATATCAACAAAAGCGGTCAGTTCAACCCCTTCCGGTAAGGTCTTGTTCTTTGCCTCTATATAAGAGTGAATTGTATTGGCGATAGGCACCATGTTTTGATCATTGGTTGCCCTGACCGACAGATATGCGGCATTGACACCGTTAAGCTTGAAGTAAAATTCACCTTCAACAAAGGCGTCTTTGATCTCAGCAACGTCCTGTAACAGCACCTTAGCGCCGTTTGCTCCTACCTTAACCGGAATGCGGCGGAACTCATTACCGCGGTATTTCTGGTTCTCCACCCGTACTGAGATCAGGCCAGCATTGGTGCGGATCTGACCTGCTGACACATTAGTTGAATAACGGCTAATTGCAGCCGCAACCTCTTGCATCGACATGTTGTAACGACGCAATGCATCCGGGTCAACTTCAATGGCAATTTCGTACTCCGGGGTATTGCGGTCAACCAGAGAAATATTAGACAACTGTAACAGTTCATCTTCAACTTCTTTGGCCAACGGCTTGAGCTGCGTTAATGGCAGATCAGCCACCAGTGCCATCTGCACAACATCTTGCGTAAACTCAATTTGCTGCACTCGGATCGGCTCCATCGAGGCCGGAAAGGTTGCAATCCCATCGACCCGCGAACGCACTTTATCCGCCACATCGGCCAGATCGGCGCTGGTGTCTATCTCCAGCTGAACGCTCCCTCCATTACGGAACGAACGATAAACCGCCTTGTCAATCTCAGTCACGTCCTTAAGCGCTTCTTCCACTTTAATCAGGATACTCTCTTCGATTTCCTGTGGCGAAGCACCTGGGTAGGTCGCATTTACTGAGATCAGGTTCAGTTCAATACTCGGAAACATCTGCCGCTGGATCGTAAAATAACTGATGATCCCCATGATGAGGATAAAACCCATCATCAGATTGGCAGCAACCGAGTTATTTGCAAAATAGGCAATTAGCCCTGTTTGCCTGGGTGTATGTTGTTCACTCATTGTCCGTCCCTGCCGTTATAGCTTTTCCAGGCTGGTGCCCTGTGTGTTTGACTGGTCAGCCCCTGCCACTTTTACAGCCATACCGCGCTGTGGATATTCAGGTAAGGTCACGACCACTTTGTCACTGTTATTAAGCCCTTCTGCAACCAGGAAATACTCCCCTTCTTCACGGACAACCTGTACTTGTCTGGGTTCCAGTTCAGTCTTATCGTTTAACAACCACACGGTTTGATTATTCACCAGCTCCTGAGGCAGTCGATAAATCTGCTTGAGGGTTTTGCCCAGGAAACTCACCTGAACATAGGTACCAAACTTCACTTTAGGCTGATCGCTGTTCAAACCATATGGGTCATCAATACGAACCACCAGGTTGCTCATTCGGGTCTGGGTGTCTACCGTACCCAAATCACGATCAATGTATGCTTCTCGAGAAAAGCCACTCACCCCTTTGCTAAACACAGTCGCTTTCGTTCCGCTGACCGTTTCTGGCAAAAACACGGAGTCGAATCCAGCAATCGGGATCACCACTTCTGCTTGTTCAATGTTGTTGAGCTGCGCCACAACGCTGCCTGTTGAGACAAACTGACCCAGACCTACGTCACGAGACACGATTAAACCATTGAATGGAGCGACTACTTCACAATTGTCCAGGTCGCGCTGAGCACGCATCAATGCTGCTTTGGCCGATTTAACCGCGGCTTTAGCACTCATTACCTGAGGCTTGCGTAAAAATAGATCGGTGTGCTTTTTGTTGGGAAAACGCTTAGCTTCATCTGCCGCTACCTCGGCCTGTGCCTGCTCTTCGATCAACGCCGCCTGTGCACTGGCCAACTGGGCTTCCGCTTGTAGTACCGCCGCTTCGTAATTGTCTTTTTCAATGCTAAGCAATACGTCGCCCTTCGCTACTACGCCACCTGCTACAAAGCTGGGGTGCCAGTAAACGACCTCTCCTGCCACCTGAACAGACAATTGCGTTGTTTCCAGTGGCATGACTTCGCCGTAACTTTGGATAAGCACCTGATGATCCTGTGCCTGAACCGACTCAACCTGAACAACCGGGCGTGTATCTACCACCTGTTTTTCTTCTTCGCTCTTCGCAACCGCATTCACGGTTACGAAACCTGCCCCCCCAAGGCCTAACGCAACAAAGGGAAAGATCCATTTTAGTGCTTGTGCTTTCATGACTTTACCTATTGATATTTTCCTACCCACTATCTTACCAACATACTGACGTTCAATAACGTGACATTTGTAAGAATCTGTTACTAATTCAGAGAAAAGTTTTCAGTTGACTTTTAGTGTGGTGGTAATCCAATAATAAAACCATTAAAAACATAAAAGTAACTGCAATTACAAAGCTTGCAGCCAATCCGGGCAATGCCATATCGAGCAACCAGCACAACGAATAAAGTAACAAAAAAGACACAAAAGCAACTGGTATGACCTTGCAGACACGACCAGTAAGCTGCTCTGTCATTAATGTGCCCGCCTTCGCACCCAGTTGCCACTTTATTTGCCATACCGGTTTATGCAGTAATGCCAGATAACCCAGTAAGCCATACAGACCTACCCCGACCAGCATTATCATAAGTGTACTTAATGCAATACCGGTGTAGGCGCTTAACCTGGCCGACTTACTCATAGCAAGAGACTGTCGGGTCATATTTATCACCTGGAACACGCTTTGTGTACTGTCTTGTACGCGCAGTAGCGCATTCAGATCAGATTTTTCCAGCTGTTGCCCGGGCGCTAGTCTGACCGTCAGATTGGTAACAAAGAAGTTATGTGGCAAATAAACAATGTCAGGGGTACCCAGAGTGGGAGAGTAAATATCGGCAACAATGGCCTGTAACCTTACCGGGCGCTGATTGCGTGAATACAAGGTGGTGCCAACATCTTCGAGCGTTAGTCCCAGTTTAGTTGCCAGACTCAGAGTGAGGATCACGGCCTCTGCGGGCGCATCCAGGGTCAGTTGCTGTGCACTGAACTCACTGCCCGCAAGTATCTTTTGTCCGACGGTTGCAAAATAGCCCTCACCACTCCACTGCCCAAAAGCGGTCAACTGCTGCGCTGAATCGGAGTTAGTTCCTATGGGCTCAACCCAGGACATCTCCAGAGGATGATTCGCTGAAAGGCTTACCGCCACTATCTGAGGCTGTGTCAGCAGTGCCCTGATATTGGCCTCACTGAGCTGGCGCCTGGCTCGTGCTTTTTGCTCGCTACGCTCAAAGTCCAGCTGCTGTAACTGTACATGCAACAGGCCATGGTCATCAAACCCCTGGGCAGTATTCATCTGTGTTCCATAATGACTTAACAACCAGATACTGAAACACAAGACCACTGCCCCTACCGTCAACTGCCCATTAACCAGCAACTGGCTGAGCCAGCCTGGCAACTGCCTCGTCTGACCTTTGCCAGAGCCGCTGAGCTGCTGTCTCAGGCCTCGTAAATCAACAGAGCGAAATACACTTTGAGCAAACCCCCAGGCCAGGCCTAAAGCCACCAGCCACATTGCCAGATACTCAGACCAGGATACATCCAGCCAGGTAATGCTTCCCAACACGGCATGACCCCAGTATTGCACCAGTGCCAACAAAGCCGGCGCTAACACGGTCGCCACGAGTGCTGACAGCGCAAATAGGGCTGTCGCATGCATCAGCACCTGACGAAACAAACGAGACTGGCGAGCACCCAGTGCCAGATGCAGCGCCAGTTGTGATTGACGGCTCTTGAAGTCCAGTAAATATAAAGCGAACAAATTACACAGTGTCACGACAATAACACCCACCGCAGCGCCGAATAGCCAGCGCCCGGTTTCCTGAAGCGCCCCTTTGAGCTTAATCGTGAGCGGACGAAGCGTCAGCGCCAGCTTTGTCTCCCCAAAACCATATTGTTTTGCCAGTTCATTGACCTGACTACCGAGTATCTGCGCCTGCGCCTGCAAGACTGCATTGGCCTGTGGCAAGGTCCGGCCAACCAGCATCACATTATTGCGGATCGCCATATGCGCAAAGGGCGTCATATCCGTTGCGGTATGACTGAAAAAAGGTAAGAACACATCGCTTTGTTGCGCAGCCCGAAAGAGCTCAGGCTCCTGATTGGTTTCAGCGAGGATCCCCACCACCTGAAAACGCCGGTCATCGAATTGAAGTATCTGTCCCGTAGCTTGTTGCGTTGACAAATACTCGCGGGCAAAACGGGCACTGACAACAACCTGGGCGACGCTCTGAGGCTGCTGGCCTTGTATGGTCGAGGCTGAAAAGTAGTGTCCGCTTTGCAGCGGCATCGTAAATAATGAAAAGTAACTGGGTTCAACCAAAGCCGCTGAAATACGAGGCTGCTTTGCATGATTAAGATAGAGCATATCGGTGTAAAACACCGGGGAAGACACCTCGAATAAACCCGGCGTCTGGTGCAAGGCCCAGGCTGCAGGCGCGGACAAAGACGCACTCAACGTGGTTTCACCCTGCTCGTTAAACAGTGTCCCTTCAACCCAGGCTAGTCGCTCAGGCTTATCATAAGGCAAAGGACCATGGGCCTGCCAGGCGATAACTCCGGCAACCAGCAAAGCCGTCATTGCACTGGACAGTAAGGTGACAAAGACCAGGGTCATTCGCCAGCGGTGATATAGTGCCTGCAGTGCATCCTGAAGATCTGACAACATCTCGCCACACTCCCTCAGGCGGTCACAATATGTACTGAATCGCGCGTGTGGCTGCCGCCCACGATTTCACCATCCAGCAAACGGATCTGCCTGGGGCCATGTCGGCATATCTGGGGTCATGCGTCACCATACAAATAGTGGTGCCCTGTTGATGTAACTGCGCAATCAACTGCATCACTGCATCGCCACTTTTTGAGTCCAGGTTGCCTGTAGGTTCATCTACCAACAAAATACTCGGGTTGGCCACCAATGCCCGGGCAATGGCCACGCGCTGCTGTTGACCACCAGAGAGCTGATCGGGCTTGTGAGAAGCACGATGTGACAACCCCACTTTTTCCAGACAAGTATGCACCGCATGTTGCACCGCCTCACGCGACACTTTCTCGCTGCTATAACGCAATGGCAATGCAACATTATCGAATACCGACAATTCATCTATCAGATTAAAAGACTGAAAAATAAAGCCGATATGGCGGTTTCTTAATTCTGCGCCTTGATCTGCGGTTAAAGTACCGACCTCGGTGCCCTGGATTAGGTATTGCCCGTCACTGGCTTCATCCAGCAACCCCATGATAGAGAGCAAAGTAGATTTACCACACCCAGAAGGGCCTGATATGGAAACAAACTCTCCTTCATCTATCGTCAGACTTATCTGTCTTAGCGCATGGGTTTGCAATTCTTCGGTTTCAAACACTTTGCTGATGTGCTTCATTTCTATTATATGTGTCATATTTTCCCCGCTGACAAACCGGCACCCTATTGTGCCATATTTGACCCTTAAAACCTTAATCCAGTGCGACTTGCACGCCCTGCTGCGCCAGATTACTCAGATCGGAAATAATCAGGCGTTCATCTTTCTCAACTCCCTGTTCAATCACCACAAAACGACCGGCCGTTACGCCAAAACGCACGGTTTTCAGCTCGGTCGAACCATCCTGCGATAATCTGTACATCTGGGCGGTTTGTTGTTCTCGCACATTCGCCGGGCGGCGGATATACAGCGCCTGATCCAGTTTTGCTACGGTAATACTTGCATCAATGCTAAGCATCGGTCGGGCAGCTTTTGGCAGTGCCTGAGGTAACGCCACTTCCACCTTAACACTGTTATCAACCACGACCGGATCGATTCGGCTGACCGTGCCATTGACTTGCTGGTCGCGGATCCGCACTGTCACAGCCTGACCCGGTGCAACTTTTTGTACCTGAGATTGCGGTACTCGCAGCTCGGCGAGCAAATGTGTCTGACTGCCGATCAAAGCGGTTTCGTCGCCCACACTCAGTCGCTGACCTACCGCCAGCGGCATACGCTCCAAAATACCCGCAACGGGCGCCGTGATCGTCAGTGCAGCTAACCTAGCACGGCTGCGCGCCAGCTCCTGGCGTCGGATAACAATACGTTGCGATGCCAGCTGCTGCGCACTGGCATGAAGCTTTTTTAGCTGCTCCAGGCGCTGTTGGGCGCTTTGCATTTGGCGAGTCAGATTGACAACACGTGACTGAGTCTGGGCAAATGCCAGTTGTGAAATGATCCCTTTCTCAGCAAGCCCTTGCTCAGCCTGCTGCCGTAATCGGGCTGTTGCTAAGTCTCCGGTCAGTTTATCCAGAAGCGTTTGTTCACTGAGAAACTCCCGCTGCTGATTGAGTGTGAGCTGTTGCAGTGCCATATCACTGTCCTGCAAAGCCTGTTGTGCCTGCGCAACCGCCAGTGACAGGTCCGGGTTATCGAGCGTTGCAATCACCTCTCCGACGGATACCGATGCCCCCGCTTTTAGGTGGATCTGTTTCACCACAGCATCACTGTCGGCAGTGATCAAATGCTGCTCTGCACTGCGAAGCACACCAAAGCTGTCGACGCCAATCGCCAGCGGTCCATATTCCACTGTCGCTATCAGTACTTCGTGACGTCCCAGTCGGGTGATCTGATCGCTGGGGCCGGCCAGCCACACACTCACCGCAAAAAAAACGCCCACCAGAGCCCACATCCAGCGACGCCAGCGGCTGGTAGGTTTAGGCGGTTTAATTAGATCCATATTTCGCTCCGGATATCTTGATTCTATCCCCCTGGAGCCAATTTCATGCCAGAAATTTATCCATTAAATATCAGCACCTTACTATTTATAAAAGACGTATTTTGGCAGAACCGGACGGATTTTCCGGAATTGAAACGCAAACCGGCCAGATGTGGCACAATGAACTGAAATAAGTTGGGGGGCGGGAAAGTAAATAGGGAAGTCACGCAGACTTCCCCAGGTCTCGGGCTTAGATGGCCTTGTCACGGGCCATAAATGATTAAAACCGCTACCTGACGCCTACCCTCAGGTAAGTGTCAGGTAGTGGTGGATTTACTGTAAGTCGTACACACTCTTGATGCGGTTGTTCAGCCACGCTTCAAAGGTATCTTGGTCCACCAGTTCAGCGATACGGCCTTTGAACTCGCTGTAGCCTTTTTCATTGTAAAACTGCTTCAGTCTGAGCACTTCTTCGTGACGTGATGACATGCCACTGCCAGCCTTACGCACCGCACGGTCAAAGTAGCCTGATCTATGCTTAGCACTGCTCACGTAGCCGCTGATGTCACGATCGCTCCACTCATTGTAGATTAAGTCGTTACCACTGCCACCGGTGCCGGATGGGATCTCATCACCGCGTACAAACAGAATATCGCCGCCGCCGCCGCCATACAAACCAATATCTGAATAGGTCGAAATTGCCGCTAAGAAGTCTTTGCTGCCACCGCCGCTGAGTTCACAATGACCGCGTTCACAGACCAGAATGTCCTGCCCGCTGCCACCCCAAGATTTGGCACGGTTACCCCATGAGCCACCACCGGAATCGACAATGATATCGGCCCCTGAGTTACCGTATAACCTGTCTTTGTTACCATCATTACCAAAGATGATATCTTCCCCGTCACCCCCTGAGATATTGTCGCCATCCCGGTTACCAAACAGCACGTCGTTGCCGTTCTCACCTTTAATGTCGTCTGCACCATCATTGTTGTAACCACTGATGCGTACGCGATGTACCACACCATCGTGATCGGTGGCAATCTCCGAACCACCGGCAACCCAGTCGTTACCGTCGCCTGCGCGGATCTTATCTTTACCGTCACCACCAAAGATCAGGTCATTACCACGACCAGTCTGGATGGTGTCATTGCCATTGAGGCCATACACTGTCATATCGCGACCAACACCGGTTGCCGACAGGGTATCGTTGCCATTTGATAACTGCACCTCAACTTCTTCTACGGCGTTACTGAATGCGCAATGCTGATAGCCTGCGGAGTAAGCAAACACATACTCATCATGCTCTTCCACAAACAGGGCAAGATTACTGTCGAGCGCGCGTAGTTTCCACACCCCATTGTTCAGCTCATTGTCGAAACTGCCGGTCTGCATATGACAACGCGCGTATGCGGCAGTCAGACTGTCTGGTACATTACCCACCGGCGTACAGGAATATTGCTCGATGCCGCTGATATTACTCTGGATACTGCCGCTTGACCCTTCCGTCAGACAGTCCATGCCTGTGCCACCGTCTACTTTCTCATAGTCGCCATAAGTGTAAATAATGTCATCGCCTTTACCGGCATACACATAATCCACTTTATTACCGGTTAAGATGGTGTCATTACCGTCACCACCATATACCAGCTGATGCCAGTTCAGCGCTGTACCGTCGTATTCTTCACCGTTGTCAGCCAGATTGACCTGAAAACCATTGTGATTACTCACATCGAAGGTCTCACAGCTGCCAGCGTAATAGACGGTTACCAGGGCATCGTCGCCTTCGGCGGTCAGCTTCTCACCACTCACATTCGGTGATACCGACAGGTAATTCATGTAGGGGTTTAAGGAGTTATCATCGGCAACGGCTATTTTTGAACGGTCCAGGCCTTCACAACTGGCCGGCGCATAGTTAGCACAACTGGTTGACTCCACGTTTTCGAAGCGGCTCTGGATCGTACCTTCATCCCCTTCTTCAACACAGTCTGCGCCTGCGCCGCCATCCACACGCTCAAAGTCTCTAAACGTATAGATCTGGTCATTACCGCCGTTTCCATACACGTAATCGACTTTATTGCCGGTGAGAATAGTGTCGTTCCCTTCACCACCATAAACCTGTTGATGAAAATCCAGGTTCGCACCATTGTAATATTCACCACTGTCCGGCAGGTTCACGTGTAGCCCGTTATAGCTACTGCCGTTGAGCACTTCACAGCGGCCATTGTACGAGACCACAATAGAATTCTGAGTTCCCCTCACGGTCAGCGCAGTGTCAGCCAGCTTAGGGCTCAATGCCAGATAAATCATATATTGATTTTCAACATGCTCGCCGATGTCTATCTGGGTCCGATCCAGGCCATTACAGTAAGCGCCAGGTGCAGCCAGCCGCGTGGCAAGCGCGCTGTTGGGCAGCAAGGTCAGCGACAGCGCCGCTGCCAAGAGTGCCTTTTGATAAACCACCATGTTAGTCTCCATGAGTTAAGTAAAGATTTGCGCAAAGAAATCTGGATGGTGGAATTTATAAGCCACAATTGTGCAATGACTATGGACTCAGACTGGGTAATAAGGATGAGTTTTACTGCCAGCAAAGCGGGTAAGAACACAGACCAGGAGGATGTATTGGCTTGATGAAACAGCCTGAATAATAGAAACAGGCAGGAAAAAATGAAAAAACGAAAGCAAAGAATGTGACGTTTAATTCACACTGAGCCCCGACATACGGGGAGTTGAAAAAGCTTCATCGTACGATAACGCACAACATACATCTTAATCTGTTTACATAATAAAACCTATGCACTATGAATGCATTCATAAAGTTTCAATAATGTATGGGCTAATCTGGCAAAGACTCTTATCTAACAAAGCCTTTATAATTCATGATTTTTACCTAAAATCATGTCACTTATACACACTTTGGTTGCGTAGCGGTAAAAATTTTCGGGTACAAATCAACCCTTTAACACTTTACATTTTTTAAACAGCTGTTAAATTACACTGAGTATAATAATAAGCAACAAAATGTAACTTCACTGTTTTAATATTCATATACGGATGTACAATGAATACACGTCAACGATTGAACTGGCTAAACAGCGCCCGACGGGACATTCAGGCGTCACTGCGTAGTCTGCGAATACAACAAAAAATGTCGCAAGCCGAGCTGGCCAAAAAAATGTCCGTTCCGGTCGACCAATCCACCATCTCAAACTGGGAAAGTGGTAAAACCATTATGGACCTGGAACAGCTGCTGGATATTCTGATGATCTTCGGCAAAGACTGGAAAAGCTTTTTTGGTTTTTTAGCCGATAACGCCGAAAAAAGAACAACAAAAAAACCATTACAGACAAAACCACCTATGGAACCAAAAGCAGAAGACAAGGGAGAAGACTGATGCATTTTATTGAGATGATGCTTTCCTCTGTCGTTTTTATCGGCTTAATTCTCACTTGGAAAGATTATAACGCCAGATGGTTGTTTTCCTTAATGCTTCTCTTACAGCTCGTCGATATGACTGTTAATCCTATAACGATTAGTTGGACTAGGCATTATTACCTATGGTGTTTGGTATTAAATATTTGTTTCCTAGCGCTCTTTCTCACCAGAGGAGTTCAGGCAGAAGCGTTATACAAACTTACTAAAATCGAATTTTTTAAGAAGGCAAGAGAACGTTATGTACTCACTATTCCAGAGTGCTGTATTTGCTTGTTATTATTTGTCGCGTCAATGCTCTGCCTTGCTACATGGGTTGAAATCCAACTCTATTTTTATAAAGTTCTGAGCTACCCATTTATTTATCATCATGTATGGTCACCAACTCAGTATATCCTTCACATTCTAGAATCTCTTACACTGATAACATTTATAGTGCATGTTAGGCGCTCCAAAGGAGAATTAATTTATGAGAACAATTAACTATAGATTGTTAAAAAAAATCTTAGGGGTAGCACAGCCGGTAATCCAAAGTTACCTGAACTACCTAGGGCAGCCCCCATAGACCCTACTTTGGGAAAAAAGCAAAAAAAACCTGATGAAGGTTGAACAAGCAAGTTTATTAATTTATTCATAGGCCTAATAAAGACTTTGCAAGCCAAAGGTAAAATATAAGGAAAGAGGCGAACAATGAGAGTCATCGAACGTGTTTCATTGGTCCAAGTTATGGGTGGAGTCAGTGGAGATCCCGATAGATCAACCTTACCCAGAATGGTGCCGATCGTTCCCCCTTTTGAGAAAAAGAAAAAAGCACCTTATACAGGTTAAACACTCGAGTTTATTAATTGATTCATTAAAAATGAAGAGCAACGTCGTTAACAGAGGCAATACACCAAAATTACTAAAAGTGCTCCGCTAGCCCCAGCTAAAAGGTACATTACGATTTACAAGAATAGTAAATCAGGTGATGTCAGTAAATGAATTAGAATAACTAAGTGCACTTTTTAGTTATTTAAATTATGAATTGATTCATGGTAGAGGGTATTTCACAGCTCAGTGTTGCCGTTGAGTAGATCCCGTATCAAGTACGGGATGACGGCTCGGTGTTGTCGTCGAACTGTGCTCATATCAAATGCGGATTACAGCTCGATGTTGTCGTCGGGCTGTGCTCGTATCAAATGCGGATAACGGCTCGGTGCTGTCGTCGGGCTGTGCTCGTATCAAATACGGATAACGGCTCGGTGTTGTCGTCGGGCTATGTTCGTATCAAGTACGGGATGACGGCTCGGTGTTGTCGTCGAACTGTGCTCATATCAAATGCGGATTACAGCTCGATGTAGACGCTAGGCTAAGCTCGCATCAATGCGGATCACAGCTCGGTGTTGTCGTCGAACTGTGCTCATATAAAATGCGGATAACTACTCGACGTTGTCGCAAGGCTGCTCTCGTATCAATACGGATCACAGCTCGGTGCTGGCGTAGGGCTGTGCCCGTATCAAATGCGGATAACAGCTCGGTGCTGGCGTCGGGCTGTGCTCGTATCAAATACGGCATGCCGGCCTGAACATACTTGCTATATAAGCTTCCGTGCCGGACAGTGCGGGAAGCTAGGTGGAACGAACTAGAAAGCGCTCCCCAACGTTCTCGTAAACGTATCCATCGCCTCTGACAGCCACACCACAACGCTCAGCATGAGTGCGCTTTTGTCTCACTCATCAACCAGACAGCCGGTTTGATACCACAACGTGCAATCCCGGCTGCTCACCCCTCTTAGTTATTACTTCAGCATTACACCCTATTGGCGCCTTCTAATACACATTGTAAATTAGCCGTTAAATTTTATATTTTGCATCTATCAAACCCGGCTGACGGTATGACTGAGCATTCGAAGCAGCAAACTGCCGATATTATGTAAGAATTGACGGTGAACACGTCCCCATATTAGCTAAAAAAGAGACAAGTACCGGAAATATTGCAGCCCGGAATAAAAATTTTCGCCCCCGATTGTACGAAATAACGGCGTTTAACAGCGCAGTGGAGACTCACTTAATTAAATTTTTATTATCACTTTCTTTACAAAAATAATATTTATGATTACCTTTGTACCTGTGCGAAATTTATTCAATAACTTTTTATTCTAAAAAATCATTCAACAACAAGTGAAAAGGAACAGCAATGAAACTAACCTATCTTGTCTCTGCGCTAGGCTTACTCTCAACCGCAGCACTGGCACAAAACACCGCGCCACTCACAGAAGCACAAATGCTGCAATACACCAGTAAGGCTAACAAAACCATCATTGGTGCACGTGCCGACGCAAACCTGTCTCTCTCTCAGGAATTTGCGACCATAAGCAGCACGGGCAGCGCAGTGATCACCCGCACTATTACACACCCGGATGCCAGCTACATCAAACTACACTTTAAAAATGTGAACCTGGCAAATGGCGGCAAGCTGGTTGTGCGTTCAAAAGACGGCAGCGAGCGTTACGAGTATACCGAAGCGAATATGCGTGCCGCGACGGTCAATGCCAAACTGGGCGATGACGGCGTTAGCAGCTTCTCTGCAATGTCAATTTCTGCAGATACCGCAGTGGTTGAATACACACCAGGTACAGCGTCAAACTCAACCCTGATGTCTGCACAAAGCATGTCATCAGCTGTGATTGATTTTTATGACCACGGTATTGAAAACACGCCTATGCTGGAAACCATGAACGCATCAACAGATGTGGGCATTGAGTCAACTTGTGGTGTGAATGAGCGCCGCGACGTACAGTGCTGGGCAGGGTCAAACCCAACTGAGTTTGAGCGTTCACGCCCGGTTGCCCGCCTGCTGATGAATGGTAGCGGCCTGTGTACTGGCTGGCGTGTTGGCCCGGACAACCGCATGTTCACCAACGAACACTGTGTGGGTTCTGCCTCTGAACTGGCTAACACTGAGGTGTGGTTTAACTACCAGCACACCAGCTGTAATGGCTCAAACCTTGAGACTGTGGTCAAAGTAACCGGTAAAGACTTCCTGTCTTCTGACTACACGCTGGATTACACCCTGTTCACCATCAATGAATTCAACAAAGCACAGCCGTTTGGCTACTTTGGCCTGGACGTACGTGATGCAACGCAAGGCGAGCGTATCTACATTCCTCAGCACGGTGCGGGTAACCCGAAAGAGCTGGCTATCGAATCAGATCAGAACAGCAATGGCCTGTGTCAGGCAGATGTTGTTACAGCAAATGGTCGTGGCACAGGAACCGACATGGGCTACTACTGTGACACCATAGGCGGTTCTTCAGGTTCACCGGTTCTGGCAGCTGCCAGCAACAAAGTCATTGCCTTGCACCACTTTGGTGGCTGTACTAACCAGGGCGTTAAGATCAGCAAGATCTGGCCTGAGGTATCAAGCCACTTCAATGGCATCCCGGATGGCGACAACAACAGCGACCCAATGCCTACCGCCGACTTCACGTCTAGCTGTACAGAATTGGCTTGTAGCTTTGACGGCAGCGCCTCAAGTTCACCAAATGGTTCAATTTCTCAATACGAGTGGAGCTATGGTGACAACGGCACTGGCTTTGGTGCGACGGCTAGCCACACCTATGCGGCTGCGGGTAACTACAGCGTTTCACTGACAGTTACCGATAACTCGGGTGCAACTGCAACCGTGACTAAGCAAGTGCCTGTATACGGCCCGGGTGGTGAAGATCAGCTGCAAAAAGGCGTTGCCAGAACAGACCTCTCTGGTGCTCGTGGCGAAATGACTTACTTCTACTTCGACGTACCAGCGGGTGCAACCAACATCACCTTCGATATTTCAGGTGGCAGCGGTGATGCGGATCTGTATGTACGTAAAGGTGAGCAACCAACCACCTCCACTTATGACTGCCGTCCTTACCGTTGGGGCAACACTGAAAACTGTACCCGTAATGACGGTGCGGGCCGCTACTGGGTTGGCATTCGTGCTTACAACGCCTACTCAGGTCTGAGCCTGGTTGCGGATTACCAGTAATCCCAGATACTATTTTTCTCCCTAAAAAAGGCAGCGCGAGCTGCCTTTTTGTTTATCCGGGATCACCGCCTCACTACCTCGTTAAAAAAGCATCAAATCGCTATGCCGGCCCGCACAATATAAGGCTCACAACGCATACCACAGTCCCAGCCAGGCTCGCAGATCATCCTCTGCCAAATCACTCTCAACCCGGGCAACACCCAAATCAAAGCGCAGATCAGTGACACCAGCTGGTGCAAACCAGTTTGCCCACCCCAGCGCCTGCTGGCTCAAATCAATTTGCCACTTTATACCATAACTGGTCGCGCTGCGCTGACCATCAAAACGGTGTTGTTTCATAAAGAACCTGGGCTGATTCAGCGCCCAGCTCGTCGCCAGCTCATAGCCGTAATAATGTCGGCCAGAGGCAAACTGGAACGGTAACTCAGGACTGAGTACCAGATCGCTGCGTGTGCGCCCGCTCAGAATATTGTTATCGAATCCGCCCAGACGTAGTAACTGTGTCTCACGGTACTGAGACTGTACGCCAGCAAACCAGGGCCAGTTCCAGACCTTACCAAACCCTTGCCAGTCATAACCATGGCCCTTGGCATCGCCACTGAGTATGCCGGCTTTGAGGCGATAACCAAGCGCAAAATCCTGCTGGTAGTTGTGCCACCCTTGTTCCAGTCCACTCCATTGCGTGGTTATGGCATCCCGGCCCTGATCATCGTAATGGATAAGGGCCACAAACGGCGACACAGACCAGGTATCGGAGCGCCATTCATAAGCAAGGCGGCCACTCACTGCACCGCCTGTTAGTTTTGTCTGCTCTGCCTGCGCATGCTGTCGGCGACTGTCAAAGCGATAGTCGCTCAGATGGGCATCAAAGCGCCAGTCACCAGCACGAAAACGTAACGCAGCATAGCTGCCATCCAGCACATTGTCGCCGCTTTGAGCCAGGCCCAATTGCCAGGATAAGTGCTGGAGCAGATCGCTGCCTTTGACCCCGACACTCACTAACTCGCTGACCGCACTGCTGCCCTGCAGCGATAATGTCGCAGAGGCATCTTGCATCAGCCATTGATACTCGCTCTGCGTGATGTCCGCGCCCTCGGCCATATAAATTTGTGCATCAGGCAGCACAACGGTATCGGTTTTACCCAGTGGCACAGCCGCATTACTGCTGAGTTTAGCCACGCGCTGCTCACTGATCTGATCACCCAGTTCATGCAACCGGGTCCCTGAAGATGTGCTGTGCAAGTACAGCAGGGGGGCATTTTCGCGCGGTAGTAGCTGCTCGAAAACGGCCTGGCCGTTTGTAATCTGATATAAAGCATTGTGCTGTAAGTCGTAACGATATACGCCCACCTCACCGTGCAGACCGGCGATAAAATAAAGCCCCTGGCCTTGATGCTGCCAGGCAGGTGCCGTCAGATACTGATACCCCTCAGGCATAGGCACAGTGCGCACTTCTGCGCCTTGCAAATCTTGTATATACAACTGCCAATTACCATTTAGCGTGGTTTTAAGGTACGCCAGCTGACGCTTATCGGGCGCCAGCTGCGGATAGTCGTATACAGTACCCAGGTCGCGGGCAAACAGCGGCGTTACCGTATTACTGCTGATCTCCACCCGTACCAGTTCAGAAAACCCACTACGCACTTGCTCTGCATACAGGGTGTCAGCATCCAGCAGTGTAAAACGCCTTATCCCAAGTGACTGGGTTAACCGGGTAACCGCACCACTTGGCATATGCCAGCGATACAGATCGTTAACCCGGTTATCCCGGGTTTCATCGACCCGGGCGCGCGCCACAAAGTATAACGTGTCTTTATCGGCCCATTGCGGATACAAAATGCCGGAAAAGTCGCTGGCTGCCAGCTGTGCTACCTGCTCACGCTTAAAAACCTCAGGCGGTTTATCGGCAATGTCTGCCGGATCAGCCGCCAGTATCGCCTGCTGGGCTTTCTCAAAGGCCTTTTTTGCTTCTTCATTGTCTTCGGTTTTGTAGACTCTGAGCCAGGTCTCTCCCTCCCGATCGCGTTCGGTCATGGCAATTTGCTGTCCATCTGGCGACAACACCGCATTACTCGCCGCAAAGTCAGGCTCAAACCACAGCGGGCTGTTTAACACGGCCAGATCGCGCTCCTGCGTCATCGCCTGATATGTGAACTCAGCAATAAAGCGCCGATACAGCTGACCTGCACTTTGTCCGAAAGCCCCTTTAAACGCCGATTCAAAATTGCGTTTTTGAACCCCGTGTACGCGGGTCCAGACCGCATCCAGCGTCTCTTTGCCGTGGTTGTCTTCAAGCCAGGCTAGAAACCGTACACCCAACAAATAAGCCATAGCACCGGAGCGGTAACTGCCATCGCCATTGTTCAGAGCGCCATACGACAGCAATGCGCCTTGGCGGGCAAAAGCGCGCAGCAGTGCTTCGCTGTAGTTGTCATAGAGCCGCCCCCGGCCGGTCAGTCGCGACTCCAGCAACGTGGCATACCCTTCTGCGACCCAGCGTGGCAGCACCGCACTGGACAGATCATAGATATCAAACCAGTCACGCAGATGCTGACGCCAGGAGCTGCGACTGGGCTGAGATAAGTGCACCAGATGGATGTATTCATGGAGGATAAGCAATTGTTGCCAGCCCGGGCTGTTCGCAATCACTGAATCGGATTGGGCGGTGTGGTAAATAGCGCCATCAAAGGCGTGTCTGTACTTGGCAGTGCAAAGCCATTGGCACCATTGATGGGATCAAACACCACGACATCGGCAATGCTGTCCAGTGCCCGGCCCTGTTGCTGCAAAACCAGCGTTCTGACCAGCTCTAACTCGACAGCGGCTGAGCGCGCCCAATCCTGTTGTGCAGGCGTATAGTGCACCCTGAAATGTTCAGTATGCAGAGTCTGCCAGTCCCCGGCACGTACCAGTGTGGTATAAAAGAATAGTAAAAACGCGGCGCACAGTAACGCAGCGGGTGAGTTCATCAATCGCACAGCCATTCTCATCCTCGATGAAGTGATCCGAATCAGGACCTAGTATGGCAAATAATGCGCTTGAAAATCAGCGGGTATTTATCTTTTGAAACACTTTTAAACAACAAGGTTCAGGTATCATGAGTGGGATCCAGTGCACTCACCAAATGCAAAATGCCTCCGGCCACAACGAACACCGCCAGTGCTGAAGCCACACTCAGGCCTGCATAGACTTTTGCCGCAGCCAGTACACCTGCACTGCTCCAGGCCAGAAAAACCCTGAGCCGGGCCGTCATCAGGCTTGCCAATTTGAGTTGGCTGACGCACGCAGCCGCAATGATAAATACGATTAAGGGGATTAAAACCAACATAGTCCACTCCCGGGTCACTGTTTGCCGAAAAAGATGTACGACGCCAGTGCCATTAGAGATCACGATAATGAAGATTATACGCAAATGATAATTATTATCAACTAGGAAGAGTCATCTTAATCACCGCGCCCGCACGCTCCCCTGACTCATCATTGCTCACCTCAAACTGTCCATCGTGGCTCTCGATCACATGCTGACTCAGAGTGAGCCCAATCCCCTGCCCGTCTGGCTTGGTGGAGTAAAAGGGCGTAAGCACATTATCGAGATTGGCAAACCCGCCACCTTCATCGGCAACTTCAATCACCACCGCGGGACTCAGGTAGTAGCTACGCAACTCTACTCGTTGACCGGGTGGATCCACCGCCTGATTGGCCTCAATGGCATTTTTAACCAGGTTGATCATGACCTGCTCAAGCAACTCAGGATCGCAATGACATTGATGCGCCTGACAGTGCAATTCAATGTGTTGTGACGGATGCTGTGATGCAAACAATTCCCGGACAGAGTCAAACAGCGCTAGCAACTGTGTGGGTTGGCTCTGAGGCTCAATGGCCTTGCTGAGCTGACCATAACGTGCCACAAAATGCTGCAAATGCTGACAGCGCTGCTCTATCACCCCCAAAGCCTGACGTTCCCTGCTACTGGCCGCACGCTCGCCCAGACTCTGAGCAAGGGAGCTAACCGGTGTGAGCGAATTACGTATTTCATGGCTGATCACCCGGATCAGCTGCTGCCAGGCAGCCAGTTCTTTTTGCCGCAATGCTTTGGTGATATCCAGCGCCACTAACAAACTATGTCGCTGACCTTGCTCAAAAAAGTAGCTGCTATGGAGCTGCCAGCGTTCAGACTGTGTATTACTGATAAACCGCCAGCCATGCTGCGTCTCTTCCAGCCCCAGTGAGCTTGCTGTGGCCCCTTTGTAATGCTGCCAAGGTTGTCTATACAAGCTTTCAAACGCCTGATTTGCATAACTTAAGCGGGTATCTTCGGTAAAGACCAGGATAGGAGTATTGAGTTTATCTATCAGCTGATAGATAACAAAAATTTGCGAATTGTAGCGCGATTTCTGCCGATGAAGCTGCTCGCCCAGTGCTATCAGCTGCTGCTCAAAAGCTGCCACCTGACCCGAGGAAAAATGTGGCCGGATCTGCTGGCTAAAATCCGCCTGCAGCATGGCTTCGAGCTGCCAGTGAGCACGGGAAAAAATGCTATGTAGCTGGGCCAGCCGCTGCTTTTGCAACCGCCATAATACCCAGCTGACGGCGCCACAGATCAGCCCTATCTGCCACCAGGGCAGAGCGAGTTGCCACAATACCCCCACCAGCAAAGTAATCACCAGACCAGCCAGCAGAGTAAAATGGCAGCGTACCGTCCACTCAAAGTTAGTCTTCACTTCGCAGCCCGTACTTATCCAGCCGACGATATAATGAAGATTTAGTCAGTCCCAGCGCTTTAGCCGCCTCACTGACCTGCCCCTGGTGTAAAGCTAAAGTCTGTTCAATCAGGTTTTTCTCCACTTCAGCGAGCGTTGTTCCCGCTGGCTGTGGTTTAGTGCCCGTCTGTTGCTCCGGAGCAGGGGCTGCCAGGCGTAATTGACAATCGGAAGCGGTGATCTGTGCTCCTTCGCTCAGTAATAGTGCGCGTTCCATCACATGACTGAGCTCACGAATATTGCCGGGCCAGCGGTATGCCAGTAAGGCTGCTTGCGCCTTATTATCCAACGACTTAGCGGCCAGCTTGTAACGTGCAGCATGACGCGCCAGCAAGTGATTTGCCAGCGGCACAATGTCATCCAGCCGTGCACGCAGTGGGGGTAATTCAAACGTAAAGGTATTGATGCGATAAAACAAATCACTGCGGAAACGACCTGCCGTCACATCCTGTTCCAAATCACTATTGGTGGCACAGATAAGGCGGATATCAGCATGCTCAGTTCGGCTACTGCCAACTCGCTCATACTCACCGCTTTCCAGCACCCGCAGCAGTTTTGCTTGCTGCGTCAAAGGTATGGTTGCCACTTCGTCGAGAAACAAGGTGCCACCGCCGGCCAGCTCAAAGCGGCCACTGCGCTGAGATTTGGCATCGGTAAACGCGCCTTTGGTATGGCCAAACATTTCACTTTCAAACAAACTTTCAGGAATGGCACCCATATTGACGCTGACAAGAGGGCCATTTTTCCTGAGTGACTGTCTGTGTAATGCATCAACCAAATGGCTTTTACCGCAGCCACTTTCGCCACACAAAAGTACGCTGGCATCTGTACTGGCAATGCGCGACAACTTGTTCAGCAAGGTATTCATGACCGCGGAGCGCCAGGTATAGGAGGGGGTTTCAGCTTCAGTGTTCTGTATTACGCCTTGCTTTTCCAGCAGCCGGTTGAGCTTACTTTGCTTGCGAATTGCATCCAGAAGCTGGGCATTTTGCCAGGGCTTTTCAATAAAGTCTGCCGCCCCCAGGCGCATCGCCTCAACGGCCAGTGACACGCTACCCCAACCGGTCAGGCAGATAACCGCAGGGGCATCAGGTTGAGCCTGTAACCAGCTTAAAAAAGTAAGTCCCTCATTGCCGGAAGTTGTATCCCGGGTAAAATTCATATCCAGTAAGATCAGGTCAATGGATTTACAACTCAAAAATTGTTTTGCGACCTCAGGGTGTTCCGCTTCATACGCTTCAAAGCCATGATCTTCAAGCAAAAATGCGGCGCTTAATCGCACCTCTGGATTATCATCTACAACGAGTACTGCCATTTTGTTCCCTGTTCGTTTATCACTGTACTCAGAATACGGGAATTTGACCAAGACGAAAAGCGCAAGCACCGAGTTACAGGGTACTGGCGCCCAGGTAACCTCGATGGTGATTCAGGCTAAGTCATAGAATAAGCGTTGCTTCGGTCTGTGTTGAGGTGCGAGTCGGCACATATATGTGTAGGGCATCCAATTCGGGCTTCCGGTTCGGCCATCCACGGCCTCACGTTCGCAACTAATCTTGCTGCGCGCTCTCGCAAGATTCGGCGACGAGTGGTCACACATCCATGTGGAGGGCTTCCGGTTCGGCCATCCACGGCCTCACGTTCGCAACTAATCTTGCTGCGCGCTCTCGCAAGATTCGAGACGTTGCTCACCCTAGCGCAAAGGGCGCGCCAAAGCGCGACTTTGCACGATAGCTGCGAAGCGTTGCTTCGGTGTTACTGAACCCAACGGATTTTGGTGGTAAGGGTGTGGGATTCGCCCGGTGCCAGTGTGACCGCATCGCCCATCACGTTGGCAGCTTCCAGGCACAACATAACGTGATACTCATCATCGCGGAAATTGCTCAGACGTTTGGCTTTTTCTATCCAGGGGTTCCACAACACGCACGAGGTCGAATGTTCACGGCCAACTTCAATTTTGCCATCTGGTGTATCGATGATTTGCACCTCAGGTGCCTGGGTATACACCATGTCAGTTTCGCGGGCGAAAGAGACCACCTCATCTTGTGTAAATGGCCCTTCGCCAAACTCGATATATTGTGCGCCTTGCAGGCCATCCACTCGGGTCTGTTCAATGTCTGGCGTTGGAAAATACGTATGCAGCGCCTGGGTGAGCGAGAAAGTTTCTTTGCCGGTATTCACATTGGTAAGCCTGACTTCTAACTGATCACTTAATATAAACTCCACAGTCAGACCAGACTCATGTGGCCAGAAGGTGCGATCAATGCTGGTCATCGGCAAAGACAACACAATCCGGATTGCTGTATCATCTTCCTCAACGCGCTCCGCGCGCCAGACCAGTTTGCGTGCAAATCCGTGCGCTGGCCAATCAGCTTCGGCATGAACACCAAACCAGGGCCAGCAAATAGGAATACCACCACGGATAGACTGGCCTTCGAGGTAGGTTTCGTCCTGAGATACCCACAGTAGGTCTTTCTCGCCTGTGGGAATGAATTCGGTGATCTGAGCACCCTGAAGATAAATTTTAGCCTGACACTTTGGGCCGTTAACGTCAAAATACTCCAGGCCGGACTCGGTACGTGCCAATTTTACTGAGGCAGAAAGTTCCATATAACACCTATTTTTAAACTAAACTGGCACTACCTTACCTAAAATGCCCTTACGGTGTAAGAGCCACCCATCGAATATGAGTGATCTTCATCAAGAGCGGGTTAATCACACTCTAAACTGACCCACCAGTTTTGTCAGTTGTTCAGACAATCGCTGCATCTTATCACCATTTTCACTGGTGTTGTTTGCCACATCACTGACACTGTCTGCCGCATGCTTAATTTCTATCACATTGCGATTAATATCCTCTGCAACATGCTGCTGTTCCTCCGCGGCGGTCGCTATCTGTGTATTCAAATCACTGATGGTTTGAATAGATTGGGTGATTTCACTGAACTGACTTTGTGCAGATCCCGTAAGTTCTACCGTTTTATCGGTACGGGTCAAGCTACTACGCATATCCTGAGATACGCCTTCAGTCATTTTTCTCAACTTATCAAGTTGCGATGCTATCTCTTCAGTCGATTCTGAGGTGCGCTGTGACAACGCCCTGACTTCGTCTGCCACCACAGCGAACCCCCGCCCATGCTCTCCTGCTCGGGCAGCCTCAATGGCCGCATTCAATGCCAGCAAATTTGTTTGCTCTGCGATCCCTCTGATCACACTGAGAATCGACATAATGTTTTCACTTTCGCTGTCGAGCTGATTGATATCCGAGGTTGCACGCTTAATCACTTCCGATAAAGCAGCTACACTGTCAACTGCCTCAGTCATAACAGACTGACCCAACTCGGACGCCTGCTGGGTCTGGGTGGCTAAGTCGGCAGCATTGGCGCAACTGGACGCCACTTCGTTTGCCGTGGCAGCCATTTCATTGATTGCCGTTGCGGCCATTTCAAGCGCTTGCTGTTGCTGTGCCGTCGAGCTGGTCAACTCCTCAGACTCCGTCGCGGTTGCACAGGCCGTTTGATTCAATTGCTGAGCACAGGCATTGATGTCCATGACCAGCTGGGCAATCAGATCTAAAAAGCTGTTAAAACTATCCGCCAGCTTGCCAGTCTCATCTTTGCTGTCGACCTCCAGCCGCTGGGTCAGGTCACCCCCACCCTGAGAGATAACCGTCAATCCATCGCTCACCTCAACAATCGGTCCGGACAATACATTGGCAATGTAATTTGCCAATACAACAAACAGCGCCACCAGTACTACACTCAGGATCACTAGCGTCCAGGTCATGGCATTCGCCGCAGCCATCACCTCGCCTTGTTCCACAAAAGCAATGAATTTCCAGCCCAATTTCTTTGACGTGTAAATACTGGCAAAGTAGTCCGTGTCATCAATCTGGATTTCATATAACCCGGATTGATTACTGGCCACGGTACGATACAGACCATTGTCGACCTCGTTAACATCCTTAAACCGATAGTCACTATGTTTGGCGTCGACCAGAATTTTACCAGTGTCTTCCACCAGCATCAGATAGCCGGTTTCACCGAGTTTAACTTCACGGATAATTTTGGTCAGGCCCTGCAAAGACACATCCATGCCTGTTACGCCAATCTCTCTGCCATTCGACCTGACAGAACGTACAGTAGAAACAATGGCCATGTCATCCGGTGCCCAGTAATAGGCATCGGTCATGACGGTTTTACCATTGGCAGCTTGTCCGCTGCGATACCAGGGTCGGGGCCGTGGGTCATAGTTGGCACTGACCTCACCCTGAGGCCACTGAATGTAGCCACCTTCCGTGTTGCCAAAGTAGATATAGGCTATACCCGGGTGAGTATCGCCAAACCGTTCAAACAAATCATATGCAGCTTGTTCAGTCTCGCTACCTGAGCGCGAATTCAGCTGTGTGGCAGTACCTTTCTCGGTGTAGATCTGGACTTCGCTCTGAGCACCGGTCAGTTTGGGGTTAGTGGCCAGAAACTCTACGTTCTTGGCTATTTCATCGAAAAACATGCCAATCCCGTTGTCGACCTGTAACGCCTCGCGGCCACTCATTTCGACAAACTTATCCAGCGCCAACTGCCGGGTCTGGGACACTATCAGAACGGCAATGATCAGAATAGGCGAGACGATGGCAACGATAAAAGCCAGCCTGAGCTTTTGCGAAATAGTCATAGAGTGGATTCCTCACTGGACTGATTGACTGCGCCAACACGCTAAGACACCGGCTGCCTAGCGTTAGTAATCAAATTGCACGGCACTGCTCAAAAATATAGTTGATAGTTGCGCAACTATCCAAAGGATCAAGAGAAATTCCTGTAGTTCATAGCTGATTACTTGGAACCTGAGAGTGGATGGTCTAGGCTATTTAGAGATAATTTATTCTCACTAACTCAAACAAACGGGTGTTCTCCCATGCTAAAACTCTCTCGACTCATGACGGCTCTGTGCGGCGCTATGATGTTGTCTTCTGGTCCCGCCATTGCCAGTGAAGATGAACTGGCACAGCTAAAGAAGCAGCTTGAACTGCTGCAGCAGAAGGTTCATAAAATGGAACGTGAACAGGCACGTCAAAAAGCACAAGCCAAGGCCGATAAAAAGGCCGAACAAACGGCGCCTGCCAAACCCAGCATTAAGGTCGGCGGGGCGGTACGGACTAACCTCAGCCATACTTCCTACGATGACGACAATAAAAATCGCGGCGGCGACTTTGACTTTGACCTTTTTCGCCTGAATTTCTCCGGCAATGTAGGCGGTTTTGGTCTCAATGCCGAAATCCGCTTTTTTGACTACATGACCGCCGTAAAGTATGCCTATTTACACTATGACTTTGCCAAAGATTGGCAGGCACAGCTGGGCATGACCAAAGTGCCATTTGGCAACTGGCCTTACAATTCACACAATTACTTTTTTAACACGACTTATTACATCGGGTTAGAAGACGATCACGACATGGGCGTGTTGTTTAAACGCAAAGTCGCGGATAACTGGCAGCTAGACCTGGGCTTTTTCAAAAACGATGAACTCGGTGGCGTAGACGGCTATGTGGAAGATCGCAGTGACCGCTATTCCTACGATATCGTGGGCTTTCGCAAGGCCTCTGATGGTGTGTACGATGATCCGACTCAGCCTTTGGGCGAATATAACACCTTTGCCGGACGCTATGCCTATCACTTCAAACACAAAGGCGGCACCACTGAGGTTGGGGTATCTGGTTTAAGCGGTGGCCTGCATGATGGCGTTGATAAAGCGGGCGATTATATGGCCTGGGCCATTCACCTGAACGGCAACTATGGTCCATGGAACCTGCAACTGCAACATGGTGAGTATGAATATGACGTCGATACCCCGGCAACACGAATGGCCGTTGGTGCTTATGCATTTTTCGACTCCATTGCAGCTGAAGCGACCATGAGCAATGCCAATATTGCCTACAGTTTACCCGTAGAGTTTGGGCCAATCACGGGCTTACAATTCTACAATGACTACGGCATTATTTATGACAAATCGGATGATACCGAAGACACCTGGATGAATGTGACAGGCGTCTCGCTATCCGCGGGTGCCTTCTTTACGTACATAGATTATGTGCTCGCAAAGAACCAGCCTTTTGTGGGTGGCTCTATTGCGGGGAACAGCGATGAGACAGAGCGCCGCTTCAACATCAACATCGGCTACTATTTTTAACGCTTAGTCACGGGAGCGGCCAGTGCGCCGCTTACCGTCTATAAACAGCCCGGTTCAAGCCCCTTTTAGACAGCAGTTAAAACGCCGAACAAAAGTAAGTGCACACTTACACGTGGTATTAGTTACCTTACGCAAAGAAATATTACAGATCACACAAAAATATTACGCCCGCTATTCGTCCGTCGGTTTTTGGCTATAATGAAAAAGTTAGCCAATGTAAAAACAATGGCATTGGATATTACCGGGAAGGATAGCGATGAAAAAACACGCTCAAAAACTATTTAACCGCTGCTTCTGGTTGCACGTTGCAGGAATACTGTGTGTGGCACTGGGGTTTATCGGAATGGCACTTCCGGTCATGCCGACGACTGTCTTTTTCATCCTCGCACTGGCTTGTTTTACGCGCTCGAATCCCAAACTCGCGAACTGGTTGCTGTCTCACCCGAAATTTGGCCCTTCCTTGCACGCCTGGCAGACACACCAAGTCGTACCCGTTAAAGGGAAGTGGGGCGCAGGTCTGGGTATGCTACTTGGCTTTATAGTCCTTTGCATGACATCTGCCCCCTGGTATGTGCTGGTAGGCGTCGCCCTCACTGAGCTACTGGTTATGGCCTATTTACTCAGTAAGCCCTCACAACTGCCTGTCAGCTAAAAGTCGGCTTAGCGATGGCGGGCTGTTATCCGGTTTTCTGCGGTGCAATGGTCTGATTGTGAGTGGTGTACACTATCAACATCACCGCCCCCAGCATGATCGCCACATCTGCAAGATTAAAAACCCCCGTCCTAACCTCACCAATGCCCAGGTTTAAAAAATCGATTACGGCACCATTATTGAGGATCCGATCAATCAGGTTACTTACCCCACCTGAGAGCACCAGAGACAATCCTGTGATCTGATTGCGGTTAAGATCCTCACTTTTCAGCGTGTACATCAATATTGCAATCAGCAACAACGCTAGGACACCGATAAACAACACACTCCTTAGCGGAGCAGGCAGCTCACTGCCCAAACTTAAAAAAGCCCCCGCGTTTTCCCGGTAGCCAATACGCACAATATCATGCCAGTAACTGGTCATCTGCCAGCCATGGAGATAGTTACCAGCAAACCACTTTGAGAGCTGATCCAGGCACATACCCACCACACAGATCATCAGGACCCAATGCATACGTTGTTTTGTTGTCATAACTTGTCGTCTTTTCAGTTGGCCGTATGTCACTATAAAACTGTCATTGTGACACCTGCATGACACTTTACTGAAAATGACATGGTTTAGCACAAACACACTAATAGCCCCCTTGCATTATGCTGTGCCCCTGACATACCAATTCAGGCTTTCTGGACTAAGCTTAAGGGTGGTCGGTCATAAGGGGATGAGTTTTGCGCAAGTTAATGCCTGTCATCTTAATTTATTGCGTCATGGCCACCTTGCCTCTGATGGCAAAGCCCATGCTGCTTGGCAGCCACAGTGTCTGGCCGCCCTACATACAGAATGACGATCGTGGCCTCAGCTACGATATTGTCGCTGCAGCATTTGCTCGCAGTGGCGAAACGTTTGCTCTGCAGACCGCCCCATTTAGCAGAGCTATGCGCCTGGCACACAGTGGTAATATCGATATAATCCCTGCACTGTGGTTTACTCAGGCACGTGCTAAGCACTTTCTGTTTAGCCAGCCCTATCTACACAATGAACTTATCTTTATATCGCACACAACACAGCCAGTGTCTTTTTCCGGACTCGCGTCACTGGCCGGAAAAAACGTCTGTTTAATTCGCGGATTCGCTTATCAAAACCTGCTGAGTGGCCACCCCACTGTCAACGTCATCACCCAGCTGCATTTGAGTGAATGCCTGCGACAACTGGCACGAGGCCGGGTCGATGGCATGATCGCAGATAGGTTTGCGGCTGCATACACTATTACCCATCATTTTCAGGCACAGGCATTTACTTTACATCCACAAGTCGTGGCTTCCTGGCCACTGCATATTGGCATTGTAAAAACCCATCCTCGCGCTCAGCAATTGATTCAGCTGTTTAATCAAGGACTGACTGAAATTATTGAGGACGGCACCTACAACCAGTTGCTCTCTCAATATCCTATGATTGGCTCTGACCTGAAAACAATTCAGCCACAGTAATCATTTGTACCCGTAACTTAGAGTGAAATATTGAAAGTGCTGACTATAATTTAATCACACTCTCTTGGTCCGTTAACTTAAAACTGATAGAGATTAGTCTGTTAGGCTGTTATCAGTGATATCACAGCGCCTTTCCAATGTGCTCATACTCACGCTTTATGAGCGCTCACGCAAAGGTGTATGGATATGAAATAATGCTTACAAACAAAGTTGACTGGCAGTACCAGAGAATAATCGAACTTTGGGTGATCTGTTATGCAGCTATTACTTCAACGCGCGTTTATTCCAGTCGTTTTGCTCATGGGCCTACACACCAGTAATGCCTTGGCTACAACGTCGCTTTCACAACTCAAATCAGCGCTGGATCAGGGCCAGTTTGAGCAAGCTTATGCACTGGCACAGTCACAGTTCGAAGATGCGGCAGGCGACCCCGAATTTGACTTCCTCTACGCCAGAGCCGCATTGGAGACCAACCGCTTTAATGAAGCCGTTTTTGCGCTTGAACGCGTCCTCGCTGCAAAGCCAAACCACCAGCCCAGCTTGTTCTTATTGGGCCTGACCTATAACAAGCAAAAGAACTACCCTCAGGCCGCCAGCACCCTCAATAATCTGTTAGCCACACCGCTCAGTGATGAGTTTCGGCAACGAGTAACGCGCGCGCTGCACGCCATTGAAGAAAACCTGGCCAGTATGAAACAACAGCTTAAGCACCGGGTATCATTAGCCCTGGGCCATGACAGCAATGTCAACAGTGGCACGACTGATGACCGTATTGTCATTGGTGGCTTACCTCTGTTTATCGACGACAGCAGCCGTGAAACATCGGATGGATTTGCCCGTGCAAGCTATCGCTTTGATGGCCGCTGGCAGCAAACTCAGCATCAGGCTTGGCGGGCAAACATTCAGTTGTCGAATCAGGTTCACCAGGACAGTGATGAGTTCGACAGAGCACAGTTCAGCGCCAACATTAGCTATATCAGGGATATAGACGCATTTCAGCTCCATCTCGGGACTCAGCTGGGTGTTATGTCTCTTGACTCAGATACCTATCAACAGGATGCAGGCGTGTTTGGCGCGCTCCGCTACACCATGAGCTCGCACTGGTCTGCAGCGTTCAATCTCAGTGCTTTTAACCTCAATAACGTGCGTGACAGCGCACTGGACAGCCGGCTATATACATCCACAATGGCACTCAGCAGAACCGGCCAAAACTGGCTCGTTCGTCTGAGTGCAGGCTATACCTGGCAACCTGCGCAAGAGCCATCAGCGGAACATTATGCAAGAGATTACAGCCACTTAGGTGCTGCGCTGATTTATCGCCTTAACGACGCCCATCGACTCAGTGCCAGAGTGCAGTATCGAGATATAGCACACCGCGCTGCCCACCCCTTTTTCTTACAGGTACGCGACGAAACACTCCATATCGCCCAATTAGGCTGGCTCTACCAGATATCACCCGCCTGGGGTATGGAAACAAAACTGGCTTATTACGACAAAGACAGCTCACTACAGCTGTACAGCTATGATCGTACTGAATGGTCCTTAGGAGTACATTATGATTTCTAAAACCCGCACTGTTTGGCAGCTTTTCGGGCCACTCAGACAATCCGCACTCTCAGCAGTGTTACTGCCCTGTTTAATCACAGCGCAATCGAGCCTGGCCGCTCCGGCAGGAAAAACCCTGATGTCACGGGGCAAGTGGTTGCGACGGCTACTGACAGTGAAGCACAACGCGCGTTAAAACGGCGCAGTCCCGTCTTTGATGTTGATGTCGTGAATACAGGTCAACAAAGTAATGCTCAGTTGCGCATGCAAGATGGAGCGCTGATCGCATTAAAAGAAAATACACAGCTCATCATCAGTGAGTACTCAGGCTCTTCTGAAGAAGATGGTTCTGTCGTTATGGAACTGGTTACAGGCGGTTTGCGTACTATTACCGGTAAAATCAAAGGAAATAAAGACAATTACCAGCTGAAAACCCCTGTGGGCAGTATCGGGATCCGAGGCACCCACTACGAGGTCGAATGGCAAGGTGATACGCTATTATTAGCGGTTTGGGATGGCACCATTGAAGTCAGTGTGAATGACCAGCCGCTATTACTCGGTCAGGAAGGCAACTATTCGTTTGCCAGCGTCAGTCAAAGCGGCGAAGTGACAACCTTACTCGCCCCACCACAGCAACTGTCTCGGCTTACGCCGCCCAGCCAGGCCACCAGCAGCGATTCTGAGCCTGACGCACAAACTGATCAAAGCGACACATCGTCAGGGCTAGACGAAACAGCCTCCGAATCTACATCCCTGGCCATCGCACAAGCCCCCGTTGCAACAACTCCAACTTCTCAGCAAGCTTTTGAAACAGCCTTACCTGATGTTGGCCGTGATATTTCCGATAACGACTTTATTAGCGAGGAGAGTCTCGACACCTTTGGGGTGGAGCCCATTGAAGACCTGATTGCAGAGCGCACGGGTACCGCACTTTATACCGTCCTTGAGCGTTCAGAGTTTAGCTCTTCTGCTGGGGCGGTGAGTGATATTCAGATGCAGATCAGTGTTGATTTTGACACTGGCACGGTCCCTCAGGGGGTGCTGTCGTTCAGCGATCCGCAAGGTGAGTGGTTTGCAGCCTTTAATGGTCTGATAGACGCCAATGGCATGACGCTGGGCGTGAATTTTGCCTCTCATGGACAGAACCTGGCAGAGGGAACCATAGAAACGCTGTTTAGCGACGAGCTGAGCAAGTTACGTGGCAGCTTTAATCTAAATGAAATTGACCAGCCAGATGTAACCGCCTCTGGCTTGTTTACTTTGAGCCAACCTTAAGGGGGATGCGGGATGAAGCGCTCGCAATTACACCAACTGGGCTTTCTGACGCTACTCTGTAGCGCGCTGGTAACGGGTTGCTCAGGCGATGGTGACAACGCAACAACACCGATCAATGACAGCATAAGTGCACCACCCGCACAGGATCAGAACACGGATCAACCAGACGCTGTGCCAGGACAAGCAACCCTGATCCCCTTTGACTATCAACCCAAACTCGCCAGTCGCAGCCTGGCTGCCCGACAAGTGGTGAACACCCAGTTTGTGAACGGTACAGGTACCGTGCTGTTCCCCGATACACAGCGTACTTATCGGGGAAACATCACCGTATCTCTGGGAGCGATTACCGATCCGGATGGGGTTAGTCGGGTCTTGCTGGGGTTTGAAAATGCCGAGCTGGCTCAGGTGCTGTGCGATGGGAATTGCAGCGACCCCTTTGCCTTTACTGAAACCGGGATCAATCCGGTGAATTTCGCACAGCAACCCGGTAGTGTGCAATTACAAGTCTGGGTCGAAGACAATGAAGGCAACCTGAGCACAGTCGCCACCCAGCAAATCACCTGGCTCCCACGGAGCGTCGCATTTAATAGTACGGAGCGCAGTGACGGTACAGCCTCGCTCGATTGGCAACCACTTTCGAGCTTTTTACGTTACAACGCCTATCTGGCCGAATCGCCGATTGATGATGTACGAACCGTCACTACTTTACCCGGTGGCCAGCGGGCGATAGCCTTAACAGATTCAAGCCATGTCTTTAGCGGGCTCGACCCACAAAAGCACTATTACACTCGGATCTCAGCCATTGATGGCAGTGGTGAAAGCGCCTTCAGCGAGTCTCGTATGCTGGCAGCCCCTGATCTGGTCACACCAACGGCCGTCTCTGACAGCTTTAGTGGCATTCAGTTTGAGTCTGTCTCTGGCAATCTGCTGACCAATGACAATGCCAACGGTCTGCCTCCTTTGACTTTGGTTACCACGCCAGTCAGATCGCCACAAAATGGCACCCTGACGCTCTTTACTGATGGTCGCTTTACCTATGTCCCCAGAGACACCTTCTTTGGCTCAGACAGTTTTCGCTACCGGATAGTCAACAGCCAGGGGGCGACTGCCGAGGCCGAGGTATCCCTGCTAATTGAACAAGTAAACCAGGATCCCATAGCCTTTGATAACCACTATGCGCTTGAACAAAATAGCGAATTAACCATCAGCGGAGCCGGACTACTGGTCAATGATATTGATTTTGATGGCGACCCATTGACCATCGACACAACACCGGTAATCGATGTGCAGCATGGTATATTGACACTCAGTCCCGACGGCAGCTTTAACTATCGGCCTGATACCGGCTTTATCGGGACCGATAGCTTCGAATATCGGGTTGAAGATGGCAAGGGCGGCTCAAATACCGCCACCATCACGCTGAGCATAGAGGTCGAAGTCAGCAACTTTCCTCCTGTCGCCGTCAATGACAGTTACCAAACCAATGAAGATGAACAGCTGTTTGTCGACATTCCGGGCGTACTGAGTAACGACAGTGACGCCGATGAAGATCCTCTAGCGCTTGCAATTATTGAGCAACCCACCATGGGCACGTTAGAACTCAGTGATACAGGGAGTTTCCGTTACACCCCACAACAAAACAGTTATGGGCAGGACTACTTTGTTTATCAGGTGGACGATGGGGCAGCCAGTGTACAAGCCTTTGTTGTGATAGACGTAACAGAAGTGAATGATGCACCACTGGCCAATGATGACAGCATTGAGGCCGCACAAGGACAAGCCGTTAGTATCCTGGTGGCCGCCAATGATCAAGATATAGATGGCAGTTTAAACCTGACCAGCCTGGTCCTGGTCGAGGGGCCAAGCCATGGCACTGTGAACCTGAGCAATGACAGCACACACTTTATTTACCAAAGTGATGCTGATTACCGTGGCAGCGACAGCTTCACCTATCAAATAAAAGATGACAGAGGCGCCCTGTCCAATATCGCCAGTGTATTTATTGAAGTGACCGGAGACAATATCCTGCCAGTCGCGGCCAATGACAGTGCAACAACGCAGCAGAACGAGCCGGTCACCATTGATGTTCTGGCCAATGACAGCGACGCCGACGGCAGCCTAAATTACAACAGCCTAACCGTTGTGACGGCACCAACCAATGGCAGTGTGGCACTCGATCTTGTCGGTCTTGGGGCTTTATCTATACGCCGCAAAGCGGTTTCTTTGGCACCGATACTTTTACCTATCAGGTGCAAGATACTGAAGGTGGTATTTCCAATACAGCGACAGTCACCATCACCGTTGCGCGACTCAATCAAGCTCCCATTGCCAACAACGACACTGCCACACTGGAAATAGCTCAGTCCGTCACTATTGAGGTACTGGAAAACGACAGCGATACCGATGGCACATTACAAACAGACAGCATAGAGATTGTAGAGCCCGCTATTATGGGCTCCACAGAAGTAAACAGTACCGGCTCCATCACCTATTTCCATACCGGCACTTCAGAAGGGGAAGACACTTTTACTTATCGCGTCAAAGACAACAATGGTGCCCTCTCTAATACCGCGACTGTGACTGTCACAATTACCGCGCCCGACACCACACCAGTGGCTGTCAATGACAGTGCTGAAACCGACAAAAATGTGGCTGTAAATATCGCGATATTGAATAATGATCAGGCGAAAGGCCGTAGCCTGCTCATCAACAGTATCACTTTTGTAACATTACCAAGTCATGGCAGTGTCTCGATTGACAGTGTCAGTGGCTCAGCCCAGTACACCCCGCAGTTTAATTTCGTTGGCAGTGACAGCTTTAGTTACACCGTGAACAACGATTTGGCCGAAACATCGAATGTCGCGACGGTGACACTGGCCGTCAACGACAAAAACTACGCGCCTACTGTGGAGCCTGGCTCGGCAGAAATCGACACAAATGTCAGTAATGGTACTGAGATAGTGCAGATCAGCGCTTCAGACCCCGATGGCGACACTTTGAGCTATGCACTGTCCGGCACCAATTCAACCCTGTTTTCCGTTGATAGTGATGGCAAAGTGACCGTGGCAAATGCTGATCAGATTGCCAGCAATGGCGCGCAAACCTACACTCTGACCATCTCAGTCTGCGACTCAGGCACCCCACAACTGTGCGCTGAAAGTGAGCTCAGTATTGTTGTTACACAAGCAGCTCCACGCTATGTGGCCAGTAAACGCAGTAACTTTGGCAGTGATGGCAGCCTAATGGTGGCACTCAATGCCAGCCTGGAGTTTCATAGCCCTGGGCAAACTGTTCTGCAAAGCGATGGCAAGCTGGTAAGTGTGGGAGCTGTTGGTCATTTGAATGATGCCGCTGGTCGCAATATCCACAGAGCCTATGTAAGCAGACAACTCAGTGATGGCCGTCCGGACAATGGGTTTGCCGACGCGGGTAACTTCCAAAGTGGCTTTGGTATAGAGATTGAAAGCATTCCACAGGATGTCTGGGCTAAGGTCGCTGCTGTTGATACACAAGGGCGCATTTATGTAGCCGGGTACGTTAATTTCACCAGTTCACAGCAATTGCTGGTTTTCCGCCTGCTGGGAGATGGCGCTTTAGATACCAGCTATGCCAATGGCAATGGATATATGACCTTGCCCCTGGGCAGCGACGTCTTTGTGACGCCTGTCGCCATTGCACTGGAAGACAACGAGACAGTGACCGTACTGAGTAATATCAGAGCCACAAGCAGCGCAACCACGGGCACTGTCACCATATCCAGGATCACTGCGCAGGGAGAAGTCTCGGTTATTCAGGCGCTTGCAGACACACCCACTAAAAATGCACGAGGTATGGTCACTCTGCCGTCCGGTGACTATCTTGTGTATGGGGAGATCACCTCCAGCGAAACAGGTGAAGATATCATGTTGATGCGCCTCACGCGTAGCACGTTGACTCCGGATAGTAGCTTCCAGAACAATGGCCTGTTACAAATCAATATTACACCTGTGCCGGATGGTGCCAACGGTAACCAATTCAATGACACAACGCGTCATGTGCAGATCAAAGACAGCAACACTCTATTGGTCACCGGACTCACCACACTGGACGAGAGCGGAGAAGTGCGCTCGGTGTACTTACTGCAAATCACCATGGATGGCGTATTAGACACCGCATTTGCAGGCACAGGTAAGCGCACTTATATGCTCAGTGAACTTCCTACTGATTCTAGCAATGATATATCCGACTACCCTGCTACGGGTATCGGCATCGTCGCAGACAGTGATACCTACTATCTGGCTCTACAACGCAGCTTTTTTGGCAGTGATCAGGTCGTTCAAGTAATAAAAGTGGGTCTCAATGGCGATGTAGATACTAACTGGTTGCCGGGCAACAATGGCTTTAGTATTTATCATGGCACGGGGCTGAAGGTATTTGATTTACTTGAAACGCAAGGTGGGCTGCTGCTCAGTGGCCAGAAGTTTAATTATTTGGGCAACAACTACCTGTCTGAGCATTGGCTGGGCGAAGTAACCACAACCGCTGAGTTTAACCAGAACTTTGGCTCATTTGGTCAACGCACTGTCAGTGTTGGCCGTCGAGATGAGACATTTGTCGCGGGACACACTTCCAGCTTTAGCGCATCGGCGGGGCACTTACTACTCAGTGGCCAGGCTAACAACTGGCAAAGCTCTCCACAGGCGGTACCGTATGTACTGAAGCTTGACGGCGTTGGCCAGCGGACACGTACCTTTGGCAACCTGGGTTTAACATCGACAGTCCCTGTAACAACGATGGGGACTATGTCCAGTGCCACAGTGGGTGCCATTGCTGAAGACAGTGCCGGTGCTGTTTTACTGAGTGCTTCGGGCATAGTATCCGTGTCCGCTGGTGATGAGCAGGCCATGGCAACGTTTAGCAAATTTAATAACTTAGGCACTCTGGATACCACTTTTGCCAATAGTGGCGTATTCAGCCTGACCGCTAGTGAGTACAAAGCTGAGGCCTCTGCTCTGGATTTAACACAGCTTACAGTACTGCCCTCTGGAGATATTCTTGCTCTTGGACAAGTAACAGCCAGCTGTTACACCCACAGTATGGCCTTCATTGTTTCCAGCTCTGGTAGTTTGTCAAGTTCATTCGAATACACCATTCCGGGTACGCCCAGCTGTAGCCCTAATGCACATAGAGTATCTATGATCCATACTGTAGGTAGTAGCCTGGTCGGGATTGGGCAAAGTCAACCGGGGCCAACTGCACCTCTGTTACTTCTCGCCAAAGCCAGTGTAACCGGCGTGCCGGATACCAGCTTTGGAACAGATGGTCTGGCCTTGCTGGACATTGGGCTGAGCGCAGGCGATGACATTACCATTAAAGGGTCTATGGTTGATGCCAGTCAGGGCTTTATTGTTTTTGGCTACGCTGGCACCAATAACTTTGTCGTTCGGGTGACCAGTTCTGGCGCTCTTGATACAAGCTTTGCAGACGGCGGAGTTTTAAAATTTGCACAGCTCGAAGGCGAAGCCGTGCTATTAAGTCAGGCCTGGATTGAAAGCAGCGGTAAGTTACTGCTATTTGCTCAGGCAAGCAGCTCGAAATCCTTATATGTCGGCCAGCTGTTGCTCAGCGAATCTCCCGGAAGCTGGGATAGTAGCTTTAATGACACCGGTGCACAGCTTTTCAGTAGTTCAGTGACAGGCAATTTGGTCACTGTACTTGCACAAAGCAGCAGTACCGAATTTGTCTTTGTGTTGCAGCAGTCAGCGCCAGCCAGAGTGAATTTACAAGCCGGCCAGGTCGTTCAACAGTGATGGGAATGAGTATCCATCACCAAAGGGTTAGGTATGAAAATAAAGTTTTACGGTGTGCGGGGGTCTACCCCCACACCCGGTCCAACCACCGTGCACTATGGTGGCAATACGGTATGTGTAACGCTCGAAAGTGACAAAGGAAAGCGCTTGATCCTGGATGCGGGGACTGGGCTTAGAATTCTAGGCCAGGAACTGATGCATACCCGCCAGCCCTTCTACATATTATTGAGCCACAATCATTGGGACCACATTCAGGGCTTTCCCTTTTTCATTCCTGCCTACATCGCCAAACGTCAGATAACCATAGTGCCGGGCGTAACAGAAGAACACGCCCCCGACGCCATCCTAAAGCAAATGCTTGGCAGCTACTTCCCTGTGCCACATACTACCCTGGCAGCTGATATTAGAGTAGAACCGCAAACTCAGGACCATTGGCAGCACGAAGGCTTTGACATTCAACGCTGCGCCATGAACCACCCAGGTGGTGGCAGCGCTTATCGCATTCGTGCAGATGGTTTAGACATTGTCTATGCCACAGACAATGAGCTTAACCCACCAGGTTTGCCTGTTACCTCGTTTCAGCAATGGGTAGATTTTGTAAAAGGGGCAGATTACCTGATCCACGACGGCCAGTTTGTTCCGGATGATTACCCATTAAAACATGGCTGGGGGCATTCACTGATCAAAGATGCCCTGCTGCTGGCAGAGCAAGGGAGTGTTAAGCACCTGGTACTGATCAGCCATGATCCGGACCGTAGTGATGCCGAACTTGACCAGATAGCCGCTGATATAAAAAGCCAGAACTGGTCGTTTTCGACCATTCTGGCCCGAGAGGGGCTGACGCTGCCATGAACTTCCCGCAACTATGGCGCAAATACTATCAACAGTGGGTGTGCGGTTGCTTTTTGATTGTTCTGTTTATGGCATTGCAACTATTAACCTTGTCTCCCGCCTCTCCTTACGGCGATGCCTTTAAACGACTTGAGGGGCTAGGTTATGATCTGCGCCTGAAGTCTGCACTCACCTTGCAATCGCGATCTTTCTTGCCCATTGTGATTGTCGATATCGACGAACCCAGCCTGAAACAAGTAGGCCGCTTCCCCTGGAGTCGCCATGTTATGGCGCGCTTACAGTCTCAACTGGCAGATGCCGGGGTAGCGGTTATCGCCTACGATATCCTGTTTTCAGAACCTGAACTTAATCCTGCACAGCAAGTACTTAATCACCTTACTGACACCTTACCGACAGTGTCTCAGACATTACAAACCCTGGCACCCACTATAGATGCCGACAGTGCATTCTCTTCTCGCTTGCAGGATACTGATACTGTTTTGGGTCTGTTATTTGAGCATCAGCCAGATATTCAGGTTGGTACATTGCCTGAAACGATTTTTTTCAGCGCAGTGCCAGCATCGTCATTGCCGGTCCCTGCCTTTGCCGGACATGTTGCCAACGTGCCAGCTCTGCAGCAACAAAGTCCAGGAAGCGGCTTTATCAACAGTGCCCCGGATAGCGACGGCTTTATTCGCAACTCTATGTTACTGGCTAAACATCAGGGCCAGCTTTATCCGGCACTGGCACTGGAAGCAGCCCGACTCTACACCATGGCCGAACAAGTAGAAGTCGTCACCAAACCGTTTGGTGAGGGACACAGTGTAGAAGGGATCCGCCTCGGAACTCAGTTGATCCCAACCGATGATTACGGTCGGGTGAATGTTCCCTACAGGGGCCCCGCCTTCAGTTTTCCCTATGTTTCTGCTAGTGACGTATTGAGCGGCAATATCGACTCTCAACTATTCGATCAGGCAATTGTGTTTGTGGGTACATCGGCGGTCGGCCACGCCGACTTACGAACCACACCAGTCGGTGTCCAATACCCGGGTGTCGAAGTGCACGCCAATGTACTCGAGGGGCTGGTATTCCCCGAGCTGTTGCCCAGCCGACCAAACTGGATGGATGGGGCCGTCATGATGCTATTACTGCTCACAGGATTACTCTGTGTGGTTATTTTACCGCGGCTTGAGGTCCTGGGGATCGCAGTATTTACACTGTGTCTGTGCGGGCTATTTGTCATACTGAGCGTTTATTTATGGGTCGAATTACGGCTGGACTTGCCACAGGTTGCCGTACTATCCATGTTGATCAGCCAGGCGATGATACTGGGCAGCCTGGGCTTTGTTCGCGAACACAAAGAGCGACTGCAAATTAAGTCGATTTTCGACCAATATGTACCGCCTGCTCATATACAGGCCATGCTGGACAACCCGGATAGTGTTTCCATGGAGGGTGAAAAACGAGATATTACTGTGCTGTTTGCAGATATTCGCTCCTTTACAACTATCTCTGAATCATTGGATGCAGGCCGCCTCAAATCCTACCTCAACCAGTACTTTTCACCCATTACACGCATTATTTTTGAGCACCAGGGCACCATAGACAAATATGTTGGGGACATGGTGATGGCTTTCTGGAACGCCCCCTTACCCGTTGAGCACCATCCGGAGCTTGCTGTGCGATGTGCTATGGCCATGCAAGAGGAAGTGGATGCACTACAAGAACCAATGCGCGAGCAATCATTGCCGCCTTTTAAAATAGGGATTGGACTCAATACCGGAGACATGAACGTAGGAGACATGGGCTCAGAGTATCGTCGCGCTTATACCGTTTTGGGTGATGCTGTAAACCTGGGCTCACGCCTTGAAGGTCTGACGAAATACTATGGGGTCGGCATATTGATTAATGAAACCACACACGCACAGTGCCCCGGGCTTATTTGTCGCCCAATCGACAAGGTGAAAGTAAAAGGAAAAAACCAGGCCGTCACTGTGTATGAGCCCATTTGTAGCAGCGATGCGCTAACCCCTGCGCTACGTGATGAATTAACGGCACATCAAAATGCCTGGACGCTTTATTTATCTCAACAATGGCAGCAGGCACTGACAGCTTTTACTAAACTTAAAGAGCTGTCACCTGAGCGAAAAATCTATGCGCTAATGTGTGAGCGTATCCTGACATTGCAGGCGCATCCGCCTGGTGAAGAGTGGGATGGCAGCTACACCCATACATCGAAATAGCAGGTAAGTTATGGAACAGCATATTCGAAACATTGCAAATAAGTTTGAGCAGGCAGGCTCACAGGTAGCGTTACAGCACTTGCTTAAATTGGCAATCGAACTGGCATCAGAACACGACACCAACAGACTACTTGAAAACATCCTGCTATCCGCTATGGAACTAAACGCCACAGACGGTGGCACGATATATTCAGTGTCCGACGATATGCAGCTGCACTTTGCGACTCTCATCAATGGACCCTTGGACCTTCATATGGGTGGCACATCAAATCAACCTATCCCGTTTGCGCCAATACCCATTTATCTCGAAAACGGTCAATGCAATGAGAGTGCTTTGGTAGCACTGGCAGCTGCAAAGCGGGAGGTGATCCGCATTGATGATGTGTATCAGTGCAGTGAGTACGACTTGTCCGCAGCCCGAGCCATGGATGCCAAAACGGGCTACCACACTCAGTCCGTGCTCACGATCCCGTTACTCAATCACGAGAATGAACTCAATGGTGTGCTGCAACTGATCAACCCGCATAGCAAAGGAGAAATCGTCCCTTTCTCTGCCCAACAGACCGAGATGCTCTGCTCTATCGGTGCGCTTGCTGCCGTTGCATTAACCAACCGGCAATTGATAGATGGCATGGAAATTTTGTTCCAAGCTTTTACCCGCTTGATTGCAAAAGCCATTGATGAAAAGTCTCCCTACACCGGCGGACATTGTCGGCGAGTTCCGGAACTCACCATGATGATTGCACAAGCAGTCCATGAAACGCAATCAGGCCCAATGGCGGATTTTTCAATGACCGAAGCCGATCGAACCGAACTGTCTTTGGCGGGGTGGTTGCATGATTGTGGTAAAATCGCCATCCCAGAATATGTTATGGATAAAGCGACAAAGTTAGAATCCGTCCATGATCGTATTGCACTCGTAGATGCCCGGATAGAAATTGCAAAGCGCGATCTCGAACTAGACTACACGAAACGTATTTTGCGCTATGAGCGCGATGGTGATGCAGCACAGGTATGCCACCTGAGCGCGGAACTGGACGAGAAACTGGCTCAATTAGAACAAGATCGTCAATTCTTACGCCACGCCAATATCGGCGGTGAGTTTATGCGCGAAGAGGACCAACAGCGAGTAGCACAGATTGCTGAGCAAACCACAGTAAGGATCGGTACCGACATACACCCCTTACTCAGTGAAAATGAGGTATATAACCTCAGTATTGCACGTGGCACTTTAACCGCAGAAGAAAGGCAAATCATAAATCGCCATATGGACATCACATTGGAAATGTTAGAAGCATTACCCTTTCCCAAGCATTTGCGTCGTGTTCCGGAATTTGCCGGGGGCATCATGAAAAAATGGATGGCACAGGCTACCCAAGGGGACTGACCCGTGAGCAGATGTCCGTTCCGGCTCGTATCATGGCAATAGCGGATATTTTTGAAGCACTGACGGCTGCAGATCGCCCCTATAAAGATGCAAAAAAACTCAGTGAGTGCCTGTTCATCATGGGAAAAATGAAATTGGGTGATCATATAGACCCCGACTTATTCGATGTGTTTGTCAGCTCTAAGGTGTATTTAAAATACGCACAGCAGTTTCTCAAGCCAGAGCAAATCGATGAGGTAATACACGAAAAAATCCCTGGGTATGAGAAAAAATAGGGCCGAAAAATAACTGCCAATAATGGTGTGCATTGACAATGTAGCTGTGACGACTTGTTATCTCTGCGGCCCTATATCCAGGGGTAACATATTTATTGTTATTATTGTTTAGTACGGAATACAATCTTCCTGTTACAGCACGGGTATCCTGCGAAGTGTATTGATGAATCTAACCAGCGATGCAGCAGCAGTAGGACCACTGCACCGCTGGTACTCATCCTTGATCATCATCGACCTTTCCTTGTGAACATCTGGGACACATAACTACGGGCGGCAGGTGCTCACCCTATGTTTCCAACACCATCCTGTTGCTTTCCTTGTGTTGGTCCAGATCTATTTATTATTGTTATTATTCCACCTGCATGTTGCAATATACGCAACAGACGCACTCGAATTAACTACACAATAACTCTACAGTACGTCCTGAGCTAACACCAGGCACTCCTTTCTCGCTCCTTCGGGGCCTGGCACCTACTCCTTCCTTTCCTTGCAAGAAGTATTGCCTGTCAATCACTTACCTCCCTTGGTTGTGCTGGCAAACTGCGCCAGATAACAGACTTAGTTACAACCATTCATCAGTCCTTGTCCGGTTGTTGTTAACTCGGTCAAAACTATAAAAATTTATCTCAAGTTTCGAAACAACTGTTACATCTCTTTTTTATAACCAAAAAAATAAGCCTTTAAATCAAAGGCTTATTTCATTTATTTATTTAAAAAAAATAACAACACTATCTCTTGGTATTAAACAAATCCCAGGGCCACTCACAAATAGTCGCGCTTTTACATTCTTTTACTGGGCCATAATCATCTTCCTTGGAAGCCTCGGCGGTCGACGATGCCATTGATACGCATACCACAGTCAATGCATAGACAATGCTTTTAATTGCTTTAGTCAAAATGATGATCCTTTTATTTGATTGGGTAAAGTACAGATAGAGGCCAATAATAGTTATTAGAAAGAGGACCTCTTTCAGGGATCTATGTTAGTGCTTTATTGTCATTCCGACAACAGCAGTGTCATTTATTTGTACAGATAAGGCTAAGACCTTACTGCCTGCAGCATCTGTGGATATGGTGGGGTAAAATGCGTAAATACGATGTGCGTCTTGGCTATATTCACCGGTACGCCAGTTTAGTGTATGAAGGTAAGTTTTTCGGGTATCAAACGTACTCCAGATAACAAGATCCCCCCTGACATACCAGCGGCAAATGTATCTGAAGTCGATTTTATGATTAAGGGCGATTGCATCGCTGTCCAAATCACTAAAGTAATAGAGTGGGCCATCACCCGGGGCTGCTTTAGCTGCTATATAGCCATCGCCAACCGGGCGAATAGAGCGGTACTCAGGCAGCAGTAAAGTACTCATTTTAGTCTCTATACTGTAACGCTGTATTTCCCATTCCCCGGCGACATTTACTCCATAGTAAATGTGCTGGTTGTCCATACTAAACACAGCATCGCTGGTAACTTCTGATGAGGAAGTGATGTATTCAACCTGCCTGTCTTCCATAGATAAGAGTGCTAATTTGCCCCCTTGCTTCAGCAATATGCCTTTGGCGGTATGAGAAATACTTAACAGCTCCAGCACTTCTTTACTAACCAAATAAGGCTCTACTTTACGTGTATCGAGTGACAGCCGACCTATTGTAAAGATCTCATTTTGCAGGAGTAACACCCACTTATGCGCATCTGAGGTCTCATCATAGTACATGTTCACAATCTGAGGCTGTGCATCAATGATATTCAAAACCTGCTTCTGTGCCCCTAGCGATTGCTCCAGATACAAACGATTTGCCCGGGTCAACGCTCGTTTAGTCAGGAAAATATCGGTCCCATTGTGCGAATCCATTGAGCGTAGCAGTGTCTCTTTGTCCTCAATGAGCCTGACTTCTTCCCCCGACTCCAGCTCAAGCTGAATAAGACTTGTTCTGCCCAGGAGTAATAAGGCATGCAGGTTTTTCCATTCCACGTGGCGAATGGGTGCCTTCCTGCTATATATCAGTGTTTCCTCTCTATTTTCGAGGTTTAGCAGCACCACGTGATAATGCCCCTGACCTTCTTTTAACACAGCTAGCTGTCGTAGGTCAGGAGATATACTGGCATGATAAAGGATCTCATTAGGCTCACTGAGAGTGAATAATCGAGAGTATTGGCGAGACTGCAGATCCAGTGCGTAAAGCATGCTATCTCCCGCCCCGGCTGGGATCATGGGAAACAGCACTTCTGAAGGGTGTCGCCCTTGTGAAAGGTCACCGATAGACTCAACACCTTCAAGCAAGGTTATCTGACCCTGCTCCGGTTCTGCCATGGTCAGTGGAAGCAAACGTAAGGCAGTGTTTCCGTCTATAGAATCTGTATACACTAATACTTTATCATTCTGAGCAAACTGTACATTAACAACATTCTCTGCATTATATGTCAGCTGCCTGGTGGTGCTATTTTGTCTATCAAAAATATATACCTGACGATCGTCCTCTATCGATGTACGACCGCTGAAAGCCACATAACGGCCATCGCTGGAAACCGAAATATCCAGCTTTTCACCATTGAAAGACGTAATCTGATCTAAATCGGCCACCTTCACCACCTGAGTTTCCTTGATAAAGGTGCTAATTGCATCATACTTTACCCAACCCACCACCATCGCCAACACCGTGGCAAACACCAGCCAGGTAGTAAACCATCTGTTACCAGCGGATTTGTCAGACTCAGGAGGTTGCTCAGAAGCGTCGGGGTTTGGATCAGGTGGCGTTTTTACACTATCAGTGGTGTCCCTGGGTGATGACTCATTGCTTGGTGCTTCATTGGGTGGCACCTCGTCTGGCTCAAGACTATCAACGGGCGCAACCTCACAGACCAGTTTATAACCCCGTTTAGAAACCGACTTTACATAACGCGCGTTCGCAATATCGCTGTCTCCCAGGATCAATCTGAGTTTCTTTACGGCACTACGTACGGCGGTATCAGAGACGATGCGATCTGACCAAACTTGCTGATGTAATTCTTCGATGCTCACATATCTGTCTCGATTTTCATACAGATACAGCAACAACGCCATGACCTTAGGTTCAATGGCAACCTCTTTGGCATCACGGTATAGAACCTGATCGCCGAGATCCAGAACAAACGCCCCGAGTGTTGTCAGTTTAATCTCTTTTAGCGAAGACATGGCATCCAATCAAAGTGGTCAAAATTCCAATTATTGATGGGCGAGAAGGCCGCCTGACCCAGTATAACAACAATACGTTGAGTGCTTTTGCAAGCACCACAGACAAGCATTACTTCAATGATAATAGTATTTTACAATTTCAAATCGTCACAATTGACAAGATTAGCAGGTAAGAAAGAGCAAGTTCAACTAAAACCTGCCAAACACATTTCAGTGAACGTTAAAACTTATTTCAAGTGTGTCTAACTATTTCAAAATACGCAACTCTATATATAAAACCGTATTTAAGCGCATAAATAATCCAAAACATTTCGTTTCTCTCACCAACCAGTTTGTTGCACCAAGCGCCCCAATAAAGCCCTCACCAGATAGCAAGGAGAAAGAAGTCTAACCTCATCAAGAGCACACCCACTCTCATTTGCAAGGCAAAATGTAATACTCAGTCACACACATTCGCATAGATATATACTGCATCGCTAAGGGCAAAACTGAGTGCAACCTTATCAGGTGAGATAAACACAGCAGAAGTGGGCGCTTGTGCTCCCTGCGCATCAAGCAGAGCTAAAAGCTGCCATTGTTCACCCTGTATGCGGGAAAAGGTGTAAACCTGGCCGGTCGACTCCGACAGAGCCAGCATACATTGTCCAGTGGGATCAAAGACCAGCCGAGTGATAGCTGGCAATGTCTCGTCAGCAGGCCCTTTTAACTCAGTAGAGCGTTTATATTGGCCCTGTGGATCCGGACTATAAACCAATACCCCTTGTTTTTGTGCCACCAGCAGCACCTCGGTCTGTGGCACAAAAGCCACATACATGGGCTCGGTCAGTGCCTCTTGATGTGCTAACGGCAATATTTGTCGCAGCTCAAGCGACTGTGCGTCAGAGCCATCAAAGATAGCCACCTGATTGGCCTGCATACCAGCAACAGCCACTTTGCGGTCTCTGTCAGATAAAGCAACTGAGACAGCTCCGCCCAATGCGCTCACCTGCTCAGACCGCACGGTTTGACCGGCACGCAACTGATCCTTTGACGTAAGTTGAACTATAGCCTGCGACACATTGGCAGCAACATAACTAACACCATCGGCATTACCCGCAATCGCATATGGACCCAACAGTGCCAGCCGGTCTTCGGCGGGTGTGATTGGCTCACCCTGCCTGAATACCCGCTTCGCATCTATCCGATCGGATAAATAAGAAAGCAAAACCAGTTTATCATCACGCTGCAAGCGAAACTGTGCAACCGCACCACTGTAGAAGCTGACCACCTGAATGTCCCGGTTCATACCAGAAAATATCATATCCGTTGCCCCCACCAACATGCCCTGTGCCTTACTGCCAGAGATCATATCCAACATCGTCAGGGTCCCGTCGTCAGCAACGCGATATGCCGCCAGAGAGTCATCATCCGCACTGACCGCATACAGCACTTTGCGGGACTCATCAAATAGCAGACGTCGTACATTATCCAGCCCGTCGATACCATTTTGGTTGTCGACATAACGATGTAACAAAGCAGCTTCGGGCGAGCGCTCATTGACTGCGGTGCATCCGGTTAAAACACAGCTCAACCCTGCGAACATTAAAAAGCGGTGTAGCCAGTGCTTTACTGCGACAGTGTTAAAAATCATCGTCCCTCCCGCGGACAGTGAGTTATTCCGTTGCTTTGCGATAGAACCATAGAAGAGCAGCACGCGTTCATGATTGCGGATTGATTCACCCAGATGTTAAACCCCGACAATCAGCATTTTCCCCTGCGCCATACCTTCGCGCTCACAGCTCAAGTCCAGGCGGCTATCGAGTGGATACTGATACAAACGTTCTAGCTTGGGATGACGCTGATATAAAAAAGTGCAACTTCGGACAAACAGGCTCATTTTGCTTTGTTTATCCAAAAATGCATAGGCCGTTTTAGACAATGCCTCTTTACAGGCCGTCATGATTTCCGGATTCACCTGATTTAAATGAATGGCATTATGTGCTTCTTCTTGTGGGATCACTTGCAAACTACTGGCTAACACACAGGCTGCGTATACATCCAGCACCCCAATTACCCGTGGTTTCTGGCTGCCACGCTCTGCATACACAACCATCACACAGGGGACTTTGCTTTCATCCAGCTGTTGCGCCTTTATGGGTTTTAAGATCAGTGAGTCGCTGATGTTTTTCTGCATCAGGCGCTCCAGCATATCGGTTTTTGGTAATGCCAGCTCTTCTCTGAGCGGCACCGCCTCATCCTCTGCAATCACTTCATTGGCCTCGAGCTCCAGCACCAGAGGCATAATCGCGCTACGCAGTGCATCGTCGCTAAAGGGTTTGGACAGAAAAAACGCGCAGCCCAAAGAGTTGGCATATTCTATCTGTGCTGCGTCATCAACTGTAGATATCATAGCTACCGGCAGCTGTGGGTGGCTAACGCGCAGAGTTTCAAGCAGCTCAATGCCTGTTTTGTCGGGCATATGCCAGTCAGTCAGGATGATCTGCGGCTGCCAGCTATCAATCTGCTCCAGTGCATCATCCACACGGCTGGCACAGCGCAAAAACAGCTTTCGGTACTCAAACTGCTGTAAAGCACGCCGGATGATTTCACAAGTCGCATGGCTATCGTCAACGATCAGAACTTTCACTCTTTACCCTAACGCAATTATTCTTGTTAAGTATAGGCAGAATTTTCAACGAAAACTAAACTTATCTCATTGATAAACAAAAGCGGCGTATCACAGCTTATGGTTCCTCTCGAAGTTTACCAATACGTAGCGCTGAATGTCGGGCTGCTGATCCTGGCTGCCTGGTTCTATATTTTGTTATTGATTTTAAGAGAGTTTCGCCAGTTTGCCGGGACTTTTTTAAACCACAAACAAGCCTCGCCAGACAACGACGAACTGCTTGCACAGTGCCGCGAATCGGTGACCCGGGCCAGCCAGTTTACCCAGCAGCACAGTAAAACCATTGCGGAACTTTTGCAGGTGCAAATGACGCTCGAGAATCAGCTCTCCCAGATCCGCGCATCCACTGCAGATCACATTACTAAAGAAGAGCAGGGGTCAATCAATGAATTAAATAAAAAGCTCATTCGCTCTCATAAACTGATCAAGCGCCTGAAGGGCGAACTGGATAACAGCGGTAAAAAACTGCGCCATGTCAGCTCCAAACTCGAGCATCAATTCCAGTCTGCCGACACGTTGCGCCAGGCAAATACTCAGTTACAGGAAGAATTGGAACAGCTTAAGCAAGACAGAACGGGCGCATCCGCCAATGCAATGAGCGACCAGCAAACCCAAACTTTACTTAATCAATATAAACGGCAAATCGAGGAACAGAATCAACTGATAGATCAACTGTCGGTCGAACATGAAGGAGACAACAGCAGCGCCGAGGTGGCAGCCCTGAAAGCGGAACTTGACCAAACCCAACAAAAACTAAAACACCTCAGTAAAGAGAAGAGCTTTGTAGAAAGTCGCTATCTCGAAGCCATTAAACAAACTAAGTCTGAGTAACCAGAGCCGCGCCATGAAACCGCTCACAATCGTGCAACCACAGACAGCTCATCTATACTGGATAACAACCGATTGGTATCACCTTAAGGGATTGCGACTGAGGAATGTAAGTGAATAATTTGCTCTGTCCTAAACTCATTCTGATTTGTCTGCTGCTATATCTCTGCCCGATATCAGCCAGGCAAGCAACGTCTGCACCACAAACAAATCCCACCTTTTTTGACCTCGGTGAGTTAATCTTTCAGACCATAGGCGACAACGAACAGATCCCAAAAGGGGTTGTTACAGCTCTGGTACAGGATCCCCAGGGGTTTATCTGGATAGGCACGCAATTTGGCCTGATCCGCCACGATGGATACCGATTTACACCGTTTCAGCATGAGCCAAATGCTGAAACCACCTTATCAGGCAATTTTGTGCGTGCTTTATGGGCCGCCAAAGATGGTAAGATCTGGATAGGAACTTTTTCAGACGGCGTCTCGGTATACGACCCGCAATACAACGCTTTTAAGCGCTTTGAACATAACCGCGCTGATTCAACAAGCCTGTCTCACAATACCGTTCGATCGTTAACCGGTGACAATCAGGGCAATGTGTATGTTGCCACGGACAATGGACTCAACCATATTGATACCCGGACCAGTGACGTGACACGGCTGACCATACAAGGATGTGACACGGTGCTCCAAATACCGCGTCTGCGCTCCGTCTTGCTGATGGGGAAAAACACGCTCTGGCTTGGCAGTAAAACCGGCTTATGCCGCATCACTTTACCTGCGTTTGACACAGCAGAGCAGGCAGACTGGCACCAGCCTCTGACAGGAGAAACGCAGGTGGCGTTCAACGGTCAGAATGTGTTTCGTTTGTTTCAGGGGGCCAATCAAACCATCTGGGTGGGCACCACAGATCACGGGGCCGCCTTTTTCTCTCCGGGCTCCCCCGAAGTGACGCGCATTACCCATCGTCCCAATGACCCGAGCAGCCTCAGCCATCACTGGGTGAACGGCATTGTCCAACCCAGCGACAAAGAGATCTGGCTGAGTACATCCGGAGGTGGGATCACTGTGGTAAACGCCTCCGATGGCACGGTGATCCGCCATATTCGTCACGACCCGCTCAACCCCTACAGTATCAACCTTGATTCTATGGGTGCCATGCTCGTTGATGCATCTGGGTTAATCTGGGCAGGCACCTGGGGCAACGGGCTCAATCGACATAATCCACATAATGACGCGTTCAGAACCTTTGTCAGACGCCTGTGGCATCCTCATTCACTCACTCATGTGGATGTGAGAAGTTTTGCCGAGCTGAGCAATGGCGAGATCTGGGTCGGAAATGCTCAAACAGGGATCGATGTCATTGACCCGGAGATTGGTGTAATAACCAGCCACCATCCGGATCCTGCCGACCCCAGTAAGCTTGCCGAAGGCTATGCCAGAGTGATACGCCAAACCTATGATGGCAGCATCTGGGTTGGCACAGCTAATAAAGGGCTACACCATTTTTCCCCTAAAACTCAGCGCTTTACGCGTTACACTAGGGCAGACGGCCTGCCAGGATATCAGGTGGTCACATTACAGGAAACACCCACAGGACAACTCTGGGTTGGCACGGGTGAAGGCCTGGCTCTGATGGATATCAGCACACGTCAGCTACAGCCACTGACCTCCTTTGCCAATCATGAAATTTTGCAGGGTAAATCCGTACTGACCATGGCCTACCTGGCCCCTCAGCAGTTATGGATTGGCACCCGAAATGGCCTGTTTACACTGGATTTGAAAGAAAAAACCATCACTGAGATCAGCACACACAATGGAACCACAGATACGCTGTCAGACAACTATATCAGCAGTTTACTCGTCGACAGCGAGGCACGGCTACTTGTTGCCACCCCCATGGACTCGACAGACTGGTCCGCTATGACAAGGAATTTGCCGAGTTCGAGTCTCTGGATCAACTGGTGGATCGCCCCACCGGTACCGCAGGCAACCTGCTGGAAGACACACAAGGGCGGATCTGGAACGGCTATGGCTGGCTGGACCCAGACAACCGCCGATTTGAGGATCTGGGTGTCGCCGATGACTGGGACACTGGCACCATGTGGACAGGGTCATACACTAAGTTACGTGACGGCACGTTATTATTTGGAGGCACAAAAGGTATCCTGCTACTACGCCCTGAACGCTGGGTACCCTGGACTTACCAGCCCCCACTGGTCATAAGTGAGCTTGCCGTCAACAATCAACCGATTACCATGACTGATAAATTAATCCTGCCTCCCGATGCCCGCAGTTTCTCTGTCGAGTTTGCTGCGCTGGATTACACCGCCCACAAAGCAACCGCTATGCCTATCAATTGACGGGATATGATGAAAGCTGGATCCAGGTGGATGCCAGCAAACGTCATATCACCTACACCCGACTGCCACCCGGGCAGTATCAGCTCAGGATCAAAGGCACCAATCGTAAGGGACAATGGAGTGAACACCAGATCAACATGAGTGTCACCCAGTTGCCGGCCTGGTATGAAACTCTATGGTTCCGAATAGCGTGTATACTTCTGCTCGCTGCACTACTATACCTGGCCTACCTATGGCGGATCCGTGAACTGACACAGCAACAGATCGCACTGGATGAGCTGGTGCACTCACGCACTGAAAACATTTCTATGTTGGGCACCATAGGCAAAGACATCACTTCCACCTTGGATTTATCTTCCGTCCTTGAGCGGGTGTACAAACATGTCAATGAGTTGATGGTTGCAGATGTGTTTGTCGTTGGGATCCTCGATGAGCCGAATCAGCGAATTTCTTGTCAGCTTGCCATTGAAAAAGGACAAAAACTACCCGCCTTTGAATATGCTCTGTCCGACACCCAACGCCCGGCAGTATGGTGTGTCACCCATCAAAAGGCGCTCTGGGTTAATCAGATATCGGAGCTTACTCGCTATGTTAATCACATTGCACCACCGGTCAGCGGCGCCGAGAGTGAATCTCTGATCTATCTGCCATTGATTATTGATACCCGGATCATAGGCTGCTTAACCGTGCAAAGTTTTCAGCCACATGCGTTTAGCGACAACGACGTGCAAATGTTACGTACCATAGCTAACTACACAGCCATCGCACTGGCCAATGCCGACTCTGTTGCCCAACTGGAAAGCACCTTTGAGCAACTACAAACCGCTCATGAAGATCTCAAAGTAACCCAGCAACAGTTAGTCCAGCAGGAGAAAATGGCGGGACTTGGCCGGCTGGTTTCTGGCGTTGCCCATGAGATCAACACGCCTTTGGGCATTGGCATTACCGCAGGTTCTTATGCCAGTAAAGCGCTCTCGGAATGCGAGCAAAAGCTGGCCACCGGCAAACTGACCAAAGACAATCTAGAACAGTTTATGGCTTTGCTGAAAGAAAGCCTGCAACTGCTCGAGTCCAACCTGAATCGTGCGGCTCAGTTAGTCAAAAACTTCAAACAGGTGGCTGTCGACCAGTCCATTGAAGAGCTAAGCACCATTAATCTGCCAGACTATCTGAACGACGTACTAACCAGCTTGCACCCTAAGTGGAAGCATACTCAGGTCTCAGTGCAAACCGACTTTCCCAGTGAAGCCAGAATGTCGACCTACCCTGGTGCCATAGCCCAGATCCTGACAAACCTGGTGGATAATGCCATTAAACATGGCTTTGATGAGGGCAGCCAACCCGGCACAGTCAGCATTTCGCTCACTGTCAGCGAGGATCAGATCATCTGGGTTGTGTCCGATGACGGTGCAGGCATGAGTGAAGATACCCTCGGCAAAGTCTTCGAGCCTTTTTATACCACCCGACGCAGCAACGGTGGCACTGGACTTGGGATGCACATAGTCTTTAATATAATCACTCAAAAGCTCAAAGGCACCATAGAGTGCCACAGTGAGGCAGGTCAAGGATGTCGCTACACCATAGTGCTCCCAAACACCCTTGAAAGAGCCGAATGACATCGTTTAAACCAGCTTGACGACAAAAACGGCACGTTAAAAAGTAACAACCTACTTATCCGGATAAAAGGACTCAACAATGAATACCAAATTGATATTAGCACTTTCGCTGTTACTGCCACTTGCACCATCGGCAATGGCAGCAAAGGGAGTGGGCATGATTGAACGTATCTACCCCACCGAGACAAGAGTCAACTTTCGACTGAAAGGAGATGAATGCAAAAGAGACGCAAACAATGGTAACACCTACTGGTACTACGAACTGTCTGATGGTGCCGCTGACATTAATACTGCCATGCTGCTGTCGGCTGCTGCAACCGGGACAATAATCAAGATTGGCTATTCTTCCTGCGAGCCAGACAAAAGTCAGAAGATCCATTATTTGTATCAAGACTATTAACCTCACCGGGCCTGGCATCATTACAGCTTGTTTGGCCCTCCTTTAAGCAGTTCAGACTCCGAATAAACGCCCCAAAAAACTACTTGTAAGTATCTATTTAAATTAAATTTTTCTTACAAAACACAAAACCGCTCACACTTCAAAAAACACAATAATAAAAATATTGCAACATTGAAAATATTTTGTTTTATTTCTGGGTAATTATTGTTGCACTCGGGTTCTATTCAGGGTACATTCTCCCGCAAAAAAACAGCAAAGATCATCAACCTCAGCGAAATAAAGCCGTTCAGTCATGATCGTGGTCCGCTTAGGTTGTTACATTCATAAACAAGTTAGGTAGACACCATGAGCACGGAGCGAACGATGAGTACACAGCCAGCCAGATCACTCAGGCTGGCCGCATTTTTTGATATTCTACCCCTGTCTATTGCCGTGATCCCCTGGGGCATTTTATGTGGCTCACTGGCAATACAAGTGGGGCTGAGTCCTTTACAATCCCAATTAATGTCACTGCTGGTGTTTGCCGGTGCGGCACAACTTTCCTCTCTGACCATAGTCGGTGCCAGCGGTGGGGTCGCCACTATTTTGGGCAGCACAGCAGTGATCAGTTCACGCCACCTGCTGTATTCCGCCACCTTTCGTAACAGCGCCATTGCGCTACCACTGCATCATAAGATGCTTATGGCCTTTTTACTCACCGATGAAATGTTTGCGGTCACGGAAAACAAACGCAAAGAGCTGGGGCGCTTTCCACTGGATTACGCGCTGATTTCAGGGGCCACCTTCTATGTTATCTGGAATTTGTCTACGCTGGCGGGCATTGTGGCCGGCACCAGTATTCCCAACCTCGAAAGTCTGGGACTGGAATTTGCCATTGCCGCAACCTTTATCGCTATGGTAGTTCCCAACATCAAATCATCCCCAGTGTTAGTCGCAGTCCTGGTATCGACGTTTTGCGCGGTGCTGTTTCACAAACTCGAAGTACCCAATGACCTGCTGCTCTCAGCACTGATCGGTATGGTTGTGGGATATAGCCTGGACAAAGAAGCACTGTAGGAGCGCAACAATGAGTTATGACCTGATCCTGTTAATGGCTTTAATCACCTTTTTCATGCGTTACGCCTTTTTTATGGAAAAGCTGCCCATCAAGCTCGACCTGCGAGTGCAACGCTTTTTGAGTTTTACAGCGCCCTGCATTTTAACCGCTATGGCGGCACCCATTGTATTTGGCGAGGTAGCCTTGTCGAGCGAGGACATCACCAACCCCTTTTTACTGGCCGGTATTATCGCTGTCGTGTTAAGCCTGCTGGTAAAAAATACCTTATTCGTTGTACTGGCCAGTATGGGGGTGTTCTTTTCTCTAAAAACCATGCTCTGACAACAACTTATTGAAGCAACTTTAAAACACAGCATTAAGCTAAAGGAGATAGTATGTTTTTTAAAAGAAGCAAAAAGTTCACCATAAAAGTGAACAACTCACAGGTGCAAGGAAAGGAAAGTAAGACCATCCTGGATACCATCTTGCGCTCCAATGAAATCAATTTCAAATACAGCTGCGGCTCGGGCGAATGTGGCCAGTGTCGCTATCACCTGGTATCAGGTGAAGTTGAAAGCAATCCCAATGCCGGTGGTTATCTGGCATGCCAAAGCTATCCAAAATCAGACATTGAAATTATTCAGTAGAGTGAACTAAGACAATGAAACTAAATAAAGAGCAGAGTGCGTTAATCAGAGAATCATACAACCGTACTCTTATCCCAAAAGCGGTCGCCACCTGGCTTACCGGCAAACCATGCGCCGGGCAGAAGCCACTATTTAAACTACACTGGACACTGTACGTTGCGTTTGTGCTGGCTGTTTTCTTTCTTTCCTATATCGGTGGCTTTTACAATCAGGTTGCCGATCAGAGCATTGGCATCATGTTGCTGTGCTGGGCTGGTCTGGTGTTTTCTACCCGCAGAATGGCGGCGGTTATTCTCCACCAGAGCGTTCACGAGAGACTCAGTGGTAACGGCCTGTTTGATAAGTTATTAGGCGACTTTGTGACGCTGCTCATGCTGACTCAGGATTATGAAACCTATAAGGTCGACCACTGTAAGATCCATCATGGTCCACTGACCTTTGCGACAAAGTATGACCCTATCGTGCAGTTTTTCTCAGTATTTGGTATAGACTTAGGTGCGAAAAAGCAGAACCTGTATCTGAATTTCTTTATCAGTATTTTCTCGCCAATTTTCCACCTGTCGTTCTTTATTACTCGCCTGGGCTACAATATCAGCGCTGAGCGCAGCATCCGAAGCCTGCTGTCTATCGCCTACATTGCCGCCTTGCTGGCCGTACCTTATTATCTGACCGGTGGCTTTAGCGCCCTGTTCTTCGCCTTTATCGTGCCTGTGGTGTTCTTATATCAGATCAGTGCTTTCATAGAGATTTGCAGTGAGCACGCCTGGTTTGAAAATAACATTAAGAGCACAGAAGACCTGCTGGAAGACCCTTACTTCTACAGCGATATTTCGTGGGGACGCTTTTGTGGTTCAAAATATCCGGAAAAAGGCTTCATCAGCAAACTGAAATGGTATTTTGTGCAGCTGTTTTACCATCTGCCTGTGCGCCTGTTCATTCTGGTAGGTGACTTACCTCAGCACGATTACCATCACCGCAAACCGCTGTGTTTTGACTGGGTAAATGCGCGATATAACCGCGAAAAAGCGCTGTATAACCTTGCTGACGGTGAGCCTGAGTACATAGATATCTGGGGGATCCATAACGCCATAGAGCATGTGTTCGGGGTAGTGTCAGAAAAAGACCCTAATTACATTTCAGACTTCAATAGCTATTCAAAAGAGGCCCGGGGATCTTAACTTCTGGCTATCCGAAACCAGTGCAGCGGCTCTCTTCACCACTGCACTGGTTCCGTTTTAGACCATCTCACATTGCGGCAATATCATCCCGGGCTTTACGGGTATCGCGATGACAACTGCGAATATGCTCCTCTACAATCGCCAGTTTCTTTTCCAGGCCTGCTACTGTGAGCCAGTCAGCAAAAGTGCGTCTGAGCAGGGCTGTGTCTTGTTCTGAGCATCCGGTGATAAAGTTATACGGGAACCACTGTAACTGGTCATCGGGGATCCGCGCCTGGATCTGTGCCTTGTGTTGCTGCATATATCTGGCTGCAACGGGTCTCAGCCGGGGCTGGAATGCCGGAAACTGAAAGCGATAGTCGATCACAAAACTGCGTGTGGCCTCACTGAGCAAAAAATCATAAAACAGCGACACTTGCTGTGCATTCGCCACATATCCCAGCGAATCCAACAGATCTTCCTGTATCGGGCGGTTATCTGTGCTGAACAACTTTAATAAGTCCTGATATTCGTCATTGCTGCTGTTTTTGGCCAGTACCCGTAACACACTGGCGCGATGCTGGAGCTGAGCAAGCGGCCTGCTGGCAGCATACTTACGGGCAAATCCGATCGCTTCGGGTGATTTAAGGTACAGCCCATAAAGCTCTAGCCAGCTGCCACCTGTACTTTGCGTGATCAGCGCCTGCCACGGACGCTGTTTTGGTAAACGCTGCGCCAAAAAACCCACAAACTGAGGCTGTAAATGCGCGGGGACCTGAGCGACGAACGCATCCTTGAGTATATCCAGCGCTTTACTGGCCTCCAGGCTATCCGCGGGCTGAGTGCATAACAACTCGATCAGTCCCTGAATGTAGTGGGTATAGCCCAGCAAACCCGTTTTGGTCAGCGCTTCCTGGTTGTCCATATCTGCCAGTCTGTCGGCCATGATGCGCTGATCTACCGGAAACCGTGGGTTAGCGGAGCGATCAATATGACGAAAATATCCCACCCCTGCTGGGTCAATCAGTATGGCATCCTGCGCGCCCACCTGTGGCAATGACATTGCCGCTTCAGACAAGATAAGTCGCTGGGTTCTGATTCTATGACCATCCCAGAACTTAAGCTGCAAGGGGGTCGTCCAGCGCCTGCCTGTATCGTCATGAAAGCTTTGCTGCGACAGCACTAACTTGTCATTTTGCTTGCTCAGTGTGATCAGCGGATAGCCCGGCTGGGTCAGATAAGAGTTTACTATTTCATCAACGCGCAGTGACTTGGGAAATAACCCGCTAAAATCGGCCGTCGTCGCATGACCGCCCTGATGCGCTTCGACATATTGGCGCATCACCTGTTTGAATGTGGTGTCACCAACGTGAGCCTCCAACATGTTAAGCAGCGCTCGGCCTTTGGTATAATACAGCCCACCGATACCTTCATTATCAGTCCGGTCTCTGACGATGCGTTTCAGTGCCGGGGCACTGTGATTATCACCATCAAAAGCCCTGATCTGAGGGGTATAGGTACAGGTGTTATTGTCCGGGTAATAATGCGCCACCGCTTTGGCAGCAAAAAACTCACTAAACGATTCGTTCAGCCAGTAATCGTCGTACCATTGCATCGTGACATTATGACCAAACCAGGTGTGAGCGACTTCATGGGCAATTAACTTACGAAAACGACATAGCTCTCCCTGACTGGCATCCGCACCGGGCAGTTGATTGGTATTCAGCGCGATCAGGCTGACATTTTCCATCCCCGCCAGCGTGCCTATGGGTGCGATAAAAAAATCGAGCCTGCTATAGGGAAACGGAGAGTTCAAGTAGTCAGACAGGTAACTGATCGATTGATGGATAAGCGTACCCAGCTCAGCCGGTACGCTCTGACGCACATTTTTTTGCATATACGCCGTGGCCGGCACGCCCGCACCTTTAAGCTCAGTGGCATTAAACTCGCCGACCGCCAGTGCCAGCACATCGGTGTTGATCTTCGGCGTTGGCGCAAACCGGATCAGCTGTCTGTTGCCCTGTTGCTGGGTTTTAACCGGGCGCGTATTGTGCAATGCCTGCAATCCGGCGGGAATATCTAAGGTCAGGGTGAACGTGGTTTTGATACCCGGGTCGTCCAAGGCAGGAAACACCCTGCGTGCTTCCATCTCCTGAAACTGGGTAAACAAAGTAGTCAGGTCACCGTCTCCACCCACCTCATATAAGCCCTGCACGCTGCCCACCTCGCCAACCAGACCGGTGAAGCGTATGGTCAGCTCGGCGCTTTCTTCGAGTGTAAAAGGTAAATCATGGCGGACAATATCAAACTCATCTGCGGCGACCACAGGTAGTGAAAGCTGTTTGCCCTGATACGCCAGCTCAACCTGTTCAAGCGTTAAACCAAGGGCATGATAAGCAATATAATCAATAGGTTGAGAAAGTTGATATGTTAATTTTGTTTCCCCGCTAAAGGTCCGCTCGCCCGGTGTTATGGTCAGTTTTATCTGCTGTTGAGGGACTGAAAGTGCCTTTGCGATACGATAGTCCGCAGCCAGTACTGAATGCGCAAACAGCACCATCAAAACGACAAAAGATGCAGCGCCTGATTTATAAGCCATTGTTATTATTTATTCCTTCCGTTGTGATGTATTGATACTACGCCAAACCATGTCGTCATAAAAGCACCTCAGCATGAGCATGTACCCAAAACATTCATGATTTTTACTTATTTGTGTAATTTACATTAACAACGGGTTGCAAATAAAAACACCTAGAGGTAGTTTGATCCTTATTGGGGTACAAAATAAACAACAAGCAGGACACCATTGCATCGGATGCAGCAAACATAACAAGTAGCAACAATCATAAATCAGTAGGAAGCAAGATGAACAAGACATTCAGACTCACCTCGTTAGCCCTTGCCTTATCGGCCCTGTCGTCAACCGCCGTCAACGCACAGGAAACCAAGCAGTACATTCTAAAACAAAGTGATTTAGCCATTTTTGCACCGCAAACAAGCCGTTTTTCCCGCGCAGCTATTGCACAAGACTTTGCCGCTGAGCCTGCCGCAGAAGTACTGTCAAACGACGATAATGGCACAGTAGTCACCATGGAACTGACTGCTGAGCAGGTTGCGAAACTGAAAGCATCTGGCCAGTATGCCTACATTGAAGAAGATTATGAGTACGTGCCTTTCTCATCGACTAACAGCGCGGAAGTCTCACCGTATGGCCTTGCTGAAGTTCAGGCACCGCTCCTGCAAGACACCAACGCTGATCTGTTTAAGGTTTGTGTCATTGATTCAGGCTATGATCTGGGCCACCCGGACTTGCCACAAAACGCCACCGGCTTTACCGATCTGCCGGGCGGTCTGACCTGGTATCAGGATGGCTCCGGTCATGGTACCCACGTTGCAGGAACCATCGTTGCGCTGAAAAACGGCCAGGGTGTAGTGGGTGTGCTGCCCAATGATAAAATTGGCGTACATAACGTGCGCGTATTCGACAATGACGGCAAACAAGGTTTAACCTCGCGTATTGCCCGCGCCGTTGATAACTGTGTTGAAAATGGCGCTAAAGTTATCAACATGAGTTTGGGTGGCGGCAACCCCAGCCAATACTTCAGAGATCGTCTGCAAGCGGCCTATGATAAAGGCGTCTTGCTGATCGCGGCTGCCGGTAACGGCGGCGACGCGACCCTCAGCTACCCTGCCAGCTATGACACTGTGGTATCGGTGGCCAATATTGACGAAAACCGCGTTAAGAACAGCTCTTCGCAGTATAACGCGCAGGTTGAAATTGCTGCGCCAGGTACAAACATCCTGTCGACAGTACCCCGGGGAACAGGGGTTGCAGCTGGCGTGACCGCCAACGGCGTGTTTGTGAAAGGCGGTGGCATGACCAACTCGGTAGAAGGTAAGGTCAGTGCCGAACTCGTCGATTGTGGCCAGGGCCTGAGCACCTGTGCGGCCACGCAAAGTGTGTGTTTAATTGAACGTGGCGGTGCATCCTTTAAAGACAAGGCGGCAAACTGTCAGGCCGGTGGTGGTGTGGCAGCCATAGTCTATAACAATGCCCCGGGTTCCTTTGGTGGTACACTGGGTGACGGGGTACATGGCGTGACCATTCCGGTGATTTCTCTGTCGCAGGAAGACGGCACAGCCCTTCTGTCATCTGTGGGCAGCACGGTCGAAGTGCAGCTTGAAGCTATTCTGGACTACGATGAAAAGTCGGGTACGTCTATGGCCAGCCCGCATGTAGCCGGTGTTGCTGCTCTGGTTTGGAGCCAACACCCCAGCTGTAGCAATGTCGATATCCGTAATGCCCTGAATGCCACCGCCATCGACTTAGGCTCGGCAGGTCGCGACCATGAATACGGTCATGGCTTAGTGCAGGCTAAGGCTGCGTCTGATTATATTGCGGCCAATGGCTGTAGCGGCGCGCAGGACAACCAGCTTCCGGTTGCCAGCTTTACCGCCAGCTGCACCGACCTTGCCTGTGGGTTTAACGCCAGTGCCAGCCGCGATCCGGATGGACAGGTTGTTGCTTATGACTGGAATATTGACGGCGTCGCAACCACAGGTGTAAACGTGACCCATGCTTTTGCCAATGCGGGTAGCTATCAGGTGTCACTGACGGTAACAGACGATGCAGGTGCTACGCACACAGTCACTCAGTCAGTCTCTGTCACAGATGGCAATAACAATACTGGCTGTACCGGTCTGGAAACCTGGTCTGCCAGCAAGATTTACCGTTCAGGTAATGAAGTTGCCTACAATGGTCGCAAATATCACAGCAACTGGTGGCACCGTGGCAAAAACCCGGCACAAAACTCCAACGTGGGTAATGCCTGGAAAGTCTGGACAGACTTAGGTGCCTGTAACTAAACCCCCATGATTTACAATTGAGAGCAAGCAGTCAGGCGGTACTTAGGTATCGCCTTTTTTATGAGCCAAATCTTGTTGCCGCTGGCCCCATTCGCACAGCATATCCAGAATTGGCCTAAGCTCATCTGACAACCCTGTACTGGTGTATTCCACCCTGGGCGGCACCTCGGCATACACCTCACGAGAGACCAATCCGTCGGCTTCAAGCTCTCGCAACTGCTGGGTCAGCATCTTTTGTGTGATCTTTGGAATGCGCTTTTTCAGCTCACCAAAACGCAGTGTATTATCGCGCAGGTGAAACAGAATGATCACCTTCCACTTGCCGCCGATCACATTCATGACCGACGTCATCGGACAGCCACCTAAATTAATGTCATTTTCTTCTGTACGTAACGCGTTGTTTTCCGCCATTGGTTACACCGGCCCTGCTATACTCTTGATTAGTGCTTATTATGCTGACTATATCCGAACATTATAGTTTACTAAAGATACTATGGGTATTATTTATACTATTAATCCTGTTGCTGAGTACACCCAAGCAGACTAGAGAAGGTCAATACAGCATGAGTAATGATATCTGGGATAGAAGCAAGACAGACAAAGCGAACGCGGCCTTGTTTGGTAATTTCGTTTGGATGACCATCAACAGCTCGGATCTTAAAGGCATTCTCCAGTTTATGTGCGAAAACGTTGAAGTAGAGGACGTACACAAAACGGATGCTAAATTTGATACATTTGCGGTGTACAACGCACATCGCCTTATACTCGCCAAACTAGACCAACATATTTATCTGGGTGGTTTTGGGTTACCAAGCTTTCACGAGTCCGCCCGCCCGGATAATTTGCCTTACTACGTTGCGCACTGCGAAAAACAGGCTGTAAAAAATAATATGAACCTTCTGGGCGCGCTGGCAAATGCACTTAGTTCACAGTTTGGCGAGACACACTACTATGCAATGACCAACCAGAATCAGTTTTACTTTTGGCTAAAGTCGATAAGAGGAAAACTGGACAGGTTATATGCTTTTGAGCTCAACAACAGTGACGAATATCTTTCTCCAGGTCAAACACTTGAGAACACCGTTGTTTCTTTCGGCTCACCGACAGAAATTGAGCTGGCACTGTCAAAAGAATATTTCATTGAAGGGCTCAGCGAGCCCTGCGCAGAAACACAACTCCCCGAGATAAATTTATATGATGTACTGCGGAGGATCCCTGAAAACTGGGACGTGCACCCTTACAAAATACTTCCTCAGTTTCAGGATGCTTACCTGATTGAGTTATCTGTTCCCGCATTTTCCGGATATAGAAAGTTCATTGGCATTGACTCACTCTGCTCATAAGATCTGTATACCTGAGCAGACCTGGTGCAGAAGGCGTTATACAGTTACTAAAAAAGAGTGTTTGATAAACTTCATCGGACAGCCACCTAAATTAATTTCATTTTCTTCTGTACGTAACGCGTTGTTTTTTGACATTGGTTACCTTGGCCATACTAGCTTACAAATTGGTGCTTACTTGAACTGAGTATATCTGAACTCTATAGTTTCAAAAATATACTAAGGGCCATTTTGATACTTTTATTAGTTTTAAAGGCACATATTATGCTGACTGGCCCTGAGAAACGTAACACGACTGGATCAGGAAACACTCATGACCACATCAAAATATGCTTTCTTCGGCGCACTGGCTATGCTTTCAACCACCACCGCTCTGGCTGGTGACTTTATTTACAAACCCGCCTCTGCCACTGAGATAGCAGCACACCATCAGAAAGTAGCAGGCAGCCACCGCGAGCGTTTTGTGAAACCTTATGAAGTGCAACGCCTGAGTCAGAACGTCTACTGGATATCGGTTGCCAACTACAACGTCACCGCAGTGGTTGGTCAGCGCAGTGTATTGCTGATCGACGCCCCGCATGGCACAGGCAAACAACTGCTGGCAGCCATCAAGTCTTTCACCAACAAACCGCTGCATGGCATTGTCTATTCTCATGCCCATGCTGATCACGTGGGCGACTCACGGCTTATCCAAAAAGCACTGGCCGATACTCCCATTGAGATTTACGCCACCGCAGAGGTGCGCGATGCACTGCACTCGCACAACGTCACGGCGCCCGCGCCGATCACTCAGGTCATTGGTGATACATTTGACTTCGAGGGGCACACATTTAAAACATTTAGCAACTTTAATGGCCATACTCAGGACAACACCGCGTTATTGATTCAAGATCAGGGACGCACCATCATTCACGCCATCGATCTGGTCCATCCGGATCAGCTGGAGTTTCGCAGCTTTTCAAACGTTGAAGACGCCATTGCCTATAAAAACGACATAGATACACTGATGGCACTGGACTGGGACGTGATGGTCACCGGCCACAGTAACCTGGGCTACAAAGCCGATGTACAGTTTGTTCAGGACTATATTCGGGATGTGCAAACCTTTATTCATGAAGGGCTGGCCAAAGCCCAGTTTGCCGAGCACTTTAAGGGCGAATCGCCATTTAGCTGGTACGCTGGCTACACCAATGAGATCATTGACTTTGCTCACGCCAAAATGGCTGAAAAATACCGTAAAGGCAGAGAAGAAGAGTTTGATATTGTGGTTAAATCGCACGTGCGCGTGATGTTTTGGGCGATGTTTGCCCGGGCGCTGTAATACAACCGGTGTGTCGGGGGCTCGTGCCCCCGCACACCTTGAAATAAAGCGCACACACTCCCACTGCCAGCCCCCAAAGTTTGCTAGTCAAAGCGTGATTCTTCATCTACTATGTGACTGTATTGACGCATAAATAATAATCTAATGAAATCATTCCCGTCGCTCTATTTTACCAATCTGTTTTTGATTGGTGGCACCGGTTTACTGACCACCTATCTGGCTTTGTATCTCGGCAAACAAGGGGTCTCCACCTTCTGGATAGGTTTGCTGACCTCATGCTATTACCTGGGCCTGTTACTGGGCTCTAAACTGGGTTATCACCTGATCAAGTCTGTGGGACATATCCGGACCTTTGCCGCCAGTACCGCTGCGGTCACTGCTTGTGTAGCTGCCCACGGGGTGAGCGATAATATTTATCTGTGGCTGGCACTGCGCTTATTTGTCGGGCTCGGGATGATGTGTAACTACATGGTGCTGGAAAGCTGGCTGAATGAACAGGCTGCTCCTGAATCCCGTGGCCGGGTGTTCTCATTTTATATGATCACCTCTTATCTGGGCATGGTGGCAGGACAATACGCACTGTCGCACTTTCCGGAGCTGGGCTATGCGCCTTTGTTTTTGGTGTGCATGGCACTGTCGGTGGGGATCATCCCCATTTCGACCACCCGCCGGATCCACCCTAAACCGCTCAAACCCATTCAGGTCAGTTTGTTCGGATATATTAAGAAAATCCCTCAGTCACTGACAGCCGTATTGTTTGCCGGGATCATCAATGGCAGCTTTTATGGTCTTGCGCCGACCTTCGCGCACTCATCGGGCTTTAACGCAGAAGAGATAGCCCTGTTTATGTCGATCACCATTTTTGCCGGGCTCCTGGCACAGTGGCCAATGGGGGTGATCTCCGACAAAATTCGCCGCAGTATTCTGCTGCGCAGCAATGCTGTGATCATTGGTTTAGTAAGTCTGTTGTTATTTTTGTTGCCTGCCTCGCAGCAAACTGCCTATGTATTGAGTTTTATCTTTGGTCTGTTTGCATTTACCTTATATCCATTGTCATCTGCGCTGGCAAACTCGCGCGTTGATGACGAAGACAGGGTTGGCGTCTCTTCTGCCCTGCTGGTTGCCTTTGGGGGCGGTGCAGCGATTGGCTCTGCGGTCAATGCCCAGCTAATGGCCTCCTTTGGTCATCAGGCGCTGTATGCCTCGATTACGCTGCTCACTGTGTTGATGTTTACCCTGCTCACTTACATCAACTCACGACAAAAGGCCGAACAGCCTGAGCCCAGCGACTACGTGGTGGGCACGTCCGATGTGACTAACTCGCCGCTGGCCGCGACCATGGATCCGCGGATCGAAGAAACCACAGCCCACGAACAAATGCTGGTTGTGGATGAAGATGAGGTTGGCGACACCCAACCCCGGGATTATGATCCCCTGGACCATGAGGCGGATGAGGTACCCTTCGAAGAAACACCGCCAGATTGCCCAACCGAAGGTGATGATGGCCAAAAAGAAGCGCACCCACACGCCGCCCGATAAAAGACAATTAACGATGTGAGGCCATTTTTATGCCTCACTGAACTAGCAGGGACTGATAGCGTCTCTTAACCGAGGTTTAAAAAGGGTCTGGGTTGCCAGCCCAACTCGCGGATGGCTTTGTCGCTTGAGAACACCTGCTGCAGTGCATAGCCTTCTGTCCAGGTGCCATATATTTGCGCCCACTGCGCCGCTTGTCCGCACACAATTGGTTGCTCAGACAGTCTCTGTAATAAACTTGCCAGCGGAGCGCTTGGCTCTGCCGATCCTATGTACTCCTCACCTTGCTTGCCACGCTCAAGTACCAGACGATACAGCTCGGCCAGGTTAGTGCGCTCAACCAGTGGCCAGGTTTGCGTTTCTTCTGCTGGCAACACGGGGTGGCCACAGCGCTCAATTTCCCAGCTCAGGATGGGTGGCAAATAGTGCTCTTCCTCGCACACCACATTGACCGGGCTGACAACTCGTAAGTCGATGTTTTCTTTGTCCGATAACCAGGCGATGTTATCCAGCATCCACTGAAAATCGGCCACTGAGTGCTTTGGCGTGGTTTCAGTGATCACCGCATCATGACTGCCATAGGCCCAGCATCCAGCGGTATATACAAGTATAAGTGGCGTAGTGCGTGTTAAGGCATGGTTAGCCACAGCCTGTATCAACGTCGCATCCACCTCGCCCATCTTGTCATCAAAGGTACAGGCGGTATGGATAAACGCATCACAGCTCGCAAGCTCGCTGAGCCAGGATTGCGGCTCGGTCAGTGACCCCGTCACTGCCGTTGCGCCCAGTTGCACGGCTTTATCAGCGCTTGTTGCATTTCTGCATAACACCTTGACCTGATAACCATGTGTGATCAGTTCTCGCACTATGGCACTGCCTATATTACCTGTTCCGCCAGTCACAAATACCGATTTGTGTATGCTCATCTGTTTCTCCTTTCAGATTTAAAAACATACACCCACAGTAGCGCAATATGTACCCAAATTTCTACACTTCGTATGAGTAAAAGCGCCCACGGCGCCTCTTCACGCTACCTGAGATCCAGCCATCGTATCAGAGCGAATTACCCGGCTGGCCCACACAAACGCCAGCGCCAGTAACCCATTGGTATAAAAGTCCAGCGAGAAGCCCACTTCTGCCCCATACAGCATGCCCGCCAGTAACATCAGGCTCCAGCATACAACGGGGATCGACAAAGCCAGGCCCAGAGCATGCGAGGCAGGGCCCCGCAGGCAGGCAATCGCATTGCAAATAAAGGCACCGACCATCGCAATCATAAATACGCCTATCAGCGCCTGCATACCAACACCTCTGGTGGCATCACCCAGCACTACGCTGGCAATGACCCAGCAGGCCCCAATACTCAGTGCCAGCAAAGCCGCCAGTGCAAACCCCGCGCCCCACTTTGCCAGTTTCGGTGCTCGCGACGCAATTCGAGGGTGCAGTTTATACAACCCCAGGACACTGGATGCGAGTCCGATAATCGCCGGAATTGCGGGCCACAAAATAGAAAGCTGGTATCCGGAAAAGTGGCGTGCCCATAAACACAGGGTGTTGATTAACATAAAACCACCGGCAATCAGAAAAAATCGGGCATCCCAGGATGTAGGTGTGTGCTGAACGTTTTGCATTGTCTTCCTCGCATTGAATGTTATTAACCGTAAACAGGTGAGGTCATACAGTGCAAAAAAATGGACGATAAGTCGTTTGAATGGGCCCGTTCGAACTTTTTATTTCAATTATTTTCATAACGTTACACCACTTTCTTCATCCTCTTTTATCTCTGAGGCCTATTCAGCGGTGCATGTCAGGGCGCAATACGATGCGCCATAACGCACGCTTTAACACCCTGATTGTCACAGCCTATGTGCGACATGGGTTACCAAAAAGTCCCCTGGTAAGTAATTTGTGCCTTCTTGCAAAGGTGGTTACTAATAATTACCATGGTTACCAGATGAGACTTAAGACTAAATTTACAACTAAGGAGCACCCCATGTTGAAAACCCTAAGTGCAGCATTACTTTTACTGGTCAGTACCGTGACATTTGCCGCAGGCAAAGACGCCCCTAAAATCCACTTTGATGAGTTAAAAAAACCAAGCTGGAGCGAGCAGGAATTAAGCAATGCCCGTCTGGTCACCGACTTTGTACAAAACCTGATGAACAACCACAACTTTGACTATGTGCTAAAACACTACAACGACAGCGCCTATGTGCAGCACAACCGCAACCTGCCGGATAAAATCCCCGGTCTGGTCGGCTTTTTACAAGCGTTTGTAGAGGATTACCCGGACTACAGCTATGACGTAAAACACATCTACGCCGACGGCGACTTCGTGATTTTTCACTCTCATGCCACACTGGATAAAGATCACCGCGGCAATGACCAAAAAGGCATGAACATCATCGACACCTGGCGCATCGAAGACGGCCGCATTGTTGAACACTGGGACTCAATCCAGGCCCTGGACCTGTCAATGCGCATTTACTCACTTTTCAGCGGTGGCGATATTCAAAATGATAATGGCGTGTTTTGATGAAGAGTTTTGATGGGGTGAGTGAGCTTTTATGAGACTGCGATATAAATTTTACATCGCTCAGAACCACCCACAAAAAAAAGGCGCTTTCGCGCCTTTTTCAGTTCAATCAACCTAACCCAACTTACTCTACCGTCACTGACTTGGCCAGGTTACGTGGCTGGTCGACGTCGGTGCCTTTGATTACGGCAACGTAGTACGACAGTAGCTGTAGCGGGATTGTATAGACAACGGGTGCGATGATATCTTCTACGTGATTCACGTTCATTACGCGCATGGTGTCGTCTGATGCGAAGTTGGAGTCTTTGTCTGCGAAGACATAGATGATGCCGCCGCGGGCGCGGACTTCTTCAACATTTGACTTCAGCTTTTCAAGCAGCTCGTTGTTTGGCGCTACGACGATGATTGGCATGTCGGCGTCGATCAGGGCCAGTGGGCCGTGCTTTAGCTCGCCTGCGGCGTAGGCTTCGGCGTGAATGTACGAGATTTCTTTAAGCTTCAGTGCGCCTTCCATTGCAATTGGGTACTGTGAACCACGGCCCAGGAACAATGAGTGGTGCTTGTCGGCGAATTCTTCTGCCAGCGCTTCGATGCCTTCGGCCATGTTCAGTGACTCTTCCAGTTTGTTTGGCAGGGTCTTGATGGCGTTAACAATTGTGCTCTGGTCGCGGCCTTTTTCCTGTGCAATTGACGCAGTCAGCATCAATAAGCCGACTAATTGCGTAGTAAACGCTTTCGTTGAGGCAACCCCAATTTCGGCACCGGCTTTGGTCATAAAGGCCAGGTCAGATTCGCGTACCAGAGATGAGCCCGGCACGTTACAAATGGTCATAGAGGCCATGTAACCCTGCTCTTTAGCCAGACGCAGTGCCGCCAGTGTATCGGCGGTTTCACCAGACTGAGAAATGGTTACAAGTAAGCTGTTTTCGTGTACGAACGACTCACGATAACGGAATTCAGAGGCGATCTCGACATTACAGCTTACGCCAGCGTATTGCTCAAGCCAGTAACGCGCCACCATGCCTGAGTGGTAAGAGGTACCACAGGCAATGATCTGCACGTGTTTAACGTCTTTGAAGATCTGGTTAGCCTGATCGCCAAATGCATCTACCGACACTTTGTCACCGTCTAAACGCCCTTCCAGTGTGTTACGCACGGCCATTGGCTGCTCGTAGATTTCTTTAAGCATGTAGTGGCGGTATTCGCCTTTGCCCGAGACATCCTGAGAAATGTTGGATTCAACCACTTCACGCTCAACCGGCTCGCCGTTGATGTCGTAAATTTCAACCGTATCGCGGGTGATGCGTGCTACATCGCCTTCTTCTAAGAAGATAAAGTTACGTGTTACCGCAAGCAGCGCCAGCTGATCAGACGCGATGAAGTTTTCGCCCAGACCTAAGCCGATAACCAGCGGGCTGCCTGAACGTGCTACGATGATTTCGTTGTCGTTGGCTTTGTCGAATACCACCGTGCCGTAGGCGCCTTCGAGCTGTTTAACTGCGGCTTTAACCGAGTCCAGCAGAGAGTCATGCTGCTGACGTAGTTGGTGGATCAGGTGCACCATGACTTCGGTGTCTGTGTCAGACAAAAAGGTATAGCCATCGTCTTTTAGCACTGCACGTAGCGATTCGTGATTTTCAATGATGCCGTTGTGAACCAGCGCGATTTCGTTATTTGAAATATGTGGGTGAGCATTCACTTCGGTTACACCACCATGTGTAGCCCAGCGAGTGTGCGCAATACCTGTGTGTCCGCTGACACCAGATTCGGCTACGGCCGCTTCCAGGTTGGCCACTTTACCTACTGCCTTGACCGTATTCAGGGTACCAGCCTCGCTTAAAGCGACACCCGCTGAATCGTATCCACGGTATTCAAGACGTTTTAAACCTTCGATCAAAATACGGTTAACAGGACGTTCTGCTACCGCACCAACTATACCACACATAAACTCTCCATTATTTGCACGTTGTGTGTTGTCACTCTACCTCTGCACAGATCAGCTGCACGCCACGGGCCTCGATCGCCTGGCGCAAGTCTGCGGCCAGGTTGTTGTCGGTGATCAAGGTCGTGACCTGATCCCAGGGCAATTCTAAATTCGGTATTCTGCGGCCGATCTTTTCAGATTCGACCAGTACAACCACGTCACGAGCCGCTTCGGCCATGACCTGGCTTAACCCCACCAGCTCATTAAACGTGGTGGTGCCCCTTGCCACATCAATGCCGTCGGCACCGATGAACAAGGTATCAAAATCGTAAGAGCGTAAAACCTGCTCGGCAACCTGCCCCTGAAACGACTCCGAATGCGGGTCCCAGGTGCCACCGGTCATCAATAAGGTCGGCTCGTTTTCCAGTGCCAACAAGCGGTTGGCAATATTAATGGCATTGGTCATCACCACCAGTCCGCGCTTTTGCGCCAGCTCTGGGATCATGGCAGCGGTAGTACGGCCGCTGTCGATGATAATGCGATGGTGATCTTTTATCAGCGCGGCGGCGGCTTTGGCAATGGCCACTTTGCGTAGCGTATCGCGTACGTCGTCGCCTTTGGCAACAATTTCTTGCGGCAGTGCCACAGCGCCACCATAGCGGCGTAATAACAGGCCGCTTTTTTCCAATGCGGTTAAATCCTTTCGAATCGTAACTTCTGATGTGGCAAATTCACTGGCTAAGGCTTCCACACTCACTTCGCCTTGCTCGTTTACCATGGCAAGAATTGTATGTCTGCGTTGCTGTGTATTGCGTTTTGTCATCGTAGTTTTATATTTAGTTATAAGTTTCGTTTCGAACGTTGCGAAATTATAGTCGAAACTTACGGTTCGAAACAAGTTAAATTTTGAGCATGGCTTTTTTATTGTGGAAGTGCCCTTTTTTAGTTGGGTTATTAAAGACGGAGATAGTGGAGGAAACGGGCTGGATGACAGCAAAAAGGTCGGGTGACGGGATCTACTCGCCTTCAGTTTCGTAGCTGTTTTTTGGCACCTGATGGCGCTTTTATGGTTCCCGGCTCGGGGGCCGGGATGACGGAAGGAGAAGCTGGGCAGCGAAGGAGAGAGGCGAAATTGCGAAGGAAAAAGGTGGAAGCGGGATATCGGGGCGTATGTTTATGACGCTTGAGTGATAGCGAAGCTGTTTGGCTTCACAACCGTTAGCAAAATGCTAAAATACGCCAGTGTATCAAATATGGGGAAGTGTGGTGTCAGCTCGGATCAGACAAGAATGGCTGCTGTCGTTGTGCGGGTGGACGCTGGTGATCGCCTTCCTGACCCTTATAGATCTATTGCATGACTGGTCGGTCCCAGAAGAAGAGCGCCTGAATAATCCACTTTGGTGGGCGGTGCAGGAATGGGGCTTGTGGTATTTGCTATCCCCTGTGATTTTCCGTGCCCTTTCTCGGCTTGAACCCGCGCCTAAGGTGAAAGTGACCCATTACCTCACGCTCATGAGTGGTACCTATTGCTGTACCATGCTGTTACAGGCGCTGTTCGACCTGGTAGCACTGGACGACCCTATTGCTTATACCTTGTATTATTTTGCGCCGGCACACCTGCTGGTGCTGTTTGTGATCACCATTTTATGGCATACCCAGTTACGCGTCATTGCCAAGCCAGATCAGGATCATCCGGTGCTTTGGGCTGATCAGGGAAAAGACAAAGCCCCAGTGCCCTTTGATGACATTACTCATGTTACTGCCGCCAGCAATTATATGGAGATCCATACCAGTACCCGGCAATACCTTAAGCGCGGCACCTTAAAAGAGCTGATGGCTCAACTACCGTCTCAGTTTATCCGCACTCATCGTTCTCATGTAGTTAACTTGTATGCCATAGACAGGATCCAGAATAAACCTTCCGGTAGTGCCATTATTCAGCTGAAAAGCGGCGCTCAGATTGCCTTGAGCAAGGGCTATAAACAGGAAGTGAAAACCCAGCTGGCGCAAAGTGTCTAAATTAGCACCAGTCTGTTCGTCCCACCTTTATCGGGATCAATAAACAGCCCAGGTTCATTCGTCCCAGTCAGCCACATCTTACCCCTAAGCTTTTGTTTATATTGATTTGAAATTCGTATCATAGGGCAAATTTTCAAGGAGTGTTGTATGAACCGATTCAAACCTGCTTTACTGGCTTCGTCGTTGATCTGCGCGGTCGTCGCGCCGGCTTATGCGCAGGATCAGGCCGATAGTGTGTTTAACGAAGCGGCCCTTGCCCAGTTCGGCGCCCTGCATGCACTGGATCTGCTTAATCAGCTGCCCACCTTTGTGCTCACCGAAGGCAGTAACGAACGCGGCCTCAGTGGTGCCAGCAGCAATGTGCTGATCGATGGCGTGGTCCCGTTATCCAAGTCCGACTCTATTGAAACCCTGTTGCGCCAACTACCGATGAGCCAGATAGCTGGGCTGGAGTTATACACCGGCCAGCATCCGTTTAGCCAGCTCAGTGAATATACTCAGGTCGTGAACATCCTTATCAAGGATCAGGACACAACCTTAGACTGGCGTGCTGAACTACACTCTCAGCACAGCGATCATGAACTCAGCGAAGCGATGGTGAGTATGCAAACTCGCCATGCTGACTGGCACCACAGTGCCAGCGTAAAATGGGTGAACAATTTAGCCTACTCATCAGGCGAACTGCTGCAATATACCGATGTACAATCAGATCAGGCCACCGATACCGAACGAGAACATTTTGCTGAGCGTGAGCAAGGCGTACAGCTGGCGCTGATCAGCAGAACCCAGCTGCGCAGTGGCAGCCTGCAACTCAATGCTTCAGCACAGCAAACCGACTGGCTGACACGTTATCGCTGGACGCCTGCTTTGCCTGCACCTGTCAATGGCACCAAAGACATCGAGCAGGTGGATGAATATGAACTGGGCTTTGACTGGCAAAGACAGACCCACACAGACTGGCAAATGCAACTGACAGGCCTTGCCAGACGTGAGCAATCAGACTTGTCTATACAAGAGTGGTTGGGACAAACGCCGCCCAAAGCCACCTTTGAGCAACGCGAACATGCTCGCGAACAGGTGCTCAGGCTGGCGTATAGTGATCCGTCACATTACCTGCAACCGAGTTTAGGTATAGAAGGAAGCTACAACTCAGTCACTGCCGACACCAAAAGTGAAGGCGAAACTGAAACCAGTAAGGTCACTGAAACACGGTTTGAGCCTTTTGTGGCGGCCAGCTGGCAGGTTACGCCAAAGTGGCAGCTGTCGGGTAAACTTGCACTGGAGCAGGCTACCTTGAAATCCGGCCAAAACAGCACGCAATCACAGCAACATCGCCTGTTAAAGCCGCAACTCAAGCTGGGTTACGATCTCAGTGCAGACTCACAACTGACATTCAGTGCGCAACATCAGGCTGAACAGCTCGATTTTGGGCTGTTTCAAAGCTCCCAGAGCAGCGGCTTTGCACGCACACAAAATGGCAGTAAACAACTAAAACCCATGCAGTACACTGAGCTGATGCTCACCTGGCAATATGCCCGGGCCGAGTGGTTTGAGTTTACCCTGAGTCCGCTTTATCAATGGCAACAGGACATTCACGAGTACCAGGTACAAAGTAATGGTAATGGTGCCATTGTCAACGCAGGACGGGCCCGCTATTTTGGCCTAGATACCGAGTGGAGCATTAGCACCCACTATGTGCTCAGTGACAGCCGTGTTGAACTGAGTTATGCCTGGCGAGATGCCCGTTATGCAGATCCGCTGAGTGGCCCCCGTCCCATCACAGGCATAACACCACATGAGTTAACGATAGGGTTTCGACGTGATCAGGCCCGCTTATCCTGGGGTGTCGAAGCGTTTCTGCCTACCCGCTTTAGGGAGTACTATCATAATGAAATATTGACCGAGCGGGCCAACACTGAACTCAGTGTCTTTGTGCAGACTCAGATTGGCAGCGGATTATCGCTCAGAGCCGAGATGAACACTCTTAATAAGGCAAAATATCAATATACCAGAGTATTGTACGAACCTGACCGGAGCCACTCCCCTAAGCGCAGAGAAATACTAAATGAAATGATACAACCTCAGCTGAGCCTGACACTCAGCGGCCACCTTTAATGTGGACCCTTAATACTTCCAGGTGTGGAAAAATTCAGCGATAATGCCCTTTTCATTGTCGCTAAATACAAGGAAGGCGCCTCATGATGATAAGACTGATCTATTTTTTTATTACTGTGATTGTATCTGGCTTTGCCCAAGCCGGCGTCACCCCGTGGATCCCATTTGAACTGGAAAATGGCCATATCAAAGTTCCGGCGACTGTGGCCGGATTAGACAGCATGGCGATCCTGGATACCGGCGCTCAGGGTAACGCCATTAATCAGAACTTCATAGACCACCATAAACTCCCCCTCGCCCACAATGGCAATATCCATATTAAAGGTATGCATAATACCGAGCGAAAAAAGCTCTATGCTAAAGTCGACGTAAATCTGTTTGGCATTGAAACCAAACTAAGCCAATTGGCAGGAATAAACTTGGGCGATCCACGCAACAGCCTGCTAATTGGTTCGGGGTTTTTTAGTCAATTTGTTATTCAAATTGACTATCCAAATAGCCGTATGCGCATGGTAACCCGTGATGTGATCGATGTGGCAAAACATGAAAACATTAAAACCCAGAGACACAAAGCTTCTGGATTGCCCATCGTTCAGGTTGAAATGGCAGGCAAAAAAGTCTGGCTGTTACTCGACACAGGCAGCAATGGTGGTGTGTTAATTGGCCGCCGCCTGGCTAAAGGACTGGATTTGATAAGCCCAAATGACACACAAGTTACATCACAAGGCGTCAATGCATTGAGTGAGATGCGCACCACTCAGTTAGAAGAGCTCACATTCGGCCCATTTGTGTTGTCGAATGTACGACTCACTTACCCTGAAAAAGGGCATAAACTCTCTCAATTTCAACAATACTCCCACGCATCCAGTGCAATAAAAGGAAAGAAAGTCAAAGGAGTCGTTGGGTTTGATGTGCTAAAACACTTTCTGGTCACACTAGACTATGCTCGCGGCCATATGCACCTCAGCGTCCCCGAGAAGTTATAAGCCGATATTTCCTGCCTATCCGGACCTGCTCGTCTATACTTAACGATCACAGTAAGTAAACACGAGGAGGTCCCATGACTCATCGTATCAGTGCCTACTTAGACACACACCTCATTCCGTACCGCGTTATCGAGCACGTCGAAAGTCAGTCCTCATTCGCGTCAGCTTATCTTAGCCAGATCCCGTTACCACAACTGGCAAAGGCGGTGATGCTGGAAGACCACGAGAGCAAACGTCTGATGGCGGTGTTGCCCGCAAACTATAAAATCAGCCTGAGCAGCCTGAACGACGCACTTAAACGGCGCTTTCATTTGATGAAAGAGCGTCAGGTGTACCGTTTGTTTTCAGATTGCAGTCCGGGGGCTGTGCCGCCCATCGCCAACGCCTACCATCTGGATACAGTCTTTGACGACTTACTCCTCAACCAACCCTATGTCTATATCGAGTCGGGCGATCATCGACATTTGCTACAACTGGCCCAGGAGGATTTTCGTCAGCTAATGGAAGATGCCAAACATTTGCGCTTCAGTCACGAAACGTTTCATTAGCTGCACAATATGCCTTGCCCTTGCGGCAAGGCACCCACTTAAAGAGATGCTTTATTCAACGGCATCACAAATCGGCAGTGTCCGTCGCTGACATTGCCTATCATCTCATCGTAGGCTGTTTCCATATCAAAAGTCGCTTGCGTGGCACCCAGCTCAGCCAATTCCAGCTCGGCTTCGCGCAATGAATTATAAGTCAGGGTTTTTCCCTGGCGGTCGGTCAGTAAATGATAATTACCCAATGGATCCAGTCCACCGGCCAGATAATGATTGGAATCCGCATAGCTCAGGATAACTGCATCCATGTGATTCTGATCCAGCTCATTTTTCAGTTCGGAACGTAACATAAAAGCCCCCAGACGGTACTCAGTTAGCACAGCGCAATGGCCTGCTTAACATTGCAAGTTTAGCTCAATTTACGTACAGTTCAGCTCAAACGATCAACCCAGCCCGACAAGAGTGGCAAAATTCCCCAACTTATATACAATCAAAACAAATAATAATAACGCCGAAAACAAGATGCCAGCCAGAACGTTACCTTTACTGATAATGCTGTTATTGCTCGCAGGGTGTAATAGCACTCCCACAGACAGTACATCAGCAGATGAAGGTGTGACCAGCCAGACTAACCAACCCAGGTACACCTCTGCCTCAGACCGGCCGCTGCCGGCGTTGCCCACCCCGCACACCAGTGATGATGTCTGGCAACGTATTCGCATGCAGCTGAGTTTTGCCAGCTCAACACACCCCAGAGTGCTGAAACGTGTGAACTGGTACCTGCAACATCCAAATTATATGCACACCATCAGCAACAGGGCCGAGCCTTACTTGTACTATCTGGTGAGCGAAGTGGAACGTCGTGGTCTGCCCATAGAGCTGGCACTGATGCCACTGATTGAAAGTGACTTCAACGCGCAAGCTTACTCCGAAAAACACGCATCGGGCTTGTGGCAACTGACGCCTTTAATAGCCAAACACTATGGTGTCACTATCAACCCCTGGTTTGACGGACGCCAGGACTTGATCCAATCCACCGGAGCTGCGCTCGATTTTTTAACTTATTTGCATCAACGCTTCGACGGTGACTGGTATCACGCCATTGCGGCTTATAATACCGGCGAAGGCCGTGTTGCCACGGCCATTGCGAATAATCGCAAAGCGGGTAAAGCAACGGACTTTTTCTCACTAAAGCTGCCAAAGCAAACCCGACATTATGTGCCCAAACTGCTGGCTGCCGCAGCGTTACTAAAGCAACAGCGTATGCACTTTCCGGCCATAGATAACCAGCCTGCGTTTATCCAGCTGGCGATGGACAAAGCCGTGATCCTGCCCAATGAGCATGACTGGGCCGAACTGGCGGTTCTGAACCCGGGCTTTCGCCGTTTTCCGGTGTTACTCAGCGGTCCGGGTCACCTACTGGTTCCCCGGGACAGAGAGCAGGAATGGCAGCTGGCAGCAGCTCAGTTTCAGGCACTACCAGATACACGCTGGCAGCAAGTGGTGGTGCGCCGTGGTGACAGCCTGAGCCGGATCGCCCAGCAACATGGCATCACCGTCAGCGAGCTGCGCCAGTTCAATCAGCTAAACAGTAACCTGATCCGAATTGGTCAGACGTTGTTGTTGCCGTCACGCTCAGAAAAGCTCGACTACGTGGTAAAACGTGGTGACAGCTTGTGGCGTATCGCCCGGCAGTTTGGTGTTTCGGTCAAAGATCTGAAACGCTGGAACCAGCGTGACAACAATCAACTCAGGCTGGGTGAAACCCTCGCCATTCATCTCACGGCCCCATAAAACAATACCAACAGGACTTGCCGTATGACGCAACAGGAAACCATTTTACCCGGCAGCGATGACTGTCAGGAGCACCCGCCCGGGCATGAAGTTGACAGGCCCGAGCCTGCCCCTCATAACAAAAAACGGCTGTTTCGACCAATGCAGCTGAAGCTATCACGATCCAAAATGAATACGGTGCTGGCTTTGTGCGCGATGCTGATCTCAGCGGCTTCTTTCTATGCCACATACATGCAGGCCAAAGCCGCTCAGGAACAAGTTGCGGCGGCAGAGCGCCAGCTTGAGGCCGAAACCTGGCCCTGGCTGCAATTCAATTACAGTAACTTTGATTTGGAATCTGAACGCCCCAGGATCACCATTGGCATTCTCAACTCAGGTACCGGCCCCGCTCTGATTGAGTGGGTGGAATACCACTACCGGGACCAGGTTTACGACTCGATCATCGCACTGTTCGATGCCTGCTGTAATATCAGCGCCTATCGCGAAGCCCTTGATAATGCACAGCAGGACGACAATGAGGTCAACGTGCTGGCTAAATTTGGCTGGTACATTACCAGTCGCGCCGAGCACTCACTGCTTGCCGATGGTGCCTCTTTGCCACTATTTACGATGCAAAAAAGCAATTTCAACAACCGCCTGTGGGATAAGATAGACAGTATGGCTGAGCAGGTAGAGGTCTATACTTGTTACTGTTCGCTACTGAAGCAATGTTACATTTCTACGGTGGACTCGCACGTGTCGCCGGTGTCTGACTGCACCTCGGGCAGGCAAACACTCACGCAACACAACGACCCACCTGATCCGGAGCATTAACTGTGTGCTAAAACGTATTTTATCTCGCCCTGTTTCGCCCTCGCCGGCAGCCAGGCATATATGCCACTTTGAAGGGGTGATCGACCATCTTTATCTCGATACCCGAGGTAATCCAACCATAGGGGTGGGCTTTCATGTCAGCAGTAAAGAGGCGTTTACCCGCCTGAGCCTACGAGACAAGCGCACTAATAAACCGGCCAGCAGAGCGCAGAAACAACAGGAGTACAATACCCTGACACGCCTGCCTGCAGGTAAAACTGCCCGCTGGTATGACGAGCACTGCTCCTTGCATCTGCCACACAGCGAAAGTATGCGTTTGCTGCAGCAACAGATCAGCAATTTTGAGCAGGAGCTAACGCGCCTGATCTGCCCCAAAAATGGTTATACCCGGCCGTATAACAAGCTGCCTTCCAGTGTTCGGCTTGCATTGCTGGATCTGGCTTATAACCTGGGCATCACCAATCTGAGTAGTCGCTGGCCAAAACTCCAGACAGCCCTGAAACAAGAAGACTGGCAGCGGGCGGCAAATGAATGTGCTCGTAAACACGTCAGTAAAGCCCGCAATCAGGCCACCTATGCACTGTTTATGCAAGCGTCAAAAAGTGACAATCTGATAGCAAGATTGCTGAGGCGACTATGGAGCAAACTGTGGCGCTAGTCACCCTGGTGGATCTGTTGTTTCGCTTTAGTGCTCTGGGATTACTCATTGCCCTGGTGCTGTTTAACTGGCCCCGCCTGAGTCGTTTAGAGCGCCTGCTGAGCGTTTCTCTGGCCACCAGCCTGGCGTTTTTCCTGCTGCTCACCCAGCCTTTGCCTGAGTGGCGCTTTAACCCTTTACGTAATCTGTTTCTCGCAGGTACGGAGCTGTTGCCGCTGGTGTTGTGTGCCTGCGCCTGGTATCTGATCAAACAGCGTGTACCACACTGGCTGACGCTTCATTGGGCCGCTGGCTACTGGGGTGTGCTGTTGTAATCAGTAGCTGCGTGTTTGTGATCTACGGAAGTAATACACACTGGCATACACTCATGCATGTATTTTCAGCCTTAGCAATGTGTGCCACCTTGTATTACTGTCTGGCGAATTTTAATGATGATCTGGTGCATAGCCGACGTCGCCTGCGGCTGATCCTAGCCACGTTTGCCCTGCTGCACTGCCTGGTGCTGGTCGGGTTTGAGCTCAGTGCCAGTCTTATTCGGCGGGATCCCATTTATCTGCTGGCTAATACGGTATTTGTTTTTTGTCTGTTGTTACTGCTCACCGGATTGTCCCGACCTGCCGTAAGAGACAACGGCAACCCCAGTCAGGCCAGCCAACAAACACTGCCGGTGCCTGCCCACTGGCTAACCACTTATGAGGCTTTGCAAACCCTGCTGGCACAGGGCATTTATCGTGAGCCCGAACTCACCATTGGTCTGCTGGCCGAGCGTCTTGATATACCCACTCACCAGCTGCGCACCCTGATCAACCAGCAGCTTGGCTGCAAAAACTTCTCTCATTTTATCAATCAGTATCGACTGGCGTATGCCGCCGAGCAATTGCGCGACCTGGCCCATGCCCGCACGGCCATTCTGAGCATTGCTTACGATGCCGGATTTAATTCCATCGGCCCATTCAACCGCGCCTTTAAACAAGCTTATGCCCTGACACCAGGCGACTACCGCAGACAACACCTGAGCGCTGTTCAGAGCAGCTCAAAAGATTGCACGGGCTCATAAACGAGCCCACGCGTGTCGCATCGATAAGAATGATAAAGGTGAAACCGAGTGACCGAAAGGGTAAACGGCGTAATCGATGAGCACACCTCAGGCTCGCCCTTGTGTCCTCTCAGTAAGGTAATATGCGGTGCAAAAGGCAAGTGGTTACAATGCAACCCCAGTTTGGCACCCATATCACGTAACGGCTCAGCAAGCGCACTTAACTGTGCAGGTTCAGGCTCCGGGCGTAAAAAGAAAATCCCGTTACCCGACCAGTAACCGGTATGTGCAAAGTTCAGCGTAAAGGCAGGTACCTGAAGCTGGCGGGCAAACGCCACTATGTCCGCCTCCTGTGACGCTTCTACCTGACCAAGAAAAGCCAGTGTCAGGTGCCAGTTCTCCATATTGGTCGGTGCTTTGCGGGCACGGACCTCAGTGCGTAACCAGGCATCAATATGGGCCTGGCTGTGTGCATCCAACCCTATGCCAAAAAATAAGCGCTTTGCCATAACTCACTCCTGCTGCAGATATGCTGAGTATATCGCGCCACGCACGTATTTTCCCGCCAGAACAGTACAGGACGACCAGGCTAGTGAGCCCGGGCGTAGCGACGCTCAAGTAAAAGGGCCAGTAAACCTGCGACAAACAGCACGATACCGATAAACTGCATCCAGGCATTACCGGGACGAGACACATGATGCACACGCTCAGGTTGCATCTCAAAATACCGGCGACCGTTATCAACCTGTACCACAAAAGCACTGCCACGATAGTCAAAACTATACAATCGCTCCGGCGCCTGGCGCTTCTGATACATCAGTCGCAACGCATCATAGTCGGCCCGGTTCTGTTTATCCGCGTCACTCACGTAACGATGCCAGCGCGTGTACAAATCGAGAGGCTCTTCGTCTTTCAGCTCTCCATAGGAGTGGTATTCATACTGGCGTTCAGGCAAAAAGAGCGTGCGATAGCCACTGTAAATAGCGCACACCCCAAAGAGATACACACCAGTGCCATGAGTATCCAGCTACGCCGCCGTGCCAGCTTATGTTTATCCAGGTTTTGGTACCAGGCTTCAATGTCTGGGATCTGTGTCAGGCTATGCTTGTCCCCCTGCTCCGCAACCCCTTGCATAAAGCTCCCTAAGTCCAGATCCAGTGCGGCCAGCAGTTTCCTGAACACCTCATTAGAAGGAATTGAGTGATCGTTCTCCAGTTTAGAAAGGTAGCTCTGCTCAACCGTCATTTGCGAAGCCAGTTGTGGCTGGCTCAACGCCCTTTGTTGTCTGAGTTGTTTGATGTATTGTCCAAGTGTCATGACTAGGTCCTTGTGTTGTTTATCTTGCGGCCAGTCTTGGTAAGTCATGGATTAATAACAAGATGAATATCCAAGCATACGCAGGAATATTGCGCCATACCAGCTTCAGGCAAGATTAAAGCGCCGCAAAACAGGTGTTTTCGCCGCACATATGACCTGAACGGCTCTACCTATTTAGCAACTGATTTAGCCACCTTTTCAGAATCGGCCAGTATTTTTCACTTTAGACAAGATTTAAAAGCTTAAATCTCAGATAGTTAAGCCAGTTTATCGCGAATTAAGGATCAACAATGAAACGTCTGCTCAGTCTGCTGACATTACTGCTCCTAACCGCGCTGGCCTATTTTGGCTGGCCCGTCTACCAGTTTTATGCCTTCAACCTGGAAAAAGTGCCGGTACTGGCCAGCGCTACGTCGCTTCCCCAGGGCCCTTTGCCACACCAGTCACATCACGCACCGGCGCTCGGTGCATTCAATACCCGGGCTGCTGATATTCTTAATACCACCAGAGCTACAAGCAACGCGCCCGGTATTTCTGCCGCCATTGCCCATCGTGGTCAGCTTGTCTGGCAGGGCACGCTCGGGTATGCCGACATCAAAACCAAAACAGCGCTCACTCCCGAGCATCAGTTTCGCATTGGCAGTACTTCCAAAGCCGTGACCGCCACACTCATGGCAAAACTCATGCAGGAACAAAACTTTAACCTGGATACGCCGCTACAAGACAGCCTGACACCGCTGCCCAACCCGGCGTGGCGAGATATTACCCCGCGCCAGCTGGCATCGCACAGCGCCGGTCTGCCTCATTACAAAGGCAACCAGGATCGCATCGGGCTGTATCGCTCGCTCAGCCTGAATACCCAGTTTGATCGGGTACAGGATGCCGTTGCGCAGTTTGATGAAGGGCCGCTGCGTTCCAGGCCGGGCGATGCATTTTATTACTCCAGCTATGGTACTGTGCTGCTGAGTGCGGTCCTGGCGCAACATGCTCAGCGCCCCTATCTCGACTTGCTCCAGCAGTATGTGCTGATACCGCTGGGGATGCGCCACAGTGGCACGGAGTCACAGGGCAATAAGCTGGCCACCTTCTATTTTAATCGTCGCGGACAGGATGCCCAGTATATTCCCTGGCGCCCGGTAAACCTCAGCCACCGCCTGGCCGGCGGCGGCCTGATCAGCACACCCAGTGACCTTGTGCGGCTCGGCAGTGGTTATCTCGACCCCCATTATTTGCACCCGGCGGTGCGCAAACAGATCTGGACACCACAGCGCCTGAATCATGGCGAGGTAAACCCGCAAAACTATGCACTGGGATGGCGTCGTCATGAATACCAGCATAACGGCCATCCCGCGTTTACTTACTATCACCACGGCGGCGTATCGCGAGGATCGCAGAGTATGTTAATTGTGGTACCTCTCTACCAGCTTAGTGTAGCGGTGAATATCAACAGTAAAACCAAACCGTTTTGGATCTTCGGCGAAGCTGCACTCAAGCTGGCGCATGCTTATGTGCAGCAGGCAGAGCAGGATCAGCGCGAACCGCTAGACATTAAGGTCAGCGCCGCATCCAACACCGCATCTTTATTTGCAAAGTAATCCTTTGCCGTCAGGGCAACCGGCAAATCTGGTGCCAGCCACACCCGGCTGTCTTCCGCTGCGCCCTGCTGATGAAACTGGGATGAGATCACCCCTATCTGACCACTGTAGGGCAAGGTGAACCAGCCCGCCTCACCGATGGCGTTAGGTCGGGTCCCCGAAGGCTCGCCGACCAATATGGCGCTGGTCAGTTTGCTGATCCCCATCAGTAGATCGTGACCGGCCGAGAAGGTATTGCGTCCAACCAGGATGATCAGCTTACCCTTAGGTACCAGAGCTTCGAACAACACTGCGGTGGCAATGGTACTGGACAGCAGGAAGCCATTTCCGCCGCTGTTATCACGCAGGTCCAAAATAAAGTGCTCCGCCTGCCCGGCCAGCAGTGTATCGCGCAGCTGCTGATTAAAAGCATCCAGCGACACATCCTTGCGCTCACGTACGGCATTAAAGTTCACATAGAGTGCCTTGTGCTCAGACAGTAATTTGGACCAGTAAGGCTCTGACTGCAGGTGCTGGCGTGGCAACTTTGGAAAGCCATTAAACTGCATAGCACGCGGCGTCAGCGTCAACTGTTGTGTTTGCTGATCATCTCCACGGACCGTCAGCGCAACTTTGCTTGCGTCTTCAACCACCCCAAGGCCCTGCAATACCTGAGTCAGGCTCAAATAGTAAGGTCCCAGCCACGCTTGCTGCATATTATTATCGCGCGGGTTAACCTCCCCGGTTTTTTCCAGTGCCTGTAATGCCGGGGTATTGCCTATCGCCAACACCTGCTTGCCAATAAGGTGTTGATAGTCTGAGTCGGCCGCCACAATAAACAGCCCTTCTTCAAACAGATAAAACTGCACGGGTAACTGCTGAGTGTTGCCCGCCTTACCCCAGGCCGGAATAATGAAGTTGTGACCATTTTCCAGCATGCCGAGCAGCTGCATCAGCTCAAACACGACCTGCTGGTCACTCAAAGCGGGAATGCGCTTATCAATCTGCGCGACCTTGCGCTCAAAGCCCTGCTCGCTCATGCGATGAAAGGCCGACACATGTAAACGCCTGATCTCATCAGCCAGATAATGCAGATCATGACGCCAGCGTGCCTCTCTGTCGAACTCTGCACCAGGTGCTGCGCCCACTAAGCGGCGAAAATCGGCATCCTGTGCAAACGCGGCAAAGTGCGGATTGGGCTTGCGGCTAAACAGGCTGCGGCCGGTCAGCGCGGGTTTGTCGTCCCAGCGCGCCTCGAGTGCCCGCTCCAGCCACAGCATGGCATTTTTCTTATCTTTAAGCGCGCCATACAGCTCAGCCAGAGTTACCATCATGTCGTTGGGGTTATCGTGCCATTTTGGCAAGCGCTTTAACCGTACCCCCAACTGTAATGCCCGCTTAAGTGGAGCAATGGCTTCCTGCCACTGTTGTTGCTGCCGATACCCCAGGCTCAGCAGATACCAGGTAACACCATCGTTTTGATAGTCTGTGGTCAGCCCCTTGGCCAGTTTGACGACCGCCGGCCAGTCTTCGCGTTCAACCAGGGTAAACAGCTGCTCTTTGCTGTGGTAATAACCAACCGGATCGCTTACCTGATTAGGCAACACGGGAATTTGATATGCATCGTTATGATACCCGGGTGTACCACGTGACGGGGTTGCATGTGACTGCTGACAGCTCAAAATGATGAGTCCGAGTAGTCCAAAAACGGCTTTATACATTTGGTTCTCCTCTTAGGTTAAGAACCAATGTATTGAATAAACTACTTTTATTCGTCCAGAATCCGGATCCTGAACGAATAAAAGTGTGATTTGGTTAGTTTTTCAGCGCGCCATGTCGAAAACGCGTCGGCGTCATTCCTGTACGGGTTTTAAAGGCCTGATTGAAGGTCGACTTGGCATTAAAGCCATTGTTCATCGCAATATCGAGTACCGACGCCTCTGCATAGGCCGGATCAGCCAACTGTTTTTCAACCTGCCCCAGCCTTACCTCATTGATATAGTTAGAGAAGTTATTTCCAGACACAGAGTTAATAGCCCAGGAAACCTGCTTTACACCCAGTGACAGCTGATCTGCGATATGCTGAATACTCAGTCGTGGCTGACAAAACAGCCTCTGCTGCCGAACCTGTGCATCTACCGCTGCAAATATCGACTGCGCCAGCTGCGTGTCCTCTGCAGCGTCATCTCGCTGACTGAGCGTCTGATATTGGGCCAGGCGATTAAACAACTGCGGCTGCTTTATAACCCCAACCAGCAACACAGACAGAATACCAAAGAAGCCCACTTCATGGGCTAAATACCAGTAGGCTTTCCAGGGCATAGGCGTGATGGGCTGCACATTCATGCGCACAAAATCCGTCACACTCAGTACGGCATACACGCCAAGTAATCTGGTCAGCCAGGTGAGATCCATCGTCGCCGCATCGGCATGTACCTGATACACCGTATCGCGATAGTCACGCAGCAGTTTTAAAGACGCCACCAGATAACCCAGCAGCATGATGCTGCCCAGCGCAATTAGCGGCTGAACATAGTGGGTCAAGCCCAGTGATACCAGGGGTAACAGCAGGTGGCGGGCAGACTGCAAGCCATCTGTTGAGGCCCCGATCAGGTTGCGGACACTGAGATACCAGACTGGCCCCATGGCCACAGTAAAAGCCGGTGTGATGACGTATCCTGCCAGTGTAAAGCCTGCGCTTTCAAGCACGTTAGCAAGGCAGAGTAAGGTCTGAAAAACAAAAAATAACACCAGGCAGCGACTGTGCGGATTTTGCCACACAAGTATCGCGGCAAAGCACATCTGCCAGGCAAAGATCAGCTGAAATACAGTCAGCCCTGAAATACTGAGCGAGGTGAACACATTTAACTCTTTATTGTTGTTATTATGGTTAGCCGCACCGGTTATTTGAACTGTACCACTTCATTACTGCGTACATAGGTACGCTGCTCTGGCTCTGTCCATTTGCCTTGTTTTAGATACTGGGTAGATACCTCAAAGTGATTATCTTTGAAACGGCTAATGGATTTTACCTGAGTGATGCCATCTTTATTGCCGGTTACGTCCTCAAAAGCAACAAATTCGGTAGGACTGAGCACTTCAATGGTGCCGTGGGTATAAAACCCTGCTGTGGTGAAATAGTAGAAAACCACCGCGTTTTTGCTCTTGTCCCAGAAAATCAGCGACTCGCCACCATACATACCCGCATTGATAGAATGCAAAGTGCGCACTGCGGTGCCATTGAGCGCTCGCTCCCAGTGACTGATATCCCGCATTGGCGGTTTACCTGCAGGAACAGCAAAATCCGCCTGCCAGGTTCCCAAAAAGGGTTGAAATACGGCAAGTTCCTTAGCAAGCTGCGCAGGTTTATCGTCATCTGCCAGCACCTGGATATTCCATACAAGCAGGAGCAATAAACTAAGCCAGAGAGTTAATGTTCGGGTCATAACATCGTCCTTCATTTTGTGATTACTCAAGGGTAGTCAAAGGGTCTCATAAACACAAAAAGCGCACCATTGGTGCGCTTTTTGCCGTTCAGTCGCTTAGTCGGCTTTTTTATCTGCCGAGAAGTACTTACGACGGAGCATATCGTGAATAACCAGCTCTTGTTCGCGACCATAGGCTTTGAACATACGGTTATTGTGCATGTGCAACAAAGACCCCATCAGCGTATCTTTGGTACAGTTGAGTTTACCTTCGTCGATCATACGGTTGAGAACCCCAACCACAGGCTCTGCCGCCATGTACCATTGTGACAGGATCTCAAACAGCGCCTGTTGTGCTTCGTCAGCTTGCGCATCCGTTTGTTTGGTCAACAGTGCAAAGTCCTTATCCAGTTGCGCTTCATAGTCACGATAACGGTTACCTAACTGCTTACGCAAGACACTGGTTTCATTAAACTCTCTGCCAAAACCATCGCGTAACTGGCTGATCAGCGCAAAGCGTGTAGCATCATCGTATTCAAACAGATCCAGTAGTTTGTGGGTGTGTGCCAGCGCCATACGCCAGCGTACGTCTTCACCGTATTCGTCCACCAGCGCGCAGGTTTTTGCAATAAGCGCACTGTCGTACATAAACAGGGATTCAACCAATGCCATCGACTCAGGACCACCATAGCGCTCAACCTCACGCTCATAGGTCATCAGTTCGACTTTATGTAGCTCGCCACTTTCCACTTTCGGGTCGAGTAACGCATTCAATTTTGGCAGTAGCTGGCCACATAGCAACCCTGGATCACCATGGAAACGCAGGCGCAGGTGCCAGTCTGGATCGCCATAACGAATGAAGAACCATTTGTCGTACAGCTCACTATTTTGCTCAATCAGTGGCAGTAGTTCTTCGGTCAGTAATTGCTCGACCAGAGAGTTGCCTGAGTAAATCTTCAGACTCAGCCATTCCGAACCTGCACTAAAGCGACGCTTCAAAGGTGCAGCCGTGATGTTCCCCAAAGGATCATCACTGAAATGGCGGTGAACGTTAGCATGCTCATTGATAAATGGAATAATCACTTCATTGCTGTAGTGATTCCCCTGTGCATCCACCACTCGTGAAGGATAATGATTGCTGAGCACTTCTTTGAGCTCAACCCGGCGATGACCTTTGGTTTCAGCAAGTAAAATCGCAAACATATCCGGGTTGCGCAGGTCCAGCTGAAGCACGTTATCAGCCATAGCAAAGCTGACTTGCGGATCGAGCTGATAAGTATCAAGTAGTGCATCCAGTTTAGTACGATCAAACTGGCCTTTTTTACTGATAGCTTCAAGCTCTGTTCTGTCAATGCGCCAGGTTTTTTCATTCAGGATCAGGTTATCCAACATCAGGCGTGGCACAAAAGAGGCACGATCCAGGCTGCCAGGCAACTTAAATTGCGGTGGTCTGCCATCCTGATGTTGCAACATACATAAGAACTTATAGGCACTCAGGCTGCGAGCAGAGTAGTTGTGAGCACTAGACAAGCGCGGTACGACTTGTTTGTTCAGTCGCTTACTCCATAATTTCACTTTTTGCCCTTCAACCCAGACATACAGGTCGCTCAATGGGATCTGATACTCATCTTCCAGTGCACTGTCTGCCAGGAAGACGATTTCGTACTGGCGCAGATGTGGGCGTGCAATCACATTCCCCGGGCGTCCCTCTGGCATGTGGACGACTTCTGCCAAAATCACGTCGTCGCTGTGTGCCTGCTCAGATTCCAAATGCGCCACTACATTGTCTTTAAGCCCTTCATCCAGATGACAAAAACGACCCAGCAGATTAGCAGCTGATGGACCGTAACAGCCGTTGAATTTGTAAACCGGATTTCCCCGGTCGTCCTGATACAAGCTCACCATAGTCGCGAAAGAGAATGGGAACTTAGTCACGGCTTCTTTATTGGTGATTTTTTGCTTCAGCTCTTTACCACGCAGCACAACACAGTCTTTTGCACGGTTTTGAGGCTGACTCAGCGCATCCTCCACGAGGCCATCCAGTACGCTAATTTCAGGTGCGCTCTGCTGACTACTGCCACTGCGAGCCAGGTTCAGACCCGCAACCAGAGGTGCTTCATACCCGGTTTCCGTTGAAATGCCAATGCCGGATTCATCATCCAGAATTTTATCCAGCGGTACAAACTGCCCCTCAAAACGCGCATTGAACTTAGTCATAAACTGGTTAAGTGAACTGCCCTGCTCAGACACACTCAGGCCAGCAATCAGCTCCAGCTGCTTTTGCAGACGTAAAACTTCCTGCCCTGACAATTGGCAGTCATTAAACTGACGATAAATATCGCTCTGAAACAGCTTGTTTTCCTGTACTTTCACAGGCAGGCTTTGCAGGTGCTCCAGCAGTTGTTTATAAGGTTTAATTTCACCTGTTTTTTGGCTATCCAGAGCGTCTATTTGCGCCAGCGCAGTAGCTAGTTTATCAGCCGTGTCGAGTTCATTGATGGCGGTGATCGACTTCAGTAACGCGCGATCCGGTGACTCACCGGTCAGCGGCAGCGGAATGTCTGCCAGCAGCACTCCCTCGTCAATCAGGTCCTGGATATAGGCTTCCACTTCTTCAAGCTCGGCTTCAGCATACTGTTCACGGAACTGTGCCACCAAAGCATTAAAACTCTTACCATCGCGCGCAGCGTCCAGTACAAAGCGGAAATACTCATCACTCTCTACCGCACTCAGACGATATTGCATGGTCTCTTCTGACAAATATGTCTCGATATATCGACACTGATCGGCGATGAAGTAATGCGAGGTATTCGGTTTGTAGGTCAATGTATCTGAGCGGGACGCGTGCTTGATAAAGTGCTCTTTAAGTGCATTCAGATAGAACATGTCGAGTCGGGTTTTACGACTGTCTTCACCGAGATCCGCGACCGTCAGTTCAGTACTATCAGCAATGTTACCCTGATGGATCCCTGAAAACAGACCAAAAGGTGTTGGTCGTGAGCACATGCGGACCATGTATTTAATCAAAGCATGGGCGACTTTTTTGCCCTGCTTGGACTCTGGCTTAGTACGCCACTGTTCGATTCGCTCAAGTAATGACGGGCTCGCAAGATAGATGGCCTCTTCGACCCCCGGTGTGGCGAGCCAGGCAGCCAGCAAGACATTGGTGTCGGCATTGTCTTCGCCAAACTGGGCCAGTTGCTCAAGCCCCAGACGGGGCGTACGAATTACAAAAAAATCTTCATTTTTTAGCTGTTTAGACATCACTTACTCCCTATGCCATTAACAAACAATCAACCCAGCCAGTATCATCATCAAACAGAGAAGTCAGGGTCATGCCAATACCTGCATAGCCCATCAGGAAGCCAAAGTCTTCATGATATTCTTTGTCTATGCCATTGAAGGAATAGAGAGATTCAACGCCACGCTCAGCATACTGCTGCAACGAGTAATCAACCCAATACTGCATCGCCTGTGCAAAACGAGGATGAGGCATTAACTGATTCAGGATTTGATAAATCAGTGCCATGCCATAGTAGCCATGACACACGCCGGCATCGGTGATGTGGCCAGATTTTTCATCGCGCTCGGCAGCATGCAGGCCAATTTCTAATGCCCGCTCGATATAGCTTGGGCGATCCAGCGCCTGCCCTACACGTGCCAGTGTCATGGCAATAGTCAGGTCGCCGTAACACCAACCAAGGCGAGACTGATGTTCGTTACCCGCGCATGAACCAAAACATGAATGTGAGCCACTGTCTGGGCTTTGCTGTTCCAGCAACCAATCACAACCGCCTAACAACAGCTTAGTCACACGCTCTTTCAGAGCTGGAATATGAACCGCAGGCAATAACGCCGCAATAATACCAGGCACACCATGCGCAAGACCCAGATTGTACTCAGGCTCTTTGGGCTCATCTTTATTAAAACGGTAGACCGACTCTTCTGGTTGAGACCAGGCAATATGACCGTTGTCGAAATGGGTTGCGGTACTTTCTAATCCATTGACAATCACCTCATACAGAGCAGTTTGGTCAGATTGTCTGCCACGACGTGATGCATACGGTGCAAATCCGGAAAGTCCCAGCACCATTTCAATTTCGCCACGCCAGGGCTGATGATCCAGCGACTGACGGAATAATTCGTCAATTTCCTCAAGTAATTCGGGGTCATAATTTTCTGGATCAGCCTGATTCAGATACTCAAGTAACCAAGCCTGCCCCGCCAGACCGTTACTTAATTCAAAACTCTGTTGATCCAAGCCTTCCTGTAATTCTTCTAATTTCTGAGCAAACAGGTCCTCATCAACCAGGCTTGCGTCATATTCGTACGCTTTATACAAAAACAGTAGCTGACCTGCTAAGCCGCTGAGCAGGCCATGAGGCAACTCCGTATCACGGATATGTGCGCTGACTTTGTCAGCCACAACGGACAGAATGGTGTGGATAGTGTCGCGCTGCTGCGTCGACAATGAAAATTGCTCCGGCATGTTCATCCTTAATCTAATCGTCATTCGTTATTGTTATCGTGTCTTCGATGCAGTGCGCGCATCATTGATGCACGCATTGCCATCTGTACCTTTGTTATCTTTCCGACGTTAACCCAAATTCTCCGCCTGCTCAACCATCGACAATCATATTTTTTACAAAATAAAAACAATCAGACGGGTAATTACTCACAAACGGACTCTTCCTCCTGCTCCTGGGCATCAGACACGTCGGCTTTTTTCAGCCGAATTTCCCGGTCGGCTGAGGCAATGGTTTCTTTACGGTGCGCAATAATCACTCGGGTGATATCCAAACGAGATACCGCTTCATTGATATCGGATTCCAGGTTGGTGTCCAGGTGACTGGTTGCCTCATCCATAAACAAAATTTTGGGTTGTTTGTACAAGGCGCGAGCCAGAATAATACGTTGCTTCTGACCACCAGACAGGCTCGACCCCATGTCGCCTATCAGACTGTCGTAGTTCATTGGCATCTGGCTGATATCATCATGGATAGCAGCTAGCTGCGCACAATACACGACTCGCTCCATATCAATTGGTGTATCGAAAAATGCGATATTGTCGGCGACAGAGCCCGATAACAGCTCATCGTCTTGCATCACTGCTGCGATTTGCTGGCGATACTGACGCGCCCCAATTTGTTCCATAGGCACACCATCGATGAGCACTTCACCACTTTTTGGTTGGTTCAGGCCCAGCATGATTTTCAGCAAGGTGGATTTACCACAACCCGAGGGGCCGGTTATCGCCACGGATTCACCCGCTGAAATGGTCAGATTGAGATTGTTCAGGACATTGGGAGTTGCATCTGAATAAGCGAAGCAGATGTCACGCAATTCGATGTGACCTTCAACCTTGTGTTGCTTAACCTGGTCCGGCTGCAGAATTTCTTTGTCGGTCAGTGCAATATCCGCAATACGATCAAAGTGCAGGCCCACCATTTTAAACTCAATCAATTTTTCAATCAGGTTCGCTGTTTTGTCCATAAATTGGCGCTTATAGGACATAAACGCGAACAGCATACCGGTACTGAATCCGCCATCCAGAACCAAATGCGCCGCCAAAAACACCACCAAAATGTTTTCAATACCAAATAAAGCTCGGTTAATAGCATCATAGCCAATCTGGAAATTCCCCAGGCGAATACTCTGGTTGATGGCATTGGCATAGCGGTTTTGCCACTGCCCTTCGCGCTTCACCTCAGAGCCAAACAGCTTGATGGTCTGAATGCCCCGTACGGTCTCCATAAAGTTAGAGTTTTCTTCTGCACGTGCCATGATTTCCTGTTCGCTGATATTACGAAACGGTTTGTACATAGCAATACGTACTATGGCGTACGCCACCACGGCCGCTAATACCACCGCAGACAGAGTTGGGCTGTAAAAGAAGATCATAGCCAGCGTAATGATTGCCATCAGGCCATCTATGATGGCTTCGATCACCCCGGTAGTGAGGATTTGCTTGACCTGCTGCAATGAACCAAAGCGGGAAACCACGTCACCCATATGGCGTTTTTCGAAATAGGAAATCGGCAGGCGAACCAGATGGTGGAACAGGTTAGCTCCCAGCTGAATGTTCATCTGGTTACCAAAATGCAGCAAGGTGAACCCTCGCAGCGCATTGGTGGCTATTTCAAATACCAGCACCAAAAAGAAACCAGTGGCGAGCACCGTCAATAGGTTTGTATCACCCGTCAGGATCACATCGTCGATCACCAGCTGAATATAGTAAGGTGCTGCGAGGGTAAACACCTGGAGTATGATGGACAGTAAGAAGATCAGGGTCAATGAGCGTTTCAGCCCTGTGATACGACTCCAGAAATCCGAAAAGTGCAGGCTGGGCTTCTTCTCTTTCTTTTCAAAACTCTTGGTCGGTGTCAGCTCCAGGGCGACGCCTGTGAAATGCTTTGACGCCTCAGCCATGGTGAAGGTTTTTTCACCCGAAGCGGGGTCATGGATCACGATGCGCTTTTCATTGGCCTTTTTAAGGACCACAAAGTGGTTCATATCCCAGTGCAAAATGCAGGGCGTCTGCAGTGCATCCAGATCTTCCAGTTCGATGCGCAATGGCCGTGAACTCATCTCCAGCTTTTCTGCAAAGTGCATAATATCCAGCAGGGTCGCCCCTTCGATAGATATGCTGAACTTTTGTCGTAATGTGGTCAGGTCGCTGTGGTAACCGTGATACGCCGCGACCATGGCCAGGCTGGCGAGGCCGCATTCAGCCGCCTCTGATTGTAAAATAATAGGCAGTGACTTCCTTGACCAGAACTCTAACTGCTGTACCGGTGATTCGTCTTCAACGTGCATAAAAAGCCTTTTTATTCTTGTAGTTGCAGCCTACAGCTGTCCTTTAATACTAAACACGGGATCAAATAACCAACGCAATAAGGAGCGTTCTTCAACGATGATGTCAGCATCGAGCATCATCCCCGCCCGCAGCGGCGTCGCCTTGCCATAGGCCGTGATCTGCTGCTCTTCAAGCGCAACCACCACCCGATAAGCCGGTTGCTGTATCACGCCTGGCGTACTGGTTTCTTCTGGCAGGATCACACTGTTACTGACCTGTTGGATGGTGCCGTTATAAATACCAAACTTCTCATAGGGAAATGCGTGGTACCTCAGTTTGGCCTCCTGGCCCAGATTAATAAAACCAAAAGAGGACGTCGGCACATAGATGATTGCCTGCATCTGGCTGCCCTGAGGCAGTATGCTGAGCAGGTTTTGCCCTGCATTGACGCTCTTGCCCACTTTGCCTAGCAAGCCTGTGACAACACCCGCTTTGGGGGCACGCAATTCGCCCAGACGTTGCTGTTCAACGGACGATAATTGGATTTGCAGATCGGCTTGCTGTGATTCCAGCTGGCTTAAACGTTCATCATGTTGCAGCGGGAGTTTTTCCAGATCGGTATCGTGCTGCTGAATTTGCGCAGCCAGTGTCAGCCGCTCAGATTGAATACTGGATGCCTGTTGCTGTAACGACAGCAAGGTATCCTTTTGTCGCTGAAGCTCTAGCTCAGAAATATAGCCGGTGCCTTTTAGCGTACTGATCTGGCCTACCATTTGCTGATTCAGCTGTAGCCGCTTTTCAAAAGTACTGGCCTGACTATCCAGCTCTTTCAGGCGTGCTTCTGCCGTCGCTTTCTGTTGTCTCAGCTCAGTCAGTTCCAGCACATGTTGACGCTTTTGCTGACTGATCTGCTGCTGTAAATTGCGCAACTGAAAACTATACTGATTTAGTAACGCCTGATTGAGCTCTAATGACTGAGTACTGTGCTTGGCAGAAGCAACCCGTAACAAAGGCTGATCGGCTTCAACATAGTCTCCTTCAGCAACCAGTACTTCAGCAATGATCCCTGTCTGAGGCGCAACGAGTTTTAACACCCCTGTATTGGGCTCTATCACTCCGGAGACCCGCTCTTTACGAGCATAGCTACCGCTGGCAAGAAAAATGATACTTACAATTACGACGATCAGGATAAGTAAAGTCAGTGTCTTAAACACGGGTGGTTGAACTAAACTTACAGCTCCTTCTAGTCGGTGTCTTTTACTCTCTAATACTTCTTTTCTAAAGAGATTTTCCATAATTACCTAACACCCGATTGTTTGAGTTTTTATTGTTAAATTTTAATTAACCCCCAGTAATGTATCACTTTGGTCATCAGAAAGGAACTCACTGTTCGATGTCTTGACAAAACAAAGGCCCGAAATAAGAAACGGGAGCCTAAGCTCCCGTTTTTATTAACTCTTTTTTACTGGTCTTTGCCAGCTATCAATATTGCGCTGCTTGCCTCGGGCCACTGCGAGTGTCTCGTCACCGACTTTTGTGGTGATCACAGACCCAGCTCCAACAGTTGCAGTCTTACCAATCTCCACCGGTGCGACCAGGGAGGAGTTAGACCCAATAAATGCACCATCACCTATAATGGTTTTCGATTTATTCACGCCATCGTAGTTGCACGTAATGGTACCAGCACCAATATTCACTTTTTCACCAATCTCAGCATCACCGAGATAAGTCAGGTGGTTTGCTTTTGATCCTTTACCAAGGCGAGACTTTTTCATTTCAACAAAGTTGCCAATATGCGAATCAGTTTCCATTACCGCACCGGGGCGCAATCTGGCGAACGGACCCAAGGTGCAGGCATCACCGACGGTTGCGTCTTCTATCATCGTGTTGGCTTTAATCACAACACCATTGCCAATCTTACAGTTTTTCAGGACGCAGTTTGGGCCAATCACCACATCATCACCCAGCTCAACCTGGCCTTCAAGTACCACGTTTACATCAATTTGCACATCCTGCCCGGTTGTAACTTCACCACGGACATCGATGCGCATTGGATCTGCCAGGCTAGCGCCATTTAGCATCAGGGTTTCGGCCTGCCATGCCTGATAGGCTCGCTCTAAACCAGCAAGCTGCACACGGTTGTTAGCCCCTTCAACTTCCATCGCGTCATCCGGCTGTGCTGAAGTTATTTCGACGCCATCCTGGTGTGCCATCGCAACGATGTCGGTCAGGTAGTACTCACCCTGTGCGTTATTATTGGAGAGCTGGCCCAGCCATTTTTTTAATAGCCCACCATTCGCCGCCATAATACCGGTATTGATCTCCTGGATTGCCAGCTGCTGCGCTGTTGCATCCTTTTGTTCAATGATACCGACCAGCTTACCATTTTCACGGATCATGCGGCCATAACCGCTTGGGTTATCTAGATTCACGGTTAATACTGCTAAACCACGCTGTGGAGTCACCTCGAGCAGACGTTGCAAGGTAGATAGGCGAGTTAGCGGTACATCGCCATATAAGATAAGCACAGTATCATCATCTGCAATATGCTCTTTTGTTACTGCGACAGCATGACCTGTCCCCAGTTGCTCTGCCTGATGTACCCAGTTGACATCATTATGCTTCAGCGCCTGTTTTAGCTGTTGTGCACCGTGACCATATACAAGGTTCGTCGTACTCGCACCCAAAGCTATAGCATTATCAATGACATGTTGCACCATAGGACGGCCTGCAACCGGGTGTAATACCTTAGGTAATTTTGAACGCATACGAGTACCCTTGCCCGCAGCAAGGATGACTGTAGTCAATGCCATAACATTATTCTCTTCTAATTTGTTGTCTACCACGAAGAGCATAGGAATGCCTTTCCATTGCATGGGCAACCCGCTCCATTTATGCGGTGACATTGTAACGCTTAATTCTGCGTATTGTCAGTAACGAATGCCTTCTTTCTTAGCGTAGCAGTGCCGTGCTCACTCGCATATGTCAGCAAAAACACAATAACACCCGCCTGCCTGATATAGAGCAATGCTACCTGTCATATTATACAGCTAGACAATAAGAATAATAAAAGATTTAGGAATAACACCCCATAAGAAATAAAACCTGTAATAAAAGCCAGCTTATAAAAACACCAATCAGCGCTATTATTTAATCACTGGCTAACGCCAAGAAGACAAAACCTAGTTTGTTAAACAAATACTACCTGGAGATAAAGATGAATACATCAAGCGACATTAAAACAGCTGAAGAAATTAGTGACGGCTTGAGTTTTGATAAAACAGCAAACTTATCAAGTCATTTTTGTGAAACCAGGGTCAACCGTGCAATTTAAAAATCGGAGAATAATTATGAACAACGTATTAAAACTACAAGCAGTACAGTCTGGCAACAACAACGCTGAAATCCAGGAGTGGAGCACTATCTCTAACCACTGTGGCAGTGACAGCCTGCAAAAATCACTTTAATTAAATAAACACACCGGAGAAATAAAAATGAACAACGTATTAAAACTACAAGCAGTACAGTCTGGCAACAACAACGCTGAAATCCAGGAATGGAGCACTATCTCTAACCATTGTGGCAGTGACAGCCTGCAAAAATCGCTTTAATTAAATAAATATACCGGAGAAATAAAAATGAACAACGTATTAAAACTACAAGCAGTACAGTCTGGCAACAACAACGCTGAAATCCAGGAATGGAGCACTATCTCTAACCACTGTGGCAGTGACAGCCTGCAAAAATCGCTTTAATTAAATAAACATATCGGAGAAATAAAAATGAACAACGTATTAAAACTACAAGCAGTACAGTCTGGCAACAACAACGCTGAAATCCAGGAGTGGAGCACTATCTCTAACCACTGTGGCAGTGACAGCCTGCAAAAATCGCTTTAATTAATTAAATATACCGGAGAAATAATAATGAACAACGTATTAAAACTACAAGCAGTGCAGTCTGGCAATAACAACGCTGAAATCCAAGACTGGAGCACTATCTCAAACCACTGTGGCAGCGACAGCCTGCAGAAATCACTTTAATTAGAAAAAGATCGGAGAAATATAATGAACAACGTATTAAAACTACAAGCAGTGCAGTCTGGCAACAACAACGCTGAAATCCAAGACTGGAGCACTATCTCTAACCACTGTGGCAGCGATAGCCTGCAGAAATCACTTTAATTAGAAAAAGATCGGAGAAATATAATGAACAACGTATTAAAGCTACAAAGCATCGCTTCAGGTAACGATAACGCAGAGATCCAGGAGTGGAGCACCATTTCCAACCACTGTGGAAACAGACTGGAAAAAGCACTTTAAGTGCTCTTCGGCTGGGCTGAGATAAAAACAGTGACTGATTCTGAAAGGAGATAAATCCTTCCAGATACCTCTGGGTCAGGTTAATAATGGATTGCTTGACCAAGAGTGCACAGCACCTGTTTGCTCAGCTCCTTGCTGTTTAGAAAATAACTTTAAATAACAACAGGTGTCGGTATGTATAACAACTCTTATATGTTGGGTGATAATGAGTACTTTACTCAACCCGCTATCATGAAGCCAGATGAGGCCATTGCACAGGCAGTCTCGTCAACAGTCCCTGAATCGTGGTCAACTAAGCACCATAGTATTTGGCTCTCAGCAACACCCAGCTATCAGCAACTACCCGAGCAGGGCTTTAAAATTCACGTTTCAGCTTCCACTGAAGATGCACTGTCTATCATTCGGGCAACCCTGCAACAATGCATAGAGTTCGACACATCATTTAAAGTTATTTGCCGCCAGGACATAGCCAACCAAATGGCATCCAAAGCCACCGGAAGGGGCAGCTCTGGAAAACTCATCACTATTTACCCACGCAGTGTGTCCATATTTAAACAACTGATCCAAGCCATTTATGAAGTAACAAAAGAGTTTAATGGCCCTTATATTCTTTCAGACAAACGTTATAAAGATAGCAAAGTAGTATATTACCGTTATGGTGGCTTTAAATTGTTGCCACAACAAAAAGCAGATGGCAGCCAGGTTGCCTGTATCAAAAAGCCAGATGGTACGCTTATCAAAGATGAGCGCGAAGCCTTTTATAAATTGCCAGAATGGATACAGGAACCCTTTAAGCTAACAGACAGTTCAGATGAAAGCATAGCGCCACTCAATGATCGATATGAAGTCATTGAGGCCTTGTCTTTTTCCAATAGTGGTGGTGTATATAAAGCGAAGGATCTGCAAACTTCACAGACTGTCGTGGTCAAAGAAGCAAGACCTTATGTACACTTCTCCAGTGTGGCAGATCAGGGCGCAATTTACGCCGATCAAGTACTGCAGAACGAATTTAGTGTTATCAAAACGCTCAGCAGTAGCCGCTACTTTCCGACCGCGATAGACTGGTTTACCGAGTGGGAACATTCATTCTTAGTCGAGGAATACATTGACGGCACACCGTTGCGTAATTACCGCGGTAAAAAAGAAGTCACTTTAGTGCCATTTGTCGCAGACGTTGCCAGTGCTGAGCGATTCCAACAACATTTTATCTGGATCGCCCGCGAAACCATCGCAGCCGTGACAGAAGCACACCAACGCGGAGTGGTTTTAGGTGATGTATCACCAAACAATATTCTGGTTGACGAACAGGCCAAAACAATCCGATTCATAGATTTCGAAGGTGCTTATCACCCTGAGCAGAACGCTCAAATGCAACGCGCTTTACTGACGACCCCCGGGTTTAGTAATGAAGGCTTTATGGATACCGGTGCAACCTATAAAGGCGACTGGTTCGCTCTGGCCATGGCGCTGTACAGCATGATTTTTCCAGCGCTGCATATTTTTTCTCTGGCCCCTGAAAAGCGTTGGCAACTGCTGCACAAACTACAAAATGATTGTGCACTCAACCCTCACCTTACAGAGGTCATTCAAAAGCTGGCTGACGGTGAGCCAGAGCAAGCAAAAAGCGCATTAGTTAAACTTGCCGAAACCGCTAATCCACAAATTGCGAATACCAGCGCGCACTTCATTACGGCCTTGCCCGATTACGATCAGCACCCAGTTGCAAATGCCAAAGACTTTGCGCTCCGGGTGAATAAGATAGCTGCATTTATTTCACAAGGGATCAAGACTAACATCGACCCGCATTTTATGCCCATCGATTACACGGCATTTGACGTTCACCCTCTGGCACTCACTTATGGTTACTATGGACCCGCCGTGTTTATGGCCAAGACAGGTCATGATGTTCCGGCACATTTGCTGGAGAAAATCGCCGATTTTGAGACTCAAACCTCTACCGCAGGCCTGTTCGTCGGCTATGCAGGTATGGCACTGGCCGAACTAGAACTAGACCGTGAAGTGCAGGCCAAACGCTGGGCCGACTATGCCCTGGATTCGATGAGTAAGTTTGATGCGGTTAGCTTTGCACATGGTCTGGCAGGTGTCGGCTATATGTGTCTGAAGCTGTATACCCGCTATCACGACGCAGTATACCTTGAGCACGCCGGGTCCATTGCACAACAGCTGCAGCTGCGCGCTTGCGACACCGAGCACGGTTGCTACTTTCCCGTTGCTGAGGATGAGGAAACACCGGTTGGCTTTGCACACGGCAGCGCCGGAGTCGCCCTGTTCTTACTCTATCTGGCCAAACTGACACATAACACAACCACACTGGAGTTTGCCAAAGCGGCGCTGGCACATGATATTCAGGCCGGACTTACCGCTGAGGGAGAATATAAGTGGGGTAAAACGGTAGACAGCAAAACGGTCCTGCCTTACTGGGAGCATGGTGCAGCAGGAATTGGTGCCGTGGTGATCCGCTTTTATCGAGAAACAGGCGATGCCAGCTACCTTGAGCTCGCACAGTCGATTGCACTATCCGCATACTCTCGCTACTCAGTTGATCAGGGTCAGTTTATTGGTGTTTCAGGCATCGTTGAGTTTTTCATCGACCTCTATCAAATCACGGAAAATACTCACTATCGTCAGGTTGCCTGCGAGATCAGTGAACGATTGACGCTGTTCTCCATCGACCGTCAGCAAGGTGAAATATATCCAAGCCGTCACTCTGTACGCCTATCTGCGGATTATGCTTTTGGCTCTTCGGGCATAGGTATGATGCTGCACAGGCTTGCTACCGGTGGTCATCGCTTCATGCATGATTTGTAAAAAATGAGGGAGGCAGTCTGGCAATGTCAGACTGCCCACACACTCCCCGATGAGCCGGGGTTATATAGGAAGTGTTCTTATGCCTATCAGTAAATCGAACTTAAAAACCGCCGGGCAATTACTGGCCCCGCAAAAGTCTCGGCTGGCATTGTTGCTGGTACTAACTGCAATTCAGGCAGTATTTTTTACTGTTGTTGATCCGCTCGCCTTAAAGTGGCTGATTGATGCCATTAATGAAGGCAATCAGTCTTTCTTTATGTGGTTGGCCATCATCGTCACCTCAGTTGCCACCGGCGGTCGCTTGCTTATCTACTGGACCACACTGACAAGACAGAAAATCAAAAATACCTTACAGGAACAATTATCGGTCGACCTGGCCAACAGCTATTACCAGCATGACTGTCAGGAGATCACCCATCATGGCCGTGGCTACTATATTTCACGCCTCTATGATGAGCCTAAAAAGCTCTCAGAAATGATAGATACCCTGGTTGCATTTACGACCTGTGTGTTCATTTGTATTTCAGGCATTTCGGTGGCCATTTGGATCAGCTGGGAGATCACCCTCGCCCTGGCCATCATCTTGCCTTGCTTGTATTTTCTGGCGAATCGCTTTAGTGGCAAGATCAGTGACAGCACCAAACAATTGCAAGAATCCGAAGCTCAGTTTAAGTCGATTTTAGCAACCGTTGTAGACAGTTATAAACATGTTCGCCTGTTTTCACTGAATCAAACAGCGCAGAGCACCATTAAATCAGGTTTGCAGGCCTCACTAAATGCCCAGTATAAAAATACTCGTTACAGTGCCCTGTATCAGTCAATCAGTGCCGTTTTTCTCTCTTACACTGAGTTAGCCGTTATCATAGTCGCGGGATTTCAGGTCATCCTGGGTGTGATCACCATAGGTTCCTTATTTGCCCTGACGCGTGCTTTCAGCCTGATCATCAACGCGGTTGAGCAACTCTCAGCCCTGGTGCCCCGCCTGGCAACTTTAGACGCATTACTGGACCGCTACACCGAGTTTAAAGCGCTGGCCACAGATGCTGAGGCGCACACTCAGCTAACCGACAGTGACACGATCAGCTTTAACAATGTTGACTTCGATTTTCAGGCCAAGCCCATTTTAAAAAGCACAAGCCTGACTGTGGATAAATGCGACCGTGTATTGATCAGTGGCCCCAATGGAGCGGGGAAAAGTACTCTGGCACATTTGTTGACAGGCTTTTACACGCCGAACCAGGGCGAGATCTCAAAACCGGCTATGTCGCATATCAGCGCCTCTTTATACCCCTTTGGCCTGCTTCCCGGCACTGTGGGGGACAATATTGACCGCATTATCGCACAAGGTGGAGATCGCCAAAAAGCAGATGAATTGGTTGAAAAACTCGGCCTACTGGAGTGTTTAGATAAGCCCTTTGAACGCCTGTCTGAAGGACAGAAGAAAAAGTGTCAGATAGCGATTTGCCTGCTTAAAACAGCCAGTGTTTACTTGCTTGATGAGCCATTAGCCAACATCGATGACGCCAGCAAAGGCGATATTCTGCAGATCATTAATGACTACACACAAAACGCGGCTTTATTGATGATAATGCACGAAGGAAACCGCTTCAGTCATATGTTTAACCGCTTTTTAAATATAGAGGGGCAAGGAAACGTGAAGCTCGTCTAACGCCTTACCTCACAGACCAAACACCGACACGGGCCGCCCATGGATGGGTAGCCCTTTTTGCGTACGCCATCATGATCCTGTTGTATTTTACAGCTAACTAAGCCCCCGTCCGACAAGTATATTTAATCTACAAAGTTCACTTTAGGTTCCAAAGGGGAAAGCCCATGAGCATGGATAAAAAAATTACTACTTCACGCACCACTAAACTAAAGAAGTCATTAATCTGGGCGGGTCTGTGTGGCAGTTTACTGTCAATTAGCTACGCCTATCAGGACAGCCGCTCACAGGGGCAGACACAGACCATAGATCAAAGCACCCTGGTTCACTCAAAAGTGATCCGAGGCACCTTTACCGAGCAGATCAGACTCAGAGCCAGTATTGCCCCTAAACGCGCCATTTTGCTTGATACCCTCTCGGGTGGCCGCGTTGAGGAAAAACATGTGGAACCCGGCGATTTCGTCACCAAAGGCCAACCTCTGGTGCGCCTGTCTAACATGTCGTTGCAACTCGATGTGATCAGCAGAGAAGCCCAGGTCACTGAGCAGCTTAACTTTTTACGTAATACTCAGATGACGATGGAGAACAACAAGCTGAACCTGCGTCGCGACCTGTTAGAAATTGAACATCAAATCCAGCACCTGAAGCGTAAACTGGACCAAGCGCTGGCACTCCAAACACACCGCGCAATCACCAAAGATCAAATTGCCACGCTGGAACAAGACCTGACCTACTATGAGCAGCGCAGGGAGCTCACCTTGCAACGTCAAAAAGCGGAAAATGAGATCCGTAATATCCAGATTGAACAGCTTGAAGACAGTGCTCAAATGCTGCAGAAAAATCTGGCTTTTGCGCGTAAAAATCTCGAAGACCTGCTCGTTCGTGCTCCGGCTGATGGCTATGTGAGTGAACTGGCAGCGGAGATTGGCGAATCTAAAGCACGAGGTGATCGCCTGGGTCAAATTGATATTCCCGATATGTACAAGCTGGTTGCGGAAGTTGACGAGTACTATCTCAACCAGGTCGCCGTCGATATGCATGCCATTGCTTTGTTTGATGGTCAGCCTGTTGCACTGACTGTGACCAAGATAGACAGCCGGGTAAAAGACGCCAAGTTTCAGGTCGAACTCGATCTTCCAACAGAGCTGACTCAGCTCAAGCGCGGCCAGAGCGTTGATCTGGAGTTGCATTTAGGGGATGCGCAAGCCAGCACTTTGATGTTGCGTCGTGGCGCCTTCTTCTCTTCAAGCGGCGGAAACTGGGTCTTTGTGCTTGATAAAGAAAGCAAGAAAGCGGTCAGGAAATCGATCCGCCTGGGTAAAAAGAATAATGACTATTTCGAAGTATTAAGTGGCCTGAACGCAGGTGATGTCGTCATCACGTCAAGCTACAACGCGTTCAATAACGCCGACACTTTAATGCTGAACTAATACCTCAACAAACCGAGAACAATCATGATAAAACTACAACAAATTAACCGGGTATTTCGCACCTCAGAGGTCGAAACCACGGCGCTACACAACATCGACCTGCATGTTGAGCAAGGAGATTTTCTTGCCATCATGGGACCATCAGGTTGTGGAAAATCAACCTTACTTTCCATCTTGGGCATGTTAGACAGCCCCACCAGCGGCACCTATCTATTTGCAAATCAAGCCATTGAACGCTACAGCGAACAACAGCTGGCAGAGCTAAGAAAGCGTCAGCTGGGCTTTATATTCCAAAGCTTTAATTTAATTGATGACCTGACCGTGGCGCAAAATGTTGAACTGCCTTTGATCTATCAAAAGGTGGCCAAAAAGCAGCGCCAGGAACAAGTACAGGCCATGCTGACTCGGGTCAATCTGGCCCATCGTGCCGGCCACCTTCCGCAACAATTGTCTGGTGGTCAGCAGCAACGTGTCGCCATCGCACGCGCCTTAGTGTGCAACCCAAGCCTGATCCTGGCCGATGAACCAACAGGTAACCTCGATTCACAAAATGGTGAAGAAGTGATGCAGCTTTTGCAGCAGCTCAATCGAGACGGCACCACCATAGTGATGGTGACACACTCGGAGCAAGATGCCTTGTACGGCAACAAGACTGTGCGGCTACTGGATGGTGAAATAATCTCGCATGAGCGCCCGGCTGCTCGGCAAAGCGTGCCGGAGGCGGTGTATGCTTGAACTCTATCTGATGGGCGCACTAAGGGCCTTCTTGAGACAGAAGTTCCACCTTTTGCTCAACGTCACCGGGCTGGCCATCGGTCTGGGTGCGGCGTTATTAATCGCTCTCTATAGCCAATTTGAACTCAGCTATGATGACCACCAGCCTAATGCCAGTCACACTTTCAGGCTTGAACAAAGCTGGCCCTCTATGGGTCTTGATGCACCTGTATCCAGCCCGCTTATGGCAGCTGAGTTTACCAAACTCAATGACATAGAAGCCGCATTCTACCTGCTCAATCTGAGTCAGCGTCATGGCAGTGATATCCAGATCCGCGGACAACAACAGAAATTAGATAAGGTGTTCGCAGCCACAGATAACCTTCCTCAGTTTATCTCCTTGGATATACTACATGGCAAGCTTGCACCAGCGCTAACACAACCGGCCAAGCTCGCCCTGTCACGGACCCAAGCGATCCGTCTGTTTGGCCAGAGCGACGTGGTTGGTCAGACACTCGTGCAAAGTGATATTACCTGGAGTGTGGTTGCTGTCTTTGCTGACCTGCCAGACAACACCCACTTTGATTTTAATGGCCTTGCCGCCATGACCCCCTCACAGGCCGGGCAGCCTGCATTGCAAAGCAATGATGCCTATGTCTATCTGCGTACCCGGTTCGATGACTCTGCACAGCTGCCGCGTACACAACTCGAACAAGTGCTCACAGAGCAATACAACGAAATGGTTTATAACGGTAAAAACATGGTTCGGGTGACACTGCTGCCACTGCTGGATATCCACCTGTATGGCCATTCCCGGTTTGAATTCAAAGCCAATGGCTCTGCCGATAATGTTCATATCAGCATTGGCCTGAGTATCTTATTGATCCTGGTTGCCAGCTTTAACTTTATTAATATGAGCACCGCGAAGGCGGCGCAGCGTGCTAAAGAAGTGGGCGTCAAAAAAGCCCTGGGCGCTTCGCGTTTTCAGCTGATGCTGCAATTCTTACTGGAATCGGTGCTGATCACCTTGATCGCCGGTTTACTGGCCCTGGTATTCGTCGAGCTCGCACTGCCCTGGTTTAATCAGCTGGTTGATAAATCGTTGGCACTGACGTTTACCCTTCCCTTTATCGCGCTGTTTAGTGCAACCATAGTAACGGTGGGTGTCATTGCGGGTTTATATCCGGCCCTGTTTATCGCTTCGTTTGACGCAAAACGCGTGCTCAGTGGTGACCTGCAACGTGGCGCCACTGCCATCTGGGTGCGTAAGTCTTTACTGGTTGCTCAGGCTGCATTATCTATTACCCTGATCATCGCAACCTATGTGCTTTATCATCAACTGGTCTTTCTCACCACACTCGACACCGGCTATGCCAAAGAAAATCGCCTGGAGATCCGCGGCCTGAATGCCACCGAAGTATTTAGCAGTCGCTCTGCGTTGACGGATGCTCTGCAACGCCTGGACGGTGTCACCAGTGTTGGCGTCAGTGACACCGCGTTGACCAGCAGCACCAATACCTCGGCGCGATTAATCTGGCCAGGTGCCGATCCCGCTAATATGCCGATCCCTTTTATTGGCACCGGCTACCAGACTGTCGAGAACCAGGGCCTCACCTTGCTACATGGTCGGGACTTCAGTCGCCAGTTTAGTAGTGACTGGTATCAGCAAGGCGATGAAGCACAGCCCAGTGCCAGTATCATTATCAGTCGCGATATTGCCATGCAGGCCAATCAGGTCGACATGGATAGCATCATAGGCCAGACCTGGCGCGTGGTGATAGGCAATAAAGAGAGTCAGAGTATCCGTGCAAAAGTCGTTGGGATTGTGGACGACATTAAAATTGGCTCCTCTCGCGATGCATCGTCTGCACTGTTCTTTATTTGTGGCTACAGCCGGATGTCGCAGGCCAACCTTGTGCTGGCGCATAACCGAACCGACCTGGCACCATTGCGTCAGGAAGTTCAGCAGGTACTGCAAAAGCATCTCGGTGTTGTTGGTGCAGATGTTGAGTCAATCTCCAAGCGCTATCAGCTGCTTTATCAGGGAGATCAGCAAGCATCTAAGGTGATCTTCACCTTCACCGCCCTGGCCATATTCCTGACCGTCATTGGCATTTTTGGTTTATCTTCTTTCAGCGCCCAGCGTCGCAGTAAAGAGGTGGCCATCCGCAAAGTATTAGGCGCCACGCGTCCTCAGCTGATTAACTTATTGGCTATGGAATATATTAAGTTGGTGCTAGGCAGTGCGCTCATCGCGTTTCCTGTGGCCTATTGGCTGGTCAGTGACTGGCTCACAAACTTTAACGAACGTGTTGCACATCCCTATGCCATTTACCTGGTCGCAGCCGCCCTGGTCGGCACCATCACCTGGCTGACCGTTGCTACACAGGTCTTTAAAACGGCCAGTACCAAACCATCTGCAGCGCTGCGATACGAATAAAGCGCTCAGTCAACCAAATCATGATTGTAAAGGGGTTCACAGCAATGTGGCCCCTTTTTTCTTTTCCAGTCAGTACCTTATACCAACCACTCAATGAAGTAACTTCATTCTGGCTCACATCGCTTATGCGCGAAACTGCCGCTGAGACACTGACATTTCTACCTGCGATGGATACATTGCGTGAATTTCTGCCTAAGGCTGAGGTGTTGAGTAAGGGGGGTTTACCCGTAAGGCCGGACTAACTCCTTAAACTGATTAATACCAACTTGCTTAATTAAGCGTCCGATTTTATTGAATCACAACACTATGCTGTGCCGGGGTATCAAGCGCTGCCAACGCCTGCCAGGTTTATGCCTGCTTCACTTAAGACGACAACTGTCGAAACACATGTCTTTCTGGCCGGGCCGCCCAGTCTGTAAGTGATGATTTGCTTATCTGTTACTATTGACCAGCCACGGGGCTTTGGTCTGGCACATCACTCAAGCACCATGTACATGCGAAAGTACACCAAACCTTACCGATGCCGCAAAGCTCTATATCAGTACAGAGTTGGGTATCGTTAGTATGATACTGCCGGGGTTATGTACCACAGCTAAGAATAGATGTGCAGATAAAATAGATCTGGCTTGAACGTCAAGTGTTCACAGGTAAGGGCTGGGCGGTAAGAGGTGAGCAGTAAGCTCTGCGTGTGTGGAGTGAAGCTCCAGGCTTGCTCATTGCCTGACCACTAACGACAACACGGCTCCTCAGTATATTTGCCAGTGGGTCAGAGCACCACGCCCGTACGATAATGCGCTAACACAGCACATCGCACGGCAGTGCGTGATTACAGGTCAAACAAGTCACGTTTAGTGTCTGTGGGGAGCAGGCTGCCCGATTGGGATTCTGACGGTCCTACACCCCAAATAATTTCTTTGCTTAATTTTTTATTGCCGAACCCGAACATGGTTACCTCCATAGTCTGTATCGAATGCAGTACTTGGCATACAGCCGTAAAACTTACTCAAAAAGCTAGATTAAGTTATTGATAATACATTTAACAATTGCTTGTTGGCGGTTTGCACTTTGAGTTTTCTCTATACAGTTCGTGAGATGGAAATTCACTGTACGCTCGGTGATACCCAGGATCTGGCTAATCTCCCAGGAAGTTTTGCCTTCTGAAGCCCACAACAGGCAGTCTCGCTCCCGCTTAGTGATTGAAAGTCTGACGGTTCTGCAGCGCAAGGCCGCATTGAGTAAATAAGGAGACAAAAGCGTCCAATACCAATCAATGGATTCAATGCTGCTTTGCTTCGCAACGTCTTCAGGAATATTAAACACCAGTCCTCCCACAATCCCCGACACGCCGCGCAAGGGCAATGCATACAGGTGATCAAGCTCATCTGCATGGGCCAGTAAATTCGACATGGCGGCAATCCGTATACCCGACTTAAAGTGGCTGTACATCTGAGGTGTGTCCAGGTGACTCTCTAATGCACTGTGATAATGACCGTATAAGTTCATATCGTATACAGTGGTAGACATAGGCATGAAATCAGCAAAAGCCAGACACTCATACCCTGACTGTGAGGCTATTTCCTGCAATACACCAGAAAGCTGTTCACCTTGTTCTATCGTCTCAAACTGCTCAATGGACGACTTCAGTACATGGTTACTGGCAAACAGATCATGCGCATAATGTTCGAGTTGTGCTTTCATTGTCGGCTCCTTACGGATCAAGTTATGTCTAGTTGGTGTTGTCAAATCAAACTAGCCCTATACTGCGCTACTTAAGCACCTTGGTCAAAATCACAAAAATACAAACATTAACTTAAAATACAGCAGCTTGCAGGTTTTTATTATGGATAAAACGAACTCTGTATGTATTGATAAGAGTCTATATTGAACGCGCTTCTGTTCCATATTTTTCAGCCATTTCGTACTCCTCAGATACCTCGTCTGAATGAACCAAGGCACAGAGTTGGAAACACGATAACGCCCCAGCGACGCTGACAGAGATCTATGAATGCAAGTTCGGACTTTGACTACCATATAAACAATATGTGCAGCGACCAGTCTAGTTAGAACACATCCTGATAAGTCTGCTTGAACAGACAGCGAGTTCTGGGTTCGCATTATCTGGCTGCACATTTTTCCGTCCTCATTACCACATGAACGCGCGACGCCAACGACGTGTAACCAGAATGCAGCTTAAAGCGTCATCGCCACCACATTTACAGAGACAAAATCCACCACCTTCCAACACTGTCACTAACAAACTGCAGTTTGGGCAAAGATAAACAGTATTGAAGTCCTTTTGATGCCTTATTCGTGGTAGGGACTGTGAAGTCTGTATCTGGTGTATGTGCTTTGCACCCGAAGCAAGGAATACGGCTATAGCATTAGACAGAGAAAGGTGTGTCTGTTTGTGTTAAGAGGAGAAAGGACAGGTGCTCGCAGAAACAGCAAGTGATTCAGGCCAGAACGGCAAAACAATAACAAAGCGCGCGATGCGGAGCAATTCAGTCAACAGCGTGTGCGTCAGACGCCAATTTAATACTGTCAGCCAAACAAGTATGTCGGTCTTTGTATAAGGAGAGTTGTGGCTTATGGCTAATTGACTTTAACGCTGCATAGTCACCGGCTTGTACATGCGTTGAAACCAGCAGGCTGCTTTGTGTTACTTCATCAACGCGCATAGGCCATGCTTTGGCTTGATCACATAACCAGACAGTCTGTTGCTGATGGACCTCCTGTGCAGAGATCTGTCCGGCTAGTTCATGTTTAGCCAGTATCCGTGCCGAACGAATTATGAATAGCATCTCACCAGCGGTTACTTGATATCCGGGAGATAATTTATCGCTAACATAATCAAGATAACCATCCGATTTAGATACCAGCGTATGGCTTTCACCGCCGTGCTCTGGTTGGATAGTCAGCAGTACCGAACCCTTATCGACCCAGGTGCCATTTGTCACTCGTGGTGCGGCCAAAACGGTCACAGAGTCTCTGGAGTAATAAAACTCACTACTGGGCTCTTGTAGTGTTAACTGTCCTGCAAGCGCAACTGCGGCCAGCATGGGAAAAGTCATATTCAGCAATGTTTTTTTCCTTGTATTCAGGCATCACAACATCAGAGTATTGCGACTATGGCGACGATTTACGACTAAGTACGCAGCAACGCCGGTTCGCTCAACGTGATGCAAAAAATTTGCGTATTAAGCATCCAGCTTTGGATCGACTGACCCGGTAAAAGTTTCTGTATTAGTGCCACCTGCAATTACGCGTGTCTCTTTACCGCCCAAGATCTCTTTTTTTGACAGTGTTTTTAGCTTTTTTGTTTTTAATGTAATCATCCTGACGCTCCTGCTGCTTGGGTTAGTTGTGCGATTGAAACTGTGTTGTTTCGTTACTAACTACCTTAGCCAAGCCATCATAAATTCGGTAATTATTAAATCTTATCTTACCTCCAATCAAAGCCAGTAAGCACATGTTATCTATACGAATAATTACGTGTAAGAATTGCTGCGATTGCCGAATAATTTCATTTTGGACAAAAAACAAGAAAACCTGTGTATTCCAAAAGTTTCACAGCACGATTAGCTTAACAAAGCAGGCAAAAATTCAGGCCACTGTAAAGATATTACTGGCCATATAAATGACGGGTTTGTTGTACCAAGACGTTTTACCGGGTAAAGCCACCGCGTACACCCTAAAGGCGAAGGAAAGTTCAATCTGCATCATGGTCACCGCAGTGAACAGCTGTTTCATACTTATGTTGCGTGTTCTCATGTTAGGCATTGAGAGGTAGCTTGGGCGCGCAGCTGGCATCGCCCAAGTGAATGCAGGCATAACAGACATTTGTACAAGCCAAGCTTGTATCAAAGTGCAATCCATTCTTACTTCGGGAGAGAAGAATGGGAATGGCGGGCAAAGTGTACCGGCTTACTGTCCAGTAAACCCTTCTTAAATCGCTTTGTTGTACTTAATTTACGACTAACTGAGGGCAGCTATCAAAGTGACTCAGTCTCTTTTAACGTGACTTTAATCAGTTGGTTTTCCACGACTTCAATCAGATCCAGGATTAACCCGCCACGTTTTTGGGAGTATTTCATATTGCTGATCACATATTTAGAAGTATCTATATGATAGAACTCAGAAATCACGGATGGTGCGCTGAAGTCAAGTTTGTAGATGGTTTCACCGTCAGAATGGTAGATATCCCCTTCGCCTATAGCAAGCGTGTGCTTATACTTCACCTGAGGTAAATCAATAGTTCGGGTTATCTCTCCCGACTGGATATTGTAAAGTACGACTTTATCACTGGAAGACAAAGAAACCAGGTGCTCGTCATCAAGACGTCCTATCCACAATGAATCCGATGTCGGTAGTGGAGTGACCTTTTTCTCTGTCAAAGAATAGCTAAACACCCGGCTTTTCACTTTGTGGTCATCCACCACCACATACCCAAGCTCATGAGGTCCGATAAACTCGGCAGCCACCACAACCCCCTGCGCATTGATACTGTCAGCCAGAGTCATCTCCGACAACTTATACACGTCAATTTTATCTTTATACTGAACTAATAAGTGATCACTGGCAGAGTTATAACGCAATGCAGTGTAGTTATCTTGTGGCAGCGCTAGCGGCACGATTTGACCATCTGATTGCTGCTTTCTCACGATACGCTGATCCCCCTGACGTGTCAGGAATAAGAATTCATCGCCGACCTCAGTAGCTGAAGTGTCTTCCAGTGGGCTCGCAATGAGCTCTGTCAGCCCAAGAGTCTGCTGATCTAATAGGAATACATCAGCCTGAAAAGGGTAACTCACCATCAATAATGTGTTGCTATCCAGTATCTGAGAGCTAGCATATTGTTGTTCAGTCTGAAGTTGCTCGACACTATGTAGTCGTTTCTGCGCCAAAGAAAACCGATATAGCTGATTTGCGCTATTATCAAACCAACTGACTAAATCATGTTCAGCATCATAGTTTACTGCCCAGATCCGGTTCGCCGACTCATACAACTTAATCTGATTGCCACCGTCCAGATCGGTCATATACAGCTCATTGGATTCATACTGCCTGCGTTCAAACAGGATCACCTGCTTCTGAGCGACATAAGTTAAAAAGCGATCGCCATAAGAATTCAGGTTGGGTGAGGTAATTTGAAATTCATCACCGGTGCTCAGATCACGGCTTGTCAATACAGATAATTCATCGCGGTTGCGATAGCCACTTTTTGAATACACAAAGCGCCCAGCCGCCACGCCACCACCCGTTGTATAATGCAGGGTACAATCAAAAACATGCCGGTTGCTGGTAATAAAATCAGCGCTCAGTTGCCACACCTGACACTGATCTTCACTCACAGCCCGATAGTAAATAAAGCTGGAATCAACCGACCACCCGACCGGAAAATAATTTACACCTGGGTTACCAATGCGTTTCTCATGTCCATTTTCCAGTGACTTAACCACCAGTGCATAGTTCTTGTTATCATTCTGAATAAAAGAAAATGCAACGTGCTGTTTATTAGGAGACAGGTTGAGCGTGGCGTAACGACCAGGTAGCCAGGACAGTACGCTTTCTTCAATATCACTGCGGGTGAGGGTATGCACTTTTTGCTCTCCCGTAAAAAAGCCCGTTGGCAAGATATACCAGGCCAGTGGAGGCAAGACAAGGAGCAAAGGTAGCAATACATAACGCCACCGCAGCGTGCTTTTGCGATGATTGTTAGTTGTTACATGGGGCTGAGCCCGGGTAGAAAGTTCAGATTCTCCAGGCAAAGAAGCGGGTTTTGGCTCAGTGCCGGTCTGGGAGGAAAACGTAGACGGTTTTTCAACATGATCATAGTAAACAATTTCTGGCTCAAGAAAAAAGCTATACCCTTTGCGATAGTGCGTCTTTACAATCGTCCCTTTCTGCTTGTCAGACTTCAGAATCTTTCTTAATTCTGACATCGCGCGATTGATAGCGTTATCATCTACATAGTGTTGAGACCAGACATCTTCTACCAGATTTTGTCGGGTGATGATCTGTTCATTATTGATTATAAGGTAGCAAAGCAGTCGAAATAACAGGGGCTCGAGCTCTCGCTCAACCTCTCCATCACTGATACTTTGGTGCTTTGGATCTAGTATCCAGGCTCCAAATTTCACCTCCTTGACCTGCCTTGAAAATCTTACTTCATTCATGGTGACTCATGATCCCATATCCTTTCACTTCATCCCCGGGCTTCATTCGGATTGGGGCAATAGCGAATGGCAAGTTAATAAATCAGAATAAGTCACAACTTTTCAACCCAAGTGACTCTTTCGTATCATCTTGAACGATAATATATAGTAAATCACAAAAACAAAACAATTTAGTAATATTAAAGGTAAAGAATTTTCCCCACAGTCCCTAAGAACAGAAGTCAAATCACTGATAAACAATAATATAGATAGAAATCTGCCAGATGACAAAAGACCCCAAACAAGGTCCAGCGCTGACTTGATGTAAATAATCAACGGAGCATAATTAACAATAAAAGCGCATTTCAGGCAATAATTCATTCAGCATCACTAATGCATAGGCCGTGCGCCTCATATCCATAAAAAAATCCATGTATCAAACTGACATTAACGTAGCAAAGAAAAAGGGCTGAATACACATTCAGCCCCGAACAACAAGTAAAACTAAGAGATACGACTCGTTAGCAAATAGTACGAGTCGGGTCATTAGGATCGCCCAGGCCAATGCCCATAACAAAACCACCAGTGACTGACGCTAACTCTTCAGATGTCTTTAAATCTTTCATACTGATTTCCTTTGATATTCTTCTGATTTACAGCACTAGGTTCACGACCCTAGTGCTGTGGAGCATATGAATGCCCTTCGCAACTAAGCTTGAATTACATCTTAAGTGGCGGTAACGGATCTTTACCATCTTCTGGAATTGCCATAGTGATTCGGATAGGCCCACCGTTTTCGCACCGGTATTCCGTTATCTGAACTTCTTGCAGACCACCAGTCACGTTTTCTTGCTGTGCTTTATTGAGTGAAAAAGGGTGCATATTTTTTCCCTATTAATCTTCTAACATGGTTAAAAAGCGAGAGTAAGCCTTATATTCCCGATAACTCCGCCAAGTGTTTCAGGGCAGCTTCACTCTCTATCAACGTCTTGCCATCAATGCGTTTTACATAGTGATAGGTGTTGGATCGTAACCGTCTTCAGGATAAGCCTGAGTGATATCAATTGGGCCGCCATTTTCTTTAAGCAGATCTGAAATGAAAACATTTCCGCCGGTTACATTTTGCTTTTGGGTCTTATCTAATGAAAAAGGGTGCATATTTTTTCCTTATTAATCTTCTAACATGGTTAAAAAGCGAGAGTAAGCCTTATATTCCCGATAACTCCGCCAAGTATTTCAGGGCAGCTTCACTCTCTATCAACGTCTTGCCATCAATGCGTTTTACATAGTGATAGGTGTTGGATCGTAACCGTCTTCAGGATAAGCCTGAGTGATATCAATTGGGCCGCCATTTTCTTTAAGCAGATCTGAAATGAAAACATTTCCGCCGGTTACATTTTGCTTTTGGGTCTTATCTAATGAAAAAGGGTGCATATTTTTTCCTTATTACTGTTATATAATGGTTAAATTTAATTACTACAGGCTCAATATCTCCGCCAAGATAACTGAAGAAGATATCTAGATAAATTTATTCAAAGAATTCAAAAATCGCATCAATGACGTCAATCCAGGGTTGATCAGGAGCCGTCGTATTCACACCACCAACCACTGTGCTGAATTCCATCTTACTGAGTTCTTTCATCTGCTTATTCCTCTGTTAAGTGCCAATAACTCAGCCTTTCCCTAACATATAATCAACTAAGTGATCAGTTATAGAGATCCCTGAGCGTTTCTCAAACCCAATAAACATCGGAGAGGGGTTTGCCTCTAAAAAGTAGTACTCTCCGCGCTCATTTCTTCGCCAGTCAATGGCAGTCCAGTTCAAATGCAGAGTTCGTGCAATCTGCCTGGATTGCTCAATGATCTCTGCGGGAGTCTCAATAGCCAGGAGCTCCATGTTGTCATCTTCTCGAAAGTCTGCCCGATCACTTTTCAGCTCAACCGAAATCACTTTATCCCCAATGACATAACTGCGGATATTAGTGCCGGCAATAAACTCCTGAACGGTGATAGGCGACTTGGCCAGCGCAGCGGTAACACGCTCTGACTCCAGGTGTGCCTCTGTCAGCAATTCGGTATGCGCGCCCCCAAACACTGGCTTAAAAATAGATTGCTTGAGCACACTAAACGCGGTTTTGATGTCCGCCAGATTGTTGCCAACATAGGTCTGAGGAATGCGTACACCCAGACGTTTTACTTTAGTCAATTGAAACGGCTTCTCTTTATGATGCTGAAATGCTTCCCAGCTGTTTAACCAGATGGTGTCGTTATCAAGAAAAAACCAGGTTCTCAGACATGCCATCGCATCTTGAGCTGCAATGCTTTCCGCACTCATGTAGTTTTCTCGGGTAGACTCATCCGAGACACCGGAAAAACCGCGCCAAAATACCGCTTGGATTTCATCTAAAGTCAGTGTTTTTCCGCATGCAAGGGTTAAGCTTCCAAGTTCTTCATTAGGCTCATAACTAAACTGAACCTTACGCGGGAAGTCGTGCGTAGACAGTAGATAAGCATCAAGCCCGCGCATTTTCAGCTTCTCAAGCATATATTGCGCGTGTTCATCCTGCTGTTGTCCAAGTACGATAAATGCCATCTCTGATGCTCTCCAAATTTACATACGATAAAAATTAACAGGTTGCTCATCACCGATGTTAAATTCGGCATCTGCAACATTGATCAATGAACAATCCAGACCATCAGGCTGAAAATAATCGTCCAGGCAATCACCAATAAGCTGTTGGTTTAATAAGAAAGCCAGCTCTTTGTCTGTATAAAATTTTGTTTTCGCCATTGTGCCTCCAAATAATCAGGCATCTGCGAAAAGCTGTGCTTATGAATGCCTGGCTAATTTTCTAAATTGTTCAATTTTAAATTCCGATTATTGTTTTTTGTCTTGCGCTGTAACGCTTTGACGGTGTGCATGATGACACCGAGAATTTAATAAATCAAAATTATGAAAAACAAAATTTAAGCAACAAATACAACAACTTACCCCTCACCATTATCCTTAGATATACCTTAATTATGTGCTAAATATGAATACCTGAATGGTTATAAAAATATTCATATAGAAAAAACGTATTGGTACCCATACTGGAGATTTGCGTGTATACACAACATGCAGCAGCACCGGCCTTTTCTTACTTAATGTCGCTTGCCATTGCTGAAGCGGGTATAAACATGGTCAACAAAGCTGCGCGACCACCACAGTGCAAAATCTGCAAGCCAGTAGTATGTGAGATGCTACAAAACAGAAAAAGTAGCAGTAAAAAAGTGGTGGTTAGCTTGACTCACCAGTTGTTTTTGGTGCATTCAAAAGGGGCAGTGCGAAAACACAACACAGACGGCCTGACGACTCAAAAGTCGCAAGCTTTGTCATAATTTACAGCAGGTAAAGCTCTTGTGATGAGTGTGTATTGAACCTGCAAGTCTCAGATAAGAAAGCATCACATAGTTCAAATTATGGATCTTGAAACTGGCCTCATTGTCCTCAGGGCCGGAAATTATCACTCATCACAAATGAAAGGGAGCGAGTCAGAAATACATTACATAAAAAAGCCGTGCAGAGTCTCTGCACGGCTTTTTCAACTGCGGCTTGTGCCGCATGTCGACACTTAGTTAAATTTCTTGTCTTGAGGAGGGAAAAGGATACATCCGCCCTCATCAATACCGCCAGAAACCAATGCCAACTGCGCGTTGTTTTTTTCAATGACTTTCATATTATTCTCCAGGTTTAGGTTTAAAGATCACATTCAATTTTTGAAAGGTCTTTCTTCTGATTGCTAGTGCCACCAGTGACTGCTTTTAGTTCTTCATTAGTTAAATACATATTTCACCTCATACAAATAAAAATGCGCAGGGAGCGCAAAGAAACACAATGCCAATTAAAAAAGCATTATATTTAGAACCATAAAGTTCATTGCTTAAAATTCTAGCGAAGGTTTCCTTTGCCCAGCAGCTTGAAAAGCCGCGTTGATATAATCATGGTCACCTGTCTGGCTAGATTATATAAAACCTTTAATCAGCACTTTAAAACAGCATTAACCATAAGAATTTTAAACAATTAATTTAGGTAATTTAGAAGGTGGTGCATTTATAAAGCCCCACCTTCTGTAGAATCTACTCAGTTGCAATCCATCGCAAAATCACTTTCATTTCAACACTCAGTGACCATCTAGTGCTTAGAGTAACTTCTCTCGAAATTGGTCTCTAAAAGCCGACCCAAAGAACCAGTCATATTTCATCCATCAATGCGCAAAGCTCGCGACTGACCATTTGTATGTAATGCGCTGTTGTTCCTGGGTCTGATAAACAGCGGACTAGTTGCTGTTTTTCTCTCTTTCCATCTTTTCCAGCATCTTATGTGTTGTATCACCACCAGACACCTGAGTTGTTTGCTTTTTATCCAACATAGTAAACATATTCATCTCCAAAAAATTGTTATCAGCACTTAATTCACCTAAGCGCTTGAGGCCATGATGAGTGAGGTCAGAGTCATTGTCAAAAAGGTGGGAATAACAATTTAACCATAAATATCAGAAGCTTAACCCAATCTATTTCCTACCAATAACCGAACTATCAGCTCTATATATGCAGGCTCACTGAATTCGGGCACAGGTTGTGCGCTTTCCCCTAGTGCCCTGCCCTGACAGTCGCCTCCTGATGCCAGCTAACCAGGCTAGATACGTTTTCGCATCCAGCAACTTACTAACATGACGCATCATCACAAAGGAGCATCAGGGAAAGCTATAACAGGGAAAGTCAGAAGCAGGTATATGCAGGTGGCGTTTTTATGTCACAAGGTGCTACTGCATACTAAGTCCGCTTTGTGAATGCTTCGATCAATCACAAAGTGTGTTAGGCATATCTCGGTTCGACCTGATACATCAGATATATTCACCTAATTTTGCCTCCTCGTATCTCAGCCAGGCTTTGGTCCATACGCAGTGTCGTAGTCGGGCTCTTCTCGACCCAAGGTAGGCTAGTGAACTTTCAAATAGGTATATGAGGGGGTAAATAGCGGTATTGTTGATAACAGGCACAAAAAAAGGAGTCAACCTGACTCCTTATTTATTCAGCATTCTCACATTACAAACAGAAGCGACTTTCCGCCAAAAAAATGCCGCTTTGTCTGCAAGCTTAAAATGTGAAATTAGTGCTGACGGCGCTTAGTGGGATCAAATACATCCACACAACCACCTTCAACGATACCACCTACTACTTGCTCAATGTCAGAGTGTGTTAATGTCATCATTTTGGTCTCTCTTAGGTTCCTCAGAACCAGTTTTTTATGGTTTCAATCAGCAATTCAACTTCTGTGTCGGCAGGGTGTGTAGCCCCACTCACCATAGATATATCAGCTGTATTTAAGTTTTTCATATTTCTAGTCATCGTCTCACACTGATGTGGCACTGTTAGCCTGATCAGTACTGTGGCCTTGTGGCACTCAGTACCAATTACAGTGTTACACGAATTGGTCGGGTGCAATCATGATCAGCTTCCCGGCCACCGCTAATTGCCAGCAGCGCTGTATCTTTTAATTCGTACATATTTAATCCTTAAACTTTCTATTTGACGCTCAAAAAGCAGCCTTTACTGTGGTAGCCAAATCACTGGCTGATCACCACCCAGATCACCGCAACCGCAGTCAACACCACAAGATGAGTGATAACCACCACCGACGGCTGGCGTTGCATCAACTGGAAATGACTTACCTGCACTCAGGTTTTTGATTTTTGTTACTTTTAGCTTCATTTCAGACGCTCCAATTAACCAGAAGGTTAGTGAATTTCATTCAGAACAGGGATAGTGCGATCAACACCACAATCATGCACAGTATGTGGACAGCCACCCGCGACTTTCACCAAAGTAGCGTCACTATTCAGTACTTTCAGATTTACTTTTTTCAGTTTCATCATGGTTTCCTATTAGTTTATAAACTGTTCACGCGTTTCGTTTGATTGGCAGCCACGGAATGCACTTGGCTGAAAATCATGACCACCCGCAACGTCTTTCGTCGCTGATTGGGCAAATTCTTTAGCAACAAGCTTTTTAATTACTTTCTTTTTTAAACTAAACATACAATCTCCTTTTAGGATTTAATCAGGTCAATATGCTGAATTAACGATTAATCAGCTTGTCTAAGTGTGGAGGGATACATCCTCCTTCCGCACGACCGCCAGATACCAGGTGAGCGTTTTCAATAGTAAACATATCTAACTCCAATACTTTTAATTTATAGGCAGAACACACAGAGCGAAGTGTTACGCTTGCATAGAGCAAACACTCTGACATGAGTCATCAATCACATCAGCCGCCTGAGATCTTCCTGCACCAGCCACGTGTGCAGCTTCGTTGAGAGACAGGTTCTTAATTGCTTTTTTACTAATTTTTAAGTTCATACCAATACCTTCTATTAATCTGTTTTACATAGTTCACAGTGGGACTATGTACAGCACTTCCCCCTGATCGCTCATTCAAATTAGCAACCCAAAAACATCAAGTCAAAACCCAAAAAAACACAAAATATCCAATAAAATCAAAAAGGTAATACAGATAATGATGAATCAGTACAGCAATAATAACTATCCTGTGAGGATCGCCACAGCTGATGTCTGCTGACCAGCAGATCGTGTAATCGCATATGAGAATTCGCTTACCAGCAAGAAGGCAACCGTTTGGCAATGACCTGAGTCACAGTGTAATAAATACAACTCTCCCAGCTGCCTAAACTCCAAGTTTGCTCAATGTTGTTACAGCATTCTCAGGAAAAGGAATACATTGCTCGTCCTACCTGGCTTTGGTTGTTTGGTTGTTTGGTTGTTTAGTTGTTTGGTTGTTTGGTTGTTTGGTTGTTTAGTTGTTTGGTTGTTTAGTTGTTTGGTTGTTTAGTTGTTTGGTTGATTGGTTGATTGGCTGATTGGCTGATTGGCTGATTGGCTGATTGGCTGATTGGCTGATTGGCTGATTGGTTGATTGGCTGATTGGCTGATTGGCTGATTGGCTGATTGGCTGATTGGCTGATTGGCTGATTGGCTGATTGGCTGATTGGCTGATTGGCTGATTGGCTGATTGGCTGATTGGCTGATTGGCTGATTGGCTGATTGGCTGATTGGCTGATTGGCTGATTGGCTGATTGGCTGATTGGCTGATTGGCTGATTGGCTGATTGGCTGATTGGCTGATTGGCTGATTGGCTGATTGGCTGATTGGCTGATTGGCTGATTGGCTGATTGGCTGATTGGCTGATTGGCTGATTGGTTGATTGGCTGAAAAAAAGAAAGGAGTGAATACCACTCCTTATTTACGTCTTTTCTCGCAGATTCAGATTAAAATCAAATTCCGCCAAATTAGATTTTACTTTCTGATCACTTGGCCCAGGCAATCAACCCAGTTGCCAAACTCATCCCAGCCAAGTCCGCCGGAGACAAGGTGCATATGTTCTGTTTTTATTTGGATCATATTCACAGCTCTTAAAATTCGTACTTGAAGCCGATTTCCCAGCCGTCTTTGGTTACTTTGCCGTAGACATAGCCACCAGCGCCATTGATTGCATTCATTTGGATTGCGTTAAGTTCTTTCATGATCTTTGTCCTTTCAGGGTCGATTAAAATTCGTACTTGAAGCCGATTTCCCAGCCGTCTTTGGTTACTTTGCCGTAGACATAGCCACCAGCGCCATTGATTGCGTTCATTTGGATTGTGTTTAGTTCTTTCATGATCTTTATCCTTTCAGGGTCGATTAAAATTCGTACTTGAAGCCGATTTCCCAGCCGTCTTTGGTTACTTTGCCGTAGACATAGCCACCAGCGCCATTGATTGCATTCATTTGGATTGCGTTTAGTTCTTTCATGATCTTTATCCTTTCAGGGTCGATTAAAATTCGTACTTGAAGCCGATTTCCCAGCCGTCTTTGGTTACTTTGCCGTAGACATAGCCACCAGCGCCATTAATTGCATTCATTTGGATTGCGTTTAGTTCTTTCATGATCTTTATCCTTTCAGGGTCGATTAAAATTCGTACTTGAAGCCGATTTCCCAGCCGTCTTTGGTTACTTTGCCGTAGACATAGCCACCAGCGCCATTGATTGCATTCATTTGGATTGCGTTTAGTTCTTTCATGATCTTTATCCTTTCAGGGTCGATTAAAATTCGTACTTGAAGCCGATTTCCCAGCCGTCTTTGGTTACTTTGCCGTAGACATAGCCACCAGCGCCATTGATTGCATTCATTTGGATTGCGTTTAGTTCTTTCATGATCTTTGTCCTTTCAGGGTCGATTAAAATTCGTACTTGAAGCCGATTTCCCAGCCGTCTTTGGTTACTTTGCCGTAGACATAGCCACCAGCGCCATTGATTGCATTCATTTGGATTGCGTTTAGTTCTTTCATGATCTTTATCCTTTCAGGGTCGATTAAAATTCGTACTTGAAGCCGATTTCCCAGCCGTCTTTGGTTACTTTGCCGTAGACATAGCCACCAGCGCCATTGATTGCGTTCATTTGGATTGCGTTTAGTTCTTTCATGATCTTTATCCTTTCAGGGTCGATTAAAATTCGTACTTGAAGCCGATTTCCCAGCCGTCTTTGGTTACTTTGCCGTAGACATAGCCACCAGCGCCATTGATTGCGTTCATTTGGATTGCGTTTAGTTCTTTCATGATCTTTATCCTTTCAGGGTCGATTAAAATTCGTACTTGAAGCCGATTTCCCAGCCGTCTTTGGTTACTTTGCCGTAGACATAGCCACCAGCGCCATTGATTGCATTCATTTGGATTGCGTTTAGTTCTTTCATGATCTTTATCCTTTCAGGGTCGATTAAAATTCGTACTTGAAGCCGATTTCCCAGCCGTCTTTGGTTACTTTGCCGTAGACATAGCCACCAGCGCCATTGATTGCATTCATTTGGATTGCGTTTAGTTCTTTCATCATTTAATCCTTATATAAATATTTAATTAATTAGATTTACAATCTTGGTGTTCGATAACATCACAGCTCATATCGATAAAAGGGTCACCTGCACCAGAAACCAAGCTTGGATTATTAATAACTTTCATTTTATTTCCTTAAACTCTTATTTCAGGTTTTCAAGTTCACGTAATTCTTCAGCACAATGCTCACACAAGCTTCCACCAAAAACAGCTGTCAGTTCTTTTATTTCTTTCATTTTTAATTTCCTATTTTTTGAAGAAAAGCTCAGGGTCACATGGGTCATCATATTCACGGCCCGCACCAGTTACATTTTCTACTTCATACTTATTTAATTCGTTCATTTTTATTTCCTCTATTAGTTGGTATATTGATCGATATCAGGACACATAGGTACTTCTTCTTCACCACCAGCGATCAGAACCAGGTCTTTAGCATTTAGATTTTTCATAGTTTTTCCTATTTTTATGTAACGGTCACAGTCGTTAATATCGGATTTTCATCTGTCTTCTTAAAGGCTTAACATCTAAAACGATAAAACCAGAGAGCAGAAAGAGGTTTGCAACATCCCAAAGCAACTTTAACTTAACAGTAAAATATGCTCTGGCTGTATTTCACAAACTCTATTTTTAAATTTTCATGGAGAACTCAAAGAATTTAAAAACCCAATTTAAAAACCCAATTTAAAAATAGAACTTTTAAATTAAAGAGAATATTAATCTCGCAAACCTTATTACAATTTTTGATTTAAGCTTATCTCCGCCAAGATTTAAGCTTGATTTATAAATTAACACTCAAAAACAAAATGTCAACAGGTAATTTTAAAAATAAAAACAAAATTAATTTAAAATAAAAACAAAACAAAACAACAAGATAAGTGCACACCACAACCAAACTAGTCACAAAGCTCAACATGGGTGCACTTAAATATAATATAAAAAATTATTATAATGACTTATGCTAAGCCATATTAAACTCACTCGTCTCACCTGTTTCAGTATATGGAGTGCTATCTATACACAAGGATACATCTGCAGACTTAGGCCGCCTCAGACTAATATCCGGCTTATCTACCGCAACAGCCTGCCCATATCTCAACTCGATGACACGATCTGCACTGGCAATGGTTTCAGGCCTGTGCGCTATGATTATTCGGGTAATATCCAGATTCTTAACCGCTTCATTGACTGAGAACTCGAGCTTGGTATCCAAATTACTGGTGGCTTCATCCATAAATAGAATCTTAGGTTTTCGATACAATGCCCTGGCCAACAAGAGCCGCTGGATCTGCCCTCCAGACAAGGCTGCGCCCATATCCCCCACCAGAGTGTTATACCCCATAGTCATCGACATAATATCCTTGTCGATGGCAGCAACCTGAGCCGCCCATTCGACTTTTCGCATATCCAGGTCAGGGTCAAAAAACGAGATGTTATCGGCGATGGAGCCTGACAATAACTGGTCGTCCTGCATCACAGCCGCGATCTGGGAGCGATATTTTGATAACCCTATCTGCTTGATGTCGATCCCATCAACAAGTACCTTGCCCGCTTCGGGTTCAAATAAGCCCAGCATGATTTTGGCAAGCGTCGTTTTACCACAGCCGGACGGGCCGACTATCGCGATGGATTCACCAGCCTCAATGGTAAGGTCCAGGTTTTTAAACACAGGTGCTTCTTTGCTGTTATAGCGATAAGTGACATCCTGAAGTGTAAGCGCTCCGGTCAATTCACCACAGCTGGCTTTACCCTGCATATGATCTTCTTTATCGGTCAGTGAAATGTCAGCAAGTCGATTAAAGTGCAGACTTAGCATCTTAAACTCGATAAGCTTTTCGATAAGAGACGCCATTTTCTCCACAAACTGACGTTTATATGCCATGAAAGCGAATAACATCCCGACAGTCAGATCGCCTTCCATAACCAGCATTGCAGCAAAGTAGACCACCAGCACATTTTCAAATCCAAAGATCACCTTATTGATTGCTTCATAACCGATGTTCAAATGGCCCACCCGGATCCCGGCATTCAGACTGTCCGCGTATTTGTTATGCCAGACACTCTGTCTTTGCACTTCGCGGCCAAACAACTTAATGGTTTGGATACCACGTACCGTTTCCATGAAGTTAGACTGCTCTTTGGCCTGATTTACGATGACTTCTTCCGACATACGTCGTAACGGTCTGTACATGGCAATGCGTATGACGGCATACACTGCGGTAGCAACAAGTACCACGGCACTCAATTTAGGGCTGTAAACAAAAATCATGATCAAGGTAGCAATGGCCATAACACCATCGATTAAGGCTTCGATCACGCCTTTGGTCAGGAGCTCTTTTACCTGTTGTAAAGAGCCAAAGCGTGACACCACATCACCAATATGACGCTTTTCAAAATATTGCAGCGGCAAACGGATAAGGTGATGGAACAGATTCGCACCAAGCTGAATACTCATGAGGTTACCAAAGTGCAGCAGTAATACGCTCCGTACCGCGCCGGTCACCATTTCTATGAGCATCAACAAGCCAAATCCCACGGCTAAAATAGCCAATAAGTTTTGGTCAAAGCTCAGAATGACCTCGTCAACAACCAGTTGCATATAGTATGGACTGGCGATGGCGAAAGCCTGCAAGAGTAAGGACAAAACAAACACTTTACCCAGTGTGGATTTAAGGCCAGTCACTTTGCTCCAAAAATCGGATAACTTAAGGTTTACCCGGGTATCTTCAGACTTAAACTCCTCGGTTGGACTCAGCTCCAGTGCCACACCGGTGAAGTGTTTCGAGAACTCATCCATGGCGTATTTGCGATGGCCTAAACCTGGATCGTGTATTTCAACACTGTGTTTAGTCACCTTTTTAAGTACAACAAAGTGGTTCATATCCCAGTGTAAAATACAGGGGGTTTTTAATTGCGGCAGATGTTCTAAATCTAACCGCAGTGCCCGTGAACTTAGTTTCAGCTTGTCTGCAATTTGCATTAGCTCTTCTAAGTTCGCCCCTTTCAATGAGATTTCATGGGTTTGGCGCAACGTCGTCAGATCTGTTTTGTATCCGTGATAAGCAGCAACCATTGCCAGGCTGGCAAGCCCGCATTCCGCCGCCTCGGTTTGCAATATAACAGGCAGCCTTTTGGCAGCGCTAAACCGGAGTAAGTGCATTGGATTTTCCATCAGATTGCTCCTTTAATGCTGTAAAGAGGTTCAAATAACCATTCAAACAAGGTGCGTTTATCAACCATAATATCGGCTTCCAGTAACATCCCAGCCTGCAGAGGAACAGACGCACCATAGGCGTGGGCATGCTGTGCTTTGAGTGAGACAACCACCTGATAAGCCGGCTCTGCGAGTGTCACAGGCAAACTTGTCTCATTTGGAAGTAAAATTGACTTTGAGACGCTCGAAATCGTACCTTCATAGATACCAAACCGGGCATAGGGAAAGGCCTGATAACGGATCCGCGTATTTTGCCCTTCCTGTACAAAACCAAATGCGCGGGATGGCACCAACAGCACAGCTTCCAGCGCCGCATTTTCCGGAAGTACCGTCATTAAAGGGCTGGTGCTCTGTGCAATCATACCTGGTTTAACCATCAGACTGCTGACCCGACCACTTCTATGGCTACGCACATCGTAACTTTGCTGTGCACTGGCCTGGGTGATTTGCTGATTAATATCGGCAAGCTGAGTTCTCAGCTGTGCTTCTGTTTTCTGTAAAGTCAGCGGCAGTTGCTGACGCTCCAGACGCAGCTGGCTGAGGGACTCTTGTTGGCTCAATACCCGCCCTTCCAGATCTTCCGCTTGCTGCTGCAAAACCAACATGGCATCGCGGACACTTTCAACATCAGATTGAGAGACAAAGTCTTTCTCAATCAATGCCAGCGTATCCCGATAGCGCTTTTCGCTGAGCTCGACACGTTGAGTAAGCAATTCATGTTGCTTTTTAGTCTGTGCAAGCTGAAATGCCGTGTTATTGATCTGAGAGTCCAGCTTCTCCTGACTGACTTTCGCCAGCTGCGTCTGATTCTCTATATTTTTCTTTACCAAATCCTTTTGTTTAATGAGTTCCGTTAAAATCGCTTCATTCATATCGCTGCCAGAGGTCAGGATCCGCTCCATTCTTACCCGCACAAGCACTTGGCCTTTTTCGACCTTTTGCCCTTCTTCGACATAAACTTCATCAATGACGCCCTGACCTAAAGGATACACCTTGCTCAGTCCATCTGTTGGCCTCAGATAACCTGAAACGATCTCTTTCCTGTGGTACTCACCCACCACCAGATAAGTGATGCCAATCAATACTGTCGCCAGAATTACCAACAGGATCCAGTTGAAAGACATATGTGTCGCAATGGATACCTCGCCATCTAACTTCTGCCCCTGGTGTTCAATGGCTTCTTTTCTGAATAACCCCGACATAATTATTCCGCTCCACCAGGAAACGTAGACGTCGAGAAAATTCGCCACTGACCACCTTCTTTAGCCAATGAATGAATATTTTCAGAGCGTTTATCAAGAGCCTGCCCTTCTTTTTCTCCCTCAATGGTCATCACGTCCCGTACTATTAGCAAGTCGTCACGTTTAGCAAGTAGCTCTACATTACGCAGTGTCATTTTAAAGCTCAGTTGCTTACGCATACTTTCAAACTGGGACTTAGCACCGGCCATCACACCCGCACCGGTATGATAGAATGGCTCCAGGTCGTCGAGATTGCCCGAACAAATGATTTCGTAATAACGCTCAAAGAACTCTTTTAATGTCATCGGGTATCGCTCCATTTCATTCAATTCTGATGTCAGTACCGCCAAACTCTTATGGTGGCGCTGCTTGTGTTGAGCTCATAGTGCGATACAAAAATGTAGAACACAAATTCACTAAAAAAAGAATTTATTCAAAAATTACAACAGTTTATATACAATCATTACTACGATATAAGTGACTACTTCGAGTAACATTGTATTTTTCGCGTGCCTGTGAAAGGGCGATTTATAGTAGCGTGACGTAACTCAGTCACTCTTCACCCGTCACACAACCCAGTGTTATTCCTTGTAGCGACTTTGACACTAGTCCTGTACAGCTAAATCAGAAATTCTATGTAGCTCGCCATCCATCATTGCTCATTGCATGTGAGAGGTTTGGTATTCAGCAACAATGTTAATCAGTCGAATACTGCTTGTACCCGTTTATATAGAGCGTTAACGCCCTGAGAGTGACAGAATATGAAGTTTGGTGATAAATGCAGGAGTAATAAAAGTGGATACCGGATCATATCGCAGAACAAAAAGGCTGTACTGATACACTGCAGGCGAACAGACCTTACTGAACGAATACCTAAACTGGCTAGCGGCGAAAAAGAGGGTGGATTCTATATGACGTATCGCTGCACAAAAGAAGGTGGACGCCACAGAGGTGTGAGCGCATTGATGTGGATTGCTTAGGTCTATCGATGGTCTGTTGAGTACAAACCGTATGCAGGGCTGAAACTGAGGATCTTGCACTTAAGCCTGCCGAAACAAAAGCTAGCTCATATAAATCAAAGAGATAGAATAGGTGCCCGAGAGCATGAACGATAGCCAAAATCAGCTATTGTTTTTTTAAATCTTCCGCTGTAGTATGGAATTTCCTTATTACATCTGCATTTCTCGCATATGTATGCCCGAGGCACCGCCATGCTTAGGGCAATTTCACATAACTTTATCATGAATCATGACAATACTCCTGACTTGTAAATAGCTTGGTATTTGATACCGCCTGAAGCGAGCTGCTCACCCTGCTTACATGCTCATTCAATTGTACTGTGACGAAGAGCCTGTCGCGGCTTTCGTAACTCACCTTGACTTTGAATGCACGTCCGGAGTCACATAACCAGAGTATTTTAGGGACATTTGTAAGTTGATTATCGAGCTTAAATACACCCAACAATGTTGGAGACATTAATTTAGCCAATAGATCCCCTTTTGACACATGAGTGCCAAGCTTAAGCTCTTTGACAATCCCTTGTGCGCCATTTGTAATCGTTTTAGTTTGCTTGTGCTCAGTTTCCTGATAACTCAACAACGGTTCCCCTTCAAGCTTTAGTTCACCAATTTCCGTTAGGTGCTGTAATGCTTCACCATTCGAGGTGGCAAAGTGATACTGGTTTGCCGGAGCACTTACGCTCAGCTCGCCAACTAAGCTTTGTGGGGATACCATCATTGGCAACACTGCAATGGCCCCTAATTGTAAACCAACAAGTTTCATTCAATTCCTTTTTCAGTTCTATTAAATGTGTATCAATTTAACTCCATTGGCCAGCCTGTCGGTCTGACAATGGAGTCTTTCGGTAGTGCGTTTGCTCCTGCCACATGCACAGTCGCAGCCGGATCCAGTTGATTTTGATCATTCAGGCTTTTCAGTGATTTTTTATTTACTGTGAATTTCATTGTCTACTCACCTTATTCGTCTGTTGATATAATGTATTAAGCGGGCCAGCCTGTCGGTCTGACAATCGAATCTTTCGGCAGAGAATGAGCTCCGGCCACATGTGCGGTGACTGCCGGATCAAGTTGATTTTGATTATTCAGCTTTTTCAGTGTTTTTTTATTTACTGTGAATTTCATTGTCTACTCACCTTATTCGTCTGTTGATGTGTTATCCATGCCATGTATTTAATTAAGCTGAAGCAGGCCAGCCAGTCGGTCTGACAATCGAATCTTTTGGCAGAGAATGAGCTCCAGCTACATGCGCAGTGACTGCGGCATCGAGTTGATTTTGGTCATTCAGCTTTTTCAGTGTTTTTTTATTTACTGTGAATTTCATTGTCTACTCACCTTATTCGTCTGTTGATGTGTTATCCATGCCATGTATTTAATTAAGCTGAAGCAGGCCAGCCAGTCGGTCTGACAATCGAATCTTTTGGCAGAGAATGAGCTCCAGCTACATGCGCAGTGACTGCGACATCGAGTTGCTGGCCGTTGAGCTTTTTTAGTTCTTTTTTGTTAACTTTAAATATCATTGCTTGCTTCCTGTTACTGTATTTACCTAGGTTCTGGTTATCTCATTGCCAAGCGTGCTTGACTTTCAGTACCTACTTCGCTTCAACAATTCAACTGTATCTCACACCATCTGAGATAGGAAGTTATAAAACCTTATGTCCCAGATATAACATTCAACCATAAGACACTGATAATTAAGTTATTATTTAAATTCAAGAATGATGATAATGGTTTACTTAGGTTTTGTTCTGTACATTGGATTGAACTTTAAAGGGCGGCTTTAAGTGTATCCCCTTGGCATACAGAAAACCTGTCAATTATGCCAGTGCACATTGATTTCAAATCAGAACAAAAAGCCAATAAACGGATTTAGGCTCACTACTTTTGATATATGACAAAATGACAGCTGTAGAATGCGTAACGGTAGGGTGGGTATGGCATTGTGAGTGAGGTGTAGCAGCCATACCCGTATATGGTGATTAATTCTGTGCCGGCCTAGCAACCTCCAGTTTCAGCAAGTGATTGCTTGACTCATCAACCGTTGTCATGATCAATGAGTGCTTGTCAAAAGAGTAATACATATCAAATACCGTCTTCAGCTCCAAATCCATGAGCTCCTCAATATCTCCTTCCTGGATTTGATAAACCTGACGACCATTCGAATAATATACACGATTCTTGCCCAGAGACACAAAGTGCCCCCGGCCATTACCTGGTAACTCAATTGAGCTGGTCAACTCACCATTGGAGAGGTCGAAATAGTGTAAGCTGTCCTTACGGGACAAATACACCAACTGACTCTCTCCCAACTGATCAAACCAAATCGCATCGCTAATCGGCAACTTTTTAGCTTGCTGGGTTTGCCGGGAGTAAATATATACTTTGTTCGTTTTCAGGCTTTCATCTACAGAAATATAGCCAATATCTCCATTGTTTAGAAACTCAGCTGAAATCACCACACCCTCTACATCAATGTGGTTAATTAAATTGAAATCACTGTCAAAAATACTTAGCTTATTCTTGGCTTGCAGCATAAGTAGCTCGGACTTGTGATCATAGGTGGCAGAGACATAATCACCAAGTGGGATGCCGATGTTGTATGGTAAACCCGACGCAGCCGCCGCTTGCAGTATCATTTTTTCCCTTTGCTGCTTTAAAAACAGAGTTTCACCGTTTTTGCTGAACCCGGAAAATTTCAAATCGTCGTTAACCACTAATGGGGAAAGTGTTTTATTCTCCAGACTCAGCTCGTAGATATCATGCTGATACGGATAACTCACTGCAACTATTTCCCCTTTAGACAAGGGGTGATGGCTGGCAAAACGACTGTCATTAACAAGCTGTGTGATACCCGTCAACTGCTCTGATGCCAACGAGTACTCGAACATGCGGCTTGTTATATTGCAAAACCAAACTAATGTACTTGTATGCTCCTCATAGCCCAACGCCCAAATTGGTGTCTTTGACTCATACAGCTTGGTCTGATTACCACCTTCTAGGTCTGTCATGTAGAGTTCATAGATGTCATAACGACGACGTGTAAAAAACACTTTATCAATAGTCTGCTCGTAAAGCAGGAATTGGTCTCCAAAGGAATTCAGGTTTGGCGATGTGATCTGAAATTCTTCACCCGATTCCGTATTGTAGCTCATCAACACAGAAAGCTGATTTCGCCCACGATAATCAAATTTAGAATAGATAAAGGTGTTGTCTCCCACACCTGCACCGTTATATACCTGATTAGTACACTCAAACAGAAAACGATTATCTTGTGAGAAACTCCTGTCAATCTGCCAGATCTCGCATCGCTCTCCCTGATTTAGTCGGTAAAAAAGCTTTGTAGAATCAACCGTCCAGCCTAATGGATAGTAATTAGCTTCCGGCTGTGCAATTTTTTCTTCTAACCCGGTTTGTAGGTTTTTCATCACCAGACTCTGATTAGTTTTCCCTTCAGGTATGAATGAAAATGCAACAAACTCTTTGTTGGGAGAGACACTGACTTTTAAATACTGACCCTGCATCCAAGATAACAAGCTTTCTTTATACAACACGTTTTCCATTGGCACAGACACGCTATTCGCAGCTTTAGGTTTGTTCTCAATAAGAGGGTGTAATACACCTAAACCTCCGCCAATCAAAAGCAGCAAAGTGACCAGGAAAGCAGGCCTGAACCAGTCAGATTTATTGGTTGGAAATGCTGTTTCTGGTACCGATTGCTGCACTTGCTGCTTACTCATAGGCTTAGCGACCGGAGTCACACTGGCCTGAGGAATTAAGTCTTGATAAACGATTTCAGGCTCAAGAAAGAAACTATACCCTTTACGATAGTGTGTTTTAACAACCAACCCTTTTTGCTTGTCTGATTTGAGCACTTTGCGCAGCTCAGACATTGCCCGGTTGATGGCATTATTATCAACGTAATTTTGGCACCACACATCATTGACCAGATCGTCCCTGGTGATGATCTGATCGTTGTTCAAAATTAAGTAGCAGAGGATTTTAAATAACAGAGGTTCAAGTTCTCTGGTTACTTCACCGTCTGTGATGGTTTGCCGCTTTGGATCTAGCGTCCAGGACCCAAATTTTACCGCTTTCACAGTCCTTGAAAAGTTAACTTCATTCATATCGTAACTGCTTATTATCAGGCCCTTACACTATTGGGATAAACTAAATTGTAGAGTTTATGAGTAGGGCTGGCTTGTTATTAAAGCTGCTGAGTAGATAGGCGGTTTTTTTATAGATGATTAGACCTAATCACCGCCCCGGATACTTAGCTACACCAAGTCGTCTGTAGCAATATTAAAGCAAAAAATTAAAGAGTTAAACACTCTGTTTCATTAAGGTTAGTAAATGAATGTATAGACTTTTATTTACGCGGCCTCTCAGGCTCTAGCAAGGACGTCATATAGATCATCTCAATGACCAGCAATCTTTGACGCACAAACAAAGGTAACTTAATGAATTAATTAATTTCTTCGTAGCTGCGTTATAACAAAATGGACCAAGAAAGCATAGTGCAAACTGACCAGTCGCGGAATAAACGAGGTTGTCATGAACAAAGTAGTAGAAGACAGGCATGTAATGGTTCCGCATGCCAGATAGGATAGGCAGATCCCTCTACATAGACGGTTATCAATACATCTGTCTGTACGCTTGACGTAATCAGAGCGTACCGTCATGCAGAGCGACAAATATAGAAGATGAATAGAGAATTTTTATTGTCGTAGCCACACGCCAAAGGCAAACCGTAATACCTATGAGCTGAGCGAAATCAGGCAAGACAGCAGGCAGTCAAGGCGGACGAACGTCAGCGTCGTTCATGTCGTCAACCTCATTTTTCTTAACCAACCGCGGCTTTAATGCATGTTACTTGCCGTTGCCTGTGCCAGCTCCCCCTGTTTGCCCAACCATTCGGTGGCACTGCTTAACGTTTTGTCATGTTTTGAAAAATAGTACTCAATGTCTCTTGGCACATAAACATCAGGCTGAATGCCTATACCTACAAAATCGCGGCCATCTGCAAATGTCTCTCTTTTACTGCAAATAGTTGCTCTCCCACCACCTGGTAAGTCAATCTCCAATGGTTGACCAGTGCTGCCAAATGTCGGCTCCCCAATCAACATAATATGCCGTGCACTTGATGCGTATACTAAAAAGCTCTCAGCGGCAGCTGAGGTTTCCCTGCTGGTTAAAATAGCAGTAGGCACAACCACTTTATTGCTCTTGTCTATGTCATCTGCCCGTAAGGTATCTGGCGCATTTTTTAGCCAGGCATTGCCACTGGAGTAGTCTTGGTACTTTTTTGCCCAACTGAATTGGTCCGCATACTTGCCCCAGGCTTTGTAGGTTGAATTATGGATCCGCATCTTGCTACTGATACCTAACAAGTCATGAAAAGTCAGGTACTTAAGAATTGACTCGGCAACAAAGGTATTTCCCCCCTATTTTGCCTTAAATCTATGACCAGCCCATTGGCTGTTTGCAGTTGTGGTAGCAGCTTAATGAACTGCTCGGTCACACTGTCCTGAGAAAAATCATTCAGCGCCACATAATGGATATTGTCAGCCAGGACCTTATGCACAACCGAGTGTGTATTGGCCATCACACCGCTGGCTAATTGCCAGGCAACCCCTGACAAATCAGCTTCTCTTATCATAGACAGGTGGCCAGCGCGATTAGCAGGCGTAGTAAAACGCACCTTCACCACCGTACCCACTTGCCCCATCAATAATCCATAACCCAGACCCTGATTACCTTTAATGCCCTCATGCCATCGAATATGCTCTGTTGAGCTACTGATAAACGGAAAAACTTCTTGTTGGAGCTTGTCTTTAACCTCAACGCCATCAACATGCGTAATAATGGATCCTAACGGCAATTGGGAAGCCAGCGTCTCGCTGATCCCTACCACCACGGCCTGATGCTCAGCCTCGGCTAGCATAATAGGTGGCAATGCATTATGTTTGTTTCTCAGCTCATGATTCATTTGAACATAACTCATCCCATCATTTAAGGTGGCTAAAAATTGTTTTAGTACCTTGTAATATTGATAGTCTGATTTAGCCGCCAATACCTTAGGAATAAACGCCTGATAGGTTGCGTCCCAATCCAAATCAGGCACCTGGTCAAAGTAGGCAAAATTATAACTGGCTTCTTTCCACAACATGGCCAGACCAAACAAACGCTCTTCTGCAGATATGCGCGACTGGGCCTGTACACCGCCACTGAGTAGCATTACTAAGAATAGGCAAATACGAATAAACACTTTCAACACTCCTTTCGCGTCTTTATTTTACTGCCACCAGTGTACGGGGCGGGGCTTGTTCAGGTGGCACTGAGTCAGAGATCAGTTCAGGCAGGTTGATTATTCTGTCTGCCATATCTATTGTTTCCTGACGGTGCGCAATCATGATCCGGGTGATCCCAAGCTGCTTGAGCACCTGATTAATTTTTTTCTCCGTTTGCTTATCCAAAGCACTACTGGCTTCATCCAGAAACAGTACTTTTGGCCGCTTATACAAAGCGCGTGCAATTAAGACCCGCTGTACCTGGCCACCGGATAATGTACTGCCCATGTCACCAGCCAGAGAATTAAAGCCCATAGGCATGGCTTTAATATCATCCAGTATCTGCGCCTGCTGACACACAGATTCCATCAGTTCGGGGTCCTGTTCATTGGCAAAAAGCAAATGTTGTCCGCAATGGAGCCTGACAGTAAGGTGTCTCCCTGCATCACAGCAGCAATCTCACTGCGATAGTTGACCAATCCCATTTTCCGAATATCAATACCATCGAGTAACACTTTGCCTTGTGTGGGCGCAGATAAGCCCATCATGAGCTTGATCAGAGAGGTTTTTCCAAAGCCAGACGGTGCCGTCAGCACAACACATTCACCAGCCTCAACAGTCAGATTTAAGTTTTTGAATAAAAAGGGTTCATTTTTGTCATACTGAAAGGCAATCTGGTTTAATTCTAAACGGCCTTTCACCTCACCCAGCATTGGATAGTCGCTGTCCAGCGCTTCTTCCGGCTCAGACAAAGCGATGTCGGCAATCCGTGACAAATGCAGTCCCATCATGCGCCATTCAAACAGCTTGTCCAAAAACAGTTGCGAGCTGCTGGCAAATTGCTGTCGATAAGCCAGAAAAGCAAATAGCAGACCCACTGTCATACTGTCCTGCAACACAAACAACGCCCCAACCCAGATCAGCAGAATGTATTCGAAACCATAAACAAAGTCCTTGGCGGTCAGCTGCATGATGTTCAGCCTGCCCACTTTTACATCAGCATTGATCCAGTTGGCCTGGGCATTTTCCAGCTTAGCCTGACGCGACGCTTCACCGTTAAAGACCTTAACAGGCTGCACCGATCGCACCGATTCATAAAACAAACTATCGCAGGCCGCTTTGAGCTGCAGTGATTCTTTGGTGTTGTTGCGCAAAGGAGCAAATAACATTGTGCGGATAAAGGTAAACAGGCTCACGCTGACTAAGGTAATCACCGCCAGCCAGGGGCTCAAAAAGAACATGATGGACAGGGTTAACACTGCCATGAGGCCATCTAACATGCCTTCGACAAATCCATCACTGAGCAACCGCTTAATATAATCCAGCGACTGAAAGCGTGACAACACGTCACCCACAAAGCGTTTATCGAACCAGTTCATCGGTAGCCTGAGCAAATGGCGCATCATGTTAGCGACAAGCTGGATCCCCATAATTGAACGCATATACAGAATAACCCAGGCTCTGACCCCTTTTGTGGCCACCTGCAATAGTAACAGCAGGCTAAACCCAACGCCCAGCATCCACAGAAATTCGAAATCGTTGGTGACAATCACGTTGTCAACCACCAGCTGCACGAAGTAAGGGGCAATCAGTAAAAAACACTGCATCACTAGGGAGAGCAACATGACCTGTCCCAGGCTGCGTTTCAGACCCGTAATTTTTCGCCACAACAAAGAAAAACCCAGTGAGAGTTCAGCTTCAACCGGCTCAAAGCTTTCGGACGGACGCAGCTCAATAGCCACCCCGGTAAAAGAGCGCGACACCTGCTCCCAACTACATTTGATAGCGCCACGGGCCGGGTCATGGATCCACACACCGTCTTTCCCAACCGACTTGAGCACCACAAAGTGGCACATGTCCCAGTGTAAAATCAGCGGCAATTTACACTGTTTTAATTGCTCTAACTCCAGCCGCATCGGTCTGCCTATCAGCGCCAGTTGATTGGCAATACTAATTAACTGTTTAACTGTGGCACCTTTAAGACTAATCGAGAACTTGCGCCGCAATGAGATCAGATCGAGTTTATGGCCATAATAGCTCCCGATCATACACAAACAGGCTAAACCACACTCTGCCCCCTCGCTTTGCAGCACCACAGGTAATTTTGCTCGCAGGCTAAAATTGAGTTTATTAATGAGATCAATCATGGCTGTGCTCCTGACACTTTTTCTGCGAGTGGTTCAAATACCCAGGCCAGAATGGTTCGTGTTTCACCCAAGACATCGGCATCCAGTGTCATCCCGGCTTGCAGGCCCACTTCCTTTCCTTTGGCATACAAAGATTGCTGCTGCAAGGTGACCTGTGCACGATACACCGGCCCTTCCACCAGGTTTGACGCTTCCGCCTGATGCGGTTCAATCAACGTTTGCGAGATGTTGTAGATATGGCCTTTAAACAAGCCAAATTCCTGATACGGGAATGCGTGATAGCGTAAATTGATCGCCTGTCCCTCATTGACCAGACCAATTGCACTCGTTGGGATATAGATTTCGGCAACCAGTTCACTCTCATCTGGCAGTAAGTTCATTAGCACCTGCCCTTGCTGCGCAAAATGGCCATTTTGATAATAAATGTTGGCAATCACACCATCGTGGGGCGCCAGTATTCGATACGCTTCCTGTGCGCCCGCATTGGTAATTTCACGTTTCAATGCATTAATTTTTTGCCGATATTCCAGCACCATAGCGTGCCCGTTCACGCCTATATTCTGGCGCTTTAACGTTTCATCTTCCGCTGTGGCAATTAAATCGTCGTGCTGTTTGACCAGCGCCTTAACCGCAATCCGCTTCTCCAGGTATTGCGCATATTTGCCGTTGTACTCGACCTTAGACACTTGCTGGTTTTTATACAAAGTTTCAATTTCTGAGAGCTCTTTTCCTAACAGCTGTTGGTATTCTCGCTCAAGCGCAATTTGCTCCTGTGTATGCGCTGCATCCCTCTTGATTTGCGCGATTTTGCGCTCCGCTTCCTGAAGCTCTAAGTCATTCAATCGGACCTGAAACTGCAACTTTTCTTCAACCAGTTTGAGGCTCTCGATCAGGCTTTGAGTCACCTCTTTGGATACTGAGCCGCTGACGCCATTTTGCTCAGTGCGGATCTGATACAAAGGCTGCCCCTTTTGCACGCTCTCCCCCTCCTGCACAAAGAGCGTATCAATCACCCCGGATTGCCTGGGTAGCACCTTTGTGACCCCCAATGGGCTTTTGATGATCCCGCGCACCCGGGTGCTTTTGGTAAACTCGGCATAGACCATAAAGCCACACACCAGCATTAGCACCGCAACAAAAAAAAGGCATAAATAGCGAAAAGACAACGGCCTGATCATGAGCACGTCACCCTGAATGCCAATCCGCGCCTCGATCACTTCCGGCCTGATAATAGAACGCTTCTTTCGAACAGCCATGATTACCCTACAACATTAACAACGGGGATCAGATTTTCCCCTGGATTCACTGAGTCAGGATGGCGACTGACACGCTTAGACTGGTTAGCCGGACAAGACAATTCGACGGCATCGAGCGTACTAAACCCTCGGGTCCAGTTGCGAAATCGCGCCTTATCCAACGTGATACTGCCATCCTCATGTAACTGACCGACGAGATTTTCCGGGGCATCCAGCTTGACGGTACACTTGCCAAGCCGACCATCCGGATAAACCAACAGGTGCCTGGGCATGGCCGCATAACAAATGCGATTCCCCTTGGGGCCCGAAGTGTCATGCGAAACCTTCAGTGCCTGTGCCTGTTTATGATTTGCACCGCCAAGGTTCTTGATGGCCTCTGCCACCAGATTAAAACGGCTATCTGAACCGAACTCCTGCTCAACCAAAGCGCTGAACTGCTCAAAGTCCTGGGCGTTCAACCTGTGGTAGTGCAGCCTCAGATCTATGCCAAATTGACCTGATAGTCGCTTTATCGCTGTCAGATTTTGCCAGATACGCACAAAACTCCCGGCCCCCGTACGCCGCTTTCTGGTGGTGTTATGTGTCTGCTCATTGCCATCCAGGGAGATCTGATAGTGCCTGACTCCTGCTGCCAGCAACGACTCAAACAGCCGTGTATTCAAAAGGTAACCATTGGTGCTCATACTGGCGTGATATACCAGTTGCGGGCAGTGTGCCCGGATCCAGTGACCCAGCCTTAATACCGGCTCCGTATGCAGTGTGGGCTCGCCACCAAACCAGCATATTTCCAGATGTTTTAACCCTTGCAGATATTCAGTGTGAATAAACGCCTTCAGCGCAGCCTCAATCGCCGGTAACAATTTAGTATCGCGAAAAGACTGATAACAATAAGTGCAGCGAAAATTACACTGCTCAGTCAGCAAGATGGTCAGATAAAGATATTTGTTTGAACGATACAGGGCATGCTCACGAACACTGATAGACACAGCCTGATTGGCGAGACTGGCGCGTTTTAAAGCCAGATATGCCGTATGATGTTCCGATATATGTGCAGGGCTTGCCCAATGCTGCTCATCGTCTTTCATGCCCGACTCCTTGTCTTGCGTCACTCTCCATACGGTTGCCACCTGTTAGTAAGCTGCGATCGTATGGTCGTGATAAGCCGGGAAGGCTGATTACCGTTCAACCTTCCCAAAGCCGCTAGTAAATAAAGCAATCCACGGTAAAGGGCCCAATACAGTCCTTTACGTCATCATCTCGATCCCTGTGAGCCAGACCGCCCGCTTGCTCTTCCAGTTCTTCTGCAGACACTTCATCAATGTCCAGCATTTGCTCTTGTGTTGTTACATTTTCTACTTTTTTGTCACTCATTTTATTTACCTTTTAGTTTTAGGCCATCATGTGGCTAGGTTGCATAATCCGACAGACAAGTCCGGCGGCCATATCAAACCCCCTTGCTTTATCCGGGACTGTGGGTTTGCAAGGCGCTAAGCGCTGACTTAGGACCTTATCGAACGTAATTTCGGACCAGTCATCAAGCACCTGTATACAGCTCAATGCGCTACAAATAATTGCATTGTCGACCGTCTCCCCTCCGGCGGGTAACAGCGTCGCTTGAATACCATGAGAAAGCGCACCCACCACGGATGTTGTATGACCATGTAATACCGCACCCGTGCACTGTCTGAATATAAATGACTGTGGAATATAAGGGTGACATAGGGTATGCGAAGGCCAGTTATACTCACTGGGGAAGAACCGGCCTGTGCTTAACGCAAAGGCATAACCACTATTTTTTGACCAATTGTGCAACTGCTCCCAGAATGTCTTCAGGCCAAACCGTTTACCATGCTGGACATAGATGATTGGGCGCTGCTGTTGCTGCATGCTGACCAGCCAGTCACGAATCTCGCGACTAGGACCCGCCTCCCATAGCATTCCCCCCGCGTAGGCAAGACCTTGTGGCAGGCGCTCCTGTAACCAGGGCTCTACACTGCGGATCAGGTGCAGGCTACCCAGGACATCTCTGCTGTCCCTGATTGGATCGTTCAGATTCAAGTGACGGCACAGGTCTAAGTAAAACGCACACAACTCCCTGGCACGTATGTCCCGGTGCATAGACAGCACGCTGGACACGTCAGGATCCTGCCAGTGGCGCTCCTGCCATAAGGGAGAAAACTGCCCGATAGTGACAAAGGGGATAAACGCACAACGGGCCGCCGCAATACTGCCTAATGCCATCGGCTGAGTAATAATCAGATCAGGGCAAAAAACATCAATCGCCTTTCTTACATCCTTAAACTGCAAAGCGCCATGTTCCGGGTTTCCCCACCGGGAGACTGTAAACCCTTCGCCCTTGTGAGGCACCGATAGCGTAGTCACACCTGCCAGCTGAAAATACCGTTCCTGCCTGTGATTTGCGACAAGCATCGCCTGATGCCCTTGCGCCTCTAAGGCTTTGGCAAGTCCTATCACCGGGTTGTAGAACCCAGGGGAGTCGAGTGTGCAAAGCAAAATATTCATGATTCTGCTCTCTCACTGTAAACCTCAGCAATACTTTCACGAAATCGCTTGCCAAACGAATCACAGAAATTGGCATGCAACTTGCCAGTGCGGACCTCTGCGTTGATGGCACAACCACCGCCACAATAAAGTGCATAGCGGCACTGGGCGCAGACAGAGTTAGACGCCACAGTACGTGAACGCCAGTTACACTCGTTTTGTTGATTAATATTCAGCCCGGATGTCTTGTCAAAATGACCTATACGAATTTTTTTATCACCGGTTTTTTCATAACAGGCGTAAATATCGGCAAAGGGATCAATGACGTACATCTTGGTATGTGCACCACAATATTGTGATGACATAATGCTATTTTCTCTGCCGGTATCGAATACCTGTCGAGCTTTTTGCTTCATCGTGTCACCATCAAACTGAAACACATCACAGTCTGGATATTGTCGCTTTAATTTAATGAATGCATGGTTGAGCTCCCGGGTACCAAAACACACTTTTTCTTCCGTCTGATCGTTATGCGCAACAATCACGGCCAGATAAGTTCTAAAGTTTTTATACTCATGCCAGCCATACTGCTTTATGGTGTTTGCCAGACTGGGCAGATCATTGACATTATTTTTATCGACATTCACTCTGGCCGATATCTGAACCCCCGCTTGCAAAGCCATAGTGATGTTGTCAGCAATCAACGAAAAGCTCCCAGTCCCGTCTGGGTAGATTCTTCTCTTATCGTGCTCTTCTGGCTTACCATCCAGGGTGATCTGAATTTCGCTGATCCCGTTTTTTCCCAGTAAATCCCGATAGTGGTGTAACTCGGTGCCATTACTGATAGCCACAAATTTGGCCTTACTGTGACTTCTGGCCTTTGCCATGAAATATTCAACTATCGGACGTGAATCTTTAAGCAAGGGCTCGCCACCAAAAAACTTGTACGTTCTGGTCAGCTCCTGGCTTTTGTCCACCTGGTGGCGCTGCTCCAGTACAGGCAACTGCTCAAAAATCAAATCGACCGTTTCTTCAGACATGGTGGTCAGCAGATGCTTGTAAGCCGGATCTGTTCTCATATGATCCTGAAAACAGTAGGGGCAACGTAAATTGCACGAATAGGTCGGCATAATTAAATAATATGGCAGTGTGTTTACCTGCCTTTTGGCCTTCTGGGTGGCAAACTGGCGAAAAAAGCTCAGTTCCTGCGCCTGCGTTCGACGAGTGAGAAATCCTTTGCTTTTGAGCTGTGCCAGTGTTTCGTTATCCGGGGCGGGAATCTCCACATGGCGGTAATCCGGATCGCTCCACTCTCCATACAGCGGGCGTGGCGGCCGCTTATCTTCTTGCGAGCGCAAGTACAGCCCGACATCCCGGGTCACTTTAACTCTGTGACCCAAATACCCGTGTACCAGTAACATTTCTTCTTCTGTATCAGGTAGATCGATATAGATGGTATAGCCACTGGTACGTGGTTTTGTCAGCGTAGGCGTGCTGGACTCAAAACTGCTTGGAAAGGGATCTACGCTTTGAGACCACTGCGGATCAAAGCGATTTACCTCACCACTCTCAGCTTTAAACATTTGTATAATATTATTGTCCATACGCCCTCCTAAACTTGATGTTTAAAATTTAGCGAACAAACTATAATAAAAAAACAGATGAGCCATTTTAGGCTGATTATTTTAGGAAAGCGTACTTTTTTAATAAACAAAAAAATTCAGACAGCACATTAAAGTTCAAGACATTCACTAGCCTCACTAGATATTTAAAACTAAATTTATCACTGTTAAAATAAACCATGGTGATAAAAATGACATTAAATAAAACAGAAGAAAAGGAACTTGAGATTTTAAAAGAAGATCTCGAACAAGATATAGAACAGGAAGCGCTGGAGGAACTGGCTCTATTTGAGCTGGGAGGCGGAACAAACCCAAATGTTGGCTGCGAAATACCAAACAACTGATTTTTATATTAAAATAATCTCTATACTGTCAGAGATAGCATGTTTGAAAATACTATCTCTGAATTGTACGTTTAAACAGCACGACTGACAATGCGATATGAATTAGGAGATTGACCGAGCTTTTTACTAAAACAGTTTCTGAGGTTAGGGTAGTTACCAAACCCACTTAAACTAGCAACTTCTTCCATACCAAAATCACTATACTTCAAATAAGACTTGGCAAGTTTAAAGCGTTTTTCCATTAACCAGTCTTTCGGGCTCTGACCTAGCATCTCTTTAAAATGACGATCAAAGTTTCGTCGCGACATAAACGCTTTTTCTGCTAAAATATCCACGGATGTTACTTTCTCGAGGTGCGACTCAGCCCACTCAACCACTTCTTTAATTCGCGCAGAGCCTTCCATCACAGGCGGTTTATGCAGGCCGCTTAAGGCGGCTATTTTAATCGGACACAATTTGAGTCGATCAACAATACTATTCGCTATTTCAGCCTCAGCATTGCGCTGCACGAACCCAATTGCCCACTCCAAAACAGGCAGACCCGACTCCAGCACAGTGATCTGAGTGCGATATCTTGCAACCAGCAGCTGATAGTCAGGTAATGGCAAGTGTCCGACAACGACAACCTTGCCACCACGGCGCAAAAATGCCTCGACAGAGCTTACAGACTGGCGACCTAGGTGACCATCTGTACTATTCCAGCCACAGAGTATCACAATATCCCCTTGTTTCAGCGCCACTAAACTGTCACTGATGTCGACGGCATCCACCACACATACAGGTTTACTTTTGGTTTTAAAAAAACGCCCCTGAAGCGACGTATCTCCCAGCACCTCATTGAGACACCCCAAATCAAAGCAAGCACACAGGTCAGGTGAAAACACAGTGATATGTAACATCTTGTTCGCCCCTCTCCAGCTTAAAAGGCTTAACCTTTTGTTGTCCGATGTACAGACGGAGTATCCGTACTAGGATCAGGCAAGGTATCAGTCTGAGCCGCGCCACCAACAACCATTGGTGTGACAAAGCCTGGCAACATCTTATTATTTTTTGACAACTGCTTAAGGGGCACTTTTCTAAGTTTTAGACATTTTTTCATCGTTATTCTCGCTACACTTTACATGGTTAAATATGAATGACATATGGCTTAACTATAGATAAAGCCCGCGTTAAACCATGTAACTAAGTTAGCACGGCAAAAGGAAAAGTTACTCAGGAATTTCTAAGGAAAAAATAAATAAAAAAACACAACCGCATGATTTTTTTTGATATAAAAAAATCACATTCTCTCAGAGCGCCTACATACCTCATTACTTGTACAGACGTAGCATCAGATTGTCGCGCCATTGAACAGTGCTGATAAACACATCGGGAGTAGGCTGGTCACTGGCTTTCAGCCGTAAAATGAAGCCACCATCGGATTGATAAACCTGTTTAAAGCTGTCTGGCTCCTTAACGGGAAAACTAAAAACGGCGGAGCCATCACTCACAAAAACCTGCTCACCGCTGATGGCCCAGCGTAAATAGGAGTACTGGCTAAAATCTTTCAACATGTAAGGCTGACCGCCAATCCGGTTCATTTGCATCAAATGTCTTTGTGGAGATAAAAACAGGACATGCTGATGGTCGATGGACAAAATAGAGTGCATCGGAATAGATGAGAAAGGCACCACATGTTTGTCAGCTAAATCGAAATACCAGGACTGCGACTGACCTTCACTTAGTGTAGTAAAGTGGACGCGTTGATCATGCCATACAACACTATTGATTACCCCGCTAACAGGCAAGGTTACTTCCAGAGATAATGCTGAAAGAGAATAGACGTAGAGCGCATGATTATCCGCCATTACCAGGTAACGGTCATCTTGTGAGAGCAGCAGCTCTTTCATTTGCGTTGATGCTGTGGAAAATAACCTTTCTCGCCCCGCCTCTGATTTTGCCATATCGTTGTACCATCCTGACCTTCTGTTAAGTAAATACTGCCGCGCTTAGTGTAAAAAGGGGCAACCAGCTTTTCATCTACCATAGAATCTGAGTAGGCAACGGCTTTAACTTCCCCGGCAATATACTGAAGGCGCTGGACATCAAAGTCTCTGTATTTGGAGACCGCGATATAGCTGTCATGATTGCCACTAATAACGCTTTGCAATGGGTGACTGGTGCGCATTGGCTGCAAAACTAATTCATTATTTGCCAGCGAAAACTGTGACAAAGATGCGCTTAGGGCGTCAAACCAGGCTATATGCTGATCGCTATCTGACCACTCCACACGACTAACAAAGTTATTTATATCTAATAACTTCTGCTGTTTACTTCCATCGACATTGGCAAGAAATAGCTGTGACTTTTCTTCCTTTTCTCTGAGAAAAGCAAGCTTTGTACCGCTATGAGAAAAGTGAAAAAAGTAATCCCCTTTTCCACTTGCATCAGGTGACGTGATCTGAAACTCCATACCAGTGCGCAAATTTCGCTGCACCAGTGCCGACAGACCCGGTTCACCCCGATAGTGGTATTTAGTGTATACAATCGAGTTGGCGGGATCGACACTGCCAACACTCATCAGATAGGATGTATCGCAGTCTAACAGCTTTTGATAGTTCGCCTGCTCAACCCCTGCACTAAAGTCCGCAGACCAAAGCTCACAGTCTCCTGAGCGCTCTTGTGAATAAAAAAACCGCTGAAAATACAACACGGGGCTATGCGTGGCCCAGCCAACCGCATAAGTGTCTGTTAATTCAACACTGTTTACATTGTGCACTTTTAAATTGCTCAGGTTCTGTAGCTTTAACGTGAAACGGCCATCGCCAATTTGATCTGCAGAGAAAGCCAACCACTGTTTGTCGAAAGACACCGAAGGCGCAATGACGGTTCCCTTTTCCCAAAATAAAGTTTCATGCTGCATCAGTTTTGGCTCGACAAGATCCAGTTTAAGGGTTGCAGCCAAAAACAATACAGAGGCTGAAATAACCCCTAGCGCGAATAATAACATTACCCAGTGTTGAATCCCTTTCCTGGTAGTCATTGTGGCTTCATCAGCGTTTGAGAGTGGCACACAGGCATGTCCGCCGGCCATTTCTAGCATCCCTTGAGCCGTTTTGTCTCTGCCACACTGAGCGGGAGTAAGATGCTCTATATTTGCCTGAAAGCTATAGCCCTTTTTATAAACGGTTTTAATATATTGAACATCATCATGCGGCAGTTTAAGCGCTTTTCTCAACTCAAAAATAGCCCGGTTAATGGTATTATCATCCACAAAACGACCACCCCATATGGCATCAACTAAATCCCTTCTGCTTACCAGTTGCGCATTGTGTTCGATAAAATACATCAACAGTTCATAGATAAGGGGTTCCAACTCACGTTTGATCTCACCGCGACTTAGCAAGCGATAATCAATATCTAATTGCCACGAATTAATGCTGATATATCGACTCTGTGTCTGGTTTGCGTTGGGTTTCATACTGGATGATTTCCGAATTGACGATGTAAAGCTGCAACAAAATGCTACACTAAAGTTACTTTTATCATCAAAACAGATACAACTCAATTGTCATTCTACTGCTGCTCTTCGTCGTACTTTACAAAACTGTAGGTACATGCAAAAAGGCTGTTTTTGTAACTCGCTGCCGTATCTAACGACATGTATTGCTTGTATTGAGTGAGAGACATAAAAAAACCCACGCAGTGCGTGGGTTTTTTAAACCAGATAGGTGGCTGCTTATTTGCGCAGCTGGCGTAGAAGACGTAGCTGAGCAAGGGCTTCTTCAAGCTGCATCGCTGCTTGCTGGTAATCCAGCTCGCCTGCGGTGCCTGAAGCCAGTTGCGCCTGCGCTTCACGTTTAGCTTCTTCAGCAGCTTGCTCGTCAAGCTCTTCCGCACGGATCGCAACGTCAGCAAGGACAGTTACGGTCTGTGGTTGAACTTCCAGCGTACCACCTGCAACATAGATAAACTCTTCAGTTTTGTCTTCTGTTACTAAACGTACCATACCAGGTTTTAGGCCAGTCAGTAGTGGCGCGTGACCCGGGTGAATACCCAGCTCACCTTCACTACCTGTCACTTGGATCGCAGTCACGTCACCAGAGTACAAACTCTTTTCAGCGCTTACTACGTCAAGGCGTACTGTCATTGCCATAACAACCCCCTAATTACATGTTTTTGGCTTTTTCGATCGCTTCGTCGATTGAGCCAACCATGTAGAAAGCCTGCTCTGGCATGTCATCGTATTCACCGTTTAAGATGCCTTTGAAGCCAGAGATAGTGTCTTTCAGTGAAACGTATTTACCAGGTGCACCTGTGAATACCTCAGCAACGAAGAACGGCTGAGACAGGAAACGCTGGATTTTACGTGCACGAGATACAACTTGCTTATCTTCGTCAGATAGCTCGTCCATACCTAGAATCGCGATGATGTCTTTCAGCTCTTTATAACGCTGAAGTACAGTCTGAACGCCACGTGCCGTCTCGTAGTGCTCGTTACCGATTACTAGCGGGTCAAGCTGACGAGAAGTTGAATCCAGTGGGTCTACCGCAGGGTAGATACCAAGAGATGCGATGTCACGTGAAAGTACAACCGTTGCGTCAAGGTGCGCGAACGTGGTTGCTGGTGACGGGTCAGTCAAGTCATCCGCAGGTACGTATACGGCCTGGATTGACGTGATTGAACCAGTCTTAGTAGACGCGATACGCTCCTGTAGTACACCCATCTCTTCTGCAAGAGTTGGCTGGTAACCTACCGCTGAAGGCATACGGCCTAGTAGTGCAGATACCTCAGTACCCGCCAGCGTGTAACGGTAGATGTTATCTACGAAGAACAGTACGTCACGACCTTCGTCACGGAACTTCTCTGCCATAGTCAGACCAGTCAGTGCAACACGCAGACGGTTACCCGGTGGCTCGTTCATCTGACCGTATACTAGCGATACTTTGTCTAGTACGTTTGAGTCGTTCATCTCATGGTAGAAGTCATTACCCTCACGAGTACGCTCACCAACACCGGCGAATACTGAGTAACCGCTGTGCTCGATTGCGATGTTACGGATAAGTTCCATCATGTTTACGGTTTTACCTACACCGGCACCACCGAACAGACCAACTTTACCACCCTTAGCGAACGGACATACAAGGTCGATTACCTTGATACCTGTTTCAAGTAGCTCAACTGAGCTGCTTTGCTCTTCGTATGAAGGCGCAGCGCGGTGGATTGACCAACGCTCTTCTTCACCGATTGGGCCGGCTTCATCAATTGCGTCACCCAGTACGTTCATGATACGACCAAGTGTTGCTGTACCAACTGGAACCTTGATTGGCTCAGCTGTACCTTCTACTGAAGTACCACGGCGCAGACCGTCAGTACTACCTAGTGCGATACCACGTACCACACCGCCACCTAGCTGCTGTTGCACTTCTAGTGTCAAACCAGCCAGGTCGCCTTCTGTAACTTTTAGTGCGTCATATACGGCTGGCACGTTGTCTTGTGGGAACTCGATGTCCACAACGGCGCCGATAATTTGGACGACCTTACCTAAACTCATGTCTATTCCTCTCGTTAAACTTTGCCGAAGCGTTACACGGCAGCTGAACCAGATACAATCTCACTGATCTCTTGTGTGATTGCAGCCTGACGCGCCTTGTTGTATACCAGCTGTAACTCATCAATCAGGCCACCTGCGTTATCTGTTGCGGCTTTCATCGCAACCATACGGGCAGCTTGCTCAGAGGCAGCGTTCTCAACTACACCTTGGTAAACCTGAGACTCAATAAAGCGCACTAGTAGTGTCTCTAGAATCGCCTCTGGGTTTGGCTCATATAAGTAATCCCAAGCGTGAGCTGATACTTCTTCTTCAGCTTTTGGCAAAGGTAATAACTGATCGATAACAGGCTCTTGCTTCATTGTGTTGACAAAGTTGTTGTACACAACGAATAAGCGATCAATTTTGCCTTCTTCGTATGCTTTTAGCATCACAGATACAGGACCGATTACGTCCTGAACAGAAGGCGCATCTCCTAACCCGGCTTTTTTGGCTTCAAGCTCACCGCCAAAACGTTTAAAGAAACCGGCAGCTTTGCCACCCAGGGTTGCAAATGTTGCATCAACACCCTTTTCTTTCCACGCTTTAACGTCTTTCGCTACACGCTTAAACTCGTTTGAGTTCAAGCCGCCACAAAGACCACGGTCAGTAGAGATAACAATGTAACCTACTCGCTTCACCTCACGCTCGATTAAGAACGGGTGTTGGAAGTCAAGGTTAGCCTGAGCAATACGACCGATCACTTTGCGTAAGTTTTCAGCGTATGGGCGGCTGGACGCGACGCGTTCCTGTGCCTTCTTCATTTTAGAAGCGGCAACCATCTCCATTGCGCTGGTGATCTTTTGAGTATTCTTGATACTCCCGATCTTGCTTTTTATCTCTTTTCCGCTGGCCATGACTCTTTCTCCGAATCTGGGTGAGTAGCTAACTACTCACCTTCATAACACATTACCAAGTTTGCGTAGACTTGAACTTCTCAAGAAGTTCTTTCAGCTGCGCTTCGATCTCGGCGTTGTAGTTACCAGTTTCATTGATTTGAGTCATTAGCGCTGCGTATTCGCTTTTCGCGAATGCGATAAGGCTTGCTTCAAAATCAAGTACTTTGTTGATTTCGATGTCTTTCAGGTAGCCTTTCTCAACAGCGAATAGAGACAGAGACATGTCAGCAACAGACATTGGTGCGTACTGTTTCTGCTTCATTAGCTCTGTTACGCGCTCACCGTGCTCAAGCTGGGCACGTGTTGCATCGTCAAGGTCAGAAGCGAACTGAGAGAACGCCGCTAGTTCACGGTACTGAGCTAGCGCTAGACGGATACCACCACCTAGTTTCTTAACGATTTTAGTTTGCGCTGCACCACCTACACGAGATACCGAGATACCAGCGTTAACCGCTGGACGGATACCTGCGTTGAACAAGTCAGTTTCTAGGAAGATCTGACCGTCGGTGATTGAGATAACGTTGGTAGGTACGAATGCAGAAACGTCACCACCTTGAGTTTCAATGATTGGCAATGCCGTCAATGAACCTGTTTGACCTTTCACTTCACCGTTAGTGTATTTCTCAACGTAATCAGCGTTAACACGTGATGCACGCTCTAGCAGACGTGAGTGAAGGTAGAATACGTCACCTGGGTAAGCTTCACGGCCCGGCGGACGCTTAAGTAGTAGTGAAATCTGACGGTAAGCAACAGCTTGCTTAGACAGGTCATCATATACGATTAGCGCGTCTTCACCACGGTCACGGAAGTATTCACCCATAGTACAACCAGAGAACGGTGCCAGGAATTGTAGTGCAGCAGACTCAGATGCTGAAGCAACAACAACAATGGTGTTCTCAAGAGCGCCGTGCTCTTCTAGTTTACGTACTACGTTAGCAATGGTAGAAGCTTTTTGACCAACCGCAACGTACACACACTTAACGCCTGTGTCTTTTTGGTTGATGATAGCATCGATAGCCAGTGCTGTTTTACCAGTCTGACGGTCACCGATCACTAGCTCACGCTGACCACGACCAACTGGGATCATAGAGTCGATAGACTTATAACCAGTTTGTACTGGCTCGTCTACTGATTGACGCTCGATTACGCCCGGTGCGATTTTTTCAACTGGCTCAAAACCATCGTTGTCTACCGCGCCTTTACCGTCAATCGGCTCACCTAGTGTGTTTACAACACGACCTAGCAGGCCACGGCCTACTGGTACTTCAAGGATACGACCTGTTGATTTAACTTTTACGCCTTCTTTAAGGTCAGCGTATGGACCCATTACTACCGCACCTACTGAGTCGCGCTCAAGGTTCAATGCGATAGCATAACGGTTGCCAGGAAGCTCGATCATCTCACCCTGCATACAGTCAGCAAGACCGTGGATGCGGATGATACCGTCGGTAACAGATACGATAGTACCTTCGTTACGCGCTTCACTTACAACTTCAAACTGCTCAATGCGTTGCTTGATCAGTGCAGAAATTTCTGTGGAATTAAGTTGCATGCTCTTTTTCCCAATTACGATTGTAGCGTCGTCACAAGACGATCTAACTTGCCGCGAATAGACCCGTCAATAACGGTATCGCCGGCTTTAATGACCAGACCACTTACGATGGTTTCGTCGATGCTACAATTCAGCTTAACTTTGCGTGCGAAACGTTTCTCAAGTGCCGCGACCAATTTTGCTTGCGCATCTTCGGCAAGCGCTGCTGCTGAAACGACGTTAACGTCGATTTCTTTGTCATAGTCTGCTTTTAATTCAGCAAACAAATCTGCAACAGCTGGCATGGCGGCTAAACGCTCATTTTCGGCCATCAGCTTGATAAGATTTTGGCCTTGTTCGTTGAGTTGCTCAGCGCATAGCTTGATGAATACATCAGACTGCTCTGCTTCGGTGGCAATGCCACCTAACAGTGCCTGAACCTGTTCATCGCGGGCCACCTGGCCTGCGAAGAACAGCATTTCATTCCAAGCTTCAACTGTGCCTTTCTCAACGGCAAGTTCAAAAGCCGCTTTAGCGTATGGGCGAGCGATAGTAGTCAATTCAGACATGCTCATACCCCTACTTAAAGCTCAGCGACAAGTTTTTCAACGATGTCACTGTGTGCGGCTTGATCGATTTCACGCTCTAAAATCTTCTCTGCACCAACCACAGCCAGAGTCGCTACTTGTTGACGTAGCTCTTCTTTCACGCGGTTGCGCTCAGATTCGATCTCAGAGTGTCCCTGAGCAATGATTTTCTCACGCTCTTGCTGACCACGAGTTGTCTCTTCGTCAACAATCAGCGTTGCACGCTTTTTAGCTTGTTCGATGATTTCAGCAGCCTGAGTTTTCGCTTCCTTAAGCTGTTCAGCGGCTTTTTCGCGCGCTAGCTCAAGGTCTTTTTCAGCTTTGTCAGAGGCAGCTAATCCATCTTCGATTTTCTTCTGGCGAGCTTCAATCGCACCATTTAGTGGTGGCCATACGAACTTCATACAGAACCATACGAAGACCACAAATGCGATTAATTCACCTATTAGAGTGGCGTTTAAGTTCACGACCGCTCCTCCTTACTTGACAGTTGTTCGTTTCAGGTATTTTGCAATATTAAAGAGCGAACAACATGTACATAGCGATACCTACACCGATCATTGCTACGGCATCGATAAGACCAGCTAGGATGAACATTTTAACTTGTAGTTGAGGCGCAAGCTCAGGCTGACGAGCACATGCTTCTAGGAACTTACCACCCATGTTACCGAAGCCTAGTGCAGTACCGATTGCACCAAAACCGATTAGTAGAGCAACAGCGATAAGTTTAATAGCAACTGCGATTTCCATTTTTATCTCCAAAGTTTCAATAGTAAATTAAAGTTAAAGTTTAAAAAATTCTATTTTTTCAGCTAATTAGTGGCTTTTTGTGCTAGCCATGCTGAGGTAAACGATAGTTAGCATCATAAATACGAATGCTTGCAGTACGATTACCATGATGTGGAACACAGCCCATACAAAGTGCAGTGGAAGCTGCATCAGGCCGATTGCACCGATCAGGATGAAGATCATCTCACCTGCATACAAGTTACCGAACAAACGCAGTGCCAGCGAGAAAGGCTTAGCAACCAATGCGATTGTTTCAAGTAGCAAGTTACATGGGATCAGGATAACCATCACTAATTTGTTCTTAGAGCTGAACGGGTGAAGCGTAAGCTCACCAATGAAGCCGCCCAGGCCTTTAATGCGGATTGAATACCCGATCATCAGAATAAATACGCCCAGTGCCAGTGCAGCAGTCATATTCACGTCTGTGGTCGGTACAATCTTCATGTAAACATCATGTGGGTCCATACCAAATGCTTGCTCACCAACAAAGCCGGCGAAAGCTGGTAGGAAATCAACTGGAACCAAATCCATCAAGTTCATTAAGAACACCCAGACAAAGATAGTCAGGGCCAAAGGCGCGATCAGCTTGCTATTGCCATGGTAAGTGTCTCGCACGTTATCACCAACGAGCTCAACAACCATTTCAATAAAGCACTGGAATTTACCAGGAACGCCTGTGGTGGATTTTTTAGCGGCACTTCGGAAGATCCATAAGAAAATAAGACCTAAACCGATGGACCATGCGAGGGTATCTATATGCCATGTCCAGAAACCACTGTCCGCACATGCTTTATTGAAGGCCAGACCGGCATCGGTCGAACACATCTTGGCATTGGTCAAGTGGTGCTGAATATGGCTCGATAGAGTCACTTCTTCTGCAGCCATTGTTTTATCCTAAAAGTTAATGATTAAAAAAAATCAGAACCAACCATTGTGTCAGCATCACCAGCATATACGTGCCGAAAAACGGCCACATAACCACTGAAAAATGCTTAAAAATGAGCGCAAAAAGCACAACAGTTAGCAAAAATTTTAATCCGTTTCCTCGTTTCAAAGAGGAATACACTTGATTTGCCTTGCTCGCACCCATAAATCTGAATGCATAGGCGGCAAATACAAAATTAGGGAGTACCAGCACCGCACCGCCAGCCAACGCCGACAGGCCTGCTTCTACTCCCCAACCAATAAAAACTATTACTGCAGCAATGATAGCTACGAGACCCTGATACAAAACACCTTTTAATGCGGCACGCCGATACGGGCTTGCTAACGAATGAGTCACTTATATTTAACCTTAATGACGCTAAATTTTATCAGGGCTAGAAAACTGGCGAAATTATACTTATTTCTGCTCAATTTGCAACTTGACGAGACGAAATGTAACGCTTTTCGAGCGCCCATTTCGCCTTTAAAGGTAAGATTAGGAGGGTTGTTGAAAATCGGGCTGGATACGCCCCAAAATTCCGTCTAATTCGTCTAAATTTGCATAAGAAATCACCAACTTACCTTTGCCTTTTTGGTTATAATTTATCTCCACTTTGGCTCCTAGGTTCTCTGCTAGTTGTTGCTCAAGCAGTTTAACGTCCGGATCTTTCTCTTTTGCTGGTTTTTTCTCCACGGGCTCCAGCATCGTGCGCACCAGTTTCTCGGTCTCTCGTACTGTCAGCCCTTTCGCAACGGCAGTTCTGGCGGCTTCAGATTGCTGCTCACCAGTCAGGGCAAGCAAACAACGCGCATGACCCATCTCAATATCCCCATGCTCCAACAAGATTTTTACATCATCATTGAGATTATTGAGACGAAGTAAATTTGTCACTGTAGTTCGAGATTTACCCACGGCGTCGGCGACCTGCTGATGCGTCAGTTCAAACTCGTTCAGTAATCTATCAAGAGCGACCGCTTCTTCCATAGCATTAAGATCTTCACGCTGAATGTTCTCAATCAGGGCAATGGCCACCGCGGCTTCGTCGGCGACATCTTTAATGATACAGGGCACCACATCCAGTTCAGCCAGCTGTGCAGCACGCCAGCGTCGCTCACCGGCGATGATCTCAAACTGATTTTCTGCAATCGGGCGCACCACTATCGGTTGCAATACCCCTTGAGCCCGAATTGAGCTGGCAAGCTCTTCCAGTGCCTGTTCTGACATATCTTTGCGCGGCTGATATTTACCACGTTGCAAATACTCGATGGGTAACCGCTGTAATTCCTGATCGGTCACCTCATTGCTCAGCGGGGCCTGCTCGGGTTCAACGGCACGTTCAGTGCTCTGGGTTTGCGTGACTTCAGGCTGGGCAGGCTGAGGGGCAGCAGGTTTTGCCGAACTCAACAAGGCATCCAGACCTCGACCCAAACCACGTTTTTTCACCGACATTGTTTTTCTTCCTCTTAGGCAACAGCTGCTGCTTGTTTTTCCTGACGGCGGAGCATTTCTCCGGCCAGTGCCAGATAGGCTTTAGCACCACTGGATGCTCTGTCATAGTACATCGCCGGCGCACCAAAACTTGGGGCTTCAGCAAGGCGCACGTTACGTGGGATCACGGTGCGGTATACTTTTTCGCCAAAATGCTGTTTTAGCTGCTCAGATACATCATTCGCCAGGCGGTTACGCGGATCGTACATAGTGCGCAGGATCCCTTCAATCTGTAAATGTGGATTTACCAGCTTAGATAGCTGCGTAATGGTATCCATCAAAGCCGTTAGTCCTTCCAGTGCATAATATTCGCACTGCATAGGCACCATCACAGAATCTGCCGCGGCCATGGCATTGACCGTCAACATATTCAATGAAGGCGGACAATCTATAAAAATAAAATCATACTGATCCAGCACCGATTCAAGTGCATTACGCAAACGCACTTCACGGGCAAACAATTCCATCAGTTTGACTTCAGCCGCGGTAACATCACCGTTGGCGGCAATTAAATGGTATTCACCGGACGTTTCTTTGCTGATCACGTCCTGAATTGGGGTCTCTTCAATTAAAAGATCGTAAATGGTTGCCACTTCGCCATATTTGTCAACGCCGCTCCCCATGGTCGCATTGCCTTGCGGATCCAGATCTATCAGCAGGACCTTACGTTTGGTAGCTGCCATGGAGGCTGCCAGGTTGACCGCAGTGGTGGTTTTCCCCACACCGCCTTTTTGGTTTGCAATCGCAATGACTCTAGCCACTATGTCCTCGAATACTAGTCTTTTTTCAGAATGATTAAATGACGTTCACCATCCAGCTCGGGAACCTGTAAGCTGATATCACTTTCCAGGGTCACACCGGCGGGCAGGCTATCCAGTTCCTGCTGCGGAAATTGGCCTTTTAATGCCAAAAAGCGGGCTTCGTCATCGACCAGATGTCCACACCACTGAACCATGTCTTGCAGCGAGGCAAATGCACGGCTCAGTACACCGTCTAATTTAACACTTGGTTGATATTCTTCAACACGAGACTGAACTGGTGTGACGTTTTCCAGTCCAAGCGCATGTTTTACCTGAGTTAAAAAACGTACACGTTTACCAAGGCTGTCGAGCAGGACAAATTGTGTATCAGGCAGGGCAATAGCCAGTACGATCCCGGGTAGTCCCGGTCCGGTGCCCACATCAATGTAGTTTCTACCACTCAGATGAGGCGCAACCACCAGAGAATCCATGATGTGCTTAACCATCATTTCCTGAGGATCGCGCACTGAAGTCAGGTTGTAGGCTTTGTTCCATTTGTCGAGCAGCCCGACATAATCGACGAGCTGCTGCTTTTGCTGTTCAGTTAGCGTGATGTCCGTGTGGGCTAACAGGGCTGTAAGTTGTTCTAATAACACAGTCTTCCGTTTGTTGTTACGCAGACTTGCGCAACAACCCTTGCTTTTTCAGATACACTAATAATAGCGAAATCGCAGCAGGGGTGATACCAGAAATACGAGACGCCTGGCCAATTGTTTGTGGCCTGGCTTCTGAGAGCTTAGCAACCACCTCATTTGACAGACCACTGACCTGACTATAATCAAACTCTCCTGGGAGCAAGGTTTCTTCATGGCGCAGCTGTTTGTTGATCTCGTCTTGCTGACGCGCAATATAGCCCGCGTACTTGGTTTGGATCTCAACCTGTTCCAGCGCCTGAATATTCTCCTGGTCGCTCGCCAGGCCTTCAATCTGCATCAGATCTTTGTAGCTGACTTCCGGACGACGGATCAGATCTTCTAAACTGGCTTCACGGGTTAATGGCGATTTCAGTAATTCGTTCACCTGCGAAAGCGCCGGGTGATCTTTGTGGATCCAGGTATTGCGCAGTCGTTGCGTTTCCTGTTCCATCACTTCCAACTTATTGTTGTATGCCGCCCAGCGTTCATCATCAACCAGACCCAGCTCACGCCCTTTCTCTGTCAGGCGCAGATCCGCATTGTCTTCACGCAACAGCAGACGATATTCAGCTCGGCTGGTAAACATACGATAGGGTTCTTTGGTCCCAAGAGTTGCCAGGTCGTCGATCAAAACACCGGTATAGGCCTGATCGCGGCGTGGTGTCCAGGCTTCCTGACCTTTTACTTGCAAGGCCGCATTCATACCTGCTATCAAACCTTGTGCACCGGCTTCTTCATATCCAGTCGTACCATTGATCTGGCCGGCAAAGAACAGACCATTAATGAATTTGGTTTCCAGAGACTGCTTCAGGTCACGCGGATCGAAGAAATCATACTCAATCGCATAACCAGGACGACAAATGTGCGCATTTTCAAAACCCTGGATTGAACGCACAATCTCTAACTGAATATCAAATGGCAGGCTGGTGGAAATGCCGTTCGGATATAGCTCATAGGAAGTCAGCCCTTCAGGTTCAACAAAGATCTGATGCTTTTCTTTATCCGCAAAGCGGACGATCTTGTCTTCAATAGACGGGCAGTAACGAGGTCCGATCCCTTCAATCACACCGGCATACATAGGCGAGCGATGCAAGTTATCACGGATCACATCATGGGTTTTCTCGTTGGTATAAGTGATATAGCAGGGGATCTGTTGTGGATGATCCGACGCTTTACCCATGAACGAAAATACCGGCGTTGGCGTATCACCTGGCTGCGCCTGCATCACTGAAAAGTCTACAGTACGCGCATCGATACGAGGTGGTGTGCCCGTTTTCAGTCGATCAACGCGGAATGGCAATTCACGTAGACGTTGTGCCAATGCAATAGAAGGGGGATCGCCAGCACGACCACCTTTGAAGTTCTCCAGACCGATGTGGATCTGACCACCCAAGAAAGTACCCACCGTTAGTACCACTGTTTGTGCACTAAAGCGCAGTCCCATCTGAGTGACAACACCCTTAACCTGATCCTGCTCAACGATCAGATCATCACACGATTGCTGGAAGATCTTCAGATTATCCTGATTTTGCAAGATCTCCTGGATCGCCGCTTTATACAGAGCGCGATCCGCCTGAGCACGTGTTGCTCTTACAGCTGGGCCCTTAGAAGAGTTCAAAGTACGGAACTGGATCCCGCCTTTGTCGATCGCTTTGGCCATTGCGCCACCTAAAGCATCGATCTCTTTTACCAGATGACCTTTTCCGATCCCGCCGATCGCTGGGTTACAGGACATCTGTCCCAGGGTGTCCATATTGTGTGTTAACAATAAGGTATTCATGCCCATACGTGCTGCAGCCAACGCCGCCTCAGTACCAGCATGACCACCACCAACAACGATAACGTCAAAATGTTCGTGATAAATCATTTACGGGATCCTACTTAAAAACAACCAGCAAATTTCGAAAGGGTGCGTATTCTACCCAGAAAAACGCAGAAGTGAAACGTTTAAATTTTAATCAGCACAAAAGGATCACTTAATAATATATAAGGATCTTTTTAAAGATCTTTTATTAGATCTTACTATTAGATCGGCCCAGATCTGTGAATAACGATGTATTCCTTATTTGATCCAAAGAGTTAGATCAGATCATATGATGTGAATTAGATCGGATCATCACGATGAAAAGCTTTGATCAAAGTGGCTATTTATTCACAAGGCAAGATCCGATGAAAACTATCCAATGGATAAGTATGCTTAGATCCGCAGTTAGATCAAAGGTTATCCACAATGCGATCTAAGAAAGGCCTATTTTGTGAATAACTTCTGTGTAAAAGATCTTAATGCAGATCCATATACCTTACTGCGCTGCCAGGCTCAGCTGCTGTGTTAGCTCTGGTAACCAGGCAATGGCTGCATCTTCCGGCAAAGCTTCATCTTGTACATCGACCTTTAATACCGGTAAAAGCTGCTGCGCGCCTTTGTCTGTCAGTAACTGCGCACAATTACTGGCGGCCAGGTTATAGGTGTCATAACTTGAGTCGCCAATGCCCACCACGGCAAAGCGAATGTGGCTCAGATCATCATGCTGCGTCAGTTGCTCTATAAAAGGCAGCAGGTTATCCGGGTAATCACCCGCACCATAAGTGGAAGTAACCACCAGCCAAAGAGGATGCTGACAGGCGTTCAGATCTGGCTGCTCATGCAGATGTGTGCTGAATTCACTGGCATCGAGTTGCTCGGCAAGCTGCTCTGCGACGTATTCCGCACTGCCCATCTGGCTTCCTATGATGATCTCAATATTGCGCATGACGCGGTGTACCCTGATTACTGACTTTCGATCTATTCGCGACATCTTAATGACCTCACAACAGAAGTAAAGTATTGATCTGAGTTTGGGATAAAAAAATCTTGCCTGATTTGTGTGCAAAGCACTATGCTTTTTAAATAATTAATTAATAAACAATAGGTTAATAAAGTATTCCAGCGGCTAATTCAGTGAGCTTGTTGTGGATAAGCCGCGTATATCCTGATGTTTTTTGGGGCTATATGATGAGACTAAAACGGCCGCTTAAGTGGCAAAACCGACCTGTTTTTTCGGCTTGTGGATAGTTTTGGGGGATAAGTCGATCTACAGGTAAAAGTGCATGCAAGTAGAGGATCTATAAACTTTGATCCATATAATAAAATAATCTAAAAAATGGCGATCTTTTTTTGGATCACAGCCCGGATCGGACTGTCTTTGATAACCTGCAGCGCCAAAAGGCCGGGTTTAAGGGTCGCGTACGGTGCAGCCGTGTGCGATTTATGGGCTTACCAGAGTCGATACCGACAGTGACGGAGCGTGTTTATGGTCGTTATTCTTGACTAAAACGGTGTAATTAAATCGGCCAGGCAGCACGATATGGCACCCGATCAGCAAAACCAAACAGGGCGAATGTGTGAATAAGGAAAGTGTGACTAGCAGTGGGAGTGGGCGCAGGCCAGAGCGGCACTGCGCTAATAAACGGTTATTTACCGATGCAGAAGGAACTGAAGATCTTACCGAGCAGATCGTCGGAGGTGAATTCACCGGTGATCTCATTGAGATACTGCTGGGTCAGGCGCAGCTCTTCGGCCAGGATCTCGCCGGCAATGTGCATTTCTAATTGAGTCTGGCCAATTTCCAGGTGCTCTGCGGCACGCTCCAGCGCGTCGAGGTGACGGCGGCGCGCCATAAAGCCACCTTCGGTTGCACCGGTGAAGCCGATACAGGCTTTAAGGTGTTCACGCAGCAGATCTATGCCATTACTGTCTTTGGCGCTAAGACGGATCAGGGCATGGCCATGGTCGTGACTGGTGCCTGTGGTTTCACCACTGAGATCGACCTTGTTGCGGATCACTGTGATGTCCATGCCTTGTGGCAGTTGTTCGATGAATTCTGGCCAGATCCGGGCTGGATCGGTTTCGTCAGTTTCGGTGCCATCGACCATAAATAGCACATGATCGGCTGCGCGGATCTCTTCCCAGGCGCGCTCAATACCTATTTGTTCGACCTTATCCGGACTGTCGCGCAGGCCTGCGGTATCTATGATGTGCAGCGGCATACCATCAATATGAATATGCTCTCTGAGCACATCCCGGGTGGTGCCGGCAATATCGGTCACAATGGCGGCTTCCCGGCCTGCCAGCGCATTGAGCAGTGATGATTTACCTGCATTTGGACGACCTGCGATCACCACTTTCATGCCTTCACGCATAATGCTGCCTTGCTTGGCCTGTTGGCGTACCACACTGAGCTGATCTATGATGGCGCTCAGATCGCCGGCCACTTTGCCATCGGAAAGAAAGTCGATTTCTTCATCTGGAAAGTCGATTGCGGCCTCAACATACATGCGCAGATGGATCACTTGTTCCACCAGCGCATTGATGTGTTTAGAAAAATCACCCTGTAGAGAATGCAGAGCGCTTTTAGCCGCCTGTTCACTGGTGGCATTGATCAGATCGGCAATGGCTTCGGCCTGGGTCAGATCCAACTTGTCATTCATAAAAGCACGCTCGGAAAATTCACCGGGCTTTGCCAGCCGCACACCGTCAATCTGACTGATCTCTTTAAGCAGCATGTCCAATACTACCGGGCCGCCGTGGCCTTGCAGCTCCAGCACATCTTCACCGGTAAAAGAGTTCGGGCCTTTAAAGAATAAGGCGATCCCCTGATCGAGTTGTTCTCCCTGCAGGGTTTGGAATGGCAGATATTCTGCGTAACGGGTTTTCGGGCATCTGCCCAGAATTGTGTGGGCAACTTGTTCGGCCAGAGTACCCGAAATGCGGATTATGCCGACGCCGCCCCGACCTGGTGCGGTTGCCTGTGCTGCAATGGTGTCTTGTGCGATCATGATGACCCTTGAAAGCAAACTCTAATTAGCGCTAAGTGTACAGCAAACGCACGCTGTGAGGTATAGTAGAGGCGGTTCAGAGATAAGGATATAGCGTGTGGTGGTATTTGCTCAGTATTGTTTTGACAGCGACAGCTTGGTATTAAAAAAAGATCAGCAAGTGGTGGTGCTGCGTCCTAAAGTTGCTCAGTTATTACAGTATTTATTGGCCCGACCGCAGCAAGTAATATCCCGCGAGGCATTACTGGAGGCCCTGTGGCAACACGGTGAGTTTCGCGATGCTGCATTGACGCAAAGTATGGCGGAGCTGCGCCAGGCACTGGGTGATGATGCGCAGCAACCCAGCTTTATCCGTACCATACCGCAGCAGGGTTATCAGTGGATCTGCCCGCTGACACAGCCAAAGCACAACAAGCACAAGGTGCTATTGAGTGCGCTGTTAAGTGCCACCTTACTGATTGGTTGCGGTGTTATTGCCCTGTTCACTGAAACAGATCCTGCACCGGTGTCGGCGCAGCTTGCCCATCCTGCTTTAACAATTTTGCCTCTGGACAACCAAACCGGGGTCGCCGCCAATGCCTGGTGGGGCTATGCACTGCACGCGGCATTGACGACTCGATTGCAATCTGAATACCGTTTGATCCCGGCTGCACAGTTAACACAAGAGGATAATAGCAGGCAGGTTGAGCTCATATTGTCACGTCAGCAACAGCGCTACGTACTAACCGTTAATACCGCCCGGCAGCAGGAAAAAATCGTGGTTGAGCAGCTGGATGTGGGATTTAATGAAGTCGCTGAGCAGATCATTGCGGCACTGGCTTTATTGCCCGATGGTCAAAGTGCTCGTAAGCCGGAGCTGGTCGCGTCGCAAGACTATTATCGCGGACTACAGGCGCTGGATGAGCAGGGCAATAGACTGGCTAAATCCTATTTTGAGGCGACCCTTACCCAGGATCCGCAACATCTGGCTGCGCAACTCGAACTGGCGCGCATTGCCTGGCAACAAGGTGAGCTGACTCAGGCGAGAACCTTATTTGCAGCCATGGATCTGAATGCTGCAGAGCCTGCCATACGGGTGCGCCATTATTTGTACTTGGCTGAGTTTAACAAAGCCCTGGGCGACTATGCGCAGGCGCAGACTGCCGTGCAGCATGGGCTGACGCTTGCGCAGCGTCACCAGTTGCTGGAGCAACTGGCCACAGCGTATCAGTTACAGGCCGACCTGTTCTGGCTCACCCAGCTGTGGGATGCTTACGCCAGGGCGCTGAATTCAGCATACGCGTTAATTGGCAGCCGTGCCCTGGCGTATCGCGACGCACAACAGGCTTTTTATCTGGCTAATCCGCCCGCCGCCGGGCCCGAAACCAAGCGTTTACTGGACTTAGAACGCAGCAAGCAGGTGCTGGCACAGTCGGTAGCTTTTTACCGTCAGTCGCCTCGGCGCAATTTACTGGCGCGGGCTTTATTTGCCTATGGGCAGAACTATCTGGTGCCGGTTGCACAGAGTGAACCGAGCTTATTAGAAGCGCTGGAGATTGCATCGGAACTGGGTGATGACTACTTGCAAAAGCAAATACTCACTTACCTTGGGTTTTTCTATATTCAGCTACATCAGCGCGACAAGGCACAGGCTTATCTGGCACAGGTGGAGCCTGATCCGCAGTTTATTCCTCACTATGAATTACACTGGCTGTTGCGCGGCATGGCCATTATGGATGGTGCACTGGATCAGGATGGCGCGCCGGGGCTTGCGACTGCCATAGAAACCTTTGAGCAGTTACTGGGCTGGGAGCAGGTATCCACACTCACCGCTGCGCATGCCCAGTTGATGCTGGGGTGGAGTCTGATAAAGCAAGATGAGCTGGAGCGGGCCGGCGCGTTAGTGACAAGTGCACAGGCGGTGTATCAGCAGCTCAAGTTGGTTGAGACTGAGGGTTATGCCCGCTACACACGTATGTATATTCATTTACGCCGGGGTGAGGCGAAACAGGCACTGACTTTATTGTCTGCGCCAGAGCAGGCCAGTCACCTGGAACTGTTATATGGCGCGACTGCGGCTTTTATGGTTCATGATCATGCCTTGTCAAAGCAGTTAAGCGATCAACTGGCCACACGCCCCAATAGTGCAGCACTGATCAATCAGCTTACCTGGATCAGAGCTGCAATAGTGCCGCCATTTGAGTTGGTGACAGCTGTTATCGACAAACCCTACAGCGTGTATTGTCAGAGCAACTGGGCCCTATAAAGGAAAAGGCGGCACCTGATTTGCCCGATAGACCACCTTGCCTTGCCTGTTTTGCACTACCCAGTAGGGTAAGTCAGTCACCTCAAAGCGCCTGAACAGCTGATTGTGGCTGTCAAAAACGATCTCATGATTAACGTTAAAGCGTTGCTGATAGGCACTGACCTGAGTGTGATCCACATAAAACGGTTTGATCACGGTGACCACCGGGTAGTCGATCTTGGCTGACAGGTGGTTATTCTGTGCGATCCTGCGCTCACAATTCGGGATATGCTGAAACGGACACAGGCTGTCGCTGAAGAATAACACCCGAAAGCCTGCACCCGGGCTGGCGGGGTTAAAGGGTTGTCCGGACAAGGTTTGAAGCGTTTTATCCTGAGCGGGCAGGTCTGCGTGTGCTTTAGTTGGGGCCTTGCTTAGCGCCTCCCGTTGGCGTACTTGGTTGCCCTCAACCACCAGCCGATAGGGAGTTTGTCTCACGCCATAGCGGATCGCCAGCTGATTGTGGGTGTCTATTTGCAGGCCGTCATAGACCGGAAACAAGGCGGTAAATTGATCCACACTGGGTTTATCTATGTTGATGTCCGGGTGAAGGAAGCGACGCTCGATATTAGGGTGTGGCTCGGGCAAGGAGGTTTGCTGCACGTACTCATCCCAGAGGGTAATAAATATGTACTCAACCGGGGCGGCGATTGACTGCTGACTGAGCAAAAACATAGTCAGGCTAAGCAATAGGGTGATCGGGTTGTGTAATTTCATTGCTTGGCTCCTGTCAGTGCCGTCAGGTGTTGTCTGAGCTCATCGGTGAACAGGGCGCTGCGGTAAATCTCTGTGCCACTGGCATCGAGCAAAATGTGCTGAGGTGTGCCGGTTACCCGGTACTGGCGGGTAAGGGTGCCTGTTGCATCAAACACCGTGGGAAACTGATAGCCATAGCGGTTTAAATAGGTTTTCACGCCCTCGGCGGTCTGATTAAAGCCCACATTGACGGCAATGATCTGATAACTTTCCTTGCTGTTTTCAAAGGCCTGCTGGAGCAGTGGCATCTCTTCTACACAATAGGCGCACCAGGTGGCCCAGAATTTCAGGTAGGTAACTTTGCCGCTGCTTGAGACTGGCTGATCTGCCAATGTCCTGGCCTGTAAAGGGGGATAAGGCTTTGCCGTGGCCGTGAACGATAGTGCCAGTAATACGATGCCTGTGAGGAATATCTTCATAATCGTCTCCATAATGGTCTCCTTGCGTTATAGCCAGCTCTTGCCGGCCTGAATAAGAAAATATTGCGCCATGATGAGCAGTAACAGCGCACTGATGGTGGGTACGTAATTGAGCCAGGCACCTGCGCGGGGCAAACGCGTCACCAATTGACTGCTCAGTCCGGCCAGCAACAGCAGGGTGCTCATACCCAGTGCAAAACTAAATAGCAGTAGTGCACCGAATATCGGCTGTCCGCTGGTGGCCACAAACAGCAGCAAACCACCGAGCACCGGAGAAGTGCAAGGTGCGGCCACCAGTGCACTGGTCATGCCCATTAGCAGTGCTCCCTGCGAGCCCTGAAATGCAGGGCCCGGTAAGCGCGGAAAAGTCAACCAGCCTTTATTAACCAGGGCCAGATAAATGAGCAGGTTGGCAAAACCAACCTGTACCCAGGGATTGGAGGCCACTACCCCAAACAGGCTGCCACTGTACGCGGCAAGTCCACCCAGCAGGGCATAGACAGCAGCAAAGCCACAGCAATACTGAAGCGGTGCCAGTGCCTGGGTGCGGTATCTGGTCAGTGAAGCCAGGGTAATGGGCAGCAGAGGATATACGCAGGGCGTAAAGCTGGTCAGTACACCGCTAAATAAGGCCAGTGGTAACAGCCACCAGCTGAGGTGCGATGTGTTTAATGCGTCTAACAGAGGGGGTTCCAACATACTGTGCTCGCTAAATCGTTAAGATGCAGCGCAGCGTGCTACATGAACCTGAATTTGCCTATCAAAGTGGCGTAAAATCTGCCTAAAATATTATCAAGATATTGATTTTAATGATTAAGATTAGCTGTGAGACTGTGAGACTGTGAGACTGTGAGACTGTGAGACTGTGAGACTGTGAGACTGTGAGACTGTGAGACTGTGAGACTGTGAGACTGTGAGACTGTGAGACTGTGAGACTGTGAGACTGTGAGACTGTGAGACTGTGAGACTGTGAGACTGGCCGTTGGGTGGTAATGGCGGACATAAAAAAACGGCCCGAGATGGACCGTTTCTAGTTTATCTGTATTGCGTATTAACCGCGGACTTTCATGCCCTTTTTCTCCATGCCACGATAGATATAAAGCATCTGGGCAATTGAGATCAGGTTAGAGACCAGCCAGTACAGCACCAGACCAGACGGGAACCAGATAAAGAACACAGAGAAGATAACCGGCATCCAGGTCATCATCTTTTGTTGCATTGGATCCGTCACTGTCATAGGTTGCAGCTTCTGAGTCAGGAACATACTGGCACCAAACAGGATAGGCAGTACATAGTAAGGGTCTTTTGAAGACAGGTCTGTCAGCCACAGCATAAACTCGGCATGACGCAGCTCTGTTGACTCCAGGAATACATAGAATAGCGCCAGGAAGATAGGCATTTGCAGTAACAGTGGGAAGCAGCCACCCATAGGGTTTACTTTTTCCTTACGGTACATCTCCATCATTGCCTGACCAAATTTCTGACGGTCATCGCCATAGCGCTCTTTCAGAGCCTGCATTTTCGGCTGTAGCATACGCATTTTAGCCATAGAGGTGTATTGCGCTTTGGTAAGTGGGTATAGCAACGTTTTTACGATTAAGGTAATCGCAATGATGGCCAAGCCCCAGTTACCGATAATGCTGTGCAGGAACTTCAGCAGGCTCAGTAGTGGCTGAGAGATAAACCATAACCAACCGTAGTCGACTGTCAGATCCAGGTCTTCATGAAGCGCTTCCAGCGCGTCTGTGTCTTTTGGACCCATGTAGTAAGTGGCGGTGAGCTGTGCAGTGCCATTGGCCTGAATATTGGTTGCTTCGCCTTTTACACCTATGATGCTGTTGTTATTACGCAGCGAGCTGTAAATGGTGTTGTTCTTTTCCTGATCTGGTACCCAGGCACTCACAAAGTAGTGCTGAATAAAGGCAACGTAACCACCCTGAGTATTTTTATTCAGGTTGGCATCGGCCATATCAGAGAAAGAGTATTTCTCATAAGGCTCTTCGCTGGTGCCATAGGCTGCGCCCAGATAAGTCTGGTCAACCATGCTGCCTTTTTCCTGAACCGTGCGCTTGATTTGGGTATACAGTTGCACCTGAACAGGATCAGCCGTTGGGTTAGTCACATCGTATTCCAGCGCGACATCATACTGGCCCGGCTTGAATACAAAGGTTTTGCTGAACTGCACGCCTTTGCTGTCAACAAACGTCAGCGGTACACGCAGTTCATCACCGTTTAATGTGTAGCTGGTTTGTTCGCTTTGATAGACCGGGCGGCCCTGGCTTGATGCATCCGGGCCATTCAGACCAATCAAACCACTTTGTGCAAAGTACTCTTTGCCTTCAAACTCTCCCAGTAACAGGTAAGGTTGGTCGCTGCCATGGGTTTCGGCGTGCTGTAGTAATTTCGCCTCAACAATGTCACCGCCACGGGTGTCGATTTTCACTGCCAGTACATCGGTGGTTACCGAAATGACTGAGCGAGTAGCCACAGTGGCCTGCATTGGCACATCAGCCTGACTGGAAGCCGGTACGTCGGCCTGGTCATTGTTTGCGGGGCCGGCCACTTGTTGTGTGACGGCACTGGTATCAGCATTGGCTGCGGTTTGTTCCTTTGACCACTCTGTAAAGAGTAAAAAGGTAACCAGCAGCAAGCCGATAAATAAAAACGTGCGTTGCGATTCCATAACAGCTCTTATTTCTCGTGTTGTTTATCTTGCGTTGATTTAGCAGGCACGGGATCAGACCCGCCTGCACTTAAAGGGTGACATTTTAATATGCGTTTAAGCGCTAACCAACTCCCTTTTGCAATTCCATGTAAATTAATTGCCTGAATTGCATAGTGAGAGCAGGTTGGGGTAAAGCGACAGTGTGGTCCCAGCAGCGGACTAATACAGCGCTGATAAAAACGGATCACACCTAATAGCAGTGTTTTGATCAGTCTTTGACATACCGACAAGGGCCACCGGATCCACGTTTTACAACGCCGCACTAAGCGCGATGATACTGTGGAAGGGGAGTGATTCATGTAATTGCCGTCAGACTGATAACCAACTCCCAAATAAAGAAGGAAAATTGGCGATTAAAAGGTGAGCTAACTTTACCTTATCGGGGTCAAAATAGCCATTGAGCCCCATGCGATTTTAGCGAATTCACTGTAAGATGAACTCGACCAATCGTCGTTTTCATTGGTTATAGTGCAAATGAGTAACATCATACTGTTACGTAAATTGAGTATGTAAGTGGCACAGCAAATACAGCGCTGGCTTAGAGTGTGCAGACACGATAAATCAGCATATATTAGTGTATTGTGATGTTAAGACTGTTTGGGGCTACGCTGTTTAGACGCAGGACGCTTTTTATTGTGGCGTTTATGAGGTGGGGGCTTAGGTGCTCCGGGTTTACAGCGCTCATTTACTTTGCGCCATAATTTTGCCAGTTGTTTGCTGAGCTCTTCATTGGTTTGCTCGTCTACGCCGGTTTTGACCATCAGTACAATATCAATATTGTCCAGTTTATGACGGTTTAGGCGAAAGCTTTCACGGGCAAGACGTTTAATGCGATTGCGTTGGCAGGCTTTTTTACAGCGTTTTTTAGCAACAGTGAGTCCCAGACGTGGATGTCCGACATCATTGGGTTTAGCTAAGAGTGTAAAATAAGGAGTGGCTGCGCGAGCGGGTTCGTTAAAAACTCGGGAGTAATGCGAGGGAGTTAACAGACGTAACTCCCTGCTGAAGCTAAAGTCTTCCACTTATATATTAAGCAGAAAGTACTTTACGGCCTCTAGCACGACGACGCGCTAGTACTTTACGGCCATTCTTCGTTGCCATACGTGCACGGAAACCGTGAGTACGCTTGCGTTTAAGAACGCTAGGTTGAAAAGTTCTTTTCATAACTAATCCATCCGATCGGTTAAAGTTTAAAACATCCTATGCAGGTCGCGATCCTGGCACAGGTGCCATTGCGAGCGCGAGATATTAATGCCGCGGCGTAGGAAAGTCAATCATAATCGCGCCATCAAGCATAGATTTTAGCCAGAAATAACAAAAAACGGTCATTCACCTTGCTATCTCCAGAGAAAAACGAACCACATTATACCTATATAAAGAATAGAGTGTGATCTAAATTCTCCCATTAGCGATCCGGCACTTTATATAGATCGGATCTGAGCGGTGGTTGAGTGTGATCAACTCAGATCGGATCAAAGTTGGGTTTTCCACATGCCTTGGGTGAAAAGTGGCAACATCCTTTGGAAAACTTAAAATGATCGTGTTTTTTTGGTGAGATCTTGGCGTATTTTTGCTAAGATCAGTAAACAGGGTGAAAAATAAAATGTCAATAAAAACAAGCGGATGAGTTTGTTTCTGGGAAAGATCCTGAATTTTAAAAAAGTCAATATTGATGTTGTGGATAAGATCCCCTCATAATACCCGGCTTCCACCTATGTATTTATGATAATAAACAAGCATTT